>NZ_JAAXCM010000029.1 GCF_019734885.1 Pseudocoprococcus catus | reverse complement strand
TGGAGAACGATTTGCAAGCTAACACTGAAACGTTAATGCAAATATGTACGGATACGTTAGTCCGGAATTTACGCCTATGGAGAGTACAAGAACTTGTGAGTAGATAGATATTTATATCATCAAAAGCATACTCGTTGAAGTAGGAATGAAACATGGAAGTTTATAACTTTTTATAAGTTTTCAGTAACGGAAAATACAATGGATAAAACAATCTTTGTGTTGCTGGATGCCTGTCAGTATGAAGCGGCCAGCAAGTATCTGGGATATCTTGAACATATGATTGATTATAATAAAGGTGCGAAATATAAAGTGTTGGGTGAACTGCCGTCACTTTCAAAGCCGATGTATGCCACCCTTTTTACCGGGCTTCCCGTATGTGAGCATGGGGTGACCTGCAATGAGGTGGGCGGGGTACTGCCTTATGACAGCGTCTTTTCACTGTGCCGCAAGGCGGGCGGCAGAACAGCTGCGATTTCTTACTCATGGATGAGTGAGCTTTACAGCAGAGCTCCCTATGTATCGGACAGAGACCGGGTACAGCTGGATACGGAGGGCGCCATCCAGTATGGCATGTACTATTGGGATGACAACTATCCGGATTCTCATGTCTTCGCAGAAGGAGAATGCCTTCGCAAAACTTTTGATCCGGATTTTATGCTGTATCACACCATGGCTGTGGATGAGTGGGGGCATATGAAAGGGGCAGACAGTGCCGAATATGCCAATGCAGTGGCTGCGGTGGGACATCTTATTGCAGCAAGGATGCCGGAATGGCTGCAAACCGGATATCAGGTAGTGGTGACAGCAGACCACGGAATGAACAACCTTGGTATTCATGTGGGGACGGAACCTGCCCAGAGAGAGGTTGCACTCTATATTTTCAGTGATAAAGTGGAGAATGGACGATTTGAGGAGAATTATATTTCACAGCTGAATGTGGCACCGATGGTGTGCAGATTGTTGGGAATTCCGGCGGCAGAGGGTATGAAGCAGGAGCTGGAGATTCAATTGAATAAATAGAACTATTAGCACTCATTAAAAATGAGTGCTAATTTTTCTTGACATTTGGAAATAAAGGTATTACAATACTTGTTAGCAGAAGACGCTGATGACTGCCAATTGTGTTTGCGTGAACAGATGCAAAGTGTCGGGCATTTTGCCGGATGATGATAAACAGATTGGCTTAGACTATATTTGTATAAAATTCAGAAAAGAACAGGAGTGTTGAATATGTCAGAAGTTAAACAGGAACAGGGTAATTTATCGATCAACAGTGAGAATTTGTTTCCAATCATTAAGAAATGGCTGTATTCAGACCATGATATATTTTTCAGAGAGTTAATCTCCAATGGCTGTGATGCTGTGACGAAGGTACAGAAGCTTGAAGTGATGGGTGAGTATCAGCTTCAGGAAGGTGAGAAGTTCCGTGTGGATGTCATTGTGAATCCGGAAGAGAAGACATTGAAGTTTATCGATAATGGTATCGGTATGACAGCAGATGAAGTGAAAGAGTATATTACACAGATTGCTTTCTCCGGTGCGACAGATTTCCTTGAGAAGTACAAGGACAAGACCAACGAAGATCAGATTATCGGTCATTTCGGTCTTGGTTTCTATTCTGCATTCATGGTTGCAGATAAGGTTACAATTGATACACTGTCCTATCAGGAAGGCGCAGAACCGGTATTCTGGGAATGTGACGGTGACAGTGAATACAGCATGAGCAAGGGCAGCAGAACAACAAGAGGTACAGAGATTACCTTGTATCTGAATGAAGACAGCTATGAATTCTCCAATGAATATCGTGCCCGTGAGGTCATTACAAAGTACTGTTCTTTCATGCCTGTTGAGATCTACCTCAGCAAAGAAGGCGGCGAACAGGAATATCAGACCATCGAGAAGGATGAACTTCGTGAGGATGATGTCATCGCAGAGACAATTGTCGAAGATGAGAAGACAGAAGAGAAGGAGAATGAGAACGGCGAGAAAGAAACCGTTGTTGTATCTCCTCGTAAGGAAAGATACAAGATCAATAAGCGTCCTTCCCTGATGAATGATATCCATCCATTGTGGACAAAGCATCCGAATGACTGTACAGATGAAGAATACAAGGAATTTTACAGAAGTGTCTTCCATGATTATAAGGAACCTTTATTCTGGATCCATCTGAATATGGATTATCCGTTTAACCTGAAGGGTATTCTGTACTTCCCTAAGATCAACATGGAATATGAATCCATCGAAGGTACAATTAAACTGTACAACAATCAGGTATTTATCGCAGATAATATCAAGGAGGTTATTCCTGAATTCCTGATGCTCTTAAAGGGTGTCATCGATTGTCCGGATCTGCCTTTGAACGTTTCAAGATCTGCACTGCAGAATGATGGTTTTGTTAAGAAGATTTCCGATTATATTACGAAGAAGGTTGCAGACAAGCTCTCAGGTATGTGCAAGACAGATAGAGAAAGCTATGAGAAGTATTGGGATGATATTAATCCATTCATCAAGTTCGGCTGCATCAAGGATGACAAGTTCAACGAGAAGATGAAGGATTACATCATTTACAAGGATCTTGATGGCAAGTATATTTCACTGGATGAATATCTTGAGGCTGCTAAGGATAAACATGAGAATCAGGTATTCTATGTCACAGATGAGCTGCAGCAGTCCCAGTATATTAACATGTTCAAGGAACAGGGGCTGAATGCTGTTATTCTGAAGAATCCAATCGACCAGCCATTCATCAGCCGTCTTGAAGAGGCAATGAAGGACAAAAATGTGAAGTTCAGACGTATTGATACAGATCTGGCAGACGTATTCAAAGAAACAGCCAGTGAAGATGACAAGAAGGTTCTTGAAGAGGATCAGACAAAGCTGACAGATATCTTCAAGAAAGCGCTTGGTGTAGAAGCACTGGATGTGAAGGTTGAGAAGCTGAAGAATGCAGATACATCCGCCATGATTACATTATCCGAGGATATGCGTCGTATGCAGGATATGATGAAGATGTACGGTATGAGCCAGGGACAGATGGGTACAGAAGGCCAGACACTTGTACTCAATGCTAATAACGCACTGGTACAGTATGTATTGAACAATCCGGAAGGTGAGCATGTCAATATGTTCTGCCAGCAGATTTATGATCTGGCATTATTAAGCCACTGCCCATTAAGTGCAGAAGCCATGACAAAATTTGTTGCAAGAAGCAACGAGATCCTGAAACTGCTTGCAAAATAAAGTAAATGTATATTCTTACAAATTGATCAAATTTTTATGCACTACAATGATAAATAGATAATTTGATAATGTAGTAAATAAGCGGCAAATTAGCACGGTACTATAATAAAGCATAAATATAAGAAGAAATCCGCTCCGGTAAAAACAAACCGGAACGGATTTCTTTTTTGTATCCTTCAATATGTAATATTCAATATTATGAGAACATTTCGCAAAGGATACGAACAACCAGTGTCCTTGGAAGAAGAACCGGAAGTCCGGTGATCTCCTGGATACGGTGCTTCATCTCCATGGTAAATCCCATACAGTCGGTACAGATAAAAGCCAGATCCTTGTTCTTAAAGAAAGAAGCTGCTTCTACGACTTTGTCAAATTCCAGATACGGAGAGGCAGAGGTGGCTTCTATAGAGATGCCGCTTTTGCCCCAGGTATGATAAGCCTGTTCCACCTGATCCGGTTCCGGGACAAGGATGCCGATTTTTTGATTGCCTGCCAGTTTGGCTGCAATGGCATGAAAAAGAGGCTGAGGTTCGATGAAAAGTACCTGGTGTCTGAATTCCGGAAAAACGCCGGTACAGAACAGGATAATCGCTGATACGCCTTCTGCCTCTGCCTGATCAATTTTTTGCTGGACAAGGGGACGGATAAAACGTTCTGTAAATTTGGCCTGCCTGCCATCACGCATGCGAGAGACCAGCACTTCATCATCTTCAGATGGAGCAAACTGTGACATGACTTCTTCATAGGTCATATCATCTAAAGCACCATATTCTGTCAATGTCATGTAATCCGGCAGCAGCGGCAGGATATCTCTGGTGATATCCGTGCGGGGTGCCTGTCCGATGGTAATTGCGCCGATTTTGATCTGTTTCATACAATCAGCCCTTTTATTTATCCTTGCCGAAAGTCTGGAATACGTTCATTGGTCCGTATAATTCAAGCAGATGGTCGTATTCTTTCTGATCATAGAAGGAAATGATGCCGTCGCCATATCCTTTGGCAACTTCAACAGCAAATCTTGCAGCGGATTCAACATCTTCAAAATGGCATGCACCTGTGGCGCATCCGGCAACAGGCTGTTCTGTTGTGATCGCAACACCGACAACAGGAGCATTTGTTGAAGTAGCCGGCTGAAGAATACTGTTCAGATGGTGAAGATCGTTGCCGTAAGGTGTGATATCCTGCTGGGCAACAGGGAAAATAGCAGGCAACTTGCCTGTGACACGGGTCATAACATCCATCAGGTCATTGCTGACTTCGAGGATGTAGCCTTCTTTGATGGTCGGAGAAAGGGCGAAACCGTTTAAATTGATGACACGGTTGCCTTTGGTTGTATCGATAGAAAGGATGGCATCCATTTCAGGGAGAACTTCTTTCTCATTGTTTGTTGTCATGTCGATTGGTGAACCCATGAATGGTACAGGAAAATGCTCCTGAGTTGGGGCATCCGGGCAGATATGGGTTGCGATGATGACATCACCTTTCATAATGTCGCCTTTTGTGTTCATTTCTGTCAGTTTAAGACCAGCGGCCAGTGCAGCTAATGCACCATCGCCATCAGAAACGAAACCTGTCACTTCGGGTCTTGCACCAAGTCCGCCAAGACGTCCAATGATTCCGAGTGTCGGAGCAGAGCCACCGACAGATTTTCCTTCGCTGCCTTTAATGAGAATTGTTACACAATCTGTGTCGCCTTCATCACCTTTGACATTTTCTACAGTAACTTCTACGTTACCTCTTTCCTTAAAAAGATCTGTGACTGTTGTGCCGTTGGCAGCAGGAGTGTCAAGCAGATCAAACAGTTCGATAACCTGTCTTAATAACATGGTTAATTGCCTCCTTAGATATAAAATGGTATATGGCATATTTGCACATTACCACCAGTTTATAGCAAAATGTGACATGGGTCAATAGCATTTAAAAGGAAATCCTTTTTTTTAACGGTTTAAAGTGTCGATTCAATAAATTTTTTGAATTAATATGCAAAAGGACTTGCAGAATTGAAAATACAATAGTATAATACGTCTTGTGCAGACAAATGTCCATTGTGGATATATCATTATGGATATATGATGTAAGGAGTTGAAAGCTATGCAGAGTTCAATCGTAAGTGAAGCGAAAGCGATTGAGAACGAGCTGATCGCACATCGCAGACATCTCCATCAGAATCCGGAGCTTGGATTTGATCTTCCGGAGACAACAGCGTATGTGATGCAGCAATTAAGAGAATATGGATATGAACCAAAGGCGGTCGGGAAAGCAGGTATCAGTGCAGTTGTCGGCCCTGATGGCGGGAAGACTTTTTTGATTCGCGGCGATATGGATGCACTTCCGATGAAGGAAGAGACAGGATTGCCGTTTTGTTCTATCAATGGGAAAATGCATGCCTGCGGACATGATTTTCATACATCTGCCCTTCTTGGGGCGGCCAAACTTCTGAAAGCCCATGAAAGTGAGTTGAAGGGGCAGGTGAAGCTGATGTTTCAGCCGGCGGAGGAGATTATGGATGGAGCCAATGACATGATTGCGGCTGGTATTCTGGAGAATCCTCATGTGGATGCGGCTATGGCGATGCATGTACTGCATGACAGCCTTGGCAAGGCCGGCTATACAAGAGGAACAGGCTGCGGTTCCAGTGATGTCTTTACAATTAAGGTCAAAGGTATCGGCGGACACGGTGCAGCACCTCACAGAAATGTAGATCCCATCAATGTGGCCTGTCATATACAGCTGGCCCTTCAGACCATCAACAGCAGAGAAATCAATCCAAATGAACTGATTGTCCTGACGATTTGTTCTATGCATGCAGGAACGGCAGCCAATATTATGCCGGACGAGGCAGTTCTGCAGGGAACAATCCGGACAATGAACATGGATGTCAAGGCTTTTGCCAGACAGAGACTGATTGATATCTGCGAAGGTGTATGTAAGACATTCCGTGCGGAATGTGAAATTGATTTCATCGGGGAAGGAATTCCGCCGATGTACAATGATGATCAGCTTTTAACGGATACCATCCGTTATATTGATGATCTGCTCGGTGAAGGTACGGCTCAGCCAATCGAGCGAATGACGGGGTCCGAAGATTTTTCGGCACTTTCCGTTAAGGTTCCATCTGTCCTGTACTGGTTTGGTACGGGAAGCACGGAAGAAGGATATAATTATGGTGTTCATGATTGCAGGGTTACTTTTAATGAAGAAGCAATCCACAGAATGGCTGCTGTGTATACAGAATGTGCCATGAGATGGCTGGAGGAACACCAGTAGTTATAATTTTTTCACGAGGAGGAAAAGAGATGAAAAAAAGATTTTTAGCACTTGCACTTGTTGCATCCATGTGCGTTTCTCTTGCAGCCTGCGGTAATTCTGGTTCTAAAGAAACAGAAGGTACAGCAGCAAACAGTTCTGCATCTGAGACAACAGCATCTGGACAGACAGAAGCAGAAGGAGATCCGGTTAAAGGTGGTACACTGACAATTTCCTTATCCGCTTCTCCAAGCAAACTGGATCCAATCCACTACAGCGGTACATACGAAAGCCAGATTATCAAAGAGGTCTGTGATACTCTGATCGAGTACAACAGCGACTTATCTGAATATGTACCGGCTCTGGCAACAGACTGGACAGTTTCAGATGATGGTATCACATATGTGTTCAACATCCGCCAGGGTGTTAAGTTCCAGAAAGGAAAGTATCAGGATGGCCGTGAGATGACAGCAGAAGATGTTGCTTACTCACTGAACCGTTCAGGCGAACTTTCAGACAGCAACCGTCTGTCCATGCTTGATAAAGCAGAAGCTACAGGCGATTATGAAGTTACATGTACACTGAAATCAGCAAACTCTTCTTTCCTGACAGCATTAACAGATGGGGGCAACGCAATCGTTCCTAAGGAAGAAGTTGAAGGCTGGGGTGATGACTTCGGCAGCCACTTAATTGGTACAGGTCCTTTTGCTATGGAATCCTTCCAGCTTGACCAGCAGGCAGTTTTGAAGAAGAACGCTGATTACTGGATGGGCGAGCCAAACCTTGACGAAGTAATCTTCAAGGTAATTACAGATTCCACACAGGCAGCCAATGCACTTCAGACAGGCGAAGTTGATATCGCAATGGATCTGAAGGGTGAATCTGTTCAGAAAGTTAAGGATAATGCAGATCTGACTCTGCTTGAGACACCGGGACTTCATGTTGCATACGTTTACTTTAACATGGAACAGGGACCTACAGCTGATATCAAAGTCAGAAAAGCCCTGATTGAAGCAGTGAATGTAGAAGAAATGGTTTCTTCACTTTACAAATACGGCGAAGCACAGAATGCAAGCCTTCCACTGCCTCCTGGCTCATGGGGTTATGATGCTTCCCTTGAAAGCAAAGTTCCGGGTTACGATCCGGAAGATGCCAAGAAACTCCTTGCTGAAGCTGGTTACGGCGATGGCCTGACACTTGATCTTTATATCAGTGATACAGAAGTAAGACAGAACATGGCTGTTCTTCTTCAGGCTTACTGGGCACAGGTTGGTGTTACATTAAACATCCATGCATCTGAATGGGGTACATTCTCAGAAGTTGCAATGTCCAACAACGCAGATGTTTATGGTATGTCCTGGACATGGTATCCGGATCCATACTTCTTCCTGAACAAACTCTTCTCAACAGAGGAGTGGGGCGGTATCGGTAATGGTCAGCATTACTCCAACGCAAAGGTTGATGAATTACTTCAGAAAGCATTGGAAGCAACAGAACAGTCTGATCGTGCAGACTACTACAAACAGGCTCTGGCTCTGATCGTAGATGATCTTCCTGGTCTCTTCTATGCAAATGAAAATGTTATTTATGGTGTTGATGGACGTGTTCATGATTTCATTCAGAGAGCAGATGGCACAATCAAACTCGTTACACCAGAAAACAATGTATGGGTAACAGACTAATATTAATGAGTGTTTGAAAGCGGGGCGCGGCGAGTTCGCGCCTCTCTTTTTAAGAAATCCACAATGGATTTCTTGCAGTTTACATGAAATGGTGGTGTATTAAGTAAGTGTTAAAAACAATTCTCAAACGTATTTTACAAAGTATTCCAACACTCCTCATTGTTATTACGATTACTTTCGTTTTGACACGAATGATTCCGGGTAATCCGGCACGTACAATTCTCGGTCCTCAGGCTTCCGCCCAGGATATTGCCGAGATGGAGATTAAGCTTGGATTAAATAAGAGCAAGCTTGAGCAGTATGCAGATTATATGATCGGTATTCTTCATGGTGATTTCGGTACATCTTATGTCTATAATCGTCCGGTCACAAGTCTGATCGCAGAAAGAATTCCAAATACGCTGGTCATTACTCTGACCAGTTTGGTCATTGCTATTTTTATTGGTGTTGGCATTGGTGTTTTATCCGCAATAAAACAGTATTCCATTTTAGATTATATTTTTATGATTCTTGCGCTGGTTGGCGTGTCTATGCCGATTTTCTGGCTGGGCCTGATGCTTGTCAACCTGTTTTCAGTACAGCTTGGATGGCTGCCTGCCCTGGGCATGGGCTCTATGAGCAAAGGTATCGGAGATGTGATCTCCCATATGGTACTGCCATGTTTCTGTCTGGCAACAATCCCTACCGCAACATTCGCCAGAATAACCCGCTCCAGTATGCTGGAGGTTATACATAGTGATTCCATCAAAGCACTTCGTGCCCGTGGCATCAAAGAAAGCAGTATTATCTGGAAGCATGCATTAAAAAATGCGCTGCCTCCAATTGTAACAGTTCTTGGTCTTCAGCTGGCCAGTGCCTTCACAGGTGCCATTTTGACAGAGAGTATCTTCTCATGGCCTGGTATGGGTACTATGATCGTATCTGCCATCGATAACCGGGATTATATGCTGATTCAGGGAACGGTCCTTTTCATTGCCGTTGTCTTTGTCGTTGTCAATTTACTGGTGGACGTGGTCTATATGATTATCAATCCACGTGTCAGCTACGATTCGAAGGGAGGTAATTAAATGGCAGATATAACAAAAACGACTTCTGCAGATGCACTCGGCCTGGACGCTCAGGCAGAAATGCTCAAAACAGAACGTCGTGCCAATAATGTATGGAACAAGTTAAAACGTAACAAAACAGCGATGATCGGTCTTGTCATTGTCGTTGTTATGGTATTTATTGCCGTTTTTGCACCTGTCCTTGCACCTTATGATCCAAATGAGATCCATCCGCTGGATGCGTTTCTGAAACCTTTTTCAGAAGGTCATATTTTTGGAACAGATCAGTTTGGACGTGATCTGCTGTCTCGTGTCATTTATGGTGCCAGAGTTTCTCTGATTGTTGCAGCAGGCGGTACATTAGTCGGTGGTGTGATCGGTGTTTTACTTGGTCTGATCGCAGGTTTCATGGGCGGTATTGTAGACTCTGTGATCATGCGAATCATGGATGGTTTTCTCTCCTTCCCATTTGTACTGTTATCCATTATTCTGATGACAGTGCTCGGACAGGGACTGATCAATGTTATCATCGCCATCGGTATCGGTAATATTCCAAGCTTTGCCCGTGTGGTTCGTGGTGAAGTCCATATTGTTAAAAATGAAGAATACTGCAATGCCTGTCGTGTGATCGGTGTTTCCAACACAAGACTTCTGTTTACACATATCCTCCCGAATGCAATTTCTCCGATCATCGTTTATGCCACATTAAATGTAGCAAGTGCGATTATCTCTGAGGCAGCATTGAGTTTCCTTGGTCTTGGTATTGCCGCACCGACAGCTTCATGGGGAAGCATCCTGCGTGAAGGAAAGAGCAGTCTGACAACGGCACCATTTGTAGCAACAATCTCCGGTGCATTTATTTTAATCACTGTACTTGGCTTTAACCTTTTCGGTGATGGTATCCGTGACGTACTGGATCCTAAGATGAAACAGTAATTGCGCTGCGAAGGTCTTCGCAGACCTCTAGTTTGAATAAAGATATCTATTCAGAGCCAACCTCCAAAATGCGACGCATTTCGTCGGTGTGGCGTATCCGCCAAATAAAATTTCAAAAACAGTCTTAAAAATGCAAGCATTTTATACCTGTTTTATGAGATTTTGCTTGGCTCTGAACAGTTACAAATAAAGGATGAATAAAATGGAAAATAAACAGACAGTTCAAAAAAGAATAGAGGAGATTATGCCGGATCTGACAGGACTTTCAGATTATCTCTGGCATCATCCGGAATACAGCTTCCATGAATTTAAAGCCTGCAAAGCCATGTCTGAACTTCTGATGAAGTATGGTTTTCAGGTAGAAACAGGTGTCGGAGGCCTTGAGACAAGTGTCAGAGGTGTCTACGACAGCGGAAAACCCGGACTGAATGTTGGTTTTGTTGGTGAGTTTGATGCTTTTCCGGGCATGGGGCATGCCTGCGGACATAATTTGATGTGTGCCATTGCCTGCGGCGCGGGAATCGGTTTGAAATCTGTGATTGATACGTTAGGCGGCAAAATTACAGTTCTTGGGACCCCTGCAGAGGAAGGCGGCGGAGGCAAGATCACCATGCTGGAAAACGGAGCTTTTGAAGGCCTTGATTTTGCCATGCTGACTCATGCTTCCGCAGATACATGTGTCAACGATATTTCTTATTCAAGAACAGATATCCGTGTGCATTATTATGGGAAAACAGCTCATGCAGCCACATGGCCGGAAGAGGGGATCAGCGCATTGACGCCTATTCTTGAACTGTTCAATATTGTGAATGCCACGCGTCTTGAGCTTGGAGACAAAGGCAAGATTCTCGGCATTATCCGTGACGGCGGCGATCAGGCTATTTTTATACCGGATCATTGTTCTGCGGAGTTTACTATTCGTTCATTCAGTATGAAATACAAATGGGAATTATTCCATCGTTTTATCAAAATCTGCGAGAATGTGGCATCCATTACGGGAACGCGTTTTGAATATGAGATGATTGATTTATCTTATGAGGATATTCGCAATAATCCTGTTTTGGAGGATACACTGGCAGAGAATTTCAAAGTCCTTGGTGAAGAACTGTGTCCGAGACTAAAGGAGCAGGGGATTGGCTGCACGGACATGGGCAATGTGACCCATGCACTTCCGGGCATACAGGCTTATATTCGGCTTCGGCCGGGACTTAGGGTCCATACACCGGAGTTTGAGGAAGCAACAGGAAGTCCCGATGGATACAGAGCCATTGAGGCTGCAGCGAAGGGCATGGCTATGACTGCTGTGGATATCCTTTCAGATTCCTCTAAGATGGAAGCGGTACGGAAAGCATTCAGTGAAATGAAAGCACAATACGAGTGATCGAGGTGATATGATGAGTGAAAATATATTGACAGTCAAAGATTTAAAGACTTACTTTTATACGGCCAGTGGTGTTGCGAAGGCGGTAGATGGTGTAAGTTTTAATATAGCAAAAGGTGAGACCATGGGTATCGTTGGTGAGTCAGGTTCCGGTAAGAGTGTGACTTCCAGCTCTATTATCCGTCTTCTCCCGCCAAGAACAGGCAAGATTGTCGGAGGTTCCATTGAATTTGAAGGCAAAGATGTTCTGGCATTAAGCAAAAAAGAGTTAAATGATTTCAGAGGTAAGGATATCGCTGTTGTTTTCCAGGATCCGATGACATCTCTTGATCCGGTTTTCAAAATCGGCAAGCAGATGACAGAGATGATCATGGCACATCAGAATGTGACAAAAGATGAAGCCTGGAAGATGGCCGTTGAGGCACTGAATAAGGTTGGTATTCCTGAACCTGAGAAACGTATGAATTCTTATCCCTATGAACTTTCAGGCGGTATGTGTCAGCGTGTGATCATTGCCATGGCTGTGTGCTGCAAACCGAAACTGATCATTGCCGATGAACCAACAACGGCTTTGGATGTAACAGTTCAGGCACAGGTCCTGGAGCTTCTGAAAGATCTTCAGAGAAACATGGATACAGCCATTCTTCTGATTACACATAATCTGGGTGTTGTATGGGAAATGTGTGATAAGGTCATGGTTATGTATGCCGGCAATACCGTAGAATTTACAGATACAAAGACACTTTACAGTAATCCGTGTCATCCATATACATGGGGACTTCTGGATTCCATGCCGAAATTGTCTGATGAATCTAAGGGTGAATTAAAGACTATTCCAGGTACACCGCCTGACCTCCGTCTGACAGGCAAATGCTGTAATTTCTATAACAGATGTCCGTATGTGACAGAAGCATGTACACAGTCTGTACCACCTCTTGTTGAAGTGGAACCGGGACATTTTGTAGCCTGCCACAGACAGAATCTGACCAATAAACTGGAGAAAGGAGAGGGCTTAAAGGATGAGTAATGAAAAGAAAGTTTTGATGAAAATTGAGCATCTGACCAAGGAATTTGAGATCAAAAGCAAAAAGCTTGGCGGTAAACCTCAGATTCTCCATGCGTTAAACGATGTGTCTGTAGATATTTATGAAGGTGAGACATTGGGTGTCATCGGTGAATCCGGTTGCGGTAAATCAACATTCGGTCGTACATTGATCCAGCTGCACAAGGCAACCGCCGGTTCTGTGACTTTTGACGGCAAAGACCTTTTTTCCCTGAAAGGGGCAGAACTTAAGAAAGCCAAGAAGGATGTCCAGATGGTTTTCCAGGATCCTTACTCTTCATTGGATCCGAGAAAGACAGCCGGCAAATTGATCGAGGAACCGCTGATCGTGCATAAACTGATTTCTGATAAAAATGAGCGTGAAAAACGTGTTCTGGAACTGATGAGAGAGGTTGGTCTTGATATTCAGCACGTCCACCGTTTCCCGCATGAATTTTCAGGCGGTCAAAGACAGCGTATCAATGTGGCCAGAGCGTTGGCCATGAATCCGAAGGTAATTGTCTGTGATGAGCCGGTTTCTGCGTTGGACGTATCCATTCAGGCACAGGTGCTGAATCTGTTCAACAGACTGCAGCAGCAGTACAATCTGACATATATCTTTATTTCCCACGACCTGGGTGTTATCAAGCATGTCAGTGACAGAATTGCCATTATGTACCTGGGAAGAATTGTAGAATTATGTGAAGCGGATGCCATTTATGAGAATCCGCTGCATCCGTATACGAAGGCATTATTGTCCGCGATTCCGCCGGTTTCACCTTTTGCCAAAAAAGAACGTATTGTCCTAAAAGGTGATATTCCAAGCCCGATCGGCGATCAGATTGGATGTCCGTTAGCGGGCAGATGCCCGAACTGCATGGATAGGTGCAGAAAGGAAATCCCTAAGTTAAAGGACGCTGGTGATGGCCACCAGGTTGCATGTTTCTTATATGAGTAAAATACAGCAGTTTCAAAATCAGATTTTGAGCAACTGCGGGAAAATGAAAAGAGGATGAATATCAATGAGCAATGTAACAAGAAATGATGTTTGGGAACTGGCAAAAAGCAGAAGTAATGATCTTGTCAAACTGGCTTCTGACCTGATTCGTATTCCAAGTGAGAATCCTGTGGGAACACAGAGAGACGTGATCGATTTTGTAGAAAAATATCTGTCTGATGCAGGTATCAGCTATGAAGAGGTTTCCTGCAATCCGGATCATCCGAATGTACTGGCCAAAATGGGCAGCGATGAGGGCTTCAGTGTGATTTTGAACGGACATGTGGATGTTGTCCCTGCCGGCGATCGCTCCCAGTGGGATTATGATCCATTTGGTGGTGAAATTACAGACAAGAGAATCCTTGGCCGCGGTGCTTCTGATATGAAAGCCGGTGTGGCAGGTCTTTTGTTTGCCATGAAAGTATTGAAAGATTCAGGGGCAGACTTGAAAGGCAATATCCGTCTTCATATTGTTTCTGATGAAGAGAGCGGCAGTGAATACGGGACAACATGGCTTTGTGAACAGGGCTACGCTGAAGGAGCCAATGCAGCCATTATTGCGGAACCGACAACCAACTGGACCATTGAATCCGGACAGAAAGGCAACCTGCATATTGTCTTCAAATCCACCGGCAAGTCTGCTCATGGAAGCCTTGGCAATTACAAGGGTGACAATGCGATCCTGAAATTAAACAAAGTTCTGGCAAATATCGAAATGCTGACAAAGATTGAAGGTCATTATCCGAAAGATCTTTTACAGTCTCTGGCTAATTCACAGATGGTTGCAGAAAAAGAACTGGACATGAAGGGCATCGGCAATGTTATTAACCATGTATCAGCCAATGTAGGCCTGATTTCCGGCGGCACACGTCCTAATATGGTTCCGGATTACTGCGAAGCAACCATCGACTGCCGTCTGCCTTATGGCGTGGATCATGAAGAAATTGAGAACACAGTCAAAGAGATGATCAAAGCTGCAGGTGTGGAAGGCGTTGAATATGAACTCATTTGGAAGAGTGAAGCCAATGTTACCCGCGATGATTCAGATATCGTACAGGCCATCAAGAAGAATGCAGAGGCCATCTGGGGCATTACTGTATATCCGGCATGGCAGTGGGCTTGCAGCGACGCAAGAGAATACCGTCTCAAGGGCGTACCAACCATTCAGTATGGCCCATCCAACACAGAAGGCATCCATGCACCAAACGAAAATGTAGACATCGAAGACGTTGTCAATGCAGGACAGATTTATGTATTGTCCCTGTGCGACCTCCTCGGCGTAAAATAAAAATTTGTAACTGTTCAGAGCCAAGCAAAATTTCAAAAAACAGGTATAAAATGCGTAGCATTTTGGAGGTTAGCTCTGAACAGTTAAAAAAAATTAAATGACACAACAAAAGCTGCCAGTTTTTAAGAGCTGCCAGCTTTTGTTGTACCATAGGATATTTTTAGTTTTCGAAAAATGCCTTAGCAAAGTGCGTCAAACCGATCTGGTCGTCTTTGCCCATCATTTCCCGGCTTGAGTGCATGGCCAGAAGTCCGACACCGATATCTGCGGTGCGCATTGGCAGATGGGAAGAGATGATGGAACCGATAGTGCCGCCGCCCTTTGTGTTGGAGTGTTTTGCAAAGCGCTGATAAGGAATGTTTTCCTGCTGGCACAGTGCAATGAGGGAAGCCATGCTCTCACAATCCCATGTATAAGACTGGTTGCTGGCTGTTTTCAGAATAAATCCGCCGTTCATGATGGGATAGTTGGTGATATCCTGAGTGCCTGGATAATTCGGATGGTATGCGTGAGCGACATCAACAGAAAGCATCAGGCCGTCTGAGATATCGGACATACAGTTAATCTGATTTTTGCCGAAAGCCTGCCAGATCTTACCGATGATAACAGAAGGCAGTGTGGAATCAGCACCCTGTTTGCTGAGACTTCCGATTTCCTCGTTATCGAATAAGCAGACAAGGTTAACGCGGTCAGAGTTCTTACTTTCAACAAGACCGTGAATCAGAGCGCATACAGAAGTGATATCATCCAGTCTTGGTGCGGAGATAAATTCTTCTGTGAAACCAACCAGTTCAGGCTGATCAAGATTGTACATGCAAAGATCATAATCAAGAATATTTTTGGCATCCACACCGATTTCTTTGGCAAGCAGATCCATGAAAGTTGTATCTTTGTTCAGATATTCATTCAGTGTGCCGAGGATAGGCAGCAGATGCTTCTGGTTGTCGATAGGAGCACCGTTTTCGTTGATGGCGCGATTCATATGAATAGCCAGATTCGGCAGATAAACAGCGGGACGTTTCAGATCCACAAGATGGCTGACCGGACGATCATAACGGTCACCCTTTGTGACAACTTTTCCGGCAAGGGATAACGGTCTGTCGAAGAATGTATTTAAAATAGGACCGCCGTATACTTCTGTATTCAGCTGCATGTAGCCATGGGAAAAAATTTCCGGATTTGGCTTAATTTTGATGGCCGGGAAATCTGTGTGGGCACCGGCAATGTGAATACCATTGGAAAGGTCACAGGATTCACCGATTGTAAAAGCGTAGAGGGTTGTGTCAAAAGGACTGCAGAAATAACGGCTGCCCTTTGTCAGTGTCCAGTTGTCTTTTATATGTAATTCTGTAAATCCGGCTTCTGTCAGAACCTGCTTGGTATGGGCAATCACATGAAAAGCGGATGTGCCGTTCTGCAGGTAGTGAAAGAGCTGTTCAACTTCTTTTGGTAATGTCTGCATATTCATTCTCCATTCTTCATTTAAAATTATAATATAGGAAATTTTCCACTCCTTATAGTAGCACAATTACGCATTATAATCAATGGATGTGAATTTGGTCATATATAATCAATGGATGTGAATTTGGTCTTTTCAAAAGATGTTTGATATGCTATGATATATAGTAATGAAAACTATGTTGAATGGTCGTTAGTAAATTAGAGCAGTTATTTTGTATTTTTATATGCAGGATAGCTGCGATAGATGCAGGAGGATAAATAAATGGCATATCATATTGCAGTGGACAGTTGTACAGATATGACTGCGGCTATGAAGAAGGATGAACATATCACACTTGTGCCTCTTACGCTGAATGTTGGGGAAGATAAGTTTATAGATGATGAAACTTTTAATCAGGCGGAATTTTTGAGACATGTAGCAGAGTGCCCTGAGGCACCATCATCCGCATGTCCGTCACCGGATGCATATATGCAGGCCTATGGTTATGACAACGAGGATGCCTATGCAGTGACACTTTCAGCAGAACTCAGTGGTTCTTATAACAGCGCTAAGCTTGGTGCAGATCTTTTGAAGGAAGAGTATCCGGAGAAGAACATTCATGTGTTTAACAGCCGTTCTGCCAGTGCAGGTCAGACATTGATCCTGATGAAGATTCAGGAATGTTTGAATGCAGGCAAGGATTTCAAGGAAGTAGTCAGTGAAGTGGAGCAGTATATCGAGGAACAGACAACATTATTCGTTCTGGAATCATTGGAGACATTGAGAAAGAATGGCCGTTTATCAGGTCTTAAGGCGACATTGGTCAATGTACTGAATATCAAGCCCGTCATGGGTTCTACGCCGGAAGGCATAATCCAACAGCTGGATATGGGCCGCGGTATGAAGAAGGCACTGATGAAGCTGGTAGAGCAGATTGGCAAGACAGTTATCCATCCGACGGAGAAGTATCTGATGATTTCTCATTGCAACTGTCTGAAACGTGCAGAATGGCTCAAGGTTGAGATTGAGAAGAAATATGCTTTTAAGGGCATCGTGATTGTTGATACAGCAGGTGTTGCAACGATGTATGCCAATGATGGCGGCATTGTCGTAGCCTATTAAGGCAGAAGCTTAATTTAAAAAGCCGATTTCCGGGATTATGAATCAAATGATTATCAAAATCCCGTAAATCGGCTTTTGTGTTTTATCCGCAATTTGTTTAAATGAATCGCGGATCAGGCAGGTTTATTCTTTTTCTTCAGCATTTCGACATCTTCACGTAATTCTCTTTCCATCTTATCCATGCGTTTTTCCAGTATCAGCATACGGTCTTCGAGGCATCCGATGCGATTCTTCAATTCAATCATTTTTGATTTGAGACCGGCGACATCTGTCTTCAGTCTTGCGACATCAGTTTTGAGGCCGGCGACGTCCGCCTTCAGTGAAAAAATGTCGTTTTTCATGACAGATACGTCGTCTTTTACTTCTGTAAGGTCTTTCTGCATTAGACAAATGCTGTCATTTAAGGGTTGTATCAAAGGTTGTATAAGTGCGCTAATTGCCTGTAAATCTTCTGTGGTCAATGCCATTAAAATCAACTCCTTCGTTGTGGAAAACGGGTGGTATAGTCCAATGATGTTTATCCGGGCAGACCTGCACATCTTTACAGCAATTGGACAATTTTCTTGTGTCATTAAGATAACATAAAAAGCCTCCGAATGCAATATTTAATAGAATTGGGAAGATTAGGTTACATGTGTAATATATTGCCAAAATAACCGGGCAGGATGATTAGTGTTTTGCATGATAGCGTTTTTCGACAAAAGCCAGCAGCTGATAGAGTATCATGGCCAGTATACACAAAATGATAATGCTGAGCATGACGTAATCCAGCCGGAACACCTGACTGCCGTAAATGATCAGGTAACCCAGACCGGCGTTGGCTGCCAGAAATTCACCGATAATGACTCCAACGAGGCAGAGGCCGATGTTGACTTTCAGGTTGCTGACGATGGCGGAGATACTGGCAGGAAGGACAATGTACCTCAGAATGTCTTTGCGGGTACCGCCAAGGGTTTTAATTAGCAGCAGTTTATCGCTGTCAATGTGGATAAAGGCGGTGTAAAGGTTGATAATGGTGCTGAAAATCGCCATGGTGACACCGCAGACAATAATGGTTTTCATATTATTTCCCAGCCAGACAATGAGAATCGGTGCCAGAGCTGTCTTTGGCAGGCTGTTCAGGACAACGAGATAGGGCTCAAGAATATCGGCGGCACTGTGACACCACCAGAGCAGCATGGAGATAAAGGTGCCGAGAATCAGAACAAGGATAAAGCTGATAAGGGTTTCGCCGATGGTAATGCCGATATGGTAAAAGAGACTTTTGTCAGCTGCCATCTGCACCATTACTTTCAAAATACGCGTTGGGCTGCTGAAAATAAAATCGTCAATCAGATGGCACCTGGCGGCAATTTCCCATCCACCTAATATAAAAATCAGGATAAAAAGGCGCATGCCTGTAATAAACTGTTTCTGTCTTTTCTTTTTGGCAAGAAATTCTTCACGGGATGTGTTGGAAACCGGATACAGAATGGTTGATTCAGACATTTAATTCACCCCATATTTCATTAAAATAATCCTTAAACTCAGGTGCCATGCGGGCTTCAAAAGGTGTACGCTCTTTATCAAGGGTCAGGTGGATATCAAAAGTTTTTTTGACAGAGGCAGGACGTTTGGTCAAAACGATAATACGGTCACAGAAACTGATAGCCTCCGAGATATCATGGGTCACAAGAATAGCACTCATTTGCTGACTGCGAAGAATCCGGTAGATATCGTCGGAGACGGTAAGCCTTGTCTGATAATCCAGGGCCGAGAATGGTTCATCCAGAAGAAGCATCCGGGGCGAGAGGGCCAGTGTCCGAATGAGGGCTGCCCTTTGACGCATGCCGCCGGAAAGCTGACCGGGCCTGGCATCTGCGAAAGGGGCAAGGCCGTATTCCTCCAGCATTTTGTCGGACCATTTTTCTTTTTCAGGTGTCAGTTTATGATGAATCCGAAGTCCAAGGGAAATATTATCCCGGATACTTAACCAGTCAAGCAGATGGTCTTTTTGAAGCATATAGCCGATTTCGGCAGAAACGGCAATTTTGCCGGAATTAGGTTGAATCAAACCTGCAATCAGGGATAAAATTGTAGATTTTCCGCATCCGCTGGGACCGATGATACCGAGAAAATGGTTGGGAAAAACACGAAAACTCAAGTCTTTAACAGCCGGAGTTTCACCTTCTGCTGTCTGATAGGTATAATTGACATCGGTCAAATCTAAAAGCGGCTCCATAAAATCCTCCTTATATAATGGTATATAGTAAAATATGCATAAACCGTGTCTGTGTTGCAAGGGAGCCTTATTTATGCTAAAATGCATTCATATGGCACTAATGTTTAAAGTGGATGTTTTTTCGGTTTAGGAATATAGAAAGATGCTGATTTTTTGCAATGTGTAAAGGAGACTATTCGTTATGAGTAAAAGAAATAAATACAGCGCAGGTATGCTTGGGGCCGCCCTTATTGTAGGGATTGGCATTGGCTTTTGCGGCGGTTTTGTAACAGGGAATCGTCTCGGCAGCAAATCTGCGGCAGAAACTGCGGTGGAATCCAGGCAGGAGGACAATGAAACAGCTTTAGCGGTGGGGGAATCCGGAACATATGATTCACAACCGGCAGGAAGCGATAGTGCCAATGGTGAGAGCGAAGTAGAACCCATTGGCAGTTATGCTGTAGATGACGAACCAGTGCTGAATATTGATGATACGACAGTTTATTTGTCTGAGATAAATGCAAGGGCTTACATGGTCAGAGACCAGTATGTAGCGGATTATGGCGAGGAACCATGGAATACGAAGATGGACAATGGAATGACCGTTGGAGAGTATGCCAAGGCAACCATGCTGGATGAGATAGAACGTGAGGTGATTCTCTGTAATAAGGCGGATGAATATGATGTACCGGCTTTGACAGATGATGAGGAGAAGCAGTGCGCGTCTAAGGCCGAGGATTATATGGCATCCATCGGTGAGGATATTGCGGCTCAGTTTAGTGTAGAGCAGTCAGCAGTTCTGGCGATTTATGAGAAAGATGCTATTTCCATGAAGGTCTACAATCAAATCCTTGAGGATCTTTCAGCGAGACTTCGTCAGGAAGATGAATATAAAGATATGGAAGACAGTGCCTTTGAACAGGTTTTGAATGATAAGTTTGAAGAACAGTATACTCAGTGGAAGAATGACTGTAAGGTTGAAACAACAGAGACATGGGAGCAGCTTGTCATGGGAGCAGTGGGCTAGTACATCGTTTTCGAAATAACTACACCATTCACTTGCCTGCGAATCCGATTGTGCAGGTAGAAAAGCCTCGGCGTAGCCCGCTACGCCTGCGTTTTTTTACCTGCACAATCGAATCCGCATCCTACGCGATTGGTATAGTTATTTACGAAACGATGTACTAGTTTTTAGTAAGCTTGCGATTGCAGCTGCAGGTTAGCTGCTATAGGAATGTACAGCAGCCATTGACGAAGCAGTTGATAGATTGCAAACAGGATATTGAATGATGAGAAGGACAGGGAGGTCTTTACATGGGATTAAAGAATTTAATTAAAGGACAGCTTTTATCAAGCATCAGTTATCGTTCCTCAGATCCGCAGGAACTGGCAGCTGTTTATGACAGAGACGGACGCAGGATTATGTATGAATCTGTACTGACGGTTATGCCTGGACAGGCAGCTATTCTTGTGAACGAAGGTCAGATGACGGATATTTTTATGCCGGGCCGATATGAACTGACAACAAATAATATGCCGGTGACAACAACACTGAATCAGTGGAAATACGGTTTTCATGACACATTTATCGTGGATATTATTTTTGTCAATACCAATGAGATCATTGATATACCATGGGGAACGAGTGAACAGGTGACAGTGAAGGATGAAGTCTTTGGCCTTGTCAATGTGGGAGCAAACGGCAAGTATTCATTATCCATCAAGGACCCGAAGCTTTTTGCGGAGAATCTCATGGGTGTGAAGAACCGGTATACGGTGGCTGACCTGAAGAGCTTTGTGACACCGCAGATTGCCATGTATTTCAAGGAGATCGTGACAGAGAAGCAGATGGATTTCTTTGATATGCAGGGTTACTGTTATGAAGCAGCACAGATTCTGAAGGCAAAGAGTGATGATTTCTTTGGCCGTTACGGTATTCAGATGCAGAAGATGGCTGTTCAGGTGGCTTTACCGGAAATGGTGAAGAAATCCATTGATGAACGTGCTTCTCTGGGCGCTCTTGGCGGCATGGATGCCTATGCTTATAAGAGACAGGTGGATGCACAGGCAGATGCCATGGTGGCTATGGCAAAGAATCCGAATGGCGGTATGAACAGCATGGCGGGTATGGGCATGCAGATGTCTGCCGGCATGGCTTTCGGCGGCATGATGGCCGGCCAGATGAATGGCGGTGTGCAGGGACAGTCAGGTACACAGAAGGAGAGTTTTGTGATTTGCCCGAAATGTGGTTCTGAAATGAAGAAGGGACTGAAATTCTGCTCTGAATGTGGTGCCTCACTGGCTGTTCAGAAGAAGAAATGCATTAAATGTGGTGCTGAGATTAATGAAGATATGAAGTTTTGTCCGGAGTGCGGAGCCAATCAGGCGCAGCCTGTTTGCCCGAAATGTGGCTATAAAGCTGCGGCGGGACAGAAATTCTGTCCGGAATGCGGAACAAGTCTTTTGTAAAAGCGTTGTTGAGTCGCCGTTTTCGATGACTGACTTTGAGCAGTGCTGAATAAAGTAGACAAATAGAGAATCTGGAGGATTTTTGAATGAGTATATATGAATCATTGAATCCTGTCCAGCAGGAAGCGGTCTATCATACAGAAGGACCGCTTCTTATTCTGGCAGGAGCCGGGTCAGGCAAGACCAGAGTGCTGACCCACAGGATTGCCTATCTGATTGATGAATGTCAGGTCAATCCATGGAATATTCTGGCTATTACATTTACGAACAAGGCCGCCGGGGAGATGCGGGAACGTGTAGATCAGATTGTGGATTTTGGCGCAGAAGATATCTGGGTCAGCACATTCCATTCTACCTGTGTGCGTATCTTGAGGCGTTATATTGACAGACTGGGATACGACAGAAGTTTTACTATCTATGATGGGGATGACCAGAAGACCGTTATCAAGGAAGTCTGCAAGAAACTGAATATTGATACCAAGATTTATAAGGAGCGTACTTTGCTGTCAGCAATTTCATCTGCCAAGGATGAAATGATCGGGCCGAAGGAATATTTGCTCCGCTCAGAAGGTGACTATGCCAGACAGCGTATTGCCCAGGTATATGAGGAGTATCAGAAACGTTTAAAGAGCAATAATGCCCTGGATTTTGACGATCTGCTTTTCAAAACCGTTGAACTTTTCAAAACCGATGCGGAAGTATTGAATTATTACCAGGATCGTTTTAAGTACATTATGGTGGATGAGTATCAGGATACGAACACGGTTCAGTTCCAGTTTGTCAGTCTGCTGGCGGCAAAGTACCGAAATCTCTGTGTGGTCGGTGATGATGATCAGTCGATTTACAAGTTCCGAGGTGCGAATATCCACAACATTCTTGATTTTGAAAAAACATTTCCGGATGCAAAGGTGATCAAGCTGGAGCAGAATTATCGTTCGACCAAGACGATTCTGGATGCTGCCAACGGTGTGATCCATCACAATCAGGGGCGTAAGGATAAGACACTTTGGACGGATAATGAACAGGGTGTACCGATTGCACTGAATCAGTACCAGACAGAATATGAAGAAGCCATGGGAATTGTGAAGGATATTGCGGCAAAGACGGAGCGCCATGAGGCTGAATACAAAGATTTTGCGGTGCTTTACAGAACAAACGCCCAGTCTCGTGTTTTAGAAGAAAAATTTGTCACACGCAACATACCATATAGAGTTGTGGGTGGTGTAAACTTCTATCAGCGTAAAGAGATCAAAGATATTCTGGCCTATTTGAAAATTATCAATAATGGTCAGGATGACGTGGCTGTGAGACGCGTGGTGAATGTACCAAAGCGCGGTATCGGTGCCACAACAGTGACAAAAGCGGCGGAGTACGCGGATCAGTGGGGAATCAGCCTGTATGAGGCCTTTAAGCAGGTGGATGGTATTCCGGGTCTGGGACGGGCAGCAGCAAAGATCAATGGTTTTGTGAATCTGATACAGGTTTTCAGAACAAAGGCAGAATATATGTCCCTGGCAGAATTGTATGATGAAGTTCTGGAAGATACGGGCTATCTGAAAGAACTTCAGGCAGAGCAGACTGATGAAGCAACAACGCGAATTGAGAACTTAGACGAATTGCGCAACAAGATTGTCGCCTATGAAGAGGAGACGGAACAGCCTTCCCTGAATGAATTGCTGGAACAGATTGCCCTTGTGGCAGATGTGGACAATATGGATGATTCGGACAACAAAGTTATTTTGATGACACTGCATAGTGCAAAAGGTCTGGAGTTTCCATATGTTTATCTGTGCGGTATGGAGGATGGTTTGTTCCCGAGTTATATGACCATTGTCAACGATGATCCTATGGAGATTGAGGAAGAACGCCGTTTGTGTTATGTGGGCATTACCCGTGCCATGAAGAAGCTGACCCTCAGTTATGCGATGTGCCGAATGATGCATGGTCAGACACAGTACAATAAAATCTCCCGGTTTGTGAAAGAGATTCCGCCGCAGCTCATCGGCGGCAGTCTGCCGAGAGAGCGCTTTCCGAGAAAGGCTGAGGATGATCTGCCGTGGAATACAGGCAGTGCCTCCAATGGTATCTCCGGTTTTGGCGGCGGCAGAGCCGGTACATACGGCAGCGGCAGCAGGATGGGTACAGGCGCGGGCAATCGCGGTATCAGACAAAGTCACAAATTTGATGTCAGCGCTTTTGCGAAAAAAGGCGGCGATATGAAGAAAACCGCACCGGACTACGAAGTGGGTGATACGGTTAAACATATTAAATTTGGTACCGGTGTTGTTCAGGCCATCAAGGATGGCGGCAAAGATTACGAAGTCACAGTTGATTTTCCGAAATACGGACCGAAGAAAATGTTTGCCGGATTTGCGAAGCTGAAAAAAGTCTGAAAGAGGTAGTATTTTAGAAAAAAGAGTGCTATACTATAAGCAAATCTGTTTGGTAGAAAGGATGTGCGGACAACATGAATAAGTTTGAAGAATATTTAAGCATGGCCAAGATTTCTGATTTTATTCACCGTAAGGAACTGGAAGAAGAGAAGAAGAAAACAGTTTGCCTCGTATTTGCAATTATTGCAGGCATTGCAGCAATCGCAGCAATTGCTTTCGGCATCTACAAGTATTTATCCCGCGAGGATGATGTAGATGATTTTGAAGACGACTTTGAAGATGATTTTGATGATGACTTCGAGGATGAGGAAGACGATTTTGTAAAGGAAGATGAAGCTGCACCTGCTAAAGCTGCAGATAAGGAATAGTTTTATCTGAGTAGTTACAGGAATTTGTATAATTAAACAGACAGGAAAGCTGTTACAGATGAATGCTGATTTGTAACAGCTTTTTTGGGTAAAGAAAGCATTTTGCCAAACAAGATATGATTTACGAGAAGTTTTTAGAAACAGATAGGAGACGAAGATGAAAAAAGGACAGATGTGTGAAGGCATCATTGAATATATCGATTTTCCGAATAAAGGGCGTGTGAAAGTTGAAGATCAGTATGTGACAGTGAAAAATGGTATTCCCGGACAGAAGATCCGTTTTGTCATTAATAAAAAGCGTAAAGACCGCTGTGAAGGCAGATTACTGGAAGTACTGGAGAAATCTCCATTAGAAACCATTGAACCGGTCTGTCATGAATTTCCTGCCTGCGGCGGCTGCATGTATCAGACCATGAGCTATGATGAACAGCTGAAGATGAAGGCCGGCCAGGTGAAGAAGCTTCTGGACACAGCCATTAGTTCAGCTGGCCAGGTAGATGCGGAAGGAAAGCCGGATTATGTTTTTGAGGGCATTACAGGCAGTCCAAAACAGTGGGCATACCGCAATAAAATGGAATTTTCTTTTGGAGATGACCATTTGGATGGGCCGCTGACATTGGGACTGCACAAGAAAGCCAGTACGTATGACATCCTGACAGTGGATGACTGCAAGATTGTCCATGACGATTTTACAGCTGTTTTGAAAACCGTGTTGGATTATTTCACCGAGCATCCGATGCCGTATTATAAGAAAATGAAACATACAGGTTATCTCCGACACCTTCTGGTGCGTCGTTCCGAGACAACCGGAGAGATGCTGGTACATCTGGTGACAACCAGTCAGGAAGAATGTGATCTGACAGAACTGACACAGCGTCTTTTGGCTCTTCAGCTTGAAGGCAGGATTGTGGGAATCATGCATATCATCAACGATACACTGGCGGATGTGGTTCAGAGCGATGAGACACGCATTCTTTACGGGCAGGATTATTTTTATGAGCATATTCTTGGACTAAAATTCAAGATTTCCACATTTTCATTCTTCCAGACAAATACACTGGGGGCCGAATTGCTCTACGATATTGCCCGTTCTTATATCGGCGATACAAAAGATATGACTGTTTTTGACCTTTACAGCGGAACAGGTACCATCGCCCAGATTTTGGCAGCAGTGGCAAAGAAAGTTGTTGGTGTGGAAATTGTGGAAGAAGCTGTCGAGGCAGCCAAAGTCAATGCCGGACTGAACCAGTTGGACAACTGTAAATTCATTGCCGGTGACGTTTTGAAAGTGCTGGATACCATTGAAGATAAGCCGGATTATATCGTCCTTGATCCGCCAAGAGATGGCATCCATCCAAAGGCATTGGACAAGATCATTGATTACCAGGTGCCGAATATGGTGTATATTTCCTGTAAGCCGACCAGCCTGGCCAGAGACTTGGGCGTACTGATCGAGCGAGGATATAAAGTGAAAAAGACACATTGTGTTGATATGTTCCCGGGCACGGTTCATTGTGAAACAGTCTGCCTTCTGTCGAAAAAAGCCCAATAAATCAAAGGATTTCGTCATTTTGGGAATAAAATAGATGTGTGTTTCTGTTTCCGTAGAGTGATGATATAATCGGAGATTCACCCCAGGGGATAGGCTTTGGAGAACGGGAAATATACATTTTGGCGAAAGGATACTTTTTCGCAAAAGAGAAGGAAGATGACGATATGAGAAGAAGAAAAGAAGAGTATAAGCAAAATAATTTCAATGGAAATGTGAATTTTACAGGAAAAACTCAAATTGCAGCAGGAGATATTATCAATAATATCTCGGAAGAGAAGCAAAGGACGGCAAATTATGATCCAGAACCAAAATGGCGTAGTCCATTTACTTTAGCTGTTTTAACATGGATTAGCACTATTATTGCAATTGTAGGAATATTTCCGTTTGCCAAAATAGTAAAAAGTATAGTTTGCTTTTTTAGAGGGATGAATGGAAATACAATAAGTTTAGATATGCAGAAATATTCTATTATTTTTATAATATTTGTATTTTTATTTTTAATCTTTTTTACACTTAGAAGAATTGCTAAAAAGCAAACGAGACATCCTTTGTTTTTCAATTTTGCAATTAGTGGTTATGGGAATAGATTGACCATAGAGAAAATACATATTGAAGGATGCCCTCAATGTGGGGGCAAAATGAAATATTATAATAAACCAGTGGAATGGAAAGAAATTCTTCGTAGTGATGGAAGCACGAAACGTGAAGTGACAAAAAGAATACCTGTGTTAGAATGTAGGCGAAATGCAGAACATTGGTATGCAGTTGATCCTGCCGAGGACAGGGTAAAGTAGTAACATTAAAAGGAATTTTCAAATGGTTAAGGTATTTACCCCACCCTTAAGTTAATAGTGTCACTTTCGCTATGCAGTATAAAAGCAAAGTTCAGGGGAATATTGAAACCGTTTGTCTGCTTTCAAAGAAACCTTGATTTTCTGCGGTTTATGGGATATTAAGAAAGAAAAATGGATGTGTGTTTTCCGGTCTTTTGAAAGAAACATTTGAATATTGAAACAGTGGGGTGGTTTGAAACTTACTGAATAATAGGCTTTTGCTAAAAGGTATCACTTTTGCGAAAATGTGTGATACCTTCTGGCAGGAGCCTTTTTATATAAAGATAACTTGACTTATAAATCTTACTGGTGTAATATTTACACAAGTGTAGCGGGTTTCAAAAATATTTTTTTTGGTGCGAAATCTTACACGCGTAATAAATAAAAAGGAGGGATGCAGAGTAGGTCAGAGCAAAAAGAGAAATTTTTTTGCTTCAAGATCTTACGAATGTAATATTTTGAGGATATAGCGTACATTGAAAATAGAATATGACCATTTCGACTATCGTCTCAATGGAGATACTCGTCAAATGGCATTTCATGCAAGCATGAATGCCACTTGATTTGTTATTTACCATATCAGCAAAGCAAAATGAATGGAGGTCAATATGAAGAAAGGAAAAAGCAGAAACAAGCGAAAGAAAACAAGAAGCAGGCTCCTATGGATTGCGATTGCTGTTATAGGAATAGCTGCGGTAATTTCTGCAGTATGCGTGGCAGGAATGTTGGCAACAAAGGAAAATGCCTGGAGGACACCGGAAGAACTTCTGGTGGAGTACATGGATCATATTCCAAAACAGGAGTATGAAGAAATGTATGCGATGCTACATATTGAGGCATCGGGGAATGTCAGTCAGGAGGATTTTGTAACTCGAAATTCAGCTATTTATGAAGGTATAGAAGTCCAGAATATGGCTGTTCAGATTATTGCATATGATGAGGAGCAAATGGCGGTAACCTACCAGACTTCTTTTGATACAGTTGCAGGAACTATCGGCTTTGAGAATGAAGCACTCTTCCTAAAGGGCGAAGATGGATATAAGTTGGTTTGGGATGATTCCATGATTTTTCCGAATCTGACTTCTACAGATAAAGTAAGAGTTTCCACTACACAGGCAGTAAGAGGAGAAATTCTGGATAGGAACGGACGTGTCCTTGCAGGAAAAGGTATAGCTTCTTCGGTTGGAATCGTTCCAGGCAAGTTGGAAAACAGAGAGGAAGCAATCGCACAGATTGCAGAACTGTTGGAAACAACTCTGGAAGCGATAGAAAAGAAGCTGTCGGCACAGTGGGTAAAGGATGATTCCTTTGTGCCGATAAAAACCGTTCCGAGGGTTGAAGAAATCGAGTTGATGAAGATTGAACCGGACGAAGAGGTGCTGAAAGAAAAGGAAAGACATGAAAAGTTGCTGGAAATTCCCGGAGTGATGATATCTGATGTTGAAGTGCGTGAATACCCATTAGGGGAAGCTGCTGCACATTTAGTCGGGTATGTTCAAAGCGTTACTGCGGAAGATTTAGAGGAACATGCAGGAGAAGGCTATACAGCCAATAGTGTAATCGGCAGAAGCGGAATGGAGGGCTTGTTTGAGAGTGAGTTGAAAGGACAGAACGGTTGCAGAATTTGCATTGTAAACTCGGAAGGCAAAGAGAAGGAGGAACTTGCTTGGATGCTGGTGCAACATGGGCAGGACATCCAGCTTACGATAGATGCTGATTTGCAGGTTTTCTTGTATGAACAGTTTAAGGAAGATAAAAGCTGCTCGGTAGCCATGAATCCTTATACCGGAGAAGTATTGGCTTTGGTCAGCACACCGTCATATGACAATAACGATTTTATTATGGGATTGTCCAGTGAACAGTGGACTGCGCTTAACGAGGATGAGAATAAGCCAATGTATAATCGGTTCCGGCAAGTGTGGTGTCCGGGGTCTACATTCAAGCCAATTACCGCTGTGGTCGGCTTGGAATCAGGGGCAATCGATCCAATGGAAGATTACGGGAACGTAGGCTTAAGCTGGCAAAAGGATGCATCGTGGAGTTCTTATCATGTAACAACACTCCATGCATATGAACCAGTCATTTTAGAGAATGCATTGATTTATTCCGATAATATTTATTTCGCAAAGGCAGCATTAAAGATTGGCTCAGAAGAAATGGAGAGTTCTTTGGCTGGACTTGGTTTTAATGAGGAACTGCCATTTGAGATTAAGCTGGCAGAGTCACAGTATTCCAATACAGAGGGAATTGAAACGGAAATACAGTTAGCAGACAGCGGTTACGGACAAGGACAGGTTTTAGTGAACCCGTTACATATGGCTTGTATCTATTCTGCTTTCTGTAATGAGGGAAATGTCATAAAGCCGTATTTGGTATATCAGAACGAAGCAATAGCCGAGTATTGGATTCCGGGTGCCTTTTCTAATGAGACAGCAAGCCGTGTATTGGAAGGAACAAAGAAGGTTGTGAATGATTCTAATGGAACTGGATATGCAGCCCATCGGGATGACATTCTTTTAGCAGGAAAAACAGGTACGGCAGAAATCAAGGCATCGAAGGAGGATACTTCGGGTACGGAATTAGGATGGTTTGCAATTTTTACAGCAGAAGATACGGTAGAACATCCTATATTGATTATTAGCATGGTAGAAGATGTGAAAGGAAGAGGAGGAAGTGGATATGTTGTTAAGAAAGACAAGCTGGTTCTGGAAGAGTGGTTTGACAGCAATTAGCTTTGTATTAATACTTAGTATTTCGGGGTGCAGTGATGCACCTCCGGAAGAAAATACAGTTTTGGAAACGGTAATAGATGTTCAGGATATTCAGGAAGAATCGGAGGAGGATGCAGATGAAATTATAAGCGTCTGCATTGATCTTTATGAGAAAACAGAAGAAGAAAATAAATTAGCGGATTTGGAAACAATCCGTAGTATTGTAAATCGTCTTGGAGAAAATGGTTATTCGGCAGTTGACAGTAAAAACCAGATTGATATGACTGAGCCGGAGCAGGTGACCAACTTCTGCGAAATGGTAGATGAGAAGGAAGAGGCAGAAATATCCATTATTGAGGTCGGTTATTTGCCGGGTTTTGTAAAATACGATTTGCAGACAAAAGATGGAAATGTAGATGTGGTCAGAAGCCATTACAAGTACGAAAACGGAAATATACAAAGAAATACAACAGGAAGTTATCAGGCAGAATACTGGAACTATACAGAAGAAGGATATCTGATGTTTTCTGGAAGTTGGTATTCAGAAGAACTATATATTCTTGCATTAAGCGGAGTGGAAGAGGATACTGCATTGCGGGTGCAGCCGTTGGATGAGACATGTAGGATGCTGACTCGGAAGTATCTCACACCAATCGGCTTTGAACAGAATAATATGTTCATTGTAGATTGGAGCGAGGATGATTTTGGGGATTTGAATTTCTATGATATGTATGAGCTTCTTTATCCAAAAGTAAATGGGACATACATCCCATATGTTGCAGATGGCAATTTGGGAGTTGGTGCTGTTTATCGAATTCCCAAGGATGACTTTGAAAGCGTCATCATGGCATATTTCAATATTGATAGTGAAACATTACAGTCCAAAACCATCTATTATGCAGAGAATGAAACCTATGAATATAAGCCGAGAGGATTTGAGGAAGTAGAGTATCCGGAATACCCATATTCTGAGGTGGTTGGATTCACGGAGAACAGCGATGGAACAATTACACTTACAGCTAATGTAGTATTTCCGCATTCGGGAAATTCAAAGGTATATGCCCATGAGGTTGTGGTCCGTCCTTTGGAGGACGGTGGGGTACAATATGTTTCCAACCGAATTATACCTTCCGAGGATAATAGTGAGGAAACATGGCATACACCACGTTTGACAGCGGAGGAATGGGAAGAAATATATGGAGGTGAATGATGGAAGATGTGAAATGGTTGCTTAAAAAGTGTGGACTACCATTTTTGATATTGTTGTTTGCTGTTATAGCCGGGGTGATCTGTTGGGGAAAACTGCATACAGAGGAACGAAAAGTGGCGGAAGAAGTATGGGAGTCACCTGTAGAAATCGAAAACAGTGAAGCAACAACAGAAGCAGATGCGGAAACTTCTACAGAGTCAGCATATTGGTTCATTCCACAATCCAGTGATTGCCTTATTTCAGATGAGGAAAAGGAGCAGTTACCTTTATTTATCGGAAAGGTAAGCTGCAGACTTATTATATAGGAGTTCGTTGGAAGGAAGATGGAGTGCCTGAAATACAGGGAACTTCGGTAAGTAATGTGGCTGAAATCAAACTTACTGAAAAAGGGTATTTTATCTATGCATATGAATATGTGATTGCACATGCACGTTTGAGACAGTATTGGAGAATAGAACCGCTTCCGGAAGACTGCCGGAAATTGCCGGAAAAATACATATCGGGACTAAGCTATGTGAATTACAACGTGCTTGTCACAAACTGGGACAGTAATAATGTGGAGGACATGCTGATGCCTTGTATGTATGAAGATATTTATCGGATTTATACAGGCGAAAATTTAAAAACGGAAGATTGGAAAATTTCGGCAGAGGAATTTGAAAAGATTATGACCACCTATTTTCCTGTATCGGTGGATCAGTTGAGAGAGCATTGTGGATATGATGAGGGCAGCAACAGTTATGAATATGAAATGATTTATGCCAGCCCATATCCGCCCTTTGGAGAGGTGGTTGATTATACAGAAAATGCGGATGGAACAATTACGCTTATCGTTGATGGAGTATGGCCGGATTATAATTCCAATCTCGCTTTTAGAAACACGGTTGTGGTCCAACCATTTGAAGATGGAACGTTCAGGTATCTTTCTAATTCCATAGAGCAAATAGAATTGGGACTGCCGCCAATAGCAAGAACGAAAGGATGATTTTAATGGTATTAAGGGAAAAAAGTATTCTACTGATTATGGTATTTCTGATTGGGTGTTTCGTGTGTGCCTGCGGAAAAGAAAAGAGAGTTGTGGGTGAAACTCTTGTGGAAGATACGGATGAAGTATCTTCCACGGAGGAAGCAAAGAGCGGTGAGGAAGAAGCTGCAGAACAGTGGGAAAAGGGCTATGGACTTCCTGTGGATGAACAGGAAGAAAAAGAAGCTGAGAGTGATTGTAAAAAAATGATGGAACTTATTTTTGACATTTATAATGGGGCAGATAAAGGGACAGCATCTAATGTGGTTCTGAATGATGAAACAGTTCTGGAAATGCAGAAAAAGTTAATGGAAACAGGGTGTCCGGTTTCCACTTTGGTAACATATTCCAATATGGAAAATTATGAAAGTGTGGATCGGTTTCTTGAAGAGTGTACGGATGGGAAAAGTGGTTCTGTTGTAATTTACGAGATACAGGATGATGGCGGCATAGGGAGAATGAAATTTATTTTTGACGGAACAGAGATGTATGTTGTAAGCGCAAGGGGTATATGGAATGACAATAACAAGCCGGGAATGTCCTATATTTCCTATACCAGAATCAAAGAATGGAAGTACACGGAGAAAGGGTGGTTCGGTTATGAGTTATGCGTGCCGGAGCCGCCGGAAGTCAGTGAAATCATGGACGGAAGCTGTCTGATCAGAATAAAGCCAATGACGGAGGAACAGCGTGAAATGTCTGAGCGCCTCGTCCTGGGACTTGGATATCAGGGACAGAACATTTTGTGTTCCAACTGGAATGCGGAAAATATGAGTGACTTGGATTATAACGGAATGTTTGAATACCTGTATGGAATGAAATATGGCAAAAAGTTTAATTCTGAAGATTATCCAAATGGCATTCCGAAAGAAGAATTCGAGAGTCTGATTATGGAGTATCTTCCTGTAACAGCAGAGCAGATACGGGAGTATGCAGCCTTTGATGAGGAAAAGCAAACCTATTATTGGGAAAGGCTTGGTTGCTTTAATTATGCGCCAACGTTCTTCGGGACTTCCTTGCCGGAGGTTGTCGGTATCAAAGAAAATGATGATGGGACAGTAACATTAACGGTAGAGGCGGTGTGCGATATGGTTATTTGTAATGATGCGGTTATAACCCATGAACTGACTGTAAGGTTTGCGGAGGATGGCAGTTTTCAGTATTTAGGAAATGAAATATTGAATGATGGTATTACGAGTATACCGAATTACAAATACCGTATTCGTAAAGAGTAAGTTAAGAAAGAATGATTTGATAATAGTGGTGTTTTATGGTAATCTTACAGGTGTAAGAAAAGAAAGAGGGGAGAGGATGAAAAAACTGGAAATAGTTAGGATTTTAGCGGCAGCCATATTGATAGGCGGAGTTATATCCATTCCACTCATAAATAACCACACTGCCTACAAAGTGGAAAAAGCATTATGTGAAATTCCGCTACCAGAGGAAACAGAATTGATAGAGTCGTTGTCACAGGCTGGGAAGCTGACGGGTAACGGAAATGGGATGCAATATTTCGGAGCAATCCTAATTAGGAGTGAATTGTCTTTGGAAGAATTGGAAACTTATTATTCAGATTACAGAAGCAACGAGTGGGAATATTTAGTGGAAATTCAGGAAGGGCAGTCCATTGAGGTGATTGAACATAAGGCACTACAATTTTCGGAAGAAATAGAGGACGGCGGTTATTACATTGTATATTCATGGGGAAGTGGAAATTCTCTATTGAAAGAACTGGATATGCGTGGACATTAAAATAATGGAGGACAGGTGTATAATGAAACAAAGAACATTAGTAACACTTCTGATAATTGAGACTGTTATATTGGCATTCGTGCTGCTTGGAAAGGGTACATGTGGATACGAAAACACTCAAAATGCGGGGGACGATAGTACAAATATTTCATGGAACGTTTCAGGACAAACAGAAATTTTTAGAGAAGAATCACCAGATGGCAAATACACTTTGAAGATTGATGAAATAGGTACACCAGATTTCTCATTTGGAAATAGTCACCTTGAGATAACGTTATTTGAAATGCTTCCAGAAGATGAAAGACCAGGATTATATTATCGTGCTTCTTTTAAGGCGGATGTTGCGAATGATGGTGCAAGAGGAGAATATGAAATAGAGTGGTTGGATGATGGTGTTCAAATCATTTTATCAGGCGAAGAACAGCCTACGGCTTACTATATCCTGCCTTATAAAACATTAGAAGAAAATTAGCAAAATCAAGAATCGGGTAAAGGTCTGTTGCATGCTTGACCATTACCCGATTTTTTTATTTCCATATATTCATGTCAGACAAGATAGACATGGTTATTTCAGTTGCGTTGCCTCCGGTAGCATCGCTGTCTGCATCAATGTTGGTAGCAAAAAAGTATGTATTATCTGCAGTTTCGATATAGCCTATAAACCATCCGTTCACATCCTGGCCATCCACACGTCCGGTTCCAGTCTTTCCGTAGAATGTTCCGCCATCGGAAGAGGAAAGGCAAATGGCATCTTTTACTGCATTGATGTTTTCAGGGGCAAAGTCGAAGCGGTTGTTCTGTAGTTTGATTAACAGTTCGACCTGCTCTACGGGGGAAATCTCCAAGGAAGATTCCATCCAATAGGTGGAGAAATCGCCGCTCATGTTTTCATTTCCATATCCGATTTTCTTGATATAATCGTAAACGGAAGCAGTACCAAGTTGTTCATCTACTGATTGGAAGTACCAGTTCACAGATGAAGCCATAGCAGACTGCAAGGTCTGATCAGCGTTCCATGCTTCAAATGGATAACTTTCTCCGTTCCATGCAATAAAGGAATCTTCCGGTGTAATGACATTTTCCTCTAAGCCGAATAAGGCATCATATATTTTGTATGTAGAATCTGGTGCAACACGCAAGGTTGCATGATCCATGTTGTGTATGCTCCAGGAGTCATTTTCTAAATCGTACAAAACAAAGCTGCCTTCGTATTCTCCAAAGTAGGAAGAAAAGTCAACATAGGAAATATTCTCAGAAGAAGTTTTCCATTGATAATGGCTGACCTCTGCTGCGTATGTAGATAAAATCGGAGCGAGACCAAGAAGCAGGACAGCGGTCAGCATGAATGCAGTCATGCCCTTTAGCCTTTTCATAAATGTTGGTTTCTCATATGAGGCAATATTGATGATTCTTCGTTTCATCTGTTTCATGTTTCCACCAAGGCCAGCAGCAAATGGAAAAGGAGTAAGCGATACTTTTTCCGCAAAGTTAATGAGAGTATTCCCATAATCCTCGTAAGCATCCTCTTCAAGCATTTTCAAAACGGAAGTGTCACAGGCCACCTCTCTGTCATTACGCATTTCTTTCAGAGCGTACCAAACAAGAGGATTGAACCAATATACCACTCCAGCAAGGTTCATCAGATAACTGGCAATAGCATCATGGTGCTTGTAATGCTGCAGTTCATGTAACAGCATATACCGCATATCGGATTCGTTATAATCAGAGATCAGATGAATCGGAAGATAAATACACGGTTTCAAAAGTCCAACAATAATCGGGGATTTCAAAAATGCGGTACTGTAGACAGGAATATCTCTGTGAATCCCCATCTCTTCTAAGCAGTGATGATACAGTTTGCGGACTTCCCTGTTCTGAAGGGGAAGTGCAGATTTCTCCAACGAGTGTAAACGGAGAGAGGATTTGATTACCAATATTATCATGGCGAGAATACCGACAATCCATATCCCTAATAGTATGTATCCTGCGATGGATGGTGTTTCGCTATTTACAGAAAGTGCGAAATCATTCATCCAGTCTGTATTTCCGACCGGATGAATTCCCACAGCTTCTCCCATAGCGGTTGCAGTGCCGGAAGCAGGGGAGCTTCTTAAGCTACCAAGCCACGAGAAGATTTGTGGAAATCCGATGAGACGGAACGGTATAAAGGGAACTGCCAGCAACCCAAGGAGCAGGAACCACAGATTATACTGCATCCGGCTGGACAGGTTGTTTTTGAATATCCGCTTGGCTATCAAAAGAATTCCGATGATACCGCTGATAAATACATTGCATATTAAAAAGCGTATCATAAAATCAGCCACGTTAATTTCCTCCTTTTTTTGACCTCTTGGAAAGAAGGGAACGTAGGGTGTCTATTTCTGTTTCAGACAGTCTGTCATTTTCTATATAGGCAGACAGCATGGCAGTGATATCCCCGTCATAGTATCGTTCCAGAAAAGAGTTGCTTTCCTGGCCGATGTATTCGCTTTCTTTCACGACTGGGGTATAAACAAACACTCGGCTCTGTTTTTCATAAGTCAGAGCGCCTTTGGTCACGAGACGTTTGATTAAAGTCTGTATCGTCTTAGGACTCCAGCTTGTGGTCTGTAATAATTTATCTGTTATTTCATTTGTACTGATCGGCGCATGTTTCCATACGATTTTCATAACTTCAAATTCAGCTTCAGAAATCTGTGGTAAATCACTCATTTCAAATCCCTCCTTAAATCTTACAGCTGTAATAAATATATTATAGACGTTATTTATGTGGTTGTCAATTTCAGAAAAAAGATATTGACTTGAAATCTTACTTGTGTAATAATTGAAATATTACAAGGGTAAGATTTAGAAAAGGCAACAAAAAGAAAAGAACCAGAATCACAACGGATTAGCTGGTTCCTTTACTCGTTTGAATTACCTCTTTTATGTATGGTAGAGCAGTTAGGGAAAAATCTACGAAATAATATTGCACATGGACTAAGTGATATTAAAGCGTTTAGAAAGAATAATTGTTTGATGGTAGTTTACTTGTTTTGGTTAATTACAGCTATCAAATGGGTATTTCCATCAGAAAGCGTAGATGAGTAGTTTGTAAGTGGGGTAAAAGGTATCCCCCTAAGTGGGGTATGAACCTTTTCGCAAAAGGTGATAGTTTCGCTATTTAATATAAGAAGTAACTTTCACCGCATGTGGAGACGGTTTGTCTCCTCTCTAAGAAATGCCTAGTTTAAGCGGGTTTGAGGGCTATTTTTAAGGAAACATATCATAGAAATTTAAAGAATAAAAATGTGCATGAAAAAATAAATTGAATATATGCACAAGGGTGAAGTACCTTTTAGCGAGAAAATACATCTGCTTGCTAAAAGGTATTTTTTTGATTTTGAGTTCGCGAATAGGTAACTGGTTGTACGCCGAAAGTTATGTAGGGTTAGATTGATTTTCGGCGTCTTGACGCTTATAATAGAAATTAGGGTAAAATGTCGTATTTTATAACTTTATTGAAGTAAGAAAATATGGAGTTTATGACTCTTAAAGAAGCAGTAGAAAAGTGGAACCTATCAGTTAGAAGAGTGCAGACAATCTGCAATATACAAGAATGCAGTCTTTGAAAAAAGCTTTGACTAATGATTATGCGAATGAAAGAATTGAAAAAACTTTATTAGAACCAGGGTGGTTTATTCTTGATGATAGACAGTTGGGCTTATATAAGAAGTTGTATCAGATAATTTGTGTGGATAATAAATATTGGTACAGTACGTATTCGGGTATATATTCGGATGATTTGGTGGCATTTATAGCTTTGTTACAGTTTATGTCTCAATTCGAAAATGCAGAAGCTTTAAGAAATGAAAATTATGATATTTTACCGGAACACTTTAATACATTTGCTTGTCAAGCATTACAAGAAAGATATGCTGTTGTGGGAAATAAGTTGCCAATAGAGTTTGTTCAAAATGCTGGGGATGATTTTTTTCTTAATCAGCGAGGTGCAAAGGTATTTTATGATGAATCAAGACAACCACTATTGCCTATAACAAAAGGTAAGAATGTGTACAAAGTTTTATCGATTGGATTTGGTAATACAGGTACTCCTATGGTTACTATCGAAAATGGTAGGGAGACGGTGTGTTATAAACTTCCGTTTGAATATTCAGAGTGGGCGATGACTGTGGTGGGATGTGTAAATATGGGAGAAAAACTTGTTCCTGGAGAAGTGCTCTTCTCGTTGGAAAATGGGAAATATTATGCAGATATTCTATAAATAATAGATGACAAAGTAAGAAAAACTTGGAGGATACTATGAAACAGGCGATTGTAAATTTTTGCAAGTCAACGGATACGGGATTGTTCTTGCTGGATATGCCGACTGGCTTTGGGAAAACATATAGTGTACTGGATTTTATGGTCGACAATTATGATGCGCCTGAATTCAAGGATAAGAAGATTTTCTTTGTTACAACCCTTAAGAAAAATTTGCCGGATAAGGAGTTACGTGAGCATTTTACAAAGCGCGGTAAAGCAGATGATTATGATAAATATTGTTTGCGAATAGAAGCTAATGCGGATATGGTTGTGGAAAAATTGGACAAGTTATATCGTGCCAGAAAAATTCCAGCAGCAATCACTATGAAACAAGAATTTAAGGATTTACATGGTTCGGTAAAATTATTAAACGAATACAGAGATAAAAAGCGTGAATTAAAAGGAACCAGTAGGGATATTATTAATGTTTTATGCAAGAGCGCGGAGGATGCAATTCGCAAGCAGCAGGAAGGTGCTTTTCGTCGAGTGATAGAAAATGAGCTGAAGCAGTTTAGGACACCAAAGGAAAAGTTAAAGAATATCGCTAATAATCCAGAATATCATTGGATAGGAGAATTGTATCCGGCGGTATATACGAGAGAGAAGCGAATATTTTTTATGTCAATGGATAAGTTTTTCTTGGGAAACACTACTATTATTGAACCTACATACAGCTTTTACAATAATGATATTACAAAAAATGCAATTATTTTTATAGATGAGTTTGATGCAACAAGAGACAGATTACTTAATCAGATTATAACAAGAGGCTTAGAAAATCATATTGATTATTTAGGTCTGTTTCATCGTGTGTATGCCTCTTTGAAGACTAGAGACTTTCCGGCAGAGCTTACTACTGCATCGAAGTTACAAAAAGCTTATCTTGACGAACACAAAAACGCGAAAAATCCTATGGAAATTATTGAAGGATTTGGTGGTGTGTTTGATGAAACATATGACCGTTTTGCTATGCAATATAGCTTCAAAACAGAAGAAGATGGTAAGGGCGATAGAAGTCGTAATTTTATTTTTAATGACTTACAGTTTCATTCGGTATTTGAGGGAGAAAATGCTTTTATTGATATAGATACCGATATGAAGGCAAAACAGAACTGGTTGCGTTTTACAAAAAGAAGACCAACAGATAAAGATGGTGGCGTATTAAGTTTGCTTGCCAGTGTTAAGGGTTGCTTGACTTATTTTCAGAATGGAGCTAGAAATCTTTCGTTTAATTATAAGCATCATAAGGATGAGGATAAAAGGCCGGGTGACGATGATTATACGCTTGAAAATGCAATTGAGTCAGTGCTGACAGAGTTTCATTTATCAAGAGAACAGATAAGGTATTTGAAGCCTATCATAATGGGAGGCCAGGTAAAGTCGAAGAAAGATAAAAAAGACAGCAATGGAAAAATGTCGTTAAAGTATTTTGACCGTTCTGTCTATGATAGAGGATTTCGCTATTATGATTTTATAGATGATCCTAATCACAGTATGCGTTCGGAGATTCAGTTATTTGATTTTCAGAATTCGCCAGAACGTATTTTGCTTCACTTATCTGAAAAGGCTCAAATTGTAGGTATTTCAGCTACCGCAACACTTGATACGGTTGTTGACAATTATGACTTAGAATATCTTCAAAGGATGTTGCAGGATAAATTTTATGTGATGCCAGAAGCAGATAGGTGTAGATTGCAGGAATCATTTCAAACTTTTGTTGCAAACTATGATAAAGTAAATATTCATGTGGAGCCAGTTTCTTATAATGCGGATGATAGAGTTGAATTATCAGAGATATTTAACGGAAATGAAGCACTTATAAAGAAGTATGCGGAAAAATTATCAATATCATTTGAGCGCGTTGAATATGCAAAGAATAACTTTATTCGTGTTGTAAAGGTAATGAAGGCATTTATCTTAAATAATTCGGTTAAATCCTTATTGTGTCTTAATAATAAATTGCCACAGGAGAATAAGGGGCTTTTTGATATTAAATTATTAGAGGAATTTGTAGACGCTATTATTAAGCTTTATGGTATCAAGGGATTAAAAGGTAAAGACCTGTTATACAGTATAAATAGTGAAGATTATGAGGCTAAGCGTGCGGAGTTTATACAGAGATTGTCAAAGGGAGAAAAACTCTTTGTCATATCTTCCTATAATACAGTTGGTGCGGGACAAAATTTGCAATATAAAGCACCGGGGAATGATACTATCGTGGCAGTTAATGATTACGATAGAGGAGATATGGAAAAAGACTTTGACTGCATATATCTTGAGAAGCCGACAAATCTTCTGGTGAATGTGGATAGCAAAAAGGGGATTGAAGCTGAGGATTTAATTCGTTTTGTATATCAGATGGAATTCTTGATGGAAAGAGGAGAAGTTTCTCGTAAAGATGGTATTGCGGTAATCAAAGATGCTTTTATATGTTTCAGCGGTGGATATACTTTTTCAGGAAAAAAGGGAGAACCATATAAAACAGATTCCGTAAATAACTTTGCGATTCGAACATTAATACAGGCGGTAGGAAGAATATGTAGAACCGGTCTTAAGAATCCGGATATATATATTTATGTGGATAATACCATTTTAACAGATTACGATTTGTCTGTTGTGGAGCAACGAATGTTGAATCCTGAATTTGCAGAATTAGTTAAAGTGGGTAAATCATATTATAATGGTCAGGCAAATGAAAATCTGGATATTGCCGTAATGGAAAATCGTGCCGGAACATTAGCACTGAAGGCAATGCAGATTATAAATGAGCTTAAGCGCAATTGGACGGATGATAGCATAGACTATTGGAAAGCATTGCGTGAGCTATGTCTTATGAGGCCTACACTATGCAGAAAAAACGTAGAACAGAATTCGCAATATCAACTTGTATATATGTGTGCGCCGGGAGAAATTACAGCATATTCTTATGAGCAAGAAGGAGACTATAATAAAAATATAAATATCAAGTTTGACGGTAGTCTTCCACAAAAGATGTCAGAGGATGAGGTGCATTTGAAAGAGATTATGCAAATCCCAGGAGTGAAAGCATTGTTTGAAAAGCATGGATATGCAACGAGCTTTGTTCCTAATGAGTTTATATTGACGCCACCTATGTTTAATAATATTTATAAAGGTGCCTTAGGCGAAGTTGTTGGTAAATTTATTTTAGAACAATATGCAGGAGTAACATTACAGGAAATGCCGCAGGAGTATTTTGAATTATTTGATTATACACTAGGAAATGGCGTGTATATAGATTTCAAGTTATGGAAAGAAACCATGTTAATATCTGCGGAAGAAGAAAAGAAAAACGTCCTGGAAAAGTTAGATAAGTGTGGAGGAAAGAGAGCAGTAATAATTAATATTATGCTTGATCACAATATGCAAATTACGTCTAGTGATAATGGAAGAATTATTGAGATACCATACTTATACCGGTTAGATAGAAAAGAAATAGGAACTGAAATTATAGCAAAAATAAATCGGGAGGGATATTTGCAATGAGCGTAAAGAAACTTTATTCGAATGAACTCCTGGCTTCGTTTGAATATTCTAACATTGACAAAGATTATGATTTTTATTATGTTACAACATCGGACAAATACATAAAAGGTGGAGCTACTTTTCTGGATATTGATGATATAAAGGTATCAGCTTTGCAATTTGAAAGTGGAAAGAGTTTTTGGGTTATGTTTCCTAAAAATGCGATTTCCAGAGCTGAGTTTGTACGTTTGTTGAATGCAAAAGAAGATGGAGATAGCTTGTCTATAAAATCTATGACAAGTAGCAGTATACCGGAACATTTGTTGACACAATTGTTTTTGAATGCGTTAACGAGTCCGGTTGATGAAATGATATCTTTTAATAATCTGTCAGGGAAATTATTATGTTTTCGACCTGCATGGCTGAATAAGGATAAGGAGAATTTTATTTGGGGTATGCAGTGCCTTGAGGTGAAAGTCGGAGATGATATGTGTGTGAATTTGGTAGCACATAGGATGACAGCACTGGCACTTAAAAAGAAAATGAAATTTGAGAAAAGAAAGCTACAGGATTATCCGCAATATGAGTTCAGTTATAACAATAATACCTTAAAAAGAGTATCTAATGAAAATAAAGACCGTAGAGAAAACTTTATTATTAAACCCGTAGATGGTGAACGGGGTAGCATTACATTCTTTGACTTTACGGATTATGAAACGTTTTCATGTACCAAGCTGGGTGTTTTATATGATATTTTGAATGCCTTACATGATGAATTTAGCAAGTATATTCGTGTTAAATTTAAACAATATAGTATTGACGAAGTTTTGGAATATAAGCGTGCGTCATTGGAGTTATATAAGGATATTGTTAAAAAGGAAGTTTTGAATTCTGGAATTAATATAGTGGATGCTGTACATTCTGAAACTTCTGAAGATTATTTGCAGGATGTAGCGGATGGTATTAATAAAATTATTCCAGAGGCAAAATGCAGCGTTGGTAAAAGATTATCAAAGAAGAAGCTTAACGTACGATATATACATGATAAATCCTTCTATTCAGATTCGGAAGTGGACCCGCATCAAGAAAACATGGAGGATTATGTTGTTCAGCATATTACAGTAGAGAATTTTAAACACCAATCATCAGCGGAAGTTTATAATATTCTGAAAGAGCTTGTAATTAAGAAGGACATTGCAACTGGTAAAATTACATTGGTGGATTGGAGTCAATACGGATATAAAGCAGACTGGTTATTTGGTGTAGTTGCAGACGGTACATATTACTTCATGACCATTCATCCGAACGGTTCATTTAAAATCGAAGCATTGAAACGAAATCTTTTTACCATGACAGAGTATGATAAATACATGGATTATTTCGGTTTGAATGAAGAGAATAAAAATGATTATAGAGGTGTTATAGGTTTAGTAAAAGATGCAGAGGGTAATATTAATCTTATAAAGGATACCAATATGTATTCTATGCCTGATTATGCTACAATGGGTGACGTTCTTAAGAATGTAGCTTGTGAAGGAAGGTTCCCAGGAAAAGACGTGGTAACTTGGCTTCGTGCAGTAATGAATACAACAGATAAAATAAAAGTACAGGCAGAAATGGATATAGTTATCCCGCATATCGATGTGAATGCAGAATACACGAAAGTCGATGTAATGGGATTATTCAAAGGAATTACTACAAAGAAAGAAGTTGTGCGCTATGTTTTTGAGAATACCGGTATTATGCTATATGCCTACTTGCGCGGAGAAGAAGAGAGACGCGAGTATCTTTCCGGAAATATAGACATTAATTATTTTGATTATGATGATACGCATGCAAAATATTCAGTTGGTGAAATTGGTAATGGAATGAAATACACAATTGAGAGAGCCAGCGTAGTGCGTGAGATACAGGCGGTTGATGGAAGTAAATTGATTTTTAAAAAATTATTGCCACTTATGGGCGTAGAGTTTGTAAGGTATGGAATGTTAACTGTTGTTCCGTTTCCGTTTAAGTATTTAAGGGAATATATTGTGAAAAAAGAAAAGAGCGTTTAAACAAGGAAGGTCACTAGCGTAGTGCTAGCGGCCTTCTTCTTTTTTGCGTTGTGTACAGTCTCTGGATTTTTTTCGTTTTCGTGCAGCTTGACATTCGTCCTTGCTACAATATTTCCTATTATGGGACCTAGGGATATAATCGCCACAGTGTAAGCAGCGGGTTAATTTTTTTATGGCGTAATCATTGTCTTCGGTAGGTTCGAAATCTTCAAAATATTCAGAGTCCTTAAAATCAATGAATAATGCATCCTCGGTGATAAACTTTGAAAATACAAACCAGCCAATATCAAATACAGAGTCTACTAATAATGTGTGGTGTGGCTGCATGGTTTCTCTATTGAGTTTGATTTGAAGTGTCTGAGGCTTATTGAGCATCCCTTAATTGCTCTACAACGCTGCATTTTGCTGCGTTGTCATACATCATGCAGGGGATCAGCCATCCCAGCAGAAGAAATACCGGAATTGTCAGCAGGACAGGCAGAATGGTGAACCGATACTCGAAGAACCAGAACATACTGCCCAGCATTTTCCCTGCAAGAGGTCCCATCACCAGCGACAGCATAAATGCCGCCGCCACGGAAGATATTGCGTAATACAACCCCTCATAGATCAGCATGGTTTTGAGCTGCCGGTTCGTCATTCCTACAGCCTGAAGCACAGCAAATTCACGGCGGCGGGAAAGAATACCGGTCATCATGGCGTTGAAGAAATTCAAGAGTCCCACCAGCCCGATGATAGCACAGAGGACACCACCTATCAGAAGGAACATCTGCCGGAACTGAGCAAACTCAGAGCGAGCCGTGGCCTTGCTTTCATACATCAAGGGCGAAAACTCACCGGCAGTGAGCTTCGATAGATATTGCTCTGCTTCGGCCTCGTCAGCTTCGTTCGCTGTGTCGAATAGGTAGAGCATCGGAATGGCTGCACCACCGCTGTCCCTCTGTGCGGTGTCCACAGACAAAACTGCATCATAGCCAGTACCACCATAACGATAACTCATGGAATTCGGAAGCTCTACCAAGGCGCAAATCGTGTACTCTACATCTCTGGCTCCATACAGTTTTTCCTGAAGGTACTCCTCCGGTGTATCTTCGGTGCAGAGTTCCCCGGTGCGGCTGTCGATATATTTCACATCGTTCGCATAGGTAGCGGTGATCGTGTCTCCCACCTTGGGGTAGTATTCAGGATTGGGCAGATTACCGTAGTCATCTAAGGAAACCGCAATGGCAATGGCGTTATTGTTTGGCTCCAGCAGGGGAGAAATATCTCCGTCGAACACTTGCAGCTTGTCAAACAGGCTGTTATCCAGAGCCTCGATTCTGGTATCTCCCATCACCATATTGCCCCGGTGCTCCATGCGGCTCATATGGCTGTCCAACTGCTCGGCGCTTTCGTACCTTGCATAGTCCTGCCGCAGAGCATCCTCCGTCATCCACAGGTATGCGGTTTTTCGCACAGCATATCCCGTGCCGGAAAGACTGGCCTTTGTGTTTGCGGAGATATCCTCTATTTGCTCCTGGGTGATAAATTCATCTGCACTCGAGTTATAACGAAAATAGTCGGGAGTGCTGACGATAAAATCGGCGCAGGTCATGGTGGATACATACTTCTCCATGCTGAATCCGCCTACAAAGGCACACAGCGCATTGAACAGTGTCACCGACAGTGCCAGAGACAACACCACCAGCACCGTCTTTTTCTTGTTTCGTCCCAGATTGGCAAAGGCCATCTGATGGAGCTTGGCTCCCCGGGTGCTGCGCTGTTTTTTCTTGGTCTGCATTGCGTCCGTATATTTGATAGCCTCCACCGGAGAGACCCTGGCTGCCATTTTCCCGGGCTTGGAACAGGACAAGAGCACCGTCAACAGGGCAAACAGCATGGAACCAAGGAAGATCACAGGCGAAGTGCTGATGGTGGTGATGCCTGCATCCAACTGGGTGGAGCGCATGACAACAGGCACCAGAACAACACCGATGCCGTAGCCCAGCAGCAGCCCCGACGGAATGCCGATAAGACAAAGCAGAAGTGCCTGCTGGCGGATGATGCGTTTGAGCTGTCGGGGCGTTGTGCCAATGGTTTTCAGAAGTCCGTAAAACCGGATATCCCCTGCAACAGAGATCTGAAAAATGTTATAGATGATAAGATACCCAGTGAAAATCACCAGCAGCAAAAAAGCTGCTATGGCAATTATCAGCTCCGGATCGAGCTGCGACTCCAGCTGGGATGAGGTATATCCCCAATTGACGCCGATTCGGACACTGTTGGGATCAGTATAGCTGTCCCAGGTGTAGCCAAGATCGGTATCCACCTGCTCCATCTGCCCTTGAATGTTTGTGCCGGAAGCCAGCATGACATTCAAATCAGTGCGGAAAGGCTGTAACCCTGTTTTCACTGCCTGCGCTTCGATGTCATCTGCGTAATCACGGCTGATGTTGATGTAGTGAACAGGCATTAGTTCATCATAGTCCCAATAGCCTACCAGTGTAAAGGTATCTGTTACAGTAAAACCGGTTTGATCTTTGTCCGTGATGGAATATGAAACCGTGACCTCGGCGCCCAGTTCCGGTGTCACACCAAGCAGCTGCAACGCTGTCGTATCCATAGCCACCTCTTTGCCGCTTTCGGGCATCCGCCCGGTAGTGGGGGTTGCATAGCTCCATCTGGTGCAGTTGGCATCCATGTAGCTGATTTCTGCAGGCGTTTTGGAAAAGACACCATCCGCAGTGATACCGATTGCCTTCCGTGCCCCCACAGCCTTCACCTTTGGGTGCGCAGCGATACGTTCCGCCTGCTGGGGGGAAACATCCTTAAAGGTGCCGTGTGCATAGCCGCCTACCTGCCGAAATTGGTAGGTTTCATAACTGGCGTTCAACGACAAGACAATGGTGAACATGGAAGTAAATAACAGCGTGGTCAGCGCAATGGCAAAAATTGCAATCAGATTGCGGCGGCGATTTGCATAAAGAGATTTTAAGCTGAGCTTTCGAATACATTTTCTGTTTTTGACATTCATCGTAACCACCTCCCGTTAGTTCTGGGAGACGATCCGACCATCTTCGATACGGATAATGCGGTCTGCCATCTGTGCAATTTCTTCGTTGTGGGTGATCATTACGAGGGTCTGGGCGAACTTTTGACTGGTGACTTTCAAAAGGCTCAATACATCCTGACTGGTTTTGGAATCCAGATTACCTGTCGGTTCATCTGCCAGTATGATAGCGGGTGCTGCTGCCAGCGCACGGGCAATGGCTACCCGCTGCTGCTGACCACCGGAGAGTTGATTGGGCAGCGCATCCAGACGCTCATCCAGCCCAAGGGTCTGTACAATCTGCTGTACGAAATCCTTGTTGACCTTGCCGCCGTCCAGCTCAATGGGTAGAACGATATTTTCATACACATTCAGCACCGGAACAAGATTATATGCTTGGAACACAAAACCAATTTTTCTGCGGCGGAAGATGGTCAGGGCTTCATCCTTCAAGGAGAAAATATCCTGTCTGTCCACCATGACTGTGCCGCTTGTAGGACGGTCCAGCCCGCCCAGCATATGCAGCAGGGTAGACTTGCCGGAGCCGGATGTGCCGACAATCGCCACAAATTCACCTTTCTGCACACTTAAATCCACTCCGTCCAGCGCATGAACCGCATTATTGCCGGAGCCATAAATTTTTCTCAGGTTTTTTGCCTGTAAAACTTCCATAAATGAGTACCTCCATGAAAAAATCTGTATGTATGAAAGGAAATGATCCTTTGATACATACAGATTATCGCATAGGAATCTTTCCACATTCTTTCCGGCGGAAAATGAAATCTAACAGTTTTGATAGAATTGTTGTTATTTCGGCAGAAATATGGAAAACGTACTTCCTTTTCCCGGAACGGAAGAAACCTTGATATAACCGCCCTCGCCGGATATGATCTGTCGGGCAAGGTATAAGCCAATGCCGACCCCTTCTTGTTTCTGCACACTATTTGAGCGGTAAAAGCGAGCAAATATCTTCGTTTGCTCACTTTCTGGGATGCCTGAACCGGTATCCGATATATCGATCCTTGCAAACATTTCATAGCTTACGGCAGAAATAGTAATGGTGCCATGCTCTGTATATTTGATGGCGTTGTCTACGATATTAGCCAGCGCTTCCGCTGTCCATTTGAAGTCGAATACAGCAAAAGCATCTGTATCCTGCATTTTCAAAGACAATCCTTTTTCAGAAGCCTTGGCAGTATATTGTTCTACCACACTTTCAAGCAGCGGCTGCAGCGCTGCTTGCTGAGGGGAGAGTGAAATGATCCCGTTTTCCAGTCTGGAAAGCTTTACGAGAGAATCGATCAGAAATCGCAGCTTTTCCGATTGTTTGTACAGCGCCTCCACATTTGCCTTCGCCGATGCAGGCAGAGTTTCCTCCATCAAAAGCTCGCTGTATAACAGCAGGTTTGCAATCGGCGTTTTCGTCTGGTGGGAGATGTCCGCAATCAAGGACTTAATTCTGTCTTTCTCCTGTGCTACATTTCGAGAAGATGCTTCTGCTGCGGAAAGATAGTGTGCAAACTTTGTTTCCAATGCAGATAGCTGGCTTTCATCAAAATTGGTTTCAGAAAAGGAGCCGGTCATGGCAGCGTCCAGCATCCTTTCGATTTCTTCCATCGTTTTTCTGATCTTCCTCCGCTCCCATAATACAACAGCTATCGCCGCCAGAAAACATAGCAGTATGATCACAATGCCGGTTTTATTCATTTTTTGTCACCCAGCTATAACCGATTCCATAGACGGTTTTAATGTATTTCTGTGCGCCAAGCTTATCCCTCAGACGCTTGATCGTAACAGACAAAGCATTTTCATCCACATATTCTGCGCCATCTGTCCAGATCCGGTCGACAAGGTCTCCACGGGTCATGGTTCGACCACGATTTTCAACAAGCAGACGCAGTAATTTTTGTTCTGTTTTACTCAATTCCACTTTTGAATCTCCCACATAAAAGGTCATAGCCTCAAAGTCAAAGTGAAACAGATCCATATGGATCGGCACATTTTTATGGTTTGACGCTTGCTTTCGCAGTTGGGTATTCACCCTTGCCCGCAAAACCGAAAGAGAAAAGGGCTTGGTAATGTAATCATCAGCGCCCCGCTCCAGTCCGTCTACGATGTCCAGATCGGTGTCATTGGCAGTCAGCAGAATAACAGGAACTCCGGGCAGGTTTTCCTTGACCTCCCGGAGCAGCTCAAGCCCACTGCCATCCGGCAGATTGATATCCAGCAGGATCAGGGATACACCGCCGCAAAGCAATTGCTCTCTTGCCGCTTTTAAATCATGGCAGGATATAATCTGACGGTCATCTGCTTTCAGCGCTTTGCATAAGCCTTGATTCAACCCGATATCATCTTCAATAATCAATAATTGTTCCATGTATCTCACTCCCTCGTTATTCAAATGCCACCATCATTTCCTTGGGCAATTTTTCGTTCTCGCAGTTCAGAAGATAGGCTATTGCTCTGATTTTGGCGCTTGGTTTTGGATTTTTGTTTCAGTCGGACGGCATGGATTGCACCTTCGGCAACCAGAAATTCTGTCAGTTTGTCCACGGCTCTGCGGTAGGCTCGCTCTGCACCGCTGGCAGTGCTGCCCTCAAACATCACAGCCAGTTCTTCAAAAGTGGGGCGGTCTTTCCATGAGCCGACACGCCCGCAGGTTATGCAGATCGCCAGCCGTTTTTCAAGCAAGGTCTGTTCCCGGTAATTCAGTTTCTCAAATGCCCGCTGCACCTTTTCTGCTTGTATGCCGTTCCAGAGGATATCGGTATAGTTCCAACTATCGTCAAGGGCAACATCTTCAACTGTTTCCTGGTCGGCCTCGTCTGTGACATAGAACGGCTGCTGATTGCAGATGCCACGGACTACTTTCAGTAATTTCTCCAATCTGACGGCGAAGCTGCCCAAACCTTCGAATATCGCATTTACCGATGTACCAGAGAAGCTCAATTTTATATTTTCCACCCAGCAGTTTCTGTACCATGGAGATTGTTTTACAGCGGTTGGCCGCTGCTTCTGACTTTCTCATATGACCATCTCCTTTCTCCAATATCATACTCTATTTGCCGTAAAAATGTAAGGTACTACAAAAAAGTACCGTACTTTTATTACAAAAAATTCATTATTGATTCATCTGCGAATGTTGTAATTTGTTGGGTTCTGCAGTACAATAAATTATCTTATTTGTATTAAAACTAATGATCCTTGCGAATCGGAGTGGCAAATGTATGATTAGAAACAATATAGAAGTAGATGTAAAAGTCAAATGTATAGAGAACGGAACCACCCAGGCACAGCTTGCGGAGACCATCGGAACGACAGGTCAGTATGTCAACCGCATTATCAAAAAGCAGGATGGTGTTGTGAATAGGACTTTTGTGCAGATGCTTGAGGCTTTGGGATATGATATTGAACTGACATATGTGAAAAGAGGTGCGGAATAATGGCAAATGAATTACAACCGCTTTCTTTACTTTTTCAAAACAGACTTTTTAGAATTCCAGACTATCAGAGAGGCTATGCTTGGCAGCAGTCCCAACTTGCGGATTTTTGGGATGACCTGATTAACTTACAACAGGATAGATATCATTATACAGGACTTTTGTCTTTAAAATCACTTGGACGAAAAGAGACAAAGGATTGGGGTTCTGACCTCTGGATGGTAGATAAAGGATTTAAGGCTTGTCACATTGTAGATGGTCAGCAACGTTTGACTACTTTCGTGATTCTACTGAATGAAATAATTTGTTTTGTGAGAGAACTGGATGAAAACAAAGGAAAGAAAGACGATGAAATCGTACTTGGATATGACACCCTGAAAGATGTAGTGGCTAAATATATCTATCAAAGCAGACCACCAATGAACCAGATTACAACGTATTTGTTTGGTTATGAGGTGGACAATCCGAGTGCGGATTACTTAAGGTATAAGATTTTTGATGAGCCGTATTCCGGTACTGTCAATGAAACCTACTACGCAAAAAATCTCAAATTTGCAAAGAGTTTCTTTAGGGAGAACTTAACGGCTCTCTATGAAAACGAGGGGATTGAAGGAATCAATAATCTTTATTTGAAACTCACATTGAAATTGATGTTCAATATACATGAGATAGACGATGATTATGATGTTTTTGTGGCATTTGAAACCATGAATAATCGTGGCAAAAAACTGACGAATCTGGAGTTGCTGAAAAACAGGCTTATATATCTTACTACACTGTATTCAGACGAAAAATTCGATGAGATGGAGAAGTCTCACCTGAGAAAACAAATCAATGATGCGTGGAAGGAAGTATATTTTCAACTTGGCAGAAATGAAAATGTTCCTCTTTCTGATAACGATTTTTTAAGAGCACATTGGACAATATATTTTGCTTATTCCAGAAGAAAGGGAGATGACTATATTCGTTTCCTGCTGAATAAGTTTTCTGCTAAAAACATATTTGAAAAGAAAACTGTTCTTATGAGTGAATTGCCAGATGGATATGTTATGGACACAGATTACGAAGAGGAAGATGATGTAGGTGATACTGAAACGGAAACCATAGAAGTTTCAAAATTAGCACCTACTGAAATCGCAGACTATGTAAATAGCCTTAAGAATATGGCTAAATACTGGTACGATACTTTCTTTCCTGCTAAGAGTGAAAATCTAACGAAAGAGGAGCAGATATGGGTAGATAAGTTGAATCGTATCGGTATTGGACATTTTCGGCCGTTAGTAACTGTAATCATCAGCAGACGTGATTTTAGTCCAGAAGAACGAATTGAGTCCTTTAAGGCAATCGAGCGTTTTATATTTATCTGTTTCAGGCTTGGAAATTTTAATGCTTCGTTCTGTAGCAGCGAATATTATCGTGCATCAAGAAGTTTGTACTTGAACGAAATGACACTGGAAGATCTGGTGGCAGATATTGTTGAAACCACAGATGCTAATATTGAATATGCAATTCCGAACTTTGTAACAAAAATTGAAAAGCATTTCTCCAATGGCGGAGGTTTTTATTATTGGAACTCTATTCGTTATTTCTTATATGAATATGAAACGAGTCTTGCGCAGAAAAATAATATTGACCGTATAGGCAGTTGGGAAATGTTTACTAAAACGGAAAAGGATAAAGTTTCCATTGAGCATATTCTTCCCCAGACCCCGTCAAAGTATTATTGGCAAAATCAGTATCGACAGTTTACTGATGAAGAGGTGGAGATGCTGGCAGGTGCTTTAGGTAACCTGCTACCGCTGTCACAGAGTGTAAATTCCAGCTTGCAGAATGACAGTTTCTATGACAAAAAAACTACAAAAGCCGGAAGACGCGGGTATGAAAATGGCTGTCACTCTGAAATTGAAGTGGCAAAATATAATGACTGGACTGCTGAAAACATTTATACACGCAGCAAGGAACTTCTTGAGTTTATGGAGAATCGTTGGGAGTTTAGTTTTAATAATGAGCAATTGGACAAGCTGGTATATGTGAATTTTGCAGTTGATGGCAGAACTGTTCCAGAAGAATTACCAGTACCTGAAGAAAAGCCGATACAATCAAAAGAGGATACGGATACTCATGAGTATAGTAGTCTTGACGAGCAACAGAAAGCTTTCTGGGTTAATTTTGTAAAGTATTGCAATGACCACGATAGAGAAGATATTGTAGGAAGAAAGCCACTTGTTCAGAATTGGTATGATATTCCTGTCGGTGCCAATGATTTCCTGCTACAGTTTACCATTACTCGCAGTAAATATGTCTCTCTTGTTATTTACGCTTTTGATGGCAAGACTTTTAAAAGATTGGAAAGCAAAAAGAGCGTGATTGAGAAAGTATTCGGTAATAAGTTTGATTGGTATTCCAGCCGAGAAAAAAGCACCGCAAAGCGTATTGTGTATAAGCATGAGGCCGATGTTTTCAATCCTGGAAAACAAGAAGAATTATTTGATTGGATGATAGAAAAATTTGATTTATTGGTGGACGCACTTGTGTCTGCTGATGAGTTAGATAATGAAGAACCATCCGGTGAGAAGTTTTCAGAAATAAAAAAGTATTTGGAGTCATGTGGTAAAAGCAAGATTTCCTTGACCTTTGCAGAAGTCGAAAATATTATCGGAACCGAACTGTGCAGATCAGCATATACTTACCCTGTTTACTGGAAACCATCGAAAACGCATACTATGGCAAACACAATTGTTGCAGCGGGATATGAGGTTATATCGGTAGACTTGACATCAAAAAAGATTGACTTAGAAAAGAGAAATTGAATGATTGGAGGTGTACCACAGTGCCAGATATGAAACAGATACATGATTTTGCTGTTAAATGGTGCGATAAATTTCGTGATCAGAACATTAATTACATAGATTTGGTTGACCACTTTATGGCTGATGATTGTGTTGCTCTTGGTTTTGAGATGGACTGTGGCCACGCTTTTTCTGAGAGATATGGACAGGCAGCAAACAACCATGAGGCTCTGAATAGAATCATTGATGATGTCACAGACATCCCCCTGCTTGGGTCTGCAATTTATTCTCAATGGAGATATTTCAACCATTGGGCGTATGACGCAGCAGAAATATTGGAACCACAAAACCGAGCGTGGTTTATTCTGTCATTGAGCCGATTGGCATTACTTTCCGGGGAGAATCCATTTATTTTCCAAGGCACACTTAAAAAGATTCGTATTGTATCAAATAATATCTGTTACGGTCCCATGCCGGATTCTGATGACGAAGTGGAACAACACCTTACCATCAATGATGAAGGTCGCGTTTGGTTTTCCGGATATAACTTTGGTCACAGTGGAGAAGGATACGAAAAAGCACGAAGTAAGATTTTTAAAATTGAAAAAGTTGCTACTAACAGATTACTCTGTGCAGTTGCAGCTTATTTTGGCAATGAATACGATGAAATTTTTGCTACAGATATTGGCAATTGGGAGATGGAACTAACAAATACCGAGGGAACAGTGTATAAATTCCGTGGTTCGCTTTGTGCTGATTTTGACTATGAGGGCATCGACTTATCTGACCTTGTACGTGATACTGTTGGTATGGAGGATTTGTATGTCTTTGATGGAAATTGTAAATCGGATGTGATAAACAGAATCGCATTGGACTATCACAGAGTCACAAAAATAAAACCTAAGGAAGTGCCGGAAGGAGCAACTTGGGAATTTGTTACATGGGATTACACAGAGCATCTAATTATTGACAGAGAAACAGAAACCCTTGAACACATCCAAAATATAGGGTCTGGTTGTAAGGTTTCTCACAAGTACGAAATTGTAGGCGGTATAGAGAGTCTTTTGGATGACTTTGATGCAGAGGACTTGTTTGGAAGAGGTGCAAAGTGGAGTTTGAGAATAAGAGGGTGGAGATTGATGCCATGGGAGCTGCTTTTTCATGAGAGGAGACTTACAAAGTTGATTACTAATATTTTTTCATTATTACAGGTACAATAAGAACATGGAATAGCGGAAATTGAGGTATAGTTACTTGCAGGTAGAGAAGTATATTGCGGATAAAATAACATCTTTATGTGAAAAGCGTGATATCAGTAAATACAGATTATCGCAGCTGTCGGGAATTTCCCAGTCGTCCCTGGGAAGGATCATGGCGCAGGAAAACCTGCCGTCGCTGATCACACTTGAAAAAATATGTGCAGCTTTGGACGTGACATTATCGCAGTTTTTTCAGGAAGGTAATTCAGAAAATCTGACAGAAAAACAGAAAGAAGTTCTAGGGATATGGAACAATCTGAGTACAAATGAGCAGGAAACAGTGATGTCAATGCTGCGTGGACTTCGGAAGTAGGAGAACGGTTCGATGTATATATCGGCTGTTCTTTTTTGTTTTTGAACGTTAAAACGGTTTTTTTCTTGTGCATAGTAGAATGTTAAAGTATAATAAAATTAGTTTTTGGCATAAGATTAAAGCTATAATAAGGAAATCGGCAAACCAGATGAAAATCTGGGACGCAAAGCTACAGGGCCTGTAAAATGGCAGCCAGTTGCATAAAATGAGGTGCACTGTCTGTCTGACAGTGCTTCTTTGTGGTGTTATTTCATAGGCGTAACTATAATAATTTTACTGGGAGAGAGAAAAATATGAAAATGAATAAATCAGTATTGCAAAGGGGTACCATTTTTATATTGTGTATTTGTATCCTTTTTTCAGTCTGTCCGGTCTATGCTTTTGCAGCAGAAAGTCAGAAAGAGAAAATTGTCAGGATTGGTGTACCGGATGATACATATGATAAGATAAATGGAAATGGAAAAAGAAGCGGATACGGCTATGAATATCTGCAGAAAATCGCAGGTTATACCGGGTGGAACTATGAATATGTAGATTGTACATGGGAAAATTGTTTCGACAAATTAAAAAATGATGAGCTGGATATTATAGAAGGAATCTCTTATACGGAGGAACGGGCAGAGACTATGCTTTTTTCCGCTATTCCAATGGGAGACGAAAGATATTATGTCTATGTAAAACCCAATCATACAGACATCTCATCCTCTGACACTGCATCTTTCAATGGGAAAAAGATTGGGGTGCTTATGGGTTACCTGTCGGAAATGGTATTGAACGAGTGGGAAAAGAAATATGATCTGCATACACAGCATGTCAATGTTTCAAATAATGAGGATGCTTTGAAGAAAATTGCAGACGGAGAAATTGACGCTTTTGTATCGTTAGAGGATTCCCGTCTGGATGGGTACGGAATGGTGGCCTTAACGAATCTCGGAAGTTCAAAAATATATTTTGCGATTGGCCAGAGTCATTCTGATTTAAAGACAGAGCTGGATAATGCTATGAGAAGGATCACAGATGATGATCCCTATTATGCAGATGAACTGCATAAGCAGTTTCTGTCAGTGGACAGTGTATATTTTCTGACGGGAGAAGAACAGAAATGGCTGTCAGAGCATGGAGAAATCAAAATCGGTTATTTGATAAACGATGGCGGGGTCAGTACTCTTGATACAGAAACCGGAAAAGTGAGCGGCCTGATCATGGATTACACCCAGCTTGCACAAAACTGCCTGGAAGGACAGACTTTGAAATTTGACCTGAAGGGCTATGATTCACAAGAGGATATGCAAAAAGCGTTGCATGATGGAGAAATTGATATGATTTTTCATGTGATGCAAAATACGAATGCTGCCGAAGACCTGGGCTATGATTTAACAGATACTGTCTGGAAGTATAATATGGCGGCTGCAACGGTTAAAAATAGTTTTGATGAAAATGCTGAAAATACGGTTGCGATACCAAGAGAAGACAGTGATTTGAAGTCTTATGTTTCCTACAATTATCCACAGTGGCATGTGAAGGAATATGCTACTTGGAAGGATGCAAAAAAGGCTATATATAATGGAAAAGCAGACTGCATGATTATGGACTCAGGCAAGTTGAAACAATATTCCGATGATAATAAACTGTACAGTGTTTTTCTGGAAAAGTACGGTATGGTGTCATTTGCAGTCAGACATGGAAACAGCATGCTGCTGTCTGTCCTGAATAAGACTTTAAAAACAATGTCTGCTTCAAAATTGTCCAATGCTGTGTATATGTATGACAGTAATCTGAAGAAAGTTACGGTAAGGGAGTTTATAAGGGACAATTTCTGGAGTTTTATGGTGTTTGTTGTATCTGTTTTTTTGATCGTGCTGATACTGATACTTGGATTCCTCCGAAAAACCAGAATTGCAGAGAAAAAGGCAAAAGAGGCACAGCAGCAGGCAGAAAAGGCGAACAGTGCAAAGACACATTTTTTGAGACAGATGAGCCACGATATTCGGACACCTTTAAATGGAATTATTGGGATGATCAATATATCAGAGCGTTATTATGACGATAAAGAAAGATTATATGAATGTAAAGCAAAGGTAATGGAATCCATGGACTATCTGCAGTCCCTTCTGAATAATGTCCTGGATATAGGAAGAGTAGAATCCGGAACATTGCACTTGGAACACAAGCCTTTTGATCTGATTGCGATGCTCGTAAAACAGATTTCGATTATTGAGACAAATGCAAAGGAGTATGGTATCAGCTTTGAAGGAGGAGCTTCCATGAGCACTTTTCATCACAGATATGTTATTGGCAGTGAGGAATATCTAAACCGCCTTCTTATGAATCTTGCCGGAAATGCAGTTAAATATAACCGAAGAGGTGGTAAAGTAATTCTGTATTGCAATGAGATTTCAAGTGATGACAAGACAGCGGTTTTTGAATTTGTATGTTCCGATACGGGACTTGGTATGAGTGAAGAATTTCAGAAACATGCATTTGAATCCTATGCCCGGGAAGGAAAAGAAACAACGAATGGATATAGTGGTGCCGGACTTGGACTTTCTATTGTAAAAGATATTGTGGACAGGATGAATGGAACAATCAAACTGGAAAGTAAAGAAAATGTAGGTACAACGTTTACCGTTACGATACCACTTGAGATTGATCATAATGCTGAGAAGGAACAGCAAAAAAAAGTGGAAAAGCCTGATCTGTCGGGTAAGAGTGTATTATTAGTTGAGGATAATGAGCTAAATCTGGAAATTGCAAAAATGCTGCTGGAAGATGAAAAGATGGTTGTGACTACGGCAGAAAATGGCAAGGAGGCTGTGGATATTGTTTCCCAGTCAGTTCCAGGCAGATTTGATTTTATTTTTATGGATATCATGATGCCGGTAATGGATGGATTAGAAGCAGCCAGACAGATAAGGACATTGAACCGTAAAGATACAAAAGAGATACCCATCATTGCGATGACAGCGAATGCATTTCAGGATGATATCAGGGACTGCATAGATGCCGGAATGAATGTACATATTGCAAAACCCATTGACAGTAAAAAAATAGAGGACACTTTGCTATTGGTTTTAAAACAAAAAATGCAGTAAGACAATTCTTTGTGTTGTGTTTCTGGCAGCCCCGGTCAGGGCGGCAGATTCAGATGAAGATATTGATGCGGCAGTGCAATTTTATTAAATTAGGAGGTTGACAAGGAGATGTATAGAGAAATATATTTGACAGACAGACAGACAGACAGACAGACAGACAGACAGACAGACAGACAGGAGATTTAATATGATTTCGAGAGCAAAGAAATATGTGGCAGTGTTACTGGCTTTTGTATGCGTGTGTATGATATTTTCTCCCCAGACTGCATATGCAGACGAGGACAGTTCGCAGCATGAAACTGTCAAAGTCGGTTTCTTTGCCATGGATGGTTATCATGTGATGGATGAAGAAGGCAACCGTAGTGGGTATGGCTATGATTTTCTTCGGCTGATGGCCCGTTATTGGGACGTAGATTACGAATATGTCGGATATGATAAGAGCTGGGATGATATGCAGCAGATGCTTGAAGATGGCGAGATTGACATGGTAACATCTGCCCGCAAAACACCGGACAGAGAAGAAAAGTTTGATTTTTCACGTCCCATCGGAACCAATTATGGGATGCTGACCGTCCGCAGTGACAACAGCACGATTGTGGACGGCAATTACAGCACTTACAACGGTATGCGTGTGGCACTTTTGAACGGAAACACCCGGAATGAAGAGTTTGCGGATTTTGCAGACGACAAAGGATTTACATATGTTCCATCTTATTTTGATACGACCACAGAAATGGATGAAGCCCTTCAGAGCGAAAAAGTTGATGCGATTGTTACCAGTTCTCTGAGAAAAACAAACAATGAGCGAATCGTGGAGAAATTTGGCAGCAGCGATTTCTATGTCATTGTTAAAAAGGGCAATACAGAATTGCTGAATGAGATCAATTATGCGATCGATCAGATGAATGCGGTTGAGGGTGACTGGAAAACGACGCTTTACAATAAAAATTATGAAAGTATGGAAACTAAGAATCTGGAATATACGGAGAAAGAAAAAAGTATTATTTCACAGTATTCCAAGGACAACCCGCTTCATGTTCTGTGTGATCCGACCCGTTATCCATATTCTTATAATGAAAATGGTGAGATGAAGGGTATTATCCCGGATTACTTCCGGAAAATTGCAGACTATGCCGGGATTTCCTATGAGTTTCTTACACCTGCCACCAGAGATGAGTATATTGCCTATCAGAAAAATAAGGAAACCACAGATATAAGCATCGATGCACGCCTGGAAACAGATAATTATGCTGAGACGAAAAAATGGGGGATTACTGCACCTTTCATTACGATGCAGCTGGCAAGGGTGACACGGCGTGACTTTGATGGAAAAATTAATGTTGTTGCTACTGTTGACCAGACAGTATCAAATTCAATTGAAGATGCAATGGCACCCGGTGCAGAAAAACTGATGTGCAGTACCCGACAGGAAATGATGGAAGCTGTCCGTGAGGGTAAAGCAGATGCTGCCTTCGTCTACTATTACATGGCACAGGCGTTTGTGAACAGTGACACTACGGGCACCATGACATATACTCTGCTGGAACAGCCTACATTCACCTACCGCATGGTAATTTCATCAACTGAGAACCATGCGCTGGCTGGTATTCTGACGAAAGCAATGTATGCCATGCCCCAAAATCTCGTTGAAGATCTTGCAGCACAGTATACCACATACAAAGCAACAGAGCTTACATTTGTTGACTGGATACGTCTGCATCCTGTTGTTACTGTTTGGGTTCTTCTTATTTTTGGATGGCTGCTGACTGCTATGGCTGGGGTAATGGTGCGTCTCAGTGCAAGAAAAAAAGCTCAGAAGGCGGCCCAGGAGAAAGCTGAGGAAATGGCGGAACTGGCAGAGCATGCACAGGCTGCAAACAAGGCAAAAACAGCATTTCTGTCACATATGTCCCATGATATGAGGACACCGATGAATGCAATCATAGGATTTACCGGTATTGCAATGAAAAACAATCCGTCAGACGAAGTGAAAAATTGTCTGGAAAAGATTGACGAAAGCTCAGAGCATTTACTGTCGCTGATCAATGATATATTAGATCTGACCCGCATCGAAAGTGGAAAAGTGAAATACAATCCGGTACCGGCGGATGTGAAAAACATTACAGATTCTGCATTGGATATTACAAAAGGCTTTCTTACGAACAGGGATATTAACTTTAAGATTCAGCGTGAAGAAGCAAAGATTCCAAATGTACTTGCGGATCCTGCACGCCTGCGTGATGTGCTGGTCAATATTCTGAGCAATGCCGCGAAATTCACTCCGGATGGAGGGACGATTACCTTTGAAGCCCGGTGTCAGGAACAGGGCGGGGATGGATATATAAATATGCGTTACCGCATTTCGGATACTGGTATTGGCATGAGTGAGGAATTTACAAAAGAAGTTTTTGAGGAATTTGCACAGGAAGATTCCGATGTGAGAACGCAGTACCATGGAGTTGGACTGGGGATGGCTATCGTAAAGAAGTATGTAGATATGATGGGTGGAACCATTTCCGTGCAGAGTAAAAAGCATGAGGGAACCACATTTACTGTGGATATTCCTTTGAAAATTACAGATAAGGAATGTAATAAGTCAGACACAGGTTTTTCGGAAAAGGTAAATCTTACAGGTGTGAATGTCCTTCTTGCAGAGGATAATGAACTGAATGCAGAGATTGCTGCTGTGCAGTTGGAAGAGTTCAGGATGAATGTAGAAAGAGCTGTGGATGGAAAGAATGCTGTTGAGATTTTCAGAAATCATCCGGAAGGCACATTTGATGTAATCCTGATGGATATCATGATGCCTGAAATGAATGGTTATGAAGCGGCAAAAGCAATCAGGGCAATGAATGACAGACCGGATGGAAAAAACATTCCTATTATAGCAATGACAGCTAATTCATTTGCAGAAGATGTTCAGGCATCACTGGATGCAGGAATGAACGCACATTTGTCAAAGCCGATTGTGATTGATGAGGTTATAAAAACGATTTTAAGGTATGTATATCCATGTTGAAAAAGGTGTGAGCTTAATGGTATCACAATGGCATTTGCGGAAAGACTTTTTTTGGATTTTTTTTAAAAATTATTGACATGCGGAAAACCACATGGTATGTTTTTTTGAAAAAAAGAAATGTTCTCTGTATACAGATAAAAGCAGGATGAAGAAGGCATAGACGAAGAGAGGATTTTGTTATGACAGAAACTAAATACATATTTTTGAAGCAACTGCAGTCTGTGGCTGCTTTGGCTTTTATAGCCGTGCTGATCGTTCTGCTTCTTATCTTGACTGCAATGGTACATATGAGGAACAGAAAACTGAAACGTACGCTGGAAGAACAGATGGCGGAAAGACGGCTTTTGGACAAGATATGTGCAGATTTTACGGCTGTTTATTATGTTGAATTAAATACAGGTTCCTTTGAAATTCTTCATATAAACGACGGAACCAACGTAAAAAAAATGAATCTGAAACAGTGTGATAATTTCAATTATTCTGCTGATCAATATGCAGTTCAGTATCTGTATGAGAAAGAAAGACAGGAATTTAAGGACTGGATTTCGACAGGGCATCTAAAGGAACAGCTTTCCCGAAAGGAACGCATTACATACCATTACAGAAGCAAACCGAATCCGAATCGGCATGAATTTTTTGAGGCACAGGCAATCAAAATATTCCAGGATGAGAAACATTTCTTTGCACTGGTGGGTTTCCGGCATATTGATGATATTATGGAAAAAGAAACCACCATCCAGAATCAGTTAAAGCAGGCACTGGACGAGACACGGCTGAGTAATGAAATAATTTCGGCGATTGCCAAGAGTTACTGTTCTATCTACAGGATTGATGTGCAGAAAGATTTTTTTGAAGAGGTATCAAATGACAGTGAAATACACAAACTGACAGGAAACAGAGGATGTGTAACGGAGAAACTGTATCAGCTTTGTGATACAATGGTTGCACCGGAATACCGTCCGCTGATACGTCCATTTCTGGATGTTTCTACACTTTCAGAGAGATTGAAGACAGAAGAATGTATTTCTACAGAATACAGGATGTGCGATGGAAGCTGGCACAGGATGCTTTTTATTGTAAAAAAACGGGATGACTCTGGAAATGTTACCCATGTTTTATGTACGGTCCGCAGTATCAGCGATTCCAAGAGACGTGAAGAGGATCTTAACTTTGCAGCGGAAGCAGCAAAGCGGGAAGCCGAAATGAAAACAAGGTTTCTGGCGACTATGAGTCATGATATCCGTACACCACTGAACGGTATTATCGGTATGGTAAATATGGGAAATCAGTACGCAGATGATCCACAGATGCAGCAGAAGATCAGAGAAAAGGCAATGGAATCCCTGAAATATCTGGTATCTCTGGTAAATGATGTGTTGGATATGAATAAACTACAGAGTGGAGATTTGAAGGACCAGCAGCTTTTGTTTGATCTGACAATGGTACTGCGGGAACTGAACCAGATTTACGATGAGCGGGCTGCAAAGAAAGGCATCCGATATGAGATTGACTGGAAAAATAGTTCATACAGTCATAGCGCTCTGGTTGGAAATCCTGTATATCTTGGCAGGATCCTGTCAAATATTATGGACAATGCCATTAAATTCAGTCAGGCGGGTAGTGTGATCACGGTCTGGGTTAAGGAAGAAACTCTGGATGTTGGCAGAGCATTTTTCACTTTCTACTGTAAAGATCAGGGTGTGGGTATGAGTGAAGATTTTATTTCCCATGCTTTTGATATGTTCTCTCAGGAAAGCAAGACAAGCAGATCCAGGTATGAAGGCACCGGACTGGGGCTTGCAATTACGGAGCAGCTCGTGGACAGGATGGACGGAAGTATTGAACTGAAGAGCAAAGTTGGTGTTGGTACTACAGTTATTGTAAAAATACCGCTCAAAATTGGCACACAGGATAAAAACAGTAATTTATCAGATCAGCCAGTAAGCCTTGATGATTATTCAGTGGAAGGCATGCGGGCATTGGTTGTGGAAGACAATGAGCTGAACATGGAAATTGCCAGATGTATACTGGAAGACAGCGGTATGGAAGTTACATGTGCAGTAGACGGACAGGAAGCAGTTGAAATCTTCGAGAAATCTGCACCGGATTATTTTGGGGTAATTTATATGGATATTATGATGCCGAGGATGAATGGTCTGGATGCGGCAAGGACAATTAGGGAAATGAAAAGAAGGGATGCCAGGAGGGTTCCGATCATTGCAATGTCCGCGAATTTCTTTGCAGAAGATATTATCAACAGCCGGCTGGCTGGAATGAATGTCCATCTTGCAAAGCCATTGGATGCGGAAAAAATGATCATTGCCTTAAAACAATGCATGGCAGATAATAGGGATATAAAACTGCACGAAGATTTATAGGAATAAAAAGACAGAGCATATAGAGCTGATATATGCTCTGTCTTTTTATTCCTTTGAAAATCTGGGAGAACCCATGCGGGATATGTTCCGGGCTATACGCAGGATCGTGGAGGAATTTACAGATGTGAAGGTTATTTATCCTGTACATTTGAATCCGCAGGTCAGAAAAATCGCAGATGAGGAATTTGGCGGATGTGAGAGAATACACCTGATCGAACCACTGGATGTGGTAGAATTCCATAATCTGATGAAAGCCAGTTATCTGATCATGACAGACAGTGGCGGAATCCAGGAAGAAGCACCTGCACTTGGAAAACCTGTACTGGTCATGCGTGATACAACAGAACGTCCGGAAGGTGTGGAAGCAGGAACCTTAAAGCTTGCAGGCACGAAGGTGGATGATATTTACAGAGAATGCAGGCGGCTTCTTACAGAGCCGGAGATTTACAGAAGGATGAGTGAGGCCAGAAATCCTTATGGTGATGGGACTGCAAGTATCAAAATCAGAAAAATCCTGGAGAATATAGATGTATGAGTATAAACAGAACCAATGCAAAACAGCCGATTATTCGGCTGTTTTTTGAAGTATTAAAATGGTGAGTTTTTTCTTGTGTATAGCAGAGTATTAGAGTATAATAAAATTAGTTTTTTTGCATGCATTTAAAGGCTATAATTTAATAAGAAAATCGGCAAAACAGATGAAAGTCTGCGACGCAAAGCTACAGGGCCTTTAAAATGGTAGCCAGTTGCTACGTTAAAGATGCATTGTCTGCAATGACAATGCATCTTTCATTTTTGGGATCAACTGTTAAAAATTGAAGGTGCAGAGTGTACAATTTGTGAAAATGGAAAATAGAAAAGTACAAGAGAAGTGTAGAGAAGGAAGAAAAATGAAAGGAAAAAGAGTAATTGCAGGTATTCTGCTTGTAGGAATTTTAGCACTCTCCCTGACAGGGTGTAAAAACACAGACAGCAGTAAAAAAGAAACAGAAAAGCCAGTCATTACGCTTGGCAGCGACAACTATCCACCATACAATTACCTGAATGAGGATGGTGTACCGACTGGTATCGATGTAGAACTGGCTACAGAAGCCTTCAAAAGAATGGGCTATCAGGTGAATGTTGTCCAGATCGACTGGGAGGATAAAAAAGAGCTGGTAGAGAAGGGAGATATTGACTGTATCATGGGCTGCTTTTCCATGGAAGGGCGTCTTGATGATTACCGCTGGGCAGGACCGTACATAGCAAGCCGTCAAGTGGTTGCCGTAAATGAAAGCAGTGACATCTATAAACTGAGTGATCTGGAAGGAAAGAATCTTGCCGTCCAGTCCACAACCAAACCGGAAGGCATCTTTCTGAACCACACGGATGAGAGGATTCCAAAGCTTGGAAATCTGATCAGCCTTGGGCACAGAGAACTGATCTACACCTTCCTGGGAAAAGGGTATGTGGATGCTGTGGCTGCACATGAGGAATCTATTGTCCAGTATATGAAAGATTATGATGCAAGCTTCCGTATTCTGGATGAACCGCTGATGATCACCGGAATAGGTGTTGCTTTTGCAAAAAATGATGACAGAGGAATCTGTGAGCAGATGGAACAGACGCTGGAGGAAATGCGTCAGGATGGCACGACGCTGAAAATTGTTGGAAAATATCTGGATGATCCGGAAAAGTATCTGGAGGTGGATGCTCTTGGATATTAAAAGAAAAGTAAAAGAAAAACGGATTATAATAGTTGGCGTTTTACTTGGAATCTGTGTAACTGCAGTATCCCTGTTTTGTTTCTTTTATATCGAGAAAGCGGATGCGGAAAAAAGAATGGTGGAGATTGTAAATTATGTCAAAGTACAGTGTTCAACCTACACCCATTTCAACGAATCCTCGGAATCAAAAAGTCTCCTCCGCGCGGTAGAAAGTGCCAGGCAGATGAGTACAAATATCGAAATGAAAACAGAAAACGGCGGTCAGCTGAGCCGGGATTTCTTAAAAGAGAACCTTCAGACCCTCTGGGTGAACGGTATCCTTGTACTGGATAAAAACGGAAAGACAGATTGTGAATACAGCATGGATGAGACCCTGACCAGGGAGATTACAGAATATCTTCAAAAAGCCATTATCATGGACTTTACCGGATATGAAGAAAGAAGCTATGCAGAGCGGATCAACGGAGAAGACGGGGCACGCATTGACATTGCTGCCTGTGCCAGAAAGGATGTGCCGGGTATCGTAGCAATCTACTACTATACCTCTCCTGAATTTACCAGAAATTATACGCTGACGATACAAAACCTCTTAAGTGGGTATAGTTCCCAGAAAGATGGAACGATTATTGTTGCAAATAAGGGGGCAGTTATTGCCAGCAATGATGAGAGCCTGTTGGGGCAGGACACAGCCGACAACGAAGTTGTCCAGGCAATGAAAAATCATACAGACAGTCAGCACATCTTTCATTTGAAGAATGAAGGAACAGGATGTTATGGAATTATGCTGAAACAGCGTGATTATTATATTTATGCGTATCTTCCGGACACGGAAATATTTCATAACCTTCCATTAAGTGTGCTGGGCGTTATATTTTTCTATTTTCTGATATTTGGTTTATTCTTGTTCTGGAGATACAAAGCCAATCAGGCACATCAGAAACAGAAACTGGAAGAGGAAGAAAAATATAAAGCAGAACTTCTGATAGCTGCAAAAAAGGCAGAGGCAGCCAATCGGGCGAAGACGGAATTTCTTCAGAGGATGAGTCATGATATCCGTACGCCGATCAATGGAATCTGCGGCATGGTCGATATGGCTGACTATTATGCTGACGATGTGGAGAAACAGTCAGAATACAGGGGAAAAGTCAAATCCGCTTCTCGTTTGCTGCTGGAAATGTTAAACGATGTTTTGGATATGAGTAAGCTGGAATCCGGAGAAGTGGTGCTGGAAGAAATACCATTAAATCTGGGCAGCATTTTTGAGGAAGTCCTTGTTGTGATTGATCAGATGGCGGCAGATCAGAATATCCGCATCATATGGGAAGAAAAAGAAATCACACACCGGAATCTTATTGGAAGTCCGAGTCATGTGAAACGTATTCTGATGAACATCCTGTCAAATGCAGTGAAATATAACAAAGAAAATGGAGATATCTATATCAGCTGCAGGGAAATTGTGTCAGAACAGCCAGAAATGATGACGATGGAATTTGTATGCAGGGATACCGGAATCGGGATGTCAGAAGCATTCCAGAAACAAATTTTTGAACCATTTGCACAGGAAGATGTCGGAAGCCGGACAAAATATGCCGGAACCGGACTTGGAATGCCAATCACAAAGAAGCTGGTCGAAAAAATGGGTGGGACTATTTCCTTTGAAAGCAAAGAAGGTGCAGGGACTACCTTTGTGATCCGGATTCCATTCCGAATTGATACAGACAGGGACAGCAAAGTCGAAGCGGGAGAAAAAACAGAAGCTTCAATCCGCGGGCTGCATATTCTTCTGGCAGAAGACAATGAGCTGAACATGGAAATTGCAGAGTTTATGCTTCAGAATGAAGGTGCTGATGTGACAAAGGCATGGAATGGCCGGGAAGCTGTTGAGATATTTGAAAAAAGCAGACCTGACGAATTTGATATCATCCTAATGGATATTATGATGCCAGTCATGAATGGTTATGAAGCAGCGAAAATGATTCATTCTATGAACAGAGAGGATGCAAAAACGATACCGATTATTGCAATGACAGCGAATGCGTTCACGGAGGATAAAATAAGAGCAAAAGAAGCAGGAATGGATGAACATATCGCTAAGCCTGTTGATGGGAAACTACTGGTAAAAATAATTCATGAATTGGTGAGGAAGTGAAAGTGAATTTTAGAGGGGGATTCGTTATGAAAAAGAAAAAATGGAGCAGAGTTTTGGCTGTACTTTTGGCGATGGTGACAGCCATATCACTTCTGTCAGGCTGCGGCGGGAAAAGTGCGGAAAAAGAGGATGCAGAGACAATTACGGTGTACTTATGGAGCACAAACCTGTATGAAAAATATGCACCATACATCCAGGAACAGCTTCCGGATATCAATGTTGAATTTGTTGTAGGCAATAACGATCTGGATTTCTACAAATTTTTGGATGAAAACGGTGGATTGCCGGACATTATAACCTGCTGTCGCTTTTCACTGCATGATGCGAGTCCTCTGAAGGACAGTCTGATGGATCTTTCCACAACCAATGTGGCTGGTGCTGTCTATGATACCTACCTCAACAATTTTATGAATGAGGATGGAAGCGTAAACTGGCTTCCGGTGTGTGCGGATGCCCATGGTTTTGTAGTGAATAAAGACCTTTTTGAAAAGTATGATATCCCTCTTCCGACAGATTACGAAAGCTTTGTCTCTGCCTGCCGGTCATTTGACAAAGTGGGAATCCGTGGTTTTACGGCAGACTATTATTATGATTATACCTGTATGGAAACACTGCAGGGTCTGTCTGCATCAGAACTGTCTTCTGTAGAAGGACGCAAGTGGCGCACTACATACAGTGACCCGGATAATACAAAGAGAGAAGGGCTGGACAGCACCGTCTGGCCGGAGGCTTTTGAACGTATGGAGCAGTTTATCCGGGATACAGGGCTTAGCCGGGATGATCTGGATCTGAATTATGATGACATCGTTGAGATGTATCAAAGTGGCAAGCTTGCCATGTACTTTGGAAGCTCTTCGGGGATAAAAATGTTTCAGGATCAGGGCATCAATACAACCTTTCTGCCATTCTTCCAGGAGAATGGCGAAAAGTGGCTGATGACGACACCCTATTTCCAGGTGGCTTTAAACCGAGACCTGACACAGGATGAAACACGCTTAAAGAAAGCAAATAAGGTACTGAATACAATGCTTTCAGAGGATGCGCAGACTCAGATCCTTTATGAGGGACAGGATCTGTTGAGTTACAGTCAGGATGTGGATATGCAGCTTACGGAATATCTGAAAGATGTGAAACCTGTGATTGAAGAAAATCATATGTATATCCGCATTGCATCAAATGACTTTTTTTCTGTTTCCAAGGATGTGGTTTCTAAGATGATCTCAGGAGAGTACGATGCAGAGCAGGCCTATGAGTCATTTAACACGCAGCTTCTTGAGGAGGAATCCGCCTCTGAGAGTGTCGTGCTGGATTCACAGAAACCCTATTCCAACCGCTTTCACAGCAGTGGAGGAAATGCAGCATATTCTGTTATGGCAAATACCCTGCGTGGTATTTATGGGACGGATGTGCTGATCGCAACCGGAAACAGCTTTACAGGGAACGTACTGAAAGCCGGCTATACAGAAAAAATGGCAGGTGACATGATCATGCCAAATGACCTTTCGGCTTACGGCAGCAAGATGAGCGGAGCTGAACTGAAAGAGACTGTTAAAAACTTTGTAGAAGGCTATGAGGGAGGCTTTATTCCGTTTAACCGTGGCTCTCTGCCTGTGCTCAGCGGCATTTCCGTGGAAGTCGAGGAAACTGATAATGGCTACACATTGAGTAAAGTTATAAAGGATGGAAAAGAAGTTCAGGACAATGATACTTTCACAGTAACCTGTCTTGCGATACCAAAACACATGGAGGCTTATCCGGCAGATGAGAATACTGTGTTTGATAGGGGAGATACTACTGTGAAAGGTACCTGGACAGGATATACTTCAGATGGTGAGGCCATTCTTGCAGAGCCTGAAGACTACATTAATGTGAGATGAGAAGAATGAATATTAAGAATCATAATATAAACAGAGAAAAAACTGTTATGAGAAAACGGTTAAGGATAACTGTTTTTATCGCCTGCGTCATAGGAATTGTTTTGCTGGTTTTCCAATATTTTAGATTTGTGTCGAAAACGATTTATGACGAAAGTGTTTCTCATCTGACAGAGGTTTTTCATCAGTCTGATAATATGCTGAGGGAACTGACAAATAAGAATCTGACGTATCTTCATATATGGGGAGAAAATCTGCAGAATACCTCCGGTGAAGATGAAATCCGCTATTATATAGAGAATGCACAGGAAGACGCTGGGTTTTTAGACTTCTATTTTCTGTCGGTTGACGGGAACTATAAAATGGCAACAGGGGAAACAGGGTTTCTTGGATTACAGGAAAATATTGAAGAGAAGATCCGGCAGGGAAATGATGTGATAACGAATGCAGCAGTTCCAGGAAAATCCCAGATGCTTGTCTTTGCCACTCCAAGGGCGCATGGAATTTATCAGGGATTTGAATATGATGCCATTGCCATTGCTTACGAAAACTCTGATATCGTAGATGTGCTGGATATTTCTGCTTTTGATGGGAATGCCCAGAGTTTTATTGTTCATTCGGATGGCCGTGTTGTGATTGACCATTCTTCTGAGTCATGGGGGAATGTGTATAATTTCTTCGGAGTTCTGAGAGAGCATTCTGATATGTCTGAAAAAGAGATCCTTGAACTATCAGAGAAGTTTAAAGCAGGAGATACAGATGCAATGCTGCTGAATCTGGATGGAAGGAATTATTATCTGGTCTATGAAAAATCGGATATCCAGGACTGGATATTTTTGGGACTTGTCCGGGCAGATATTGTCAATGCCAGTATGAACAATCTGCAGCGGAGTACGATAATTCTTGTTAGTGTGGTTGTATTCTGTATTGCTGCACTCCTTATCAGTCTTATTATTCAAAAAGGCAGAATAAACCTCAGGAAAAAGGATACGGAGATCCTGTATAGAGATGAGCTGTTTCAAAAGCTTTCAATGAATGTGGATGATGTTTTTCTGATGCTGGATGCAAAAACATATCAGGCAGATTATGTCAGTCAAAATGTGGAAAAGCTGCTGGGGATTACAGTAGAACAGATTCATAAAGATATTTATATTCTGGGAAAACTGCATCCTGAAGAATCTGAAGATTCCGAGAAGAATTATCTGGAGGAAATCCAGGTTCATGAGCAGAGAGAATGGGATTTTGAATGTGTTCATCAGAAAACAGGGGAAAAACGATGGTTTTATATTATTGCAATGGGCAGTGAGGTGAACGGGAAAAAGAAATATATCCTGGTTATGTCGGATCGTACTTCCGATAAAAAAATGAACCAGGCACTTTCTGAGGCAGTCCATGCTGCAGAGACAGCAAACAAGGCAAAGAGTACATTCCTTTCTAATATGTCTCACGATATCCGGACACCAATGAATGCGATTATCGGCTTTACGACACTGGCTGTAAGTAATATTGATGACAAGAAAAGGGTTCGGGATTATCTGGGCAAGATCCTTTCCTCCAGCAACCATCTGCTCTCACTGATCAACGATATCCTGGATATGAGCCGGATTGAGAGCGGCAAGATCCATCTGGAAGAAACAGAGGTCAGTCTGTCTGATGTGCTTCATGACCTGAAGACAATCATCAGTGGGCAGATTCATGCGAAGCAGCTGGAACTTTATATGGATGCCATGGATGTTACCAATGAGGATGTCTATTGTGATAAGATGCGGCTGAACCAGGTGCTGCTGAATCTTTTGTCCAATGCAGTTAAGTTTACACCTGCAGGTGGAACCGTTTCTGTACGGCTGAAACAGTACCCGGGGATAGTAAAGGGCAGTGAACTGTACGAGATCCGGGTAAAGGATAACGGAATCGGCATGAGTCAGGAATTTGTACAGAAGATATTTTCTCCTTTTGAGAGGGAACATACATCTACAGTCAGCAGGACCCAGGGTACAGGGCTTGGCATGGCCATTACCAAGAATATTGTGAATATGATGGGCGGTACCATTGAGGTTCAGACAGAACAGGACAAAGGCACCGAATTTATTGTTCGTCTGCCATTTCGGATTCAGTCTGAGCACCACCGTATAGAGAAGATCGCAGAGCTGGAGGGTCTTAAGGCACTGGTTGTAGATGATGACTTCAATACCTGCGACAGCGTGACAAAAATGCTTGTGAGGGTTGGAATGCGTTCGGAATGGACACTTTCCGGCAGGGAGGCGGTTCTCCGTGCACGGCAGTCTATGGAATTGGGTGATGCGTTCCACGCTTATATCATCGACTGGCGTCTGCCGGATATGAATGGCATTGAAGTTACCCGCCAGATTCGCAGTCTTGGTGATGACACACCGATTATTATCCTGACTGCATATGACTGGTCAGATATCGAAGTGGAAGCCAGAGAAGCAGGGGTGACTGCATTCTGTGCGAAACCTCTGTTTATGTCAGATATCAGAGAGACTTTGATGGCTGCTATCGGTCAGAGCCAGGCCGAGTCAGAGAATTCAGTTCTTCCGGAAGCAGGTGCAGATTTCAGAGGCAAATGCATACTGCTTGTAGAAGACAATGAACTGAACAGAGAAATTGCGATGGAGATCCTTAATGAATATGGATTTCTGGTTGATACCGCAGAAAATGGTGCAGAGGCAGTGGAGAAAGTTAAGAATTCGATGCCGGGGAATTATGATCTGGTGCTGATGGATGTGCAGATGCCGGTAATGAATGGATATGAAGCCACTAAGGTGATCCGTGCTCTGGATAACCCGGCACTGGCAGGCATCACAATTCTTGCCATGACTGCCAATGCCTTTGATGAGGACAGAAAGAAAGCACTGGAATACGGTATGGATGGGTTCCTGTCAAAACCGATAGTTATGGAGGAGTTGATCAGTACCTTACGAGACAATCTCCCATGATAAATAGTTTGCATATAAAATGTTTAATTTCACATACATATGTTGGCGGATTCATGTTTTTCTGATATGATAGAAATTGGAAAAGGTAACAGAAATATAAATGAAGAAGTTTTTATTGTAGGAGGGTATGACCATGGAAATGAAAGTTGGAATGAAGTACGAAGCAGAGATCGTTGTTAATGAGGGCATGTTGGCCAATCACAATGATCCGCAGCTGCCGGCCATCGAATTGCCTGCTGTTTTTTCTACACCAAGCATGATCAATCTGATGGAACTGACATGCGCGAAGCTGATGGAACAGTGCCTGGAAGAAGGCAAAGGCTCTGTTGGTATGTCCGTTGAGGTGAAGCATCTTGCATCCACACCATGCGGTATGAAAGTCCGCTGTGAAGCAGAGATCACAGAAGTTGTCAACGGCAAGAAGGTGACATTTGCAGTGAATGCTTATGATGAGAATGGTCTCATTGGTACAGGCACACATAAACGTGCAGTGATCAATAAGGCAGCATTTAATATGTAAGAGAATAGTATTTGACGAATATATCTCTATATATAGTATACTTGTCATGACTCATCGGAGGGCAATTTCTTCAATAGAAATAATAGCCGGATAAGATGGCAGGCTGAGATGCCTGCTGCTTATCCGGCTTTTTTCTATTTCACACCGCACCTCCGCTGAGATGGGGCAGATTATCGCACTTAAAAAAATAATAGTTCGCTAAGATATTGTTAAAAATCATCCGGCGTGGTACAATAACAGTTGCAATGCTAAAAATGGTGTATCCAAAGGGTTGTGGTTTCCTGACGGGAATCGGTATTTTTGGATACAGAAGATAGAAGGAGATAAGTACAATGGTTAATTTTAAAGAAGATGAACAGTTGAAAATGCTGAACCATTCCTGTGCACATCTGATGGCTCAGGCAATCAAACATCTCTATCCACAGGCTAAGTTCTGGGTTGGACCTGTTGTTGCAGAAGGTTTCTACTATGATGTGGATCTGGGTGACGATGTGATCAGAGATGAAGATATCGCTGCCATCGAGAAAGAGATGAAGAAGGTTGCCAAGAGCGGCAAGAAGATTATTCGTCATGAGATTACCAAGGAAGAAGCCCTTGAGATGTTCAAGGATGATGAATATAAGCTTGATCTGATCAATGGTCTGGAAGACGGAAATATTTCATGTTACACACAGGGCGATTTCACAGATCTCTGCCGCGGACCTCACGTAGACAATGTGAAGTTATGCCGCCACTTCAAGCTTTTGAGACATTCCGGTGCATACTGGAAGGGTGACAGCAAGAACAAGGTGCTTCAGAGAATCTACGGCGTATGTTTCCCGACAGCTGAAGAATTGGAAGCGCATTTACAGCTCCTTGAGGAAGCCAAGGAAAGAGACCATCGTAAGATCGGCAAGGATATGGAACTTTTCATGGTGGATGATCTGGTAGGCCGCGGCCTTCCGATGTTCCTTCCAAAGGGTTATACGATCTGGCAGGAACTTGAGAACTACATCAAGGAGAAGGAACGCAAGCTGGGTTATCAGCATGTTATGACACCTTGTGTCGGTACTGTGAACCTTTATAAGACATCCGGTCACTGGGATCATTACAAAGAGAACATGTTCCCTGCCATGGAAGTAGATGATGAAGCCTTTGTACTCAGACCGATGAACTGCCCGCATCATATGATGATTTATGCGAATAAGAGACATTCTTACAGAGATCTGCCGATTAGAATCGGTGAGATCGCTCATGATTTCAGATATGAAGCCAGCGGTACACTGAAAGGTATCGAAAGAGGCAGACATTTCTGCCAGAATGATGCCCATTTGTTTGTAACACCTGAGCAGATCAAGGATGAGATTTCAAGAGTTGTTGATCTGATTTTCAGCACATATGAGGATTTCGGCATCACAGATTACAGATGTGTCTTATCTCTGAGAGATCCTGAAGACAAAGAGAAATACCATGATGATGATGAGATGTGGAACAAGGCAGAGAATGCGCTGCGTGAAGTTATGAACGAACTGGGTCTTGAATACACAGAAGAGATCGGCGAAGCTGCTTTCTACGGTCCTAAGCTGGATGTTAACGTGAAGCCTGCAGTGGGCAATGAGATCACATTATCCACATGTCAGCTTGACTTCTGTCTGCCGGCGAAGTTCCAGCTGACATATGTTGACAAAGACGGCGAGAAGAAGACACCTGTTGTTCTGCATAGAGCAATCCTCGGTTCTCTTGACAGATTTATGGCTTATATTCTTGAGGAGACAAAGGGCAACCTGCCTACATGGCTTGCACCGATCCAGGTCAAGGTTATGCCTGTTAAGACAGATGATGACGACCTGAATGCTTATGCCAATGAAATCTGTGAACTGCTTGAAGCACAGAATGTTCGTGTCGATCTGGACAACAGATCAGAGAAACTGGGCTATCGTATGCGTGAAGGACAGATCCAGAAGGTACCATATCTTCTTGTTATCGGTTTCAACGAGAAGGATAACAGAACAGTTTCCTACAGACTTCACGGTGAGAAAGACACAACAGTTGTGGGTCTTGATGAGTTCGTTGAGAAGATCGTTGATGAAATCAAGAACAAGGTTCATTAAAGTTGATTTTGGATGGATCAGTCAGATACTGAATAAAAGTCTTGGTCAGCACGGAAACACGGTTTAACGGCATGGAAGCAATGCCGATGGAACGGTACTGGGGCGGGTCAATAGGACGAATCTCCAGACTGTAATTGAGGTTTCGAAGAATCAGCTCCGGCATGATGGTGATGCCGAATCCGTGAGATACCATGGAGATAACGGAGAAATCATCATTTAAGACGTAGCGGACGTTGGTTTTGCCGCGGGTTGAATTTAATACTGCCTGAATATCATTATCAGAGCCTTTGGTCGGCAGGACCAGAGGCTCTTTTTTGATCTCCGGAAGAGTCAGCACATCATGTTTCGTGAGGGGATGTCCAACGGGCAGAAGCACATTCATTGGATCCTTGTACAGCAGATGGAAGATCAGCGGGTCAGCAACAGGGGCTGTCAGGAAACCGCAGTCCACGCGGCCGCTTAAAATACGCTCTGTGATTTCATCGTAGTCACCCGCTAGCAGATCGAATTCAACAAGGGGATAATCTGCCTGAAACTTCCGGATGATGGTGGGCAGCCATTGGGTTGAAACACTGGTGAAGGTGGCGATCCTGAGTGTACCGGCCACTGTCTCGTTGATATCATAAATGGCCTGGGATAGGCCATGCTGGTCATTGACCAGAGTCTGTATGTAGGGCAGAAGACGTTTGCCGTTCTCAGTGAGGGTGACACCGGAAGCACTTCTTGCCAGAAGGGAAAATCCGGTCTCTTTCTCCAGTGCGGCAATGGCATGGCTGATGCCTGCCTGAGTGTAGTGAAGAATCTCAGCAGTCTTGGTAATATTGCCGATTTCGGCGGTTTTCAGAAAAATTTCATAGCGGTTTAAAATCATTGCAGGCACACTCCATAACTTTTGTGAATGATAAGCATTAATATTATTCTCTTTTCAAATACTCAGATAGATGTATAATACTCCATGGAAAGCAAAAAAGCAAGGCGGTGTCTTGTAAAATTTGTCATTGCAAAATCCTTGTTTTCCATATCAGCCAGTCCGACTGTCCATTCAACGCAGGCACGTTTGCACTGCCTAAAGTTGGCAGCGGTACATAAGGCACTAAAGGACAGTGCCTAAGTACCGGCCACTTTAGAAGCACCTGCGTTGAATGGACAGTCGGACAGACTGATCATCGGGAAATTGATTTTGCAATGCCAAATTAAAAGGCACCTTGAAATAAGGATAGAGGAGTAGAGTGGAAAAATGAGGGAGTATGGATGGACTCAGCAGAGGGCGGATAGTATGCTGGCGCTGGTTGCGATGGCATGGGGCAGTTCCTATCTGTTGATGAAGATTGGTTTGGATGGTATCCCGCCGTTTTGTATTATTGCATTAAGGTTTGGTATCGCATTTATTGCGGTTTTACTTTTGTTTTTTGAAAAGTTCAGGAAGACGACGAAGTGTGTGATGATGAAAGGTGCGGTTCTTGGCCTGTTTCTGTTTGGGCTGTTTGCGTTTCTGATGCATGGCCTTCAGACGACGTCAGCTTCCAACGGCGGTTTTCTGACAAGTACAACCGTTGTTCTTGTGCCGATTTTCCATGGGGTGATCAAGAAGAAAATGCCGGATCACCAGAATATCCTGAGTATTCTGCTGACCATGACAGGTATTTGTCTGCTGACTCTGCAGCAGTCACTGGTGTTCCACAGCGGTGATATTCTCTGCCTTGCGGGTGCAGCTGTGTATGCGGTGCAGATTCTGCTGACGGACAAGTTTGCACAGGAAGAGGACGGAATGCTCCTTGGCATCTGGCAGCTTGGATTTGCAGCACTGTATGGTGTCATTTGCACATTTATATTTGAAACACCGACATTGCCGTCAAGCGGTTCCCAGTGGATTGCTATTCTTGGTCTGGCATTTGTATGCAGTGCCTTTGGATTCGTGATGCAGCCAATGGCACAGAAGTATACAACACCGGAACATACAGGTCTTTTATTTGCACTGGAACCGGTCTTCTCGGCTATTTTCTCATACATCTTCCTGCATGAGACATTGTCCGGGAAGGGGTATATGGGTGCAATGCTGGTAATGGCCGGTGTGGTTGCAGCTTCTGTTGTCAGGAAAAAGAAACAGCTGGTACGAGTTGTGGCACATCAATCCTAACAGTTACAAGTAAATATAATATTAATGAATAGAGATAAAAGCACTGAAACCTTTGGTTGGATTCAGTGCTTTTTACCGTTCAGCGCTTATTTTAAATACCGCCACATGGTTGTGCGGCTGATGCCAAGTTTATGTGCGGCTTTAGTCTGATTGCCACCGCAGTCCTGAAGAGTTGACAGGACAACATTTTTGATAATATCCTGCAGCGGCTGATTGCAATCAATGGTGGATTTGACAGGTGCAGTCATCGCATACTGTGTCATTTCACGTGCCAGAATCTCTTTGACACAGTCGGCCTGGATGTAATTGCCGGTTGTGTGGATGACAACATCTGACAGCACGCGCTTAAGCTGGAGAAAATTATCCGGCCAGTCGTAGTCGCAGAGAATTTTCAGAGCATCCGTCTCAAAGCCGGAGATGTGTTTGGAAAGTTCAGAGTTCAATTTGTTCAGATAAAGGGCTGAAGCCGATGGCAGGTCATCCGTCAGTTCACGCAGCGGCGGCATGTACAGAGAGGTACATGGCAGATAATCAATGAAATCCCTGGATGGATCTCTGTCAGATTCAATACTCAGTGAGCAAGAGAGCATCAGCCGGTTTCGCTTATACAGGTGGGTATCCAAAATCAGTGAAAGCAGCTGGCGGCACCAGGAGTCGCTGAGATCCTGGATGTTGCTGATATAAATGGTGTTATCATTGTCGCAAAATGGCGAATTGATGTGCTTGGTCAGGAAGGTCCAGTATCTTTCCGTGATCAATTTGCAGTCAATGGAGATGAAAGGCTTATTGGTATAGGGACTCTCAAGATACAGACGATAGGCAATGTGGTCTTTGCCGGTGCCGCGTTCACCGAGGATCATAATCGGACGGCGGCTGGCATTCATTTCATGCAGCGTCGTATTCAGGTCGGAAGCCTTTGCCGTCAGGCAGAAAAAGCTGGTAAAATAATTGCTTTTGATCTCCTCGTGGTTATAGTAGCGCACACCGTTTTTGCTGCTGCCTTTAGGAATTGGCGACAATCCAAGGGAAAAAAGATAAAATACGTTGTCTTTATAGTTTTTCTTCTGCATTTGAATGGAAAATAGTTTTTCTCCGATCAGATGGAAGGATTTGGAATGGCGGTCAGGCAGAGTGGAAGTGATCATTCCCCGCAAATAATTCAGCACTTCTTCAGCATCATCTTCGTCATAAGAGGAAAAATAGAGTTTGCCATCTTCCTGTAAAATGATACTGGAAGAAGTTTGGAGCCTCATGGCATCTTCCAGCAGATGAACCCGGCTGTCAAACATGGAAAATGTATTAAACATTTGAATCACCTGCCGAAAGGCTTCATGAATGCTTTCAGCACCGGAATTAATAAAAACAGCATTCATACCCATTTCTCCGGCAATTTCATGGGTCAGGGTGTCACCGAATACAAGGGTGATGCCCTGCTTTTTTAATTGCTCCAGGGTCGGGGCAATTTCTTCTTCTGAATTAACAACGTGGGTCTCGATGCGGTACTGCAGCAGGTCACAGAGAATATGCACTGTATCAATAATACTCTGGAATCCCACAAACGCATAATTCTGAGCGTAATTTTCAGCCAGCTTCAATGATCGCAAAATATCATAAACCGAGAAAGAAATATCAATGACCGGAAGCGGTGTGATGCAGCGAATCCTATCCGCCGTTCCGCCTCGGGAGATGACAGCATCATATCGGCCGGGAAGATGGGACCTGGCAATGGTCAGACCCTGTTCCAGATCACCAACAAAAATATCCAGGTGGAGCATATCGTATTGGTTGCCGATAAGTTTTAAAAGATGGGCAAGCCCTTCATAAGGGGCAATGGCCAGTACGCGAATAGTGTCTTTCATGGTTGCTTCATTTCCTCCGTTGTTTTTGATGAGAAACTCTGTCACAATCCAGGTACATTGAATCTAACAGGAAATTAAAAGTAGAATTTCCTGAATAATGATAGTGACTGTATAACAAATTGTATAATGTGTTTCAATATGAAACATATTATACGATTAAAAAAAGGATAAATCAATACATTATTTTATAAAATTCTATTATGTTTCAAAATGAAACATTTTTGCATATTCTTGAAATTGTGCGCAGAATGCTTTTTGAATAGAATAGGGATATGAAATGTGAGCGATTGTGACTGCTAATGAATTGAACGGTCGCAGTGGTTTTTGACGAAGTATTGAGTAATTTTCAGGAGGAAGGTGATAGGCAGATGGTTAAACTGTTAATACTGGCGGACGATTTTACAGGGGCTTTGGATACAGGTGTTCAGTTTTCGGGAAAGGGCATTCGGACTCAGGTTGTTGTAAGCGGTCACTGGGTGGAGCCGGATTCTGATTGTGATGTGATTGTGATTGATGTGGAGACACGTCATGTACCGAAAGAAAAAGCCTATGAGATTGTCAATGATGTGTGTCAGCGGGCCGTGAAGTACGGTATCCGTTGCTTCTATAAGAAAACGGATTCAGCCTTAAGAGGAAATGTAGGCAGTGAGCTGCAGGCAGCGGCAGATGCAGTTTTTGGAAAAAATATCGTGTTTGTTCCGGCTTTTCCGGCAATGCGAAGAATCACCGTTGACGGTGTTCATTATATAGACGGTATTCCGGTGAAGGAAAGCGTATTCGGACAGGATCTTTTTGAACCCGTGATGTATGACCGGGTAGATGAATTACTTCGGGCAACCGGTTACAGAGGCGGGGTTATCGGCGTCAGCAAAGCAGAAAGAAAGCTTCAGACAGCTGAGGACTGGAAAACTCAGGCATCAGAAGAAAGAAGGCAGAAGGCGGCAGAAGCAGCAAAACAGCAATTATTTCTCTATGACGCTGAGACAGATGCGGATTTAGATGAAATTGCTGAGGCAGTCAGCAAAAAGAGCGATATTCCGATTCTTGCAGGATGTGCCGGTTTTGCGGCAAAGCTTCCGGAGCTTCTGAAACTGCCGGTGAAAAAAAGTGGCGATGTGAAATTAAAAGAAAACCTTGTTTTCCTGTGCGGCAGTGTTAATCCGATCACAAAGAGCCAGATTGTTTATGGCGAGAAGATGGGCATTCCGAGAATCCATTTGAAACCGGAGGAAAAACTGGAAATCAGTTACTGGGATCAGCCAGAAGGCCTTGGGAAGATCCGTCAGCTTGCAAAGGACGGCATGCAGCATATTATCATCGACAGCAATGATGAAGAAGGACACAATGACACAATGGAATATGCAGCCAAAAAGGGCTACTCCATTGAAGATGTCCGGGTGAGAATTTCAGAAACTTTGGGTTATCTTTTGAAAAAGCTTATCGATGCCGGCATGGAAGCTACTTATCTGATCACAGGCGGTGATACACTGATCGGATTTATGAAGGCCATCGGAGTCAGTGAACTGGAACCGGTGAATGAGATCAGACCGGGATGTGTTCTGACATCCTTAAATTATCAGGACAAAAAACATTATGTAATCACAAAATCCGGCGGTTTTGGTCAGGAAAGACTGATTGAGCAGCTGACAAGGATTTTGGCACAGTAAACAGCAGATATCAATAAAAATGGTTACAACGAACAACAGATAAACGATAGATTAATTTTAACCAATTTTAATCAAACAGGAGGAAAAGCAAATGTTAGAACAGTACACATTAAAAATGCCCCATGCAGTCTATGCAGGCAAAGGCGCATTAGCGAATGTCAAAGATATCACAGCTCAGAATGCAAAGAAAATCGCAGTATTTGCAGATCAGGGCATTATCGGTGCGGGACTTCTGGAAGCACCATTAAACTATATTAAAGAAGCCGGCGTTGCTTATGAACTCATCAGCGACCTGGCTGCGGAACCAACATGTGATCAGGCACAGGACGTTGTCGATGAATTCAGAAACAAAGGCTGTGACTTCATCGTTGCTGTTGGCGGCGGCAGCGTTATGGATACAGCAAAGCTTTGTTCTATCCTTGCAACAGATGAATATCAGGTAAGAGATCTTCTGGACAATCCGAAGCTGGCTAAAAAATGTGTGAAATCCCTGATGATCCCTACAACAGCCGGTACAGGCGCAGAGGCAACACCAAATGCTATCGTGGCTGTTCCTGAAAAAGAATTAAAAGTCGGTATCGTCAATGATGAAATGATTCCTGATTATGTGATCCTTGATGGTGAAATGATAAAAAAACTGCCAAGAAAGATTGCAGCTTCAACAGGTATCGATGCTATGGCGCATGCCATTGAATGTTTCACATCCAATAAGGCCAATCCTTTCTCAGACACATTTGCACTGAAAGCATTCGATCTGATCATCAACAATATTGAAGCAGCCTGCGACGATAAAACAGCAGATGATGCAAGGAACAATATGCTTATCGCAGCATTTTATGCAGGTGTAGCCATCACAGCATCCGGTACAACAGCTGTCCATGCACTGAGTTATCCTCTGGGCGGTAAATATCATATTCCGCATGGTGTATCCAATGCCATCATGCTGGCACCGGTTATGAAATTCAATGAGCCGGTTGTTCGTGAAAAGTTTGCAGCAGCTTATGACAGAGTCAACCACAATGGTGATGCAAGTCTCTCTGTAGAAGAGAAATCTGCATGGGTATTAGATCGTATGTGCAGTATCATCAAACATCTGGATATTCCTACAAGCCTGAAGGAATATGGTGTATCAAAAGATGATCTTGATTTCCTTGTGACAGCCGGTATGGATGTCCAGAGACTGCTTGTTAACAACATGAGAAAAGTAACTGCTGAAGATGCAAGAGCTTTATATCTGGAAATACTCTAAAATAGCAGAAGTGTTTGCAAAAAAAGAAAAAATTTCTGAGTTAGAGAAAATCAGATAAAGCCGCAGGCATACAGCATTATATATAGAAGAAATAAAAGAAAAATCAAACGGAACTTATAGTTACAGATTAGATAAAGGAGCGCAAAGTAAAATGAAAAACGTTGAAATTAAAGGAATTATCCCACCGATTATTACTCCGATGAACGATGATGAAAGCATCAATGCAGCAGAACTTCGCAACCAGGTAAACCGTCTCATCGACGGTGGTGTACACGCTCTGTTCCCATTCGGTACAAACGGCGAAGGCTACATTCTCAATGACCAGGAAAAAGAACTGGTTTTGAAGACAGTTATTGAAGAAACAAATGGCAGAGTTCCTGTATACGCAGGCACAGGCTGCATCAGCACAAAAGATACAATCCGTATGTCCAAGATGGCAGAATCCCTTGGCGCAGATGTTCTTTCTATCATCACACCATCTTTTGCAGCTGCATCCCAGAACGAATTGTATGAACACTTCAAAGCAGTTGCTGAAGCAGTTCCGAACATGCCAATCGTTCTTTACAACATTCCTGCAAGAACGGGCAATGCCATCGCACCGGATACAGTAGGCAGACTGGCTGAAATCGATAACATCGTTGGTGCAAAAGATTCTTCAGGCAATTTCAACAATATTCTTGAATATATCGCAAAGACAGACAAGAACTTCAGTGTTTTATCCGGCAACGACGCACTGATCATCTGGAATCTGTTAGCAGGCGGCACAGGCGGTATCGCAGGCTGCGCAAACCTTTATCCTAAGACAATGTCTTCTATTTATGATCTGTTTATGGAAGGCAAGATCGAAGAAGCAAAGGTGGCCAATGCATCCATCGCATCCTTCAGAGCCTGCTTCAAATACGGCAATCCAAACACCATCGTTAAGACTGCAGTTGCATTGATGGGTCATCCGGTCGGCAAGTGCCGTGCACCATTCAACCAGGTGCCTGAAGCCGGTATTGAAGCCATCAAGAAAGTATTAAAAGAAAACGAAGCAAAAGGCATGGCATAGGAGGCACATGAAAATGAGTAAGAAACCGATCCTTGGTATTACAATGGGCGATCCTGCAAGTATCGGCCCTGAAATTACAGTTAAAGCATTATCTGACCCTGCAATCTATGAGAAATGCTCACCGATCATCATCGGTGACGCAGCTGTCATGGAAGCAGCAGTGGGCATCGTCGGAAAAGATGTCAAGATCAATGCTGTATCCGATGTCAAAGAAGCAAAATTTGAATTCGGTACCATTGATGTTTATGATATGAAACTTGTGGATATGGACAAACTGGAGCGAGGTGTTGTTTCTGCTATGGCCGGCAATGCAGCTTTCCAGTATGTAAAGAAAGTCATTGAACTGGCTATGAACCATGAAGTAGATGCCACAGTGACAAATGCATTAAATAAGGAAGCAATGAATCTTGCAGGTCATCATTATTCAGGCCATACAGAAATTTATGCGGAATATACAGGCACAAAGAAATATACCATGATGCTTGCCCATGAAAATCTGAGAGTTGTTCATGTTTCTACCCATGTATCCTTGAGAGAAGCATGCGACAGAGTCAAAAAAGACCGTGTGTTGGAAGTTATCCGAATCGCTGATCAGGCCTGCAAAGAACTCGGCATCAAAGAGCCGAAGATCGGTGTTGCCGGCTTAAATCCGCACAGCGGCGAAAACGGTATGTTTGGCCGTGAAGAGATTGAAGAAATCACACCGGCTATCGAAGCTGCCAAAGGTGAAGGCATCATCGTTGATGGTCCTGTCCCTCCGGATACAGTCTTTTCAAAAGCCCGGGGCGGATGGTATGATATCGTTGTAGCTATGTATCACGATCAGGGACATATTCCACTTAAAGTGGTGGGCTTTGTATACAATCAGGCAGAACAGAAATGGGATGCAGTGGCAGGTGTTAATATCACACTTGGTCTTCCGATCATTCGTGCATCTGTTGACCACGGTACTGCTTTTGACCAGGCAGGAAAAGGCGTGGCCAACGAATTAAGCCTTATTAATGCAATGGATTACGCAATCCGCATGTCAGAAGGAAGAACAAAATAGAAAGGGGACTGCTATGGAGAAGGCAAAAAATCATTGGTTTAAAGAACTTGAAGAAAATGTTATTGCAGTGGGCATTATTATCATGTTCATCATGGAAACAGTCAATGTTATCTGCAAATTCCTTGCTCCGGGCTGGATGGGCATTCCGGAAGAAATCTCAATCTTTGCCTATATCTGGGTATGTTTCTTCTGTGCAAGCTATTGTACAAAGAGAGGTGCCAATATCATCGTTGACGCACTGACAGCAAAATATCCTAAAAAGCTGCAGAACTTCCTGTTCTCAGCACAGTTCGTATTTGACGGTATTTTAACAGTATTTTTTATCTACGGCTCTGTCATCTTTGTCGCTCAGACAAAGGCAGAAGGCAGTGTGGGTGTAACAGGTATGCCATTATGGCTCATCTACCTTGCACCGCTTGTAGGTTTTGCACTTAATCTGATCAGAGATATCCAGATGTTTATCAAAACGATTAAATCATCGGATGAAGTATCTGTATCATAGAAAAAGAAAGGGGACTAAAAATGTTAGGCGTAATTTTCGGAGTATTTTTTGTAGTGCTGCTCCTCTTTGGATTTTCTATGGTGGCTGCATACGGCGCTGCGTTTATCATTCCTTCATTGATGACAGGCGGAAGCCTTTACCAGATGTCCGATATCGTCGGATGGCTGACAAGTGCAGCAGGTAAGACAACTTACGTTGCCATCGCATTATTCGTTGTATCCGGTAATATCATGTCGCAGGGACAGTTGACAGAAAAGATTTTCAATGTTTTCCGTTACTTCCTGGGAAGATTCCGTTCCTGTATTCCTTTGGTAGCTGTTTTAACTGCTATTTTCTACGGTATGATTTCAGGTTCCGGTATGGCCGTTGTTGCAGCTGTGGGTGCCATGGTACTGCCAATTCTCATTGAATACGGTTATGACCGCCTGTTCTTCGCATGTATGATCGCTGCAGCCGGTTCTCTGGGACAGCTGATTCCTCCAAGTTCAGCTATCCTTCAGTACTGCGCCATGGCAGGTACAGATGAAGGACAGATGTTCAAAGTCGGTGCAGTTATTGGTCTGACATGTGCCACTGCACTGATTGTCATCACGCTGCTTCACTGTCGTAAAGACCAGGGAGACCAGACAAAGATCCGTGAATCTTATGAAGCCCTTCGTGCAGAAGGCATAGGCAAAGTTATCGGTCACGGTATCTGGGGGATCTTATCACCGGTTATCATCCTGGGCGGTATTTTCTCCGGTCTGTTGACAGTTGTTGAAGCAGCAGCCGTATCCGTTGTTTATGCATGTATTGTTTCTCTGTTTATTTATAAGTCACTGGATCTCAAAGGCCTGTGGCTGGCCATTGTCGGTTCTGTCAAAAACGTGGCATCCGTTGCCATGATGCTGGCTTTTGCAGTTGCATTCTCAAAACTGATGGATGTGTTCAATGGCGGCGAGATCATCGGAACAGCTATCACAAGCGTTCTTTCTTCACCACAGGCATTTATCTTTGTAAGTATTATTGTTATGTCTATCGGTATGATGTTCATGAACCCGATTGCCATTATAGTACCAATCGTTGCACCAATTGCAGCATCCTTTGGTATTGATCCAATGGTTTACGGCGCAGGTATGTCCGGCATCGTAGCCATCGGTTCACTGACACCGCCTTTTGGCGTCAGCCTCTATATCATGGCACCAATTGCTAAGGTGGAGCCCTTTAAGATTGCCAAGAGCATCCTGCCATTGTGGGGCATTATGACACTGATCATCGCAATTTATATGTTCTTCCCGCAGCTGTCAACTTGGGCGTACATGTAGAATCATTGGAGTACTTATTATACGAGAGGAGAAAATCTATGGAATTCAAACATATTCAGGGACTGACCCCGGACGGAACCGTTTATTATAATGAAGATATGGGAACCCTTGAGGCTATGGTACCTCCGGGCAAATACAGCACAGCCCATGCACCGGCACTTCTTGAGCTTGAAAACGGTGATAGGCTCTGCGCATGGTTTGCTGGTTCCTTCGAAGGCAGCAAAGATATCAGCATTGTGTGCGCAAGATGGGAAAATGGCAGTGATCACTGGAGTGAACCGGTCCAGGTTTCCTATGATAGTGAGAGAAGTGAACAGAATCCTTCCTTATTTAAAGGACCGGACGGTGCCGTATGGTGTATGTATACAGCACAGTTAGACCGTATGGAAGGCAAAGACAATATGCAGTTCACCTCCATTATCCGCTGCCAGAAGAGTTTTGACGGCGGCAAAACATGGGGCGAAGCGGAAGTTATTTTCCCGGAAGAGGGCAGCTTCTGTCGTCAGCCAATCCAGGTGCTTTCAAATGGTCGTTGGATTTTCGGTAACTGGATCTGCACAGACTCTGTGAATGGTCTTGAAGGCGATCCAACTGCATTCCGTATTTCAGATGATGAAGGCATGACATGGAAGAAAGTCGACATGCCTGAAAGCAACGGTGCTGTTCATGCCAATGTTGTAGAACTTGAAGGCGGCAAACTTGTATGCTTTCTCCGCAGCCGTTTCGCTGACAACATTTATATCAGCGAATCCAAAGACTGGGGTGATACATGGACAAAACCGGTTCCGACAGTACTTCCGAACAATAACTCCAGTATCAGTGCGCTGAAACTGGCCAGCGGCAGAATTGCCATCGCTTACAACCCAACCCATGCGCCACATCCGGTATACGGCAAAGTGGCATGGCCGGGACTTCGTTGCCCTGTTGCTGTTGCACTTTCTGAGGACGGCGGCAAGACATGGCCAATGATCCGTGTCATGGAAAGAGGCGAAGGCTTCACAGGGGACGAAAATACAACCAACAACAAGCAGTACGAATACCCTTATCTGATGCAGGGCAAAGACGGCAGACTCCATCTGGCATTTGCTTACAAAAACAGAATCGGCATCAAATACATGGGCTTCACAGAAGAAGATGTCATGGGTGCAAAGCGTGAAACAGCAGGCTTCTACAACCCGACATCCGCTCAGATCAAATAGCGCTTTCTTAAGCTAACATAAAATTCCAAAAGACCCTGATGAGTGCAGTCGATTTTGACTACATTTATCAGGGTCAAACAAATGTAAGATAAGTAAGACAAGTAAGATAACAACTGAGTCAATTCCGCACAAAGTATGCGGGAGAATGATGAATAGCTGTTCAAACGAATAACAATGAGGTGAAAAATCATGATTATCGACCATATCAAACATATCGGTTTTTATGAACCAATGGCAGTGGGCATCACAGCTGCCTGGAAGGAAATTCAGCAGATGCTTCAGGAAAAAGGTGAACTTTCTGACGGACGCTATGAATTAAACAGTGTGCCAGACGGTTTTTTCAAAGTTCAACATGGTACCACCAAACCACTTTCTGAAGGAACATTTGAATCCCACAAGCAGTACATTGATGTTCAGATCCTTCTGGATGGCCAGGAAGAAATGGCCTGGATGGAACTGGCAGATCTGACAGAGGCCATTCCATACGATGCAGAAAAAGATGCTGCCAGATGGGATGGAGAACGCACACATCACATGACAATCTCAAAAGACATCTTCTATATTGCGTATCCGCACGATGGCCATAAAGCGGTGTCACATGTGGACGAACCGCATGTATTCACAAAAATCATATTGAAATTGCCTGTATAGTTATTAAAAGGCCTGTATGTATCATATTCTATTTTTATGAGGATATGAAATATACAGGCCTTTTTTATTTACGCAAGCAACGAGCCAAAGTCCGTGCTTGCACGAGACCTTGGCGTTGCTAAGCGCCAGTGGCGCTTGTTTAGCAACGACCGAAACGGAGTGTAGAGGCCGCGATAACTTGAGAAACTCGCGAAGCGTGTTTCTCATAGTTAAAAATCAAATCAATCAAATCAATTGAGCTAAATAATGAGCCGATAGACTTGAAAGAGGTGAATAAATATGGTTAGAAAAGGATATTTACAGAAGAATGGAAGGGCAAGAAATACGTATTATACCTTACATTCTACAATGCAATAATTTAATGTACTAAAAAATGAACATTTTTGCCTGTGATGGTTGATTTTTTGTAGAATATAGCGTATCATAGTACCATTGTTGCGTAATTAACCGGGCTTATTTGTCAGAATCCTGATAGGTTTGTCTATCAGGATTTTGTTTTGTCTATGTGCCGGTTGGAAAGAGGTTTTAACGTTTTTATGGAAGCATTTTCACAATTTGTCAGTCATGTAGACTCCATGATCTGGAGTATGGTGCTTGTCTTGCTCTGCCTGGGAGTCGGTCTTTATTTATCAATTCGCATGAAGTTTCCTCAGATTCGGTTACTGAAGGAAATGGTACGTTTACTTGGAGCAAAAGAAGAAAGTGAGAACGGTATTACGCCGTTTCAGGCATTTGCCACAACTGTTGGTGCCCGTGTGGGCATGGGCAACATTGCCGGTGTGGCGTCAGCCATTTATTTTGGCGGGCCGGGATCCATTTTCTGGATGTGGATCATTACCCTGATCGGGGCGGCTTCTGCCTATACAGAATCCGCATTGGGACAGGCTTATAAAGTAAAGAATCCCGATGGTGAGTATATGGGCGGACCGGCCTACTATATCGAGAAGGGACTTAAATGCAAGCCGTACGCCATTTTGTTTGCAGTGGTGGCATTCCTTGGCCCGGGATTTCTGATGCCTGGGGTTCAGATCAATTCGCTGGTAACGGTTTTTGAAGAAGCATTTTCTGTGAATAAGATTCTGGTAGGTGCCATTTGCTGTGTGATTCTTGGAATTGTTGTATACGGCAGTATTAAACGTATTGCGAAGATTGCTGAGATGCTGGCACCGGTGATGTGCGGTATTTATATCCTGGCAGCGGTTGTGATTCTTGGATTGAATATCACAAAGCTTCCGGGAATTCTTGGAGTGGTGGTTTCATCAGCCTTCGGTAAACATGCAGTTTTCGGCGGAATTCTCGGTTCTGCCGTTTCCTGGGGCGTTAAGCGAGGCATTTATTCCAATGAAGCAGGTATGGGCTGCGGCGCCATCGTATCTGCAGCGGCAGAATGTTCTCATCCGGCGAAGCAGGGGCTGATCCAGTCATTCTCTATCTATGTGGATACACTGTTCATCGGAACAGCTACAGCACTGATCATTCTGCTGACAGGTACATTTGATGTCTGCGATAGTGCGGGAAATCTGCTTCTCAGTCAGACAGGCGGCATTGAGGCTGGTATCAAATGGACACAGCATGCGCTGATGAATACATATGGAACATGGAGCGGCAAAGTACTGGCCATTGTCATCGTTTTATTTGTCTTTACATCTATGACAGGCTACTGCTATCAGGCAGAAGCGAACATCCGCTATTTGACAGGCAACAGCAAGCTGGCAGTCAACATTTGCCGTGCAGTCTTCCTTGCAGCCTCATTTTTCGGCGCACTGGTCAATGCGGACGCTATCTGGTCCATGGGTGATATCGGTTATGGACTTATGGCCTGGGCCAACATTATCGCCATTGCACTGCTGGCGCCGAAAGCGTCGGCTATATTGAAGGATTACGAACAGCAGAAGAAGGAAGGCAAGAATCCGGTCTTTGATCCGGCAAAATTCGGAATCGAGGACAAAACCGGGGTTTGGAAACGAAAATAAAATAATACTGAATTTTTTATTTATGTTTGTAGCAGTTATGTCAGAAGACCGAAGAACTCTTCGGGAGAAGGGGAGAGTTTTACGGATGATAAATCAGAATAAGAAAATACACGAAAGTGAGTCAGATAAATGGAACAGGATTTTATTTATATCAAAGAGACAGGTACAGGATCAGAATCGGCAGTGCGAAACGTTGCTATCCGTATTAAAAGTATTGTAGAAGGCGTTGATAGTCAGTGGGAGACAACGGGAGAGTACAAATGGGACGGCAGACAGCATATGCTGGCCTATACAGATTATACAGGCAATGCCATCACCAAGAATGGGATATTTGCAGATCAGGAGAAAATGCTGCTGCACCGTGTGGGCGCGATTACCTGTGATATGCTGTTTGATACATTGACTGCGACCATGGTGGATTATAAAGCCTATATGGTCGGAGCAAAATTTTTGCTGCATACAGAGACATATTCTATAGAAGAGAATGAAACAGGATTGACAATACGGGTACAGTATACGCTGGATGACAGCAGCGGTCATACACCAATTGTTGGGGAGCAGGAGATTGTGGCTGTCTTTAATTGATAAAAAATCACATCAAGCTTACATAATTATGAATTGACAAGCACCCCCTGGGGGTGTATATTGACATGTGAAAACAGTATGTCATTATATCGACCTGTCTGCCGGTGCAGGCAGTATGACTTCCGCTGACGAAGAAGGTAAGCGGCAAGCCTGGAGTTCACAACGAAAGGAATGCATAATTATGGTAAAAACAGTATTAAAAATTGATGGTATGATGTGTGGAATGTGCGAAGCACATATGAATGATCTGATCCGCAAGAACTTTAAAGTAAAGAAAGTTACATCTTCAGCAAAAGATGGAGAGACAGTCATCATCAGTGATGCAGAGTTGGATATTCCATGGGCGAAGAAAGAAATCAAAGATATTGGATATGAACTGATCAGTTATACAAGCGAACCATATGAGAAAAAGGGATTTTTCCATTTTGGTAAGAAATAAAAGCAAATAGTGCAGTAATTAAAAATCCGGAATAGGAGCCGGTCACAAAAGACAAAATCTCTGGATGATATGAAATACAGCCAAGAAAAAACTTGTATCGTGCCAGAAAATATGATAAGATGATTTCAATGTAGTAAAGTGGTACTATTTCATAGAGAAATTGGAGAATGGGCCACCAGAATGGAAGGAGTTATCTGTTATGTATATTACCTGTTTGGATGTTGAAGGCGTACTGGTACCGGAGATCTGGATCGCATTTGCGGAGGCCAGCGGAATCCCTGAACTGAAGAGAACCACCCGTGATGAACCGGATTATAATAAACTGATGAACTGGCGTCTGGGAATCCTGAAGGAGCATGGCCTTGGATTGAAGGAGATTCAGGAAACGATTGCGAAGATCGATCCGCTGCCTGGTGCGAAGGCATTCTTAGATGAGCTGAGAAGCTTCACACAGGTCATTCTGATCAGCGATACATTTACGCAGTTTGCCACACCGCTGATGGAGAAGCTGGGATGGCCGACGCTTTTCTGCAATACGCTGGAAGTGGCAGATAACGGAGAAATCACAGGCTTCAGGATGCGTACCGAGCAGTCAAAGCTCAGCACAGTGAAGGCACTGCAGTCCATCGGATTTGAGACTATCGCCAGCGGTGATTCTTACAATGACCTTGGTATGATTCAGGCCAGCAAGGCGGGATTCCTGTTCAGAAGCACAGACAAGATCAAGGCAGATTATCCGGACATTCCGGCTTATGAGACCTATGATGAGCTTCTTGCTGCCATCAGAAATGCAATGACTGAGGCATAAAAACAAACGTATAAAAATTGAAAGCGAATGCGGTATCGAGTATAAAAGAGGCTGCATTCGCTTTTTTGTTAACATTTGTTAACATCGTGTCTATTTTTATACATCAAAGGGCGGCTGTGCTATTGACATTGTCAAAAAATCCACTATAATGTAAATGAAATCTGTCTGTTACAATAGTGTTAAAAACATACAGAGTACGTATGATTATGACAGAGCTTCACCGGCAGGATCCGGAAGTGTTCAGGAGGAACTTTTTCAGGGCGGCCGGATTAAGAATGCGAGAATAGAATGAAAAATATTTTGGAGGTGTTATTGGATTTGGAGTGATGCTTTTTATATTCCAATTATCTGATAACACCTTTGTACAGTTCATCGATGATGATGTATATTCTGTCAGCATACTGTGACAGCAAGTGACAGCAGCAGTTCGGTGTTGTCAGATATGCAGGTAGGCCAGATTAAGATTAAGAGGGAGTATTGTATGTACAAAAGAAAATCAGACGGATGGATGAAGCACTTTGACTTTCTGCTATTGGACATGGTCTGTCTGCAGATTGCTTTTCTGCTTTCATTTCTTATATTGGGACGTCATGTGAATCCTTATGCGGATCCATTATACCGGAATATGGCTTTGATTCTTGAAGTCATGGATCTGACAGTGATGATCCTTTTCGGCACCCTTTCAGGTGTGCTGAAGAAAGGCTGTTATAGAGACTTTGTCATCACCGTTCAGCATGGGGCTATTCTTGGCGCCTTATCAGTGGTGTACCTTTTTATTATCAAAGAAGGGCAGAACTATTCCAGATTATCTCTGCTGATCACTTTTATCCTTTATATATTTATTACATATGGTACCAGAGAGCTTCACAAAAGGGAACTTCGCAGGCAGATGGAAACCGGAGTCAAGCAAACCTTATTCATTGTTACATCCCAGGATATGGTGGGAGACGTTATTGCCAATATGAAGGATCACAATTACGCCCGCTATAAGCTGGCAGGTGCTGCCGTGATTGATGATGATCAGGTGGGCAGAAGCTATCATGATGTGACAGTTGTGGCCAACAAGGACAATGTTGTCTCATACATCTGTCATCAGTGGGTGGATGAAGTACTGATCGTGATTTCGGATCATGTAGCATATCCGCAGAAATTGATCAACCAATTGGCAGAAACAGGAGTGACTGTGCATCTGAACCTGGCCAAGGCATCTGATCTGCCGGGCAAAAAGCAGTTTGTGGAGAAAGTCGGTAACTATACAGTACTTACAACAAGTATCAACTGTGCTTCTGCAAGACAGCTTCTGGCAAAGCGTATGATGGATATCGCCGGCGGACTGGTGGGATGTCTTCTGACAGGCATTATCTTCATCTTCGTGGCACCGGCCATCTATATCAGTTCTCCGGGACCAATCTTCTTTGCACAGGAGAGAGTCGGCAAGAACGGCAAGAAGTTCAAGATGTACAAATTCCGCAGCATGTATGTGGATGCGGAAGCCCGCAAAGCCGAGCTGATGAAGGATAATAAGCTGGGTGACGGCAAGATGTTCAAAATGGACTTCGATCCAAGAGTCATCGGCAACAAAGTTTTACCGGACGGCAGCCACAAAACCGGCATCGGAGATTTCATCCGAAGGACAAGCTTAGATGAATTTCCACAGTTCTTCAATGTGCTAAAAGGAGATATGTCCATCGTCGGCACAAGACCACCACTGATCTCAGAAACCAACCTGTATGAATTGCATCATTATGCAAGACTGGCTATCAAACCGGGCATCACCGGACTGTGGCAGGTCAGCGGCCGAAGCGACATCACAGACTTCGAAGAAGTGGTGAGACTGGACAAGGAATACATTGAGAACTGGGATATCGCGATGGACATCAAGATACTGCTTAAGACAGTGATGGTGGTTCTGAGAAAAGATGGATCGATGTAGGAAGCGTATGAAAACAGTTGGAGGAAGTATGAAAAAGAGACTTACAGTTGCCATGTTTGGCCAGAAAAGGCTCACCAGAGAGGGCGGAGTGGAAATCGTTGTCAAAGAGCTCTGTACCAGAATGGTACAGAGAGGGTATCAAATTACCTGTTACAACCGTTCAGGCCACCATGTCAGCGGTGCAGAATTTGACAGTAATGAGAAAACAGAATATCCGGGTATCCGTCAAAAATCTGTTCTGACAATTGAAAAAAAGGTCTGGCAGCAGTAAGTTCTTCTTTCTTTGCAGCTTTGTACAGTGCACTGGGCAAATATGATGTTGTCCATATTCATGCAGAGGAACCGGCATTCTTTTCCTGGATACCTAAATTGTTTGGCAAAAAAGTTGTTGTTACCATTCATGGCCTGGACTGGTCCAGAGAGAAATGGAAATCCGGTTTTGGGTCAAAATTCATCCGCCAGGGTGAGAAAAATGCTGTGAAATATGCCGATGAGATCATTGTTTTAAGTAAAGGTGTTCAAGACTACTTTGAGCGGACTTACGGCAGGAAGACACATTTTATTCCAAATGGTGTTAACCGGCCAGTCATCAGACAGCCGCAGCTAATCACGGACAAATTTGCCTTAACAAAAGATTCTTACATCCTTTTCCTCGGCCGATTAGTGCCGGAGAAGGGCATCAGGTATCTGGTGGAAGCGTTCAAGGAAGTCAAGACAGACAAGAAACTGGTAATTGCGGGCGGCTCCAGTGATACAGATGATTTCACGGCTGAACTAAAGAATCTGGCCGAAGGTGATGACAGAATTATCTTTACAGGATTTGTACAGGGCCAGCTGTTGGATGAACTGTACAGCAATGCTTACATATATACATTGCCTTCTGATCTGGAAGGTATGCCCTTAAGTCTTCTGGAAGCCATGAGTTACGGCAACTGCTGTCTGGTCTCCGATATACTGGAATGTACGGAAGTGGTCGAAGATACGGCAATAATCTTTAAAAAATCAGATGTCAGTGATTTGAAGAAAAAACTGCAGAAAGCCTGTGAACAGCCGGAGACAGTTAAGCGGTTAAAAGAGCAGGCGGCTGATTATATATGCAGAAAATATAACTGGGATGATGTTGTGAAAGAAACAGTGAAGCTGTATAGGAGAGATATCTAATTCTTTTAGAATAAATATCTTCTGCTTTCGGGTTAATGACATTGCGTATTTACAACGCTTTCTGAACTGTGGGCGGAGCTGCGAGAGCAGTTTTTATCTCAGAAACTGCTTTTAGCAAAAGCAGATGAAATTATCAATCATCATAACTTTCAGTATCACTACCTGCGTTTGTATGGAGCACTCTGGTTTATGAACAACACATTGGAAGTGCTTCATCTGAACAGAGGTAGTGACACTTAAAATATAGGCTTCAAAAAAATAAGGAGACAAATGCAATGAGTATAGTTAATTTAGAGAATAAAACAATTCTAGTCACAGGCGCGGCCGGATTTATCGGTTCCAATCTTGTGAAGCGAATTTATCAGGAGGCTCCTTCTGCTACGGTTATCGGCATTGACAATATGAATGCCTACTATGATGTGGCACTGAAAGAGTTCCGTCTGAATGAGCTGGCCAAGTATCCCACATTCACTTTTATCAAAGGCAATATTGCTGACAAGGTACTGATCACCGAGCTGTTCGAGAAGTACAAGCCGTCTGTGGTCGTCAACCTTGCGGCACAGGCTGGTGTGCGTTACTCCATCACCAACCCGGATGCCTATGTGGAATCTAACTTGGTCGGCTTTTTCAATATCCTTGAAGCCTGCCGCCATTGTGAGAGTCTAGAGCATTTGGTTTATGCTTCTTCTTCCAGTGTCTACGGTAGCAACAAGAAAGTGCCGTACAGTACCGATGACAAGGTGGATAACCCGGTTTCCCTATATGCGGCAACTAAGAAATCCAATGAGCTGATGGCTCACGCTTACTCCAAGCTGTACAACATTCCGTCTACTGGTTTGCGCTTTTTCACAGTGTATGGTCCTGCAGGCCGTCCTGACATGGCTTACTTTGGCTTTACTAACAAGCTGGTCAAGGGTGAGACCATCAAGATTTTCAACTATGGAAACTGCAAGCGTGACTTTACTTATGTAGACGATATCGTCGAGGGTGTTGTTCGTGTGATGAAGAAGGCACCGGACAAGAAGAATGGTGAGGACGGTCTGCCGGTTCCGCCGTATGCCGTTTACAACATCGGCAATCAGAATCCGGAGAATCTGCTGGACTTCGTACAGATTCTGAGTGAGGAGCTAGTTAGAGCGAAGATTTTGCCGGAAGATTATGACTTCGAGGCACACAAGGAACTGGTTCCAATGCAGCCGGGTGATGTACCTGTGACCTATGCAGACACCAGTGCGTTGGAGCGTGACTTCGGATACAAGCCGAGCACAAGTCTGCGGACAGGATTAAGAAAGTTCGCTGAGTGGTACGCTGAATTTTATAAATAAGAAATAAGAAAATTAGAGGGACAGAGAAATGAGAGAGTTTAAGGATTTAAAGATTGCTGTTGCCGGAACGGGATATGTTGGCCTTTCCATTGCTACGCTGTTATCTCAGCATCACAAGGTGACTGCTGTGGATATCATCCCTGAGAAAGTTGAACTTATCAATAATAAAAAGTCACCGATTCAGGACGAATATATCGAAAAATATCTGGCAGAAAAAGAGCTGGATCTGACTGCAACTTTGGATGCTAGGGAAGCATATAGTGATGCAGATTTTGTGGTTATTGCTGCACCTACGAATTACGATAGCAAGAAGAATTTCTTTGACACCAGTGCGGTGGAAGCTGTGATAAAGTTGGTTATCGAGTACAACCCGGAAGCCATTATGGTTATCAAGTCGACGATTCCGGTTGGCTATACGGCTTCTGTGCGTGAAAAATTCCACTGCGACAATATCATTTTTAGTCCGGAATTCTTGCGTGAGAGCAAGGCATTGTATGACAACCTTTACCCTTCTCGTATCATTGTCGGTACCGATGTAGATAATGCTCGTCTGGTAAAGGCTGCACACACTTTTGCAGAACTCCTGCAGGAAGGTGCTATAAAAGAGAATATCGATACTTTGTTCATGGGCTTCACCGAGGCTGAGGCTGTTAAACTGTTCGCTAACACCTACTTGGCTCTGCGTGTCAGCTATTTCAACGAACTGGATACTTATGCCGAGATGAAGGGTTTGAATACTCAGCAGATCATCAATGGTGTCTGCCTTGATCCTCGTATTGGTACTCATTATAATAATCCGTCCTTTGGATATGGTGGATATTGTCTGCCGAAGGACACCAAGCAGCTGCTGGCCAATTATGCTGATGTGCCGGAGAACCTGATTGAAGCTATTGTTGAGAGCAATAGAACAAGAAAAGACTTCATTGCTGATCGTGTTCTGGAGATTGCTGGTGCTTACGAAGCAAATGACAGCTGGGACGAAAGCAAGGAGAAAGAAGTTGTTGTTGGTGTTTACCGGCTGACGATGAAGAGTAACAGTGATAACTTCCGCCAGAGTTCCATTCAGGGTGTCATGAAGCGCATCAAAGCCAAAGGCGCAACTGTCATCATTTATGAGCCGACTTTGAAAAATGGAGAGAAATTCTTTGGCAGCGTTGTGGTTAATGATTTGGAGGAGTTCAAGGAAACGAGTCAGGCTATCATTGCAAACCGCTATGACAAGTGTCTGGATGATGTGAAGGATAAGGTTTATACACGCGATATTTTTCAGCGTGATTAACACAAATGATTAATAAAAAAGGAGAAAAAAATATGTCTACATTTGATAACGCAACTCTTATGATCACTGGTGGTACTGGTTCTTTTGGTTCTACGGTTTTGAAGCATTTCTTGGACTCTGATTTGAAGGAAATTCGTATTTTCTCCCGTGACGAGAAGAAGCAGGATGATATGCGCCATGAGCTTCAGGCTAAACATCCAGAAGCAGCTAAAAAGGTGAAATTCTACATCGGAGATGTTCGTAATCCTCAGTCCATCCGTGATGCTATGCCTGGTGTTGATTATATCTTCCATGCTGCAGCTCTGAAGCAGGTGCCTTCCTGTGAATTCTTCCCTATGCAGGCTGTCCAGACCAACATTATCGGTACCGATAATGTGCTTCACGCTGCTATCGACGCAGGTGTCAAGCGTGTCGTTTGCTTGTCTACTGATAAGGCAGCTTACCCAATCAATGCCATGGGCATTTCTAAAGCCATGATGGAACACGTTATTTACGCCAACGCCCGTGTAGCTGCGGAACGTGGTGGTACCACTATCTGCTGTACTCGCTATGGTAACGTTATGTGTAGCCGTGGAAGCGTGATTCCTCTGTTTATTGATCAGATTAAAGCAGGCAATCCGATTACTATTACTGATCCTAGTATGACACGTTTCCTGATGAATTTGGATGAAGCTGTTGATTTAGTTATGTTTGCTTTCCAGCATGCAAATCCTGGTGATTTGTTCATCCAGAAGTCTGATGCTTCTACGATCGGTGATCTGGCAAAGGCTGTTCAGCAGCTTTTTGGTGACACTGGTACGAATATCATAGGCACTCGTCATGGAGAAAAGTTGTTTGAGACTCTGATGACTCGTGAGGAGCGTCTGCGCAGCGAGGATATGGGTCACTATTTCCGCGTGGCTGCTGACAACCGCGATTTAAACTACGATAAGTTTGTGGTCAGGGGAGAAGTACATACTATGGCAGATGAGTCTTACACAAGCCATAATACGAATCGTCTGGATGTGGAAGGAACTGTGAAAAAGATTATGACCACCGAGTATGTTCAGAATGAACTGAAAGGCATTCCAAATGTGTAAAGAAAAACTGCTGTTAGTGGGTGCAGGTGGATTTGGTCGTGTTGCATCTGAAACAGCGGTTTTGAATTATGACTGTGCTTTTGTAGATGATGGGTTTGGAATGGGCACTGAAATATGTGGAGTAGAAGTGATTGGAAATACTTCGGATTTACAGACACTTTTTGGAGAATATAAAAAACTGATTGTCACGATCGGGAATAATCGTGTCCGAGAGAGTATTTATAATATAGCAGCCAAAATCGGATATGAGTTTCCGAATCTGGTTCATCCTAGCACATATATAAGTCCATATGCAAAAATCGGATGGGGTTGCGTTTTTCTGAATCATGTAACTGTTCAAAATGGCTCTGTAGTAGGTAACGGTGTACTGCTGAATCCAGGGGTTGAAATCCACCACGACTGTTCTGTAGATGATTTTGATTTGATTTACACCAATTCAGTGGTGCGTACATATGCCAAGGTTGGAAAGCGTGTTCGAATCGGCAGTAATGTGACAATTAGCAACGACGCAGTTGTTCCAGATGATGCAGATATCCCGAATTGCACTGCGATAAAATAAAGAGGTGAGAATATGAATGTTCTTGTAACGGGTGCCAAGGGTATGGTTGGAACTGCCCTGTGTAATAATTTAAAAAATATTCGAGACGGAAAAAATAAAACCCGACCAGAAATAGCAATTGAGGAAATATATGAATATGATTTAGGTTCAACGGCAGAAGAGTTGGATGAATACTGCCAAAAGTCAGATGTTGTTTTTAATTTGGCAGGTGTGAATCGTCCAGAAAACCCTGAGGATTTTATGAAGGGAAATTTCGGATTTGCCTCTGCTCTGTTGAACTGCCTGAAAAAGCACAACAACAAAGCAACTATTATGCTGTCTTCTTCCATTCAGGCTACATTATCTGGACGTTTTGGAAACAGCGAATATGGACGTAGTAAAAAGGCTGGCGAGGAGCTGTTCTTTGATTATGCACAAGAAACGGGAGCAAAGGTTGCTGTTTATCGTTTTCCAAACCTGATGGGTCATAGCTGTCCGAAGTACAATAGTGCGGTTAGTACCTTTTGCTGGGCGGTCGCAAATGATGAGCCGTTCACTGTTAATGATCGTAGCACAGAACTTGAATTGCTTTATATTGATGACCTTGTAGAAGGTATGTTTGATTTGCTGGAAAATAAAGAGAAACACTGTGAGTTCGATGGTGTTGAAACTGTATTGAAAGAGGATGGTCGCTATTGTTGTGTACCTGTTACGCATAAGGTCACGCTGGGCGAAATCGTTGATTTATTGCAAAAATTCAAACAGCAATCTACTACACTTATGATGCCTAAGATGCCGGATGGCTCTTTTACAAAGAAACTGTATTCCTTATATTTAACATACCTTCCAGCTGACAAGTTCAAATATACGCTGAAGATGAACGTAGATAACAGAGGTTCTTTTACCGAACTGGTTCACACAGAGGATTGCGGACAGGTAAGTGTCAACATCAGCCGACCTGGTATCACCAAGGGGCAGCATTGGCATAATTCGAAATGGGAACTGTTTATTGTTGTAGCTGGACATGGACTTATTCAGGAGCGAAACATCAATACAGGTGAGTTCGTGGAGTTTGAAGTATCTGGTGATAAGATGGAAGCGGTTCACATGATTCCCGGGTGGACACACAATATTATCAATTTGTCTGACACCGAGAATTTGGTGACTGTTATGACCTGTAATGAAATCTTTAATCCGAGTCATCCGGACACATTTTTTGAGATAGTGGGGGAGGAGAAAAAAAATGGCTGATTATAGTAATGTATCATTTAAGAATAATGGAAAACTAAAATTATTGATTATTGTTGGTACTCGTCCTGAGATTATTCGCTTGGCAGCTGTTATAAACAAAACTCGTAAATACTTTGATGTGATTTTGGCTCATACGGGTCAGAATTATGATTATAACCTAAATGGTGTATTCTTCCATGATTTACAATTGGCTGACCCAGAAGTATATATGAATGCGGTTGGTGCGGATCTTGGTGAAACTATGGGCAACATCATCGCTGAAAGTTACAAACTGATGGCAGAAATTCAGCCGGATGCAATTCTGGTACTGGGTGATACCAACAGTTGCTTGTCTGTTGTTGGCGCAAAGCGTTTGCATATTCCGATTTTCCATATGGAAGCAGGTAACCGTTGCAAGGACGAGTGTCTGCCGGAAGAAACCAATCGGCGCATTGTAGACATTATTTCTGATGTCAATATGGCATATTCTGAGCATGCTCGTCGTTACCTAGCAGACACAGGTCTTCCTAAAGAACGTACTTTTGTGACAGGTTCTCCGATGGCGGAAGTTCTGCACCAGAATCTGGAGAAGATCGAGACATCGGATATTCATCGGCGATTAAGTTTGGAAAAGGGCAAATATATACTGTTGTCTGCTCACCGCGAGGAGAATATTGATACAGAAAAAAACTTTACGTCACTGTTTACAGCTATCAATAAGATGGCGGAAAAATATGATATGCCTATTCTTTACTCTTGCCATCCGCGTAGCCGTAAGCGTTTGGAGCAGAGTGGGTTCGAATTGGATAAGCGCGTCATCCAGCACGAGCCTTTGGGGTTTCATGATTATAACTGCTTGCAGATGAATGCGTTCTGTGTTGTAAGCGATAGCGGTACACTTCCAGAAGAGAGTAGTTTCTTCACCAGTGTAGGACATCCGTTTCCAGCAGTTTGTATCAGAACATCAACGGAACGTCCAGAAGCATTGGATAAAGCTTGCTTTGTGCTTGCAGGTATTGATGATAGGAGTCTTTTACAGGCGGTTGATACAGCAGTTCAGATGAATCTGGATGAAGATTATGGTATCCCGGTGCCTGATTATATAGAAGAAAATGTAAGTTCAAAAGTGGTAAAGATTATCCAGAGTTATACAGGTGTAGTAGATAAGATGGTTTGGAGAAAGTTTTAAAATGCAAAAAATGGAACGAATAAAGATAATTGGTGTGGATATATCTGTGGTGGATTTCAATTCGGCTCAAAAGTATTTATTCGACAATTTTGAAGAGGCGAGAGGACACTATATATGTGCAGCAAATGTACATACGACGGTTACAGCCCATGAAAATAGTAATTACAGAGAAGTTCAGAATAACTCTTTTATGACGCTTCCAGATGGAAAACCATTATCGGTGGTTGGAAAAAAACGAGGAAAAAGCTCTATGGGAAGAGTAACAGGTCCGGATTTTCTTGAGGAAGTATTAAAAAGGACAGAAAACACAGAAGTAAGACACTATTTCTATGGTACGACACAGGAAAATCTAGATAGTTTCATTTCTGCAGTAAAGAAATCATATCCAAATTTGAAAATCGTAGGTGTTGAACCATCTGTATTTAGATCACTCACTGTGAAAGAAGAGGACGAATTACTCGAAAGAATCAGTGAATCGCAAGCGGATTTCGTTTGGATTGCATTGGGAGCACCAAGACAGGAAATTTTTTGCAATAAATTATCAAGTCGGTCTAATGCGGTATGGGTGGCAGTTGGAGGTGCGTTTAATGTAATCTCTGGAGTTATCCCAAGAGCACCGCAGTGGATGCAAGATCATGGACTTGAATGGTTTTATCGTTTTATGAAAGAACCACGAAGATTATTTAAGAGATATTTTGTAACAAATAGCAAGTTTTTATGGTACTTGTTTAGAGATAAAGGTGAAAAATGAAAAAGAAAGTATGTATGATAGTGCCTAGTTTTTCTGCAAAGGGCGGAATTACCTCTGTAGTCAATGGGTACCCAAACTCTCAATTGACAGAAAATTACAATGTACGATTTATAGAAACTTATTGTGATGGAAATATAATTCGAAAAGTCTCTAAAGCAATGAGAGCATATTTTAAATTTATTTATACAGCTTTGTTTTGGAAACCAGATTTAGTCCATATTCATACATCTTTTGGAAGAAGTTTTTATAGAAAGGCTTTAATAATTGAGATGTCCTCTCTTGCTAAAATTCCAGTTATCAATCATGTTCACGGTGCAGATTTTAATGAGTTCTATCGAAGAAAATCTAAGAGAAAGAAGAAAAACATAGAAAAAATATACAATAAATGCATCAGAACCATCGCACTGTCAGAAGAATGGAAAAAGAATCTTGCTGAGATTGTGCCAGAACAGACAATAAGAGTTGTTGAAAATTATGGTGTTTTACAAGAAGATTTGATCAAAGAAAAAATCACAAAACCGAATAATAAATTGATTCTTTTTTTGGGTTTTATATGTGAAAGAAAAGGGTGCTTTGATATTCCAGCTATTGTAGACCAAGTGTGCAGAAAAATACCGGATGCTCGGTTTATTCTTGGTGGAAGTGGTGAAATCGAAAAAGTTAAACAGAAACTCAGTGCGAAATATAAAGATAATGTGGAATTTCCAGGATGGGTCCGAAATGAGCAAAAAAAGCAATATTTGAGAGAGGCAGACGTTTTTCTTCTCCCTTCGTATAATGAGGGCATGCCTATGGCAATATTGGACGCTATGGGGTGTGGCCTTCCAATTGTGAGTACAGATGTTGGAGGTATTCCTAAAATTGTAAGGCAAGGAATTAACGGATATTTGTATAAACCAGGTGACAGTAAAAGCATGGCTTGTGCAATTATTGAGTATCTTACAGATGATGAAAAGAGATTAAAAGCTGGACGGGAAAGTGTTGATGTTATAAGAAAATCATATTCTCTACAGCAAAATATTGATAAACTTGAAAGAGTTTATACGGAAGTGGAGAGATTGAGAAGTGACAAGCTATTACAGAAGAAATCTATATAAAATGGGGGGGCTGAAATCAATAAAAAAATAGGAAGCCTCGTATATAGATCAGAAGAATTTGTGCGTAAGGTATTTTATAAGATTTTTCGAGAAAGTGTAATTAAATCTTCTTTTGGAAACTGTGGTAAAAATGTACATATTGCCGAAAAAAGTGATATTAAGGGAATTGGCAACATTAGTATAGGAGATGATGTTGCGATTGGCCCTCATGCATTGTTGTGGACAACACGAGCAAATATTATCATTAAAGAGAAAGTAATAATTGGCCCAAGGCTTAGTATCATCACAGGCGATCACAAAATAGATGTGATAGGAAAGTATATGTTTGATGTTACAGATGATGAAAAAGATGAAGATGACGATCAGGATGTAATTATTGAAAAGGATGTTTGGATAGGGGCTAATGTAACAATTCTTAAGGGAGTAACTGTGGCTGAGGGGGTGCGTTGTAGGAGCGGGAACCGTGTTAACTAAAAGTACTCAGCCTTATGGCGTATATGTAGGAGTACCTGGTAAACGCATTTCTGAAAGATTTAAAAACAAAGAATTAGAAGATCATATAAAGATTTTGCAAGAAAAATCCAAAGGGTGATTTTAATATGAGAACAAAATATACAATAAATGAATTGTTATTTAAGGCATATTTGATATGTGTGGTTTTAGGGTGTATATTAAGAAATATGTTTGGTGAATGGGAGCCGATATATGATACATATACGTTTGTTAGTAAGGGAAGATGGGGAACTTTCTTTTTGAATTTTTCAAGTATTATTCTTTTTGTGTTGATATTTAGATGTAGTATACATTACATAAAAAAAATCCATGTAGGAATAAGAATTTTGCTTATAAGCTTGATTTTTTATTATTTGATTTGGACTATATTGTCATTAGATAAAGCACCTATTCAATCTGTTTTTTTTGAAGCAATTTCTACATCTGTAATTTTGTTGCCAGTGTCAGCACTGCTTGGCTTTGATGATAATATATGGAATATATTGAAGGATGAATTATTACGTATAAATTTACTCTTTTGTTGTTGTTTTTATATTGCTGTTTTTTCTTTTTGGTCTAATTATGGAATAAATTGGCCCATGAATGCGTCATATAAAGGAATATTTTCATGTTGGTTTACATCTGCTTGTATTATGACCTTTATAGAGTTCCCCCAAAAAAATAAAAGGAAAATAATATACTGTAATTTATTGTTTATCATTGCCGCTGCGTTTATTACACAGTCAAGAGGTTGGGTATTGCAGACATTAATACTATTATTTATATTTGTTGCTGTTTTGGGTAATAGGAATAGATATGTTAAGATTTTAATGGGATTTTTGCTGATTATTATTGCAGTATTGGGAGTTTCTTATGTTTTTCCAGAGATTACAGGAAATTTATTCAATAGAGGATTGGAAGATACCAGAAGTGGACAATACGTAATCTTTTTTGCGCAGCATTCATGGGAAGATTTGATCTTTGGATTGGGTATAAATGCTTCTTATAGATATCTGGGAAATGCGCATTATACCTATTTCGATAATCAGTTTATGTTTGTCATGTTCCATTATGGAATCTTTCCAGTGATTGTTTGGCTATGTGTATATGCATCTGTTTTTAAAAATAGCAGAGTATATAATGAGCAAAATAGGATAGTGCTTCAAGCAGCAAAATTTGTTGGATTATTTATATTATTAGCGTATATGGGAGTTTCTACATATTATCAAATTGAGTTGGGATATAATGGTGTTATTGTAATGATACTTATTGGAAAAGCTTTAAGGGAAAAATATTATGGGAATTCATAGATTAATGAAAAAGATAACGTTTTTAATAGGCAGTCTAGGTGGAGGCGGTGCTGAAAGAGTTACAGTTGCCCTAGCTGATTATTTTTGTGAAAGCGGTTATGAAGTGTTTTTTATTGTATTTTCAAAGGTAAATAACAATTATGAGATTAATCCGAAAATCAAAGTTGATTATTTACCGGAGAACACAGGGAAAAGTGCAATATTTTTGAGAATAAAAGAATTGAAAAGAATATTGAAAAATCAAGAACCAGATTATGTGATTTCGTTAGGTTTAGGATATCAATATTTGATATTAGGAAATTTATTAAATAAATATAAATTTATTTTATCGGAAAGAAATGCTCCACAATTTTTTTACAATTGGTATGAGAAGATTTATGTAAAATATAGTTACAAAAAAGCATATAGAGTGGTTTTCCAAACTGAAGATGCAAAACAGTATTTTGGTAAGAATTTAGAGAAAAAATCAAAAGTAATTGCAAATCCTATTACGTCATCAATTCCGAATCCATATGATGGAGTAAGAGAAAAAAGAATTGTAGCTGTAAATAGATTAAGTCAACAAAAAAATTTACTTATGCTACTCAGAGCAATGAAAAGAGTTTTTGATATATTTCCAGAATATATTTTAGAAATATATGGTAAGGGAGAACAACAAGAGGAATTAGAAAAATATGCTAAAGAACTAAAAATTTTTGATAACGTAAAATTTATGGGACAAAAAGCAAATGTTCAAAAGTATATAGTAAATGCTGGTGTTTTTGTATCATCATCAGATTATGAGGGAATGTCTAATTCAATGTTAGAAGCTATGGCAATAGGACTTCCTGTGGTATGTACAGATTGTCCGATAGGTGGTGCTAGAATGGTTATAAAAAATAACATTAATGGTATCCTTACACCTGTTGGTGATGATAAAAAATTTGCTGACGCGATAATAGATTTGCTTAGTAATCCTAAAAAAGCTGATAAGTTGGGGAAAAATGCAAGTTTATTGCGTGAAAAACTAAGTGTTGAAATAATAGCAAAAAAATGGGAAAAGTTGTTGAAAGACTAACACGTTAGAGGAAAAATTGATGAAAAATGGTTTAAAAAAACAAATTATTTCAGGATTATTTTGGAAGTTTGGAGAAAGAATTTTAGCACAGGGAGTATCATTTATTGTATCTCTAGTGTTGGCAAGAATGTTACTCCCAGAAGAATATGGGAGTGTTGCATTAGTTCTAGTATTTATAAATTTAGCTAATGTCTTTGTGTCAAATGGGTTGGGTGAAACATTGATTCAAAAGCCAAATGCAAAGCAAAGTGATTTTTCAACAATGTTTTTTTGTAGTTTATTTCTTTCATTACTTTTATATGTTTTTTTATTTTGTTCAGCACCCTTTATTGCAAGATTTTATAATAATGAACAACTTATATTGGTTCTTAGAGTATTAGGGTTACAAGTGCCGCTTTCATCGGTGAATACTATTCAGCAGGCCTATGTATCTAAACATATGATGTTTCGAAAATTTTTTTATTCAACAGTTGGGGGGACTTTGATCTCGGGTTTTGCAGGGATTGTCTTGGCATATAATGGCGCTGGAATTTGGGCATTAGTTACTCAGTATATGACAAATACAATTATAAATACATTTATTTTGTTTATTACAGTAAAATGGTATCCTACGTTTGAGTTTGATAAGGATTCTGCAAAAACTTTATTTTCATTTGGATGGAAATTAGTAGCTGCTCAATTTATGAATCAATTATATGTAGAATTAAAAAATTTATTTATTGGTAAAATTTATACACCGGCAGATTTGGCATCTTACAATAAGGGCGAACAATTCCCGTCAGTATTAGTTATGAATATTAACAGTGCAATAAGTAGTGTACTTTTTCCAGCAATGTCTATAGCGAATCAGGAAAAGGGTAAATTAAAAGAATTAACAAGACAATCTATTATGATGAGTTCATATGTTGTGTTTCCAATTGTTACAGGATTGATAATAGTGGCGGAACCAATGATTCGACTTCTTCTAACAGATAGATGGATCTCTTGTGTTCCTTTTTTACAAATTAGTTGCTTATTTTGGATGTTTCAGCCATCTCAGACAGCAAATGTACAAGCAATTAAGGCGTCTGGAAGAAGTGATATATGTTTAAGGTTAGAAATGATAAAAAAAGCGATAGGTGTTATTCTTTTATTTATTGCGATACAGATTAGTCCATTAGCAGTTGCTATTATGAATGCTGTTTTTGCAGGAATTTCAGCATTATTAAATATTTTTCCAAATAAAAAATTAATAGGATATGGTATTGTAGAGCAGATGAAAGATATTTTACCATCATTAGTATTGTCAATAATTATGTATGTTCTAGTTTCTCCTATAGTAAATATTGGATGTGCAGATATAATAACAATTTTTCTACAAATTTGTTTAGGAATAGTTATTTATATTATAGGTTCGTACGTATTAAAGATAGAAGCGTTTTTGTATATTTTGAACTTAATTAAAAAAAATAACTTAAAAGTTATATTTAGGAGTAAAAAGAGTCATTCAAAGTTCAGTCTGAAAGAAAAATAAGGGGAAGAGGGGTTGCCGATTCCAGCCCTACAAAGTATACAATATTGAAAAATATTTAGTAGAAAAAGATCTGGATTTAACGGCAACATTTGATGAAAATCTGCTTATATTGTCAATAGGTAAGATTCAGTTTTTGATGATGTCCGTAACAAAGTGTATACAAGAGACTTGTATCAAAAGGATTAATTTTTTTAAAAATATAAAGGAGACCAGCTATGAAAAGTCAAGTATAAATTAGCCAGAAATTCAATTTTTTTGTTTCGGGTAAAAAGGGTAACTTTAATAAAGCTCCCTAAAAGCCCTTTTTCAAAATCTATCGATTATGGTATGCAGACCTCTTATTCGAGGTTAAATTCTACTTCGTCAGTGAGCATCTTCCAGATGACTCTGACAAGCTTGCCAGCACAGTGTCCAAGGGCATTGTAGTGGGTTCGGCCTTCAGCTCTCTTGGCATCATAATAAGCCGTGAAAGTAGCGTTGTTTTTAACAACATTGTGAGCTGCATTTATAAGGGCATAGCGTAATACCCTTGAACCACGCTTGGACATTCTGGTTCTCTGTGCTTGGAAATTACCAGACTGATGAACCGATGGATCCAGTCCGGCGAACGCAAGCAGTTTCTTTGGTTCTGAGAAACGGTGTATATCACCAATCTCACCAAGGATCATCCCGCCATTGATGAAACCAATTCCGGGAATGGTCATAATCACAGAGTGCAGGCAGGTGACAAGATTTGCCATTTCAAGCTCTGTGTGAAACAATTGGCTATCCAGTAACTCAATCTGTTCAATGGTGTGAGTTATCTGAATAGATAAAGAACTGTCATTGACACCGACAGACTTCTGTGCGAGAACTCTTAATTCTCTGGCTTTCTCCTTACCGAAATGGTCGTGGGAAGCAACTTCGAGAAGGTGAGCAAGATGGGTCATATGCATAGAAGCAATGGCAGTTGGTGTCGGAGCCTCTTTAAGGAGGGCATAGACAGAATTCTGATGCAGGCCAGATTTGAAGAAATACTGTAGTTCAGGGAAAACCTGATCCACATAAGAAGTCAGCTGTATTTTTAAACGGGTACGCTGCTTCACCAGTTTCTGACGGAATCTGACGAGCTCTTTGAGTTCAATATAATCCAGATCATCCAGGGGCATGAATCGTAAGGAGTCCTGCATCATAAGGGTTTTAGCAATAACAAACGTGTCGACTTTATCAGTCTTAGTCTTGCGTACATTATTTTTACGCATAGAAGAAGTCTGAATCGGGTTTAGAACACACACTTTAAAGTCCTTGCTGATAAGAAAACGAACAAGGTTGTCACCGTAGTGTGCCGTTGACTCAAGACCTATGATGATGCTGTTCTGGTCAAGTGGTGCCAGTTTAGAAAGCAGCAGATAGAAGCCATCATAGTCATTTGTGAATTTGAACGGCTCAATGAGTATCTCGCCGTCGGAAGAAATCGCAGCGGCGAAATGGTTAAGTTTGGCAATATCAATGCCGACGTAAATCATGAGGTTGTACCTCCCTTTCATAAAGTCTGATACCGTGGTATCCACCAACAATTATCATCGTAGACTTGATTGAAATAAGTACTCTGAGCAAACGCTCTGGCAACATCCAGCTAATAAACAATTCAGATAAAAGAGATGGCAATACACTCCTGTTGAGTAGTCAAAGCTACAGAAAAAAATCAAAAGTCACAGTATCTGAATGTATTAAACCACGAAACAAAAAAAGAAAGGAAGTATGTTGTTTTTGCTTCTAATAACATCATACAAGTATTTGATGAAGAACGATAAAACAAAGGAAATTATATATATAGGAGATGTGGGCAAACCTAATACGGCACTATCGATACATGCTCAAAATATGGCTCGTCTTTTCGGAAATTTGGGATATCATACGACATTTATTTGTGATGATTATGAAGGTATGAATAAAATATCAGATGAGACAGATCTATTTAATTATTGTTATACATCAAAATTTATAACAATACCTAAGATTTCAACTATAGAATGGTTGATAGATGAATTGACTGGTTGGAAATACAGAAAGATTTTAAAAGAAAAAATAAAAAATAAAAAACCAGAATTTATTTTAATGTATGGTTATGCAGGTGAGTCATGGATGGTGAAATACTGCCATAAAAGGAGGATTCCTTTTTTGGTTGAAAGAGTTGATTGGTTTGAAAAATCTGACAGAACAGGATTTATTGAAAGAGAGCTCATCCAAAGACAAGTTGATAAAACAATATTAAAAATAGATAAATATGTAGATGGTGTTATTTCAATTAGTAAATTTTTTAAAGAATACTATTATAAAATGAAAGTCCCAACAATTTTTGTTCCACCTATTTTTGAATTTGGAAATAGTGATATATTAGAAAAATATGAAAGAAGTTCGATGCTTCATTTAGTTTATGCTGGTAGTATAGGTGGAAATAAAGATTATATTTTGCCGATATTGCAAGCTGTAAAGCATATAAATTTAAAAAAAATACATATTCACATGGATCTTATAGGAGTGACGTTAGAGCAGCTTGAAAATGTAACAGGAGAAGTTTGTTGGCAAAAATATGGTATTGATATTCATGGAAGAGTGTCGAATAGTATAGCAAAAAAAATAATTCAAAGAGCAGATTTTAGCTTTCTTCTAAGAGAAAATAAACAATATGCAAAAGCTGGATTTTCTACTAAATTTGCAGAAAGTATGTGTTTAGGAGTGCCTGTGATTTGTACAAAAGTTGGAGGTGCAGATTCAGTGATAACACATATGTATGATGGCATTTGTTTGGATAATAATGATATATTAACAATAGAAAAAACATTGATTATTTTGATGAATAAGTCGTCAGAAGAAATAATAGAAATGAAAAATAATGCATATATTACTGCAAGTAGAGTATTTAATATTGATAGTTATACTCAAGAAATGAGTGGATTTTTAAATAAACTAAAGGAGTTATATGAATAAAATAAGAAAAATAGTAAAGATAATAATTGATAAGAATTTTCGTACAATGGTGCTAGGAAGGCGCGGATTTTATAAAACAATGCCCGATGATATATATCTAAAAAGAGTATTTAAAAGTTCAATGGGTAGAGCATTAGATTTAGAGAATCCAAAAACTTATAATGAAAAGCTTCAGTGGCTAAAAATAAATGAACGAAGACCTGAATATACGATGATGGTTGACAAATACAAAGTTAGAAATTATATTAAACAGGTGTTGGGAGAGGAGTATTTAATTCCAATGTTAGGTGTATGGGATGCACCAGAGGAAATAGATTTTAATAGTTTGCCAGATAAATTTGTATTAAAATGTAATCATAATTCTGGTAGAGGAATGTATATTTGTACGAATAAAAAAGAACTTGATATTAGGAGTGTAAAGAAAAATTTAGAAAAAGGTTTAAAAGAAGAGTATTATTATGCAGGTAGAGAATGGCCATATAAAGATGTTCCAAAGAAAATAATTGCAGAAAAATATATGATTGATCCCGATACAAAAGATTTAAGAGATTATAAGTTTTATTGCTTCAATGGCGAAGTGAAGTTTGTGATGATTAATTCTGATAGAAATTCTGACCAGCCCACAAAAGCAGATTACTTTGATAGAAGTTTTAATTGGTTGGATTTTCAATGGGGATATGAACATTCACGTATTAAACCTGAAAAACCGTGTAATTATGAGAAAATGATAGAAATAGCTGAAAAATTATCTCAAAATATGAAGCATGTTAGAATTGATTTATATTATTGTTCGAATAAGATATACTTTGGAGAAATTACATTTTTTGATGGAAGTGGATTTGATAAAATTGAACCAATAGAATGGGATTACAAAATTGGAAATTGGATAGAATTATAGGGAGAATTAAATGGATACGAAGATACTAATTGGTGCGGATATGGTTCCTACAAAAAGCAATTATGCAGAGTTTATAAAAGGTAATGTTGAGGCACTTGTGGGAGAAGCAATGTGTGAATTATTGCACGAAATGGATTTCACAATATTTAACTTGGAAGTTCCTTTAACAGACATAATATCCCCACTTCAAAAGTGTGGGCCTAATTTACAAGCCTTAAGTAAAACAATTAATGGCATAAAAAAACTAAATCCTTATTTTTTTACATTAGCGAATAATCATATTTTAGATCAAAGAGTTCAAGGATTAAAAGCAACGATGGAAAACTTGAATAGAGAAAACATAAAATATGCGGGTGCAGGTAACAATTTAAAGGAAGCATCTAAACCGTTTATTTTTGAAAAAAATGGAATAAAAATAGGCATTTATTGTTGTGCCGAAAGAGAATTTTCTATTGCTACAGAAAATAAAGCAGGTGCTAACCCGTTCGATCCATTAGTCAGTTTAGATCATATTAAATTATTAAAAAAAGATGTTGATTATGTAATTGTACTGTATCATGGAGGAAAAGAACATTATAGATATCCTTCGCCAAATTTGCAAAAAATATGCCGACGTATTGTTGATAGTGGAGCTGATTTGGTTGTTTGTCAACATTCACATTGTATAGGATGTTATGAAGATTGGGAAACTGGAAAAATTATTTATGGACAGGGAAATTTTCTATTTGATGATTCGGATTCAGAGTTTTGGAAAACATCTTTGTTAATTGAAATTATTTTTAAAAGTAAAAATGATTTTTCGATTAAGTATATACCTATTGTAAAAGTAGGAAGCGGAATTAGGTTGGCTGAAAATGAAAAAAAGGAAGAAATAATTAACGGATTTGAAGATAGAAGTAAAAGCATTATTGAATCAACTTTTATAGAAACAGAGTATTCAAAATTTGCACAACAACATATTAATGCATATTTAAGAACAGGGATGCCACATAATACTAGTTTGCTTAATAGAGTGTTTAATAAATTATCAAAAGGAACATGGTTTGAAAGAAGAATAACAAAAGATCAAAAACTTGCGTTATGTAATTATTTAGAATGCGAAGCACATAGAGAACTTTTTCTTCAAGGATTAAAAGAGTCTTTATGTGAACTTCCGAAAAAATCTCCCCTCAACAAATTTTAGGGCTAATAAGGTATAAAAATATTGAAAATTCGGCATTTGGAGAGAATCTGCATTCCTCCAATATCTCTTATTCTCAGAACCGTTCCTCTTCCAATGATAACCGGCTGATGATCTCTAGGTCAGTTGTTTATCTAGGAGTTGGATGCTTCGAATATCGATGATCTGGCAAAGGCTGTTCAGCAGATTTTTGGTGACACTTGGACGAATATCATTGGCACTCGTTATGGAGAAAAGTTGTTTATGGGGAAACAATGGGGGTGCACTCCATAAAGAAAACAGAGCAACTGGATGCAGAAGGTACGATTAAGAAGATTATGACGACAGAGTATGTACAGAATGCACTGAAGGGAAGTAAACGGTAGATAGTCCGTACCTGCGAGTATTCCGATGCAAGATGATCGGACAGGCGGCTCTGCCGCACCGTAATATTCATGTTGAAAGTACAATAACAAGTATCTTATAAAAAGAAAAGGAATTAAAATAAAATGGGAAAATATTTTGGAACAGACGGTTTCCGAGGAGAAGCTAATAAGAATTTAACAGCAGATCATGCGTATAAAATCGGGCGTTTTTTAGGCTGGTATTATGGTGAATTAAAGAAGCAATCAGGTGATGACACACCAGCTCGTATTGTAATTGGAAAAGATACTCGCCGTTCAAGTTATATGTTTGAATATTCTTTAGTTGGAGGTCTGGTAGCATCAGGAGCGGATGCTTATCTTCTTCATGTGACGACTACGCCATCTGTTGCCTATGTTGCACGAGTAGATGAATTTGATTGCGGTATTATGATTTCAGCAAGCCATAACCCATACTATGATAATGGAATCAAGTTAATTAATGGCAATGGTGAAAAGATGGATGAAGATACAATTTCTTTGGTGGAAGCATACCTTGATGGTAATTTGAATGTATTTGGCAAAGATTATGCAGAGATTCCATATGCTCATCGGGACGAAATTGGATGTACAGTAGATTATGTTTCTGGAAGAAACAGATATGTGGGTTATCTGATTTCCCTGGGTGTTTATTCATTTAAGGGTATGAAAGTGGGACTTGATTGTGCCAATGGTAGTTCATGGAATATTGCCAAAGCAGTATTCGATGCATTGGGAGCAAAAACATACGTAATCAATGCAGATCCAAATGGCACCAATATTAATACAGATGCCGGTTCCACTCATATTGAGGGATTGCAGAAATTTGTAGTCGAGAAAGGACTGGATGTTGGTTTTGCTTATGATGGAGATGCAGATCGTTGTCTTTGCGTAGATGAAAAAGGAAATGTAGTCGATGGAGATGCAATTCTTTATGTTTACGGAAGATACATGAAAGAACGTGAGAAATTGATTACAAATACTGTTGTTACAACGGTAATGTCCAATTTTGGACTTTATAAAGCCTTTGATGAGCTTGGAATTGGTTATGCCAAAACGGCTGTTGGTGATAAATATGTTTATGAGTATATGCAGAAAAATGGTTGTCGACTTGGAGGGGAGCAGTCGGGTCATATTATTTTTTCAAAATATGCTTCAACAGGGGATGGTATTCTTACCAGCCTTAAAATGATGGAAGTTATGATGGCAAAGAAAAAGAAAATGAGTCAGCTCACAGAGGATTTACATATCTATCCACAGGTCCTTGTAAATGTCAAAGTCAAGGATAAAGCGGTTGCACAGGCTGACAAAGATGTCCAGGAAGCTGTTCAGAAAGTTGCTGATGCTTTAGGTGATACTGGTCGTATTCTTGTTAGAGAATCAGGTACAGAACCTTTGATTCGTGTAATGGTAGAAGCGGAGACAGAGGAAATATGTAAGAACTACGTTGATGATGTTGTTTCTATAATTAATAAGAAAGAAGCAGCAAGATAAGCAAAAAAAGAGGAGTAAATAATTATGTGTGGAATTGTTGGATTTACAGGAAATGAGCAGGCTGCTCCCATTTTATTAGATGGGCTGTCTAAGTTAGAATATCGAGGATATGATTCAGCAGGAATAGCTGTTCGTGATGGAGAGAAGCAAGTAGATATTGTAAAGGCAAAAGGTCGCCTTAAAATTCTTGCTGAGAAAACAAACGATGGCAAGGCAGTAATTGGTTCATGTGGAATTGGACATACCAGATGGGCAACACATGGAGAACCATCAGAAAATAATGCACATCCACATAGAAGCGATGATGGAAACATTGTGGCAGTACATAATGGTATTATTGAAAATTATCAAGAATTAAAAGAAAAACTCGTAAGAAAAGGATACACTTTTTATTCTGATACAGATACAGAAGTAGCAGTGAAGATCATTGATTATTATTACAAAAAGTATGAAGGAACACCGGTAGATGCAATTAACCATGCTATGGTGCGTATTCGTGGTTCATATGCTTTAGCAGTGATGTTCAATGATTATCCAGAAGAAATATATGTTGCGAGAAAAGACAGTCCAATGATTCTGGGTATTGAAAATGGAGAGTCTTACATTGCTTCTGATGTACCAGCTATTTTAAAATACACAAGAAATGTGTATTACATCGGGAATATGGAAATGGCTCGTGTAAGAAAAGGTGAGATTACTTTCTACAATCTGGATGGAGATGAAATCGAGAAAGAGTTAAAGACTATTGATTGGAATGCAGAAGCAGCGGAAAAGGCTGGTTATGAGCATTTTATGATGAAAGAGATTCATGAACAGCCAAAAGTGGTAGAAGATACAATCAATTCTGTTGTAAAAGAGAATACGATTGATTTATCAGCAGTTGGACTTTCTGAAGAGGATATTAAAGATATTAGTCAGATTTATATTGTTGCTTGTGGATCAGCTTATCATGTAGGTATTGCAGCACAGTATGTAATTGAAGATTTAGCAAAAATTCCAGTTCGAGTAGAACTTGGATCAGAATTCCGATATAGAAAACCACTTCTTGATAAAAATGGTCTGGTAGTAGTTATTAGTCAGTCTGGAGAAACCGCAGATAGTTTAGCAGCACTTCGAGAAGCAAAAGAAAAGGGAGTACGAACATTAGGTATTGTAAATGTTGTTGGTTCTTCAATTGCCAGAGAAGCTGATTCTGTATTTTATACTTTGGCGGGACCTGAAATTGCTGTCGCTACAACAAAGGCTTATAGTACACAGCTTGTTGCAACTTACGCTTTAGCAATCCAATTTGCAAAAGTTCGTGGAGAAATTTCAGAAGAAAGATATGTTGAACTTATTAAAGAAATAAAAATTTTACCAGAAAAAATTGCAAAGATTTTAGAAGACAAAGAACGTATCCAATGGTTTGCGTCAAAACAGGTAAATGCCCATGATGTATTCTTTGTTGGAAGGGGCATTGATTATGCAATTTGTATGGAAGGTAGCTTAAAGATGAAAGAAATCAGCTATATTCATTCAGAAGCATATGCAGCCGGAGAATTAAAGCATGGAACAATTTCTTTAATTGAAGATGACATTCTAGTAGTAGGAGTATTGACCCAGCCAGAACTATACGAAAAAACTATATCCAATATGCTAGAATGTAAGAGCCGAGGAGCGTATTTGATGGGACTGACCACTTTTGGAAAGTATAACATTGAAGATACAGCAGATTTTACAGTTTACATTCCCAAAACAGATCCGCTTTTTGCAACATCACTTGCAGTGATTCCATTACAGTTACTGGGATATTACATCAGTGTAGCTAAAGGCTTGGATGTAGATAAACCACGAAATCTGGCTAAGAGTGTGACAGTAGAGTAAAATTATTACTTAGATAGGAGAGGCATCATGGCAATATTAGTAACAGGTGGCGCAGGATACATAGGAAGTCATACATGTGTGGAACTGTTGGAGAATGGAAAAGAAGTTGTAGTTTGAAGAAGCAACTGGAATGAAAGTTCCATATGCAATTAAAGAGCGTCGTCCGGGCGATATTGCTACCTGTTATTGTGATCCAGGAAAAGCAGCAAAAGAGTTGGGCTGGAAAGCAGAAAATGGTATCAAGGAAATGTGTGAAGATTCTTGGAGATGGCAAAAGAATAATCCAAGTTATTCGGTGTGTCCAGCAAAGCCGGACCACACTTGCATTAAAGAATGATGGAATTTATTAAAATTGTTGGAGATATAATTGCAAATGTGCTTACAGCACTATATCAGCCGTTTTGGTTTGCATTACTACTTTCGATAATGATTATGTTTTTTTATATGTTTTGTTATAAGCCCACGGGCTCAGGAAGAGGATGTAAGAAGGCTGTAAAAGTATGGATTGAAAATTTTAAAGAAGAATTATTTTTTCGTAAATTATTTTTACTCGTGTTTTTCACAGTGATGATTTTGTTTAGGACTTTACTGAACCGTAATATGTGGGCAAATCCTTTATCCGATGTCATGGGTGGTTGGTGGATTTGGAGTAAATCCTCAGATGGAACGGTTACATTGACAACAGAATGTTTTGAGAATGTATTGCTGATGCTGCCGTTTACAGCTATCTTAATGTGGACTGCAAAAGAAAAGTTGCTTAAAAAGATTGATTTTAGAAATATTGTTGGAAAATGTACACAAACAGCTTTTATTTTTTCTGTTTTTATAGAATTTTTACAGTTATTTCTCAGGTTGGGTACTTTTCAGCTTTCTGATATTTTTTATAACACATTGGGAGGATTTCTGGGAGGTGCAATTTATTGGATTGGCTGGAAGTTGAAAACAAGATATAAGTGAGGTAGAAGTATGATAATTAAGCTGGCAGGGAAAATTATTCAAATTAATCATCTTTACCCTTATGTTTGCGAATATTGCAGAGATTACTTATATGATGCTAATGAAGATCAAATTGATTTTATGATAGAAATTAATAAAAGTGATATCGAAGTCGAGAGAAGAAAATCTGAAAAGGAAGCTATTAGGGAAAAGCGTAATGTTCGAAAGTTTTCTGATGAGTATCTGGAAACACTGGCAGTTTATCGAAAAATTGCTGAGCATATGCTGGACTATGATACCTTGTTGTTTCATGGGTCAGTTGTAGCCGTGGATGGCCAGGGATATCTTTTTACAGCGACGAGTGGAACCGGTAAGTCTACACATGTTGGATTGTGGAGGAAAGTTTTTAAAGAAAGAGCAGTTATGGTAAATGATGATAAACCATTGCTTGCAATTTCGAAAAATGGTGTGCTGGCTTATGGAACACCATGGAATGGTAAACACAGATTATCCGGCAATGTTGCGGTGCCATTAAAAAGTATTTGTATTTTGCAAAGGGACATTATAAATCATATAGAGCCTGTGAATCGAAGGGAAGCTTATCCTATGATTGTTCAGCAGACAAATAGAGCGGAACATCCATTACAGATGCAGCAAACTTTAAAATTAATAGATAGATTGCTTGATCAGACAGCATTATACAGGCTTGGATGCAATATGGAGTTGGAAGCTGCAAGGATAGCTTTTGAGGGCATGCAGTAGATAAAATATAAGTATTTTCATGAGTGGGGGAGAAAGATGAGGTTAAAAGAAGGTTTTATTGTACATGAAAATAGGGATGAGCAGATTATGGTAGATGCAGCAGGCACATTTGCCGGAATGGTTCGAAATAATAAAACAGCTGCATTTATAGTTAATTGTTTAAAGCATGACACAACAATGGAAGCTATTACTAATAGTTTATATGAAAAATATGATGCACCATTGGAAGAAATTCAGCAGGATGTGAATAATATCATACAAAAATTGAAGTCCATAGGAGCTATTGATGAATAAAGTTTCATTTGAAGCATATCTCAATAAATACCATTGCCTGACATATAGAATTGCCGGAATGAGTATGTGGCCTCTTTTGAAACCGGGCAGAGATACCTTTACTGTCAGGCTGGTAGAAAGACATGAATCCTGTAGAAAATGGGATGTTGTTTTATATAAGCGCTTGCCGGATATATATGTACTGCATAGGATTATTCGCATTTATGAGGATAGTTATGACATACTGGGAGACAATTGTACAGGTATTGAGCGACATATTCCAAAGGAAAATATTATTGGTGTGATGACAGAGTTTACGCATAAAAATAAAATTTATAAAATAAATGATAGACGATATGGTATGTATGTTGCTCTATGGTGTAAGCCTTACAAAATAAGAATATGGTTAAAACGATGGTTTAATGCAGCTCTGAATAAGAAGGAATGAAAAAGATGAATAAAGTGTATTACGATATGATTTATCTGATATCATGCGCTGTAAATGAAATAAAGCCGGTACATGAGTGTATAGATATTTACAGGAATGATCAGCACATGCAGTCAGTGCTTTATCAAGTCAGTAAAATACATTTTTTAGATGCTTTGATAGGGCAGATATTGCAGAAAAACAATGTAGAGTTATCCAGAAAGTGGAAGGATAGTATTGCAAAAGCAATTCGAAGAGTAATTTTGTTTGATACAGAACGTATGAATATTTGTTCTTTTATGGAGCAAAACAGAATTTGGTATCTTCCTTTAAAGGGAATTATTTTGAAAGATTATTATCCATCTGCGGAAATGCGTCAAATGTCTGATAATGATATATTATATGATGATGCAAATACAGAAAAGCTGAGACAATATATGGTAGCTCATGGGTATCAATTTGTATATGATAATTCTTGTGATGTGGATATCTATAAGAAGGCACCGGTTTACAATTTTGAGATGCATCGGGCATTGTTTGGCAGGACAGCTAAGGATGTTTGGCAGAAATATTATTCTGGTATTAAGGAACATTTGGTATTAGATGAACAAAAATCCTTTGGATACCATATGAGTGATGAGGATTTCTATATATACATGGTTTGTCATACATATAAGCATTTTATCAAAAAAGGAATAGGACTCAGAGCATTGTTGGACTTTTTCTTATATTTAAGGGTGAAAGCCGGAACAATGGATTGGGATTACATTCAGCGCGAATGTGGAACTTTAGGTATTGCCGATTTTGAGATGGAGAGTCGTGTGCTATGTGATAAAGTATTTTCAAGTGAAAGAGCAAACTCTTACGGAATAGATGCTTTCAAAAGTTTGTTGAGTCATGAAGAATTGACGATGCTTTTGTATTATATTTCTTCGGGAGCTTATGGAAATATTGAGAATAAAATAGAAAATGATTTGAAAGCGTATAAGCAGGAAAGTGGAAGAAGTAATTTTACAGCAAAAATGAAATACTTGTTAAAACGATTTTTTCCGGGAAAAGAAATCTATGGGCGGTATACATTTTATAATAAACACCGATGGGCTGTTCCATTTTTTTGGTTTCATCGTTTTATAAATATAGTATTGTCAGGTGAGCGAAGAGAGCGGGCATTTAGGGAAATAAAAGCAGTAAGATTTTTTGATCGTTAATGAGAAAGTTTTATAAAATGTAATTTGCGAGGGGAAAGCTTATGAAAAATTTAAAAAAATGGGCTGCATTAGGTTTGAGTTTTTGCATGATCATGAATTATGTACCTGTATATGGAGCAGAGAATAATTTACTAAAATATAAAGACACTCTAAGCACAGAGGAGACTGTGAATTTTAGTGATGAGCAAGTGGACAGTACAAATGAGAGCAGTTTGGAAAATGAAAGTAATACTGCAGCGGTATTAAATACTGATGTGGATAATACCTCGGATGAGCAGAATACTGTGGACGAAGTGACTAAAGATAATGTTGCTGCAGATATACAAGTACAGTCTGACGACCGTATATTAAAGAGTTCTGGAAAATGTGGTGAAAATGCGAAATGGGCATTGTATTCAGATGGAACTTTTGAAGTTTCGGGTAGTGGAGACATGTATACATATCAATATGTTTCAAAGGATGATGAAGTAAATTGTGGGTGGGGATCCTGGAATGATCGTCAAAAGATCAAAAAAGTCGTTATAGGTGAAGGCATAACATCCATAGGCGCATGTTCTTTTTATGAATGTGAGCAGTTAACAGAGGTAACGATACCTAGTACTGTGAAAGCTATTGGTAATGAAGCCTTTAGATGGTGTCCAAACCTGGTGAAAGTTTCTATTCCTGATATTACTTCGTGGTGTCATATTGAATTTGAAAATGAAAATGCCAATCCATTGCGGTTTGGTGCATACATATATGTAAATGGTGTGAGAATAACTGATATTGTAGTTCCAGATGGGATAACTGAGATTAAGGCATATGCATTTGCGCAGACTTCAAATGCCCGTCAGGTCAATCGGATAACAGAGATAAAGTTACCGGAGTCCGTTATAACAATAGGGGATCACGCTTTTTCAAATAACCATGCACAGAAGGTAAATATTCCAGATGCTGTTACAACAATAGGAAATTATGCTTTTGTGGGCAATGATTTTAAGGAGATAAAAATTCCTGAGAATGTTACTACTATAGGAGATAGTGCATTTTCCGGATGCAGTGAATTGGTGAAGCTGAAAATTCCGGATAGTGTGAAAACCTTGGGGAAGAGTGTGTGTGCTTCCTGCGAGAAACTGGAAGATATAAAGCTGCCGCAGGGAATAGAGAAGCTTCCGCAATATATATTCTTGGATTGTGCTATAACTGAGTTCACTGTGCCGGAAAGTGTAAAGAGTATTGAAAAAGGTGCTTTTCAGGGCTGTAGGAAGCTTATGAATGTGGCGTTGCCTCAAAATATAAGCACTATCGAAGAAGCTGTTTTTAAGGATTGTACATCGTTACAACAGATTACATTGCCGGAGAGTGTCAATAAGATTGGAGAATATGCTTTTTATGGTTGTGAGAGTCTGGCTGGAATAAAGATTCCGCAAGAAGTACTTAGTATTGAGCCATATGCCTTTTCAAAGTGCAAGACAATGGAAAGTGTGGAAATGGGGAATAAGGTTACCTATATAGGAAAGTATGCTTTTGAGGGGTGTGTACTACTAAAGCAATTAGTATTAGCGCAGAGTATTAACCAGATTGGAGAATATGCTTTTAGTAACTGTAGTTCATTAACCACTTTTACCTTTCCGAATGAAATGACGGAGATTAAAGAAGCTGTACTTGGAGATTGTTCATCTTTAAATCAGATAGTATTGCCATCTGCTGTAGTCAGCATTGGCGATTCTGCATTTGCCGGATGTAAAGCATTGGCAGCAGTTATATTACCTGAAAGTGTACAGTCGATTGGAAAATATGCATTTAGCAGATGTGAAGGATTAGAGAACATTGATATTCCGGAGAAAGTGACAAGTATAAGTGGATATACTTTTTCTGATTGCAGTAATTTGAAGAGTATAACATTCGCAGAGGGAATTACATCACTGGGAGAATATAGTTTTCAAAATTGCAAGAGTATTGAAGAATTAATTTTACCTAAGCATTTAGAGACAATAGGAAATTATACATTTGCTAATTGTACACAGTTGAAAAAAGTAGTATTTGAAGGCAGTGCGCCTGAGGTTTCAGACTACGCTTTTTCTGGGGTCGAAGCCACTTGTTATTATCCGAAGAATGATGACACTTATTCAGACAGAATTACAACGTCGGATTTTGGAGGAAATCTAATATGGACGTATGAAGGACAGGAAGAAAATCCAGATCAGTTTAAATGTGGAGATGACTTGACATGGCACTTGGATGAGTCAGGAGTATTAACAATTTCTGGAACAGGCAGAATGTATGATTATTCAATTGATGACTGCACATATGCACCATGGTATGAGCAGAGAAAATCTATAACAGATGTACAAATTGATAATCGGGTATCCTATATAGGAAATGCAGCATTTTATGAGTGCAGTATGACATCTGTAACTTTGCCGGAGTCATTGACGGAAATTGGAGAATATGCTTTTAAAGGAAGTGCATTAACATCGATAACTGTACCGGATGAGGTTGAGAAAATTGGGGTTGGAGCCTTTTCCTCAGTTGCATATCTTAAAACAGCTGTTCTGCCTGATAAGTTAACAATTATTTCAAAGAAATTATTTGAGCAGGATTATCGTTTACTTGATGTAACAATACCTTCAAGTTTACAAAGAATTGAGGAAAGTGCTTTTTCACAATGTTATGGCTTAAAGAGTGTTGTGCTTCCGGAAGGCCTGATCAGCATTGGCAATTATGCATTTTGGGCATGTGGTTTTTATGATGGAATGAGTACAGTTTATGAATCTTCTAATTTTACATCTGTTACATTACCATCCACATTACAGGAAATTGGTGAGGGTGCATTTGGCTCCTGCAGTGTATTGAAAAGTATTAATATACCGAATAATGTAACAGAGATCAGAGGGCAGACATTTAATCGATGTACAAGATTGGAAAAAGTCGTTTTGCCATCGAGTATTAAAGTGATAAAAAATGATGCTTTTCTGTCATGTAAGGCGTTGAATACAATTACTTTCAGTTGGAATGCGCCTCAAATGGATTCAGAAGTGTTTTCAAATGTAGTGACGGCTACATGCTATTATCCATCGAATAATAGTGAATGGACTTCAGGAATGTTCAAAAATTATGGGGCAAAAAAATTGACCTGGGTAGCTAAAGAAATGGTAAAGCCAAGTGAAGGAGCTGGCAGTGGCGGTTCAGGAAGCGGCGGCAGCGGTACAGGCAGTGGGAACAACAATTCAGGAAGTGATTCAGGAAGTGGTTCAGGCTCTGGCGCAGGAGGAAGTGGTACTGGAAGCGGAAGTGGAAGTAGTTCTGGTGGCACTGAAACAGGTGGAACGACTGGTGGAAACAGTGGATCAGGCGGAACAACTGGCGGCGGCAGTGGATCAGGCGGAACAACCGGCGGTAGCAGTGGATCAGGCGGAACAACCGGAGGCAGTGAGTCTGGTGAGACGATGGAGTTAGGTTTTCAGGCGCATTCATTGACTCTGGATGGTGAAATTGGTGTAAACTTTTATCTTGAATTGAATGATAAAATTGTCCAAGATACCACAGCAACAATGACGATGGAAGCAGCAGGGAAAACGTTATCTACAGTAAATGTAAGTGATATTGTTAAAAATGGAGTAACAGTTGTAAAAGGCACAGATGGCCAGAGTCATAATTGTTATAAATTTTCGTGTTACGTAAATGCAAAACAAGTGGCTGATACAATTAAAGCTACATTGAAAACAAAATATGGCAGTTGGAGCGAATACTATTCTGTGAAAAAGTATGCAGAAGAGGCAAATGCTTCAAGTAGTAATGAGAATCTGAAGGCACTTACATCAGCTTTGATTAGCTATGGACAATATACGCAAATTTTATTTGGATATAATGAAGCGTCTATTGATAAATCAGCATTAATGGATGTATCTTCAGTAACTGCTGGAAATTTGTCATCTTACAAATATAGCAGGTCAGGAAGTGAAGATGGACTGAAATTATACGGGTCAAGTCTTCTGTTAAAGGATAAGACTACAATTCGTATTTATTATGAATTGAAATCAGGATCAATTACAGATTATACATTTAAGATTGATAATGAAGTTGTAACACCTGTTCAGTCCGGAAACAATGGCCTTTATTATGTTGAAGTAAGAGATATTGCAGCACAAGATCTGGAGACTTCCCATACATTTTCTGCCGGACAATTAGAGTTATCTAATTTCAGTGCGTTAAGCCATGTTTATGGTGTGTTAAATTATGCACAGTCAGCAAGTGAAAACAAAAATGCAATGGCTGCTTTATATTTGTATTGGCAGGCAGCAGAAAAATATTTCAATTAGCTTGTTGTAACTGTCGTTATAATTTATATAAAATATGTAACTGTTCAGAGCCAAGCAAAATTTCAAAAAACAGGTATAAAATGCGTGGTATTTTGGAGATTAGCTCTGAAAAGTTGCTAAAATATTTAAATTTATGGAGGTAAGAAGATGAAAGAAAAGTATGTAAAACCAGTCATGGAACTCGTTGAATTTGAGGTAGAGGATATTATCTGCACAAGTGGTGATGATGATGAATCACCAGTTAATTTATTTGATGAAGAGGCTGATGAAATCAACAGATAATTAGTATATCCAAGTAATGAGAAGTGGTATATAGCGTAAATGAATAGAAAGCAAAAACGTAAGATTCTACTGATAGTTTGGCTGTTTAGTGTAATTATTGCGTGTGTTGTTATTGGAGGATTCATTCATAAGAGTCAGACGGAACAAAACGTTTCAGAAGATATCCATTTGCAGGGGACTGTTTTAGAAACAGAATTAATTATTCGAGATGGAGAACAAGGTCAAAACAGTTTCCTGCGAACAGAGGTTTCGGAAGATGAACAAAATGTGGACATACCTCAGGAGTCAAATGTAAATAAAGAAAATAAGACTTTTACAGGAGAAGCAGGCGGAAACAATTCATATAAAAATTCATCATCGGAAAAAGTGGAGACATCAAAGAAACATACTTCCATGGATAATAACAGTTCGGATTCAACAGAAAAAAAGCCGGAAAATAATGACGAGACCAGTAAAGTTGAATCAGACAACACGGAAAGTGACAAGGAAACTAAAGAGCAGGAAACAGAAGAAACAGAAAGTAGAGTTAACAAACCAGATAATAATGAACTGGAAATAATTCCGTCAAATTAGCAAAATGAAAATCAGGCGAGGATAGGAGTCCGACCAGCGGAAGCGAAGAAGGCAAAGGCAGATGCTAAGGCCGCTGAAGAAGCGAAGAAGGCTGAAGCTGAAACAGTGCTGAAAAAGCTGCTGGCAAGCGGCATGAGTACGGATGAAATCCTCAAAAAACTGAAATAAGATTGACCGTGTGGACAAACTGAACTCCAGGAGTTCACACGGTATTTTGGAAGGTGACGTATAGTTTATAACGAAAATAAAAAATGGAGTGTGATACAAAATAAATTCCTGATGATCACAGGTTTATCAACTTGCTGTGTTGACTTATATGATTCATCTTGGCTATCTTGGCTATAATGAAACAAGAAAGACAGCTTTTGTACCAAATGAAGAAATTCGTCAGGAACTTACAACCGTAGTTGAAAGCAAGCCTTGGAATGAAATGGTGACTTTCCAGCAAGAATCTGATAGTTTGCTCGATGCCACATTGGACATGGATGGCGCAACGGTTGCTGCACAAATAGAGAAGATTCACAATGAATATGTATCAGTCATTTTGCGGTTCGTCTATGAGCTTTATGGAGAGTCAGGTGCTTGGAAAAGAAAGTCCAGCCGGCTCCCGAATGAATGATAGCTTTACCCGTAGATCATACCTACAACCTTCTGCCGGAGTGCGGTTGGAAGGATTTTGCACAAAAGGCTCAGAAGTTTGTACTGAGTACCGGCCACATAAAGGACGGAGGGTTTCTTTTTTGTCACGATATCTGCGATGAAGCCGCCGATATCTTCTGGGGCCATGCCGTTTTGTTCATCATGTTCCATGCGGCTGACACTTCTGGAAATTCTTCCGTCATAGTCTTTGTCACCAAGGATGTTTTTCTGACGCGATTTGGTGAAGCCGGTGCGGATATCGCCAAGTTCTACTGTTGTGACATAGATGCCATAAGGTCTGACTTCATTGGCCAGTGCGTAAGAATAGGATGAAACGGCAGCTTTGCTTGCAGAGTAGAAGGTCTGAAAAGGAATATGGGCTGTGGCTGCCACGGAGCTGATATTGACAATATGGCCGCTGCCCTGCTGGTGCATGCCAGGGAGAACTGCCTTATTGACATTCACTGTTCCGAAAAAGTTCACATCAAACTGTGATTTGGCCTGCTCTGTCGTTGTAAATTCAACAGCACCGGATATGCCGAAACCGGCACAGTTAACGACGGTATCAATTTTTCCTTCGGCTTTCATAATATGATGTATAGCCGAGGTGACCATTTCTTCATCCGTTACGTCCACTGACAAATGATTTACCCCGCTAATGGGAATGTGCCTTCGGCTGAATTCGTATACAAGATAGCCTTTGTCTCTTAGTGCGGCTGCTGTGTATCGGCCGATTCCTGAACTGCCGCCGGTGACGACGGCTATTTTTTTATGTCTGACTGCCATTTTTACATCCCCCTCTTCTTAATATAAAAGCCACTGAATTATTAATCTTATATAAAAGCCATTGAAGTATTGTTCTAAATTGAGTATAACGTATACTAGGCTGGATGTCTACTTTTTTCATACTTGATAAAATCAGTTCCGCCTTTACTCCATCAGGGTTTCGTGATATCATTATCTGCAGATGGTTCGCGGAAGCTTTTTTTTATGAAAAATGAACCAATATTGTCATTTTATGTCAAAGTATTGCTTTTTAACCATTTCTTTAATATAATGTAATATGATTTAATGGCGGAATATGATCTGCCGAACTAATGAAAATGAGGAAAGGATGTTTATGGAACGAGAGAACAATGATGAAATTGAAATTGACCTGTTGGAAGTAGCAGGCGAGCTCTGGCGCCATTTTTGGGTGATTGTACTCAGTATGATTGTGTTTGGCGCAGCAGCTTTTTCCTATGCGAATTTTTTGATCACACCGCTGTATCATTCTGAGGCGAAGGTGTATGTCAACAACTCGAATCTTTCGGTTGGAAGTACTTCTATCAGCCTGACGGACCTGAATGCAGCCCAGAGTCTGGTAGATACGTATATCGTTATTTTGAAGTCCAGACCAACATTAGAAGATGTGATTGAGAAAGCGAATGTGTCCTATACTTATGAACAGTTGGAGAGTATGATTTCTGCCTCTTCTGTGGATGGCACAGAGGTTTTCTCTATTGTGGTGGAAGATGCGGATCCTGAGGAGGCCTGCATGCTGGCCAATACGATTGTTGAAGTATTGCCGGATCATATCTCTGATATTGTGGACGGCAGTTCACCGCGTATCGTACAGTATGCGGTTGTACCGACAGCACCATATTCACCGAACGTGGCCAAGTTTCTTGTCATGGGTGTGGCCCTTGGTCTGGTGCTGAGCTGTGGTATTATTATTCTGATGATGATGATGGATAAGCGCGTGAAGTCTCCGGAAGTGCTGACGAAGCGTTACGATATTCCGATTCTGGCATCTGTGCCGGATCTTACTCAGAAGGGAGCTTCCCGATCAAGATATGGCAATTATGGAGAATACGGCAAGAAGGCAGGTAAGCGCAATGGATAATAAACGAAAGATTGTTTTTGGACCGGATGTGAGTTTTGCGGGATCAGAGGCCTATAAGCTGCTGCGAACGAACCTGATGTTTGCCCTGCCGACAGGCAAGAAGTGTCAGATGATCGGTGTCACCAGCAGTATGAGAGGTGAGGGCAAATCAACCACAGCGCTGAATCTGGCTTACACCATTGCCCAGAATGGCGAGAAGGTGCTTCTGGTGGATGCGGATATGCGTCTGCCGAGTATCTATCAGAAACTGGGCATTGAGAATGGCAAGGGATTGTCCAATATCCTGGCCGGTATGACCAGTTTGGAGTCTGTTCTTCTCAAACCGGAGGGAGACCGCAATTTCAGCCTGATTCTGGCGGGAGATATTCCGCCGAACCCTTCAGAACTTTTGAATTCCAAGAATATGGACAAGTATCTGGAGATGTGGGCGTATTATTTTGATTATATTATTTTTGATTTTCCGCCGGTGGGTGTCGTAACAGATGCCCTTGTTATGGCGGAGAAGCTGGATGGCATGATTGTGGTTGTGCGTCAGAATTACTGTCTGCAGCCGACACTGGATGATACGATTACGAAGCTTCGTTATGTCAAGGCCAATATCCTCGGTATTGTTATGACCATGGCTGATTCTCAGGATAAGCAGTACAAGAAGTATTACAGCAAGTACAAGAAGAATTATGAATACGGCTATGGTTATGAATACAGGCAGAGAGCCATCAAACAGCCAAAGAAGAAGGCTCTTAAGTCTGGAAAAGAGTGATTCTGTTGATAGATTTACATACGCATATTTTGCCGGAAATTGATGATGGCAGCCGTTCTGTAGAGATGAGTCTGAAGCTGCTTCAGATGGAGCAGAAGCAGAAAGCCGGGACGGTTGTGCTTACGCCTCATTTTTATCCATGGCGGGATCAGCCGGATCATTTTTTTGAGAAAAGAGAGCATGCCTGGGCAAGGCTTCAGGCTGAACTCCCGCAGGAGACACCACGGCTTCACAGAGGCGCGGAGTTTGCCTGGTTTGATGGTATTTCTCATACCAGGGAGGTGCTTGATTTCAGGATTACCGGAACAGATCTGCTTCTGGTAGAGATGCCCTTTGTAAAATGGACGAATCATACAGTTGATGAGGTACTCAGACTGAATGAGACCCCCCATCTGCAGGTTGTTCTGGCTCATGTGGATCGCTATTTTAAGCTTTCTTCAAAGGAATTGCTGGAACGTCTGATGGATGAAGGGGTGATCTTCCAATTTAATGCGGAAGCTTTTCTCTCATGGAATACCCGAAGAAAGGTGATGAAGCTGATCCGGGAGATGGATGGATTTTTTCTTGGCAGTGACTGTCATAATCTCACATCTCGTCCGCCAAGGATTGGAGAAGCCATGAAAGTGCTTCAGGAGAAGGGCGGCAGAGAAGCGGTGCATAAGCTTAGTGAGACAGAAGATTATTTTTTCGGGGAGGCGATAGATAATGGGTAAGAGAAAGTGGCTGATCGTCATTATCATTGCGGCGGCTGTTGTTCTGGTTATGGCCCTGTGGCGTCCCTGGGAACATCATCATGAGGAGCTGTCACAGTACCGGCAGACAGAAACTGAGCCGGAGACTGTTCAGAACTCTGAGAGTGAAACGGTTTCGGAGACAGTGGCCTACGTAAGCCCGATTGATTTTGACAGCTTGAAAGCGGTCAATGAAGATATTTATGCATGGTTGGAGATTCCGGGAACGGATATCAGTTATCCGATCCTTCAGCATCCGACAGAGGATGAATATTATCTGAGAAGGGATTACAAGGGCAATCATGCTGTTGCCGGCTGTTTGTTTACAGAGCATTCTTACAACAGTACGACGATGGAAGATCCCATGACGGTGATTTACGGACATGATATGGACAATGGGGAGATGTTTGGTTCTCTTCAGACAATTTATTCTGATGAAGAATCTCTGAAAGAACATCAGGCGATTATTATTTATCTACCGGATAAGGAACTTCACTATACGGTTTTTGCGGCAGTTCCTTTTGACAAGACACACATTCTGTACAATTATGATTTTAGCAAACAGCGTGTGGCCAATATTTTTTACCAAGATATCCTTTCGACCCGGGCACTTGGCGCCTGTATCGATCAAAAGGCATATAAAGGTGCCGATACCAATAGCATTATCCTTTCAACCTGCTTAAAAGGCAACAATCAGAAAAGATTTCTGGTAGCGGCACAATGTAACAATGACAACAAGTAATGTGGCAATGAATGGAGGAGATTCGAATGAAGAAAAAATTAAGTGCTTTATTACTCACAGCTGCACTGGTATGTGTCAGTGCGGTACCTGCATTTGCAGATAATTTTACACCTAGTGTAACACAGAAGGAGGCCCCAAAGGTTGTTGCAACAAAGACAGCTGATGGTACAGAAGTTGGTGCGATCATCTACGATAAAGACGGCAACAAAGTAGAAGGCATTCCTATGGATCAGATCAAGGTTGTTCCTATTTCATCTTCTGAGGCTTCGGATGAACTGAAGAAAGCCAATGATGAAATCAAGAATGCAGCTTCTCTGAAAGATATCTGCCCGGAAGTCGAGACAACTCTGGCTGGTATTACAAGTGATGTAAAGGTTGAAGACCTCGTTGTCAGCGACCTCTTTGATGTTATTCTTCCGGAAGAAGCTCAGAAGAAACTGGAAGAAGACGGCAACACAATTACTCTGAAATTCGATCTTGGTGCAAAACAGGGTGAACTTCTTATGTCTATGGTTAACTGCGATGGCACAAAGTGGGAGATGGTAGACCAGAAGGGTATCAACACCAATTCTGATGGCACAGTCGATGTGACATTTGACAAGTTCTGCCCGGTTGCTTTTATCAAAGACAGCGCAGCAGTAGCCGTTAATCCAAATGGCCCTGCTTCACCTCAGACAAGTGATATCAACATGACAGTTGTAGCAGCAGTTGCAGCTATGATCCTTGCTGGCGCTTGTGCAGCATTCGTAATGACAGGCAAGAACAGAAAAGCCGGTTTCTAAACTCGAATGAACAAATTAAAACGAAGATTAGGCAGAAAGAAATATCATCAATTGAAAAAGGTTGTCCGGCGTGTGGCCGTGCTGCTTCTGCTGATCATTTGTATTGCGGCGGTCGTTATCTGGGATAACGGCCGCCGTCATCATGAGGCGGCTGTGGAAAACACGCAGAATAAGGTTGACAATGAGGGCGAGAAGATTTACTATGATAATCAGTGGTATCGTCTGAAGGATAATCTGGAGACAGTGTTGATTATGGGTGAGGATAAGTTTGAAGCTGGTGAAGATGATGCAGATTATGTTAACACAAGGCAGACAGACTTTCTTTTGCTGCTGATATTAGACAAGACAAATCAGTCCTGCCAGATTCTGCAGCTGAACCGTGATACGATGACAGATATCGAGAGTTATGGTGTGGCCGGCAAATCCACCGGCACCTTTACCGGCCAGCTGGCTTTGGCACATACCTACGGCACCGGCGGCAAGGACAGCTGCCGCAATACAGTAAAGGCGGTATCGAATCTTTTATACGGCGTTTCTATTGATCATTATTTGTCATTAACCATGGATGCGGTACCAATTATCAATGATGCCGTAGGCGGCGTGACAGTGACAGTGCTGGATGATATGACCAGCGCGGATCCTGCTCTTGTAAAAGGCGCTGAAGTGACCCTGCAGGGTAAGCAGGCACTGACCTACGTCAGAACACGCAGGGGATTGGACGACAGTACGAATCTTCATCGAATGGAACGCCAGCGCCAGTATATGGGAGAGCTTTATAAAGGTCTGATCAATAAATTAAGTGGTGATGACGGCTTTGCGGCAGATTTGATCCTGTCCATCAATGACAATCTCACATCGGACTGCACAGCATCACAGCTTCAGGAGTTGGGAGAATTCCTTGGTCAGTGCCCGGCACCGACAATTGATACCATTGATGGCGAGAATGTCAAGGGTGAAGAGTTTATGGAGTTTTATCCGGATGAATCACAGCTCCGACAGTATGTAATTAATCATTTTTATGAACCGACAGATGGAACTCAGAGTGATTCAGTATCGGAGACAGAATAAATAAAGGAGGTTGTTGCTTTAATGGACACAACATTATTAATTATGGCTGCCGGTATCGGTTCACGTTTTGGCGGCGGTATCAAACAGTTAGAACCTGTTGACGAGCAGGGACATATTATTATGGATTATTCCATCCATGATGCTATTGAAGCCGGTTTCAACAAGGTTATTTTTATTATCCGCAAGGACATTGAAGAAGAATTCAGAGAAGTGATCGGCAGCAGAATTTCAGCGATTTGTGCAGAACACAATGTGACTGTAGATTATGCATTCCAGGATATCAATGATATTCCGGGGGAACTTCCGGCAGGCCGTACAAAACCATGGGGAACAGGCCAGGCTGTCCTTTCGGCCAAGGATCTGCTCACAACGCCATTTATTGTTATCAATGCAGATGATTACTATGGCAAAGAAGGTTTTAAGGCAGTTCACACCTATCTGGTTGAGGGCGGTAAATCCTGTATGGCAGGTTTTGTTCTGAAGAATACATTATCTGACAATGGCGGTGTAACCCGCGGCATCTGCAAGATGGATGCAGATCACAATCTGACAGAGGTTGTTGAGACAAAGAATATTGTGAAGACAGCTGATGGTGCAGAAGCAGACGGCGTAAAACTGGATACAGAATCTCTTGTTTCCATGAACATGTGGGGGCTGACACCGGATTTCCTTCAGACACTTGAGAAAGGATTTGCAGAATTCTTCAAGGAAGAAGTGCCTGCCAATCCTCTGAAAGCTGAATATCTGATACCAATTTATATCGGAGAACTGCTGAAGAAGGACCAGATGTCTGTCAAAGTTCTTCGTACCAACGACACATGGTATGGTATGACTTATCATGAGGATGTTGCAGCTGTCAAAGAAAGCTTCAGACAGATGCTGGCAGAGGGTGTTTACAAAGAAGAATTATTCTCCGATTTATAAAAAGCATATGAGAACTGTGTGAAAATTCCAGAATAAAATCGTGGGATGATTCACACAGTTTTTGTTTTTTTGTTTTCTTTATTTTACAGCAGTTTTGGTTTAACAAAAGTTAGCAAGAATTCTCCTTCCTCTACAGGTGGGAGATGAATTGCAGAAAAAAGAAAATGGAACACTTGTTCTGCGGTGCGAAGCGTGGTATACTATAATCAGTCGAAAGGATAGAAAGGACTGATTATATGGACAAAATGGATCATAATGCACATTCAGTATATTTGATGTATTATCATCTGATCATGGTTGTAAAATACCGAAGAAAAGTAATAGATGATCCGATTTCGGAACGTGCAAAAGAGATCTGGGAACGTATTGCACCTGATTATGGAATCACACTGGAAGAATGGAATCATGATGTTGATCATGTGCATGTTATGTTTCGGGCACAGCCAAAATCAGAACTCAGTAAATTTATCAATGCGTATAAAAGTGCAAGCAGTCGTTTGTTAAAAAAGGAATATCCACAGATCAGGGAAAGACTTTGGAAGGAAGCATTCTGGAGTCAAAGTTTCTGCCTGCTGACAGCGGGTGGTGCACCGATTGATGTTATCCGTAGTTATATCAGCTGGGAGTCAATCCCCCAGCTGATATAGCCTCCGGCAGGATTGCAGAGGTGCGCAGTAGAAGTATGTCATGCAATTGCATGACGCGCACCTTGCAGCAAGAATGCCGAGGCATTCTTGAACGAGAAGCAGGGAGAGAAAAAAAGATGAATATAGCTTACCGTTTTCGTATATATCCAAACAGAGAACAGGAAGTCCTGCTCGCCAAAACATTTGGCTGCTGTCGTTTTTTATATAATCAGATGTTGAATGATAAGATACGGGAATATGAAGCAACGAAAAAAATGCTGCGAAATACACCGGCGATGTATAAAAAAACATATCCATTTTTGAAAGAAGTGGATTCCCTGGCACTTGCAAATGTGCAGATGCATCTGGAAAAGGCATATAAGAATTTTTTCAGGAATCCAAAGATTGGCTTTCCAAAATTCAAATCAAAACACAGGAGCCGAAAAAGCTATACGACAAATGTGGTCAATGGAAATATTCAGGTAGAAGATCATCGGATAAAACTACCGAAGTTAAAATGGATCCGTATGAAAAAACATCGTGATATTCCGGAAAAATATTGCCTGAAATCTGTAACAATAAGTATGGAACCATCCGGAAAGTATTATGCAAGTCTATTATATGAAAAATCTGACTGTGAAAACCAAGCAGAAGAATTTGATTATGAAGACGCAAAGATACTGGGAATTGATTATGCAATGCATGGAATGGCTGTGTTTTCTGAAGATATACAGAAGGAAAATGAAGGATACTTCAGAAAAAGTGAGGAGCGGCTGGCAAGGGAACAAAGAAAGTTATCCCATTGCGTGAAAGGAAGCAATAATTATTACCGACAGAAAAAACGTGTTGCATTATGTCACGAAAAAATCCGAAACCAGAGGAAAGATTTCTTACATAAGCTGAGTTATGAAATGGCAGAGGCATATGATGTTGTTGCAGTAGAAGAT
>NZ_JAAXCM010000032.1 GCF_019734885.1 Pseudocoprococcus catus | reverse complement strand
CTGAGTCCTGTACAATACAGGATTCAATCCCTTGTAGCTTAGCTCTCAAATTTGTCTAACTTTTTGGGGTCAGATCAAATTTTGTCAACTGAGATTTCTCCGACGTTTTTCCAGGTGCCGTAGCCGATTAAAGCGTCATCCCAGTTGGAGGTAATGGCGGTTAAACCATCGGAAGCATCTGCATTGCAGACGATATAGCCATGGTCATCCAGATTGATCTGAGAGATGCCGGCATCTACAAGGGAGGTATCCATATTGATGGCCAGGTGCAGATTTTTCAGGGATATGGAGAAATCACTGCTGCCGTCATCATTGTAAAGGCGATGGCCATTCATTTCCAATACAACCGATTGACCGGAACCGGTAATAGAAGCCGTATCACCGCCATTCGTATCGGCAGGAACCCGGATATCACCCTGAGCCTGAATCATCATCTGGTCACAATCGTCCGCGTCGATGGCGGTAATTAATCCCTGCAGTGTACCGTCAAAAGTAACAAATTCCGTTGTACCAAAATGAGCGGATTCAGTTGAACGTGCAGTGGATTTGCTGAAAGTGACAACGGCTGTCTGATCATTGGTGGAATAGGAAATCTTATAAAGGTCAGACTGGATACCGGCATCTTTCAATGTCTGGATGATCTGTTTTTCGTTCCAGTCACCGTTGATATCAGAAATCTCCAGTTCGGAAATTACCTGACCACCTGCATAGGTTGTCTGGGTGTGAGAGATGACGTTAAAAGTGCGTTCGCCTTCGCCATATATACCGGTATCAGCGTTTGCAGACTGTGGTGTCAGGCTAGAAACAACCGGATTAAAAACAAATGTTTGGTTTTCGCCTGAGCCAAGAAGGCTTAGATCAAAATCATACTGTGTGGTATAGAATGTATCTTTATCATCGGATGCATTCGTGCGTACACTGACGCTGGCAGTCATATCTGCCGGAGAATAAACAACACTCCATTGGGTCTCATGGGTTGCATCAATGGTATTGTCCTGATAGGCTTCGGATAACAATGCCATCGCTGCTTCTTTGGACATTGTGTAGTCGCAGTCGGATAAATGACGGATAAATCGCATATAGCGGTCAAATCCATGAAGTCCGTCATCCAAATTTTCGTCCTGTGAAGGGTAAAGCTGATAGAAATTGGTTATCTGGCGGCCGCCTTTAGTGGAATAGCTGTCGTTGAGACTGTCGTATTGAATAGATACATCGCCCTTACCAGGAGTTACTTCTATGATACCGTATTCGCCGGTTTTGTCGGCAACAAAGAAATGGAAGTTGGAATAGGTCATAGAAGTGCGGATGTTGTAATCATGCAGAAGGTAGATGGCTTCCTGCACATTGGCTGCATAGTCCAGAACAAGACGAACGAAAAGATTAGGAATGAGAGAGGAATCTTCCGGCTGGGCACCTTCGCCGTCCAGCTTCAGAACACTGATCATCATACCTTTTTCGTTCATACCGTCCATGGCCAGGTAAGGCAGTGCCATCAGCAACGGGTTATCGGAAAGATCAACACCGTCGATATCAATCCAACCGCCAGCTGCCATGGCGATGGCTTCGTAACCGTCTTTGGAATAGGTATGCATCAGGACATTTTTGGCTGACTGCAGATAGTCGTAATTGCGTGCATAAAGGATATTGTCATTGTTATCCTGTGCAACAAAGGCACTGCAGGCACCGCCGTCCCCCATGTTAATGCTGTATGAAAGATCTTTGTTGGAACTAATCAGATGAGAAACTACCCATTTGACTAAATCATTGCTGTCATGAATATTGTGGGTCAGCAACTCGGACATCTGGTAATCATACCGGTAGTCCATGGCATAAAAAGTTTTCTCTTCATTTAAGGCCCGGAGTGTTCCATCACTTTCATCGGCAGCAGCAGGCTGAGCCGGTATAAGGACAAATAGCATGCAGAGTGTCAGCAAAAATGCCAGTGCTTTTCTTTTCATTTTCATAAACAAATCCCCCTTTTTGATAAGCCGAAAGGTTACTTGAGCATATAAGCTTTCAGTTGTCCGCGGCTGTCTATATTCAGTTTATTGAATACAGATGATAAATGTTGTTTGACGGTTCGAACAGTCATGGTCATATAATCTGCAATCTCCGTATTGGTCCATCCGCGATTGGCCAGCATGGCGATGGTGAATTCGGTGGTTGTCAGATTATCGGCGATATCCTCTTTTGTAACCGGATTGTGGATACGCCGCCATCCATAACTGAATTGATAAGTAATCTGAATGATTTTCTTGTAATCCTCAGGATAATCATTCTTCATACATGTTTCGATGAGACCCTGTAATAGTCCATGATGTTCCCCGATTCCTTCAATCAGACCATCGGGCTGTGCAAGCTGCCAGGCAGACATAAAATATTTTCTGGCCAGATCCGGCTGCCTTAAATTCATGGCATCCATGGCACCCATGAGATTTAGATAGATCATGGCAATCGGATAGATTTCTGTACTGAGCATCAGGCAGGTCTGCACAATACCCAGGGATTTCTCATATTCCTGAGCCAGGTAAGCTTCATGGGCAAGAACATAGCAGCCCCAGAGCCGCATGCCCTTTGGCAGTTCTGTCAGATAGTCTGAAAGAGGCGGAATCTTGCCTACCGGCAAATGAAGCAGTGTCTGGGCTGCCATGGCAACAAAAATGCTCATGGCAGTTGTCCGACGGTCGCTGTTGTCGGCAATCATCTGGTTTAAATGGATTTTCAGGTTTCTTAGGCCGCCCTTTGCCGCATTGATCCGGTTTAAAGAAAGATTGGCAAAGGTATGGATCAGGCAGGCTGAAAGCCGCAGCATTGGATCCGGATGATTCAGATATAATACCGTCAGATTGACAGCTTTGTCGTGCTGGCCTGTGAAATAGTAATATTCGCAATAAGCCATTTCCCGGGAAGCCGGGTTTTCTAATTGATTAACCAGCATCAGGCATTCTCCCGGTTTAAAGGAAGTGCTCATCAGCCGCATCGGAATGTGTCTTTCCATTTGCTTTTTTTGTTCCAGACCAAGGATATAATCGGTGGATACATGAAATTCAGTGGCCATTTTGATTAAAATGTCGCTGCTGATGGACTTGGTGTCTTCATTTAGAATACGACTGACCTGTGATGGGGCGATATCCAGCCGGTTGGCCAGTTCCTTTCTGGAAATGCCCCGGGCTTCACATAAAGCCTGCATACGTTTTCCGGGTGTTAAAATTAAATCTGCTTGTGGTTTCATAAGGGCGTCCCCCTTTTTATGTACATAAATTTAAGTTGGGTATCTACTTATTTAACAACATGATTATACCACGGATAAATGTTTTCAACATCGTCCGATTTTTCAGAAAAATGGTAATTTTTAAAGCTTTTTTCTGAACTTTTGCGTGTTTGCAATTGCATATTTGCAAACGAAAATCCCCTTTAATGAGTTGGCACAGATTGCATTAAAGGGGATTTTGAAAGTATTATTTTCGTCGGTTTTCAAAGTAGATAAAATGATCAATGGCATCTAGAATATCTTTAAAATTATCTCTTGGGGCGATATCTATGTAGCGGGTCAGGAGATCGTTTTCACAGTCCTTGTATCGTCCATAAAATGTATCATAAAGATTGTGGCCACGCATATGAATGCGGATATCTTCCATATGCTGACGGACATCTTCTGGAGAAGTCAGATCGTGACCGATGGCTGCCACCAGCTTTTCGCCGCTGGAAAGTCGATACAGATATTCCCGCCATTTTTCGTAAAACATGTCATAGAAAGCTTCAGGGCTTGGAACGATGCCGAGTTGTGCCATGACTTCCGGATTGAAAAAGTAGTTTTCAAAGGAGTAATATTTCAGAATCAGGACATTTTTCTCTGTCACTCTCGGTAAATGATCAACATCGCTGATATTGCGCTCATCATAATAGCGGCAGAGCTGGTGTTTCAGCATATCTGCATCTTTGCCGTCGCCATCCCGGATCATCAGGAAGTTATCTTTCAGATAAATCTGGTTGATATATTTCAGGTTGGCGTAGGTCTTGATATTGGTGCAGCTGTTGGTGGTGATGATGGCCACACGGGAAGGTTTTCCTTCATCATCGTATATCTCGGAGTAATATTTGTGCAGCAGCAGCGGCAAGCGGCTTTTGTCTTGGCGGCCTTCGACAATAAAAACAAAATCTACATTCATCAGGTCGTTGGCGCTGTATCCCAGGTCATTGAGGATCACGCTGATATCGGTATGTTCACGGACAGTGGAATAGCCATTTTCATCCAGAACCACCTGCCGAATCTGACGGCTGTTGAAATTGGGCAGCAGATTTGGTGAATGGGTGGAAAAAATCACCTGATTTTTGCGGGACAGCCGGAAAAGCAGGTCACCGGACAGCTTTTGAAGCTTTGGATGGAGGAAAAGCTCCGGTTCTTCTACCATAATAATACCGGGTGTTGGTGTGTCATCTTCTGCATAGGTTTCAAGCAGGGAGAGCATATAGATGCTGCGCATGCCTTTGCCCATATGTTCAATAGGATGAAGGTTTTTCTGCTTGTCATCGGCGATTTCAGCTGTAACGGAAAGCATCTGTTCAATATCACGGTTCATGGAATAAATGATTTCGTGCTGACCACCGTTTTTTCTGTAGTTGGCATTGACCCTGCGGGAAAAATCATCCAGATTCAGCTGGTAAAGCTTATAGTCCAGAAGCTTGGCGGCTTCAAAAGCATTCAGTTCCGGTGGTGTTTTCTGGTTAATCAGGCCGATGCAGGAAAAACAATGAGTACATGGCTTGGCAGAATCGAACAGGCAGCAGCCTGAACGCATTTGCTTTAACAGGCTGTCTTCCTGCATAAGCAGCAGATCATCCTGAAATTGTCTAAGATTGCGCTGAGGATCAAGATAGTAGACCGGCGGCAGCAGGCGGGGAATCCAGATATTATTCTTCTGGTAACCATCGCTGTAACGGGTTTTGCCATCCCGATTGGCAATAAATGTGAAAGAAAGGGCGTGTTCTGTCTCATCATAGGATGGCAGTTTTTTCTTGAAGTCCTGAAACCATTTATCAAATCGGCGGTAGGTGCTGATTTTGCCGGCATGATGAAGTATTTGCAGATCATTGTCGTTCAAAATCAGACAGAGGGAGATCTCGATATTGGCGTAATCCTCCTGAAAATCATCCATTTCAATGGCACAATTGCCAGTGACAACACGGATGGCGTCGAGAATGGCAGTTTTGCCGGTATTGTTCTTGCCCACGAGGATCAGGGCATTTTCAATATCAGTCATCCGCAGATCACTGATAGATTTATAATTTTGGATCCTAAGTTCTTTGAGACGCAAGGCAGTCAGTCCTTTCCATAATTTATACTATAAGAATATCATACAAAGGACTGAAGAGGGATATAAAAATACCCTTTAGAGCTGTGTTTCTAAAGGGCTGGGCCGGTTTGCGGCTGTATAGATCTTAATTAATGTTCAAGAAAGGATACAAAGGATGCTTTCTTGTCAATCTGTTCACCAACCAGTGCAACACCTTTCCCCATAGTAAAGGCAGCCAGCACAGTGCCGATGCCAAGGCCGGAGATATGACCAAGGAAGAAGAAGGTCATGCAGGTTGTGATGGCAAGGCAGGTGACGTCATAGCTGATTTTTACTCTGGAGTACGGCTGCTTTGTGATATCCATAAGTTCACGCGGAAAAAGGTCTGTTGGGATAATCGGCAGTTGGCATCGGTTGGAAAGTGCAATGCCGAAGCAAAGGATGAGATAGCTCAGCACAAAATAGAAGATTCTCAGCGGAAAGTTTAAAGGCAGCTGATTGATCCAGAGTTCATGAACGTCCATCATCTCACCAAAGGCAAATCCGACAACAAAACTGAATAAATAAGCCGGAACAAATTTGCGGCGCATGAGCATAAGAGCACAGATCAGCAATCCCTGGAAAATATAAGTCCATGTGCCCAGGGAAAGTTTTGGCAGTACCAGATTAAAGGCATAGGGAACGCTTGAAATAGCCGATATACCGGAACCTGAATGTAGCATCAGAAGGACACCGAGACTGTTGATGACGACGACAAGCACCAGAGCCAATTCGCCTCTTAGTACGGCTTTATTATCATTCGTTGACATAAAAATCACTCTTTTCTGAAATAGTAAAAAATAAAAGTGCCGGAAACACCAGAGCAATTATATACCTATTTTATTGCGTTATCAAGATAAAATTCATCCTAAGATGTAACCAGTTTTGCATAGATGTCAGTGAATATTGAAAATTACTTCTTCAGATTGTTTTTATGAGAGAAAAGTTAGGTTGTAGTTACTCTTAAAATGTGGTACAACAATAGTATGAGTTAACAGGGCGCAGATTGCTGTGACAGGTGATGAAAAGACAGCAGTGAAAAGGAAAGGAAACAGAGAATATGAAGAAGATTCTGGTTGTGGGGAGTTTGAACATGGATATGGTTCTTTCTGTGGATCATCATCCGGTACCGGGGGAGACGATCATCGGGGATAGACTTTCATACCATTCCGGTGGGAAGGGAGCTAATCAGGCGTATGCTGTCGGTAAGCTGGGCGGTGATGTGAGAATGATCGGATGTGTCGGTTGGGATGATAACGGCATGATCCTGATAGAGAATCTGGCGCAGGCTGGAGTGGATACAACAACGATTGAACGTGTACCGGAAGAACCAACGGGAATGGCGATTATCGATGTGGATAAAAAGGGAGAGAATAGTATTGTCGTTATATCAGGGGCCAATGCATGTCTGACACCTTCGCTGCTTCATAAGCAAAAGACATCTGTAGAATGGAGCGATTTTATCATGACACAGTTGGAGACGCCGATGGACACGGTATTGGAACTGGCCAGAATGGCTAAGGAAGCAGGCAAATGCATGATTCTGGATCCGTCTCCTGCCAGAGCAGACCTGCCGGAAGAAATTTTTCCGTTAATTGATATTATTAAACCGAATAAAAAAGAATTGAGCATTTTAACAGGCATGCCGACCGGAACAGATGAAGAAATTGAAGCGGCTGCGGATGCTCTGCTTACCAAAGGGGTTTCAAAGGTAGTTGTATCTCTTGGGGCAAGAGGGGCGATGCTGGCAGATGGCAGTGATAAGCTTTTCTTTGAAGCCCAGGCTGTAAAGCCTGTTGATACAACGGCAGCGGGTGCCGCATTTACGGCAGCTATGGTCAATGGGCTGGCCCAGGGAATGGGGATCATCCAAGCCATTCGTCTGGCAAATGGGGTTGCCTCTATTGTTGTGACGCGACATGGGGCGCAGACATCCATTCCGGATCGAGAAGAGGTCGGTGATTTAATAAGAAATTATTGATCCTTGCCGAGATGTGCTAATTTGTGGGCATCAAGGATTTCAATTGTACCCCGGGAAAGCTGTACCAGGCCTTCGTTCTGAAAATAGCGGAGCATTCTGGTGACTACTTCTCTGGCGGTGCCCATATGATTGGCGATTTTTTCATGGGTGATTTTTAACAGAGGAGTGTTTTCAATGGCACTCTCCTGAATAAGGAAATCAGCAAGTCGCTTGTCGAAGCTTTTCCATATGATCTGTTCCATCAGCCACATGACCTCGGAGAAACGGCTGCTGAGGACGTCATTGGTATAGTTGGCCAGGGCTGCGGATTCTTCCATGACAGCTTTATAGACATTCGGCGGGATCAGCCAGAAATCCGTATCTTTTTCTGCTTCGATGATGGTATCAAATTGAATACTCGGCATCATGCATGAAGCGGAAAACAGGCATAGATCCCTGTCAAATAAACGAAACAGACTGATTTCACGGCCTTCATCGGAAATTATATAGGCGCGAAGCTGACCGGAATGAATCAGTAAAACACCGACACAGTCCAGGGAACCATTGTGAATGATGGTTCCTTTTTTGGCGTACTCATAGCGGACTGTATTGGCAAGTTTTTCTTGCTGGTGGGGGGTTAATTTATCCCATACAGGAAAAAAATCCTGAAATTCTTTTGAAATCAAAGTATATCCTCCTAGTCTGTTCTTCAAGAGATAAATTTCCTGAATACATAGCGAAAGTTGTTTTCAGTATAAAGAAATTTATGATAGAAGTCAATTGACTTTGGTGATAAAGTCACGGAAGAGATTTGAATAAAAGGGTATACTAAAGTCACAATCAAACAAAAACAAAAGGAGATCAAAAATATGATGAAAGAATTGAATAAAAATAGTTTAGAAAAGTATGCAGCAGATGGTAAAATGGTTTTAGTTGAGTTTAGTGCACCATGGTGTGTATATTGCAGAAGGCTGGCACCGGCGATGGAGAAGGTTGCAGAGGAGTATAAGGATATTTTGACGGTGGGCACTGTGAATATCGATAATGAGCCGGAGCTGGCAAGAGGAGAGAAGATCGAAGTTGTGCCGACACTGGTGCTTTATAAGAATGGACAGGCAGTGGATTCGATTGCAGGACCGGGATCCAAGGCGGCGGTTGAGGCTTTTATTCAAAAAAACAGTTAAATCGGCGGTGGAAGGAAAGCAGTTGACAGGAGATGTCAGGAGCATGGAAAAATCAGCAGAGAGCATAATAAGGAATGGAGGAGCGGGATGAGACATTTATATGATATGATCATTATTGGCGGCGGACCGGGCGGATATACGGCAGCATTGTATGCTGCCAGAGCCGGTCTGGACACACTGGTACTTGAAAAATTATCAGCAGGCGGACAGATGGCACTGACAATGCAGATTGACAATTATCCGGGATTTGATGAAACGATCGATGGTTTTACATTGGGCGAAAGGATGCAGCGGGAGGCAGAGCGCTTCGGGGCAAAAACAGAAATTGCTGAGGTTGATGGTGCCCATTTGCAGGGACCGATAAAGACTGTCCATACAAGTGAAGGTATTTTTGAGGCGAAAACGGTGGTGCTGGCGATGGGGGCCGGACCGAGAAAGCTGGGATTGAAAGACGAAGTCAAATATGAGGGGCATGGTCTTCATTATTGTGCAGCCTGCGACGGCATGTTTTACAAAGGAAAAACAGTCGTTGTAGTTGGCGGCGGCAATAGTGCGGCAGCAGATGCGCTGCTGCTGTCCAGAATCTGTGAAAAAGTGATTGTTGTGCACCGCAGAGACAGCCTGAGAGCGACGAAAGTATATCATGAACCGTTGATGCAGGCAGAGAATATTGAATTTCAATGGAACCAGATCATATCGGATGTAATTGGCAAGAATGGGCGTGTTGAGGGAATACGATTAAAGGATGTGAAAAACGGCACAGAGAAAGAGATAGCCTGCGATGGTGTTTTTGTCAGTGTGGGAAGAAAACCTGCTTCGCGAATGATTGAAAGTCAGGTGACATTGGACGATCAAGGCTATATTATAGCAGATGAGTCAACAAGGACCAATTTGCCGGGGGTTTTTGCGGTAGGAGATATCCGCACAAAAGCACTGCGTCAGATTGTGACGGCTGCGGCGGATGGCGCCAATGCTGCGTATTATGCAGAAGAATATATGAACAGATGGGAGGGGTGAGATTTCACGCCTCCCGAAATTTTTTTAAATAAAGATGACAAGACAGTTGTCAAACTGCTGTAAATATGATAAAACAATAGCGTTGAGTATTTGTCCGACTGTAGGGTATTAATTTTTAAATAGCTGAATAAAAGAGAATATGCATTTGAGAAGCGATAGATGAGTCGGTATTTTTAGGAGGAAGATTGAAAATGAAAAAGATAATGGCGTTATTGTGTACAGTTGCCATGAGTGTGGGACTGTTGGCAGGCTGCGGTTCCTCATCAGGGGATAATCAGAGTGTATCAGGTTCTGACAACACCGGAAACGGCGGTAAGGTTGTCATGTTAGCCTGTGAACCGGAAGTTCCCGCAGAGAAAGAAGCATGGGAAGAAGTGGCTGCTGATTTCGAGAAAGAAACCGGTATTCAGGTAGAGCTTCGCTTCCAGGGAACATGGAGTGATATTCCGCAGACACTTCAGCAGAGCAAGCTGGCAGGTGACCAGATTGACATCGTCCGTGTCGGCATTGGTACCATCAGTTCAACGCTGGGGGCAGCAGGCGGCGTGAAGGATCTGACTGATCTGGCGTCACCACTGTTGGACCGCTATTCAGACGGCATGATCGACAACTGTTATATCGGAGGTCATCTCTGGGCACTTCCGTATTATGATGCATCATCATATATGTGTCTGTACAATAAAACATTATTTGATGAAATGGGCCTTCAGGCTCCGCAAACATGGGATGAGCTTGTGAGTGTTTCCAAAGCTTTGTCTGAGAAAGATGGCGTGATGCCGATAATCTTCCAGGGAAAAGACGGTTGGGCATGGCCGATGATGTATACAGAGACTTATAATCAGACCACAGGCAACAAATCTGTTGCAGCTGTACAGTCTTTTCTGGAGGGTGAGAGCTCTTTTGTATCGGATGCTTCTGTACAGGCATTTGATCTGGTTAAGAAATTCTATGATGAGAATGTTTTAACACAGGCCAGCCTGGATACAGATGATGAGGGTATGATTGCTACATTTGCACAGGGTAAAGCAGGCATGCTTTTTGCGGGTACATGGGATTACGAAACACTGAAGGATTCCTGTGATTTTGAGATTGGTGCTTTTCAGTTTCCAGTAATGGTGGACGGTTCTCATTCTGAAAATGGCTATGGTGTTGGCGATTATGCATTGGCTATTCCAAGTTTTGCATCTGATGATAATCTGGAAAATACCATGCGTTTTCTTGAATATATTACCCGTCAGGACAATGCACAGAAGATTCTCGGCACATCAACTATGATCTATGAAGTCTTAAAAGGCGTTTCCACAGAATCAGATGATGTGACAAAATTCCTTAACAGTCAGATTGCGGGCAATTCCTCAGAATATCTTGACTGGCTCTGGCCTTCAGAGGTTAATGATGCCCTCAGTACAGCCATTGTATCTGTTATCAGCGGTGAGATGAGCAGTCAGGATGCGGCACAGTATGTACAGGATGCCTACACAAAGGTGTGCGAGGAAAAGGATTATACATATGCATGGTGGGAAAGCTGGACACAGGAGCAGTGGGACGCAGTGACACCGACAAAAATTCCTGATCTGACACAGTATATGCAGTAGACTGCAAAACAGACAGTAATAAAGTAAAGGTTTAAACAGTAAGCCAAAGTCGACATTCAGGAGGCTTTGGCTTATGCTGCGGAAATAATAAAGAGAAGCCGTTGGGCTCTCATAAATAGGAGATATGGAAGATGAGAAAGAAAAAAATAGACGCATTTCCGTATCTGATGTGTCTGGCGGCAGTGGTGCTGTTCACACTTTTTGTGGTGCTGCCATTTGCCGTTGGCGTTTATACAAGCTTCTTTAAATGGGACGGCTTCTCAGATATGAAATTTAATGGTCTGAAGAATTATCTTTATGTTTTTCAGGATGATATTTACTGGAAAGCAATCAAAAACACATTTGTTTATGCTATTCTTGTAACGGTATTGAAAAATGTGATTGCATTTTTTCTGGCATCCATTCTTGTCAAAAACTTTTTTGGCAGAACATTTTTCAGAACAGCTATCTATATACCGGTAACATTGTCGTATATTGTTATTGGTATTTTGTGGGTCTGGATTTACAATCCGACCTTTGGCCTGCTGAACAGTTTTCTGTCAGCTGTGGGACTGGATCAACTGATTCTGGGATGGCTCAGTGATGCGAGGGTTGCACTGTTTGCCATTATAGCGGTGGATGTCTGGAAATGGATCGGGTATCATATGGTGCTTTATATTGCAGGTCTGCAGGCGGTGCCGAAGGATCTGTATGAGGCAGCAGAGATTGATGGTGCGGGACCATTGGCAAAATTGCGTTATGTGACACTGCCAATGATCAATTCCACAATTGTGATCAATGTGCTGATGAGCATTACGGGTGCTTTTGTGGCAAACTACGATATTGTTTATATTATGACGGACGGAGGCCCTTACCACAGCACAGAAGTATCTTTGACATATATTATGAAAACGGCGTTTACGGATTATAATTTCGGCAAAGCGAATGCCATGAGTGTAATATTGTTTCTGATGGTGCTTGTCTTTGGCTTTATTCAGCTGAAATTTATGTCACATGAAGATGTCTATGATTAGGAGGATGGGTATGAAGAAGAAAATCTCGATTTATCATATTGTTTGTGCTGTTATCCTTCTGATTATGGTGATCATCTGTATTTATCCGATTGTGTGGATGTTTTTTGGTTCGATGAAGGATAAAGCAGAATTTTATACGAATATCTGGGGGCTGCCAAAGCAGATTCATTTGGATAATTACATAGCTGCCTGGAAGAATGCGGATCTTGGCAGACGTTTTATCAATAGTCTGATCGTGACGCTGGGGTCTATGTGTATTATGATTCCGGTCACCAGCTGTGCGGCTTATGCGGTTGCAAGATTGAATTTCAAAGGCAAAAATCTGATCTATATGTATTTACTGTTGGGGATCATGATTCCGGCAGGTGTTCTGGGAATTCCGACATTTACGGTAGCAATGAAGATGGGACTTCTGAATTCCCATTTTGGGCTGATGCTGATCTATGCAGCACAGAATATTGCTATGGGGATGTTTATCATGAGAGGTTTTTTCATCTCTCTGCCCAGGGAACTGGAAGAGGCAGCAATGATAGATGGATGTTCCCGTTTCGGATGTTTTGTCCGTATTATTGTTCCGCTGGCGCGTGCCGGTGTGGCAACTCAGGTGATATTTAATGGTCTGACAATCTGGAATGATTATTTTATGGCCAATATCATGATTACGAAGGATGAGCTTCGGACGCTGCCATTGTCTATTGCTAATTTTGTAGGCAAACATTCCACGAATTATCCGGAGCTATTTGCTATGCTGACCATGGCAACGATACCGGTGATTATTGTCTTTGTATTGTCACAGAAGAGCTTTATTGAAGGTGTGGCTGCAGGCGCAGTCAAAGGTTAAACAGGGAGGATTACTGATATGTTTGAAGAAAATTATCTGTTTCATGTGCCGGAACAGAAGCGTATAAAAGTGATTCTGGATTCAGATGTACGAAATGAAGTAGATGATCAGTTTGCCATTATGCATGCGCTGATGACACCAAAGTTTGATGTCAGAGGCGTAATCGCAGCTCATTTTGGACATGACCGTATTCAGAATTCTATGGAGGCCAGTTACGAGGAGCTGAAACAGGTATTGCGTCATGCAGGGCTTGAAGGCAAAGTCCGGATTGCAAAGGGAAGTCAAAGGGCGCTTCAGGTAAAAGAAAAAGGCTATTTTGGTGATATTCCGGCTTATGACAATGAAGGTGTGCGGCTGATCATTGATGAGGCCATGGACCTTGCACCGGGAGAAAAGTTATATATCGGTGTTCTGGGTCCCATGACGGATATTGCCAGTGCATTAATGCTGGAGCCTGCCATTGCTTCAAGAATTATTATTGTATGGAATGGCGGCAACATTTATCCAAACGGCGGAATGGAATTTAATCTGGTGAATGATATCACTGCAGCGAATATTGTGTTAAGATCCAGTGCTGAAATCTGGCAGATTCCGACAAAGGTTTATGCCAAACCGAGGGCAGGTCTGGCAGAGCTTCAGCTGAAAGTCCGACCATGTGGTGAAATCGGCAGATTCCTGTTTGATGAGGTGGTCAGTTTCTTTGAGGAAATGAAGGAATATCCGGGATGGCCAAGGGCAGAATCTCTGGATATCTGCGATCTGACGGTGATCGGGTTGATGATGGAGGAACATAATTACTGCTATCACTGGCAGCAGGCACCACACATCGGAGAAGACATGTATTATCGTGAAAATCACGAAAACAGGCCAATTCGGGTTTATGATGATATTGACGGACGCTATATACTGGAGGATTTTTTCAGTAAATTGCAGATTAATTACGGAAAGTAGTATTTGGAAAAGGCTAATTTGTATAAAAATAAAAAAAACTGCCAAAATGGTAGTTTTTTTTATTTTACAGGCGTATAATTGAAATGTTTTGCGCAAGAGACCGTGAAATTAAGAGAGAGAGGTAAAAATGGAAAAATTAAAACCAATGTTGTGGTCCGTAATGAAGGGCTACACGAAAGAACAGCTGGTCAAAGATATTGTGGCCGGCATTATTGTGGCAATCATTGCACTGCCGTTGTCGATTGCCCTGGCCCTGGCTTCAGGGGTGACGCCTGAGCGCGGTATTTATACGGCAATTACAGCCGGATTTGTTATTTCATTTCTTGGCGGAAGCCGTGTGCAGATTGCAGGACCGACAGCCGCATTTGCGACAATTGTTGCCGGTATAGCCGCGGAAAATGGTATAGAAGGACTGGCACTGGCAACGGTGATGGCCGGTATTATCCTGATCATTATGGGTGTCTGTCGAATGGGAAGCCTGATTAAATATATTCCATATACGATCACGACAGGTTTTACAGCCGGTATTGCCGTTACGATTTTTATTGGGCAGATCAAAGATTTTCTTGGTCTGACAGTTGTTTCGGAAGAACCGTTGATCGAGACAATGGACAAATTAATGGGGGATATTCGTTTTATCAGCACCATTAATGTACAGGCAGTCATCGTTGGAGCGGTATGTCTGGCGATTCTGATTGTCTGGCCGATGATCAATGAGACTATTCCACCGTCACTTCTGGCAGTTATCGCCGGTATTGCTATGGTGAAGGGTTTACATATGCCGGTGAATACAATCGGTGATTTATATACAATTTCCAATGCGCTGCCGGCACTGACGGTACCGGTGTTTAATTTTGATATGATTCAGAAGCTGCTTCCGGATGCATTTACCATTGCCATCCTGGCTGCGATCGAATCCTTATTGTCATGTGTCGTTGCAGATGGTATGATTAACTCAAAGCATCGTTCCAATACAGAACTGGTAGCCCAGGGCGCGGGCAATATCGTTTCTGCATTATTTGGCGGTATCCCTGCCACAGGTGCCATTGCCCGTACAGCAGCCAATATCAAGAATGGCGGACGTACACCGATTGCAGGTATGGTTCATGCAGTTGTACTTCTGTTGATTCTTGTTGTGCTGATGCCTTATGCGGCACTGATTCCAATGCCGACGATTGCAGCGATTTTGTTTATGGTAGCCTATAATATGAGCGGTTGGCGTAAATTTGTATATTTGCTGAAAACAGCGCCAAAGAGTGATATAATAGTGCTTGTATTGACTTTTGGCCTGACAGTTGTATTTGATCTTGTTGTTGCCATTGAGGTTAATGTGGTACTTGCTGCAATGCTGTTTATGAAGCGCATGAGTGAGGAGACGGCTGTTGAAGGCTGGAAATATGTTGAAAGTGATGACGATGATCCTGACAGTATTAACTTGAGGGATGTAGCCAAAAATATTCGTGTTTATGAGTTAAGTGGTCCGTTATTCTTCGGTGCTGCAGATAAGATTGCTGAGATTCATGCGAAAGATTTCAATAATTGTCTGATTTTGCGTATGCGAAGCGTGAATGCTATTGATGCAACAGCGATGCATGCACTGGAACTGCTTTGGGAGAAATGTCAGAAGAAGAATGTGACGCTGATCTTTTCTCATGTGAATGAACAGCCGATGTCAGCAATGAAGAAATCGGGACTTTATGATAAGGTCGGTGCTGAAAACTTCTGTGCACATATTGATGATGCACTGGCAAGAGGTGCTGAGCTTGGAGAATCCCGACAGTAAAAGCCGATATTTGTTTATGATTGTTATTATTTGGTGCAGCCGGAAAACTTGCGGCTGGATAATAACTGGAAATTTTTAGAAAAGGATGGGGCAGATATGGGAAAATTAATAATACCTGAAAATTATCGTTCTTGCCTGAGCAGTTATGAGACTCAGGAAGCAATCGGTATGATCAAGATCCTGATGCAGAAGAAATTATGTATGGCGTTAAAGCTGAAACGTGTGACCGCACCGTTATTTGTTGATCCGGCTTCCGGTCTGAACGATGATCTGAATGGCGTGGAGCGACCGGTATCCTTTGATATTCCGGATGCACATATGGAAGCCCAGGTTGTACATTCTCTTGCAAAATGGAAACGTATGGCACTTTATAATTATGATTTTCCTGTAGGCAAAGGTCTGCTGTGTGATATGAATGCTATTCGTCGTGACGAAGAACTGGACAATCTGCATTCCGCTTATGTGGATCAGTGGGACTGGGAAAAAGTTATCACAGAAGAGGATAGAAATTTCGATTATCTGAAGACCACTGTGAACCGTATTGTGGAATCCATCTGCAATACCCTGGATGAAGTGAAATATCAGTATGAACATCTGCATACAGAACTCTGCAGAGAAGTTTCCTTTATCACATCTCAGGAACTGGAAGATATGTATCCGGATCTGACACCGAAGGAAAGAGAGAATGCCTATGCCAGAGAGAAGAAGACGATCTTTATTATGCAGATCGGTGATCTTCTGAAATCCGGCGAACGCCATGACGGCCGTGCACCGGACTATGATGACTGGCAGTTAAACGGTGACCTGCTGTTCTGGCATGAACCATTACAGTGTGCATTGGAAGTATCCTCCATGGGTATCCGTGTTGATGCGAAGTCCCTTGATGAACAGCTAACCAAGGCCGGCTGTGATGAGAGACGTAAGCTGCCGTTCCATCAGCTGCTGTTGGCCAACAGACTGCCTCTGACAATCGGCGGCGGTATTGGCCAGTCCAGAATCTGTATGCTGCTGCTTCAGAAAGCCCATGTGGGTGAAGTTCAGGCATCTGTCTGGGACAAGGAGACACTGCAGCAGTGTGAATCTGCCGGTATCGAAATTCTGTAATTTCTTAATGAGTAGATTGGCTTCAGGAACTTTGAAGTCTAACCATAAAAATAACGTTCTGCACTCCGCTGCGCTTAGGCGCAGGAAGTTGTTGCAGAACGTTATTTTTGTGTTTGGGACTAGTACATCGTTTTCGAAACAAATACACCATTCACTTGCCTGCGAATCCGATTGGTATAGTTATTTACGAAACGATGTACTAGGAAAGGCTGAGAGCCAATCTACTCATTAAGCTAAAAATCAGAGAATTTCGATACATCATAAAGTAAAAATCAGATGTTTTGGGGTGGAAAATGGAGATATATATAAATTGCTGGATGAATCAATCTATTGTATAATGACAGTAAGTGAGTGTTCGAACAAATTATGATGTATTTGAGAAACAAGGAGAGATTACATGCCGTTATTAGAAGAAAAAATTTATACGATAGAGGCTATTTATGCATTGCCAGAAGGTAAGAGAGCAGAACTTATTGATGGTAAGATTTATTATATGGCTCCGCCCAGCAGAAAGCATCAGGATATTTCGGGGGAATTATATGCGGATATTAAAAGTTATATCCGTTCCCATGGTGGAGACTGTAAGGTTTATGCGGCTCCTTTTGCGGTATATCTGGATGAAGCAACGAATACATATGTTGAGCCGGACATATCTGTTATCTGTAATCCTGATAAGTTAGATGATAAGGGGTGTACAGGGGCACCGGATTGGATTATTGAGATTGTTTCCCCTGCCAGCAGAAGAATGGATTATTATACGAAATTGTTTAAATACAGAACAGCCGGTGTTCGAGAGTATTGGATTATTGATGCGGCAAAGAATCAGATTGTGGTATATGATTTTGTCAATGGTGATATGGCGCAGTACACATTGCAGGACTCTGTTAAGGTAGGAATTTACGAAGACTGCGTGATTGATTTCGGGAGTATGGATTTTTAAACAGGCGCATTTTGCGTATTGAGAAAGCTAAAGGAATTGAAACAAGTATGGTAAATCAGACAAAACAAGCTTTGGAGGCATCATTAAAGCACTTGCTTTTACAGAAGCCTCTGGACAAGATTACAATCAGCGATCTGACGAAGGACTGCGGCATCAGCCGAATGGCGTTTTACTATCATTTTAAGGATATATATGATTTGGTGGAGTGGTCCTGCCTGGAGGATGCTACCCGGGCATTGGCGGGCAAGAAGACTTACAGTACATGGACAGAAGGATTGCTGCAGATTTTCGAAGTTGTTTATGAGAACAAGCCGTTTATTATGAATGCTTACCGCTGCATTAGCAGGGAACAGATTGAGAATTTTCTGTTTCAGTTGACTTCGGATTTGATCATGGGGGTTGTTAAAGAGCAGGAGCAGGCTGTGAATACGACAATACCTGATAAAGATAAGCGTTTTATTGCAGATTTTTATAAATACAGTTTTGTGGGCATTATGCTGGACTGGATTAAGCAGGGCATGAAAGAGGATTACGGGGAAATTGCCAGAATGATCGCGATCACACTGCACGGCGGCATTGCGAATTCCATCAGGAACTTTACAAAAGCGGAGGAATGATAAGTTTTTTATCATTTCTCTTTTTTTGTAAATTGAAAAAAGACAAAATCGGTCATACTATATAGGCATCACTTAATAACAGATGAAAGACATCCAATATCGGTTGTACACTGTACCAAACGCAACAGAGTGTCAATGTGCAGCTATTTGAAGAAAGGTGGTTATCTATATGGCTAAAAAGAAATTAACATTAGGTATGGCAGCGGCTGCGGTAGCAGGCACAGCGGTTTATGTGGCGAAGAAGTCTCAGGATAAGAAGAATCAGAACGGTACATCACAGAACGACATCCGGGATAAGGCAAATTCTGGTTGGTCATTGACACAGCATAAAATAAATTCAGGTTGGACATTTAATAAGAAAGACGACAGGAATTCAGCAGTCAACAATAGTTACCGCAATACAGAGCGCGGCAAATATGAGAAAAACAGCAAGGGCATTTATTATACCAATGGTAATTATGAAGCTTTTGCCAGACCGGAAAAGCCGGAGGGTGTGGAGGAAAAGCATGCCTATATCGTAGGCAGTGGTCTTGCTTCTCTGGCAGCGGCATGTTTTCTTGTTCGTGACGGACAGATGCCGGGAGAGCATATTCATATTCTTGAAGCTATGGATATTGCAGGCGGGGCCTGTGACGGTATCTTCGACCCGAGCCGTGGCTATATCATGCGTGGCGGTCGTGAAATGGAGAATCATTTCGAATGTTTATGGGATTTGTTCCACAGTATTCCATCCCTTGAAATTCCGGGAGCATCTGTACTGGATGAATTTTATTGGCTGAATAAGCATGATCCGAACTATTCGCTTTGCAGAGCAACGGTGAATCGGGGCAAAGATGCCCATACAGATGGCAAATTTAATCTCAGCCAGAAGGGTTGCATGGAAATCATGAAGTTGTTCATGATGAAGGATGAAGACCTTTACGATAAAACCATTGAAGATGTTTTCGATGATGAAGTCTTCAATTCAACATTCTGGATGTACTGGCGCACCATGTTTGCTTTCGAAAACTGGCATAGCGCACTGGAAATGAAGCTGTATTTCCAGAGATTTATTCATCATATTGCCGGTCTGCCGGATTTCAGTGCTTTGAAATTCACAAGATACAATCAGTATGAATCTCTGATCCTGCCAATGCAGAAATATCTTGAAGATGCCGGGGTTGATTTCCAGTTTAATACAGAAGTGACGAATGTTGTCTTCAAGTTTGAGAATGGAAAGAAGATTGCGTCTCTGATCGAGTGCAAAGTCAATGGCAAGGAAAACGGCATTATGCTGACAGAAAACGACCTTGTATTTGTTACAAACGGCAGCTGTACAGAGGGAACGATTTACGGCGATCAGAATCATGCGCCGAATGGTGATGCGGAAGTCAGAACAAGCGGTGTCTGGAGCCTCTGGAAAAATATTGCCAGACAGGACCCGTCCTTCGGACATCCGGAGAAATTCTGCTCAGATGTGGCCAAGACAAACTGGGAGTCCGCAACTGTCACAACACTGGATGATAAGATTATTCCTTATATTACCAACATCTGCAAACGTGATCCGAGAACAGGCAATGTCGTTACAGGAGGCATCGTCAGCTGTCAGGATTCCAGTTGGCTTCTGAGCTGGACCATTAACAGACAGGGACAGTTTAAAGAGCAGGACAAAGATAAAGTCTGCGTATGGGTGTATGGCCTGTTTACAGATGTACCGGGTGATTTTATTAAGAAACCGATGAAGGATTGTACAGGTAGGGAAATCACAGCAGAATGGCTGTATCATCTGGGCGTTCCGGAAGATCAGATTATGGATCTGGCAGAAAACAGTGCGATTTGCGTTCCGACCATGATGCCTTATATCACTGCATTCTTCATGCCGAGAGCAAAAGGTGACAGACCGGATGTTATCCCGGATGGCTGCGTGAACTTTGCATTCCTTGGACAGTTTGCAGAAACACCGAGAGATACGGTTTTCACCACAGAATATTCCGTACGTACAGCGATGGAAGCCGTGTATGGTCTGCTGGGTGTAGATAGAGGTGTACCGGAGGTCTGGGGTAGTGTTTATGATATCAGAGAACTACTCGACAGCACCGTGAAACTCATGGACGGCAAATCGCCATTGGATATTGAACTTCCTGGACCGCTGAATCTGGTGAAGAAGCCTCTTTTGAAGATGATTCATGGAACGGTGGTTGAGAAAGTACTGGAAGATTATGATATTATTCGGAAATAGTGAATGATGTAATAAAAAAGGCTATCGCTTAACGGTTTCAATCGTTAAGCGATAGCCTTTTTTGTAGGAGATTGCTTAATCGCGTTCTCTATAGCGATTGCAATCTCTGAGTTTATCCGGGTCTTCCAGTGTATGATACCATGTACAGCTCCATTTCCAGCTGCAACCAGAAGGTTCACCGTATTCACAATCTTTACATCTTCCGTAGTTTTCCATAATAAATACCTCCATTTGATTAAAATAATATTTTCTTGCAATCATTTGGGATTGCTTTGTTTTGATGATTTAAGTATATCAGAAGTTCTTTTGAGAGGTGTTCCCGAACCGTGAAAAAATCGGGGTTAAATTTAGTCTCTGTACTGGGCTTCAAAGCGGAATGTGACCATTGGTGTATGGGTGAAATCACCATGATCAAACACATTCAGCTCTGTGATATTGGTTGAGATATTCGACCAGTTAAACTGGCAAAGCATTTCTCGCTTGACAGCTTCCGGTGTTGTAAAGCCTGTTGCCTGTTTTCTTTTGATGTAATCAGTATATCAGAGGCCTTTAAGGGAGTTGTGCCCGGATGGTGAAAAAATCGCAGTCAGCATTTGGAGAAGGAGACGCCTTTACGGGAGGTGCTTTTTATCAGCAAATCTTAATGGGAACATAATTGAATAGACATGTTTAGTATGCTAAAATAATAGCGATCACGAAATACAAAGTGGGAGGATACTATTAAGAAAAGGGGCGTTGCAGATGGGTAAAGTGCGTTTGAACGAAGATCGTGAAATCGTTGCGAGAGTCAAGGAAGGTCTGAAACGGAAAGAAGGTTACTGCCCGTGCAGACTGGAGGTCAAACCGGAGTATAAGTGTATTTGTGATGAATTCAAAGCACAGATTCAGGATCCGGATTTTGAGGGCTATTGTCATTGTCAGCTTTATTATAAAGAGAAATAATTGTCACCGTGAGTCATTTGCAGATAAGATGGCAAATAACACTTGCCAGAACGGCAACAGTTAAGGATGTAAGAAAATCCATGACAGACACCGCCTTATAATTTAACCCCAAAAGGAGGTAAAACTTTGAAAGTTTTAGTTTATAGAAAATGCAGTACATGTCTGAAAGCTTTGAAATGGCTTGAGGTCAATCAGGTTGTTTTTGATGAAAGGCCAATTAAAGAGGAGAATCCGTCTTACGAGGAATTGAAAGCCTGGTATGAAATGAGTGGCCTGCCGCTGAAAAAATTCTTTAATACCAGCGGGATATTGTACAAACAAATGAATCTGAAGGACAAGCTGAAAGAAATGTCTGAGGATGAACAGCTGAAGCTTCTGGCAACAGATGGTATGCTGGTGAAGCGGCCGCTGGTCATTGGGGACGATTTCGTACTGACGGGATTCAAAGAGAAAGAGTGGGAAGACAAAATCAATGGTTAGAAAAATTACAAAGGATATATTTTTCCTGGGCCAGAAATCAGAACCGGCGACAGAGGCTGATATTCAGATCGGCCGTGATTTGCAGGACACATTAAAATCCCATCGTGCGGAATGTGTTGGCATGGCAGCAAACATGATAGGGATAAAAAAGAATGTCATTATTGTGAATATGGGAATTGTTGATTTGGTGATGTTTAATCCGGTATTATTGAAGAAAAGTGGTCCTTATGAGACGGAAGAGGGCTGTTTGTCATTGACAGGTGTGAGGAAGACGACAAGATACAGAGAAATCGAAGTGGAGTACAGAGATATGAGCTGGACAGTGCGCCGCCAGAAACTCAGTGGTTGGACGGCACAAATCTGTCAGCATGAGATGGATCATTTAAAAGGAATTATTATTTAAATAGTACTAAAGATATTTGCTTACAGAAGAAAAGGCTGCCCGGTGGCAGCCTTTTGTGAGAGATTGTCTTAATCGCGTTCTTTATAGCGATTACAATCTCTGAGTTTATCCGGGTCTTCCAGTGTGTGATACCATGTACAGCTCCATTTCCAGCTGCAACCAGAAGGTTCACCGTATTCACAATTTTTACATCTTCCATAGTTTTCCATAATAAATTCCTCCATTTAATTAAAATCATATTTTTGCAATCATTTTTGGATTGCTTCGTTTTGATATAATCAGTATACCAGAAGCTTTTTTGGGGCGAGTCCCGGAGTGAGCAAAAACTGCAATTACGAGATGGAGGATCAATAGAGATATGGGAAAAGTACGACTGAATGAAAAAGAAAAGTAGTTTCGGTGATCGAATCATTTATTATGAAAGCACAGGTGAGATAATATAGATACGAATGAGACACAATGGGATAAATTGTTGAAAATAAAAACTTCGGGACGCGATGATTCACGTTCGGATCAGTACCGATACCCTTATGAGCCGACGCCGTATTCGGTACTGGAGCGATTGGCAGGCAACGGCTATATACGGAAAAGTAATTGCCTGCTGGATTATGGGTGCGGAAAAGGGCGTGTGGACTTTTTTCTGTCCTACCAGACAAGATGTCGTTCCGTCGGTGTGGAATATGATAGCAGAATATATGAAACAGTCTGCGAAAACAAACGCCATGCCGTATCAGGCAGCCGGACGGAATTCGTCATGGGGAATGCTGAGAACTACGTTGTACCTGCAGAGGTGGACAGAGTATTTTTCTTCAATCCTTTTTCAGTAGAGATTCTTCGAAAAGTTCTGGCAAAAATTGAAGATTCCTACTATGAAAATCCCCGTGAGATACAGTTGTTCTTCTATTATCCGTCAGATGAGTATATCAGTGAACTGATGACAGTGGATATGCTTTCCTTTGTGGATGAGATAGACTGCCGGGACTTGTTTGATGGGGAGAACCCAAGGGAGAGGATTATGGTGTTCGCATATTAAGGAGCTATTGAATTCAAGTCGAGCGGCCGCGAGACTTGGCGCGTGATTCTGTTCAGCGTAAGCTGACATATTCTTTACAGAATCACTGCGCATCCTCGCGGAGCGTTTATCTCAGTCGGAGATTGGACTCCCACGGAGACAAATTTGCTGTTACTTACCACCTGAAAGAGGTGGGAGTCTTCTCGACTGAGATAAAATTAATAGCATCGGAACAACTAAGTGAAGCCATACTTTGTATAATGAAAGTATACTTAGTTGTAAGATAGACTTATACAGAAGATTTTTTGTGAAGTCTATTGACATTATAAGAAATGAATGTTATAGTACAAATAGAACAAAAAGCGTTGAAGAGGATACGACTATGGCCGTGTCCTCTATTAACATGATGCGTTCAGAATAGAAGAAGTTCAGAAAGGTCTTATAAAGACGGAGGTGGACAGTGATGGCTAAGAGAGATTATTATGAAGTTCTTGGTATAGATAAAAAAGCAGACGACAAGGCGATTAAGCGTGCATATAGAAAACTGGCGAAGAAGTATCATCCGGATACGAATCCGGGGGATAAGCAGGCAGAGCAGAAGTTTAAGGAAGTCACAGAAGCCTATAATGTTCTCGGTGATGAGAAGAAGAGAAAACTGTATGATCAGTATGGGTTTGCAGCCTTTGAAGAAGGTGCAGCAGGCGGCGCTTACGGCGGTGCAGGTGCAGGCAGCGGCTTTGGCGGTTTCCAGGGCGGTTTCGGCGGCAATGGCGGTTATCAGGAGTTCCATTTTAAGGGTGGCCAGAATGGTAATATGGATGATATCTTTGGAGATATTTTCGGGGATATGTTCCACGGCAGAAGCAGCGGTTTCGGCGGTCAGGGATTCAAGCAGAGCTACGGCAGCGGCTTTGGCGGTAGAAGTTTCAAGAGCAAAGGACAGGATCTTCATGCCGAGATCCGAGTCAGCTTTGAAGATGCAGCCTTTGGCTGTGAGAAAGTGATTAATTTAAGCAGTGGGCAGGGTGCTCCGGCTCAGAGCCTGAAGGTGCGTGTACCGGCAGGCATTGAGGATGGCAAGAGTATCCGTCTTCGCGGCAAAGGCGGTCTGGGTATGAATGGCGGCGAAGCAGGCGATCTGCTTCTGAAGATCCATGTAGATGAGAAGCCGGGATATGAACGAAAGGGCATGGATGTCTATACAACAATTTCTGTTCCGTTTACAACGGCTGTTTTTGGCGGTGAGGCCATTGTGAATACTCTGAAGGGCAGTGTGAAATGCAAGATTCCTGCCGGTATTCAGTCCGGCAGCAAGATCAGACTCCGTGGCAAAGGCATTGTTTCCATGAAGGATCCGTCTGTTCATGGTGATATGTATGCAGCTGTTCAGATTCAGGTTCCGCGTAATCTGAGTCCGGAAGCAAAGCAGAAACTTCGTGAGTTTGAGAAAATTGTTGCGGCATAAAATGCTTGAAGTGATAGACAGCAAATAATACGGTGTGCTGCAGATTGAAACGGTAAATCGTAGTGCAAACAGAGTAAACGATTATAAAAACTATCGGATAAACTGTTGAATAAATGTTTCAGCAGCTTTATTTACAAAGTTTTCGAAGTCGGTCGGGTCGAATATCCTGACCGGCTCTTTTTTTATGTCCAGTGACAGATCGGCAAAAGCCAGTTTGCAGAACTGGCGATAGGCGGCAAAATCTGTCTCATTCACCGGCCATGGATGGATTGGTGAAGCAGGCATGGAAAGATGATATTTCTCAATAAGATGCGGACTCATCCGGATATAGTCACCGTAAAAATAATCTTTGGAGAAAAAGGTCATCACAGGCATCTGTTCCCCTGTTTGACGGATTTGGACAGAGACTGCCTTTAAAGATTCTGTTTCATCCAGTCCCTGTTCATTTAAAAAGCGGACAATAGATGGCAGATACTCGGTGAAATACAGATAATCCAGATGAAGATGGGCAAGATAGCCGATCAGCATCGGTTCTTTCAGGGTATTCGGATATGTTTTCTGCCATAAATTAAGATCTGGTGCGATCACCACATGGGAGAAATCAGACGGATGCCAGAAATGGGTCTTATATTTTAATGGCCGAGGAATGGCATCGGGCAGGATACTTCCGATGGTGAAATCGTTCTGCCATCCGTGTATATGGGTAAACGGGTAATCAGCAGATGCCTTGCGCAGGTGTTGAGTGATGAGCTTGGCTTCGGTTAAATGAAAAATAACACTTGGCATGATAATACTCCTTTTGTAGAGGTTCGTAATAGATATAAAAAGAGTATAGCATATATTGGGCCAGTCTATCAAAGGCTTATCTGTAATCTCAGTAAGGTTTAAGTGTGATATAGGTAAATTTTTTCAATGAGTGGCTAATATTGAAAGGATTTTTCAGTAAGAACTTACAAAATTGCATTGAAATAGATGAAAATGAGAATATTTTTCAATAAAACTAAAAAAGATAGTTGACACTAACCTTGTGAATGCGTATAATAGCAATGTAAATGATAGCCGTTATCAATAAATGCACCAGGTTCTGCATACATGGACCTGAATTAAAGGAGGAAACATGATGCCTTTAGCTTTATTAGGTGTAGGAGAGTCGGGTACGATCACAGATATCCGTGGCAAGGAAGATGTTATCCATCATCTGCATAATCTGGGATTTGCTGCCGGAACAGATGTTGAAGTTGTCGGCAATACAGATGCCGGCATGATTATTGCTGTCAAAGGTTCAAGAGTAGCCTTGAATCGTGGCATGGCATCCAAGATTACGGTGAATCGTTAATCGGATGTCTGTATAGATAGAATGCATGCGCATTCAGATAAGAGAGGAGACAAAGCCATGACACTTAGAAATGTAGGAGTCGGCCAGACTGTCACAGTTTCAAAGATTACAGGTGTAGGCGCTATTAAAAGACGTATCATGGATATGGGTCTGACAAAGGGCACATCCGTCTATGTTCGTAAAGTGGCACCGCTTGGTGATCCGATAGAAGTAACAGTCAGAGGATATGAATTATCTTTGCGTAAAGCTGACGCAGAGCTGATTGAGGTTCAGTAAATATTGAACCTTTTTTAAGAACATAAGGTTAGCTTAATCAAACCTTATCATTTGTTTTAACTGTTCTAATTGTTGAAAATCTGGAGGTAAAAAAATGGCAATCAGAATTGCACTTGCCGGCAACCCAAACTGCGGTAAAACAACATTGTTCAACGCATTAACGGGTTCTAACCAGTTCGTTGGTAACTGGCCTGGCGTAACAGTTGAGAAAAAGGAAGGTAAATTAAAAGGTCATAAAGACGTTATTATCACTGACCTTCCGGGTATTTATTCACTTTCTCCATATACACTTGAGGAAGTTGTAGCAAGAAATTATATTTTGAATGAGAAGCCGGATGCGATCCTCAACATCGTTGATGGTACGAACCTTGAGCGTAACCTTTATCTGACAACACAGCTTATGGAACTTGGTATTCCGGTTATCATGGCCATCAACATGATGGACCTTGTCCAGAAGAATGGTGATAACATCAACATTCAGAAGCTGAGTGAAGCATGCGGTTGTCCGGTTTACGAAATTTCTGCCCTGAAGAATACAGGTATCAAGGAAGCATCTGATGCCGTTGTTAGGGCTGCTCAGGCCAAAGCTGTTCAGGGCACTGTACATAAGTTTAACAGCAAAGTCGAAGGCTACCTGAATGAGATCGAAACACTTCTTGGCTCAGATGTCGCTGATGCTCAGAAGAGATTTTATGCAATTAAATTATTTGAACGTGATGATAAGATTGCAGCTCAGATGAAGAGCGCACCAAATGTAGAAGCAATCATTTCCAAAGCCGAAAAGGAAATGGATGATGACTCAGAAAGTATCATCACAAATGAAAGATATGAATATATCGCAAGTATTATCGGCGGCTGCCTGAAGAAAAAACATGCAGGCGCAGATACAATTTCTGATAAGATTGACCGAATCGTTACAAACCGTATTCTGGCTCTGCCAATCTTCGCAGTGATCATGTTCCTTGTTTACTATATTTCCATGACAACAATCGGTGCTGCAGCAACAGGCTGGACAAATGATAATCTGTTCGGTGATGGCTTCTTTATCGGCAGCGACGGCGGTTATGGCGATGCTGACGAAGCTTATGCAGGTGCTCTGGAAGTTGTAAACGGATTCATCAGTTACGAAGCAGGTCAGGGTATGGATACAAGCGCTGTTGAAGCAGCCATTGATTCTGAAGCAGATGATTATGATCCTGCGGCAGCTGCAGCAGCAGTGAATACATTTGTTGCCCAGGTAGATCCATCTACAGAGGCAACATATCTTGTAGAAGATGAAGAAACACTTGCAACAGAAGAAACAACTGCTTCTTATGCAGATCTGACAGATGCTGTCGCTGCTTTATCAGAAGCTGGTTATGAAGCTCCGGATCCGGCAGCATATGGCACATTCATCAGCAGTATTCCTGATGCAGTCAGCGGCATGCTTGAAAAGGCAAACTGTGCTGAATGGCTTCAGGGTCTGATCGTAGATGGTATTATCGCCGGTGTTGGTGCTGTCCTTGGTTTCGTACCTCAGATGCTTGTCCTGTTCTTCCTGCTGGCTATTCTTGAGTCCTGCGGTTACATGGCACGTATCGCCTTCATCATGGATAGAATTTTCCGTAAATTCGGTCTTTCAGGTAAATCCTTCATTCCTATTCTTGTTGGTACAGGTTGTGGTATCCCAGGTATCATGGCTTCCAGAACAATTGAGAATGAACGTGACCGTCGTATGACCATCATGACAACAACATTTATCCCTTGCGGTGCGAAGACACCTTTCATTGCGATGATCGCAGGTGCTGTATTCGGCGGTGCTGCATGGGTTGCAACAAGTGCATACTTCCTTGGTATGGCAGCAATTATCTGTTCAGGTATTATCCTGAAGAAGACAAAGATCTTCGCCGGAGATCCGGCTCCTTTCGTTATGGAGCTTCCGGCATACCATATTCCGACTCCGGGTGCTGTACTCAGAGCAACATGGGAACGTGGCTGGTCTTTCATTAAGAAAGCTGGTACAATTATTACATTATCAACAATCCTTGTTTGGTTCCTGTCCTATTTCGGTTGGGTAGATGGTGCATTTACAATGCTTGCGGAAGACCAGTTAGACAGCAGTATTCTTGCAAGAGTAGGTCATGCAATTGCATGGATCTTTGCACCACTTGGATTTGGTAACTGGCAGGCAACTGTAGCATCTGTTACAGGTCTTGTAGCAAAGGAAAACATCGTTGGTACACTGGGTATCCTTTATGGTGGCGGCGATGGTACAGTATATCAGGTAATGGCAGCTTCCTTCACACTTGTTTCTGGTTATGCATTCATGGCATTCAACCTGCTGTGTGCACCATGCTTCGCAGCAATGGGTGCTATCAAGCGTGAGATGAACAATGCAAAATGGTTCTGGATTGCAGTTGGTTATCAGTGCGGTTTCGCTTATCTTGTAGCCCTCGTTATCAACCAGATTGGTAACCTTGTTGCAAATCACACATTTGGTATCTTCACAGTTGTCGCTATCCTGGTAATCATTGGATTCTTCTATCTGCTGTTCCGTCCATATAAGGAAAGCAACACATTAGAAGTAAAAGGCAAAGCAGTAGCTTAAATTGATTTGAAAGGTCGGGCGAGTGCTTAATGGGAACTCTTATAGTAGGCGTTATACTGATAGTCATTGTCGCAGCGATTGTTCGCTCGATGATTAAAGATAAGAAAAATGGCAAGGGCTGTGGTGATTGCAGTCATTGTGGAGGTGGATGCGGTGGCGGCAGCAGCTGTTGCAAATAGAGACACGGAACAATATCATCGTGTCAGCAGAGAGAAGGAAGAAATTCTCTATTTACTGAGAAAACGTGGTTTTCGCGTGACAAAGCAAAGAGAGCTGATACTGGATATCGTGTTCGAGCATGAATGTGCCAGCTGTAAAGAGATTTATTATCAAGCCATTCAGCATGATCCGGGTATCGGTATGGCAACGGTATACCGTATGGTCAATACACTGACGGATATCGGGGTGTTAAAGGTGGCAACACTGAAACCCCAGACCGCTTTAGGTTCAGGAAGCGGATGCCAGATTCTCTTGAAAAATCAAAATAAAATCGTCCTTAATCAGACGGAATGGACAGAAGTACTTCAAAATGTACTGCGCCGTAAAGGTTATAATTCAAATGCGGCAGATGAAATTGTTGAAGTGACTATACAGTAGTCCTAATAAAAATAAATATTGATTCGTACACAAAAAGGAACTTCCGGTTTATGGTTTAAATCGGAAGTTCCTTTTTATACTTTATCATGTTTATCATGTTTCATGATTGAGGAGCTTTTTGGCCATGTCAATCAGTTCATCACTGACAGCAAATTCCATTTGGACGTCCTTTACCTCAGGAACATTAGAAAGAATTTCGTTTTTCACTAGTTCCTCTGTTGTAATCCATGCTGAAGGACAATTAGAACACATGCCGGTAAATTTAAATTTGAGAATTCCATTTGAGAAAGATGTAATGGTCATATCACCGCCATGCCCCTGAAGGGCAGGGCGGATACGATCGGATACAACTTGCTGAATCTTGTTCAGTGTATTCAAAGGGAGGACCTCCGATCATCAATCTTTAATGTGAGCAATGTGCTTTGCCATTGCTTTTTTAGCAGACATATTGCTCTGTCTGGAAATCATAATTCTCTGAGCCTGTGGGCTGCCTGCACCATGCATAGATTCTGTCAGATAACCGACAGCAGCGGTACCAAGGGTCAGATTTTCGATAAGACGCATAATCTTGAAACGATCCATAACATCTACTTTTGCAGGGCCTGCAAGGTATTTGCGGATAACAGGACCGACTACAGGATGAGCCATATCCTTTTCGGAAGGCAGTGTAACCATCAGGCCGCCTGCGATATCCTGTGCAAGACGTGCAATTTCATATGGAAAACGGGTAACATTCTGTTTGCAGACATTGGCCAGCATCAGATCAATAAGGTAGTTGCCGGATTCTGTTGGCTGACCTTCGGCTGAACAGGCAATACCGCAGCAGTAAAGAGTTTCATTCAGATGAACCATTTCAATCAGTTTATCTTTGATATGAGAAGCTTTTTCAACGCCGTTATACTCTGAAGCAAGGGCTGTAGCACCAATGAGGACATCGCCGACACCGACTTTACATCCGCCATAGCTCTGTCTGTGATAACCTGCAAAACGTTCAACGAGCATACCTGCAAATTCTGTTTCCCCATTCAGGAAAATACGATCATTAGGGACAAAAACATTATCGAAGACTGTCAGTGCTTCCATACCGCCGTATGTAGAATTGCCGAGGTCAAGCTGGCATCCTTCAGTCTTTCTTGTATCACAGCTCTGACGGCCGACAATCATCATTAAACCTTCTGTGTCCAGAGGAACAGCAAAAGAAACGGCATAATCCTTGTCATCAGGTCCCATAGCGATGGTAGGCATAACAATCACTTCGTGAGAATTCAGAATACCTGTCTGATGCGCTTTTGCACCGCGGACAACAATACCGTCCGGACGGCGTTCAACAACATGCAGGAAAAGATCAGGGTCTGCCTGTTTGGATGGAGAGAGGCTTCTGTCACCTTTAGTATCTGTCATGGCGCCATCAACTGTCAGGTCGTTTTGCTGAACATAAGTTGCGAATTTAACAAAATTATCATGATAGTGTGTGCCGTATTTTTTATCTACTTCATATGTTGTGCTGTACACGGAATTGAAAGAATCCATGCCGACACAACGCTGGAAACAGGCTGCGGTCTTCTGACCAAGCAAACGCTGCATTTTAACTTTCTTAACAAGATCATCAGGACTCTGGTGAATATGCGTAAAACGGTTGATTTTCTCACCTGTAAGGTTTGAAGTCGCTGTCATCAGATCAGCATATTCAGGATTTTGTGCAAGGTCATAAGTTGCTTTGACTGAATTAACAGCCGGTTGAAGAATCGGATTACCTACCGGGTTGTCAATCTCTTCACCGAAAAGAAAGATTCTCATTTTGATTTTCTGCAGACTTCTTACGTATTCGTCTCCTGTCATTAATGGCATAATAAATTCCTCCCAAAAATTTAAAATGTGTAAATAGTTTAGAATCATGTATCCATTGATTAAATGTATCAATAGTACTTGATATTCTTAGTTATAAGCAAGATGTGTGCCAACTTTGACAAAGGAAAAACAGCCCTGTTTTGTGGTAATTGTGGCAGGACTGTTCTATGCGTATCTCAAAAATGAGAAAAAACGGAAAAATGAAATCTCAAAAATGAGAAACTTCTCAAAAATAAGAACTACAGGGTTTCAGAACGGGGATATTTTTCTTCAAGATGCTTTTTCCTTCGGGACAGAGTTTTCAAATTCATATTCAGTTTTTCAGCTGTTTTTTCAAGGGTGCCGTATAAACTGCAGTACTCCCGGATATATTTCAGTTCGATCTGCTCAAGAATGGTTTTCAGCTGAATATTGCCAAGCTGGACATTATCTTTGATCAGGCTGGATTCGCTGCTCCATAATTCAGCAGATGAAATAATATCTTCATCACTGAGAATAACCATCTTCTCAATGGTGTTCTTGAGTTCCCGGACATTTCCCGGCCAGTTATATTCTTCCAGCGTTTTACAGGAGTAAGGACTCAGTGTTTTATGTGTTTTAAACTTGGTATTAAATTGATTAAGAAAATGCTGAGCCAGAGGGATGATGTCTTTTTGGCGCTCGCGAAGAGGAGGAATTTCCAGATTGACGACATTCAGGCGATAATAAAGGTCGGAACGGAATTCATTGGCATCAATCATTTCTTTCAGGTCGCGGTTAGTGGCGGCAATGACGCGAACATCGATTTTGCGGGGCTGACTGGAACCGAGACGCATGATTTCATTTTCCTGAAGAGCGCGCAAAAGCTTCATTTGGACATTCATAGGCATTTCACCGATTTCGTCAAGAAATAATGTACCGCCGTTGGCAACTTCAAAATAGCCGGGGCGGCCTTTGGAGAGGGCCCCTGTAAAAGCGCCGCCTTCATAACCGAATAATTCACTTTCGATGAGATCCTTGGCAATGGCACCACAGTTGACGCTCAGCATCGGATTATCCCTGCGGGAGCTGTTCTGATGGATAAAGTGAGCCAGAAGTTCCTTGCCGGTTCCTGTTTCACCCTGAATGAGTACAGTGGTATCTTTGTCAGCTACTTTGGTGGCACTGTAAAGAATTTCGTACATTTTAGGATCATTGACCAGAAACTGGGAACGGTCAATATTTTGCTGTGTCAGCGCACGGATTTTCTCTTTGTATTCGGACACCTGAACCATCTGTTCACTGAGCTGCTGACGGAGTTCTTCGATCATTTTGAAATCACGGGTATTGCTGATGACCATGATAATTTTGCCTTCGGGTGAAAATACAGGTGTACTGGTAATGTAAGCTCTGCGCCCTGTTCGGAGAAAGTTTTGCTCAATGGTTGCGGTTTGCCTTGTTTTCAGAACAATCAATGAAGCAGAATAATTGATTAGCGTAGATTCAAGGTCATGCATATTCTGACCGATAATCTCTTCACTGGTGATGCCGGACATTTCTTCATAGGACTTGTTGACTTTTAAAACATTACCTTCGCCATCTGTGATAAAGAAACCGTCCAGAGAATCTTGAAAAATTGTGTCCAGAGATTCATAAAGCTGTCGTGTATAGGAAAGTTCATCAGCCAGAGCCTGTGTACCTTGTTTTTTTAGCTGCTCTATGTTAAGTTGTTTGGTGTATTTACTGAAATCAGGTGGTGTATTCAATATTTTTCCCTCCCGTAATCCTTATATTTAATAAAAAATTGCTTTTAGTATAGCATAAACAAGTACCTTTTAACACTTTATTGGACGAAAAATGACAATAAACATGGTAATGAGATTCATTCTCAATAAAAAGTATTGCGTTTTTCCTACGAAGCTGATATGATAATGATACCAGGTGGTTAGGTATATCTAACCAAGTAAAGGAGAGAAGTAAGATGGTTGCATACAGGCAGACGTATGAGATAATAAGAGGAATACAAGAAAAGGCTGCAGAGCAGTGTGCACCGGTTATTTTCGACATCAAGCCTTCTAATTTGCTGATTATCGATCAGTGTTATGCGAAGGCATTGAAATCTCTGGTAGAAACAACAGGTCTGAAAGTTCGCTGTTTTGAACATCGGGCAGAGAAACAGGTCTGGTTTATGTTTCGGGAGGAACCCCTTTACAGACAACTGGCGGATCCCGACAACATGTCTTTTATGAAACAATTTGGGTATACTGAAAATATGACAATGGATGAAATACTGGCATATGCAGCAAAGCGCTTCAGAGAATATAAGCGCGGTGAAGCGGGATTCCCACACGAGATGGGAATTTTGCTGGGATATCCTCTCGGTGATGTCAAAGGATTTATTGAACATCATGGTCGTAACTGCTTGTGCAGTGGATATTGGAAAGTATATGAGAATGAAGAAAAGGCCCGTGAGACATTTCGATTGTATGCCAGAGTAAAACAAATTGCCATGGATATGGTCAAGCAGGGCATGGGATTTGGAATGGCGGAACAGTATCAGTTTGTTTAATCAGAGCGGTATTCACCGTCTTTGATCTAATAGAAAATGATCAACAAGATCACATTTATAGGAGGAATTTCAACAATGAAGGAAATTATGGTCGCATACTGGAGCGGTACAGGCAACACAGCAGCTATGGCAACAATCTTAGGCAAAGGCATTCAGGATGGCGGAGCAACAGCAAAAGTTGTTTCTGTTGAAGACATCAAAGCAGATGACCTCAAAGATTATCCGGTATTCGCACTCGGCTGCCCATCCATGGGAAATGAAACACTTGAAGAAACAGTGATGGAAGATTTCGTAACAGAAGTTGAAAGCTTTGCATCAGGTAAGAAAATCGGTTTGTTTGGTTCTTACGGATGGGGCGATGGCGAATGGATGCGCAACTGGGTTGCACGTATGGAAGAAGCTGGTGCTCAGGTCTACGGCGGCGAAGATGCGATCTGCATGAATGAACCTGATTCAGAAGCTGAAGCAAAACTTGAAGCACTCGGCAAAGAATTAGCAGCATTATAAAATTTATTTTTCCACTTACACAAACTCATTTTTACTGAAGGTATTTATTAAATATGTGGGAACGCTTTGCCGGAGCAAGGAAATGTTTCGGCAGAGGTTCCTAAGAAGGAGGAGAGCCATGAGCGTTGTCATCATCGGTGGTCATGACAGAATGGTCTGTCAGTATAAGAAAATTTGTAAATCTCATAAATGTAAAGCAAAGGTATTCACTCAGATGTCTGCCGATTTGGACAAGCAGATTGGTGATCCTGATTTATGCATTTTGTTTACAAATACCGTTTCTCACAAAATGGTACGATGTGCCGTAGATGAGGCTGAGAAAAAGAAATTTAAAATTGTTCGCTGCCATACAAGCAGCGGATCGGCACTGGAAGGTATTCTTCTTGAACATGCCGTATAAGACGAATGGAAGATAAGTTCCGTGTTCAACATTTTAATGGTTTGGCATGGGACTTTTTTACATTAAATTAAAATAGATGGAATACAGGCAGAAGATGAAAGAATGGACGCCCGAATAAATCTGTTCAAATACAAATGCTTCAGAGTTATATTGAACTATTTATTCAGGCGTCCATTTCTATTGCCTGTGGCGTGCAGTCCGTTTATTATTTAGCAGTACAATGCTTTTATTACTTGCGTGACTGATAGAATATTTCCTTTATCTTATGGAATGTTTCTTCGCTAAGAACATGCTCAATACGGCAGGCGTCTTTCAACGCAGTTTCCTCGCTGACTCCAATGGACATCAGATAACCGGAGATAACCTGATGACGTTCGTAAATGCTTCGGGCGATGGCCAGACCGGATTCTGTCAACGTGAGAAGATTGTTGTCGTCCATATTGACGTATCCGTTTTCGCGGAGTCGCTTCATGGCAACACTGACGCTTGGCTTGGAGTAACCAAGATGTCTGGCTACATCGATGGAACGCACTTCTGAGCTGTGAAGTGAGAGCATATAAATGGTTTCCAGGTAGTCTTCTGGAGATTCCTGCATTTTCAATGGACACACCGTCCTTTCTTCTAAAAATTGTTCATTTATTATATCATATTTTGGTTAAAATATCAAAGAAATATTGCTGAAATCCAGGGCGTTACCAAGGCGAATAGATGCTTTGTTATTTTTTTCGAAAAATAGCAGTAAAATGATAAAATATAAGAAAAAGTTGTGACGAGGGTCAGTATTTTTGCATCTAATAGATATAACAGATAGTTGTATGCGAGCTCGAATAAATAAATGGTGTATACATCAAAGGAGGAAGTGAAGAGGATGAACAAGAAAGAGTTAGGGGCGTTGATTATCGACGGCACGGATGATTTTTATCGTGTGGCAAAGTCGATTCTCAAAGAAGATGCGGATTGCCAGGATGCTGTTCAGGAAGCAGTGAGTAAGGCTTTCGCAAAGATTGATACGTTGCGTGAGAAGAAATATGCCAAAACCTGGTTTATACGAATTTTGCTGAATGAATGTTATCGTATGCTGCGGCAAAGGAAACGTGAGGCAGCTTATCATGAACAGATTTCCGGAGAAGAGATTAGGCAGCATCAATATTCAGATTTGTATCAGAAAATCATGTCACTGGAAATCGAATATAGGGTGCCGCTGGTATTGTATTATCTGAATCAATATACAATCAAGGAAATCGGTCAGATGCTGGACTTGGGGGACAGTGCAGTAAAAATGCGTCTGAGCCGGGCCAGAAAAATGATGCGGCGTATGTATGAACAGGAGGATGCGGTATGAGTGAGAAAAATAGTTGGGACAAGGATTTCCCGGAAACACCGGAAAGTTTTAGAATGGCTTTAAAAGAGATGGTGGAAAAAGAAATAGCGGATGATGAAATTGAGGTAAAAGTGAATGACGGAACAAACCATGCAAAAGGAAAAATTAATAAACGAAATACGAAGTATATGAAAGATAGACGAAGCAGTGTAAATGTTTCAAATCGAAGGTGGAGAGTGGTTAAAATAGCTGTTGCTGCTTTGGTTCTGGCAGGCATTCTTGGCGGAGGAGTCTATGCTGTGACAAAATCCGGTGCATCATCACTGGTAGGTCGAGAAGTGGATGAGACAGGTGCGGAAGCTTATTTGACAACAGATGCCAGCGCTTTTAATCAGACCGTAACGCCGGGATGGCCGCAGATTATGGTGGATATCAGAGGTGAGGATAATGCTGCTGAGGTAAAAGGTGTCAGTGAGCCGCTGCTAGATATTACCCAGGTGTATTATGATGGTCTGAGTCTGGCATTTTATGCACGCCCGACAGGTAAAGGAAAAAGGCATCAGTTAAATTCAGACCGATTGGCTATCGGAGATGCGGTGTATATGATTCATTTTGACAAGCTTTCAGATGAGAAAGTTAAGGAGAATGAAGGCTTCGGTGTTAAAAAGGGTGATTATAAGGGCACCGTTCAGCTGGGAGGAAGGGATGTGCCGGATTCTTTTACAGCATCTTTGATAGTGGATGCCGGTTCTCTGGGGACTCAGACCATATCCTTTGATGCCAAATTGGATAAAAATGCCATCATTAAGCCGGCACAGACTGTGATAACAGAGGATGGTGTGGTAGCTACCGTGGATGTGTTAAAAATTGCAGAATCAGGTACGTATATCCATGTGACCTGGGAATTCGATGAAAGCCAGAAAGAGCTTTACGATAAGATGTCAAGCGAGGGTGGAGGTAACCAGGTGGTATTTATGGCACTGGATGACAACAACGGCAATCATTTTACAACAGAAGACAATATGGATACGAGACAGACAATTGTGTTCACTGTAGATGGAGATGACTGGTCCGGTGCGGAACAGAGAAAATCCTATGAAGCCGACGGCAAATATTATCGGGAAATGTTTGGAATTATCGAAGGCATGAATCAGGATGTCACATCTCTGACAGTAACACCTTATGTGAGAACAGGCGTAGAAGACGGAGAAGAGCATACGTATACAAACCTTGATTTTGCGGCGTTTACTGTCGAATATGATGAATAAAGAATTGTCTTTGAACAGACAATTCAAAAACAAGGAGAATGCAATTTAAAGTGAGCTGCATTCTCCTTGAAAATTATCTGTTTAAATGTTATGAAGGAGCTATTTCAGCGAAAATTCAACCGTCATTTCATCAATGGTCTGCCCGTTGTGTTTTAACTGAAGAGTTAGCTGTTTTGCATCTTCTGGCACATTCGAGATAAAGATTTTGCTGATGCAGTCTGCGCTGCCGTCTTCGTTTCTAATGACTAATACAGGGTCGACATCTTCCGAGGTGGCTTGAATTTGATTAATGTGTATCTGGTCATTACCGTAATTTGTTCCTTTATCGTCTGTGACCTGATAATCCGGTTTGGCATAGCCGCTTAGATTATCGTTTTCTTCATCTGTATATTCAAAATCATACAGATATCTTTCGGCCGCGGATGCATCCAGATGCCAGGTCAAATTCAGACGAATGCCTAACTCAGTGCGTTTTAAATCGGATATGTCCGCTGTGACATCTGAATTGACTGTAATCTGCTGATCAGTATAGCCGAGTACTCTGTCTGCGGCGGTCACCTTGAATGATACAGTTTGCTGTCCTTGGCGGATGAGTGCGGGCGTTACAGTGTTGTCTGCAGAATCGTTTTCGACCACAGCAGAGGTTTCTGTGACAGAAGTTTCTTCTGATGCTAGATAAATGCTTAATGGCATTTCTACAGTAAAATTATCTGATTCTAATCCATCAAGTGCAAATGTTCCGACATACTCATCCTGATTGAAACCGTTCGTTTCGGTTTGACCGAGAAGCCGTCCGAAATCACCGATATATTGAGTGCCATTAATGAATATTCGACTGGTAATAGCATCATATTCCTGTCCGGCATCCGTTGCTTGGGCATAAATATAGAGGTAGTTGCCGTCATAATAGGCTTCTGTTAATGTAAAAAGTGGTTCGTCAAAAACTTTATTTGTATTTTGCTCAAATTGCTTCATTTGTTCAGGAAAACCGTTTTTGACAGATATGTCGCGGTTATCAATGGTTTCCATATAGCTTTCGTTGTATGTTTCTGTGCTGCTTTCAAAATAGTCGCTAAGTCGGAAATGTTTAGCTGCAAAAACCGAAGTCGTGGTAATAATGGCGATGACAGCAGCCGCAGCTGCGATTTTTTTAAAATGGTATCCGGATTTTTCTTTTTTCGTCTGTATGGATGTTGTCGGTTTTTTCTTATCTGATATTGGAGTATTTAATTGTTCATTGACTTTTGATTCTACTAACATCTTAAAATGTTCAGGTGTTTTTAAATAATCATTGTTATTCATTGTGCTGCCTCCGATTCAAGATATTTTCTTAATTGCTGTCTGCCGCGGGCTAATTGGCTTTTGATGGTGCCTTCGCTGCGGTTGAGAATATCTGTAATTTCATGGATCTTGTAGCCCTCAATATAATATAATTCGACAGGGATTCTATACTTATCGTCCAACTGCATCATTGCATGATATAATTCAGAATAATCCGCTTCATCGGATAGGTTTTCTTTGAATGTAAAATCATTTGACGGCGCAAATTGCTTTTGGCGGTAAATGCGGTAACATTCATTGATTAAAATACGAACCAGCCATGTTTTGGCATAGGATGCATGTTGTAAAGTGTTTATTTTGTCGAAACTCTTTACAATGGCCTCCGAAACGGCATCTTCACAGTCTGTTTCATTTTTTAGAATTGACTTTGAAATTCTGTAAAGACTATCAGTTGAGGCAATAATTAAGTGTCCTAAATCTTCTTTTGTCAATGGTTCATCACTTCCTTATCATGGATTTTATCATTATTTCTGTAACTGTTCAAAGCCGGCTTTAAGTTATTACATCTATTAGATAAAAAATCCAGGCAAAAGGTTGCACAATAGGTGGAATAAAATATTTTTTAAAGATAGTTTCTTTTTAAACAGTTTTCAACTTGCCTATAGGGACAATTATGGAGTATAATGTGGCATAAAGAAAGGCACTATTTTATGTAACCTTCAGTTTATGCTTTGTTTAAGGAGAGACTATGCTGCAAATTAAAAATATAAGCAAGACATACAAGACAGGTAATCTTGTTCAGCGGGCACTGGATGATGTTAGTCTGAATCTCAGGGACAATGAGTTTGTGGCCATTCTGGGACCCAGCGGTTCCGGCAAAACGACGCTGCTGAATATTATCGGTGGTTTGGACCGATACGACAGCGGTGATTTGATTATCAATGGCATTTCAACAAAGAAATATAAGGACAGAGACTGGGATTCCTATCGAAACCATACGGTTGGTTTTGTGTTTCAGAGTTACAATCTTATCCCGCATCAGACAGTATTGGCGAATGTGGAGCTGGCGCTGACGATTTCCGGTATTTCAGGAAAGGAACGTCGGGAGCGCGCCATCAAGGCACTGGAAGAAGTAGGTTTGGGAGATCAGCTCCATAAGAAGCCGAATCAGATGTCCGGCGGTCAGATGCAGCGTGTATCTCTGGCCCGCGCCCTGGTGAATAATCCGGATATTCTTCTGGCGGATGAACCGACAGGAGCCCTGGACAGTGAGACAAGTATTCAGGTAATGGATTTGCTGAAAGAAGTGGCCAAAGACAGACTGGTTGTCATGGTTACCCATAATCCGGAGCTGGCCTATCAGTATGCCACACGAATCGTAAAAGTGAAGGACGGAAAGCTTCTGGAGGATTCAGATCCTTATGAGATTCCTGAAGGTGAAGCCCCGGTGCCAGTGCATAAGAATATGGGTAAGTCCTCTATGTCTTTCCTGACAGCTTTGTCACTGAGCTTTAATAATTTAAAGACTAAGAAGGCAAGGACGATTTTGGTGTCATTTGCGGGCTCCATTGGCATTATCGGCATTGCCATGATTTTGTCTCTGTCTCATGGTGTGAATCAGTATATTGAAGATATGGAAGAAAAGACCATGTCAGAATATCCGCTGCAGATTACCAAGACAACGACAAATATGATGTCAATGAGTGAAGACATGATGAGCTCCAAGAAGGCAACAAGTACAGATAATAAAGTCAGGGAAATGCAGATTCTGACACAGATGGTGTCCGGTACAGAGTATAATGATCTGAAATCTTTGAAAACGTATCTTGAAAGTGGGCAATCGGACATTAAGAATCAGACAAAGGCGATTGAATATGACTATGGCATTACACCGCAGATTTATCTCCAGGAAGATGATGGGGATGTGCGGCAGGTGTGCCCGGACCAGACGTTGTCTTCTTTAAGTGGATCCTCATCGATGATGCTGGCCATGATGGGAAGCAGTGGTATGGAGCAGTTTCATGCCTTGCCTGAGAATGATGCACTTTACAAAGACCAATATGATGTAAAGGCAGGACATTGGCCTGAAAATGATCATCAATGTGTCGTTGTATTGACCAAGGACGGTCGTCTATATGATATGACGTTATATTCTCTTGGATTGAAATCTGGTGAAGAGCTGGATAAGCTTCTGGATGCTGTTGCGGATGACAAGACAGTAGAGACCAGTGATAAGCTTGAAACTTTTGATTATGATGATTTTCTTGGTATTAAACTGAAATTGGTCAATGCCAGTGATTATTATGTGTATGATAATGATTTTTCAGTGTGGAAGGATAAATCGGATAACGATAAATATATTAAAAATTTGGTCAAAGATGGAGAAGATTTGGAGGTGGTTGGCGTTGTACAGCCAAAAGACGGCGAAGATATTACTATGCTGACTGCGGGTGTCAGTTATCCGGCATCACTGGTGAATCATGTGATTGAGGAAGCTTCCAAGAGCAAGATTGTAAAAGCACAGATCCAGGATAAGAAAAAGAATGTTTTTAATGGCAAAGCCTTTGATGATCCAGATGACGAAAACGGTTTAAATATGGAAGACTTCTTTAAGGTGGATGAGGAGGCCTTCAAGAATGCTTTTAAAGTGGATACATCAAAGATGAATATGGACTCGTCGGTATTTTCGGATATGGACTTCAGTGATGTGGATTTAAGTGATTTGGTAGACGGAGATGCGTTGGCAGATGCCATGCCGTCTTTTTCGGAGAAAGATTTTCAGGATATTCTGAAAGGCGTATCGGTGAATCTGACACAGAATTCGTTGGCAGAATTATTTAATACCCTTTTGGATGGTTATAAGAAATCTGTGGGTGATAACCCGGAAACAGATATTACAGGACTGACGGATGGTCTGAAGCAGTTTCTGACATCTGACGATACAATTGCTTATTTATCAAAAAAGCTGAAAGAAATCCTCGGACCTGAACTGGACGAAGTGCTGACAAAGGATTTGCTGAAAGACTTTATGATGCGTGTCATGGAGGATTATCAGGAATTTGCTTCCCAGCAGGAAGATCCGAATGATTTTGAAACCAATTTCAGAGCCTATCTGGAAACAGATGCGGTGGATCGTATTCTCTCGGAAGAGTTAGTCAGTCTGAAAGATAAGTTGTCATCCGTAGAGATTACAGATGATCAGCTGAAGGAAATTATGACAGATTTGGCAAATGGCTATGAAGATTATGCGAAGAAAAATAATCTGGCACAGCCGGACAAGATTCTGGACGCTTTTCTGAAGTATGTTTCTTCTGATAGTGGACAGAAGGTGCTTCTTCAGTATGCGGGACAGATTGTTGATACGAAGACACTGCAGGCAAATCTTCAGAAGAAGATGGCTGATGTTATGGGCGATTTTTCAGATGAATTGACAGATCAGATCAGCAACGCCATGGGTAAAGTGATGGGTCAGATCAGTTCCAGCCTGCAGAAGTCTATGGGGGCTGCCATGACGTCGATGATGGACAATATGCAGGATATCTTTTCAATTGACCCGGATGCTTTTGCCAAAGCCATTCAGATGAATATGTCGGAAGAGGATCTTCAGGAATTGATGACCTCCCTAATGACAAAGGGCAGTGCTTCTTATGAAGATAATTTGAATAAGATGGGATATGCAGATGAAGCAGATCCGCAGACAATTTCTATTTATCCGGTGGATTTTGACAGCAAACAGGTTGTTGATCAGATTTTTCAGGACTACAACGATGATATGACGAACAGCGGTCAGGATGATAAAGTTATTTCTTATACAGATTTGGTAGGCGTAATGATGTCATCTGTTACTTCTATAGTGAATATGATTTCTTATGTACTGATTGCATTTGTGGCGATTTCACTGGTAGTTTCATCAATCATGATCGGCGTTATTACCTATATAAGTGTATTGGAGAGACGTAAAGAAATTGGTATTCTGCGTGCGATCGGTGCCAGCAAAGGAAATGTCGGTGCTGTCTTTAATGCTGAAACCTTCATCATTGGTCTGCTGGCAGGTGTGATCGGTATTGCCATAACCATCATTGCGATCTTTCCGACGAATTATATTATTCATACTGTATCCGGTAATACGGATGTTAATGCAGCATTGCCGATCGGAGCGGCCTTTGTACTGATTGTATTAAGTGTTGTACTGACACTTCTGGGAGGGCTGATTCCAGCTAATAAGGCTTCAAAGAGTGACCCTGTAACAGCACTCCGTACGGATTAAAGAACTCAGCTAAATAAGAGTAACTGAAAAGTAAATGGCATATGACATTTTAAATAAAGTGTGATATACTATGATTAAGCAGTGGACAGCTTCTGATGTTGCAATTGCGATGTCGGAAGCTGTTTGTGTCTAACAGGCAGGTCTGTTGAGATTTTAAACATGGATCATGTAAATGGATGGGGGTATTTATCATGAAGTTTGTAACATTGGTGGAAGACACAACGAAGTGTGAGCTGGGGGCAGAGCACGGGCTCAGTATTTATGCGGAGACGGAGAAACATAAGCTGCTGTTCGATGTGGGAACGACGGATCTGTTTATCAAAAATGCAAAAGCATTGGGCATAGATCTTTCTCAGGTTGATACTGTTGTTATTTCCCATGGACACAATGATCATGGCGGTGGTCTGGATGCCTTTCTGGCAATCAATGACCATGCTGTGATTTATTTGCAGGAGAAGGCATTTAACGATCATTATACGGCTAAAAAGACGGGGCCTGAGTATATTGGTCTGAATCAGAATCTAAAACATCATCCGCAGGTAAAACTGTTGGACGGCAGTTATGTTATTGACGATGAACTGCAGATTTACAGCCACGTTGTGGGCGAGATTTATGAGACAAATAAAAATCTGCTGAAAGAGGATAAGACAAGGGATGATTTTGTCCATGAACAGCATTTGCTTATTCAAGGAAGCAAGAATGTCCTTTTGATGGGATGCGGACATAAAGGTGTCCTGAATATTATCGGACAGTGTCCGGCTGCGCCGGATATTGTAATCGGCGGTTTTCATCTTTACAGCCCAAGAACAGGTGAGTGCCTGCCAGAACCGGTTATTATGGATCTGGCTGCGAATCTGCCGGATGCAGTTTACTATACAGGACATTGTACCGGTGATAAAGCGTTGGCGATCCTGACACGGGAATTGAGAGAAATCTATCCGTTGATGACAGGAACAGTGATAGAGGCATAACGGAAGTATAACTAGATTTGAATAAGACAGGCTTCAAATAAGCAATAGCAGGCTTATTTTGAAGCCTGTTTTGTCCCGCTGCATAGAAAAGTGCGTCCTAATAATAGAGAAATTGTAATAACAGCAAAAATAATAATTCTTCCCTTGAAAAACATCTATGCATGCCTTAAAATAATTAGCGGTAAAATTAGCGGTGATTTTCTGTATACAACAGAGTTTCGAAATATATAATGAGAAAGGCGTTTCAATCAATGGGAAAATTAACAGATAATCAATGGGAAGTCATGATGCATTGGCTGCTTACGCTGGTGGGCGGTTTTATGGGTGTGTATGCGGTTTTGCTGCATGCCGGTAATTTTGGTTCAGCGCAGACGGGCAATGTAATGGAAATGGCGGCAGAGCTGGTTTCCATGGAATGGCAGAAAGTACTGCTTCGCATGATCGCATTTATTATTTTTGGATGTGGTGTTGTTGTAGCGTATCTTCTGACAAATTATACTGAATTGAATATGAGAAAACTGGCATTGTGGGTGGATGCAGCCGGTTTGACACTGGCTTCATTGCTTCCGCTTGATCCGGTATTGCCGGGACTTTATCCTGTCTTTTTCTGTGCTTCATTTCAATGGGGTGTTTATTCGGCGGCAGGCGGATTTAAAAGTGCTTCAATTTTTACAACGAATAATTATAAGCAGGCACTTTTGGGATGGACACAGTACATACTGACGAAAGATAAAGAATTTTTAAGAAAAGCGATTGTTTATACATTTACAGTACTTTCCTTTTTTGGTGGTGCATGTCTTGGTGCATGGTCTGTTTATACTTTTAATGTTCGAGGTGCATATATTGCATTTGTTCCGCTTGCAGCTGCACGTATACTGATTGCTGTCGGAGAGAGATCTGCACAGGATGAGACACCGGCGGAACTGGCAAGGGAAGCAACAGAGGAAGCAGAAGAAGCGGTTCTTCTCGAAGAGGAGCTGCCAAAGTAAAGTGCCAAAATATGACATTATCCGTTGACGGTCTTTTCACCACAGGATATAATAGATGGGAGATGTCTCGCACATTTTAGCAGGGTGCAGGTGGTGAGACATAAATTTGCAGCAGTGGCGGGCGATAATCCCCCATCTGTGATGAAAGGGGAAAAGAAAATGTTTTCTATGGTATTTAATACCACCAATTTATTGATTCTGATTATTGTGCTGATCATCTGTTACAGTTTTTGGGCACCATATATCCGTGGCAAGAAGATAAAAGCGGTGGTTGATGGTTACTGCCATCCTGCGGAAGGTAAGAATTGTGATGTTGTATGGTGTTATCGCCTGATGTATCGTGAGCAGAAGGCCGGTAAACGATTATATTGCTGTACAAGACAGACATATGATACCCGTGAAGAGATGCGTGCGAAGTATCCGAAGGGAACAGAAGTGAATATCCGCTGTTTCACATCACCGAATACGCAGGAACCGATTGCGGTTATTCTTGATGACAATGATGACAAGAAGCTTCAGATGATGTATACATTGGCTGCTTTCCTTGGCGGTCTCGGACTTGCTGTGGGTTATCAGCTGCTGATGTATCAGTGGGGACGATAGAACAATATAAAGGCTACTGTTTTACTGAGTTTTATCAGCAAAACAGCAGCCTTTTTGTATCCTAATATAAGCAGAAGTCGCTGAGATCTTCTTTCAGCAGTTGAATAGCTCTTTCGATGTCTTTTTTCTCAAGGCTTTCAATGATCGGATAATGGTGCTGAACATCGATAGATGGAACAGACTGGTTCCATGTATGCCAGTAAAACTGGGCATAGGCGCGTTTCAAGATAGCCATGGAGCGTGCTAACTGTTCGCTAGCATATCGGTTATGGGCAAAGGAGAGAAGTGTCAGATGAAACTCTGTGTTGGCTTCCCAGTGCTCCCATACAGTGCTTTCCGGTGAAAGACAGCGATCGGCAATGCGGGTCAGTTCACTGAGCTGAAGTTTGGTGAGATTGTGGTAACAATTGCGCAGATAGCCGGTTTCCAGGATCAGACGGTAGTTCTGGATTTCTTCAATTTCTTCACTGGTAAGGCGGATGATTTCATAACCGTATCGAGGAAAACTGCGCAGAACATTGTCGCTGCAGAGAGCAATCAACGCTTCCCGGACCGGTGCTTTGCTGCAGCCAAACTTTTCTACCAGTTCTTTTTCGTTTAAAATCTGCCCGGGTTTGAATTCTCCGGAAAAAATATGATCGAGAATTGCATTGTATATCTGAGTTTTGAGACTTTCTTTTGTTTTTGCCATAGTTTTTTATCCTTTTAATTTACTACATCATATTGTAACACAGTGAATTAATAAAGACAATCGCAAGTCTGATGGTGTTGTTTTATATCTTGATTACTAATCATATCAATGATATGATTAGTAATGTGAACAAAAGAGAGGAAAGAATGAACGTGGATAAAAAGTTATATAACAATTATGTGAAGATACTGAAGAATGAACTGGTGCCGGCACTGGGCTGTACAGAACCCATCGCCATTGCTTATGCAGCGGCCAAAGCAAGAGAAGTTCTGGGTGAATTCCCGGATCATGTGGAGATGCGCTGTAGCGGCAATATCATTAAGAATGTCAAGGGGGTTACAGTACCGAATTCGGATGGCCAGAGAGGTATTGATGTTGCAGCGATCCTTGGTATCGTAGGCGGCGACGCATCCAGAGAATTGGAAGTATTGGAATCCGTGAAACCTGAAGATGTGGAGAAGACAAGAGAACTGGCGGCGGCAGGATATTGTACATGTACACTGCAGGAGGATGTGGCGAATCTTTATATTGTGGCCAGAGTGTGTAAAGGCAGCCATTATGCGGAAGTGACGATTATCAACCGACATACATATATTACAAGAATCGTGAAAGATGATGTGGTCCTTTTTGAGGCGGCAGTCAGTGAAGAATCCAGCAATTATGTGGACAAGTCTTTATTAAATGTGAAAGATATTCTTGAGTTTGCGAATACAGTGAATATAGATGATGTAAGAGAAGTTCTGAAACGGCAGATCGAGATGAATTCGGCCATTGCGGATGAGGGATTGATGCACCCTTACGGCGCACAGATTGGGCGGACATTGCTGCAAGTGTATGGTGACGATGTCAAGATTCGTGCCAAAGCGAGGGCGGCAGCCGGTTCTGATGCCAGAATGGGTGGCTGTTCCATGCCGGTTGTCATCAATTCCGGAAGTGGTAATCAGGGGATGACGGTTTCTTTGCCGGTGATTGAATTTGCCAAGTCTTTATTTTGTACAGAAGAACAGCTGTATCGTGCGTTGGTTGTGAGCAATCTGGTGGCAATCCATCAGAAGAAGTATATCGGCAGCCTGTCCGCATACTGCGGCGCTGTCAGTGCAGCATGCGGAAGCGGTGCCGCCATCACTTATCTTTATGGGGGAACTTATGAAGATATTTCAGCGACGATTGTTAATACCATTGGCAATGTCGGCGGTATTGTCTGTGATGGGGCGAAATCTTCCTGCGCTGCCAAAATTGCATCCGCAGTAGATGCAGCGATTCTTGGACATTTCCTCGGAAGGAAGCATCACTGGTTCCAGCCTGGGGAAGGTATTATTCAGAAGGATGTGGAAGGTACGATTAAGAGTATGGGCTATATCGGCCGTGTCGGTATGAAAGATACAGACAAGCAGATCCTGAACATTATGATCGATCAGGTTAAGGTTGATTAAGACAAAAGCTGATCAAAATAGTAGGAAATGGCTAAAATAGCGGATATACCAAAAATTTTGTTTACGGCAGAAAGGTTTTAAGGTATAATATTATTCAGCTGTTGGATTAAGTATTAAAACGGCAAATATAATTATAAGTTTTCTCAATGATAATGGAGGAGAGATTATGAAAGAAACATTTAAAAAGGTTCTGGCTATGGCATTGGCAATGACCATGGCAGCAGGCGTTCTGACAGGCTGCGGTGGCAAGGATCCTGTGGCAGATACATCTGCATCTGGTGAAACAGCAGCAGCCGGAAGTGAAGCAACAGGCACAACAGGTATTGCAGACACATTTACGTATGCCATCGGCGGTGATCCGGGTGCCAACGTGAATGTTATCACAACAAGTGACCGTTTTGGTCTGATGACGGTCAAGATGATCTATTCACCACTCTGCATGTACAATGCAGACGGTATCAACTGGTTCCTGGCAACAAGTGTTGATACATCCGATGACAACACAGAGTATACATTCCATCTGCGTGATGATGTTAAGTGGTCTGATGGCGAGCCATTTACAGCAGATGACGTTGTCTTCACTTACGAAGCCATGGAGAATCCGGATAATGCAGGCTGGGCTTATTCACAGCTTGTTTATGATCAGGGCGCAACAAAGATCGAGAAGATTGATGATTACACAGTGAAGTTCACAATGCCTTTTGCAAGTGCAGCTTCTCTGGAAATGCTGTGCAACATCTTTATCATGCCTGAGCATATCTACAAAGATGTGACAGATTTCGAGAACAATGAATTCAATACAAAACCTGTCGGTACAGGCCCATATGTGATGTCTGAGTATTCTGCAGGTTCTTATGTGAAGTTCTCTGCCAATGACACATATTTCCTTGGCAAGCCAAGCATTGGTACAATCGTTTACAGAATTATCGAGAATTCCAACACAGCGATGATGGCTATTCAGAGCGGTGAAGTGGATGCGTGGGTGGCAACACCTTCAGAAATCGGTCAGATGAATCTCGAAGCGAACAACCTGACAACTTACGCTTACAGCGAAGGTCGTGTTGGTTACATGGCCATCAATGTGAAGCAGATTCCGGATCAGAAGGTACGTCAGGCCATCTTCTACGCATTGAATACAAAGGATATTGATGATGCTGTTTTCCTGAGCGATGAGTATTATGATATTCCGACAAGCTTCCTGCCACCTACAAGTGAATTCTATACAGACAATGTTGAGAAGTATGATCAGAATATTGAGAAAGCCAAAGCACTTCTGAAAGAAGCTGGCGCAGAAGGTCTGAAGGTTGAACTGACTTACAGTGGTTCTGATGCTGCACAGGCAACACAGGCTGCCATGATTCAGGAACAGTTGGCTGCAGTTGGTATTACATGTTCATTAAACGGTATGGACAGTACAGCCATGATCGATCAGCTTGCAAAGGAAGACACAACAATTCAGATGTACCTGAATGGTTATATTATGGGTATTGATCCGGATACATTCTATCCTCTGTTTGGTACAGATGGTGGTTATAACTATATGCACTATGATTTCACAGAAATCGATGATCTGTTCAAACAGGGTCGTGAAACATCCGATGAAGCAGAGCGTAAAGCCATCTATGAGAAACTTCAGCAGACACTTCAGGATGAAGCCTGCTTCTATCCATTAGTTTCCAACAAGCGTATCCTTGTTGTCAACAAACGTGTCGGCGGTGTTGAAGATGCCAAGCTTGTACCTGTTTACACATTCGAGGATACATCTAAACTGACACTGAGCGAATAAGCGCCTTAGGCGGATCCTTTATGTCTGCTTTGAATTGATTGGCGTGAAGCGCATATTGGGCGGCTGCAGGACTGAATTTTGCAGCCGCTTATTATATAGCAAAGTAAATTTCGTATATTTACGACAAGGAGTAAAATGATATGGCAAAGTACATCATTAAAAGAATACTGGCAGCCATTCCTATGGTTCTGATCATTACGGTTATATGTTTTGCTTTGATGAATCTGGCACCTTATGATGCGATCGACGCAATGACGACGCCGAATATGTCACCGGAGACGGTCGCATTGATCAAGGCAAAATATGGATATGACCAGCCGGTATATATTCAGTATATCCGATGGCTCGATGGCCTGATCAACGGCAATTTCGGTTATTCCATCGTTACCCATCAGAGCATTTCAGCGGATCTCGCAATCCGTATTCCGAATACGATCAAATTGATCCTTCCGGCTTATCTGCTGGCCTATGCACTGGCAATTGTGCTGGGGCTGATCGCCGGTTCTCATAAGAATAAATGGGTAGACAAACTCATTGACGGTATCTGCGCCATTGGTATCGCACTGCCTACTTTCTGGGTATCGATGCTTTTAATATATTTCCTGGGTTACAAGTTGAATGTGCTTCCTATCGTGGGTATGCATACCATTGGACAGGAGAATTCCATGATTGATTATCTGAGACATTTTCTGATGCCGTTTATTGCGCTTTTCTTAAGCTTTCTGCCGGATGCGACACGTTATGTGCGTTCCTCAACGATTACGCAGTATTCTGAAGATTATGTCATGGTACAGCAGGCTTTTGGTGCGTCAAAGGCAGAGATTATGTTTAAGCATGTCTGCAAGAATGTTCTTCTGCCGATCATTACAAAACTCGGCATGGCATTGCCGATGCTTGTAACAGGTGCAATCATTACAGAGACAATTTTCGGATGGCCGGGTGTTGGTCCGTATTTCGTAAAAGCGATTCAGGGTATGGATTATCCGATCGTTATGGTCATTCTTGTGTTGTCTTCAACATTGGTTATCCTGGGCAACCTGCTGTCAGATATCCTGTATTGTTTGACGGACCCGAGAATTAAGGATTTGGGGTGATAGTGATGGCGAAGAATAAAAGTGATCAGAAAAGAAGAATTGAAAATGTTTTAAGTGCATTAAAGCATGATAAGCTGGCAATTGCCTCCCTTGTATTCCTTGTGATTATTATCGCGCTGGCACTTCTGGCACCAATCCTGCCCTTGGACCCGAATACCACCGATGTGCGCAATATGTTTCAGCCGCCTTCACCGGAGCATTGGTTTGGTACCGATGATATCGGCCGTGACTATTTGTCACGAGTAATCTATGGCGGTCGTGTATCATTGTTAGTAGGTTTTCTTGCTATGATAACCTGTGTCTGTGTCGGTGTATTAGTGGGTACGGTTTCCGGTTATTGCGGCGGATGGATTGACAGTATCCTGATGCGTATCGTGGATATCATGTCATCCATTCCATGGATGGTACTTGTTACTGTGATTAGCCTTTTCCTGAAGCGTGGTCTCAAATCCATTATCATTGTTATCGGCTTCTTTACGTGGATGGAAATCGCCCGTCTGGTGCGAGCGGAGACACTGTCGCTGAAAGAGCGTGAATATGTGATGTATGCCAAATTCGTCGGTATTCCGGGATATGTGATTATTCTGAAGCATATTATTCCTTCCGTGCTTCCGACAATTATTATTGCGGCATCTACAGGCATTGCCAATGCGATCATGACAGAGTCTTCCTTGAGTTTCCTGGGCCTTGGTATTCAGCAGCCGATGTCTTCCTGGGGAAGTCTTCTTCAGAATGCCCAGAGTTATATGCAGAATGCGATTTATATGGCGATTCTGCCGGGCCTTTTGATTGTGCTGACAATTTTTGCATTTAATAAGCTGGGCAATCTCCTCCGTATTTTTGTGGAACCGCGAGTAATGTCCGGTGAGAAAGATTAGGAGGTTTGAGGATGGACGAGAATAAGATGACACAGGCAGGTGAGCGTCTTCTGACCGTGGATAATCTGAAGACCACCTTTATGATCCACAAGACAAAGGTTGAAGCTGTGCGCGGAGCCAGTATCCATGTGGATGACGGAGATATTCTGGCTGTGGTAGGAGAATCCGGCAGCGGCAAGAGTGTCCTGATGAAATCCATTATGGGACTGCTTCCGGAGAATGCTCAGACAACAGCAGACAGTCTGGTTTATATGGGGCGTAATCTGCTGGAGCTTTCTGCAGACCAGCGAAGAAAAATGCGAGGCAAAGAATTTGCCATGATTTTCCAGGATCCGATGACAGCCCTTAACCCGCTGAAGAAGATCGGTGCTCATCTGACAGAAGTGCTGATGCGTTACCGCAAGCTGAACAAGAAACAGGCACGCGAGGAAGCTATTGAGGCCCTCCGCAAAGTCGGCATTCCTTCCCCTGAGAAGCGTCTGGATCAGTATCCCCATGAATTTTCAGGGGGCATGCGTCAGCGTGTACTGATTGCCATGGCATTGTGCTGCAAACCGAAGCTGCTCATTGCCGATGAGCCGACAACGGCGCTGGATGTGACCATTCAGGCACAGATACTTGAATTATTAAAACAGTTAAGAGATGAAGAAAAGATGAGCGTTGTGCTCATTACCCATGACCTGGGTGTGGTGGCCAGCCTCAGCAACCGTATTTCCGTTATGTATGGCGGTCTGATCATGGAAGAAGGATTGACGGACGAGATTTTCTATGCACCGAAGCATCCGTATACGAGAGCACTGCTTCATGCGATTCCGCAGCCGACAACCGGTGTGAAAGAACGATTGGAAGCAATTCCGGGTATGGCTCCGTCATTGACCAATCCGCCGGCGGGATGCCCGTTTGCGGAACGCTGTAAATATGCCTGTGAGAAATGTGAAGCAGCGATTCCGGCTTATCGCCAGTATACAAAGACGCAGCGTGCCATGTGCGTATTTACGGAAGAAGAGTTAAATGCAATGGATAAGGAGGGAAAAGCTGATGGCAGAACAGAATAATCAGATCCTGTTGGAGACAAAAGACCTGCAGAAGCATTTCCCGATTAAGGATTTCTTCGGCCGTAAGAAGCAGGCAGTCAAGGCAGTAGACGGCATTACATTCCAGATTAGAAAAGGTGAGACATTCGGTCTTGTGGGCGAGTCCGGCTGCGGAAAATCCACTCTGGGCAGAACACTGATCCGTATGTATGAGCCGACAGGTGGACAGATTATCTTTGACGGCGAAGATATCACAAAGCTTGAAGGCGCCAAACTGCAGCCTTATCATAAGCGCATGCAGATTATTTTCCAGGATCCGTATTCAGCCCTGGATCCACATCATAATGTGGAAGAAATTATCCGTGAACCTATGTCCCTTTATACGAATGCATCCAAGAGCGATATTGATGAACAGATTGTTGAGCTGCTGAAGAAGGTAGGCATGAAAGCGGATGATATGTACAAGTATGCCTATGAATTTTCCGGCGGTCAGCGACAGAGAATCGGTATAGCCCGTGCTTTGGCAGTGAAACCGGAGTTTTTGCTTTGTGATGAACCGATTTCAGCGCTGGATGTGTCTATTCAGGCACAGGTTGTCAATATGCTGGAAGATCTTCAGGAAGAACTGGGACTGACTTATCTGTTTGTAGCCCATGATTTATCAATGGTTCGACATATTTCTACACGTATCGGGGTTATGTATCTGGGAAAGGTCGTAGAGATCGCCGAGAGTGATGAATTATATGACCGTCCGTTTCATCCATATACGGAAGCGCTGCTTTCAGCCATTCCTGTAGCAGACCCGAAGCTTGCAAGAAGTTCTAAGCGCAAGATTATCAAAGGCGATCTTCCAAGTCCGATGGATGTCCCAGGCGGGTGTCGTTTCCATACAAGATGTCCGTATGCCAAACCGGAGTGCAGTCAGATGGAACCGCCGCTGGTCGAGCGGACGCCGGGGCATTTTGTGGCCTGCCATATTCGATAATGCTGTATTCATAGAACGCATGTAGTGAATTCCATGGTGTTTACTTACATATATGGAATCTGAGTGTGTTTTAAAATGAAGATAAAAGTGTACTTTCATTAATGAAGAGAAATGTTTTTCTTTCGTTTGAAAGTACACTTTTTTGGTTAAATGGTGTATGATAAATCTGATAAATGACAGCTGTGAATGGACAAAACAAATGAAGTGAATGATCGAAAGGAATGGATAGAGAGATATGAAACGAATGCTTTTAACAACATTATGTTATATGGAAAAAGGCAATCAATATCTGATGCTGCATCGTGTCAAAAAAGAGCATGATATTAATAAAGATAAATGGATTGGCGTGGGTGGCAAATTTGAAGACAAGGAAAGTCCTGAGGATTGTTTGCTTCGGGAAGTTTGTGAAGAAACTGGACTTACATTGACGTCATGGAAGTTCAGGGGTATTATTACCTTTGTGACGGATCGTTATGAGACAGAATTTATGCACCTCTATACAGCAGATGGATGGGAAGGTGAGATGATTGAGTGTAATGAGGGAAACCTGGAGTGGTTGGAAAAGAAAGAGGTATTTAACCTGAAAGTCTGGGAGGGAGATAAGATTTTCTTCTGGCTTATGCAGCATGATGCACCGTTCTTCTCTCTGCGTCTGGAATATGTAGGGGACGAACTGGTCTCCTATGCATTGAATGGTGTTTACCACAGACAAAACTATGTGGGACAAAATATGTATCAGGAATTTCTGGAGACATATAAAAGCATATAAAAAGAGACTCTGAAGAGCAGTTAGTATTGCACTTCAGAGTCTTTGTTTTTAAATGATGATGTTACAGTCGCTTTTTCTTTTTAGCCGTGATGATAATGATAACAGCTACAGAGGCAAGGGCTGTAACGGCCAATGGTTCAACTGGTGTTGAATCGCCTGTCTTAACGGCTTTCTTAGCTGTTTTCGCTGAGGAGGCCGTTTTCTTTGATGTTGTTGGAGTTGGTTTTTTATTGTTTTGGTCTGAAGGTGTGACCTTTTCAGTTTCCTTTGTCTCGGATTCCGATTCAGTTTCGGGTGTTGTCTCAGACTCTGGCTTTTGTGTTTCCGGTACTTCGGTTTCTTTGCCGGAATCCTCTTTCTTATCATCCTCAGGGTGCTGGGAAGCATCCGTGTGGATGATAATTCTGCCTTCACCGGCGATATTGCCATATTGTCCGGCGGTGATTCTGCCATTTAAGACATCTGTAAAATAAGAAATCAGCATGGTAGCGTCAGTTGGCAGATTATCCTGAGCAACAACTTTGTCATTTTTAAACATTGTAAATCCATCACCGGAATTCTGCAGTGTATAGACACTGCCGCAGACAGTGTACATTTTATCAGGCTCCAATGCCTGGCCGTTAACTTTGACATTCGTTATGCGGCGTTCCTTTGCCGGGTCTATACTCTGGAACGTGCCCTGTTCATCCATGATAACCGGGCTTTCTTTCCATGTGTCAATATCGTAGGTGAGACCTGAAACCTGGAGAAAGCCGCCGTTTTCTTCAGGAAGGTTTCGAGCACCATGCTCTAAAGCATCAAGGATCTGCTGACCTGATGCTTCAATAACGCACATTGCGTTGCTCCAGGGGTTTACATCCATCAGTGATTTTCGTGTGACATCGCCCGCACTGACAGAGGCACGGATGCCGCCGCCGTTGACAAGTGCAATATCTGCCTGACAGATGGAGCGGTAAGCATCTGCAACAAAGTCGCCAAGATTGGTTTCGCCACTGCGGATGCGCCGAACACCCTCGGCATTATTAATTGTCAATTCTGTTTCAGCAGTTCCCAATACTTCATAGAGATAAGAGAGCTCCTGGTTGTAATGATCAATTTTGTTCTGAACAGAATGATAAGCTTCAGAAGCAGCTTCGGAACTGTCGTAAGTGACTTCTGATGGATGAAGCAGCTGAGCCGTAATAGAAATATCATTGGATGCATCCGATGCATCCATTTGGATTTTCATAATGCCGAAATTATCAAATTTGGTGCCTGTAGATGTCAGTGGGACATCTTCGCCATCTTTGTTCTGGTAAATGTTGTTGGCAATGGTTTCGTGAGAATGTCCATCGATGAAGACATCAATACCTGTCGTATTGGCGATAACATCTGTGGATTTCCAACCGCTTGCTGTTCCATTGATACCGAGATGACCTACAGCTATAACGATATCCGCACCATCTTCCCGGGCCTGATCAATCGTATTCTGTATTGTTTCATAAAATGTATTTTCAGAAAAACTGTAAAGATAGTTTCCGTTCTCATCCTGGAAATAAACCGGTGTTGACTTAGTGTAAGTTTCTGGCGTGCATATACCGATAAAAGCAGCTTTTTTGCCGTCGAAATCTTTGACAGCATATGGTGTGAAGACGGTACTGCCGGTCTGAAGATCAACAAAATTGGCTGAAAGATAAGTAAAATCAGCGTTTTTGGTCAAATCCAGAAAAGTGGATAATGAATAGTCAAATTCGTGATTGCCAGGAATTGCATAATCATAACCGACAGTGTTCATGATATCAATAATGGCAGAGCCCTTTGTCTGAGCACCGATGGCTTCACCTTGAATGGCATCTCCGGCATCGACCGTTACAACATTTTCTCCGTTTTCAAGCAATTGTGCACGGTAGGCCGCAAGGGCAGGGTAGCCGCTGACTTCGCAATGAATATCATTGGTATAAAGAACATAGACGCTTTCTCCTGATGAAGTGCTGTCATCTGTGTCAGCTATGGCTGGAATGGCTGGAAATATACCAATAACCAGTGCAGCGCTAATCATAAAAGTTAGTAGTCTTTGTTTTATTCGATTCATAAAAAGCCTCCTTTTGTACATTATATCATTGGATATGGATTAAGACTATAGAAAAACCAAAAGGAGTAAAAGTTTCGAAAAAAAAGTAGATTCTATTGACATCAGGTGGATGTATGATATACTTAAATTAACATATGAATAAATGAGCATATGAATAACCAAAAACAATAAACGACATAGACTTTAACTTTAAGAAGGAGAGTTTATCATGAAGAAGACTTATAAGATTGATGTAGATTGTGCAAATTGTGCCAACAAGATGGAAGAAGCTGCCAACAAGACAGCCGGTGTGAAGAATGCTGTTGTGAACTTTATGACTTTGAAGATGAACGTTGAATTTGAAGAAGGGGCTGCTCCGAAGGAAGTAATGCAGGAAGTGCTGAAGAATTGCAAGAAGGTTGAAGACGATTGTGAAATTTTCCTTTAAGAGATAGTGAATGACAGATGGGTATTGATTGCCCATCTGTTGTACATTGTCAGGTTGAACGTAGTCAATTGAGTTAAATTAAGTTTTACGATACCAGGATTGGATGCGTCTGACCCTGGTATCCTGTCATAGATATGGAATTTTGGACCATTGATATGGAGGCTGAAGGAGTGTGAGATGTATGAATAAGAAGCAGAAAAAGGTTTTGACAAGAATTATTATAGCAGCTGTTTTGATGATTGCTTTTTCTTTTCTTCCGGTTGAGGGCTATACGGCGTTTGTTTTATTTATGATTCCGTATCTTGTCATTGGATATGATATTCTGATCAAGGCCGGCAAGGGTATTAAGAATCATCAGGTGTTTGACGAGAATTTTCTTATGGCGGTAGCAACCGTAGGCGCGATTGCCCTTGGTGATTATCGTGAAGGTGTTGCTGTTATGCTGTTTTACCAGATTGGCGAGCTGTTCCAGAGCTATGCTGTGGGCAAGAGCAGAAGGAATATCAGTGATTTGATGGATATTCGTCCGGATTATGCGAATATCGAGCGTGACGGTGAGATTGAGGAAGTAGACCCGGATGAAGTTGAGATTGGCAGTATCATCGTTGTCAAGCCGGGTGAGAAAGTGCCTATTGACGGCGTGATCATTGAGGGAACTACCACATTGAATACAAGCGCACTAACAGGAGAGAGTGTGCCGAGAGATGCATCGGAAGGTGATGAAGTGATCAGCGGTTGCATCAATATGACGGGTGTTCTCAGAATTAAGACAACAAAGGAATTTGGTGAGTCTACGGTTTCCAAGATTCTGGATATGGTAGAGAATGCCAGCTCCAGAAAGTCCCGTTCAGAGAACTTTATTTCCAAGTTTGCCAAGTATTACACACCGGCTGTATGTTATGGCGCATTAGCATTGGCAGTGCTTCCGCCGGTTGTGAGGATGATATTTATGGGTCTCTCGCCGGAATGGGGAGACTGGATCATGCGAGCGTTGACATTCCTTGTCATCAGCTGCCCATGTGCCCTTGTTATCAGCATTCCTCTTAGCTTTTTCGCCGGTATCGGCGGAGCCAGCAACGCAGGTGTCCTTGTAAAGGGTTCTAATTATCTGGAGACACTGGCCGGAACGAAATATGTCGTATTTGACAAGACAGGTACAATGACACAAGGTGTATTTGAAGTAACAGGTGTGCATCACAATACATTGCCGATGGATGAAATCCTTGAGTATGCCGCATTGGCAGAGAGTTTTTCATCCCATCCGATCAGCCGCAGCCTTCAGAAAGCGTATGGCAAGGCCATTGATCAGAGCAGAGTAACGGATGTGCAGGAAGTCAGCGGTAAAGGTGTCATCGCAAAGGTAGACGGCAGAACCGTTGCTGCCGGCAATGCCAAGTTGATGGAGATGAAAGGAATTCCTTATCAGGAGTGTCACAGTGTCGGTACAATTGTCCATCTGGCAGTAGACGGGGAATATGTCGGTCATATTCTGATCGCTGATTTGCTGAAACCGCATGCAGAAGAGGCCATCAGAGCCTTGAAAGCGGCTGGCATCAGGAAGACCGTTATGCTGACAGGAGATGCCAAACGTGTCGCGGACAAAGTGGCGGCGGATCTGGGGATTGATGAAGTATACAGTGAATTACTCCCGGGTGATAAGGTTGCTATGGTAGAAAAACTGCTGTCACAGAAGAATGAGAAAGAGAAACTGGCTTTTGTGGGTGACGGTATTAATGATGCGCCGGTACTTTCAAGAGCAGATATCGGTATTGCGATGGGTGCTATGGGATCTGATGCAGCCATTGAAGCAGCGGATATTGTTTTGATGGATGATGATCCACTGAAGATTGCCAAGGCCATCAGAATTGCCCGCAAGTGTCTGAGAATTGTTTATGAGAATATTTATTTTGCCATCGGTGTTAAAGTCATTTGTCTGATTCTCGGTGCCCTGGGCATTGCCAATATGTGGGTTGCGATTTTTGCGGATGTAGGTGTGATGGTTATTGCCGTGCTGAATGCGATTCGTACATTGTATGTGAAGAATTTGTAAGCAATCTGTCTTGCAGCGGGACTTGTGGCTGTCAAAGAGCTGGGGGTCAGCAGTCCCCTTCGTGCAGCAGAACTGAACAAACAGGAGATTCGTGAGTTATCAAAGGAATTGGGACTTTCCACATGGAATAAGCAGTCCTTTGCCTGCCTGTCTTCGCGTTTTGTTTATGGAGAAACCATTAATGAAGAAAAGCTTGGTATGGTGGAGAAAGCTGAACAGCTCCTGCTTGATCTGGGATTCTATCAAGTGCGTGTAAGAATCCATGACAAAATGGCAAGAATCGAAATTCTGCCGTCAGAGTTTGAAAAACTGTTGGCTGAGGGGATCCGTGAAAAAGTTTACAACTATTTCAAAGAACTTGGTTTTACATATGTAACACTGGATCTGGGCGGTTACCGCACAGGCAGTATGAACGAAACACTTCATTAGACGAAAAACGGGGCTGCATTGCAGCTCCGTTTTTTAGTCAAGGTACACAGATAGAATTTGCGATCCGGATGAACATTAATAATGGACTTTAAGAACAGCGTCTCCGATGTGAACCGGTCCTGTTTTAAGAAGTTCGACGGATTCAGCGCCGCCGGCACCGGTGATGACAACAGGGGTGACGGTTCTGCAACCGGCTGATTGAATACCTTCCAGGTCAGCTCGCAGGATCAGATCCCCTTTTTGGATTTTCTGGCCTTCTTGGACGAATACTTCCAGATGCTGGCCGTTTAATTTGACGGTATCCAAACCGACATGAAGGATCAGCTCTGTGCCATTGGCAGTGTGCAGTGCGATGGCATGATGTGTGTCAAAAACCATGGCAACCGTGCAGTCAAATGGTGCATAGAAACTGCCGTCAACAGGTTCGATGGCGAATCCATCGCCGATATAGCCTTCAGAGAAAACGCCGTCAGCCACTTCTTTAAGGGTTATTACCGTACCGTTGCAAGGAGCATAGACAATATCAATGATGGTGTCGGCAACTGATAAATTGTCAGAATCCTTTGCCTCTGCGGAAACAGCAGGATTTGAGATTTCTGCTGAAGTTGTTGGAACTGCGGCGGAATTATCCGTTGTCGATGATGAAGCAGGAATGATCTGAGTGATATAATCCTGCAGACGGGCATGGATAACCGTGACTTCCGGGCCGTAGACAACCTGGACGCCGTCACCATTGGCCACAACAGCAGCAGCGCCTGTGGCGAGAAGCTTTTCTTTGTTGAGCTTTGAGGGCCGATGTAAAGTGACACGCAGGCGCGTCGCACAGCAGCTTAAATCGGAAATGTTCTCAAGACCGCCCAGACCGTCAAGAATCTGTTGATTTTTGTTGTCAGCGTTATTGACAGGGGCGGCATTGTCCTTTTCATGTCCCGGTGTCTGATAGTTAAATTTCAAAATCATTACCCGGAAAATGGTAAAATAGACAATGAAATAAAGGATACCTACAGGAATGACATGCAGCCAGCTGGTTTTGGTATTGCCCTGGAGAATGCCGAACAGGAAGAAATCCAGGAAACCGCCGGAAAATGTCATGCCGATACCAACATTCAGCATATGCATGAGCATATAGGAGAGGCCGGCAAATGCACAGTGAATGACATATAGCGGCGGAGCGACGAATAAAAAGGCAAATTCCAGGGGCTCTGTAATTCCAGTGACAGCGGAGGAGATGGCTGCGGACAGCAAAAGGCTTCCTACAGCTTTTTTATTTTCAGGGCGGGCACAGGTATACATAGCCAGGGCAGCGCCGGGAAGACCGAACATCATCAACGGAAATTTACCGCTCATAAAACGTGTGGCTGCGACACTGAAATGTGAAGTATCAGGGCTGGCAAGTTCTGCAAAAAAGATATTCTGGGCACCTTCAATGAGCTGGCCGTTTACAAGTTCACGACCGCCGACAGCGGTTTGCCAGAAAGGCATATAGAAAACATGGTGGAGCCCAAAAGGAATCAGGGCGCGTTCCAGAAGCCCGTAGACAAAAGTGCCGCCGTATCCGGACATCAGCACCAGTTTGCCTGCATCGTTGATCAGAATCTGGATCGGCGGCCAGATATAGAACATAAGAATACCGATGCCGACATAAGTGATTGCGCTGATGATCGGGATAAAATGTGTTCCGCCAAAAAACGAAAAAACCCTGGGCAGTTCAATTTTGTAAAAACGGTTATGCAATGCGGCAACGCCAAGCCCGACAATGATGCCGCCGAAAACACCCATCTGCAGGGACGTAATGCCAACAATTTCGGTGGTTGCACCGGTGAGAAAAGAATGGCTTCGGCCCGTATAAGTTATCAGACTTCCGATGGTACTGTGCATAACAAAGAAAGCAACAATACTTGAAAGTGCGGCTGTGGCTTTTTCGGTCCGGGCCATACCGATAGCAACACCGACAGCAAAAAGAATCGGCAGATTGTCAAAAATGATGGATCCGGCACTGTTAAGCAGTGAAAATAGGATGTAAGGAGCTGTTCCGGGCCCCATGAGCCCTTTCAGGTGATAGGCGGCCAGCATGTTTGTATTTGTCAGAGAACTGCCGATGCCGAGAAAAATACCGGCGATAGGCAGAAGAGCGATGGGCAGCATAAAAGACTGACCGATACGCTGCAAAAGACTGAAGATGTGTTTTTTCATAAAAAATCCTTTCGGGACGGTGGGATTGAATATTCAGCTTAATCCAAGGGAATAGACAGAATGTTCTATCCCACCTGTCTGTGAATGTCAGAGGTATTGTTTGTAAAAATAGTTTATGTAAAAACATCCGTGAGTGATAGCGATAATGTAGATGTTATATTTGATAAATTATTTTTTCTATATTTATGATAACACACATTTGGATAATAGGGATAAAAAGTTGTTGGCAGTTTGTGTGTATTTCTGGTGTTTTATGCGATATTCGGGTATAATAGATGTTATAAAATAATCGGCTTCAAGTGGGGAAGGGTGGAGTCGGGATGTGAATTGATGATGTATGATGAGAAACGAACTGGGGGCGCAGGTATGGTAGAAAAGGAAGAGTTTTATTTGAATTCAACGAATGGGGTGAATAAGCTTCATGTGATTTCGTGGCATCCGTTGGATGAGATCAGGGCGATTGTCCAAATCTCCCATGGTATGTGTGAATATGTGGACCGATATGACAGGCTGGCTACTTTTCTGGCGCAGCATGGCATCATGGTGATTGGCAATGATCATCTGGGACATGGGGAGACTGCCAGAGATGAAGATGAGCTGGGATATTTTCCTGGGGTGAATGGTTCGGAGACGGTGGTGGATGATTTATATAAGGTAACGACATCGATTCGGGCACAGTATCCGAGATTGCCGTATTTCCTTTTAGGGCACAGTATGGGCTCTTTTATGGCAAGGCGATACCTGATGACTTATGGCAGGCAGTTGGATGGCGCGATATTGATGGGTACCGGCTCACAGCCTCCGGCACTGCTGAGTGCGGCAAAGACAACGGCCAACAGTCTGAGTATTGTCAGAGGTGAACATCACCGAAGTCAGCTGATGATGAAAATGGCATTTGGCTCATATAATAAACAGTATCCATCCGTCAGGACGGAGTATGACTGGCTGTCCCGGAATGAAGCGAATGTGGATACGTATCTTGCAGATCCTTATTGCGGTTTTATGTTTACATTGAACGGCTATAAAGTTTTATTTGATGTGCTGAGTTTTATTCAGGAGCCGGCCCATATCGGTAAACTGCCGAAAGAAGTGCCGCTTTTATTTGTGGCAGGAAGTGAAGATCCTGTTGGACATTTCGGTAAGGACGTGCCGGAGATTTGCAGGACATACCGGGAAACAGGCGTGAAAACTGTCGAAATGAAGATTTATCCCGGCGACAGACATGAAATACTCAATGAACTTGATTATGAACAGGTACAGATGGACATACTTTCCTTTATAGAGAGGCGTCTTCAAGCGCTGGGTGTTTAACAGGAGGAACAGAAATGGCATTTGAACGTATAGACATGGAACAATGGCCGCGGCGGGAGCATTATCGATATTATAGCGAACAGATTTGCACCAGTTATGAGATGAATGTGGAGTTGGATGTGACGAAGTTGAGGAAACGCTGCCGGAAAAAGGGGATTCATTTTTATCCGGCGATGATGTATGCCATTATGTATGAGATCAACCATCATGAGAATTTCAGAATGGCTGTGGACGAAGATGGTAAGCTGGGCGTATATGATGTATGCCATCCGTCTTATACGATTTTTCACAAAGATGATGAGACATTTTCGGATATCTGGACAGAGTGGAATGAGGATTTTGCTGTATTTTACAAAGATGTCTGCAGGGATATGAAGCAGTACGAGGATATTAAGGGAATTAAAGCCAAGCCGGATCGTCCGGATGCCTTTACACCGGTATCCTGTGTACCGTGGGTTTCTTTCACAGCTGTGGGACATGACACACCGGGACCGCGGCAGATGTATTTTCCGATCATTGTGTTCGGGCGTTATCATAAAGTACATGACCGATGGATGCTGCCTTTCAGTATCATGGTTAATCATGCCGCTGCGGATGGTTATCATACGTCTATGCTGATCCATGACATACAGGAGCAGTGCAGTCATTGCAAGAAGTGGCTGAAGAAATAATAGAGAAGAACTGGCAGATGGGAATTGTCCCTCATCTGTCAGGTGCTGTGCGGAAATGCGGGCAAGATTATGGGTTTACACAGAATTTACCTAAATAAAGCTAAAAAAGTCCAAAATACACCCGAATGTAAATGAAATTTTACATTGATTTTACATGAAATGCCTTTATCCTTTACATAGTCATCGTATAATCTGGAATGAATAGGGAAACTATTCATGAACAGATGGATGTTATGAAGAAACGTAAAGGAGAAATTTATGAGTGTATTTGATATTTTAACGATGATTGGCGGCCTTGCCCTCTTCCTGTATGGTATGGAAGTTATGGGCAATGGTCTGTCAAAGGCGTCCGGCGGACGTATGGAACGTATTCTGGAGAAGATGACAGACAATATTTTCAAGGCTGTACTGTTAGGCGCCGGTGTAACAGCAGTTATTCAGTCATCCTCAGCCACAACGGTCATGGTTGTTGGCTTTGTTAATTCCGGTATTATGAAGCTGTCTCAGGCTGTGGGTGTTATTATGGGTGCCAATATCGGTACAACTGTGACATCATGGCTTTTGAGTTTGACAGGTATTCAGGGGGACAATTTTATTCTGACATTGATGAAGCCGTCCTCTTTTTCACCGATTCTGGCCGTAATCGGCGTCGGATTTCTGATGTTTTCCAAGAATGAGAAGAAAAAAGATATTGGTACCATTATGATTGGTTTTACCGTGCTGATGTTTGGTATGGAAACCATGAGTGATGCGGTGAAACCACTGGCGGATGTGCCTGAATTTGCGAATATTCTGCTGATGTTCAAGAACCCGCTGCTGGGTATGCTGGCAGGACTTGTTCTGACGGCAGTGATCCAGAGTTCATCGGCGTCGGTCGGTATTCTGCAGTCCTTATGTGTGACAGGGGCAGTCAGCTATGGTGCAGCTATCCCTATTATTATGGGACAGAATATCGGTACATGTGTGACAGCGCTGTTGTCCAGTATCGGTGCATCCAAGAATGCAAAGCGTACAGCATTTGTCCATTTGTATTTCAATATTATCGGTACAGCAATCTTTATGATCATCTTTTATGTGCTGAATGCAGTACTGCATTTTAGTTTTATTGACAGTATTGCAAATCCGGCAGGTATTGCTGTGATCCACAGTGTGTTTAATATTTTTGCAACAGCTATTTTACTGCCTTTCCACAGAGGACTTGAGAAACTGGCAATTCTTACTGTCAGAACATCTGATGAAGATGAGAAGCAGTCTGTACAGCCTGAAGAGGAAGGACAGGATATGCTGCTTCTGCTGGATGATCGTTTTATTGAGAAACCGGGTTTTGCCATGGAGAATTGTTATTCCGTTACATCTCATATGGCCGAGCTTTCTAGGCAGGCATTGTTTATTGCCATGGAGCTTCTGCAGAAATATGATGAGACAAAAGCAGAGAATGTTCTGAAACTGGAGAATAAAGTTGATCATTATGAGGACCGTCTGGGTACGTATCTGATTCGACTCAGCAGTCGGGATCTGTCGGAAAAAGACAGCAAGAGCCTGTCTATGCTGCTGCACTGCATCGGGGATTTAGAGCGAATTTCCGATCATGCGGTGAATATTATGGAAAAAGCTCAGGAAATGAATGAGAAGCAGCTTACATTTTCGGATAAAGGTGCTCAGGAACTGGAAGTATATTCCAGAGCAGTGAGAGATATTATGAATATGTCTATTGAGGCATTTAAGAATGATGATATTCATCTGGCACGTCAGGTGGAACCGCTTGAGGAAGTGATCGACTACCTGAATGATGAGTTGAAGCAGCGTCATGTCAGACGACTTCGCAGCGGCGAATGTTCTGTGGAACTGGGATTTGTTTTGTCAGACATCACGATCAATTATGAAAGAGTGGCAGACCATTGTTCCAACCTGGCGGTTGACCTTTTAAGGATCCATGAGAATGTATTTGATGTCCATGAATATCTGGAAGGTTTGAAGGAAAATAAAGATGCAGCATTCCGTGAAGCATATCAGAAAGACAAGGCAGATTATGCATTGCCTCAGTCATAAGGAGGATAAAGATGGCGACAATATATATTCTTGAGGATGATCTGAATATTCAGGAAATAGAGGCTTATGCCCTGAAGAACAGCGGATATCAGACAGAAGGGTTTGATAATGCCAGAGACTTTTTCAAAAAAGTTTCAGAGCGGGTACCGAGTCTTCTTCTGCTTGATATTATGCTTCCGGATGCCGATGGACTGGATGTACTGAGAAAGCTCCGGTCCATGCCGGAGACAAAGAAACTGCCGATTATTCTTGTGACAGCCAAAACATCAGAGATTGATAAGGTCAAAGGACTGGATGTCGGCGCAGATGACTATATCACAAAGCCTTTTGGTATCATGGAGCTGATTTCCAGGGTCAAGGCGCTGCTTCGAAGAAGTGCCTATGTGGAAGAAAAGAAGTTTTTGACACTGGGAAGCGTGTTTATGGATGATGAGAAACATGCGGTTTATGTGAATGATCAGGTTTGTGAGCTTACATATAAAGAGTATGAACTTTTAAAATTATTGATGAGCAATGCGGGAATTGTAACAGCAAGAGATACAATCATGGAGCGTATCTGGGGCATTGATTTCGAAGGTGAATCCAGAACTTTGGATATGCATATCAAGACCTTACGTAAAAAACTCGGTGAGGCCGGTTCTATGATCAAGACGGTTCGAAATGTCGGCTATATTATGTCGGATAAGGAGAATTAAAAGGCCATGCGCGGAAAAAAGATGAAGCACAAAATATATCTGCAGTTTTGTTTGATTGCAGCTCTGGCCATTCTTGTCACAACAACCATTGTGACGGCACTGTTTTATCAGCGTTTTAAAGCACAGGTTTTTAGTGATGTGAGAACATACGCCTATGTTTTGACCAGTGTGGATACATATGATGAAGCAACGCTGATTCAGGAAGTGCATCAGTTGGATAACCTTCGTGTCACGATTATCGACAAAGAAGGCAAAGTCCTTTTGGATACCAATGCGGATATCGGTGGCATGGAAAACCACAGCAACCGTGAGGAAATCAAGGCGGCATTTGAAACAGGCGAAGGGCAGGCTGTTCGTCAATCTAAAACAGTGGCAAAATCTACATTTTATTATGCTGTGCGCATGAATGACGGCAATGTGCTGCGTGTGGCTACAGAGACAGGCAGTGTCCTCAGTATCGTGCAGGGAATGCTGCCGATCGTTGCAGTGATGGTGATCATTCTGTTTGTCATCTGTACATTTCTTGGGCGTTTACTGACAGACAGTCTTCTGAGACCGATTGAGCAGATGGCCAAAAACATGGATTATGTCAATGAAATTTCCGTTTATCAGGAAATGGAACCTTTTATTGACACCATTCGAAGACAGCATGAAGATATCCTGAAAAATGCCAGTATGCGTCAGGACTTTACAGCCAATGTATCTCATGAACTGAAGACCCCCTTGGCTGCAATATCCGGTTATTCTGAATTGATAGAGAATGGAATGGTATCAGAAAAGGATATTGCCCGTTTTGGCGGGGAAATTCATAAAAGTGCGGATCGTCTGCTGACACTGATCAATGATACCATTCGACTTTCGGAGCTGGATGCCACAACACAGGATGTGGTTTTGGAGACAGTGGACTTGTATCAGGCTGCAGAGAACTGTATGGATACGCTGGAGATAAGTGCTCAGAAACATGATGTGACACTGAAATTGGAAGGTGTTCCATGCAAGATCCGGACAGAAAAGGGAATGGCAGATGAAGTTATTTATAATCTGTGTGACAATGCCATTCGTTATAATAATAAGGGCGGAAGCGTGACCATTTCTGTCATGCCGGTGGACAATCAGATTGTACTGTCGGTCAAAGATACCGGTATTGGCATTTCCAAAGAGCATCAGGAACGCATTTTTGAACGTTTCTATCGTGTAGATAAAAGCCGTTCCAAGTCCACCGGTGGAACCGGGTTGGGACTTGCTATTGTCAAGCATATCGTGGCCAGAAACGGTGCACGGATGGAGCTGACCAGCGAGGTCGGCAAAGGAACAGAAATAAAGATTTACTTTGATAAGGCTGCATAGTATGCGGCCTTTTCTGGTTTTATAGAAAAACAAGCCAGTTTCATTAAAAAGGACTAGAATTCACATTTGTTTATAAAAAAGTCAGATTATTTTAAAGAAAATATGGTATGATATGGAAGTGATATATGCGTAATTATTAATATGTGATTTGATATAAATTTTGGAGGAAGAAATATGGCAAAGAATAAAAAGTCAGTGAAAAAGGGCCTGATTATCGGAATCAGCTCTGTTGCTGTGCTGCTGGCGGCAGCTTATGCAGGTGTTGGTTATTATTTTCATGATCACTTCTACCCGGGGACAGTGATCAATGAGACGAATTTTTCCCTGGGAACAGCAGATACAGCAGAAGAGAAGATTAAGGAAGATGCGGAAGATTATCTGTTGGCAATTCATGACAGAGAAGACAGGGTAACTTATATCAGCGGTAAAGATATTGATTATCACTATGAGTCTGATGGCAGCATTCAGAAAGTGATGGATAAGCAGAACAGTATGTTATGGCCATTATACATCAGTAAAGATCATTCGCATACGGTTAATGTAAAGCTGACATATGATGAGTCGAAGCTGGTGAAGCTGGTAGAGGGGATGGACTGTTTCAAGGAAGAGAACATTGAGAAGCCTGAGGATGCTTATCTGAAATATACGGATAATGGTTATGAGATTGTACCTGAGAAGAAGGGCAATCAACCCCTGGAAGAGCAGATCATGTTGGATGTGAAGGCAGTCATTGAGGAACGTCAGGCAGTGCTTAAGTTAAATGACTCGGATTATATGCAGCCGGCAGTGACTTCAGAGGATCCAAAGCTTCAGGAAAAGCTTCAGGTAACAGAGAAATACAAGAATATGTCCATTACTTATGAGATTGAGGGCTCAGAACAGGTGTTGGATGGACAGACGATATTGTCCTGGCTGACCATCAATGATGACTTGTCTGTGACAGTAGATCCGGATATGGCGGCTTCCTATGCACAGCAGCTGGCATCCAAGTACAATACCTATGCGGCGACGCGTTCATTTGTGACAACAAATGGTGATACTATCAAGATCGGCGGCGGAGATTACGGATGGGTCATTGACAAGAAGGGTGAGGCAGCCCGGATTATTGAGGATATCGAAAAAGGCGAATCAGTTACAAGAGAGCCGGAGTATGAGCAGAGGGCTTTTGTGGAAGGTGCGGATGATATCGGCAATACATATATAGAAATTGATTATACGAACCAGCATCTCTGGTATTACAAAGATGGTTCCCTTTTGATGGATTCGGATCTTGTTTCCGGCAATCTCAACAATGGCAATGGTTCGCCGGATGGTGTCTTCAAGATTATCAGCAGACAGAGTCCGGCCACATTGGTGGGGGAAGATTATGAGTCGGATGTGACATATTTTATGCCGTTTGCGTACAATGTGGGGCTTCATGATGCCAGCTGGAGAAGTAATTTTGGCGGCAGTATTTATAAGAACAGCGGTTCCCATGGATGCATTAATCTGCCATACGATGCGGCGGATACAATCTATAAGAATGTAGAACTTGGAACGCCGGTTGTGGCTTACTACAGAGACAATGTGAAGCTGACATCCAATAATGCAAAAGTATCCAATGCGTATTCATACAGCAGCAATTAACAGGAGGAAATGATATGTATTTTTTAATTGGTCTTGGTGTCATTGTTGTGCTTGTTTACGGCAATATGCTTTATGACCATATAAAGGAAAAAAAGAAAGCGGATGAACAGACGGATATTTTGGAGACTGTACCGGCAAAATCAGGTGCTGTACAGTCGGAACCTGTCAAAGAGACGGACCGGACTTTGGGAAAAGGCGGGGGTAGTGCTTTGAATTGTCATTTTTCAGGGCCTACGTTGACAGAGATGATCGCAGATGATCTCCGACAAAAGAAAAATATTTTTGGCTTGCCTCTGACCTTATGTGAAGAAGCTGATGATGGTGAATTGATTGCCATGGATCGTGAAGATAATATTTATGTAATTGAAACAGTCCAGCGGCCGGAATACGAAGAATTGTATCTGCAGGTTCTGGATGACATGACAGTCCAGAGAAAGCGTATTCAGAAGAACGCAGCGGACAGAAAGGTTTACGCCATTGTGTGTGTGACAACATTGTCTGAAACATTGAAGTTGGCTGCAGAAAAGGAAAATTCTATCCGAATTTTCAGTTATGAATTGAATTTCAGAAATATTATGTAGAAAAATGTTAATAAAATGTTATTAAAAAATCTTAAAAAACCCTAAAATCTATTGCGAAATTATTACAGATATATTACACTTAACGAAGCGCCGTGTAAAGACGGCAAGATTCATAAAGAAATCTGAAATAATTTTGCGGGGGTTTTAATGAATGAAGAAATGGATGCTTTTGCTGAGTCTGGTACTGATGATCGTCATTGTAAATTGCGGTCAGGCTCAGGCGGCAGAGAAAACAGCCACTAAAGATATTACTTTTGAAGAACTTAATGATGAGAATGTATTTATCAAGCAGTCAAGAAGAGGAACCTGTACGTTAGCTTCATCGGCCATGATTATGCGAAGAGCAGCGATGCTGGCAGGTTATGAGGACTGGGAAGACATTACGGAGAGCAGCGTAGGCAGTGTGGCTTGGCGGGAAGGCGTAGGAATTTCCTGGACATTTACTTATGATGGTGTGACGATGACACATGATTATGTTTCCTCTGTGGAGGATTTGAAAAAATTACTGAAGGAACATCCGGAGGGCATTGTTGCTTACGATTCCAATAAGCCCCATGCCATTGCATTGACGGATTATGATGAGGAGACAGATACATTTTACTGCAGTGATCCGGCGGAAGGCTGTGCACAGGCAAGAGTACCTGCTTCAGATGCTATCATTGAACTGGAAGATGTGGATGTTGTATGGTATGTGACAAGCCCTTCTAAACTGAATCCTCCGGTTCAGGCAGAAAAAGAAAATGATTCTGAAGAAGCGGCAGCGGAACAGTCTCTGATTCCTGCAATAGAGATTGCACCGGTGACAGGCGTTGACAGTCTTGATAAAACAGAGCTGAAACTGGAGATGAGTTAAATGATCAAGATGATACTGGCCATTGGCCACATTAATTACGATAAATTGCTGAATAACATGTTGGAGATGGCGAAGCAGCATCCTGAACAGATGGGTGGTGTGAAACTGCCTCCTTTTACAGGGCAGATGCTTAAAATGCTTCCGGCACGCAAGAAGAATGAAATGGTGGCCCAGGCTTTAAACAGTAATAAGGGCAAAGTTGAACCGCAGATAGAGCAGCTGTTAGCCCCGATTACCGGCCCGATTCAGCTGAAGAACTTTGATATTCAGTGCGGAGGAAAACGGGATGTGGATGAAGTGACACTGACGGTGGAATTTGCAGGCTATGACTGCGGTTATGTGGCAGACCATATTCTTCCATATTATTACGCAGAAGTCACAGCTCCCGCTTTTTTGGGTGAAGATTACAGCGGCCCAACGGATCTTGCATCCGTACAGTCCTATATTAAGGCACAGGATTATAAAAAAGCACAATTTCTTATTGCGAAGAGTATGAGTGTTAATAAAGCCTATATCATGAATCTTCTGCAGGATAAGGCCAAATTGGCAGAAGTTGAATTGCAGGTGAATAATTTACGATTAATGATAAAATAAAAAGAAGGGGATGTGAAAAAACTCGATTGAGTTTTTTCACATCCCCTTCTTTTTTTAATGAATAAAATCTTTCATGTTCGGACGGACAGTTTCTTCATAAACCAGCTCGGCCATGCAAGTAGCGAAATACTTACGATTGGCGATAAGCAGCTTCTTCTCATCATCGACGCCGAGTTTCTCAGCCAGCCAGTCTTTCATCTGGGCTTTTAATTCGGCGCGTTCCGGTTCATACTGAAAATCGTCTGTTTTCTTGCCTTCCCATGCAGCAATACGTGTACGAAGTTCTTTTTTATAAATATCTTTCATCAGATCCATTATGTAATCCCCCTATTTTATAGATTCCATATTCAAAATGCATGGCACTTTAAATGTTTATCAATATACATATCTATTTTAATATGAATATTCTGATAATGAAAGATATATTTGTATTTTTTTGAAAAATCTTTCGATAACAGATATTATATGGTATGATGAAGAATGTAGTTTGAAAGCAGATGATTTTAGATATAAAAACAGAGCATATAGTCGGAGGATGAAAATGGTTATTAAAGAAATGGTACATATTACCCCATATCATTTGGAAAGGATGCTGCATATCTACCTTCCGGATGATTACGAGGAAAGTGAAGCGCGGTACCCGGTCATGTATATGTATGATGGGCACAATCTTTTTTATAATGAGGACGCTACCTACGGTAAATCCTGGGGACTGCAGGAATTTATGAGGCAGTGGGAGAACCAGCTGATCATTGTTGGTATTGAATGCAATCATGAGGGCAACAAGCGCCTGGAGGAGTTTTCACCCTATGATTTCAGGGATTTTGACGGACAAAGGATTCATGGAACAGGCAAGGTTTTTATGCAGTGGGTGGTAGATGAGCTGAAGCCGCTGATTGATTCTCATTTCAGGACAAAGCCGGAGCGGGAGTATACCGGTATCGGGGGCAGTTCCATGGGCGGACTGATGGCCTATTATACTGTTGTGGCCCATAATGACGTTTTCTCAAAGGCGGCCTGCCTCTCAAGTGCGGTGGGCTTCTGTTATGATGCCATGAGGGAAGAGCTGATGGCTGCAGGACCGTTGCTTCCGGATACAAGGGTTTATATGAGCTGGGGAAGTAAAGAATCGGGACGAAAGCCGGGTCTTGTCAAATATACCTGTACGAATCTGGAATTCAGTCACCTGCTGGTGGAACGCGGTGCCGTGACGTATCCGTATCTTCAGGCCTTTGGCGGCCATTGTGAGGCCGACTGGGAGAAACAGAATGCAATCTATATGCCATTTCTGTGGAACGGTGTATTTGAAGATGGAATGGAATAAGGAATGAGTGCAATTTTTACGGTGGCGGGTTTCTGTGCGATTTTTGCGGGAGAATACGGTAATGATGTGGTGCTGGCGTCGAAATTTATATTTATTACAACGCTGCTATGTATTATTACGATTCCGATATTCGTGATGCTGCTGTAATGTAGATGGCGCAAGCGGCGGATGCAGGCACTGTAATGTGCAGGTCACATTACGTGCAAAAATTTTTTTCAAAAAACCGAGTAAAATCATATCTTCAAAAAGATATAAGTAGTGTAAGCAGTTAGTGAATAGCACACATGTTTTTTGGAGGTATTGCTCTATGAAAAAAATAAATTATGGTTCATTTGTATGTGAAGTTTCAGTTGACCCTGACTACATGCTTCTTAAGCACGGTTTGTGCGATTATGAAAGAGACACGATTGCTTATGCGGTAGAACGTTTTTTTACCCGCTGCAGAAAAGCCGGTAAGGCATGCACGGAAGAAAGTATACAGATTCGTGTTGCCAAAGGCAAAGCAAAAAGAAAGCACGCATTTATGTATCTTGCACCGGCAATTTTGATGGAACTGCCGGAAGGCTGGGTGCGCGTCTGGGGCGAAGTGAATGCTGCAGGCGTAGAAATCAATAAAATAGAGATATTAAAAGAACATCCTTGCTTTGCAGAATATGCTGCATAGAAGGATAAAAACTCAAGGGAGCATATCAGAAATCCCCCGACAGCCCCTTTGCTATCTGGTTGGATATATTATGGGATGCCGGGCAAAATACCCGACATCCCATGTTTAGAATGAGGAGTTATCAGATTTCAATTTTTGCTCCCAGCAGTTTGACGAACTCAGCTAAGATAGCTGTATCGCCAGGCCAAGCAGGTGCTGTAACGAGCTGTGCGGCCTCATCAACAACAGCCTGATCAGCAGGAACTTCTACATATGTACCGCCGGCAAGGGTAATGTCAGGACCAACAGCCGGATAAGCAGTCGCTTTCACACCTTTAAGAACACCGGCAGCAGTCAGGATCTGCGGACCATGACAAATGGAAGCAACAGGTTTCTTAGCTGCGAAAAATTCCTGAACGATTTCGATCACTCTTGGATTCAGACGAATATACTCAGGAGCACGTCCGCCTGTGATAAAGAGACCAACATAGTCAGCAGTATTTACTGCGTCGAAATCAGCAGTTAATGCAAAATTGTGTCCCGGCTTTTCGGTGTAAGTCTGATCACCAAGGAAATCGTGAACAGCTGTCTTGACAACTTCTCCGGCTTTCTTGTCCGGGCAAACAGCATCAACCTGATAGCCGAGCATAGACAGTGCCTGGAAAGGAACCATTGTCTCATAATCTTCTGTAAAATCACCACAAAGCATTAAAATTTTCTTAGCCATAAAGAAACCTCCTTCAACATCTGTTGAGTTATGTTTATACATAAAATGTTGTAACTGTTCAGAGATAAAAACTGAAATGTCATACAATTATGTATCTGAAATTTATTATATCATATTATTGCATTATAAATGATTAAATATTTATAAAAATATTGTGCGAATATAAGAAAAAGGCATCCTGCCGTTCGGATGCCTTTTTCTTAAGAGAGAGGATTGTTATGTTCTATATTGTTTTCTGGCTATAAGGCTTTCTCAACCTTATGCCAATACTATACACTATAGTTCTAAAAATACAATAGATGTTTATTAACAAAGTCTAAAGTATTTCTAGGATTTTACGAAATAAGGTATTAAAAATTTTTTGTGACTTATGGTATAATAAAAAAAGACATCCTGCCGTTCGGATGCCTTTTTCTTAAGAGAGAGGATTGTTATGTTCTAATTGTTTTCTGGCTATAAGGCTTTCTCAACCTTATGCCAATACTATACACTATAGTTCTAAAAATACAATAGATAATTATTAATAAAGTATAAAGTATTTCTGAGATTTTAGAAAATTACATCTAAAAAATTTGGAGGAAGTGATACAGGATGACAGAAGATGAGAAATTTATGAAGGCTGCACTGGTGCAGGCGAAGAAGGCAGCGGCGATTGATGAAGTGCCGATTGGCTGTGTGATCGTCTATGAGGGAAAGATTATTGCCCGTGGATATAATAAGCGCAATAAGGAGAAGAATACATTGTCCCATGCAGAGATGAATGCCATCCGGAAAGCCAGTAAATACTTGGGAGACTGGCGCCTGGAGGGGTGTACTATGTATATTACACTGGAGCCGTGTCCGATGTGTGCCGGAGCGATTGTTCAGGCCCGTGTGGACAGAGTGGTGATCGGCAGCATGAATGCAAAGGCAGGTTGTGCGGGCTCTGTGTTGAATGTATTGCAGGAGAAACGTTTCAATCATCAGGTGGAGATGACGAAGGATGTGCTCCATGATGAGTGTTCATCCATGCTCAGTGGATTTTTCCGTGAACTGCGGGAGAGAAGAAAGAAGGAAAAAGAGAAATGTATTTAGCAGATTATCATATGCATTCGAAATATTCTTTTGATGGTTCGGAAGAACTGGATACAATCTGTCAGACGGCGATCCGGAGAGGTCTGTCAGAAATCGCGATTACAGATCATATGGATATTTATACGGGACTGCCTTACGATGAACAGATGAATTTTGATGTGTCCGGCGGTGAACAGCATCATATGGATGCCGTTGGACTTTACAAAGAACTTTGCAATATGAAGGAAAAATATGCCGGTCAATTGAAAGTGCGGATTGGAGCGGAGCTTGGACAGCCTCAGGTTAATCCGGAGGCTGCAGAACTTTTTATGAAAGATTATGGAGATGTGCTGGATTTTGTCATCGGATCTATCCACAATATGGAAAAAGATCTGGACGTCTATTACTATGACTTTACCAAGATTGATGTGGCGAAAATGTATGAGCATTATGTGGACTGGCTGCTGAAATTGTCGGAAATGGGCGATTTTGATGTAATGGGGCATCTGACCTATCCGCTGCGCTATATGTTTGAACGCAATCATCTGCGTCTTGACCTGAAGCCTTATGAAGATAAATTCCGTCAGCTTTTTAAGAATCTGACGGAGAAGGGCAGGGGTATTGAGCTTAATGTCTCCGGATATTATAAGGCCATGCAGGATGCCATGCCGCCGATGTCGATTTTGAAGTTATACCGGGAATGCAGCGGTGAGATCATTACTATCGGCAGTGACGCCCACAAAGCAGAATATATCGGCTTTTATCAGAAGGAAGCCCATGAGATGCTTCAGGAGGCCGGGTTCAGATATCTGACAGTTTTTGATCACAGAAAGCCAGAGTTTATAAAATTGTAGGACGCTGCTGTAAGATCGTAAAATCCGAATAGGATAGGCAGATATGCCGAAATATTAAACTACAGTATATTTCTGAATGCGTTCCGGAGTGATGGCGCGAATATTAGGCAAAGAGAGTCGAATGAAAACTATTGCATGAAATGCTTTCATGAGTTACAATGGTGAACAGAACCGTAAGTTCGTTAGCAAACACTAAGAATGCGAGCGGATAAGATGAGGAGGACACGAAGATGTTTAAAATCAATGATAATTATCTTAAATTACCAGGCAGCTACCTGTTTTCAACAATCGCGAAGAAAGTAGCTGCATATAAGGAAGCTAATCCGGAGAAGAAAGACCAGATCATCAGTCTTGGTATCGGCGATGTGACATTGCCATTGGCACCGGCTGTCATTTCAAGACTGCACAGTGCAGTTGATGAAATGGCTGTTAAGGAGACATTTAAGGGCTATGCGCCTGACCTGGGTTATGAATTCCTGAGAAGCGCAATTGCGCAGCATGATTACAAGACCCGCGGCGTTGATATTGCCATTGATGAAATCTTTATCAGTGATGGCGCCAAGAGCGATTCCGGTAATATCGGAGATATTTTCTCAGTTGATAACCGTATTGCGGTATGTGATCCGGTTTATCCTGTTTATGTTGATACCAACGTTATGGCAGGCAGAGCAGGTGATTATAATCAGGCCACAGAGAGATTTTCTAATGTAATCTACATGCCTTGTACAGAGGAGAATGGATTCGCTCCTGAATTACCTGAAGAAACACCGGATATCATCTATCTTTGTTTCCCGAATAATCCGACAGGTGCGACAATTCCGAAGACAGAGCTTCAGAAATGGGTGGATTATGCTCTTGAAAAGGGTGCAGTGATCATCTATGATGCTGCTTATGAAGCCTATATTTCAGAAGATAATGTAGCGCATACGATTTATGAATGTGATGGTGCGGACAGATGTGCCATCGAGCTTCGAAGCTTTTCCAAGAACGCAGGCTTTACAGGCACACGTCTTGGCTTCACGGTTATTCCTAAAGCACTTAAGTGCGGCGATGTAACATTGAACAGCCTGTGGGCAAGACGCCACGGCACAAAGTTCAACGGTGCACCTTACATCATTCAGCAGGCCGGTGCAGCTGTTTATACACCGGAAGGTCAGGCTCAGACACAGGAACAGATTGCTTACTATATGAATAATGCGAAGATTATCAGAGAAGGCCTTGCAGCAGCAGGATTTTCTGCTTCAGGCGGTGTGAATGCGCCATATATTTGGTTGAAGACACCGGATAAGATGACCTCATGGGAATTCTTTGATTATCTGCTTGATAAAGCGAACGTTGTGGGAACACCTGGTTCAGGCTTCGGACCAAGCGGTGAAGGTTATTTCCGTCTGACATCCTTCGGTTCCTATGAGAACACACTTGAAGCGGTTGAACGTATTAAGAAATTGAAGTAATACGCAGAAATTCGGTTAGAAAGTATGTCTGCACAGCAGATCCAAATTTCGTACCGGGACTCGCAGATGAGTCTTGAATATGAATGACTATAGAGCGGTTTGGAGATTATCTCTAAACCGCTGTGTTAGCTGATAAAGATGAAAGAAAATACCGGCGGATGTTTCAGGCAGGTCTTGAAATGCGGGAATATAAAGGGGAATTAGAAGATGCTTGATGAAATAGTGGCAGTGGTCAAAAAATGCGGCGATATTATATTGTTTGCAGACGGCACCGAACGGAATGTCAGTTCCAAAGAGGGTCGGGCAAATTTTGTGACAAAGTATGATGTGGCGGTTCAGGCTTATCTGGAGGAGGAATTGCTGAAAATTCTGCCGGAGGCGGTATTTATCGGTGAGGAAGGAGAACACAGCAAAGCAATTGGTGAAGGTTATGCATTTATTGTGGACCCTATCGATGGAACAACCAATTTTATCAAAAATTATCACAGAAGCTGCGTGTCTGTGGGACTGGCACTTCATGGAACTATGGAAATCGGCGTTGTTTATAACCCATACAATAATGAGATGTTTTATGCGCAGCGAGGAAAGGGAGCCTTTTTAAATGGTCAACCGCTGCATGTATCTTCTAACCGACTGGAAGAAGGACTTGTATGTTTCGGGACATCTCCTTATTATGCGGAATTAATTGATCAGACCTTTGATTTGGTGAAAACACTGCATAAGGCAAGTCTGGATGTGAGACGAAGCGGTTCCGCAGCATTGGATCTGTGTGATATTGCCAGTGGACGCTGTGAATTATTCTTTGAATGCCGTCTGTCGCCTTGGGATTATGCGGCCGGTTCATTGATCGTGCAGGAAGCCGGCGGCCGTATCAGCCGTATGGATGGTACGGGAATCTCCCTTGATAAGGGGTGTTCGGTACTGGCCGGCGGACCCGCAGCATGGGAAGATTACTTCGAAATGGAAGGTCATATGGAGTTGGCATAAAGAATCGGAGCAGTTTGGAGATAGAAGTAATTAAGTAATTTGCCATTAGGATCTAGTGGTTGATGCTGAATTTTGAATGCTGAATGTAGGATGAATAGGTGGAAGCGTAGGCAGTTGGATGACCGATATTGTTTACAAGAAAACTGAAAGGATCAGAGCATGAGTAAAGTAAAGATTATAAGTGACAGTACCTGCGATTTGTCAGAGGAATTGCTGATACAGTATGATATTGCAGTTCTTCCGCATCCTATTGTCAGGGATGGGGAGTTGCTGCAGGACAATGTAAGTATTACACCGGATGATATTTACGCCCATTATGAGAGGACGGGAAGATTGTGCACGACATCAGCACCGAATGTCTATGATTATGAACAGTTTTGGCGGCCATGGCTGGATGAGGGCTATGAAATTGTCCATTTTACCATCAGTTCAGAGATGTCAACGGCATATAATCAGGCGGTGCTTGCCGCAGAAGAAACGGGACATGTGTATCCGGTGGATTCCAGGTCACTGTCAACGGGAATCGGTCTGCTTGTACTGGAAGCCTGTGATCTCAGGGATCAGGGCTTTGCTGCAGAAGAAATCGCGGCAAGGGTTCGTGAAGACTCTGCAAAATGTCAGGCCAGCTTTCTGGTGGATGTGATCGAGTATCTCTGGAAAGGCGGCAGATGCAGTTCAGTGGCGGCTATCGGAGCCAATCTTCTGAAATTGAAACCGCGCATTGATGTGCAGAACGGCAAGATGCTGTCTACAAAGAAGTATCGTGGCAAGACGGCAAAGTGTTTTGCGGCTTACGCGGATGATCTGCTGAAAGGGAAAGACAACATCCGGCAGAACCGGATATTTATTACCCATTCAGGTATTGATGAGGACATTATCCAACTGGTTCAGGATAAGATCAGACAGTGGCAGCCGGGAGTAGAGCACATTTATGTGACCCGCGCAGGAGGAACGATTTCCTGTCATTGCGGTCCGGGAACATTGGGAATCCTTTATATGTATGAATAAAAAACGGATGCGTGAAGATTTGAGGTGATCCTTCAGAAATTCACGTGTCCGTTTTTTAATGGTTGATTTGAGATAGTCAAGGCAAGAAATTTTAAACATATATTATTTACACAATGTGAACTAAATGATAAAATTTACAATTACGGTAACAGATTCACAAAGTGAGTATGCTATGATAGCAGCATCAGGAGGACAGAGAGCCTGTCGGTGGTACGGCGGATACGCCACACCGACGAAATGCGTAGCATTTTGGATGTTAGCTCTGAACAGTTACTATTATTTTAAACTGCTGGTTGAATGACAAATGCGTAGTCATCCTATATAATAACCTTTGTCGGCGGGAGAGACTAATTCGAAAAGGTCAGAAGCTTCAGCCTGATGAAAACTTCATATTTGAGATTTGAATATTTGAATCATGCCTGCGATCAACTCGATGAATAAAGTACGCCAGTACTTCGAGGTGTGCGGTAATTTCCAAGAGCCGAAATGGTGAGGATGTCCGGTTGATCTGAGCAAGGATACCTGCTCAGGGAGGCCGCTGGAATTCAGTGATGAATCCCGGGGAGACGGAAAGCGTCAACGAAAACGCATATCGCAGAGATGTTCGCACTTAATTGCACGGAACTTCCGGGTGCAGCAATAGACGCCTGCGGTGCAGGAATAAGCCTAAGGGGTATCGGTGTGGCAGCCAGTATGACAGAGGTAAAGCCAACAATGCACTCTGCTTTGACGGCGGAGAAATCCGCCTATAACGGAAGTAGCCGGTGAAAGTAGCCGTATGGCAGAAATAGGCGTAGAAAAATCTGAATGGACGGTGAAATTTGCAGGTAGCCATTCCTGTGCAGGCTTGGGCGTAAGCCGGGGTAAGAAGTGAGGGGTCGCTCCCCGAAGCTCAGACTTATCTTCCTGGTGGCAGAATATAGGTGAAGGACATGGATGTACGGCGAAGGCCGGATCGTGGGTGTGATTGAGATATTCAAAAGAGGCTTCAGTTTTATAGGATATGTGATGACTGGAGCTTTTCTTTTTTTGTAAGGCATTGCATTTATACAATTTACATGATGTGGACTAATTGCAAAAATATGCCACCGTGGTAACAGCTATCAAAAAGAGATGTGTTATGATAGCAGCATCAGGCATTATCAGAGAAAGTTAAAGAGGATATCCGGTAAAAAGACTTATTCAGAAATTAACAGTAATTTAATTACCGATGTAGTTTATGGAAGATGAAAGGGGTGTAATGTTGATTAGCCCATCTATTAGAATCAATGATAATATGTCATCTGATGAGAAAAAGCGTGCGATACAATCAATCGTTAAATTAGTAGACATTGCTATTCTGAACAACGAGGATAGCTGTAAATTCGGAGTAACATTCGAAAGAAGATTTTTTATCCATCGAATGAAAGTCCGAAGAGGAAGAGAAAGGTTCTTTTTTGTTTTTATACGAAATTTATGAGGAAAATTCCATCTGACAACAGATAATATACGTAAAGAAAGACAAATGACCTGCTATTAGTATGTATGGTATACTGAAGCTAGTATATTTTAACGCAATAACGCATGAAAAGTATGGAGATAGTGTCAAATGATTTATGAAAAAACAGAGTCAAAGAAAAGGGCTCTGATGAACCTTGAAAATTGCAGATATTAATTCCAATAAGCTCTCCGAGGGCTTAGGGTGTTGCCCTAAGAACCTACAAGGAACCAGTCCCTTGACCCATTATCGGGCTTTGCCCGAGCCCATTCTCGCCGGAAGGGAGGAAAAGAAAAAACTATCGGGTGATCCACAGACCAACTGATCTGCTGGACAAGGATGGACGCTGTACCTATGGTCAATTGTCGAAGGAAGTGATGGCATTGCTGGATGAAAACTGATAGACGAAGCCGGATGGAAAACGGCAGTTGAAACAGGCGATGCAAGCAGATGAAAACAGGGAAGGTTTCGCTTGACAGAGAGCCCTTTTTCGGGGTATAATGAACAAACATGGGCTGACCATGTGCTGAAATATGTTATAAAGCTTCCGTGCAGCCGGGGAGATAGCGGTGCCCTGTACCTGCAATCCGCTACAGCAGGGGTGATGTTTCAGCCGAGGGTCTTTGATTTGTAGAGCAGCCCGCTGTAAGTAGCGTTGACGTCTGGGTCTCGCGCAACGGGAACCAGTGAACCGTGTCAGGTCAGGAATGGAGCAGCACTAAGCTGGACCTTCCGTGTGCCGTGAGGGCGCCTGGGCTGAGCCAACTGCAGCGGTAACGTTTATGGGTCGGATTCGAAGCTAAACGCACGGATTTAAAATTATATATGATAAGACAGTTGAAAGCTGCAGACATTAAATTGTTTGCAGCTTTTTGTTTTTTTACAGAAAAATGAAGTTTTGGGCAATAAAATCATTTCTCCTGGAGAAAATTTTTAAAATCGCCATAAAAAAACAGGAAAGGATCGTATATCCTATAGAAAGTATTAAGAAATAAAGTGAATATGACGGGCTTAAAAGTATGGAATGAACCAGATAGAATTTATGAAGGTGAGGTGGCCGTGTGAATAATCGGGAATTTGACCGGTGTATGCGACGTATGCAAAAGGGTGACAAAACGGGTTTGAAAGAAATCTACGAAGCGTATATTTCGTATATATATGCAGTAATCAGGGGTGTTGTGAAGAATAAGGAGAATGCTGAGGACCTGACAGCGGAATTTTTTATTAAGCTGTGGAATATGGCAGATCAGTATAAGGTTGGGAGTGGGCATAAGACATGGATGACTGTGATTGCCAGAAATATGGCCATTGACTTTATGAGAAAAGCCGGACGGGAACAGCTGACAGAAGAAGTACCGGAGGTATCAGCTGCTGATACAGCCGCGGGAATAGCTGATTCTATGGAAAATGAAGTGGTCGGTCGGATGAATTTCAGAGAGACGGTAGAAAAACTGCCGGAGACAGAGCGGCAGATTATGACAATGAAGCTGGCAGGACAGATGACATTTAAGGAAATTGCGGAGGTTTTAGGCATTCCGATGGGAACAGTCACATGGAAGTATCAAAACAGTCTGGAGAAGTTAAGGAGGGTCGGCGTATGACAGAGAAAGAAGTTGAAAAAGCTTACAAGAAAATGACAGAATCCGATGCACCGGACCTGTGGGCAAAGATTGAGAGTAATCTTCCTGAGAAGGAAGTGCGGACTGAGAAGAAAGTAAGGACAGGTTTTTTTGCAAAACTTGGGAAGATCTTTTCCGGCGGCAGTACATGGAAGACATCGGCAGCAGTGTGTGCAGTTTGTATCATTGTATTAGGTACAGCTCAGGGAGCAGGCGGCATGTTCAGAGCAGGCAGCTCCTATGAGACGGCTTCAGCAACATCAAAAAGCAGTTACGCCATGGATGCCTATTCGGCAGGCGGGGCAGAGGAGTATTCAGCAGAGGCCGATGGTGCAGAAGCTGCACCGGCTGACTATAACGGCATGAATTATGCGGCCGCTGCAGCGGGTACCGGAGCGGATGCCGATTCATCAGGCGGAGCTGTCGTATTGAGTGAGAATGCGGCTTCTGCAGCGGTAGGAACTGAGGCTGCAGAAGCATCAGCGGATGAAGCGGGGACGGCAGAAAATAGCAAAGAAACGGCAAACAGTGCAGATACAAAAAATGGTCAAAGCAGCCGGAAGCTGATTCGTACATTTAATCTTGACGCGGAGACAACAGATTTTGACAATCTGGTGACACAGCTGCAGCAGGAGACACAGAATCTTGGCGGATATGTGGAGAGTTCTTATGTCAATGGCAATAGCTATTATACAGAGAACAGTCGATATGCTTCTCTGACACTGCGGATTCCAAAGGATAAAACTGATGATTTTCTCGGAACGGTTGGAGAAATGGCCAATGTGACAAGTAAATCGGAGAATGCGGAGGATGTAACGCTGACTTATACAGATTTGAAGAGTCATGTGGAAGCACTTCAGGCAGAGCAGGAGCAGCTGATGAAGTTGATGGAGCAGGCGAAGACAGTGGAGGATACCATGAGTATCCAGTCCCGTTTGACGGATGTGCGTTATGAGCTGGAATCCTATATGTCTCAGCTGAAAGTTTATGATAATCAGGTGGATTACGACACCGTGAATATCAGCATTCAGGAAGTGAAGAATGAGACACCGACCGGTGAGCTTTCTATCGGACAGAAGATGCTGAATGGTCTTGAAAACAGTCTGAGAGCCATTGCGGAGAGTGCAAAGAATCTGTGCATCTGGTTTGTGGCCAGTATTCCGTACTTTGTGATTCTGTTTGCGGTGATATTTGTGGTGGTTAGTATTATTAAGAAGATACGCAAAAAGAAATAAAATAAGTGATATGTGAGAAAGTCCAGAACTAAAAATGATGGATCCGAAGCGGCAGCAGCCGGCAGACATTTGAACGATGAAAGTTTAAGTGCCTGTCGGCTGTTTTATCTTTTGTAAACAGAATTCCCCTTTTTAAGCGGGCATCAAGTTTATCGTTTCGATTTTTTGGCAGTTTTCGAGCAGGGGGGAAGAGATATTTAGTACTTAACGGCCAAAATTATGATTTCCGGGAAATAGCAATCAGTCTTACTATGGTATTCTGATATTACCAAAGGACATAAGGAATATTTTACGAATGAAAGGGGTATAGATGATGGAGAGATTAACAAAAGGACAGGTTATTAAGATGACATCAGGCAAAGAATGCAGGGTGTTGAAGGAGCTTGGAGAAGGTGGACAGGGTTATATTTATAAAGTTCGCTATGAAGGAAAAGACATGGCACTGAAGTGGTACAAGATGGATAAAATTGCAGATAAAGGCAAGTTTTACCGTAATCTTCAGAACAACATCAAAAAGGGTGCACCGACAAAGGCTTTTGTGTGGCCTGTGGAACTGACAGTGCCTATTGACGGCGGATTTGGTTATCTGATGGATTTAATTCCGGACGGATACGCAGAATTCAAACATTACCTGTTGGCAGATGTTCATTTCTCAGGTATTAAAGCCCTGATTAATGCGGCGCTGGGGTTGATTGATGGATTTGAAAAGCTGCATAATGCCGGATTCAGTTATCAGGATCTGAATGACGGCAATTTCAGTATTCATCCGGAGACGGGTGATGTGCTGATCTGTGACAATGATAATGTGTCGGAATACGGTGATAACTCAGGCATTGCCGGTAAATGCCGTTATATGGCACCGGAAGTGGTTCGGCATGAGGCAAAGCCGAGCATTCATACAGACCGTTTCTCTCTGGCTGTTGTGCTGTATAAAATGCTCTTTGTTGAGCATCCATTGGAAGGGAAAAGAACTGTTTCCAAGTATCCGTGTATGCGTGAAGACTACGAAGTCGAATGTTATGGCATTCATCCGATTTTTACATGGGATCCGATGGACTCATGCAACAGGCCTGTGCGCGGAGTCCATACGAATGCGATAAAACTGTGGCCATATTATCCGGAATTTGTACACAAAGCGTTTGCGGACGCCTTCAGTCAGGCACGTCTGGTAGGCACAGATATCAGACATAGAATGACGGAACAGGAGTGGAGAGAAGTCTTCGTGGCATTAAGAGATTGTCTGGCACGATGCAGCTGCGGAGATGAGACATTTATTGATCCGGATGCTGCAGAATGTATCTGTATGAATTGCGGCAAAAAACTTTCCAGACCTTATTTTTTACATTTGAAAAAGAGCAAAGTTGTTCTTGTACCGGGCAAGAAACTGTATGCCTGCCATACCATGGAAGATAATGCGGACTGTTTTACCATTACGGCTGATGTGGTAAGAAATCCGCAGAATCCATCTATCTGGGGGCTTCATAATATCAGTGGACGTTCATGGCGAGTGATGTTGCCGAATGGCACGGAAAGAATCATTGAGAATGGACGGAGTATGCAGATTGGACGAGGAATTTGCATCAATTTTGGCGGCACGTGTGAAGGGACGATTTTTTAAAGGACTGGGAACGAAAGGCAGAGAAGAAAAGTGTATACTGTAATTACAAAATCACTTAAGGAAAGTTTTAGGAGGAAAAGAACATGGGATTATATGACGAAACAGTAAAAGTTGGAAGACGTACAATGGTATTATTTTTTATCATTGACACATCCGGTTCTATGAGAGGTGCCAAGATTGGGCAGGTAAATACAGCAATTGAAGGTATTCTTCCGAAGATTAAGGAAATCTCCAGAGAGAATGCAGATGCTGAGATTAAGGTGTGTGTCCTTAATTTTGCTACAAAGGCAAAATGGGTGACTGCAGCGCCGGTTTCAGTAGAAGATGAAGCATACAGATGGGAATATGTTGAAGCAGGCGGTACGACAGCCCTTGGCGATGCATGCCGGGAGCTGAATGAAGCACTTTCAACAAAAACCTTTATGAAGGAAGTCAGCGGTTCCTATGCGCCGGTACTGTTCCTTATGTCAGATGGTGAGCCGACAGATGATTACAGAAGCGGTATTGAAGTGCTGAAGCGCAACAACTGGTTCAAAGCAGCGATTAAAGTGGCTATTGGTATTGGTAATGATGCAAATAAGAGTATGCTGGCAGAATTTACAGGTTCGGATGAGTCTGTCATTGAAGTACATACACCGGAAGAGCTGAAGAAATGGATTCAGTTTGTGACAGTAACGTCATCGCAGATTGGCAGCAGCTCAACAGGTACAAGCGATAAAAATAAAAATGAGGAGACGAGAAACGAAATCGGTAAGAGAAAAAGAAGAGCGTACCCGAAGCCTCAGCCAACACCGAAACCGAAGCCGGGACCAGTACCGAATCCGCCGAAGCCGGAGCCGGAACCAGTACCGGAGCCGCCGAAGCCGGGACCGGGTCCAGGTGGAAGTGACTATATTGACTGGTAAAAATAAAGGAGAACACTATGATGAATTTTAAAGCTTTTCATATGTCAGAAAGAGGAGAGGGCCATCTTCATGATGGCAGAGTTTGTCAGGACAGTTCCGCAAGTTTTTCTGACGAATGTGGCACAGTGGCCGTTGTCAGCGACGGCCACGGCGGCTGCGATTATGTCCGCAGCCAGATTGGTTCAGCTATGGCCTGTGAAGCGGCAGTCAAAAATATTCGTCGGTTATTTGAAAATATCAGCCCTGAAGCGTTTCTGGCGGAACCGGATATGATGCTGATACAATTGGAGGCGGCCATTATCAATGACTGGAATGAGTCTGTCAGGAGCCATTATGAAGCGAATCCTTTTACGGAGGAAGAACTGGATTGCGTCTCGGAGAAAGCCGGTGCATCTTACCGTTCAGGACATCGAATTGAACGGGCTTATGGGGCGACACTCATTGCAGCGGCGGTGACAAGGGATTATTGGTTTGGTATTCAGATTGGGGATGGCAAATGTGCAGCATTCGATGAGGCAGGTATTTGTACGCAGCCTATTCCATGGGATGAAAAATGTTTCCTGAACAAAACAACGTCAATTTGCGGTTCAGATGCGCTTCGGGATTTTCGGCATTTCTATTCGGAGAAAATTCCGACAGCTGTTTTTATGGGGTCAGATGGCATTGATGATTCATTTAAAAATGAAGAAGATATGTATGATTTTTATAAAACAATTCTTTATGCTTTCTCAATTTCGGATTATACCCAGGCAGTAGATGAACTGAAGGCATATTTGCCGCGCCTTTCAAAGGAAGGCAGTGCAGATGATGTCTCCATTGCAGCCTGGATGGATATGGATGCATTGAAGTCTGTTGTTGATAAAATTAAGGCGGAGGGTGAAGAAGCAGAAGAACCCGAAGAAAACAAGAAGACGGAAGAAGAGAAAGAGACAATAGAGAACGAGAAATCGGAAGAGGGAAACGAGGCCGAAGAAGGTAAAAAAGCAGAAGAAGAGATAGAGACTGCAGAGACCAGGAAAGAAGAAAATTATGAGAGCAGGCAGCAGCCGAGATTTTGCTGTATGTGCGGAGCTAAACTGGTGCCGGGACAGCGCTTTTGCCAATGTGGGGCCAGAATTCTTTTGAATGCTGTCGAAGTGAATCCGGACGATGCTGATGGAGAGAAAAAGAATCTTTTCTATTATTTGGAACGCTTTATTTCTTATTACCTGTAAAAGGAGGGCAAATATGGCGAGGTATGACATTACGCCGAAAGGAGCAGAGGCACTTAGAAAGCTGACGTTAGATAACGATACTTTTGAAAACACTGGAAAATCAAGGTTTTTCGAGCGACGGACAAGCAGGGTATTGTACTAAAAACTGAATACGACGCAGAAGCGGCGTTTCTTACTCTCTACATGGGAGAACAGGAACGCCGCTTTTTTATGCCCTTTGTTACGCAGTAGGGGCAGAAAAAGCCTTGCTACAAGCGATTTTGCGGGCGCGTATCTGGCGCGGCAAGGGATTTATACCTTATCCCCCGAAACCGCGCTTCTACTGCGTAACAAATCCACAGCAAAAGGAGTGATTTACTATGGCAGTTTTCAGAGTGGAACGGAACAAGGGCTACACCGTAATGAGCAACCACCACCTACGCAACAAGGAGCTTTCCTTAAAGGCAAAAGGGCTGTTGTCGCAAATGCTGTCACTCCCCGAAGATTGGGACTACACCTTGAAAGGCTTATCCCTTATCAACCGGGAGAAGATAGACGCTATCCGCGAAGCCATTAAGGAGCTTGAACGCGCCGGGTATATCGTTCGGTCAAGGGAGCGCGACGAGAAAGGACGCTTGCGGGGCGCGGACTATGTGATATTCGAGCAGCCGCAGCCGCCTACGCCGGATTTACCTACATTGGAAAATCCAACATTGGATAATCCAACGCAGGAAAAACCAACATTGGAAAAACCTACGTTGGAAAATCCAACGCAATTAAATAAAGATATACAAAGAACTGACTTACCAAAAAAAGAAAAATCAAATACAGATTTATCAAGTACCCATTCCATTCCTATCCTTTCCCCTAACCCCTCTCCTTGCAGAGAAGCGGCTACGCCGCCGGAACGGAAAGGAACGGAAGCGGCAGCACAGAGCGCAGTTGATATATACCGGGAAATCATCAAGGACAATATCGACTACCACATTCTCAAACAGGACATGAAGTTTGACGGGGACAGGCTGGACGAGATTGTAGACCTCATGCTTGAAACCGTATGCACCGCCAGAAAGCGGGTACGGATTGCGGGGGACGACTACCCGGCAGAGCTTGTGAAATCTAAGTTTATGAAACTGGACGGCGAGCATATCCGCTTTGTGCTTGACTGTATGCGGGAGAACACAACGAAAATCCGCAACATCAAGCAATATCTGAAAGCAGCCCTTTTCAACGCCCCGTCCACTATCGGCAATTATTACACTTCCCTTGTCGCCCATGACATGGCAAGCGGCGCACTGTCACCGAAGAAGCCGCAGTACGGCGACCCGGACTATTATTCATTCAAACCGGGCGAAAGCCTGTAAAACAACAAAAGGAGGATTTTATTATGGCACAGAAAATGACAGGAGCATTGGTATTTGACGAGCGCACCGACCGTTACGACATTCGCTTTGACTTAAACAGCTACTACGGGGGCTTGCATTGCGGTGAGTGCTTTGACGTATTCGTGCGGGGCAAGTGGAAGCCGACCCGGATTGAGTACGGCGACAACTGGTATCTTGTGGGTATCAGAGCCGAGGACTTGAACGGGCTGCGGGTGCGTATCTGACCGCCGCCCCATAAAGAAACGCGAAAGGAGGACGCGAGGAATTGCAGGACGAAGTAAACGAAAAGACCATAGCCCTTTACATCAAGACCGGGAAGCTGACCGCCCAGACGCTCCAAAAGGCAATGAAAGCCATACTGTCAAAGGGCAAAAAGCAGCTTGCAAAACCGCCACAGGGAAAGCAGAGCTTAAAGCAGCTTATGAAGCAGAACGCGGGCGTTTCCAACATTGAGATTACCGAGGGCAATATCAAAGCCTTTGAGAGTACGGCGAAAAAGTACGGTATCGACTTTGCGCTGAAAAAGGACGCAACGGAAAGCCCGCCCCGCTATCTGGTTTTTTTCAAGGGGCGGGACGCGGACGTGCTGACCGCAGCCTTTAAGGAGTTTTCCGCAAAGAAGCTGACACAGGAGAAAAAGCCCTCTATCCGAAAGCTGCTCTCTACGCTCAAAGAAGCCGCACAGGGCAAGAACGCGGAACGGGCAAAGGTCAAGAACAAGGACAGGGAGGTATCGCTATGAAGCCGGAAATCAAGAAGCTGCTTATCCTAAATCTCCCGTATCTGCTCTTTGTCTGGCTCTTTGATAAAGTGGGCGCGGCTGTCCGTCTATCCCCCGGCGCGGACGCAAGCGCAAAGCTGCTACATCTTGGGGACGGTTTTACCACCGCCTTTTCCAGTATCGCGCCGAGCTTCCACCCGGCAGACTTACTTATCGGCATTGCGGGGGCGGTCATTGTCCGGCTGATTATCTACACCAAAGGCAAGAACGCGAAGAAATACCGCCGCGGGACAGAATACGGTTCGGCGCGTTGGGGCGGGGCTGACGACATAAAGCCGTACACAGACCCGGTATTTGAGAACAATATCCCCTTAACGCAGACGGAACGGCTCACCATGAACAGCCGCCCGAAGCAGCCGAAATACGCAAGAAACAAAAATATTCTTGTAATCGGCGGTTCCGGCAGCGGCAAGACCCGGTTCTTTGTGAAACCGTCGCTCATGCAATGTACGTCAAAGGATTTTCCAACGTCGTATATCGTCACTGACCCGAAAGGAACACTGATTTTGGAAACCGGGAAAATGTTGCAGCGGTACAAATACCGTATCAAAGTGCTAAATACGATTAACTTCAAAAAATCCATGAAATACAATCCCTTTGCCTATCTGCGGAGCGAAAAGGACATTTTGAAATTAGTCAATACCATTATCGCCAACACCAAAGGCGACGGGGAAAAATCCGGCGAGGATTTCTGGGTGAAAGCGGAAAAGCTCTACTACACCGCACTAATCGGCTATATCTGGTATGAAGCCCCAGAGGACGAGAAGAACTTCACGACGCTGCTTGAAATGATAAATGCGTCGGAAGCCCGCGAGGACGACGAGGATTTCCAGAACCCGGTTGACCTCATGTTTGAACGTCTGGAAGAAAAAGACCCGGAACATTTTGCAGTCAAGCAGTACAAAAAATACAAACTGGCGGCGGGCAAGACCGCAAAAAGCATACTTATCTCATGCGGCGCGAGGTTAGCCCCATTCGACATTAAGGAGCTGCGGGAGCTTATGGAAACCGACGAAATGGAGCTTGACACCATAGGTGACAGAAAGACCGCCCTTTTCGTGATTATCAGCGACACCGACGACACCTTTAACTTTGTCGTGAGTATTCTCTACACACAGCTATTCAACCTCTTGTGCGACAAAGCAGATGATGAATACGGCGGGCGGCTTCCCGTCCATGTACGGTGCTTACTTGATGAATTTGCGAATATCGGGCAAATCCCCAAATTTGAGAAACTAATCGCAACCATACGGAGCCGGGAAATCTCCGCGTCAATCATCTTGCAGAGCCAGTCACAGCTAAAGGCAATCTACAAGGACAACGCCGATACCATAGTCGGCAACTGCGTGCGCCCAGAAGTCGCCAGCGCATTATAAATTCGGCGGCGTGGTATTTATGGAATACTGCCTTTAGCAAGCAGTAGGTAAAAGTATCAAGTGATGAAAAATCACAGCCTATTATTCTACAACTTATCCGAGAGGGGAAACCCGAAGGGGAGTGTAGCATGTTGTCGCTTTTGTCAATGGATAAAAGCCTGAATGATAAGGTACTAATCCTGTGTATCTGAAAATTCAAGAATAAAAATTCGTGTATGAGGTACAAAGCTAAACTGCCTGAACGATAGCCAGAGTGGGGGAATCCGCACTCCGCATACGAAAAGGATTGAAACGTATGCTATTCCATGTTGGTTTCATTTCGCAGTTATGAAAGCAAGCGATACTCATGGAAGGACAACCGCAAGACAGCGGGTAAATGGCGAAAGTCGGTGCCGACAACACGAAACGCTAATTCCATAAATACTAACTGGGGATGACCTAAACCTGGTAACGGGCATGGTCACACAGCTCCCATAGTAGTCTGAGACGTTAATGACGTTCACATGGCGAAGGGGAGCAGCTTATTTACTAATACGATATGAAAGGACGGTGCGAGAGGCATTGAGAAATCCAATCCAAGTATTAAGTAGTTTGACGGAAAAGTCAAAGAATGAATCTTACAGGTTTCAAAGATTATATCGGAATCTGTACAATCCAGAGTTCTATTGGCTTGCATATAAAAACATATATGCAAACACAGGCAGTATGACTGCCGGTGCAGATGGAACTACTATTGATGGCATGAGTGACGAAAGAATCCAAAGGATTATTGAATCCATGCGAGATAAAAGTTACCTGCCAAAACCTGCACGCAGGGAATATATTGCTAAGAAAAACAGTAATAAAAAGCGTCCGTTGGGAATCCAGTCGGGCAATGACAAACTGGTGCAGGAAGTAGTGAAGATGATTTTAGAAAGCATTTATGAGCCTGTGTTTAAGAAAACATCTCATGGGTTCAGACCAAACAAAAGCTGTCAGACAGCATTATACCAGATACAGAAAACCTTTACGGGAACGAACTGGTTTGTTGAGGGCGATATACACGCCTGCTTCGACAGTTTTAATCACCACACAATCATCAGATTGCTGAGAAAACGTATTGATGATGAAATGTTTCTACAACTCATCTGGAAATTTCTAAAAGCAGGCTATATGGAGCAATGGACGTACAATCGGACATACAGCGGAGTACCGCAGGGTTCAGGTGTCAGTCCAGTGCTTGCAAATGTGTACCTTCACGAATTAGATAAATTTATGGAGGAATATGCACAGAAATATAACCGAGGAAAGAAGAAACAAATGAACTCCGACTACAAGAAAGTTGTCAAAAAGGCATCCTATTATAGATGTATGGGCAAAAAGAAGTGGGCGGATTTATCTCCAGAAGAACGCTGGGAACGCAATAAACATTTGAAAATGCTTGAAAAGCAAACACGACAGCTAACTCCGACCGAACCTTTGGATGAGACGTATAAACGGATTCAGTACACCCGATACGCTGATGATTTCATCATTGGAGTAATTGGGAGCAAAGCGGACGCAGAACAGATGAAAGCTGACGTCGGCAGATTTCTCAGGGAAGAACTGGATTTGGAAATGTCCGAAACCAAAACCAAAGTTACGCATACAGGAGACAGAGCCAGATTTTTAGGCTATGACATTACGGTATCCAGAAGTCAGGATTTAAAGAAATCCGCAGGAGGATACAAAATCAGAAGCAATGCAGGAGTGGTGAAATTACTTGTACCCAGAGAAAAATGGGTGGGAAAGTTACTGGAATATCATGCAATCAAAATCAAGATTAACGAAAACGGAAAAGAAAGATTTGTAGCCCTACACAGAGGAAAACTGGTAAATCAAAGCGATATAGAGATTCTGGCAAGATATAATGCGGAAGTTCGTGGACTTTACAACTATTATGCCATAGCAAATGATTCCTTCAAGATAGGCAGATTTGCCAATCTTATGAAGTACAGTATGTACAAGACATTTGCCTGTAAGTATAAAACAAATGTTCACGAAATCAAGCGCAGATATTGTGTTGGAGGTCTGTTTACAATCGCATACGATACCAGAGCAGGAAGGAAAATCACGACCTTTTACAGAGACGGGTTTAAGCGAAAAGAATCAGCTACGAAGTTTGACAATGTGAGCGAACTTCCGCAGTTCTCAAAATACGCTAAAACCAACACTCTGAAACAGAGAGTGGAACGCCATACCTGTGAACTTTGTGGAAAGGATTGCAGAAATCTGGAAATCCATCAAGTAAAGAAACTAAAAGACTTAAAGGGCAATGCGGAGTGGGTACTCCTTATGCGCAAAAGGAGACGGAAAACTCTTGTGGTATGCCCTGAATGTCATAAACTGATTCATTCTTAATACCGTAAATATAATAAGCGGAAAGCCGTATACATCGAGAGGTGTACGTGCGGTTTGGGAGGGAGGGGACGCAAGTCCTGCAAAGGATGAGCTGAACCTTACCTCATGACACCACGCTTTTCTTGGGCGGCAAGGAAAAAACCACGCTCAAAGAAATATCGGAGATTTTAGGCAAGGAAACGATAGACAGCTTCAACACTTCCGAAACAAGGGGGCGGGAGCTTTCGCATGGGCTGAACTATCAGAAATTGGGAAAGCAGCTTATGACGGAAGATGAAATCGCAGTCATGGACGGAGGGAAATGTATCTTGCAGCTACGCGGGGTGCGCCCGTTCTTTTCGGACAAATTCGACATAACGAAACACCCGAAATACAAGTACCTATCCGACGCAGACCCGAAGAACGCCTTTGACATGGAAAAGCACCTTAAACGCCGCCCCGCCATTGTCAAGCCCGACGAGGTTTTTGACTATTACGAGATTGACGCAGCAGACTTACAGGAGGACGCAGACCATGAGGAAACGTAGCGCAGAGGAAAAACAAAAGCAGCTTGAACGGTTTTTAATGAATGTTGCGGAAGCCGCCGACGCTGCATTATGGGAGTATTGGCGGGAAAAGGAAGCGGAACACCGCCGTTTTGCAACGGAGTATGTCACGCGCCGGGGGCTTATCCCTCAACAGTGACAGCATGGCAGACCGCCGGGGAGGGGGGGACAGGGGAAGCTACACTTCCCCTACGCTGCCTTGCGGCAGCTACCCCTTTGTGAACTTGCGGGAAGCGAACACCTTGCTATGCAAGCTATTCACTTCCCGCAAGTCTGAATAATACCCGTCCGGCAGCACAGCGGGACACCGAAAGGAGGAATCGAAGCAATCACATATATCAATATCGGCTACATGATACGCGCCCCTACTTTCCGGCGCAGCACACAGCGGCAGGAGCCGCACCCCCCTACAACTGAATACCGCCGCGCCGCAGAACTTACGCAGCGCGGGGACAGCCGCCTTTACCAGAGGGCGGTTTTTTTATGCGGCGGCATACGCTGACCGCCTTTTGTCCGCTTGCCGGACAGCCGCAGACGCGGCAGAAAGGATTTATTTATGGCATTTTTCAATAGCGCAGTAGACGTTTTGCAGACCCTTGTTGTAGCACTTGGAGCCGGGCTTGGTATCTGGGGCGTTATCAATCTCATGGAGGGCTACGGCAACGACAATCCGGGCGCGAAGAGCCAGGGCATGAAGCAGCTTATGGCGGGCGGCGGCGTTGCCCTTATCGGCATGACCCTTGTACCGCTGCTTTCCGGCTTGTTCGGTTAAGAAGCGCGGGTAAAGGCTTATGCAGAGCATACTTGACGCGATTAACGAATGGATAAAGGAAATCCTCATAGGAGCCATAAACGGTAATCTGTCAACTATGTTCGGGGACGTAAACGAGAAAGTCGGCACTATCGCCGCAGAGGTAGGGCAGACCCCGCAAGGGTGGAACGCAAATATATTCTCCATGATACAGACCCTTAGTGAGAATGTAATCGTACCCATTGCGGGGCTTGTCATTACCTACGTCCTATGCTATGAGCTTATCAGCATGGTAACGGAAAAGAACAATATGCACGACGTTGACACTTCCATGTTCTTCAAGTGGGTGTTCAAGGCGTTTGTGGCAGTCTACCTTGTGACGCACACCTTTGACATCACTATGGCGGTGTTCGATATGGCGCAGCACGTTGTTTCCGGCGCGGCGGGGGTAATCGGCGGCAGCACAGAGATTGATGTTGCCGCCGCCCTTGCTTCCATGCAGGACGGGCTTGACGCTATGGAAATCCCCGAACTGCTCTTACTTGTCATGGAAACAAGCCTTGTGAGCTTGTGCATGAAAATCATGTCCGTACTGATAACCGTTATCCTCTACGGGCGCATGATAGAGATTTACCTTTACTGTTCGGTATCGCCTATCCCGTTTGCAACAATGACGAACCGGGAATGGGGGCAGATAGGAAACAACTACCTCAAATCCCTGTTCGCTATCGGTTTTCAAGGCTTCCTCATTATGATATGCGTCGGCATTTACGCGGTTCTGGTAAACAACATGATAATAGCGGACAATCTGCACAGCGCGATATTCTCCCTTGCAGCCTATACCGTTATCCTCTGTTTCTCCCTGTTCAAATCCGGCGCACTGGCGAAGTCGATATTCTCCGCGCATTAGCGGCGTGTCAAGGGCAGGGTGGAGATTTTCAGAGCGAAGCGGCGAAAATACGACCCGACCTTGACGCGGATAACCCCCATATAATACGGGCGGGCAAAGGGCATAGATTGACCTTTGCCTTGATTACCCTTATGGGAAGTTACAGCAACACCAAACCCAGAGAAAGGAGGTTTTCACTTGGCGTATGTACCCGTACCCAAAGACTTATCCAAAGTCAAGACAAAAGTAGCGTTCAACCTTACCAAACGGCAGATTGTATGTTTTGCGGCGGCTCTCCTGTTCGGCTTGCCGCTTTTCTTTCTGCTCAAAGACAGCACAGGCACAAGCCTTGCGTCTATGGCTATGATTGCCGTCATGCTGCCCTGTTTCCTCTTTGCCATGTATGAGAAGCATGGACAGCCCCTTGAAGTGGTGGTGAAGAACATCATTCAGACGAAATTCATAGCCCCCAAAGAACGACCATACAGGACAGACAACTTTTATTCCGTCTTAGAACGGCAGAGAAAACTTGAAAAGGAGGTATCAGCGATTGCAAAAGGAAACACGAAGAAACAGCGCGGCGGGAAGCGCAAAGCCTAACCCGCCCCGCAAGCTCACCCGCGCCGAGAAAAAGCAGATTGCGGAAATCATCAGACAGGCAAAGGGCGACGGGAAAGCGCACACCGCGCAGCAGACAATCCCTTATATCCAGATGTACCCGGACGGTATCTGCAAGGTTACGGGACGGAAATACTCAAAGACCGTCGCCTTTGAAGATATTAACTATCAGCTTGCACAGGCAGACGACAAGACCGCCATTTTTGAGAACTGGTGCGACTTCCTCAACTACTTTGACGCTTCCGTTTCGGTGCAGCTCTCTTTCATCAATCAGGGGACGCAGCGCGGCGAAGCGGAAAAGGCGGTCAATATCCCGGCACAGGAGGACGCTTTCAATTCTATCCGCACAGAATACCGGGATATGCTGAAAAACCAGCTTGCAAAGGGCAACAACGGGCTTGTCAAAGCAAAATATATCACCTTTGCCATTGAAGCCGACAGTCTGGGCGCGGCGAAATCCCGCCTTGCCCGTATCGAAACGGACGTACTCAACAACTTTAAGCTCTTGGGCGTGTCTGCCCGCCCCATGACAGGCTATGAACGCCTTAAAATGCTGCATGGCATTTTCCACCCGGAGGGCGGGCAGTTTGCCTTTGATTTTTCATGGCTTGCCCCGTCCGGGCTTTCCACAAAGGACTTTATCGCCCCGTCCTCTTTCCGTTTTGGCGAGGGGCGGTATTTCCGCATGGGGCGCAAAATCGGCGCGGTTTCATTCCTTGAAATCCTTGCGCCGGAATTAAACGACCGTATCTTATCTGACATTCTGGACTTGGAAACGGGCGTTATCGTCAATCTGCATATCCACAGTATCGACCAGACCGAAGCCATAAAGACAATCAAGCGGAAAATCACCGACCTTGACAAAATGAAAATCGAAGAACAGAAAAAAGCGGTACGCAGCGGCTACGACATGGATATAATCCCGTCCGACCTTGCCACTTTCGGCAGCGAAGCGAAGAACCTCTTACAGGACTTGCAGAGCCGGAATGAAAGAATGTTCCTCTTGACGTTCCTTGTGGTGAACATGGCAGACACAAAAAGGAAACTGGAAAATGACGTATTCGCGGCGGCGGGCATTGCACAGAAGAACAACTGCGCCTTAACCCGCCTTGACTACCAACAGGAAGCGGGGCTTATGTCCTCTGTACCGCTTGGGGAGAACCTTATCCCCATTCAAAGAGGGCTTACCACGTCAAGCACCGCTATCTTTATCCCCTTTATCACGCAGGAGCTTTTTCAGACGGGCGCGGCTTTGTATTACGGCTTAAACGCCCTGTCTAACAACATGATACTCTGCGACCGCAAGCAGCTAAAGAACCCCAACGGCTTAATCTTGGGTACGCCGGGAAGCGGGAAATCCTTTGCCGCCAAACGGGAAATGACAAACGCTTTCCTCATTACCGACGACGACATAATTATCTGCGACCCGGAAGCAGAGTATTTTTCCCTTGTGCAGCGGCTTGACGGGCAAGTGATACGGTTATCGCCTACGGGCAAGGGCATTGACGGGAAGCCCCAGTATGTGAACCCTATGGATATTAACCTCAATTACAGCGAGGACGACAGCCCCCTTGCGCTGAAATCCGACTTTATCCTCTCCCTCTGCGAGCTTGTCATAGGCGGCAAGGAGGGCTTGCAGCCCGTCGATAAGACCGTCATTGACCGCGCTGTTAGGAACGTGTACCGCCCTTTCCTTGCAGACCCCGACCCGGAGAAAATGCCTATCTTGGGCGACCTCTACAACGAGCTTTTGAAGCAGCCGGAGCCGGAAGCGGCGCGTATCGCGGCGGCGTTGGAGCTTTATGTTTCCGGGAGCCTTAACGTCTTTAACCACAGGACGAATGTAGAGCTTTCAAACCGCCTTGTCTGCTTTGACATCAAGCAGCTTGGGAAGCAGCTCAAAAAATTAGGTATGCTCATTGTGCAGGACCAGGTATGGAACCGCGTCACCGTCAACCGGGCAGAAAGGAAATCCACCCGGTATTTTATGGACGAATTTCATCTTCTCTTGAAAGAGGAACAGACCGCCGCCTATTCCGTTGAAATCTGGAAGCGTTTCAGAAAATGGGGCGGCATACCCACAGCAATCACGCAGAACGTCAAAGATTTGCTTGCTTCCCGCGAAGTGGAGAATATCTTTGAAAACTCTGATTTTGTCCTCATGCTCAATCAGGCGGCGGGCGACCGGGCTATCCTTGCAAAGCAGCTCAACATCTCCCCGCAGCAGATGAAGTATGTCACCCACACCGAAGCGGGCGAGGGGCTTATCTTCTACGGGAACGTGGTGCTGCCCTTTGTAGACCGCTTCCCGAAAGACACCGAGCTTTACCGGGTAATGACGACGAAGCCGGAGGAAGTGGGCGAAGCATGAACGGGCTGAAAACTGACACAATCATCAACCGGGACGCGCTCTATGCCTTGCGGGAGCTTCCAGAGGAAAGCGTACACTGTTGCGTCACAAGCCCGCCCTACTATGCGCTTAGGGATTACGGGCTTGATATGCAGATTGGGCGGGAGGACACGCCGGAGCAGTACATTGACAGGCTGACCGAGGTTTTCCGCGAGCTGCGCCGGGTACTGCGTTCTGACGGTACGCTCTGGCTGAATATCGCGGACACCTACTGCGGCACAGGAAATAAAGGCTACCATGCAGACCCGAAGAACCCGAAAGGCAGAAACGGACAGCAGATTGCAAGAAACAACCGCGTTTCCGGCTGCAAACAAAAGGACTTAATCGGTATCCCTTGGCTTTTAGCCTTTGCCCTACGCGCTGACGGGTGGTATTTACGGAGCGACATTATCTGGCAGAAAGAAAACCCCATGCCGGAGAGCGTGAAAGACCGCCCTACCCGCTGCTATGAACATATCTTTCTGCTTACGAAGTCAAAGAAGTATTTTTATGACGCAGCCGCCATAGCCGAGCCGTTAGCCCCCACAACGGCGGCGCGGTACCGCACCGGGCGCAGCGCGGGACAGAAATATGCGGACGAAGTACCCGGACAGGGGAACGTACAGGGGCTTAACCGGGCGCGAAGCGGCAGCTACTACGACGAAGCCCTCATGCCGACCATGCGGAACAGGCGGGACGTGTGGCTTATCAATACCGTTCCCTACAAGGGCGGGCATTTCGCCGCGTTCCCGCCAAAACTTGCCGAAACCTGTATCAAGGCGGGCTGTCCGAAAGGCGGCGTTGTGCTTGACCCCTTTTTCGGCAGCGGCACGACGGGGGCAGCCGCAAAGCAGCTTGACAGGCATTATATAGGCATTGAGATAAACGCCGAGTATTGCGCCCTTGCAAGGGCGCGGATTGGAGGGACAGACACATAAAACAATATAAGGCGCGTGAAAAAGTCACGCAGAAAATGACCCGCGAGGGGGCTGTCGAGGTAAACGCCGCTACCGGGAAAAAGAAACGTATCAGCAAGCGGATAAGGGACGCGGACTTTGCAAAGACCGAAGCCCCACCGCAGCCGGAACAGGCAGCGCAGCCCCTACCGGGCGGCGCAACTTCCCCGCCCTTAACCGACACGCCGCCGCTTCCCCATGCGCCGGGGGCAGAACGGGAACAGGACACCGCAGCAGCCGAGCGCGTCTTGGAACGTATCGACGGGGCGCGTACCAGAAAGGCGAGCAAAAAGGCGGCGAGGAAAGCACAGGCAGAAGCCACAGCAAAAGAAAAATCTTCCCGCTTGCAGTTTACCGACGAGGAACGGGCAACGCCGGAGCTTGAAAGGTATATCCGAAAATCGGACAAAGCAGCCGACCGTCTGGACGCGGCAAAGGCGGCTATCCCCAAAGAAAAGAAACTTGTACGGGAGCGCACCTTTGATGAAGCCACCGGGAAAGGCAAGACCCGCCTACATTTTGAGGAACAGGAAAAGCCCATAGGAAAGAATAAGCCCCACAATAACCCGCTATCCCGCCCCGCACAGGAAGCGGGTATTTTCGTCCACAACAAGATACATTCCGTTGAAAAGGACAATTCCGGCGTTGAGGGGGCGCACAAATCCGAAGAACTGGCAGAGCGCGGCGCAAAGTACGGGGCGCGGAAAGTCAAGGAGGGCTACCACAGCCACAAGCTCAAACCCTACCGGGCGGCGGCAAAGGCAGAGAAAGCGGCGTTCAAGGCGAATGTGGATTTTCAGTACCATAAAGCCCTGCATGACAATCCGCAGATTGCGGGCAATCCCCTTTCCCGCTTCATGCAGAAGCAGCAAATCAAGCGGCAGTATGCAAAGTCGGCAAGGAAAGGCGGCGCAAAAACGGCGCAGAAAGCCGCAGAGAACACCCGCAAGGCGGCAAAAAAGACCGCCGAGGAAACAAAAAAGGCAATCGCTTTTGTAGGGCGGCACCCGGCGGGCGTATGTATCGCCGTTGCCGCGCTACTCTTATTCATCATGGTATCGGCGGGGCTTTCCTCTTGCGGTTCCATGTTCTCCGGCTTGATGAACGGCATACTTGGGACTTCCTACACGTCGGAGGACAGCGACCTTGTGGCGACGGAGAACAATTACGCCGCAAAGGAAAACGAGCTTCAGCAGCAGATTGACAATATCGAAAGCACCCACCCCGGCTATGACGAATACCGCTATGACCTTGACAGTATCGGGCATAACCCCCATGAGTTAGCGTCCTACCTCACCGCCCTTTTACAGACCTACACCCCGCAGAGCGCACAGGCAGAGCTAAATCGCGTCTTTGCCATGCAGTACACTTTGACGCTGACAGAAGAAACGGAAATCCGCTACCGCACAGAAACAAGCACAGACCCGGAAACAGGGGAAACGACCACCGAGGAAGTACCCTACGAGTACCATATCCTCAACGTGAAGCTGACGAACAAGCCCATTTCCGAGATTGCGGAGGAACTTCTAACGCCACAGCAGCTTGAAATGTACCGCGTCTATCTGGAAACAAGCGGAAACAAACCGCTGATTTTCGGCGGCGGCTCCCCCGATATGGGCGCGTCCGAGGATTTAAGCGGCGTACAGCTTGTAAACGGCACACGCCCCGGCAACACCGCCGTTGTAGACCTTGCGAAGCGGCAAGTCGGCAACGTGGGCGGGCGACCCTTTTGGAGCTGGTACGGATTTAACAGCCGCGTGGAATGGTGCGCCTGTTTCGTTTCATGGTGCTACAATCAAGCCGGAAAGAGCGAGCCGCGCTTTGCCGGGTGCCAGTCACAGGGCGTACCCTGGTTCCAGTCACGCGGGCAATGGGGCGCGAGGGGCTATGAGAATATCGCCCCCGGCGACGCTATCTTTTTCGACTGGGACGGGGACGGGAGCGCAGACCATGTGGGGCTTGTTATCGGAACGGACGGGGAGCGCGTCTATACCGTCGAGGGCAATTCCGGCGACGCCTGCAAGATAAAGAGCTACCCCGTCAATTACTCCTGTATCAAAGGCTATGGGCTGATGAACTGGAATTAACATATTTTTGAGCAAAGAAAGGAGAAATTTATTGATGGCTATGAACAAAATTGAACGTATCGACAAAGAGATTGCAAAGACCCGCGAGAAAATCACCGAGTACCAGAACAGATTAAGGGGGCTTGAAGCGCAGAAAACCGAAGCGGAAAACCTGCAAATCGTACAGCTTGTGCGCTCCATGCGCCTTTCCCCGCATGAGCTTTCCGCTATGCTTTCCGGCGGCGGTATTCCGGGCATGGAAGCCGCGCCGGGCTACCCCGCAGAACCCGCAGACCACGACACCGAAGAAATGGAGGACACCGAGAATGAATAAGAAAATCCTTAGAACCTTGACCGCACTCTGCGCCGCCCTCATGCTGACGGGCGGCTTTTCCGTCACCGCCTTTGCACAGACCCCGGAGGGACAGGACGCGACCGACGACAGCGGCGTTGTCTATGAGGAACCCGAAAAGGAAGAACCCCTTACCCCGGACGGGAACGCGACCCTTGTAGACGATTTCGGCGGCAACAAGCAGCTTATCACAGTGACGACCAAAAACGGCAATTACTTTTATATCCTTATCGACCGGGACGACGAGGGCGAGGACACCGTACATTTCCTTAATCAAGTGGACGAAGCCGACCTTATGGCACTCATGGAGGACGGAAGCACCGAAGCAGCCCCGCCCGCCGTTTGCAGTTGCACCGATAAATGCGAAGCCGGAAAGGTAAATGTGAGCTGCCCTGTCTGCAAGGACAACATGACCGCTTGCAGCGGCAAGGAAGCGGAGCCGGAAACCGAGAAACCAACAGAGCAGCCCAAAGAGAAAGGCAATACAGGCGGGCTTGTGCTTTTCCTTGTCGTGGCACTTCTTGGCGGCGGGGGCGCGTTCTATTATTTTAAGTTTATGAAGCCAAAGCAGAACGTCAAGGGCGACACCGACCTTGAAGATTTCGATTTTGACGATTACGACGAGGACGAGGGGGACGGGCTTTCTGATGAAGAACAGGAGGACGAGGAAGCATGACGCTTTTTACCGAAAACCCTTTAGAAAAAATGATGGTACAAAGACCCACCGGGCGGCGTGACAGTGCGCCGCCCGTTCCAAAATCCCCGGCGTGTATGCGTTGCCCTTATAAGGCGCAATCCCCCTGTATCGGCTATTGTCTGAAACAGGCACAGGAGAAGAAGCACACCGCGCCGGAACGCTGAAAGGAGGATTTTTTCATGGCATTTAGACTTGTGATTGCAGAAAAGCCGAGCGTGGCGCAGACTATCGCCGCCGCGCTTGGCATTAAGGGGAAACAGGACGGGTATATCGAGGGCGGCGGCTACCTCATTTCATGGTGCGTCGGGCATTTGGTACAGCTTGCGGAAGCTGCCGCCTACGGGGAGCAATATAAAAAATGGAGTTTTGACAGCTTACCCATTCTGCCGGAGGAATGGCAGTACGCCGTTGACCCGGACAAGGGGAAGCAATTCAAAACCATTAAAGAGCTTATGCACCGCGCCGACGTTTCCGAAGTGGTAAATGCGTGTGACGCGGGGCGCGAGGGTGAATTGATTTTCCGCTTTGTCTACGAAGTGGCGGGCTGCAAGAAGCCCATGCGCCGCTTGTGGATTTCTTCAATGGAGGACGGGGCGATTAAGGCGGGCTTTGCTTCCCTCAAAGACGGGCGGGACTATGGCGCGCTCTTTGCGTCCGCCCTCTGCCGCGCAAAGGCTGACTGGCTTATCGGCATTAACGCCACCCGGCTTTTCTCCTGCCTGTATGGAAAGACCTTGAACGTGGGGCGCGTCCAGACCCCGACCTTAAAAATGCTCACCGACCGGGACGCGGCTATCTCCCATTTCCAGAAAGAAAAATATTATCATGTTCGCCTTGATTTATCCGGCGCGGACGCGGCAAGCGAAAGGATTTCGGACAAGGCAGAAGCCGACGCGCTGAAAGGGGCTTGCGAAGCGGGAAAGGCGGTATGCGTTTCCCTTACCAGAGAGAAGAAAACCGCAGCCCCGCCAAAGCTCTTTGACCTTACCTCTTTGCAGCGGGAAACGAACCGCATTTTCGGTTACACCGCAAAGCAGACCCTTGACCTTGCACAATCCCTTTATGAAAAGCGGCTCCTTACTTATCCGAGGACGGACAGCAGCTTTCTTACTGACGACATGGGCGGCACCGCAGCGGACATTATCGCGCTGCTTTGCGAAAAGCTCCCCTTTATGGCGGGCGCGGACTTCACGCCGGAGATTGCAAAGGTATTAGACAGCAAGAAAGTATCAGACCACCACGCAATCATTCCCACTATGGAGCTTGCAAAGGCTGACCCGGACGCGCTGCCGGAAAGCGAGAAGAATATCCTTACCCTTGCGGGGGCGCGTCTGCTTTTTGCCACCGCCGAGCCGCATATTTATGAAGCGGTTACGGCGGTTTTCTCATGCGCCGGGACAGACTTCACCGCAAGGGGAAAGACCGTACTTGCGGAGGGTTGGAAAGAGCTTGAACGCAGATACCGGGCGACGCTGAAAGATAAGCCCGAAGCAGAGGACGGGGAAAATGAGGGCGTGACGCTGCCGGAGCTTTCCGAGGGACAGAACTTTCCTAACCCCGCCGCAAAAGTAACGGAGCATACCACAACGCCGCCGAAGCCCCACAGCGAAGCGTCGCTTCTCTCTGCTATGGAGCGAGCCGGGAACGGGGACACCGACCCGGACGCGGAACGCCGGGGGCTTGGCACTCCCGCCACCCGCGCCGCCGTCATTGAAAAACTGGTAAAGGGCGGCTTTGCAGAGCGCAAGGGGAAGCAGCTTATCCCCACGCAGAACGGAGCCGCCCTTATATCAGTCTTGCCGGATATGCTCACTTCCCCGCAGCTTACCGCAGAATGGGAAAACAATCTGACGCAGATAGCAAAGGGAGCCGCAGACCCCGGCGAATTTCTGTCCGGCATTGAAGCTATGGCGCGGGAGCTTGTGCAGACACACGCCGCAGCACTGGACGGGAAAAAGGATTTGTTCCGGGAGGAAAAGCCCTCTGTCGGCAAATGCCCCCGTTGCGGTTCCCCCGTCCATGAGGGGAAGAAAAACTATTATTGCAGCAACAAAGAATGTGCCTTTGTCATGTGGAAGAATGACCGCTTTTTCGAGGAACGCAAGACCGCTTTTTCCGCGAAGATTGCCGCCGCGCTCCTTAAATCCGGCAAAGTGAATGTGAAGAAGCTCTATTCCCCGAAAACAGGCAAGACCTATGACGGAACTATCGTTCTGGCTGACACTGGCGGGAAATACGTCAACTACCGTATCGAAGTACAGAAGAACTAAAAACTTGAATAGCAAGCATAGGAAGCGGGTACCCACTTCCGTAAATCCCTGTCCTGCCGCTGACGCGCCGGACGGGGATTTTGCTTGTTGGGAAGTTTCCCAAACCCTCTAAAAAAATGAAAAAATTGTTGGCATAACGCACAGCCCACCGTAGTACGGGGCGAACCCCAAAAGCGCGGCGGTGCGCCGCCATTTCAGAAAGGAGCGAATGAATGGAAAAGAAAAAAGGTTACTCCATGTTTGAGCGTGACAAGTTAGACCCGGCTGACAGTATGCGGATAGAGCGAAATATTTATTTTGAGGAACAGACCGCTGACCTTTCCGGGCTTACCGCCCTGCCCTTAGAACAGTTACAGGCATTGCGGGAAGAATACGCGGCGGCTGAACAGGCAGCTTTTGAAGCCTTGCAAGAACAGGCGGCGGCATGGGACGAACAGGCGGGAAAGACCCTTGCCATTGACAAAGCCATTGAGTATGTGAGGACACCCGAAGCTACGCATACCGCGAACCAGTGGGAAGCTACGGACTACGGGAAGCACATCAGCAACCGCGTCTACCAAATGCGCTACCACATATCCGAGAATACCCGGTATGACAGGGAAAAAGAGAAATCCATTCCCTATTCGTGGACGCTTTCATGGAGTATTTACACCAACAGCCCCCACAATTACGGACAGGCAAAAATCGCCGGACAGGAAAGGAAAGTCTTTGCAGACAAGGCAGCTATGGAAAAATATCTGAATGGGCGTATCAAAGCCTATCAGCATTTATTCACCGAGGTATCGCCGCCTATCCCGCCAGAGTATGCAGAGCATTTCAAAGTAAACGGGCAGCTTTTACCGGGCTATGCTATCGAGGGCGAGGAACGGGCGCAGCCTACCGCTGAAAAAGCAGCCCCCACCACAGCAGAGCCGCCACAGGACACCGAACAGAGAAAGGAGCGTGAAACCATAAACGAGCAGTTTTCAATTCTTATCGACAGCCGCAGCCGCTTTGAAACAGGCAAACCGGGCGGCGTGTGGCTTCCCATGCCGACCACAACAGAGCAGCTTCATGCGGCTATGGAAAGCGTCGGCATTACCGCAGACAATCCGCAGGATTTTTTCATCAACGGGTATTCTTCTACGGAGGACTGCCCCTTTGACTTGCCGCTTTCCGTTATCCAAAGCGCAAGCATGGACGAGCTGAATTATTTTGGAAAACTTCTGGAAATGCAGAGTGACGGGGACAAGGATAAATTTGCGGCGGCGGTTACACATGGCGAGTATGCCGGAAGCATGAAAGACCTTATCAACCTTGCACAAAACCTTGACTGTTACTGGCTCTATCCCACTGTCCGCAGCGAAGAAGATTACGGTTATTATCTTATCGACGAACTGGACGAGCTGGAGCTTCCCGAAGAAGCAAAGAAATATTTCAAGTATGAAGAATACGGGCGGGACGCAGTTAGCAAGGATAAGGGGCAGTTTACCGAACAGGGCTATATCTATAACAATCAGAACACCTTTACCGAATGGTATCGGGGAACGGAAAACGAGATACCCAAAGAATACCGCGTTATGAGCTTCCCACAGCCGGAACGCGGCGGACAGGACAAGACCTTTATGGACGCAGCCGCCACAGAGCAGACCGCCCGAACCGCCGCAGAGCAGCCACAGGAGCCGCACCCGGTTATCCCTATCGTGCTGACAGCCGGGAAGCCCGCCGAGAAATTAAAAGAGATTACCGACCGTCTGGAACAGGGCATTACGGAACTCTTTGACAGCGAGCGTTACAAGGAATATCTGAAAGTCATGTCAAAATTCCATAATTACAGCTTCCGAAACACCGTCCTTATCGCCATGCAGAAGCCGGACGCTTCCCTTTTGGCGGGCTTTTCCGCTTGGAAGAACAACTTTGAGCGAAATGTGATGAGAGGGCAAAAGGGAATTAAAATCATTGCCCCGTCGCCCTATAAAATCAAACAGGAAATGCAGAAAATCGACCCGCACACGCAGAAGCCCATAATCGGCAAGGACGGAAAGCCCGTCACCGAGGAAAAGGAAATCACCATACCCGCCTACAAGGTGGTATCCGTCTTTGACGTTTCCCAGACCGAGGGAAAGGAACTGCCGGACATTGCCGTTGACGAACTGACAGGCGACGTTGACCGCTATAAGGACTTTTTCGCAGCCCTTGAAAAGACTTCCCCCGTTCCTATCGCCTTTGAGAATATCGAGGGCGGCTCTCATGGCTACTACCACTTGGAGGACAAGCGCATTGCTATCAACGAGGGCATGAGCGAATTACAGACCTTAAAGACCGCCATTCACGAAATCGCCCATGCGAAGCTGCACGACATTGACCTCAACGCGCCAAAGGACGAGCAACCCCGCGTTGACCGCCGCACCCGCGAAGTCGAAGCGGAAAGCGTCGCCTATACCGTCTGCCAACATTACGGGCTTGACACGTCGGACTATTCTTTCGGCTATGTCGCCGGGTGGAGCAGCGGGCGGGAGCTGTCCGAGCTGAAAAGCTCCCTTGAAACGATACGCAGCGCAGCCGCCGAGATTATCAATTCCATAGACGCGAATTTTGCGGAGCTGCAAAAGGCACAGGACAAGGAGCAGACCGCCGGACAGGAGCAGCCCACCAGAGAGGGACAAGAAGCCGCGCCACAGCCGGAAGCCCCGAAAAAAGCAGATACAGCCGGGAAAGAAAAGCCGGAAGCAGCCCCGAAAGAAGCCTTTACCCCGGAAACGATTTACAGAGTGCGCCGGAACCCTTACAGCGACAGCCGGGAAAACAGCCACCTCTTGCAAGCCTATGTGACACAGGAGAACGGGCGGGCGAAAATGGGCGACGTGCTTTATACGGGAACGCCGGAGAAATGCCGCGAGCTTATGGGGCAGCTCAAAAGCGGCGAGCTGACCGAGGGCGACGTAAAGCAGCTTTACGCAAAGGCACAGGAAACGGCGCAGACCACCGGACAGGACAAGGACACCTTTTCCATTTACCAGATAAAGGGCGGGGACGAAACAAGGGACTTCCGCTTTGAGCCTTACGACCGCCTGCAGGCGGCGGGAAATGTGGTTGATAAAGCGAACTATGAGCTTGTCTATTCCGCGCCCCTTGCGCCGGAAACTTCCCTTGAAGATATTTATACCCGCTTCAATATCGACCACCCAAAAGATTTTAAGGGACACAGCCTTTCCGTTTCGGACGTGGTAGTGCTTCATCAGAACGGACAGGACACCGCGCATTACGTTGACAGCGTAGGCTTCCGGCAAGTGCCGGAGTTTTTACAGGAGCAGAAGCAGCTTACCCCGGACGAGCTGACAACGGGCGAAACAATCCAGACACCGAGGGGGACTTTCCATGTGACCGCCATGAGCCGGGAGCAGATAGAAGCCGCCGGATATGGCTTTCACCACCAGTCGGACGACGGAAAGTATCTGATTATGGGGAACGGGACGCGGGCGTTTGCTGTTGCCGCAGAGCAGCCGGAAAAGGCAAACCCCTTGAAGCATATCGAGGACACCGTAGAGCAGAACGACAACAACTTTGACGGTATCATCAACAACACCCCTACCGTTGACGAACTGGAAGCAAAGGTTAAGGCGGGAGAAACAATTTCCCTTGTTGACCTGGCTAACGCGGTCAAAGCCGACAAAGAGCGCGGCAAGGAAGCGAAGCCGGAAAAGAAGCCCTCTATCCGGGCGCAGCTTAGGGCTGACAAGGAAAAGGCGCAGAAGAAAAACGCAAAGCAGAAATTACAGGATTTGGAAAGGAGCTGACCCATGCCGAAACAGAGTAAATTTGAGAACGTGGATTTGTTCGCTTCCCTCAATGCGGTTATGAAGCAGAACACAGGCTTTTACCAGAGCGACTTGGAGATTGACAAGGAGATTATCGCAAAGGCGGCGGCAAGCCCCCGCAAGGAGGACAAGACCCTTTTGTGGTTCTGCCGCCCGTCCGGGACGCATTGCTTCCGGGAGCGCGACGTTTTCCTCAAAGACACCGCGCCCCACAACACATGGCGTTTCTACATGGAGCAGACGAGCGACCGCGTCCTTGCCTATGCAATCGAGCTAACGGGGACGGAGCGCGGGAAAATCAAGGGCAATCTGTACGAACTGGACTACGCTAAACATTATGAGCGCGTCAAGGAAAAGGAGCTGCCCGCCGATACGGTGAAGCTGATTTATGAGCATGGGGAACGGGAGATACCCGCCGGACAGTTTTTCAACGGCAATCCCGATTATGAGCTTGGAAAGTTTGAACGCTTTGAAGCCGTACCCAACGACCCGGACGCGCTGCAATCGCTCTTACAGGAAGAACGGCGCAGCCGGGAGCAGCTTCCGCCGGGGGATTTCAAGGCGCATATCGCCGCATTGCGGGACGGGCTGATTGAAACGGAAGCGCGGCGCATTGTACGGGAAATGAAGCGGCACGACACGCCGAACAGCCCCAACAAGACCCATTTCATGGTAGAGCTTTCCCCGGCGTTCATGCAGCTTGCAGCCACAAAGGACACTGACCGCCTTTTCTCCATGCTGCCCTACAAGACCCTTGCCTTTTCCAAAATCGAGGGCAGACATGGGACGTATGCGCTGATTGACAAGGGGGAGAACCGGGACAGGAAGATAAGGAAGCCCCGCCCCTCTATCCGGGCGCAGCTTAAAGCAGACAAGGCAAAGACCGCCCCGAAAAAGGCGGCGGCAAAAACAAAAAATCACGATATGGAGGTATGAGCATGATTAGACTGACTGTTGAAGAAACAAACCTTTTGAGCATTTACAACGAGGGCGGCAAGCGGGCTTTGATTGAGAATGTCAACGCCGCGCTGCCCTACATGGACGCGGATATGCGGGAGCTTGCAAAGCGCACCCTTTCCAAAGTGGACGCTTTGACCGAAGCGGAATTTGCAGAGCTTCCCATTTACGCCGCTGATGAAGTATGAACGGGGTTAAGCGGCTGACGCCGCCCCAGAGCCGGAAAGTCAACGCCCTTGTGCGCCGGACGTGCTGCAATTATGATAACGGGAACTGTATCTTACTGGACGACGGGGACGAGTGCGTTTGTCCGCAGCTCATTTCCTATTCGCTTCTCTGCAAGTGGTTCCGGGCTGCGGTGCTTCCCGCCGACAGGCTACTCTATGCGGAGCTTTACCAGACAGGGGACAAGAAGAAGTGTACCGAGTGCGGCGCGTTCTTTGCGTCAACCTCTAACAGTGTCAAATACTGCCCCGTCTGCCGGAAGCGTATCACCCGCAGACAAGCTGCCGAGCGCATGAGGAAAAGACGCACCCCTGTTACGCAGTAGGTGCGGAAAATCCCTTGATTTACAGGGCTTTCCGGGCGTGAAAATCGGATAGGCGATACTTTATACCTTTACCCCCGAAAATGGCGTTCTACTGCGTAACATTCACGAAAACAGCACCCATAAAAAGACAGGGCGCGGAAGTCATATACTGGCTTCCGCGCCCTGTTCTTTTTTTGCCTATCTGACATTTCCCTTTTCCATTTCTTCAAGCGGGAACTGCGGGAGGGCTTCTATCAGCTTCTTTGTGATAGACTGGCGCATATCTTCGTTGATTTCCTGTTTCGTGCTTCCGTCTGGCTGTCTGACCGCTACCGTCGATAGCCTGTCGATTTCGTCCTTGTAGCAATCCACGACTTTCTCCACCGCCCATTTCTCCCCGGCAACGGCGGCGCGTATGGTTTCATATTCCGGCATTTTCTGGTTTTCCATGCTCAACGCTCCTCTGCTTTTTGATAGCCCTATCATAGCACAGCGGCGGGGATTTTGCTATCCTTATCCGCGTTCTGTTTCCTTTTCCCGTTCCGGCTGTCTGTCTGCCTGTAAAATGCTGTCAATGTTCTGCTTGATAATATCATATTCCCGGACTTTCTTTTTCAATTTTCCATAGTCGGCGTAAAGGGCTTCTTTCTGCGCTTGGAGGGCTTCATACTCCGATTGCAGCGCGGCGAGGTTCGGGAGCTTCGCAATGCCCGCCGCTTTCAGTGACCTTACGGCGGCTTCATGGAGGATAATTGCCTGTTCCTGTCCGGCGCGGTACTTCTCCCTGTTCCTTGCCTTGCGGTATGCGTCATAGACAGGCTTTGTCTTTTGATAGGTGGAAACATTCTTGATAAGCACCGCCATTTCCGCAAGCCGCTTTTCGGCGTTCTTCAATGCGTCTGCCGCCTGTCCGCTTTCCGCTGCCATTTCCTCAATCCGGCTGACTAAATCCGCGTACTGCTCAATCTTATGTTCCGTCAAGAAATTCATTGTTTTAGCTGCCTGTTTCAGATTGTGGATTTTCGCCCACTGTTCATAGCCCTTACTCTGCGCTGCCTTGATACTGTTCTCAATGTCGATAAGCAGCGACACGCCGCGCTGCTCTCTGGGAGCTTTCGCCACCTTTGTCCGTCTGCCCGCTATCCGTTCCCTTACGGCTTCCTCTGTATAGTCTGCGCCGAGGGTTTTAAGGCGGGTGAAGCGTTCCTGTCCGGGGGCGCGGCATGATACATATTTCCCCGGCTTTATCTCATAGCCCGCCGCCTGTAACCGCGTTAGCAATTCCTCAAAACTGGAAACTTGGGGGATAAGCGCGTCAACAGTGGTTTTCAGCTTGCCTTTCCAACTTGTACCCGTCTTTTCTGCCTGGTACTCCGCATAGCTCTTTCCCTTGCTGCCCTTGCCGGGGACGACAACGGACAAGCCATTTTCCCGGCACAGCTTGTCGCTCATGTTCCGTATGCCGTAATAGCTCCTTTTGTTGGAATTGTATTTATGGTGGTCTACAAAGTTCACCGCGCAAAAAATGATATGGTTATGGACGTGTCCTTTGTCAATGTGCGTCGTGAGTACATACTCATGCTGCCCCTTTGTTACCGCGTCGGCAAGCTGCTTTCCGATTTCATGGGCTTTCTGATAATCGACTTCCCCCGGCTCAAAGGACTGTATCAGATGAAAGGCTAAATTGTTCCCCTTTTGGAGTGCTTGCGACAGGGTATATTCAAACTCAATATCTGCCGTTTCATAGGAGCAACCGAAAGAGGACACAAGCATTTTCCCGTCCGTCTTGTCCGGGTTTTCGATATAGTCAAGGGCTTTGCTTAGAGTGCTTTTAATAGGCTTAATCTTTGTAACCGCCATATCTCCGCAAGCACCCCCTTTATTTCCTCTATGTCCTCTTGGTATGCGTTCCCCGTCGCGTTTACGCGGCGTGCTATCTGGTTGACGTTGACACCGATTTTCTGTATCTCTGCGGTCATAGCCTTTATATCGGCGTGGTCTATCTGAATGATATACCCGTCAATGGCAATCTTCCGCAGATACGCCGCCATGTTCCGGGTGGGTACGAGCTTCATTTTTTCCAGTATTAAATCCCGTTCCGCTTCCGTCACTCTGAATTTGATTTGCACTGTCCTTTTGCGTCCGTCCATGTGTTCGCTCCTTTCCTTTCCGTTCCGAGGGTTTGGGACACTTCCCAACAAGCAATTTTCAACCGACGCGCCGCAGCGCGGGAGGGCGAAAATACGGAAGTGGTACCCGCTTCCTATGCTTGCTACGAATGTTTTTATCCTTTAGGCTCTTATCACCTACTACGGAGAAAAAGCGATTTTGCCAAACTTACGCAAAAGAAAAACGCTGCAACCTCAAAAAAGATTACAACGCTTTCTAAATCCTGTTCAGTTTTAAGTCGGACATTCCTATTCGCCCTCTTTTTCGACTTCGGAAATCTCCTTTGCCGTTGCGGTTACAATCCGTATGCCTGTATCGCTCATACCGTCAAGAAGCGCGTCAAGCTGCCGCCGCTGCGTGTTCTTCTCCGGCGGCGTTTCTAAAAGGAATTGGTCTACGGATATATGGTAACGCTGTATCAGCTCAAAGAATATCTGTAAACTTGGGTGCTGCCCCTTGTTCTCAATGTTCGCAAGGTAGCGCGGCGAGATAAACATTTCGTCGCCTACTTTCTTGCGGCTCTCCTTGCATCCCTCACGCGCTGCCTTTATCGCTGCCCCAAAAGCCTTAAAGTCGTATCGTGGTACTGGTCTTTTTGCCATAGTTATTCACCCTATTACATTTTACTGTTCCCCTTTCTTCTTGGATATGTCTACGTAGTTCTATCAGTTAGCCAAAATAATTCATATATATATATGTTGACAACAAGCTGCTTTTGTATATAATATTATATAAAAGGGGGGGAATGTTTATGTTACATAGCATGCGTATTCGATAAGCATTGAAATCAAAAAAGATTTTTCCCATTTTCAATATGGGCTTTTTTGTCATGCTTATTTTGCGTATGCTATACAACAAAACTAACGACGTATAGACATAGTATAAAAACTATGCCTTAATTTTGTTGTAGTATTATATGTATAAATGCAGGTCAATGCTCATGTTGAGAATTGACCTGCATTTTTTTGCGCAAAAGGAGAAATATTATGCTTGAAAAATATTGGATAAAATGTCCAATTTGTAACGGAAAGACGAGGGTTCAAGTATTTTATAATACGGTATTAAGAAATTTTCCTCTTTTCTGCCCTAAATGTAAATTAACGCATATCGTTGATGTTGAAAAACTAGAAATCATAATCAAAAACTCTGAAAAACAAACTTTTTAATTTTGAAAAGGAAGGATATTTAAATGAAACACTTACCTAAAAGTACACCTACGGAAATATTGAATGACCCATACGGATTTACTTACAAAGAAATGTCGGAAGTAATTGGAGAGGATAAAGCAAGAGCCTTATATACGGAATTGTATAAACAGCCATTTCACAAAGAAAATCTATCAATATCAACAAAAAAAGTCTATAAAAGTAGCGATACTGAAAAGTATGTTTATGAATTGAAAGATAACAGGTATATTGAAACGGTTTTTATTAAACGGCGAGATGGTGGGACTGTTTGCGTAAGTACGCAAGTTGGTTGTTCTGTTGGCTGTATTTTTTGTGAGTCCGGACGCAATGGTTTTGTTCGTAATCTAACACCGTCTGAAATTGTGCAGCAGGTTGTATTGATACGTCAAAAAGTAAATCGTATCGTTTTTATGGGAATGGGAGAACCTTTATTCAATTACGACAACTTGATTGCAGCAATCCATATTCTTCGAGATAGAAATGGACTTAACTTTCCAACCGACGGCATTACCGTATCAACAGTTGGTCCAGTTAATCAATTAAAAAAATTGCGCGAAGAACATCTAAAAATTCAGTTGACAATATCTTTACATGCAGCAACACAGGCTGCGAGAAACTGTATCATTCCTCATATGCACATGTACGCTATTGAAGATGTTGTTAAGCAAGCATTGTCCTATTCTCAAAGGCATAATCGAAAAGTGGTATTTGCGTATTTGCTTTTACCAGGTATAAATGACCGTTCCTCAGATATAAGGCAACTTGCAAAATGGTTTAAGGGCAAAAATGTTATGATTAACGTGCTGCAATACAACCCGACGAGTAATTCAAAAATTAGAGCACCACAAAAACAAGAAATGGTTGCGTTCAAACATCAATTAGAGCAAACAGGACTTGAAGTTACCATGAGAGTTTCTCATGGTAGAGAGATTAAAGCAGCTTGTGGACAGTTAGCTAATACATATAATAAAGCCAAAAAACAACAGAAATAATTTAATTAAAAGAGCCAGACGCACAGACGCAGAGCCGATAATATGCAGTTTGAAATACTGCTGTTATCGGCTCTTTTTTGATTTTAATTTGTGCCCCTAATAACCATATTGGAGCAAAATCAGAACTGTTGCTTGTCGTTCTTTGATTTCCGCAGCAGCTTTGAAAAATCAAAGCCGCCGTTTCTTTTTATCTTCTAATGAAATGACGCGGTATCACTGTTGAAATCGGCGGCTAAAGGAGGTAGCCGCCATGAAGCAAAAAGCATATCGACAAAATCCGACAGTTATTGACTTATCAAAAAAAGCCCGCCCACCACCGGGGGAAACTACGCTTATATATATGAACTGTCTAATCATCTGGATACTGCTTACAATGCCTATGCGCCCGTCCGGGCTTTTCGGACGGGCGCATTTTGTACGTTCAAAAAATTTTTGAAGAAATTTCAAAAAATCTTCGGCGTTTTTGAAAAACGCCGTATTGCCCCGCGAAAAGGGGGGAAGCACCACCAACTTTCCAACGAGAAAGGAGGTGAGAATGTGGAACCTAATAGCAGGGAGTTTTACAAACAGTGTGCTTTTCAGAAGTTTTGTAATACGGTATTGCACAATGAAGCTTGCGACACCCATAGAGAACTTCGCAGACACAAGGCAAAGGAAGTGACCTTTTCCGACATGACCTTAGACGAAGCGCGGCAGCTTCATACGTTTGATGAATATTTCAAACGTGAAGCCGCCGAAACCGTCTTTGAGAAAGCCGGGAAGAAAATCACGCCAAAGCTGCTTCTTGAAGCAATCCGTACTTTGCCGGAAGAAAAGCGCAAAGCCATATTGCTGTATTACTTCGAGGGAATGAACGATACCGAGATTGCGGAGCTGTTCAACACGTCGAGAAGCACGATACAGTACAGGCGGACAAGCTCTTTTGAGAAATTAAGAAAATATCTGGAGGAAAATGCTGATGAATGGGACGAATGGTAACGAACCCGGCTACCCGGAAAATGCCCTTGTTCCTTATCCTGTCATTGTGGCAGCGACAAAGGGCGACCCGGACGCCATGAAGATTGTCTTGCAGCATTTCAGCGGCTACATAGCCCGCCTCTCCATGCGGAAGCTGTACGACGAGCGCGGGAACGTCTATTTTGGCGTAGACCACGACATTCGGGAACGGCTGCAAGCAAAACTGATGATGGCTGTCCTCACCTTTAAGGCAGAGGAATAAACCGCAGCGGCGGCGGGACGCTTTCTCTCTCCCCCTTTTCCGTTCCGCTGCTGACGCGGCAGCAAAGCCATTCTGAACCTTGACAAAGAAAGCGGCGCAAGATAACGGCGGCGCAGCATAGGGCAAATCGGATACGTTCCTTTTGCGCCGAGCCATACGGCGGGTGCGCCATGACGCTATCCGGGTGAGGTTATCCCCGCCCGGACAGCCGAGCGACCAACACCGCGCCGGAAAGCAAGTGTAGCGGCTTGCGGGCGACGACACGCAGAATATACAATGATACTTCCTTACAGCCACAGTCCGAGCGTTAAGAGCGTCGCAGGCAATGGGTAGGGCGGCATGAGAACCATGCCGGGGTGAAATTCCCATGAGGTTATGCTAATAACCGTCCGATTAAAGCCTTTGTTTTATTGAATAGTGGACTTGCTGCTATTCATAGACTATATTATATGTTTGCGAAAGAAAGGGGGATTTTCTTTGACGCAAAACCAAACGCCCGTTACCACAACGGAGCATAAAATAGGAAAAGTTACTTACCTTGTATGTTCGTCCGCAAGTGAACGCGCAACGGACACACTGGATAAAAAGATAAAAAAACTCATTCGCAAAGACATGGAACTGAACCCCGCAAACGCCCGGAAATAGGGCGTTTCTTCACATTTTATACATGACACAGGCAGCGGTATGTGGTATAATATAGACAGTACAAATACCATGCTTGTCTGTCGTCGGAAAGGAGGACAAAATGTTACAGACAGACAAGATTACCGCTTTATATTGCAGATTGAGCCAGGAAGATATGCAAGCCGGGGAAAGCGAGAGCATACAGAACCAAAAACTGATTTTACAAAAGTATGCTGACGAACACCACTTTTTCAACACGCGCTTTTTCGTAGACGACGGATTTTCCGGCGTGAGCTTTGAGCGTGAGGGGCTTCAAGCCATGCTGCATGAGGTTGAAGCCGGGAACGTGGCGACCGTCATAACAAAAGACCTTTCCCGTCTGGGACGTAATTATCTGAAAACCGGGGAGCTGATAGAGATTGTCTTTCCCGAATATGAAGTGCGCTACATTGCCATTAACGACGGTGTAGACACAGCAAGGGAAGATAACGAGTTTACCCCTCTGCGGAACTGGTTCAACGAGTTTTACGCCCGCGACACCTCAAAGAAAATCCGGGCTGTCAAACAGGCAAAGGCGCAGAAAGGCGAGCGCGTCAACGGCGAAGCTCCTTACGGCTACCTTATCGACCCGGATAACCGCAATCATCTGATACCCGACCCGGAAACGGCGCACGTCGTAAAACAGATTTTTGCAATGTATGTACGGGGCGACCGTATGTGTGAAATCCAGAACTGGCTGCGGGACAATGAAATACTGACCGTCGGGGAACTGCGCTACCGCAGGACAGGGAGCAAACGCCACCCCCGCCCACAGCTCAACGCATGGTACAACTGGCCGGATAAGACGCTGTACGACATTCTGACAAGGAAAGAATATTTAGGGCATACCATAACCGGGAAAACCTACAAGGTATCTTATAAGTCGAAAAAGACGAAAAAGAACCCGGAGGAAAAAAGGTATTTCTTCCCCAACACTCACGAACCTTTGATTGATGAAGAAACCTTTGAACTTGCACAGAAGCGGATTGCCACCCGGCAACGCCCGACAAAGGTTGATGAAATTGACCTGTTTTCCGGGCTGCTCTTTTGCGGGGACTGCGGCTACAAAATGTATGCAGTACGCGGAGCCGGGACGCTTGAACGGAAACACGCCTACACTTGCGGCAACTACCGCAACCGGGCAAGAAATGATATGCTCTGCACTACGCATTATATCCGCAAAAGCGTATTGAAAGAACTTGTCCTTGCAGACTTGCAGCGAGTAACGTCTTATGTGAAAGAGCATGAACAGGAGTTTATCGAAACAGCCAACGAGTGCAGCGCAAAGGCAGTACAAAAGACGCTGACACAGCAGCGGAAAGAGCTTGACAAGGCGCAGAACCGTATTAACGAGCTGAACATCTTATTCCGCAAGCTCTACGAGGACAACGCTTTAGGGAAACTTTCAGATGAACAATTTGCTTTTCTGACTTCCGGCTATGATGAAGAAAAAAAGACGCTGACCCGGAGGATTGCGGAGCTGTCACAGGAAATCGACAACGCCACCGAGCGCAGCGCGGACGTAAAAAGGTTTGTCGCACTGGTACGCAGATACACAGCGATTGAAGAACTGACCTACGAAAACGTCCATGAATTTATTGACCGTATTCTTATTCACGAACTGGATAAGGAAACGAACACCCGCAAAATCGAAATCTTTTATAGCTTTGTCGGCAGAGTTGATACAGGTGACAAGCCTACCGAAAGTATCTCCTATTTCAGACAGATAGGAGCCGACGTAAAGAGTTATGCTATCTAACATACATCAAAAAGAGGTAAGATAACACCCTCTGCAAAAAAGGTATCGTTATCTTACCTCAACAAAATTTGGGCCGGGATTTATTAAAATGTACGAATGATATGCTTGAACAGGATCAGATGCTGAAAAGGAAAATCCATTCGTTGGAGAATGATTTGGGAATTTATTCAGATGAAATCACGGAAATCGTAGATAAGAACGTTCAGGGACTGAAATCGGGAAGAGATGATATTGTCCGTCTGGCAGAACTTTTAAATAAGCAGGCGGATGAAGTACTGCTGTTGTGTTCATTATAGCTGGTTTTTAGATTTTCTGGGATCATGGCAGCTCACTGAAATTGATATACTTAAAACATGGAAACAGAAATGAATATGATACAGAATGAATAAGGAAAGTAGGGAGCTGCAATGACAGTACAGGAACAGATTAGCCGGTTAAATAATGTGTTTGAACGCTGGCATGAAGAATTTGACAGGATGGACCAGAAGAGACAGAAGCTGGAAACGATTTATGCCGGCGATGTGCAGCAAATTAAGGCGCGTTTTGCGGCAGAAAAGGAATCCTGGCTGAATATGAGAGAAGAGATCCTGACATTTTATCGTATTGCTAGAACAAGCTCGGATACAGGGCTTCAGAGTGAAAAAAGAACGCCGGTCAAACCTGATATAGAGACATTGAACAGAATGGCACAGCAAGTGGATATCAGTTGCCGCTATGACCCGTTGGCTGAGAAAGTGATTTGTATGGCAGGTGCCTATTGCGCTTATGTGGATCAATATCTGAGCGTCATTGAAGGCGAAGAAAACAAAGCACTGCAGCAGGCGAAGCAGCAGTTCGAATATGAAGCTAATCAAATCAATGAATCAAAAAAACGGATACTGGCCAGATGCGGACAATATTTACGGGGTGATGATTTTCAGGAAATGATGCGGCAGTTCAGTGCCATTGAGAGACATTATGAGATTACACCTCAGTATTTTATGCAGTGGCAGCAGGAGAAGAAAAATAGACAGCAGAAAATTCTGTTTGGATTTGCTGCACAGGCAGCAGATATTCCGAGAGTTTTAAAGCCGGTATTAGAAAACAGTCTGGGAAGGTATTTTGATGAGCAGAATAATTGTATCTGTTATCCGGTTGGATTTCATGTAAGTGGAGCTGAGAGGCTGCTGGTTGAGTATACAGACTATAATGAAAAAGAGCTGAGAGCAGGAATAATGGCAATTTTGCTGAATTATATCCGTCATTTTTCAGTGTCCAATATCAGGGTCTCTCTGTTGGATTCAATTTATTATAATGGTTATCTGCTTGGACAACTGTCGAAGTTGGCGGGGGTGAAAAAAGGGATGATTGATCCGGTTCCCTGCAGCAGCAAAGAAATTGAAATGCAGCTGAAAATGCTTGCAGCATATTATCATAAGGCTGAGGCAAAGCTTGGTGCACAGAGTGCGGAACAGTATAATCAGACCCACGAACCGGCATATCAGATTCCGCATCGCCTGCTGGTTATTAACAGGGAGGCGGCGAAGTATCCTACATATCAATCATCGGAATGGATGTATCTGCTGAATAATGCAGAGCGGTTGGGAATTGTTGTCATTGAATTGGTGAAGAAAAGTGATGCGGAAGGAATCGGTTATCCCTTTGGAAGACAGGATTTATCAGCTGAAATGGGGAGTGACGGCCGTTGTCTGTATGTGCGCGGTGATTCAATGGGCCGTTTTTATTGGAAGGATGAACAGGGGCGCAATACATTGTTTCGGTGGCTGCAGGCACCGGCAAATCTGCCGGATACTTTTATAACGGAAATTCAGAAAAATATGATGCCAAATGAAAAAGGAACAGCTTTTTTTGATCGCTTTCCTGTAACATTGCCGAAGCGCTCAAAGGGAAAAAGAAAGCCGATTGAGATTGCCTTTGCGGTGGATGAGGAGGATCAGCCGGTCAGAGCCAGCTTTGAGAATGAAATGTTTGCAGCTTATATGATGGGGGCTGCACGTTCCGGTAAATCTACACTGCTTCATACAATAATCAGCGGCCTGGTTATGAATTATCATCCGGATGAATTGGAATTATGGCTGCTGGATTTCAAAATGCTGGAATTCAGCAGATATATGACACATACACCGCCTCATGTAAAGTATGTGCTGCTTGAAAAGTCAGAGGAAGTGGTATTTGATATCATTGACCGCCTGCAGGAAATTCTTGAGGAAAGGAAGCGTATTTTTTCACAGAATCAGTGGAAAAAACTGGAAGATGTACCGCCGGAAGTGGATATGCCTGCAATTTTTATTATAATTGATGAATTTGCACAGATGTCACAGATTTTGAGGATGACAAAGGGCGATGGCTATAAAGCGGATTACACATTAAAATTGGAAAATCTTCTCCGAGAAGGTGCTGCTTTCGGCTTTAAATTTATTTTTGCCAGTCAGACCTATTCAGACGGTGTTGAAGGTCTGACAGAACCGGCCAGAAAGCAGATTCAGCAGCGTTTTGCCCTCTATAATACGCCGCAGGAGATCAAGGAGACGCTGGGATTGTCTTCCTCCATGATGACGGAAGCTTTGCAGAATGAAATTTGTTCATTGCCGGTTTTTGAATCTCTGTTTAAATGGAGAGACAGCAGTGGTGAAATCCGTGTCTTACATCTGAAAAATATGTATACAAGGGAGAATGAAGTTGAGCATATGATTGACATGCTGAATCAGCATATGCAGGCGGCAGAAAACAGTGCTTTAGGTCCGGACAGATTTTATCGTGATAAACATCCGGTAATGATTGACGGCAGTAAACTTCAGACTTTTAAGAGTCAGGTACCTTTTTACAAAAGGTATGAGACTGAGGCTAAGGTGTCGGGGAAACTTAATCCGGAGGACGTTCTGGTTTATCCAGGCGTACCGAGAGGATTTCAGCTGGCACGGCCTTTTGCCCTGACAAATCGTCCGTCGGAAAATATGTTGGTGACAGGCGGCGGATATGAATATGCAATGAGTGTCATTGTATCGGTGATTAACAGCTACAGACGCTGTGGAGGCGGTGTTGAGTTTTGGGCACATCCAGACAGCCGGGTTTATAAAAAGTACAGCACAACACTGCTTAGAGGGTTTCCGTGTCACCTTGGAACAGAGGCTGTCTGTGCATCCGTCAAAAAAATAAAACAGCAGATTCTGGATAAAGGTAAGGAGAAAAAGCTGGTCATTGTATTGGGCTATGAGCGAATGGCAGAGGAGATGGCACTTTTTGGCGATGCAGATAGCCTGAAAGCAGGCCGTTTTAAAGAACCGCAGGAATCGCAGGCAGATATTCTGAGAAAAATCAAAAATACGCAGGATGTCAACGAGAAGAAACGTTTGATTGCGGAATACAATGCTTCGGTTTCCGAAAAGGGAAAAACTTCGTCGGATGACGCAGGTATTTGCGATGTCAGGAAGGATTTGGAATGGGTATTAAAAAGAATTTCAATGAATGATATCCATTTTTTATTCGGTTTTGAACAGGCAGAAGATTTCGTGAATACACGAATGGATGTGAAAGTTTTTCATCATCAGCTGGTATTCCATATGACAAGAGCGGATGCGGCGGAGATTGGATGCAGTAAAAAGGCGGTGGAACTGGCAAAGGATACTTTTATGTATACCAATGGCAGAGATACATGGATGATGAAGCCGCATTTTTACCACAATATTTTTGGCTGAGGCAGATAAGACGTATTTTTGTTGAGACCGGGAAAGGTTGGAAAAGCAGATTTTGTTAGAATAGAGGCATGAAGTTAAGGAGATAGATTAAGTTTTTGGGAGGAAATTTTATGTCAGACAGGAATGTAAGTACAGATGCGCTGCGTACGGCGGCAAGAGCTTTGACGGAGTATATGAATGCAGTCAATGATGATCTGGAGAAGATGCATGATGCGGTTATTGACTGCAGCGATAACATGGCACATGATGTGTATAGCCAAAAGGCCATTATCAAAGTGGAAGAGTGCATTGTATCCTTATCAAAGGTACTTATTCAGGCAGAGGAATTGAGAGGAAAGATTCTTTCAAAGATACGAAGAATTGAAGAGTCAGGAGAATCTTTTTAAATCCGTATCGAATAAGGGAAAAGGGGGAGAATCACATGGCAGGATACGGAATTAATCAGCAGGGGGTAGAGAACCTTCAGAAACTGGCTTCTGATCTGCATCATTTCAATGATAATTTTGAGGAGGCAGGCCGTGCTCTCAGACAGAGAGTGGCGGATGTGTCTGATGAACTGGGAGTATATGAAGATGAAATCATTGAAATCATTGACAGTGTCAATGCAGAGCAGGAAAAAGGCAGAGAGGCCTTAAATTATCTGGCCTTAAAAATTGAGCGCCAGGCGGACGAAGTGTCGGAGCTTTTGGCGCTGGGGCTGTAAACAGCAGTCAAAATATCAGAAATATTTACATGAGAAGATATCATTTGGAAGACGCAGGATGTGATTAAACATCCTGCGCAAAGGAGCAGGCAATGGATCCAATTAATAACAGTAGGATGAAAGAGCAGATGCGTTTGAACAATAATGCAGAAGCAAATCGGAAAGCAAGTGAGATTGACAGTCGTGTTTTGCGGGAAATCAATGCGCTGAAACCAGAGAAAAAACCGGAAGCAACGGGATACATCATTGGCGGTGTTCTTTTGGGATGGGTAATTGGTGCATTTACAGGAGGGTTGATTGGGTTTGTTGTTGGTTTTCTGATACCGATTGGAATGTGGGGAGCGGCATGCGGCAAAGTAAATGATACAAATGCAAATATTGAGAGAAGGATGAAGGAAATTCGGGCCAAAGGAAATGCAGATAAAAAAAAGGCCCAAAAAGAGGCGGATATGAAAACTCAGAAAGAAGCAGCAGCTTATGATACAGAGGTTCGGAAGTATTGTGACCGTGCCATGGCAAAAGCGGATCTTTTCACACCGATGATTGATCATCAGGAGATGATGTTTCAGCGAATGATTTCACATGCTGATCATGGCTCCAATATGGCTTTTGTGGAAGCGGATCTGGTTTATACCGTGATAAATACAGGGATTACTTATACTTACCATGACAGTCGGTACAGCAATTCCATAGATGATTTCAATTTCAGTAAAAAAAGATTTCGCGACCTGCATTCTCCGGAAGAATGTGAAGGTCTGGCTTTTGCACTGGCAAGAATGACATTGCGGCGCATGAAGCAACTTTATCCGGCACAGTCTATGCGTATTGAGGTGTCTCATAATGATGCGGAAGTGACGATGCATTACAGAGGTGCCAATCCGAACTATGTACCGCCGAAAGATATTTTCTAGTACATCGTTATTTCGAAAAGGGTGTACGGAGAGCGTATTAAAACGGACGATGAGGATGAAGGTATCAACCGCAGCTATCAATGAGGTGTTTTGGAGAAAGCGAGACAAAAAATGGACAGACAGAGCTATTATTATCAGCAAATGAATGAAAATGAGCAGTTGGCCTACAGAATCATCTGTGATGGTCTGCATTGTCACCAGTCAGCCATTAGGGTTTTGCTTTATCCGGGAATGAAAAGTGTATCTGATATTTATTACAAAGTGCTGTATGACCATCCTGTATTTTTTTATGTCAATCAATACAATGTAAGTCATTCGCATCAAAATTGTGAGTGGACACTTTATCCTGAATATTTATATTCAGGGAATGAGGCAAAAACAATGATTGCTGAGATGCACAATACAGTGGATAAAGTGCTTTATAAAGCTCTTGAGTATCGGGAGGATCCATTTAAAATGGAAATGTTTCTGCACAATTCAGTGGTGAAAAGCGTGGCTTATGATTATGAGTCTTTAAAAATAAAAAATTATCATAGAGCACATTCTATCGTTGGCGCATTTCTTGATAAAAAAGCAGTTTGTGAGGGGATTGCCAAAGCATTTAAGCTACTTTGCGATTCGGTTGGGCTTCCCTGCATTGTTGTTGTCGGATATGCGGATAACAAGGGGGAGTTTACTGAAAATACGCTTCATGCGTGGAATCTTGTGAAGGTCTGCGGTCAGTGGTATCATGTGGATCCGACATGGGATGTGATGGATTTAACAGGAAGTGATGGAGTACATAAGGAACGCCATTTTAAGTTTGATTACTTTAATCTGACTACAGCGGATATATCAGTTGATCATCGGCCAAAAGATGTGATTCCGTCCTGCACAGCACATAAGGACAACTATTTTTACCGTACAGGAAAATATGCAGAAGACTATGAGGATATGCGGCGTATTATTGATCAGCAGATTGACAGTGACCGGATCCGAATTCGTATTGATTGCCAGAAACGTGCAGCCGGCCTGAAAGGTTTGAAACAGAAGTACTTGTTGTCAGGAGATCCTAAAAAACTGATATTGGATGCGCTGCAGGAGGTTCAAAGGAATAGAAAGCTGTTTTATCGATACAGTTATTATTTCAATGAAAGGCTGGGAACAATGAATCTGTACAAAATGTGATATTATTATTTGTCTTTTCGTATAAAAATGCATTGACATTTGCTTTTGGATATACGATGATAATAGAGAAGCAGATGAGCACAGATCAGAGTGAAAGAAAGAGACAGGAGAAGATTTCACTCAGTAGGAGGCTTTCATGAAAATAGGAAAATCAGAGACGGATAACGTATATGTATGCTACTGTATGTTGAGGGAAATGCATCCGGGCAAGCACCAGACTGAACGGCTTCGGAAAGTAACGGAAGCATTGTGGGATGCTCAGGCATTTTATGAGAAAATGGAGGCCCTGATGTTTGGGCAGGCCTTTGTTTATGGCAGCAGAGAGGTCGTTGTCCGTCCTTTTACTGTTTATGAAGAAGGATTCAGAGAAACACCGGAAGAGTTTGCAACCACATACAGCATCAGCGGGACATTACTTCGCTGTTACGAACTGCTGAACGATTTTATGCCCGGGGAGGAAGAGCAGATGGAGGCGGCAGGCCTGAACAGCGAGATGTACAGACTGGTGATTATTAGCGATTATGCGCCGGAAGGCAATAGCCAGTCTATGGAGATACTGACCAGAAGTTTTAATGATCTGAAGAAAAAATGTGATTTTAAAATTTGTTATATGAATACGGAAGATGCACACCGCGTCGGTAATCTTGGGAAGATGATCGATACCTGTGGACTGGAATAAATGTATGCAGGGCTGCGGTGTTTTTTGAATATTAGATAATGATAACAAACAGAGGTAATGGAATTGAAAGAAAGTACAACAATCGCCTTTACAGGAGATATCGGTTTTGATAAATATATGGACAAAAAATGGGAGGATGATGCCCTTCTGGCACCGGGAATTCTGGAATTTCTGACCAGTGCAGACCATGTAGTGGCCAATGTGGAAGGCCCGTTGGTGGACAATACGGCGACACTGATGCAGGCAGCCGAGATGCGCCTGATGCACACCATCAATCCGGCAGCTGAGAGAGTTTTGAAGGATATTCATGCAGATATCTGGAACCTCTGCAACAATCATATCATGGATGCCGGACAGGACGGTCTGGCCATGACCCTTCAGGAGGCAGAGAAGTTTGGTGCGAAGCCCATCGGTGTCGGCATGAATATGACGGATGCAGCGAAACCATTAATTCTTGATGAAGCTGGAGGTATCGGAATCTTTGCTGTTGGCTATCAGCGCGGCTGCAAACCGGCCGGAGAAGATAAAGGCGGCTGCCTCAGCTGGAGTGAGATGGAGGTCATTCGCAGCGTCATTCAGGAAATCAAGGCCAAATGCCGCTGGTGTGTGGTGGTAGCTCATGGCGGCGAAGAGTTTACAGCGATTCCATCTCCGTATACAAGGGAACGGTATCATGCTTATCTTGAGATGGGAGCAGATCTTGTTGTCTGTCATCATCCTCATGTGCCGATGAATTATGAAACCGTTGGAGATAAGATGATTTTTTACTCATTGGGCAATTTTATCTTTGATACAGATTATCAGCGTGCACAGTTCAATACTGAAAAAGGCATTCTGCTGAAACTGCATTTTACAGAGACAAAATATTCCTTTGAAGCACTGGGACTGAAGATCAACCGTGAGAATGAACATATAGAGACGGCACCGCTTCCGAAGATTTTTGCTGATATTCAGGAGGATGATTATAATAAGCTTGAACCATTGGCAGCGAAAATGTTCTTAGCTGCAACAAAGCGTCAGCAGCTGTTCTTATATCCGGATAAATTCAAGAATGCTACAGAAGCACAGTGGAAAGACCATTTCTATGAAGAAAAGCGCAGTGGCCGTGTACCGGGTGAGGCTCTGGATTTCCAGATTATCTATCCGATTGCCCAGGAAGAGGCCAAAGGTGCATGGAAAGAGTGTAAGTTGGAAGCTGTCAAAGCATATATTTTGGAACAGATGTAAAACATGATACAAAAATTATATCCGGTTCTGAATAATTGCGGGGACATTATGGAAACAATTAAAAAATAACTGTTGCCATTTTCAGAATAAATGATATAATGGAACAGGTAGGCTAACATGGCTCAGTCGGTAGAGCGACGCACTCGTAATGCGTAGGTCGCGGGTTCGATTCCCGCTGTTAGCTTCAAGCCGGAAACTCTGGAGAATTGAGGGTTTCCGGCTTTTTTTGCGTTTTGAAAAATGTGTAAAAAAGGGGGCTTTTTTTGAGGTTTGTCTACTATTTGTCTACTACGCGTGAAATGGGATACAAAAATTGGGTTGTGAAAACCTTTAATAACAGATATAATAAAAGAAACAGACAATATTTAAAATATGCATATATTAAATGATATAGGTAATGATTATGTAGAGTTGAGTTTCTAAGGAAAGGATGGGATATTATGGTGACAACAGAATCTGTAACAATTAAAGTTCCGGTTGGTATGTCAAAGTATTTGGTAACTAGGAATCCGGAAACAGAACTTACCAGAAATGCATTGTTGCTGTATCCGTATATATTAAATCAGACAATATCACATGGTCGAGCAGCAGAAATTCTTGGAATTAGAAAAGCAGAGTTGATTGATTTGTATGATAAACTGGGCTATTCATATTTTGATATGACAATGGATGATTTGGATGAGGAATTGGAAACTTTTAGGCAGCTCAAAAAAGCGGAGGAATTGGTATGATTGTTGTATCTGATACAACACCATTGATATCACTGCTCAAAATTAATAGGTTAGAGCTGTTGGAAAGACTGTTTGGTGATGTTATGATTCCTACAGCAGTATTTGATGAATTAACAGTTGATAAACGTTTTAGGACGGAAGCAGATCAGATTCGACAAAAATCATTTATTGTAGTTAAACCTGTTAATAATCAGGAGTCCGCAAGTGTATTAAAAAGAGCAACGGGGCTTGACCAGGGTGAGAGTGAAGCGATTGTTCGGACAGATGAACTAGAAGCAGATTTATTATTGATGGATGAAGCAAAAGAGAGAAGTGTGTCTGCACAGATGGGGCTTAAAATTATGGGGACAATAGGAATTCTTATGGCTGCGTATGAAGAGGATGAATTGACATCAGATGAAGTACGAGCATGTATTAATGGATTACAGCGTGCCGGACGTCATATAGGGCAGCGACATTATCAAATGCTTTTGGATAGATTACAAGATTAAGTATGACTCAGATGGAGTCCGAAAGAGATTGATTAAAAACTTGAAAATGGATACAGATATGCAATGACAATGGAAGCAATCTGTGACAAAAAGTAGAGAATAATCGATACATAGCTTTTTGATCTGGAACCTGGGAAAATTTTGCTGCTTTATTTACAAACGATTGCGGCAAAGGTATAATATACAGGAAATCCGGTTGTTTTATAGAAATAGCTGTCGACGGATGTCAGGACAGCTATTTTTAGTGTGCAAAAGAGAGGAAAAGCGTTATGAATATCAAAAAATTGACACTAACTGCCTTTTTTGCGGCCATCGCTGTTGCAGGCAGCTTATTTTCATTTCCTGTTCTGGGGTCGAGATGTTCACCGATTCAGCATCTGGTGAATGTAATGTGTGCCATTTTATTAGGCCCATGGTATGGACTGGCGGCAGCCTTTCTGGCAGCATTGATTCGTAATATTCTGGGACTTGGAACACTTCTGGCCTTTCCGGGAAGCATGTGCGGAGCTCTATTATCCGGTCTGTTGTACAAGTGGATGAAAAAGCTGCCGGCAGCTTATATCGGCGAAGTGGTCGGTACAGGTATTATCGGCGGCATGCTGTCTTATCCGATTGCCGCAGTGCTGATGGGCAATCAGACGGCAGCTTTATTCACCTTTGTTGTACCATTTCTGATCAGTACTGTTGGCGGCACGATCATGGCCACTGTGATCACAATGACAATGAAGCAAACAAAGGTGCTGGCCAGGATTCAGCAGCAGATCAACAGCTAAATGTCAGAGACTGGGAAAGACCCAGCCTCTGAATCTGTAGATTAATAAGGGTTAGTGATGTATTTTAAATATTTCCGGTCACAGTTACCGTCGCTGTGCCTGGGGTCAGTGTATAGGCGCCGGTTGTCTGGTTTTGTACATATGTGGCGGCCGGTATATTGATGACACCTGCGTTGGTGGAGAAAACACCGGTTGCCTGATTGTAGCTGTAGTTTGATGTCGGCAGAACTGTTCCATTGTAGGTGACGGAGATATCCGAAAGAATCGGTGTAAATGTGTCTGTAATCTGAACCAGATCATCATCGGTGGTGGCGGTATTGCCATAATTCTGAATACCAAAAGTATAAGTGATGCGGCCGTTTTCAGCAACTTGAGCAGGACAGATGCCTTTGACAATGGACAGATTAGGCACAGTGGCTGTTGAAATTGTGTGTGTGGCTGTCAGCGGTGCAGCCAGTTGGGCGCCGGTGACACGGACAGTGTTTATCACGTTGCCCGCTGCAGCAAGGGGCGCATAATCATTGATATCAGCCTGGTAGATAAATGCAGCATTGCCGCCGGACGGAATAGAGACACCGGTTATTGTGATGCCATCTGCGGCGGTGACGGTTGGTGCAGGCTGCAAAGTGCCGTTAATAAGCAGCTGCATGGAATTCGGAATGTAAGTGAGTGGGTACAGGGTGATAGTTTCCGGGGTATCCGTTGTAAAGCTGTAAGCACCGAGATTGTCATTGACGGTCAAATCGCTAAAGGCTGTTGTGCCGGAATTGACAATACTGAAAATATAAGTGATACGGTCGCCGGAGGCATAAGTGTCAGAAAGTGCTGTTTTCGATGCAGCTAACACTTCCAGAATCTGACCGTAAGCGATATTGGAATTGGCTGTGATGCCATTATAGGAAAGTTGTGCCTGATTGGAAAAAGTAGGCATAAATAAGACTCCTTTCAAATGAGTGTACTGGAAAATCACATTTCCTGATATATCATATGAAAAGGAGTCTTTCTTGTTCTTGTCAAATCATTATTCATATACAGCAGAAAGGCTGATGTAGAGATTTATTTCAGTGCATTGCCCACAATGGCGTCCTTTCTGCTGAGGATATCATCACTGAGCAGCTCTTTGGTCACTTTCTCAAAACCGATGCGATGGATGGTATCGGAGAGACGTTCCCCTTTCTGGCCCTGTTCTGCAAAGAAGAGGATGGTCTTCTCAAGGGTGGCCAGAACTTCTTCCTCTGTGGTAAAAATCTTAGGAATCCGCTGGCCCATAGCTACTTTCTTGCCCCAGCGTCCGCCGATGACGATGGAATAACCGGCGATATAATCTTCATTCACATGGAATGGACACTTATGGAGACAGCGTCCGCAGCGGTTGCATTTGTCAGGGTCAATAAATACCTTGCCGTCAACGACTTTCGGCAGACTGATCGGACAGGCAGCTTCAATCTGACATTTCTTACAGCCCTTGCAGAGATCTGTGTTTGGCTGAGGAACACGCTGACCGTAGATACCAAAGTCGTTCAGGGATGGCTTGACACAGTTGTTCGGACATCCGCCAACGGCAATCTTGAACTTGTGCGGAAGTGTTAATCCGTGATAACCTTTGTAGAAAAGATGATGGATTTTCTCAGATAAAGCATATGTATCAATCAGTCCGTACTGACAGGTGGTACCTTTACAGGAAACTACAGGACGGATTTTGGCACCTGTACCGCCGGTTTCAAGTCCTTCTTTGGCAAGATAAGCGATAAAATCAGGAATCTTGTCGTATTCGACGCCGATGACTTCTTGTGAGAGTCGGGTTGTCATCGTGATCTGGCCGCTGCCGTAAAGGGCTGCAGCATCGGCAATACATCTCGCCTGGGCAGTTGTGATCCGTCCGTTGCCGGTAACGACACGGGCGTTGAATCTGTTTGTTCCTTTATTATTTAAAAAGCCAAGGCCTTTCAGCCGTTTAATCTCATCCGCACTGACAGGTGTCTCAGACGGTGCATCGGAAGCAGGTTCACTCTGATGGGAGGCAATAAATGCCTCCAGAACATCAGCGGCCTTTTCAACTGTGATCAGGCAGCGACGGTCATCACCCTCTGGATAACGATAGCGCGCCTTCAATTCCTCACAGTTGTCACTGCCGAGGGAAGCCTTGAAAGTGTCAACATATTCTGCACAGAGTTCCTTGAAGCCTTCTGTTTCATGGGCCTTGTCACCGCAGAAAAGCAGGCTGAGCACAGACATGGCAGCTGAAAGCGCACCGCACGTATTGCCGCAGCCCATACCAGCGCCGAATCCGGAAGCCAGCTTTAATGCGCGTTCATCAAGACCGAGATCATAGGCCTTGTTGGCAGCGCGCAGGATGCATTCCCCGCAGTTATAATTCTGATTCATATAAAAATCATTTGCAATTTTACGTAGCATATAATACCTCCTCGAGTGTTCGCATAATTTAATTATACTATAGACATTTCATAATGTCTTTAATTGTTTTGCAATTAACAGGACTTCGTGCTACTATTAAATTTATAAGGGGCAATGAAGAATGCCAGTTATGGTATGATTAAATAAATATAAAAGGATTCGGAGGAAATGTGCGATGAGAAGAGCTGACAGAGAAGTAACAGATGTGGGTGGGATGATCGATATTATCGACCACTGCAGAGTGTGTCATATTGCGTTGGTGGACGGCGAGTGGCCGTATATTGTGGCTATGAATTTTGCATACAGCTATGAAAATGGTCAGTTGGTGATTTATCTTCACAGTGCCAAAGAAGGAAAGAAACTGGATCTGCTTCGGAAGGACGATCATGTTTGCTTTGAAATGGATTATGATCATGAAATGATCCCGGCAAAGTATGCCTGTGCTTACAATTTTCGGTATGCAAGTGTTGTGGGCCGGGGACATTGTGAGATCATTACGGATGTGGATGAGAAGATTAAAGCCTTGGAACTGCTGATGAAGCACCAGACAGGGGAAGATTTTGTGATGGAAGTGAAGCATACACTGGCGGTTGAAGTTCTGAAGATTACTGTTGAAGAATTTACCGGCAAGAGACGTTTTAAGAAATAGATATAGATGATAAAGGACGGATATAAGATGGCGACAACAATTCATAAAATGTCCTGCCCGTATGACTGCCCTTCCACCTGTGGACTTGAGGCAGAGATTGAAGACGGCAGATTGATCAAAGTGAAGAATGATAAGACACATCCAGTGTCCAAGAACGGCATTTGCCGCAAGATGCAGCACTATGAGCAGGATATTTATTCAGCAGACAGGCTGAGGACACCTCTGCGTCGTGTGGGCAGAAAGGGTGAAGCAAAGTTTGAGCCGATCAGTTGGGACGAGGCAGTAAGGGAGATTACAGATCAGTTTAAAGCAATCATAGCGAAATGGGGTGCCGAGGCGATTTTACCCTGTGTCTATTCTGGCGTCATGAGCGATATTCAGCGTAACTGCGGGGATGCCTTTTTTAACCGTATGGGTGCGTCGGAGCTTGTCAAAACACTGTGTTCATCGGCAAAAGGTGCCGGCTATGATGCGGTTGTGGGGAAAACAGGATGTCTTGAGCCGACAGAGTTAAATGACAGTGATCTGTATCTGATTTGGAGCTGTAATATGGCAGCCACAAGACTTCAGACTCTGGTGGATCTGCAGAAACCGGTCAACAGACATAAGAAGAAAATATTGATCGATGTGTATCCGAATCCGACGGCAGCGTACTGTGACCAGGTGATCACCATCAAGGCGGGAACAGACGGGGCACTGGCTTTATCCATGATGCATGTGCTTAAGAATGAACATTTGGTGGATAAATCTTTTGTGGAGAAGTATACCAGTGGATATCCGGCATTTGCAGAGACACTGGATGTCTATACCCCGGAATGGGCTGAGAGTGAAACCGGTATTCCGGCAGAAGTGATCCGGCAGCTGGCCAGAGAATTTGGTCAGGCCAAGGCACCGGCCATTATACTGGGAAGCGGTAATTCCCGCCATGGCAATGGCGGTATGACGGTGCGTCTGATTACGATTTTATCCGCGCTGACCGGGGCATGGCAGCATCCTGGCGGCGGGTTATGTGGCTGTACGCCGATTGATACGGATTATGTGAATAAATCGCTGATCACCCGTCCGGACTTCCGAAAGAAGCCGGCAAGAAAGATCAATATCAATCAGATCGGGCAGGCCCTTGCCATGGAAGGAAAAGAGGCAGTTAGGGGATTTTATGTGTATGGATGCAATCCTGCCAATACAGTCAGTGATCAGCAGCTGATTATCCGAGGACTTGAACGGGAAGATTTATTTACCGTTGTGCATGAACGCTTTATGACAGATACTGCCAGATATGCGGATATTGTACTGCCGGCCACATTTTCCGTGGAACAGACGGATATTTATCGGGCTTATGGGTATTGTACCCTGAGTACAGGCCGTAAACTGGTGGATGCACCGGGAGAATGCAGGAGCAACTGGGATACATTCTGCCTTCTGGCAAAAGGAATGGGGTATGAGGATGATTATTTTGACCGGTCAGAGGATGAGCTGCTGGAGGTTTTGCTGAGTCATCCGACCAGGGCGATTGCAGAGACTTCCGATGAGGCGAAGGAAACGCTCCGACAGGGCGGTTCTGTTGTGCTGCCATTTTCAGATCATTTGGGCTTTGGCACTGAAACCGGCAAAATGATGATTGTCAATGAGAAACTGGCAGAACCGATGCCGCATTATACCGCAGGTTACAGCGGAAAATGTCAGGACTATCCGCTGCATCTGGTGGCTGCCCCAAGTGTGTGGAGTCTTAATTCAACCTTCCTTGACAGGGAACAGCTGATGACATCCAGGAAAGGCATGACACTCTGGCTGAATCCGGAAGATGCAAAAGTAAGGAAGATTGAGGATGGTATGTCTGTCATCGCATTTAATGAGTTGGGGGAAGTGCAGTTTACGGCTTGTATAGATCAGCGTGTAGCTATCGGAAATGCTGTGTCGGAAGGTGTGTTTGCCAGCCATCAGACACAAAATGGCTGTGGATTTAACACATTGACCCATGGGCGTTTGTCCGATATTGGTGCGGCAACGACAATGAACGATAATCGGATTGATATTCGTCCGTTGTCAATTGAAGATAGCAGATAAATGATATGCCCTGAAACAGCAATACGATATGAATAAAAGTGAAAAACACCGCAGCCGGTGATTGAAGTGAACCCCTTTTGTTAGACAAAAATGTAAGTCTAATGAAAGGGGTTATTTCTATGTCTGGAAGAAAAATGTA
>NZ_JAAXCM010000031.1 GCF_019734885.1 Pseudocoprococcus catus | reverse complement strand
TAGTACAACTGCAACAACATCATATGCCTCTGCCATTTCATAACTCAGCTTATGTAAGAAATCTTTCCTCTGGTTTCGGATTTTTTCGTGACATAATGCAACACGTTTTTTCTGTCGGTAATAATTATTGCTTCCTTTCACGCAATGGGATAACTTTCTTTGTTCCCTTGCCAGCCGCTCCTCACTTTTTCTGAAGTATCCTTCATTTTCCTTCTGTATATCTTCAGAAAACACAGCCATTCCATGCATTGCATAATCAATTCCCAGTATCTTTGCGTCTTCATAATCAAATTCTTCTGCTTGGTTTTCACAGTCAGATTTTTCATATAATAGACTTGCATAATACTTTCCGGATGGTTCCATACTTATTGTTACAGATTTCAGGCAATATTTTTCCGGAATATCACGATGTTTTTTCATACGGATCCATTTTAACTTCGGTAGTTTTATCCGATGATCTTCTACCTGAATATTTCCATTGACCACATTTGTCGTATAGCTTTTTCGGCTCCTGTGTTTTGATTTGAATTTTGGAAAGCCAATCTTTGGATTCCTGAAAAAATTCTTATATGCCTTTTCCAGATGCATCTGCACATTTGCAAGTGCCAGGGAATCCACTTCTTTCAAAAATGGATATGTTTTTTTATACATCGCCGGTGTATTTCGCAGCATTTTTTTCGTTGCTTCATATTCCCGTATCTTATCATTCAACATCTGATTATATAAAAAACGACAGCAGCCAAATGTTTTGGCGAGCAGGACTTCCTGTTCTCTGTTTGGATATATACGAAAACGGTAAGCTATATTCATCTTTTTTTCTCTCCCTGCTTCTCGTTCAAGAATGCCTCGGCATTCTTGCTGCAAGGTGCGCGTCATGCAATTGCATGACATACTTCTACTGCGCACCTCTGCAATCCTGCCGGAGGCTATATCAGCTGGCGGATTGACTCCCAGCTGATATAACTACGGATAACATCAATCGGTGCACCACCCGCTGTCAACAGGCAGAAACTTTGACTCCAGAATGCTTCCTTCCAAAGTCTTTCCCTGATCTGTGGATATTCCTTTTTTAACAAACGACTGCTTGCACTTTTATACGCATTGATAAATTTACTGAGTTCTGATTTTGGCTGTGCCCGAAACATAACATGCACATGATCAACATCATGATTCCATTCTTCCAGTGTGATTCCATAATCAGGTGCAATACGTTCCCAGATCTCTTTTGCACGTTCCGAAATCGGATCATCTATTACTTTTCTTCGGTATTTTACAACCATGATCAGATGATAATACATCAAATATACTGAATGTGCATTATGATCCATTTTGTCCACATAATCAGTCCTTTCTATCCTTTCGACTGATTATAGTATACCACACTTCGCACCACAGAACAAGCGTTCTTTTTTCTTTTTTCTTTTTTCTGCAATTCATCTCCCACCTGTAGAGGAAGGAGAATTCTTGCTAACTTTTGTTAAAAGATAAACATATTCTTTGTGAATGATTGTAATAATTATATAAAATATCAATAAAATTAATTACAAGGCTTCTAATCTTCGATTTGAGACGTTTTTATATTACATTTGAATAAATTTAATATCAATAATTAAAATGTCTCAAATCATCTCTCAGGAAGAGATAGATAAATTAACGTCTTATATAATGATTACAAAATGTTATTTTAATGACCGGATAAATCTTTCCATGGAAATTCATTAAAGCTAATATAACATATAATTCAAGATGTATATTGATGTATAATTAAGTATGCCCTTGAAATTAGCATTTTCGTCCAAAAACTCGTAAAAAGTTGTTATTTGAGAGTTATAAGTTATAAAAAAGGGGGATTTTCTGCTAAAAAATAGCTCAAATTTTTTGACCACACTTTTGACCACAAATGAAACGGTCTGAAATGAAAAAATGCAAAACAAAAAAGCCCAGTAAAATCAACATTTACAAGGCTTTTCTCGAATAGCGAGAGGGGGATTCGAACCCTCGACACTGCGGGTATGAACCGCATGCTCTAGCCAACTGAGCTATCTCGCCGTAATGGAACCTATAGGGCTCGAACCTATGACCCTCTGCTTGTAAGGCAGATGCTCTCCCAGCTGAGCTAAGATTCCGTTGTGTTCGGTTATAATAACCTGACGAGAAACATTATACAACAAAACATCAATTATGTCAATCATTTTATTGTAAAACATTTCAAGTTCTAGTAGCGAGAGGGGGATTCGAACCCTCGACACTGCGGGTATGAACCGCATGCTCTAGCCAACTGAGCTATCTCGCCATCAATGGAACCTATAGGGCTCGAACCTATGACCCTCTGCTTGTAAGGCAGATGCTCTCCCAGCTGAGCTAAGATTCCATTCTTCGTCCGTGTCAGGCCGACCTGACAAAAACTATCATACATCAAATTGTATTAATTGTCAACAATTTTTTTAATTATTTTAAAAATTTTTAAAAAGAAATTTTTTTGCCTATAAAGCTTGACAAAACAGATGATATGATGCATAATAAGTAAGTCAACGGCGTGTGGCTCAGCTTGGTAGAGCGCTACGTTCGGGACGTAGAGGTCGCAGGTTCGAATCCTGTCACGCCGACTCCTTGGCAGGGGCAAGGCCGGAAGCTTTGATAGTTTCCGGTCTTTTCTTTTTATCCCTGTTTATCCTTGTGAATGATCGTCATGAACCGGTTATATAGATAATACCCTGTCCAACAAAAGAAATACACTATGAATTAATTCAATTCATCAGTTGCTTACTAATAGATGGTTTTATTTCTTTTAATACGCACAAAGCTGCAAAACTGTCACATATGTACGATTCATACTGCAAAACAGAAAAAGTACTTCTATTTTCTAAAATCCATGTATAGAAAAATAGAAGTACTTTTTGTAGTATTGTTTTATTTACAAGATATCCTGCATACTCTTCAAACCGATCATCAATGTTGAAGTGTTATGTAGTAATGCAGATGTTGCTGGCTGTAAAATACCTGCCACACCAAGTAAGATCAGACCTGTATTGAAGCTGACAATAAATCGGTAATTCTTATGAATACGCTTCATCAGACCATTACTGATCAACTTCAATGTAACAAGCTCATTCAAGCTATCTGCACCAACAGTGATATCCGCAATCTCACGGGCTATTTCCGCACCATCACTGATAGCGATACCGATATCAGCCGCTGATAATGCCGGTGAATCATTGATGCCGTCACCGATCATAATGACCTTTCGTCCGGCTTTCTTCTCTGCCTCAACAAAAGATGCTTTATCCTCAGGCAGCACTTCCGAATAATATTCATCAACGCCAACCCTTGATGCAATCGCTTTGGCTGTACGATCACTGTCTCCGGTCATCATAACAACTTTAGAAATACCTGCTTCTTTCAGCTCGCGGATAACATTGGCTGCTTCTTCACGAAGAGGGTCTTCAATACAGATTACTGCAGCCAGTTCATAGTCAATGGCCATAAACAGATGGGAGCATTCAGACGGCAGCTTCTCAAAAGCTTCCATCATACCGTCAGGTACGGCACATTTCTCATCTTCGAATACAAAGTGATAACTGCCGATGACAACCTTCTTATCATTGATCTTTGAAGAAATGCCATGGGCAACAATATATTCAACCTTCGAATGAAGCTCCTCATGTACCAAACGTCTCTCCACAGCTGCCTGTACAACTGCTTTGGCCATAGAATGAGGAAAATGTTCTTCCAGGCAGGCTGCAATACGAAGGAGTTCGTTTTCACTCATACCGTTAAAGGCAACCACCTGTTTCACAGTCGGCTGAGCCTTCGTAAGAGTACCTGTCTTATCAAAGACGATGGTATCTGCTTCTGCCATGGCTTCAAGATATCTTCCGCCTTTGACAGTGACATGGTAATTGCTGGCTTCACGGATCGCTGACAGAACTGAAATCGGCATAGCTAACTTCAGAGCACAAGAGAAATCAACCATCAATACAGAAATAGCTTTTGTCACATTTCTGGTCAAAAGATAAGTGATGCCTGTACCAAGCAATGTATATGGTACAAGTCTGTCCGCAAGATGTTCTGCCTTGCTTTCAAGTCCTGACTTCAGTTTCTCTGACTCTTCAATCATGGTAACGATCTTGTCAAACTTGCTGGAGCCGTTTGTCTCTTTGACATGAATGGTCAATTCACCTTCTTCGACAACTGTTCCCGCATAAACAGTACTTTCTTTGTACTTGCGCACAGGTTCAGATTCACCTGTCAGAGAAGCCTGATTAACCATTGCTTCACCCTCTGCAACAGCACCGTCAAACGGAATCATATTGCCCATATGTACACGAACCAGGTCGCCTGTACGAACCTCTGTTGTAGGTACCAGCATCTCCTGTCCATCATTGCACAGCCATACTCTGCTGATATTCAGTGACATGCTTCTGGCCAGATCATCGACGGATTTCTTATGGGTCCACTCTTCAAGAATTTCACCGATACCAAGCAGGAACATAACAGAACCGGCTGTACTGATATCGCCTCTGAACATAGAAACACCGATTGCCGTTGCATCAAGAACAGGAACTTCAATCCTACGCTGAAGCAGTGTATGAATACCCTGATAGATATATTTGATAGATTTCACACCTGTGATCACTGTTCTGACAGGCATCGGCAGAAACAGTTTGTTGCCATAGTGAACAACAACCTTTGTCACAAGTTTATCCCAATATTCGCGGTTGGTTGCTCTGCCGGAATTCTGTCTGTATACATCCGGAACATCAACCTTCTCATAATGAAAACTTCTCAAAAGAGCAATGACAGATGCTCTGTCACCTGTATAACAGATGGTCGCATCCTGTGTACGTTCCTGAACCTTGGAAGAAGTAATCATCTCCTGAGAATTCAAATAATACTGTAAAGTATCCGCTTCCTCAAAAGTCATTCTCTTCTGGCAGAAATGGACACGGATTCTTCCCTTTATCTCATGTTTTACAACAAATTTCATGCGAATTATTCCGCCTCGTTTTCCTCAGCTGCTGTTTCAGCTTCTTCTGCTTCAGCTGCTGTTTCTACATCTTCAACATCTGTATATTCTTCTGCATCCTTTGCAGCTCTGTCTTCATTGATCTGCTGTGCCTCTGCATAGATATCTTCAGCATTCTCCTGGATTGTTGTAGCAGTCTTTAATACACATTCTTTTGCACGCAAAACAGCTGCTGTACAGTTTGTGTAAAACTTCTTGGCATCTTTGCTTGAAAGCAGTTTAATACCTGCTGTTCCGAATAAAAGACCTGCTGCAAAAACTCCTGTCTCTTTCTTGCTAATCTTCTTAAAGCATTTTAACATGATATCATCCTCCTGATTTTGTTTGTAATCGATAAAATAACGATTTTTAAGTTTACATTATATTTTACATATTTCTGCTCCGCTTGTCCAGTATTTGAAAAACTTTTTCAAATGCAAAGAGTTACATATTGCTAATCGCTGTTCATTCGATATCCTACACCCAATTCATTTGTAATATATGTTGCCTCCCCGGGTTTTACACCGAATTTCTTGCGGATATTGGCCATGTTTACCTGAAGTTTCTTGACGCTTCCTTCATCAGGGTACCCCCAGACATCTTTGATAATCGCCGAATAGGTCATCATCTTGCCACAATGTTCAGAAAGCAGTGCCACAATATTGTATTCGGTCTGGGTGAGCTTGATCTCTTTTCCTTTTACAAAGACCTGTCTGGCATCATACAGGATCTCCAGATCCTGCACCATAAACTTGCCGCCCGGAAGTTTGCCGGATTCTGCACTGTGGGAATAGTTGCGAAGGGTTGAGCGGATTCTGGCCAAAAGCTCTGCTGCGCCAAAAGGCTTTGTAACATAATCATTGGCACCGGCATCCAGCGCCAGTACTTTGTCTTTTTCATTGGTTCTGGCAGAAAGTACAATAATCGGTGTCAGAGAATCCTTTCTGACATCTTCAAGAAATGTCATGCCGTCCATATCCGGAAGACCGAGATCCAACAGCACCAGATCCGGACAATGCGACACAAATAGTGTTTTGGCCAAGGCACATGTTCCGGCCTGAATCACCTGATAACCGGAGGATTCCAGCATCGTCATGATCAGTGTACTGATATTATGTTCATCTTCTACCAGAAGTATTTTATATTTATTATTCACTTTCCTTCATCTCCTCTATATTAAGCGAAAATCTGAAAACAGCACCCCCGACAGGATTGTTTTCAGCTGTGATGGCACCGTCATGGGCTTTAACAATTGTCTGGCAAACAGAAAGTCCGATACCGGAATTGTGTTTTTTACTGTCAGAAGATGCTGTTCTCCCTTCAAACAAATGATAACTTCCGTTAAAAATACCGTTCAGGCGTTCTTTTTCTATCCCACATCCGTTGTCACTGACCTCAAACACAACCTGCTTTCCCAGCACAAAGACTTTCAAAATCAGTTCCGTCATTCCATCTGCATGCAGGACTGCATTCTCCAGAAGATTAAAAATCACCTGCTCGATCAAAATGGCATCCATTGGGATGATAATAATATCCTCCGGCAAGTCCAAATAAACTTCCTGCTGCGGGTAACGCTTGTGAAACTTGACCATAACAGAATCAATCAGTTCATCAAGAACGGTAGGGGTCTTGATAATCTTGATCTTTCCTTCATCAATGCGTGTAATAGACAGAAGATTTTCCACCATGCGCATCAGCCAATCTGAATCTTCTTGGATCCCCTTCAGGATCTTTATCCGCTGTTCTTTTGTATAGTTTTCTCCGCTTTCCAGCAAGGTGGTGCTGGCCCCATAAATGGTTGTCAGGGGTGTCCGTATATCATGAGATACCGCCCGCAGGAGATTGGCACGCATACGTTCCTTTTCACTCTCTACTTTGATTGCTTCATGCGTTTTGACCTGTGTTGTCAGCATGCCTGTCAATACAGCAATCGCCATCATGACAACTGCTGAAATCATGTTGCTCTGAAATCTGAAATCCAGGGCATAAAAGGGATAAGTATACGCATAGTTGACAGCCAGTGTTCCCACAAGTGCCGATACGATGCCGTAAATATAGCCATCGGTTAAAATAGATGTCAGAAACACTGCAAAAATAAAAATAGCGGTAATATGTTCATGCACACCTGTTTTCTGCAGAATAATGCTGCTGCCAGATGCAACCAGAAAAACCACCGCCATTATCATGATATTTTTCCATATATGATGACGTTTCTTTTTCATGGCAAACTCCTTTTACCGCTATTTTATCATATTCATATTAAAGATACAGCAAAATCAAATAATCTGCTTCATTTTCCTTTTTTTCATTATATAACAAACTATTTTGGCTCCGACAAATCCTGAAAAAATTCCAATCAAAGCTCCGCCAAGAATATCTGTCGGATAATGCACATACAAATACATTCTTGAAAAGGCTATCAAAATTCCAAGTACTATCGCAGCCTTCCAAATTTTTTTATCTCCTGAAAAATATAGCGCTGCCACAGCAGTAAAAGAAGCTGCTGTATGCCCGGAAGGAAATGAATAGTCCGTCGGATGTGAAATCAAAAGCTGTATGGCCGTGTTCACATCACAGGGCCTTGTGCGAGCCACAAGATTTTTCAAGAGGCCATTACATACAATCACATCAATGCAAAGCCCGACTAACATGGCCAGTCCATATTTTCTCATTTTTGGTAGTATAAGTAATAGGATTGTTAAAAAAATCCATATAATTCCCGCATCCCCCAGCTTTGTGATGCCTATAAAAAAATGATCTCCAACTGTTGTGTGCAGGTTTTGTATCATATCAAGAATCTTAATTTCCATTACACATTTCTCCTTTATTTGTTTTTCTATTTATTTTATGATATACTTGCTTTGATTACTTTACTGAAAAGGATTGAAGCATATGCTGCAAAAAATATTAACTTTTTTTCAAAAGGAAACTGTCTTATCTATTTCTGCCATTCTGGCAATTTTATCTATGTTTATTGTACATCCAAGCGACAAGTATTTCTCCTATATTGATTTTCGGACGCTCAGTCTTCTGTTTTGTTTAATGTCAATTGTCGCAGGCCTGAGTGAAATTGGATTATTTGATTATCTTGCCGAAAAAATATTGTCCAGAGCCAACAGCATCAAATCTATCATCGTATTGCTTGTTTTGTTATGTTTTTTCTTTTCAATGATTATCACAAATGATGTCGCATTAATTACTTTTGTGCCCCTTGCAATCATTATTCTAAAAAAAATGTCAGAAAAGCAAAAGAATTACTGGATTTTAAGAACGGTTGTTATGCAGACAATTGCCGCAAATCTCGGCAGTATGCTGACTCCCATCGGAAATCCCCAAAATCTTTATTTATATGCCAGAGCCAATATGTCTGCATTAGCACTCATCCGACTCATGCTGCCCTATTCTATTGCAGCCTTGGTGCTGCTTCTTGTGTGGATACAGATTGCTGCGCATAGAGAACCTGGCTCAACCACCGAGAATCATATAAGTGAATTATTTAGCATACACAAAACAAAAGCTCCGAACCAAACATCCCTCATTGGATATCTAATTTTATTTTTAATTTGCCTTTTGGTTGTAGCACATATCATAGATTACAAAATTTCATTCATCCTGGTGATTGGCTATATCTTCTTCAAGAATTGGCATTTATTTAAAAAAGTAGATTACTCTCTTCTACTGACATTTACCGCTTTGTTCATTTTTATTGGAAATTTGAAATGTATTCCGCAGTTTAATCATTTTCTGATCAGCATCATAGATGGACATGAAACCTCAACAGCCATCCTTTCCAGCCAGATAATAAGCAACGTTCCCACTGCCATTCTTTTATCCGGATTTACAAAGAACTATTCTGCACTCATTATCGGAACAAATATTGGCGGACTTGGAACATTAATAGCCTCCATGGCCAGCTTAATCAGCTTTAAATATATTGCTAAGGAAAAGACGACACTACGTGGTAAATACTTTATGATGTTTACCATTGCAAATATTGTCTTTCTGATTCTGCTGCTGTTATGCATTAACCTTCTATAAATCTGCTGATATCCTTGTACCCAATTTGTTCTCAATATTGAGTATAAACAAAAGCCCTTGCGGATTCTATTCGTAAACGTTAGAACCTAAGTACCTTGAAAAATATCAGGCTGCTTCTGCAGCCATGCTATTTTTCATCCATTGATTATACACGCTTATAAATTATTGGTTCATCATATCCAAAAGTTCTCTTCCCATTAACTTCCATGCTTTCCGATACTTCCAGAAAATTGTTGGAAAACTTTTCCCAAAGTTTGAATGTCATTACCGGAGAGAACTGGCTTGTGCTGCCTCCCTCCCAGATTCCGTCCTTTTCATGATAAAGTGCCGGATTAAATTTTTCAGATTTTTCTAGTTTAGAGTAATCAACATTCTTCATAGAATCATATGAAAATGTATTTTTATCTTCTCCTTTTGGAATTTCATAAGAAGAAAGTAAAATTCCCTGTTCTATTTCCGTGATAAGGAAAAGATGTGGAGATGCATGACGTTTTCCATTAATTTCATAATAACTCTCTTCAACAACAAATTTTCCTTTGAAATCTTCAGGAAGGTTATTTATTTTGTCATTACAGATTGTATTTACATGTTCCGCATATGGATATGTTTTCCCTTCTGCCTGCATCTTATTAAATTGATCCTTATTATCAAAATGTCCTGTCATCATTCCTACAAAATTATCAAGTTTCATCATATACTTTACCTCCTGGTATTTGCCTAATCACACTATTCCTCCATTGTAATGCCAACATCATAAAGTGCATTTAAGAGACCTGCTTCTCCTATCACAAATGCTGAACAGCCTGCCGCCTGTTCCTTTAAAAAAGCGGCTGTTGCCAATGCGCTGGTGTAAAAATGTTCTTCTGGCACAAATACACCTTGCTCTTTTCATAATAAAATAAAGCGCTATTTTCTACAAATATTTTTATATTATATCATCCACACATAAAATCAAATACATAGTACTGTGAAATCAAAGTAAATACTTCTATCAACAGAACCTTTTATGACAATATCTCTTTCACACAAATACTCCGATAATCACTCGGTGATATTTTATATCTTTCTTTAAATACTCGGTTAAATGTTCTCTGACTTTCAAATCCACTATCCAGACAAATGTTTGTAATAGAATCACTCGTATTTTCCAAACGATGGCATGCATAGTTCAGCCTTGCATCGTTAAGATATTGATTAAAGTTTCTATGGAATGTTTTGGAAAAGAGTCTGGATAAAACATATTTGCTCACCCCCAGATCTTTTGCCATCTCTTCCAGAGAAAACTTCTTCTTAAAATTTGCTGATATATAGGAAACTGTCTAGTAAATAAGATCATTGCTCCCCACACTACTCTTTTCTACCAAATTTAATTTTCCTATGCAGCGTGCCAACACAATTTGAAGATATGCCTGTGCAACAGTAATATCCGACTGTTCTGTCTCTAAAATTGCATTTATCCCCCTATATACCTCCGGTTCAACCTTTTCCGCTTTGATGATTGGGTATTCAGGAGCCATGGATTGCATGATATCTGCAAATTTGACTATCGTAAATGGCGATGCAATCAGATAAGTCGCTTTATTTACACCGGGTGTCAGTACCTGATAGTGATGAATAACATCTGGGAATACAAAGCCTATATCTCCTTTTTCCATATGGTATAGTTCCTGTCCGATACCAAGTTCTAATGCTCCACTTGTTACACAAACGATCTCCAGTGCATTATGAAGATGTGGTTCAATATGTTTTGACTTCCTATTTATTGCTACAATCTCCTCTTTTGTGTCAACATATTTTAACTGCATGAAATACTCCCCTTTGCAACATTTGTCTATATCTTCTTTCGATTTGGCAAGCAATTCTTTTACACCTATCTTATAATCAACTTGTAAATAAGGAAAGGAGGAATTGCAAATGAGCAACCTAAAAAAATATCTGAATGACCTTTTAGTATTCTACACTGAATATTTTGAGCATCCTTACCATGTATAAATACTAAAAGGACTATTTTGTGAAAACTGTATATTTTCTTAAGGCCATTTCACAAAAATGAAGTGGTCCTTTTTTTATAAACTTTCAATAAATCTTTTGAATGCAGCTTTCCCTTCATCTGTTCTCTTGTAAACGCCTGCATCCTCCAGAACTTTCGCAAACACAATTCCAATTTCTTTCTGTATGATAGAATGAATATTACTATCTGTAATCTTATATTTTCCTTTTTGATATGGTGATACTCAGTATGCGGATGGAAAAGTCCGAGAGGACAATCAATAGTTGTGATATTATTACGCAAAACCAAATCCAGTTCATACAAATCTCCACGCATCCTTGCAATTGGCGTAATTGTATTGTGTGGGATGCCATCTGTATCACTGAAAATATTAACTTCTGGATCCGAATATCCACGCCACTTCGTAAGGATATGATTTGCAGCCGCTACAATACTATCCATTGCTCTCCCCTGTAAACGAATCACTGACATCGGCCACTTTACAATTCCTGCATGTATATCTGGATATCTCTCTAAGTCAAATTCCTGTTCATAAGGAGCTTTTGCCATAGCAAAGACATAACTGCCACCCTGAAAATGATCATGACTCAAAATAGACCCTCCTACGATTGGCAGATCTGCATTGGAACCTGCCATATAATGCGGAAACTGCTTAACAAAATCAAGGAGTTTGTTAAAAGTTATCTCATTAATCGCCATCGGAATATGATTCTTGTTAAATATAATGCAATGCTCATTATAATATACATATGGTGAATACTGTAAATAATACTGTTCTCCACACAGAGTAATTGGTATAATCCTGTGGTTTTGTCTTGCTGGATGTGAGAGGTGACCTGCATACCCTTCGTTTTCCCTGCAAAGCAGGCACGCCGGGTATCCAGATTTTTTTGCAGTTCCATCTTTTGCAATATCCCTTGGATCTTTTTCTGGTTTTGACAAGTTAATTGTGATATCCATCTTGCCAAATTCTGTATCAGTCTCCCACTTTTCATCCTTTATAATCCGATCTGTGCGGATATAGTTTGTTGCCTGGCTGAAATGATAATAAAATTCAGTTGCTGCCTTTGGGGATACCTGATATTTTTCTTCAAAAATTTTTCTTACCACGGACGGTGCAGGTGTTAAAATACCCATGATCTTTGTATCAAGAAGATCCCTTATTGTCACTGTATCATCTTCAAGAATTCCCTGTGGCAACGCAAACTATAACAAATCATCCAAAATGAGCTGTAATTTTCTCGGTTTTCCTAGTTTCTCCGGTTCTTGATAATCTTGCCTTTGAAACAATTCCAATAAGCCGTTTGTAACATACACTTTATCTGCATCATCTATCAGTCCATTTTCTAGTCCATAAGCCACCAGTTCAGAAATTAGCTGATCAATCATTTTTCCGTTTCCCCCTACTCATATTATACTTCATAACCATTCGGATGATTTCTATGTCATTCCCAAGCCGTTGTAATAATTGTCTCCAGGTCATCAAATTTAGGCTTCCACCCAAGAATCTCTAAATGCCTTGTCCCGGATATCTCCCTGATAAAATTTTGCATCTTGGTGAACAGCCTTACGAAAACCTGTTTCAAGATTATCAACAACTACAACATTTTCGCCTACCGCAATCAGCTCATATACAGTATGAGAACCAATATAACCTGCTCCGCCCAAGACTAAAATGCTACTCATAGATCATTTCTCCTTTTCTTTGTTTTTATGATTATAAAACTTTTATGCCACCATACTTACGAATTTTTAATACTTCACATGATTTCCAACCACACTGGCATGCCTTTTATCCAAAATCTGCTCTATGGTTTTATAATTCGCACTCCCACCATAAGTACAGATCAGAAATATCTTTTTGTCGACCGGTAGATTCTTCTCTGCAAATTCCAATATCGACTGATGAAACTTTGAAAAATAGATTCTTGATGCGAACCCAATCATATCATAACTGCTCAGATCTGCATCTGACTGTTTTACAGCATCAATCAAATCCACCTGACATTCTTCTGCAATCCTCTTTACTAATTTTTCTGTATTTCCATGATGCACAGATGCATATACGATTGCTTTTCTCATTTGTTTTCCTTTCTGCCTGCTCCGTCAATTAGGTCATAGCTCATATCCAAAAAGTCCAATGTCTTTGCTTCACTGACTGAACCATCCAGTAAAATCGTGATCCAGTGCTGTTTATTCATATGATATCCTGGTAAAAATCCATAAGTCTGAATAATCATGCTGGTCATTTCTGGATCGTACTTTACGTCCATGATGTCAACCAGATCATTTCCCTCTAATCCCAACTTAGATTTCTCAACTGTCATGAATACTGCATACCATTTTCCATTTTTATGACGAAGTACAACACTGTCTGGAGATTTACTCCATAAATATTCTGGAATTGTACCGTACTGTTTCTGCACGTATTCAAAGATTTCTTCCGTCTTCACAATCTTTTCAACTCCTGATTCTTCTGATATCCTGTACATAATCATACCACATTTTCGTATGCCATACTACCTGCCAAATTCTTTTGCATTTTTCCGGTTCTCCTGATTTTAACTAATAGAGGGGTAAAACAGCAAGGACAGGAAGTGAGGATACACTTTCGGGAAATCCCAATTTAGGGTACCCTGCCCTAAATTGAAACAGCACTGAAAGCAACGATTATACTGCCTCTCACAGAAAGGAGAAACTGCAATGGCTGAGAGAAAGCGAAACAAAGAAATCCATTTTTATGTTACCGAAGAAGAAAGGAAACTTATCCGCAGGAAGATGATAGAATCAAAGATCAAAAACATGGGAGCTTATCTGCGTAAAATGGCAATCGACGGCTACATCGTCAACACAGATACAACTCCTCTGAAGAAACAGTATGAGGAAATGCACAAGATTGGCATAAATATCAACCAGATTGCAAAAAAGGTAAATACCACCGGAGATCTATATCCGGAAGAAATGCAAGAATTGAAAGAGATGGTGAAAGAACTATGGCATATATTAAGATCTTCCCCATTAAAGTAACAGACAAGAAAGCTCTGGACTATATCACGAATCCAGACAAGACTGATGAAAAACTGCTGGTTTCCAGTTTTGGCTGTTCCCCGGAAACTGCTGATCTCGAATTTTCCATGACTAGAGAAATGGCAAAAAAGAATGGAATGGACAAAGGTGATAACCTGGCATTTCATCTGATCCAGTCATTTAAACCTGGAGAAGTTGATGCCGAAACTGCCCATCGCTTAGGACAGCAATTTGCAGCCGAAGTACTGAAAGGAAAATATGAATACGTGATCAGTACCCATGTTGATAAAAAGCACATTCATAACCATATCATCTTCAACGCTGCAAGCTTTGTTGATCATCACAAGTATGTTTCCAATAAGCGGAGCTACCATAAACTCTGCAGAATCAGTAATCGTATCTGCCTGGAAAATGGACTTGCCACCAGTATGCCAACCGGAGAAAAAGGAAAAAGCTATAAAGAGAACATGGAATATCATCGTGGCACCAGTTGGAAAGCCAAGCTACGTGTTGCAGTTGATAAAGCAATCTGGACTTCCATCAACTATGAGGAATTTCTACAAAAAATGCAGTTAGCTGGATATGAAGTCCGGCAGGGAAAGCATCTTTCTTTCCGTGCACCGGAACAAAAAAATTTCACTTATATGAAATCTCTGGGAAGTTATTATACGGAAGAAAACGTCCGCATCCGCTTAGCTAAAAATCGTAGCAAAGTGAAAACTCCAAAACATCTGTCCAGAGAAGCTCGCCTGTATATCAATATCTCCACGTATGTAACGACTGGCAATCGAGAAGGATTTGAACATTGGGCAAAACTCAATAATCTAAAAGAGGCAGCCCGCACCTTCAACTATCTTTCAGAAAATAACCTACTGAATTATGAGGATTTCAGGCAGCATGTTTCTGATGTTGATGCTTCTGTTAAAGCGGCTGATCAGAGAATAGCACACATCACCAGTGAGCTAAGCACGCAGAAAGTCATTCAGAAACACTGTGATTCTTACCGGCTCTGCCGTAAAGTGATAGAAGATTGCAAATCTGCAAAAAATCCAAAAGAATACCGTTCCAAGCATCTGGCAGAATACCAACTCCACGATTCACTAAAAAAAGAGCTTCAGGATCTCGGTGTTACCAAAATCCCTAGCTCTGAAAAAATCCAGAAGCGGATTGAAAATCTTGAATCTGAACAAGCTGCTACCATCCGGGAAAAACAGAAATTACAGAAAAAGCAGAAAACACTGGATATCATTCAGCAAAATTTCTCTGTGCTGCTCGATGCTCCTGAAATCAATTCAGACTTACTTCCGGCAAAACGGGAACCTGTTTCTGTCACAAGAGATAAATAAGATTGCACTGACAACTCAATTATTCTCTTCCAAATCTTCCCAAGGTTTCAGACCCATTTCCTCCCAGGTGACACCATACGGTGCACCTCCGGAGGTATAACCGGCAATAACGAAAAATCTGTCATCTTGCAAGATTTCTTCTTTAGCCAGATTATCTCTTGTTTCTTGTTTCCGTCTTGCTCGCCTCTGCTGCTTCTTTTGTTTCGCAACAGCTGCTTTTTCTTCCGGCGTTTTCTTATGTTTTTTTGCCATAAGTGTTTCTATTATAATTCCATTCTGAATGTCTCTCAGGATACGTTCTTCATAACTCTTTTCACGCTTTTCAACAATTTTATAAAATTCTTCATATTCCGTTTTAGGAGCAAGCGATTGAACTGCCGTAAACAAACTTTTGCATATATCATTCATTTCAGTAGCATCCGGCATTCGCTGATTCTCAAGATAAAACTTCAAGTGCATTTTGTATGTTTTATCTGCTATTGCACTCTTCTGTTTTTGTTTTAAGTCTTTATAGCTTCTGTCGTTCCTCTGCATCTACAATTCCTCATCTGCCTTCTTTCTCCCGTGCCATCAAAAGCATTTTTTCAAAAGACTGAGCGAATCTTTCATCATCTTCCTCCGTCCGCTTCTTCGGTCCCTTGACATGACATTTACGGGAACTTCTTCTGGCTTTTTTACTCAGGTGACGTTCCATTAGCATCTGATCAATATTATCATCCGTGTACCATTTACCTGATTGATGAATAGCATAAGCACCTTTTCCCAATGCCATTGCAGCCACACCATAGTCCTGTGATACGACAATATCTCCTTTATGGCAGATACTAATCAGTTTATAATCTACTGCATCTGCTCCTGCACCGACAACAACAACTTTACTATAAGTCGATGACAGAACATGGTTTGTATCACACAACAACATTACCGGAACACTATTATCTTTTGCAATCTTTTCAATGATCGCAACCACTGGGCAGGCATCTGCATCAACAAATATTTGCATCTTTCTATTTCTCCTCTGAACCATTATAAGAATAAGCTCTGCTGTTCGTATTCTGCCTCTCGTTTTAGCTGAACCGGTACCTGATGCAGAATTTGCTCCATTTTCCTGTCATCGAACCAATCTTTCAGCTGTCCTTTTTCCAATATCAGCGGCATACGATCATGTACTTTTATCATAGATTCATTGGCTGCTGTAGTCATAATCACAAATCGTCGTTCATTCTCAAACCAATCACAGAAGCCAGCCATATACAATACTGGTGCATCATATCTGGAAAATGTATTTTTCTCTTTTAACCGATTCCATTCATAGAACCCACTTGCCGGTATCAAAATGCGGTGATAGAGGATTCCATTTCGAAAAGAAGGTTTGTCCATAACAGATTCTGCTCTTGCATTTATAACCAGATTCTTTCCTTGTGACAATGGATATCCCCACTTGCAAACATCCAGTTTCAATCCATGTTCTGATTTTTCAATGATCGGTGCTACATTGGTTGGAAAGATATCTCCTGCAAAATGTTCCTGCCGGATCCGTTGGTCTATATCATGCACTACTTTTTCGATTTCATCTGCCATATCAGAATCAATATAATATCTACCACACATAATACTTCCTTCACTTATAGATTCTATTTCATCAAATATACATCATTTATTTCTAGGCACTTTAAACTCAGTTAATCTATAATTTTGAATCCACCCCATACATTCTTCACCATCTTCATTCTCCCAAATTATCTGTCGCCACTTTTTATATTTATCTATAATTCTAACAACTTTCCCTTCCTCAAGCTTTTCAATTACAATCGAATGGCAGTCATGCTTCAGTCGTACAATAGATTCTCTATTAACGATTCTATATTTAGTCGTATTTAGCTCCTTCGCATCATATCCCATTCCAACGATGTAATAATTATTGACTTGTTGTGTATAATTGTAATTATTTATCGTTGTTGCTGAAGAATTCGTAACTCCCAAAACAACTGATATAATCGTAATAATAAAGTTCAGCCATTCTCGTATTTCTTTAACATCTATCGTTCGTTTTTCTTCTATTGGCAAATTCTGCTTCTCTTTATTTATCGAAAGATTCGTTGCTCTTTCATATTCCGATGCAATAGTTTCTGACACCGTATCAATATCCCATTCTTCGGATTCTGAGAAAACTTGATCGGTAACTCTTCCCAATAAATTTATATGAGGCTTCTGGCATAATGGCGGAAGCCTAACACCATAAATTAACAACACCATATTGAAAAAACACTTGTGTCCTTTAATGTATTAACTGCGAAGAAAAACACAAAAGGAGTATTCACAAGTGGCTTCAGTTAATACATTATGCAAAAGTGTCCTTAATGTCAAGAACACAGTTATAAAAAATTGTAATCTTTACTCTGATAAGAATGGAGTTAAACATATTCGTATCCAAGCAAGACCTAATAAATGGCACGAGAACGACTGCCCATTCTGCCATAAATCATGCCCTGTTTATGATAAACATTCCAGTAGTATAATGCCGAGATATTACGAAGATAACTCGTAGAAAATGCAAAGTCCAGTCGCAAGTTTAGACACGATATTGCTCTTAACAGTCGTATAAAATCAACATTTGCAGGGATTTATCAAATTCCGACATACCGTCTTAGAAAATGAATAATCCCTCGCAATTCATTATGAACTACGAGGGACTGCTTACTGACTGTTAAAGCGGTAGCCGATCTCACGAACACTATCTATGGAAAAGTGAGAGTTTGTATCACAAAGTTTTTTACGAAGATTCCGAATGTGAAAGCCTACGGTATCCTTTTCATTGCCTGCTGATATTTCGCCCCACACCTTATCATAAATCTGCTCGTATGTAAGAACACGACCTTTATTGGCTGCGAGCAAGCAGAGTATATCGTACTCTTTGACGGTCAGTTCAATTTCCTGACCGTTATTGATAACTCTGCGCCGGCTCAAATTGATTTCTAAGCCGGAAAGGGATAATGTCGGCTCATATGAAATCTCTAATTTTTCAAAATCAGGGTGCTGTTTTACAAAAGCCAGCATATCGTCAAAGGCTGTTGAGTCTTGTGCTTTGAACTCCATTATTACGATTCGTCCGATATTATCACCCCCCTTGGTTAGTTTTTTTGTCTTGGACAACATAAGATTTATTGCGTGAGATAATACGATTCATCAATCGTTTTCAGAATAAAATTCACATCGTCATAACGAGAGGAATCGGACTGAGAGCCTAAACTGCATATCAAAAACTCTTTTCCGTGCTGCTGATAAAGCACAATCAAGTTATAGTCGTCAGACAGAGAGCCAGTCTTAATTCCGCATACATTTTCGTTGTAATATTCGGATGTCGGATCAAGGAAGGCGTTTGTATTCTGCCATATTTGTGTACTGCCATCAGGCAGTGTTGCCGTATAAGTGTTTTGAGATACAATTTCTCTAAACCACGAGTATTCCAACAACCGATATACTACTTCTTTCAAATCTAAAGTGGTGGTAAGTGCCTCCATATCAAAACCACTCGGATCATATAAAACTGTGTCTAAGTACCCCTGCTGTTGCAAATGCAGGTTTAAGTTCTCCATGAAAATCCTCACACGCTCTTGACAGCTTTCTGCTTGCGGCGAAAGTAATCCTCCACAATAATCAGCAACCACATAAGCTGCGTCATTCCCTGACGGTACTAACATTGCCGCAAATAGATTGTGTAAAAAGTATTCTTTTTCCTTGATTTGAGCAACAGACGAGCCAGGTTTCGTGAGTGAAATAGCACCATAGTCTGCAACAACGATACTATCAAGGTCTGCTAAAGTTGACGCATACTCAATAACAAACAGCTTGGCTAAACTTGCAGGAATTTGTGGCTCGTTCTCGTTTTTTGAAACAAATATTTCATCATCAGAACAATCCACCAAAATCAGCGATTTTGCATTATAAGAGTCAGGAAAATCTTCTTTGTAGAGAAAACCATTTATTTTATTCTTTACCTCTCTGAAATTTTCCGGCTGCATTGCCCACGGCACAAACATTATACCTATGCCGATACAAACTACAAGCAAAAACAAAAATACTCCAAATCGTTTTTTCTTACGGCGTTTTCTCTGCATATATGTGCTCACCTCCCAACACCAAAACTCCTATGTGCCATTTTTAATCGGCATAATTTGCCTGAATACACTCTGTAAATCCAGACGGATCTCCCAACTTAGCTTTATCAATATTATCACGAAGATATTTGCGTGTGGCGTCATCACAGCGATCTGTTCCCATATAAGGCATATCAAAGGCTTTTTCGAGTTCAGCTAAGGCTTTTGCCGCCCTTTCCGAATCCGTATTGTAAGTATCAAGCCATTCCTGCATCCAAGAATATTCCCAAAGGTTAGATGCTCTTGTATCGCCATATCCTATCTGAAAAGACGCTCCCGTATCTTCGCCTTCCAAAGCATCAGGCGGCGTAAAGCCCTCCGGCCAATTCAAACTCTCAATGGTCGTTAGGTATTCTTCTTCAATGGTAGCAAAGTCCGTGAAACCTCTTGTGTTTGTGTCGGAGTCCGAAGAAGTGGAGCAGCCTGCCAGCATAATCACCAGCAAAGAAATCATAACACACAATAACAGTCTGTACGGTCTTTCGGATTTTGAGATTGTTCGTTTCATTTTGTTTCCTCCTTGAATTGAGTTTTATTATCTAAGAGCCAATGCAGGCTCTAATTTTGCTGCTTTCAATGCTGGTAATAATCCGCCCAATAATGCTGTAAGCACAGACACAGCAACTGCAACAACAGCAACGCTGATTGGATAACTCGGTGTTCCCACCGGGGAATCCACAGGGAGCAACGCTCCAATACAATGCACCAAAATCAGCGAAATCAAAATAGCTGCAAAGCAAACGAATATTGATAAAATCAACTGTGAGCCTAAAACCAATGCCACAATATTTGTTCGTGAAGCACCTATCGCTCTGCGGATCAGCAACTCATGTGTGCGCTGTTCCAATGAAGATAGTCCGATATTGATCTGCCCTAATACGGAAACAAACAGCAACAAAAGCGAAGTAACCAAAAGCCCTAATTGCAGTATGGACAATACCGAATCATAGGTATCTCCAATATCACTCCGCCCAGCACTTTCCCAGTAACCGCCAATGGTATCAGTCAAAATGTCGCCAAGGGCAGAATGTATCTGTTCGATTGTCAGTCCTGTTGTGGGATGCCAATACACATTTGCATTTTGTACTTGCCACATTGCTGGTGCGAAATTGAGGATCGCCGCAGAATCCGCATAGATAGTCGGAAAATCCCTGCCATCGTTTACTACTCCGACAATATTGAATGGGGTTAACGAAAGTGTGCTTTTTACATTTCCTGCAGCATAGGGCGAATCATTAAAATAGTTTTTAGCTTCTTTGTTTATGACCACTTCAAGCGATCCGCCCTCACTCGAAGGCTCTAACCATCTACCGGATGTCATTGGAAGATTATAGACTTGACTATATGCCTCCGTGGTGCAAACTAAATCAAAAGCCATCAGGTTTTGGTAAACATCATTCGGCGGTATTGGCGTTAAATCTTTCATTGGTGCAAATCGAATATCTTCTCCCATAGAAAAAGTAACAGCGGCTACATCATCAATGGCTTCAAATCTCTGGAATAATTGTTCCATTTTATTTCTATCGTGAAAATCGGATTCCGTTATCACGAATGAGTAAGTAGGTGACCAGCCATATACCTGTGCGTTTACGGAAATCAAATACTCCCGTCCAAGCGTACCAACTAATACCGATCCAAGCATTGCGATAATGCCTACAAGCATTGAAACACTTGTCAGAATACTTCTAAGTGGAGACAGACGAAGGTCTTTAAGTATCATTTTTAGCACAAGTTATCCTCCCTCCATCCATTTCAAAAATCGTATCACAGGTATCTGCAATATCAGGATCGTGCGTAACCAACAGCAGCATAATTCCATTTTCTTTTACGACGCTGTGCAACAGTTCCATAATCTGCGTTCCCGTCTTTTTATCCAACGCTCCCGTAGGCTCATCACATAAAATGGCTTCCGGAGATACTGCAAGCGCCCTTGCGATTGCAACTCTTTGTTGTTCACCGCCGGACAAATTGATTGGGTAATCATTTTCCTTGCTTTCTAAGCCGACACTTTTTAGCAAGCCTGTAATTATCTCGTGACGCTGTTTGGCGGTAAACGACTTTTTGGCATAGAGTAGGGGTAATTCGATATTTTCCCATACCCGCAAGTGCTTAATCAGAGAGTAGTTCTGAAATACAAATCCGATATTATTGGCTCGCAGTATAGACAGATCACGGTCTTTCAAAGCAGAAATAGATATACCATCATAAAGGTACTCGCCCTCATATTCCCGATTTAACAAGCCAATAATGGATATAAGGCTTGTTTTGCCTGAGCCGGACTTTCCGACAATGGCATAACTGCGCCCTCGTTGCAATTCCATATTAGCGTTGGTTACTGTTGTCAGCATATCGCCATTATTCAATTTGACGCTTGCTTTCAAATCCTTTATTTTGATTAAAGTCTTTTCGGAAATTCCTTTCATTTTATCAAATCCCCCTCGGATCAAGGTTTGGCGGAGTAGCAGAAACTACATCGCCCTCCTCTAAGCCGGACAGTATTTCTATATTGGCTCCGTCTGTCACACCCAATGTCACTTTTGTTTCCACTCTTTCTCCATTCGGAGTAATTACAGTAACCAATCCCGTCCCTTGTCTACCCGCTATTACCGACAGCGGCAATATAAGGACATCATTTCTCGTTGTCGCCGTTATGACTACCGTTGCACTTTGCCCCGATTTCACATCGACTGTTTGACTGATCAAGCATTGCAGAATGCCCTCTTGCGGCACGATTCCCGTAAACGCATTTTCATCTGCGGCAGGCGACACCACGGCAATCATATCGGTTGGTCCTACACCATCATATACTTGAAATTTTGCTTTCAACTCTGCATACTCCGGTAAGGTACTCAAAAAATTATCTGCCTCTACATTGAGGGCAAATCCTGTATAATGCACTATCGCTACGGGATAATTACTCGGTACGCTTTCATTGGATGGGGCAATAGAGGTAATTGTACCATCCACCGGAGATTTCAATTCTTTGCCGTTCACAGTTCCAATAATTTGCCCGGCAGTGATTTTTTCTTCTAATTCTACCGCTGTATTAAATATGCCATTTTCGGGTGAGAAAATAATAAACGGTACTGCCGGAACAATAGTCGTTTGCGTTGAAACGGTTGGAGTAATTGTCCCTCGTACAACTGATACCGTTTTTTCTGCGGATGTTGCGCTATCTGTAAGATTGTTTTCGTCTGTCTGCCCAATTGCAGAGCAGGCAGATAGCGTAAATACAAGAAACAAAATAGAACATAGCAGCATTTGTTTTCTTAGCAACTTCATCATTCCTCCTTATGCTGTATCACAAAAAATACGAGCCTCTATCTTGATACTTTTATTGTACCAAAACAGAAGCCCGTATTTTCTTGATTGCTCGTAAGATATTCCTCTTTTTTTCTATGCAAATTCTTACAATTTTCCTACGCCAACGGCAAAGTAATTGAAAACTTGTTTTGATCCTCTTGGCTCTCTGCAACGATTGTACCATTGTGTAGTTCAACAATCTGCTTTGCAATCGCCAAACCTAATCCAGCTCCTCCACTGCTTGTACTTCTCGCTGCGTCAAGCCGATAAAACTGCTCGAAAATCCTGTTTAACTTTTCTTCCGGCAGAGTATCGCCGTGGTTACAAAAAATAATGCTGACCGTATCTTCCTGACATTGTGCGCTGATCGTGATATCCGTATTTTCAAAACTGTAGATAACCGCATTTCTCAAAAGGTTATCAAAAACACGCTGAATTTTGTCTGCGTCACATCGAAGCATTATATCATCATCAACACAAAGATTACATTGCAAATTCTTTGATTTGAGCATAGGCTTAAATTCATATACAAGTTGCTCCAGCAGGCGAGTTAAATTGATTTTCGTGTATTGTAATGTAATATCGTATATATTGAATCGTGTTATCTCGAAAAACTCGTTAATCAGATCCTCTAACCGTTCTGCCTTACCAAGAGTGATTGAAAGGTACTTTTCTCGAAGTTCCTTTGAGATTTGCGACTCATCACGCAGTAAAGTAAGATACCCGATTACAGAAGAAAGCGGTGTTTTCAAATCGTGTGCAAGATACATAATCAGGTCATTTTTTCGCTGCTCATTTTCTTTTGCAAGCCTTGCATTACTTTCAGCCTCTTGTTTTAACTGATTGATGTTAGCGGCGATTTCACTCAACTCCGGGGACATTTCAATGTAACTGACATTCTGATCGAACATTTTTCCTGTCGCAGCCTGTACCTCGTACACATAGGCGACTACTTTTTTCAAAAGTAGGTATGTCATGTATATAATACAGCCACCCCACACGATTACAGCCACTATATAAAGATATACTGTTCTGTAATACAAGTAATAATACAAAACATACTTGCGGAGAATTTCCTCTGCCATAATTCCTAAAAGAAAAGTACCGCCAAAAATAAGCACAGAGCAAATCGCACATTGAATTACATACCCTTTGAACAAGGTAGAGAGCAGATAGTTTTTTTCTTTTTTATTCAATTTCATACCCTACCCCCCAAACAGTTTTAATGAACTTCGGATTTTTTGAAGGTTCATTCAATTTTTCCCGAAGCCGCCCAATGTGCGCCATTACCGTATTGTTACTGTTGCGAAGATACTTTTCTTTCCACACGGCTTCAAATAATTCCTCCGAGGCGACAACTTTACCCTGATGTTCGCACAGATACCACAGAATAGAAAACTCCAACGGAGTCAAGGCTATTTCTTTGCCATACAAGTAGCACTTGTGGCTGACTCTGTTTATCAGTAGACCTCTGATGTCATACTCGTCTTTTTCTTCGGATTGGCTCAAATTAGGACTGTTATAGCTCTGATAACGCCTTAATTGCGTCTTTACTCTTGCCACAACCTCTAAAGGATTAAACGGTTTCGTTATATAATCATCCGCACCAATCGTAAGCCCCATAATCTTGTCGCTATCCTCAATTTTGGCGGTAAGCATAATAATAGGGAAGTAAAACTTTTCCCGAATTTTTTGGCAAAGTCGAAAACCATCAATATCCGGCAGCATAATATCAAGTATCGCTAAATCAATCTGCGACTGTTTGATACATTTCATCGCCTCTAACCCATTATAACATTTATATACTGAATAACCATCGTTACTCAAATACACTTCAAGCAGATCAACGATTTCTTTTTCGTCATCCACAATTAAAATCTTCTTGTTCATTGATCCTACACCTCATTTTCGGGTACGGCTTCCATTATGTCGCCAAAATCACACTCTAAGTATTCGCATATATTCAACAGCACGGGAAGGGTAACATTTTCATTTTTTCCGAGTTTCGCAAATGTACTTTTGCTTGCCCCGACCGCTTCTCGTAATTGACTCTTTTTCATTCCCTTGTCAATCAGAAGTTTCCAAAGTTTGTTGTACCGTACTTTCATTTCCGCACCTCCACCCAAATATAGTTTGTATTATAGCACTTTGAGAGTGAAATCGCAATTATTAAGTCTGTATTTTGAGACTTTTAGTTTTCAAACCGGCACAATATCTTTCTGATATGTAATCCAACCGCCTGCAAAATGCAGGCGGCTTGTGTATTTTAATAGGCAGGTGCGCCGTAGCCAAGAATCTCGTAATAACCGATAGAATACTCATTGACTCGGCAACTGTCGCCGGAGTTGCCCTCGACCGTATAAACCTTGCCGTTTTCGACCTTTTGAACAATACCCGTATGGTCGGATAATCCATCCTGACCACTTTCGTCTGCCCAATCGAAGAAAATAATCATTCCGGGGGCAGGCTCGGCGCTGCCATCCAGCCATTGTCCACGATCCTTAAACCATTGTACTCCGTTGACACAGCCTGCATATTTTGGGATAACTCCAGCGTCGATATAGCCGCACTCGTTGGCACACCAAGATACAAAGCAAGCACACCATTCTACACGGGAGTTAAAACCGTACCACGACCAATACGGCTGACCGCCCACATTGCCAACCAGAGAGAGTGCAACGGTCACGATCTGTCCGTCGCCGCCTGTAATGCCGTAAAGCACCTGTGACCAAAGGTAATTGTTTTCATCTGCAAGCAGTTCAGCGAGGTAGCCTTTCTGTTCTTCGTTAAAACCATATTGCGCCGCCATTTCCTCGGCAGTCTTGTGGCTGACGGTAATATACAGATAGGTTTGTGTGACCGTGCTTTCAGTTTCCACGATATTACCGTGTCCGTCATCGGTTTCGGTAATAACTGTTTCGGTCTTGCTCTCTGTTCGGGAAGATATTTGATTCATCTCCCAAAAGATGTCTTTTAAGAGTTGCTTTTTGCCATCGTCCATTGTGGCAACCTCTTGGGGGTTATCTTGATCCGTATTCGTTTTTACAGAGTAAACGGCAAGCACCTCTTTCCAAACGGCTCTGCTGCCACTCATTTCAAGAACATCATAGGATACCGAGTTCTTTTCCTCTTGCAGCTTGGTATCGTATTCGGTATTGATTTCCTGCACAACGGTCTGCATACTCATTCCAGTGCCGGAATCTTCGTCTGAGAAGAAAATGCCAAATACTGAGCCGAGGATCATACCAATCAGGCAAATCACGATAATAACCAAAACCGCCACCCAGCCGCCTGCGGCGATAGCGGCAATCAAGGCTTTCGTTCCGGCAATAATCGCTTTAATGGCAAGTGCGGTCGCTTTGGCAATCGCCTTTACCGTAACCACGGCGGCTTTTGCCGCAGCCCTTGCCGCTTGTGCTGCTCTCTGTGCAGTTTTAACCGTAATGATTGAATCCACCTAAAAATCCTGGATTGCTATGCCCCCGCTTATGCCCCTTGTCATCATAATGGTTTAAACCGCCAAAGAATCCTGGTCGACTCTCACCTACTTTATGCCCGTTATTGTCATAATGATTCATACCACCCAAAAAGGAAGGCGAACTATGTCCGATTTTCTTTCCATTTGCATCATAGTCGTTCATACCACCAAAGAATCCTGGTCTGCTCTCGCCTACTTTTTTCCGTTTGCATCATAATGGTTTATGGATCCAAAGAATCCTGGTCTGCTATATCCTTTTTTACTCATAATGTCATCCTCCTGACTCTATTAGCCTCTTGTTTGATCTCAGAATAACACACTTTTCTCATTTGGAAGTCGCATAACAGGCGACATTCTTTTATCGCATTTACATTCATTATACCATTTATAATTCTTCCGACAATACGCAATAAAGCCGGAAGCCACGTTATCATCCATGACCTCCGACTTGTTCTGCTTATTCTACACTGTCCTTACACCCAAATCAACTCCTCTCTCCGTTTTATCTTTTCCCTGCTTTTCTTGAATAATCCTCTTATTGATCTCAAGCCGTTCATGAATGGATAATTTCTTATCTTTTCCATCTACCGCCTGCTTCTGCTGTGCCGGTTTTCTATCTGTTTTTCCTACATCCTTAACAACTTCATTCGCTTCGGTACTTGTTACCCTCTCATCTGCTCTTCCTTCATATCTTTCTGCTATCTGCTGTTCTCGTCTCTCCTTCACACCTTTTTCCTCCAGATTGCAAAAACTCTGCAGATACGGAAGCACATGATTCTGCATGTCTGTCAGATCTTCCATATACTTTTGGAACTCTTCACTTCCTTTGCCTTTCTGGTAATTGATCCAATACTCATCTGTAAGCTTCATTTCATTATCATACTTCAACTGACTCACAATACCGCCATGTCCATTTCCAATATCCATTGACTTCTTAAAATGATGCAGCATCTGTTCACCTTTTTCCGCATAATATACAGTCACATATATCTTTGCAATTTTTGTAGGTTCCTCTGTCTTCGGATCACGTTTTGCATACCATTCTTTATCCATTTCTGCTGTTTTTGCATCCAGCTCAGACAGCTTCTGACATCTTGGATTCATGAGATCACTTTCTTCACAATAGTTTACATACACCATTGGTTCCATATCCTTTGGAAGTTCAGGTTCATAGGCTTTCAGTCTTTCAATCAATACTCCTGCACGAACAGACAGATCGCATTCTTCGTCTACAATATCCTTCAGATATGAAATATAGGAATGAATATTTCCACTTCTCAAATCCAGCATTACTTCCTGCACCGTATTTTCTCCCCTCTCCACATTATCTCGATACTCATACGGATCAAAAGCTTCTGCAATCTCATCCAGTGCCTCTGCCAGCTGTTCTGTGGTCATTTTCTCAGGATACATTGCTTCTCGAACATCCCTCATCGGTACATACTTGTAGTCCGGCAATGCTTCATGAATTTTCTCGATCCCTTCCCGTACCAGTGCAAGTTCTCCATAAAATCGAACATCATCCATCAGATCTCCGAATACGGTATTCCCTTTAACGATCGCAAATTCGGCTTCATCATAGTAACTGTCTTCCGGATCACGATAAATAATTCCCATTGAGCATCCCAGATACGCAGTTTTAGGATTCTCCCTATATTTTTCATAGACCGCAGCAATCTGATTAACATCGGTACTTTTTTCATAAGCTCCCATATCATGGAACTCATCACATTCTGTGGCGAAATATTCCAGATAAGGCTCTTTCTTCGGTGGCATATTATTAAGGACGTTATCAATCATGTTATAATTCGCCTCTTCCAGTTCCTCCACCTTTGCCAAAGGCTTATATTCGCCCTGGCTTTTCTGAATCTCTGCCATTACAACTTCATCCATTTCTTCTACTTTTTCCATCAACTGATCATAATCTCCACGGATGCGTTCTCCAGTCCAGCCTTCGTCTTCCAGAAGTTCCTCTGCCGCTTCTTCAATAGAAATTTGATCATTTTCATAGACGCCACCATCCATCAGACGAAAATCTTCATCGTAAAACGAATAATCATATCCTTCTTCTGTTCTCTGAATAGCAAAGTAACGTTCTCCTACCTCATATGCCAGTTCACTAAGAACCTGTTCTTCCAGATTCAGGAAAGAATCCAGCTGTTCAAAACTGATACTGTCTACAAAATGAGCGGTTACTTTTTCCCCGTCATTCAGAACTATGATATCACTGACAGACAGGGAATGCCCACGGAAATCTTCCGGTCTATCAATGTTGAACCTTTCAAAAATATCATCCAGTGACATATTTCCCGATAATTCCCCAACATAGACCAGCTTATAATCTTCTTTTTTTATCTGCATACCATGACTTTCAATAAAGCGCATATTCATAAATGCATAGTTTTCGCCCGGTGAATCGTCCTTGATCTGATAAATACCAAAGGTTCGCCTTGTTCCTAACAACAGGTTTGCCTCTTTCAAAGACTGAATCTGCGGATATTTCTGCATTTCCCATTCCAGGTTACGGAAACGCTCCAGTTCTGTCATAGACATCTGATAATGCTCCGGTCCTCGTTCAATTTCCATGCGTTCCGTGACATACATTGGTGATGAAAAATTAGTGATCAGATAGATATCTGCTCCGGCATCGTATAATTTCAGTGCTTCTTCCTGCTCAATGACACTCATAGGCTCCTGAAATGCTCCAAAATCTTCATCGGCATAATCCAGGTCATTCTCCTCTATCCGTTCCCACATCTGCGATTCCATGCCAAACAGACCTTCATGCGCCTGTATCATTTCTTTACTTGCATACTCTCCCTTGCTGCCATCGCTGCCCAGGCAATAAATCTTAGAACCCATTCTGTGATAATCCAAAGCTGCTTCTTTTCTAAGCGGCACCATGTCTTCTGCTGTATATCCATAATCACGTAATTCCAGCTTACCTATGGTTGGATCTGGTAGATCCTGAATATCCATTCTTGCATCATCCAGTAGATCCTCTACCCCTTCTTCATCTGCCTGGATCACTGCATCTGCTAGATTTCTTACCAGAGTCCTAACTTTCTCTTCCTCACCGATCAGATTCGCATATTCAAAAAGCTGTTCTTTTACATCTGTTGGAAATTCTATGCCTCTACGCTCTGCCTGACTGATCTGTCCCTGCGTGTATTCCTGCATTTTCTGTGTTTCTCTACCCGTTATCCTGTTTCTTGCCATATAAATTCCTCCTGTGTTCTAAAAAATGGCATAACCGACAGAACCTTCTTCTACCAAATTATGCCATCTTTCCTCTTTATTCCAGACCGAAGTCCCGTTTTCTGGTTTCCTTGCCAGTTTCACTTTCCCGCTGACTCTTTTCCTTATAAATCTGCAGTTTCTCATGGATAGAACCTCGTGCCGGTCTTTCTTCTTTCTCTTTTGATTCCGACTGCTCTGTTTCTGTATCTTCCCGTTCATCCATATTGAGAAGTGCATTTAATTCTGACAGCCGCTCCAGTTTTTGGCTCAGTTCCTCTTCTTTCGGAAATGGCTTCCCGACTTCCTCTTTGGCATTTGTCATCTGCTCCTGAACCGTTTCCAGCCGTTGTTCTGCTTCTGCCAGTTTCTCCGGATAGCTTTCCAAAAGGTTGTTGATACGAGTGATATTTTCTAGAGCATCGGCTCCCAACCGAACTTTAGCTACCGATTCATGCTTTACAGACAGGATAAACTCTTTGCTCCAGCTGTCGAATTGGATTCTCATGTTGAATCCCTGATAGCTTCCAATGTCCATAGCTGCATCTACAGACTTAATGTCTTTGCAGACCGCCAGAAGTGCCATACCTGCCTCTTTCTTTTCTGTGAACACTTTGCCACTGATTTCCATAGAAAACTGCTCTGGATCTGTGATTTTATGCTCAGAAAAATGAGCGATGTCTGCCTTGTAGCTGTCAATGATCTCCATCAGTTTTGCAATCTGTTGCGGAAAATTCCTTGCAATGTCATCTTCCAAACGATACTGATTATTCATGTGGTTGGCTTTTAAAAGTTTCAACTTTGCCACGTCCACATCCAATGCCATCTTCTCTTTTACTGCCGGATTTCCGGTTGCAAGTGCTTTGACCTCTGCATAGGACAGCGCCGCTTCGTCCACATCTTCACAACTTCTGACCGGTACTTTGCTCCTCATAATCTGGGAGATGAATTTCTGCTTGTTCTCGATTAACTGCCACATATAACTGTCGAATGTGGATTCTGTTACATACCGGAAGATATGAACCTTTTTATTATGGTTTCCCGGACGGATAATACGTCCTTCCCTCTGTTCCAAGTCAGACGGTTTCCACCCAATATCCAGATGATGTAGGGCAATCAGACGATCCTATAGTGATAGGTAATCCTTTGATGTTATCGCCAGATTTTCCCCCACTTCACACCGGACATGAGAGTTTCCCCTCATCCGGCGTTCCATCATCAGTAACTTCTACTTTTTAACATCGTAACTTACAGTTCCTTATCAAGTGCTTTTACGTCTATTTCCTCTAATCCTGCATTTTTTCTTATGGTATTTACTTTCCGTCTTTGATTACATTCCAGTTTATATTTGTTTAGAACACGATTGATTTCTTTTTGTCCTGACTTTTTATCAGCCTTTCCATCCCTGTATGCACAATAATCAGATTATTATATTTATCATCACCGCCACAAGATTTTGGTATTTTACGGATACACCGCATATTTTCCAAGGTACTGAACCAAATCTTTTCAAATAAAATAATAGCCAAGCTTGGATATACATCCATGCTTGACTATTATCTAACAGTTTGTGAAAACTAGAGAACCGCCGTGTACCGAACGGTACGCACGGTGGCGTAAGAGGTCGGCTAATCAACTAAATGGTTAGCCTCATACTCGATCTTTTTGTATATCGTCTCATTCTTTACTAAAAAAGAGACTCTAAATAATAGAGTCTCTTATATGTGTATATAAGTCATTCCATAATCGTTATTTTGCGTAAACTTAGCCGAAGGGAACTAGATTGTCATCTGACGCAAAACCCTACGCAAGATTGACGCAAAATACTGTGATAAATGGTGATAAATTATGATACTTTATAATACTTACGCAACACACATGTTTTAGTAATAAAATTGCTAGAAGCCTTGATTTTATTGAGTTTAGCAGAACATTTTTCTGTAAAGTTGCTGAATAGATTACATTCCAGCCTGTTTAGCAACCTCAGCTGCAAAATCGTCTTCACGTTTTTCCATACCTTCACCTGTCTCGAAACGTACGAAAGATTTAACAGCGATAGGTGCACCAACTTCTTTAGCTACAGATTCAACATATTTACCAACGGACTGTTTACCGTCTTCAGCTTTAACATAAACCTGATCAAGAAGGCAGATTTCCTTTAATTCTTTGTTGATACGACCTGTTACGATACCATCGATAACCTTAGCTGGTTTCTGAGATTCCTTAGGATCGTTCATGATCTGAGCAAGAAGGATTTCTTTCTCGTGTGCGATATGCTCTGCACTTACTTCGTTACGGTTTGTGAACTGAGGCTTAAGAGCTGCAACCTGCATACAAACATTCTTGCCGCATTCTTCAACTGTTTCAGCGGATGCTGTTGTATCCATGTTAACCAGAACACCGATCTTACCGCCTGCATGGATGTAGGAAGCGATTACACCGTTTTCATTTGTAACTTTCTCAAATCTTCTGATGCTCAATTTTTCACCGATCTTAGCAACCATCTGGGAAAGTTCCTGTTCTACTGTGAAAGAGGCATCATCGATCCATGGTTCTGCCATGAATGCTTCCATAGTTGTGTTATTGGAAGCCAGTACCTGTGCAGCTACACGTGCAACGTATGACTGGAATACTTCATTCTTAGCAACGAAGTCTGTTTCTGCATTAACTTCAACGATAGCAGCAGATTTCTTGTCATCAGATACAAGTGTTGCTACAATACCTTCAGCTGCGATTCTGGATGCTTTCTTAGCTGCTGCTGCAAGACCTTTTTCTCTAAGGAATTCTACAGCTTTGTCCATATCGCCGTCTACTTCGTTCAGTGCTTTCTTGCAGTCCATCATGCCTGCGCCTGTCATTTCTCTTAATTCTTTTACCATTGCTGCGGTAATTGCCATGATTCTATTCCTCCGTTATTCATATAATATATAAAAATAATATCATTTAGCTTAAAAAGCTGTCTCAAAGCTTATCCGGCCCCGAGACAGCCTGAACTATTTATTCAACGAACAAATCAGTCTCTATAATTATTCTGCATCAGCTTCAGCTGCTTCTGTTGTTTCAGCATCAGCACCCTGTTTTGCTTCGATAACAGCATCTGCCATCTTGGAAACGATCAGTTTAACTGCTCTGATAGCATCATCGTTACCTGGGATAACGTAATCCAGTTCTTCTGGGTCGCAGTTTGTATCTGCGATACCGATGAGTGGAATACCAAGGATGTGTGCTTCCTGTACACAGATTCTTTCCTTCTTAGGATCTACGATGAAGATTGCATCTGGGATTCTCTTCATATCCTTGATACCGCCAAGGTTCTTCTCAAGCTTCTCCCATTCTTTCTTCAGTTCGATAACTTCCTTCTTAGGAAGAACTTCGAATGTACCATCTTCAGACATCTTTTCGATTGCTTTGAGTCTTGCGATTCTGCTCTCGATTGTCTTGAAGTTTGTAAGCATACCACCTAACCATCTCTGGTTTACATAGTACATACCGCAACGTTCTGCTTCAGCTTTGATAGCATCCTGTGCCTGTTTCTTAGTACCAACAAAAAGGATTGAACCGCCATCTGCAACGATATCTTTGATTGCATTGTAAGCATCGTCAACCATACCTACAGATTTCTGAAGATCGATGATATAGATACCATTTCTCTCTGTGTAGATATAAGGAGCCATCTTAGGGTTCCATCTTCTTGTCTGATGTCCGAAATGAACACCGGCTTCCAGTAACTGTTTCATTGAAATAACGCTCATTTTAATACCTCCATGGTTTTTTCTTCCGCAGACGTCCTCTCCGGGTTCAACCCAATGGGCACCATTCCCGAAATCAATCCGCGTGTCTTTTTTTACCGAATAGCATTATAACATAAAGGCCTGCCATTGGCAAGCCTTTTCATAAAATTCCTTTGGAATTGTCTATTTTCGTAAAATATAAATTATAATTTCTTCAATTCATCAAAGACAACGTCATTCAAAACCTTAATGTACGTTCCTTTCATACCGGAGGAACGGGATTCGATAACACCTGCACTCTCAAACTTTCGAAGTGCATTGACAATAACAGAACGGGTAATACCTACTCTGTCCGCAATCTTGCTGGCTACAAGAATACCCTCATTGCCATCCAACTCTTCAAATATATGTGTAATGGCTTCCAGCTCAGAGAATGACAGTGTACTGATGGCTGATTTGACAATCTGAACCTTTCTCGTCTCCTCAGCATTCTCTTCATTCACAGAACGAAGCATTTCAAGGCCCACAACGGTTGTCCCATATTCGCTCAGTATAATATCATCAATCTCATAAGGTTTATCCTTACGATAAATAAATAATGTTCCCAAACGTTCGCCTGCAATATCAATCGGTGTAATGATTGCCTGATAGCTGCTGATATCTTCACTCTCAAACCCCAAGGTCAGCAAGTTCACATTCTCTTTTGTAGAAAGGACACTTAATAATCTCTCGTTCAGCATTTCATCGACATGCCCGCCCACCGCATCTACGATCAGCTCATGTAATTCTGCAAAATCCGGTCTATTCTTGATGCCCAGGACCTTGCCTTTGCGACTGATGACAAGAATGTTGGATTCCAGTATTTCACTGAGCACTTCACATATATCATTAAAGACAACCATATGTGAATTATTGTTATGCAGTAATTTATTTATTTTACGTGTTTTATCTAACAATTGTACGCTCATATCAAATCCTTCTTTCTTTTTAAGATTGCCCATTTTTACTTTCTCATTCTATCATGAAAATTCGCTTAAAACAAGAGGTTTGTATGAAAATTTCAAATTTTTTTATTAATTAAGAAAATTTTATCTACAATTGCGGTAAAATCAAAAAGAAATCTGCCCAAAAAGTCTTTTCTGACTTCTCCGACAGATTCCTTTATTTATTCGTCTTCTTTTGGATTTGCCATAACAAAACCACAGGTTTCATTCATGCATACCAGTTTGTTTCCCTTATGAAGAAGAACACTGCCGCATTCAGGGCATTTCTTATCTGACGGGCGCTGCCATGTCATAAAATCACATTCAGGGTTGCCCATACAGCCATAGTAACGGCGGCCTTTCTTCGTCTTCTTGATGACGATATCTTTGCCGCATTTCGGACAGCTTACACCAATCTTCTCAAAATAAGTCTTGGTGTTCCTGCATTCAGGGAATCCCGGGCATGCAAGGAATTTACCATGGGGACCGTATTTGATAACCATCATCCGGCCGCACTGATCACATTGAACATCTGATACTTCATCTTCGATCTTAACCTCTTCCAGCTCCTTCTCTGCTTTCTGGACAGCTTCGTCAAGATCCGGATAAAAATTGCGGATAACCGTCTTGTAATTGACAACGCCTTCTCCGACTTTATCAAGCAGGTATTCGAGGTTAGCTGTAAAATTCACATCAACGATGCTTGGGAAGGACTGTACCATCATTCGGTTGACAACTTCCCCAAGTTCAGTGACATACAAATTCTTATTCTCCTTTGCCACATATCGTCTGGCAATGATCGTTGTAATGGTCGGTGCATACGTACTTGGACGTCCAATACCGAGTTCCTCCAGTGTCTTGACCAGTGATGCCTCTGTATAATGTGCCGGCGGCTGAGTAAAATGCTGTTTTGCATCGAAATCTTTGAAACTCAGCTGGCTGTCGTTGTTGATCTTTCTGGCCAGCACGTTGTTCTCAGCTTTCTCATCATCCGGTTTATAAACTGACATAAATCCTTCAAAAGCAAGTCTTGAAGTAGAAACAGTAAACAGGTAACCGGCAGCTTCAATCTTAATATTGGTTGTCTCGTAAACAGCCTCTTTCATACGGCTGGCTACGAAACGGTTCCAGATCAACTGATACAAACGAAATTGGTCTCTGCTGAGAGATTCCTTTACTTTAATCGGAAGCTGATCAAGATAGGTTGGACGGATTGCTTCATGGGCATCCTGGATCTTCTTGCCTGATTCTGCCGTCTTAGGCGCAGCCGCTACATATTCCTGTCCGTAATTCTCTGCAATGAAATTTCTTGCATTGCTGTCGGCTTCTTCTGAAATACGGATAGAATCCGTTCTCAGATACGTGATCAGGCCAACTGTTCCAAGCCCCTCAATATCAACACCTTCATACAGCTGCTGTGCAAGCCGCATTGTCTTCTGAGTTGAAAAATTCAGCTGTTTTGAAGCTTCCTGCTGCAAAGTACTCGTTGTAAAAGGTACAGGAGCTTTTCTTGTACGTTCACCTGTCTTGATATCGACAATCTGATATTCTGCATCCTTCAATTCTTCCTTGATTGCCTTCAGTTCATCCTGTGAATGGATCTCTATCTTCTCTTTCTTCTTGCCATAAAACTTTGCTGTCAAAGGTTTCTTCTCTCCGTTGACATTCAAAATTGCATCCAATGACCAGTATTCCTTTGGGATAAATGCATCAATTTCCTGTTCTCTGTCACAGATCAGACGCAGTGCAACTGACTGGACACGGCCTGCACTTAAGCCTCTCTTGACCTTGCTCCACAGCAACGGGCTGATTCTGTAACCCACCATTCTGTCGAGCATTCTTCGTGCCTGCTGTGCATCCACCAGATCCATATCAATTTTACGCGGATGCTTGATGGCTGTCTTGACCGCATTCTTCGTAATCTCATTGAATGTAATTCGATTTGTATGCGCTTCATCCAGCTTTAGCGCAGTTGCAAGATGCCATGATATCGCTTCACCTTCACGGTCCGGGTCAGTCGCGAGAAAAATCTTATCAGCCTTCTTGGCTTCCTTACGCAGCATTGCCAGAATATCGCCTTTGCCCCTGATTGTAATATATTTTGGCTCATAATCATCTTCTACATCTATCCCCAGACGACTCTTCGGCAAGTCTCTCACATGTCCGTTAGAGGCAACAACATGATAATTCGAACCCAAAAACTTATTAATTGTCTTCGCCTTGGCCGGGGATTCAACAATAACTAAATATTTAGCCACAGCCCATTCCTCCACATTTATATATTCAACACATATTGATTTTTTCCTACACTGTGAATAATTCCCTTCAATTCCATGGAAATCAAATTGTGAATCACATTCTGTACTTCCATCCCTGTCAACAATGCAATCTCATCTGCACTTCTAGGAACTAAACATATGCTAGCATACACTACTTTTTCAGAATTATCAAGCGTAATATTATTTTTTTTGTATTCCCGGGCCAGAATTCCAAACTCGTCAAGAATGTCCGATGGCTGCATAACGAGTTTCGCACCTGCCTTGATCAACTGATTACATCCCTCACTCAGAGCATCATCAATTCTTCCCGGAACTGCAAAAATCTCCTTGCCAAGATTCAATCCGTGTTCTACCGTTATCAAAGTGCCGCTTTTTTGTTTGGCTTCTGTTACAACAATTCCCCTGGCTAATGCTGCAATGATCCGGTTTCTCCGCGGAAACTGATAGCCCTCCGGTCTTGTCCCCGGCGGCAGTTCAGAAATAATACCGCCATTTCTGCTGATTTCTGTATAAAGATCCATATTCTCCCGGGGATAACAGATATCCACGCCACACCCAAGAACGGCAAAAGTGCGTCCGCCCTCCTGCAGTGCTCCCCAATGCGCAGCACTGTCACTCCCCCTGGCCATTCCACTGACAACCGTCAGTCCTGCCGCTGCCATTCCTCTTGCCAGCATCCTGCTGACCTGTCGTCCATAACTGCTGCACTGTCTGGCCCCGATCAGTGCGATCATCCATTCATCAGCCTTTGGCAAACTGCCAAGAATATACAAAATAACCGGCGGATCATACAGATACTTTAATGTATCCGGATAAAATGAATTCTCAATAGATATGCATTGAATCCCCTTTGATTTTATTTGTTCATAATCATGCTGAATTCTATCCCTGTTTCTACTATATATAATGCTTTGAAGCTGTGCTTTATTCACAATATGGCATGCATCAACCCTCTTCTCTTCTGCTTCAAACAAGGCACAGACATTGCCTCCGAAGGCATTCACCAGTCTGAGAGCTGTCCGGCTTCCCACCCCCGGAATATTCCCAAGCCAAAACCAATATTCATCCTTTTCCATCATTGTTTCCCCAATATCTTCCATCCAGACATTTATAAAATACAGCTTCGCTGATATCCTCTGTGGAGATTGTCGAATGTCCCGACAAATCTGCAATCGTCCTGGCCACTTTCAAAATCTTATGATAAGAACGAGCGCTGAGATCATACTTCTCATAAATTCTCCGCATTAATTCACGTTCAGCCCTTCCTATGGTGCAATAAAATTCCACATCCCGATCATGCAGCTGTGAATTATATCGATAGTTCGTTCCTTCATAGCGTTCATCCTGTATCCTCCGTGCCTTTTCTACACGCTTCAAAATCTCACCGGAACTTTCTTCTTCGGAAGGTTCCTGCAAAGCGTCAATTCTGACAGGCAGGACTTCTATATTGAGATCAATTCGATCCATCAAAGGCTGACTGATTCTTCCAATATATCGGCGGATCTGAAGCGGTGTACAATGACACTTCTTAACATCCGGATAATATCCGCATCGGCATGGATTAATTGCTGCCACCAGCATAAATCCTGCCGGAAATTCACACATCGCCTGCAGGCGATTAATCATGATCTTCCCTGTCTCAATAGGCTGACGCATTACTTCCATGGCTGCTGAGCTGAATTCTGTCAGTTCATCCAAAAACAGCACTCCTCTGTGTGCCAGACTGATCTCTCCGGGTTTGGGCACTCTGCCCCCACCGGCCAAGGCCACATCCGAAGCCGTATGATGCGGACTTCTGAATGGCCGTGATGTGATCAGCCCCTCCGAAGCTTTCAGCAAACCTGCGGCACTGTAAATCTCTGACACCTCCAGACACTCATCCCATGTCATCCCCGGCAGAATGGTAGGCAGCCGTCTCGCAGCCATAGACTTGCCTGCTCCCGGAGGCCCGATCAACATTGTATGATGCATTCCGGCAGCTGCAATCTCCAATCCTCTCTTCATTGTCCTCTGCCCGGATATATCACTGAAATCAATCTTCGGCATTCGCTTTCCTGACTGATCAAGCAGTGCCTCTTTGTCTGTATAAGCTGCCTCAACATAGCAGCTTCCGTTCAGAAAGCCAATCAGTTCCTTCAGGGTATGTATTCCATAAACTTCAATGTCATCCACAGCAGCCCCTTCAAATGCGTTCACAGAGGGAACGATACATTTTGATATGCCCAGTTTTCTGGCCATCAGTACAACTGACAGTACACCATTCACTGATCGGACACTGCCATCCAGGCTCAATTCTCCGATCAACAATACATCATTCAACTTATCCTGTGCGATAAAACCATAGGCGCATAAAACTGCGGCAGCAATAGCCAGATCACACATCGTCCCTGACTTGCGGACATCCGCAGGCGACAGATTCACAATGACTCTGCGCGGTTCTAATTTAAAACCGGCATTCCGGACAGCTGTCCTCACTCGCTCCTTGGCTTCCTTCACTTCTGCTGAAAGATACCCTACCATATCAAAATAAGGCAAACCGCCGCTGACATCCGTCTCCACTGTAATCATCTCACTGCTCATTCCAATCAGTACCGCACTGGTTGTTTTACAAAACATCTCCGACCTTTCCTGCAGCAAATACACGAATCCCTTAAAATCCATTATATCCATCCTTGAAATTCCCCGCAAATATCATTCATCGACATCATCCACAATAGATTTTATAATCTGTCATCATATGGCAGGTGATTTATCTAATAAATTCTGCTATAATGTCATCAGACATTCGTTTTTCAGTTTTTACTGATGATCAAATGACAACTATGGAGGAATACACATGAAAGCAGTTATACAGCGCGTTTCCCGCGCCAGTGTTGATGTCAATGATGAAACCATCGGGAAGATCGGAAGAGGATTTCTTGTCCTGCTCGGTGTAGCCAATGAAGATACCGATGAGGATATGGATTATCTGGTGAAGAAGATTACTCAGATGAGGATATTTGAAGATGAAGCAGGCAAGATGAATCTTTCTCTGAAAGATGTCGGCGGTGAAATTCTGATCATTTCTCAGTTCACACTGTTTGCCAGCACGAAGAAAGGCAATCGCCCGAGCTTCACAGAAGCCGGCGCACCTGATTTTTCTAAAGAGATGTATCTGAAGTTTATTGCAGCCTGCCGTGACTGCGGTATCCATACAGAAGAAGGCGAGTTCGGTGCCCATATGATGGTTTCTCTGGTCAATGATGGACCTGTAACGATTACTATGGACAGCAAGCAAAAGCACTGATCACCATTCTCTATCTGTCGATTTCGTTCATGTCAGCCGCAGAACAGAGCCTGTAAGCCGCCGATTAAGACATCCTATACATGCACAAAGGCATCCTTAGCCGAGGATGCCTTCAATTTCTATTACTTTTTGATAAATTGCCTCTGCTAGCAATCGATGATTCTCAGGGTCCATATGTTCCTGATCGGCTGCACTTGGTTTTGCATATGCAGCCGCATTAAGAAATGGAATATTTTCTTTTTCCGCAATCTGACGATAAACTTTTGCCAGATGCTTTGAGACATCGACAGATTTCTCTGAGAATTCCGGATCGAATCCCAGTTTCCAGACATTCTCTCCCAGCCAGATGGGCGATATGAGCAGAATTCTACTGTCGGGGGCACCGCTACGGATTTGTCCGATGATTTTTTCTAATGTGTGATTACATTGAACTGTATGAACTAGATTTCCATCTCCATTAACGTTTGTATAAAATGCCTCTACTTCATTTGCAATTAATGTTACATTTGCTTTATCTTGGAGTCTGCCTGAAACCCATTTGATATACAGCATACATTCAGGCTCTCAGATATGTCCGCATATTTTGAAGTGCTGATTTTTCTATTCTTGAAATCTGGGCCTGTGAAATGGCCAGTTCATCCGCTACTTCCATCTGGGTCTTTCCTTCATAAAAGCGCATTTTGATAATTCTGTTCTCACGATGATTTAGTCTTTTCATTGCATCGTTCAATGCCAGATTCTCAACCCAGCTGTTTTCACCATTTTTCCTGTCGCTGACCTGATCCATAATACACAACGCATCCCCACCATCAGTATAAACCGGTTCATATAAAGACATCGGGCTCTGAATGGCATCCAGGGCAAAGACAATGTCTTCCTTCGGAATACCTGTTTCCTCAGCTATTTCCATTACCGTCGGTTCACGATTATTTCTTGTGATTAAAGCCTCTCTGGCGTATATCGCCTTATAAGCCGTATCTCTTAAAGAGCGGCTGACCCGTATAGCACTGTTGTCACGCAGAAAGCGACGAATTTCCCCAACGATCATAGGCACAGCATAAGTACTGAAACGTACACCCTGTGTTAAATCGAAGTTGTCGATTGCTTTTATAAGGCCGATACAGCCCACCTGAAAAAGATCATTGACGTTTTCATTGGTACCCGAGAAACGCTGTATAACACTGAGAACCAGCCTGAGATTACCATTGATAAAACGCTCTCTGGCCCGCAAATCATGGTTCTTGATTCTCTTCATCAGCATTTCCTTCTCGTCTTCTTTCAGGAGCGGCAGTTTTGCCGTATTGACACCGCAAATCTCCACTTTGTATCCAGCCATACAAATACCTCCGCATCATTAGATTGAGAATTCATCCCAAACATAATGATGCGCATGATGAGGTCATTTTATGCAATGCTGTATCAGGAAATATCTGCCGCCTTCTCAAAAGGAATGGTGCCGCCGAAAATATCCAGTGCACTGCCAATTGTCACATCCAGACGATGATTGCCAAGTCTTTTTAATATTTCAACATCATCAAGAGATCCGACACCGCCGGCATAAGTAATCGGAATGCCATCCCAGGCGCCGAGGATTGATGCGAGTTCTTTCTCTATTCCGGAGGCTTTGCCCTCCACATCCACTGCATGAATCAGAAACTCACTGCAGTAAGGCGCCAGAAGATTCAGTGTCTCTTCATTCACGATATGTTCAGTAAACTTTTGCCAACGATCAGTGACAATATAATAAAGCCCATCTTTTTTGCGGCAGCTCAGATCCAGAACCAGATGTTCTCTGCCAACAGATTCATGGATTGCTTTTAAATGTTCAAAATCAATCTTTCCTTCCTTAAACACATAAGAAGTCACTATAACATGTGAAGCACCGGCGCGAATAAACTTCATCGCGTTATCACTGTGAATGCCGCCGCCGATCATCAAACCGCCCGGAAAAGCTTCAAGTGCCCCCATGGCCTGGGCAAGGTCTGCATCATAATACTCAGAGCCTTCGGGATTTAAAAGGATAATATGACCGCCAATCAGTCCTTTCTCTCTGTATAACCTGGCATACCAGGCTGCATCCTGTTCCGAAACAAAATTGTCAATGGCCTGATTCATCTCATCCTTTAAACTGCCGCCTACAATCTGTTTCACCATTCCATTATGTATATCAATACACGGTCTGAATTTCATTGTCCCGCCTCCATTTACACTTTTGGCCTTATTATATCCAAAATAAAATAATTCTTCAAGCCGCATCATATATTTTAGAGATAGCATTATCGGAGAATTGCTTTATGCGTATCTGTGAACTCCGTGAAAAAGAAGTTATTAACATCCGGAACTGTCAGCGTTTGGGCCGTGTTCTGGACATTGAATTTGATCTTCATACAGGTGCCATCTGTCAGCTGATTCTTCCGGGGCCCTCCCGCTTCTGCGGCTTCTTCGGTCGGGATGCCGAATATCTGATCGGTTGGAAATGCATCCGCCAAATTGGTGCAGATATCATTCTTGTGGACGTTGATCTCGAAAAATGTATGCAAAAACCGACGAATTAAATTGACCTTCGTTACACAATTGTTTATAATAAACGTTAACAGGGATGATTCCCTTATGTACAGGAGGAAGAAGATATGAAATGCCCATTTTGCAGCGCAGAGGATACACGTGTGATTGATTCCCGTCCTACCGACGACAACGCTTCCATTCGCCGCCGACGTCAGTGCCCGGTCTGCGGGAAACGTTTTACAACCTATGAGAAAATCGAGACACTGCCTCTGATTGTCATCAAGAAAGACAACAACCGGGAACCTTACGACCGTTCTAAAATCGAAGCCGGCATTGTTCGTTCCTGTCATAAGCGTCCGATTTCAACAGCCCAGATCACTGCAGTCATTGACGATATTGAGAATACGCTTTTCAACAGAGAAGAACGTGAGATTCCGACGATGGTCATCGGGGAACTTGTCATGGACCACCTCAAGAATCTGGATCCTGTAGCCTACGTTCGTTTTGCATCGGTTTACCGTGAATTCAAAGATATCGATACTTTTATGGATGAGATCAAGAAAATACTTGCGTCTAATTAACCAAAACGGATGCCACCCACTGTCTGATAACAGTGAATGGCATCCGTTTTCGTTATTTTTTCTTCTCTAAATGACATTTGATTTCATGACAGATCCCTGTACATTGCTCATACTCTTCTTTTGTCAGCATATCTTCACTGAAAGCCGCCTGATGGAGTTTTTCCATCAGCCACATTAATTCTTTCTCATCCGGATGTTCAAGCTGCGACTGCAGCCATTTCACGTAGTCCCAGTCATCCAACGGCCGCTCCGGCCGGATACCCGACCGTTCCAGTTCTTCTGTTAGATGCTGCCATCTGGATAATAATGCTTTATTTCTATTTATACGACTGTAGGTTCTAAAAGACTGCTTCCGATATCCGGAATAATAGACAAACCCTCCAAACACCGCTATCACAGCCATAACTGCCGCCGGCCATAAAGGAATCCCTTTATTTTCGCCTACACCCCTCTGAGAACCCTTCAATGAGTTTGTACTGTTTCCTGTTTCTTTATCCTTCTGTGAAGACTCTGCATCATCTCCTTTTGTTTCATGCCCCGTCTCTGAACTCTCTGCTGATGTCTCTGATGCAGTTTCACTCCCTCCTGATTCTGTTTCCTGCGAAGTGTCCGTATATTCAGAATTCTCTTCTGAAGCAGGATCTGTCTCTGTAGTTGACGGATGATTTTGAGCGATGGCATCCTCTGCCGGTGTCATATCCACCGGGATCCATATCCCATGTACACGATCATAGATTTCTGTCCATGCATGTCCCCTGTAACCTGTTACATCGGCCGTATAACCTCCAAGGGATGTGTCTGCCTTAAAATCCTGCGGCCATACAACATATCCCGATGCGTATCTGGCAGGAATACCTGCCAGGCGAAGCATCATGACGCCTGCAGAAGCAAAATGAATACAGTAACCCTTTTTCTGCCTTCCAAAAAAATCCTCAATAACATTACTCCCATCCGACACAGGTTCCAGATTATTTTTCTCATAGGTGTAATTCTGCTGCAGAATATTTTGTATTTCTGTCACCCACTGGTACACCGTCATATCACCATTTTCTGACCGGAGCGCTTTGACAGCCTGCTCCAGTGAAGGCATGCCATCCGGCACACTTAAATAATTGGCATATACATAACTGTCATAATCCTGGAATAAATCAGCCTCATCCTGATTAAGAACAGTACTTTCCGGGGTATCATCTGCCAGTATTTTTTCCAAATCAGGCAGTGGATAGCCATTGAATTCATTCCCGGATGAGGCTCTCAGATAACTATCTCCTTCCATTGTCATGCCGCTTATGTTGATACCATATGGTGCCCAGGTACACTGATCATCTGCAGATATATTGGAGACAATGTAATTTTGTTCAGATGCATCATCTTCTATTGCGCCAAGACAGCGGAATAGCTGCTGGGCCCACAGTGCTTTCGCTTCATCATAGGTCCACTGCCCGGATGCCGGCCATTGCTGATAATCTTTGCGCAGTCCATCATCTGTGATCACAGCCCAGCACTCTGTATCTGTATTGTAAGAAGCACCTGAAAAATCCTTCATATAAACAGCTGACCGAGGCCTGACATCTGTCCAGACTTTCAATTCAACTTTGCCGGACTGCACAGGAGATTGATTACTTAAAAGCCCCGGCTGATCACCCATCAATTTACCGAGAGTCCTCTGGGCTGCTGAAAACATTTGCTGCGGATAATCTTTGACAACAGCATACTGATTATGCATAAAATCTGCTGCATAATTTCGAGCAAGCCAGTCACTAAACCCAAATACCAAAGTCAGCATAACAACGGCCAGGACTCCCCCTCGGAGTGCTTTTCTATTCATCATAGAATTCAGCACATAAACATCAACAGAATCAAAGGCAATGAGGCCGCCCAAGGTAATGATCACCGCAAACATCCAAATCACATCCGGAAAAGCATCCAGCATTAAAGACATAACCAATGCAAGCCCGGTCAATAAAATCGTGATTTTATTTGACCGCATTGCAGCTGTTGCATAGTTTATGATCAACATCAGAAATCCAAGAACCACTCCATAAAAAAGCATATTTTCAACTGTATTCACATTGTCGATAACCAGATGTACATCTATCTGGTAATAATGGGAAATCGCTTTTTCCAGCCCCTGAGCCCAGGCATTATATCCCGAAAGGACACTGCCCTGATTAAATCTCGCAATAACCGCCAATAGTACACAGCCTATGACAAAACCTTTATTTTCCTGATATGTTAAATTCAGAACTTCAATTAGAATACCAAATGCTACCGAAAGGACAGCCATCTTTACAGTGTCCGGTTTTAACCCTGCATTGCCGCAGATCCATTCGATCCATCCGATCGACCAGACACACAGCAGCAAACCATGGAATATACCGGTCAGTATCCGTTCTCTTACCTCAGGTTCACTGTTATAAACCGGCCACTTCTGATCGATATCCAATTCAAATTCTTTTTTTAATTTTTTACCCATCCTTTTGTACCTTAAAACCTATTTAAATACGAATTAAACATTCTGACATTGATTTCTTAATATTCGCTGCATTAAAATAGCCTGCCGTTTCTTCGTTTGTCAGTATCTCACCGGACAATTTTAATGTGATATCCGCAGCATAAAGTCCATAAGGAAAAGCTTCTTTGTACATTTCCTTCAGATCCACGAATCCTTCATAACAGGACACTGACATCAGATAGCTCATCAATGCATAAATATCATCTATTTTACTGATGCGCTGCTTTGAAAGCTTTTTTGCCTCTGCATCATACCACACAATAAAATGCCGGCAGTTTTGTTCCAACAGCGCATTGGAAATAGATAACGCGGCTTCGACCAAAGCTTCCGCATTGCTTTTTTCCCTCTGAGACGCTGCATAAAAATCCATAAAGATTCCTGCCGCAAGACAAATTGGCTCACCGGCCTCCCTGACATAAAGCTCACCGCTTCGTGCTGTCAATTTCCAATGGATTGTCTGAAGACGATCTCCGGGGCGATAAGGACGGATCTGATAAATCTGTGAATGGTCATTCCCCGCAGCCTCCGGCTCGTCCTCCTCAGTCTCGCCGGCAAAATGGCGGACACCTTCCGATACATCCACCATCGTTTCATAAATTTTAGGAAGAAAGGTTATCTCTTTTGTCAGAGTTATTTTTTTGTTCAGACTGAAGAAGCCGAAAATGTCTTTTGTCCGGATTCTGTCAATCACAATTTTGACTTTTCCGCATTGATAACCGCAAATATCATAAATGACATGGCTGTTAATTCTTCCATCATGATCAATCCTCAGATAACTGACCTTTTGTTGATTAGTAAGAACGGAAATGCAGCGCATACGCAGATTGATTTGTCCCACGGGAAGCATGATCCCCCGTTTGATATCTATCTGCAATTGAATCGGATTATTTTTTTCTGCCACGGGAACCGGTATTTTCATGGTGATATTTATTTTTCTTCGGGCGACAACCAACAATACCAGTGAAATAACCGGCAAAAAAATAGCCGCAGCCATCAGCATACTGACAGCCGCATTCTCATAGATCACCGACTCATAGACCATTAAAACCACAAAAGCAAGATATATACCCCAGCGTATCATCATTGCTTCTTTCTCCGCACAGTAGGCCGCTCTGTATCATTGATAATCTGGTCAAGGAGATCAGATGCCGTCACATGATTGATCCGTGCTCTGGCATTCAGCCGTATTCTATGGATAGCAACATCGTAAAATACATTGGCTACATCATCCGGATAGACAAACTTTCTTCCCTGGAGCCATGCACAGCTTTTGGCCATGGCTGCCAGGGCCACTGTACCTCTCGGACTGATTCCCAGCTCGATCATATCATGCTGACGTGTTTTATTAACCAGACGTACCATGTATTTATAAATTGCCTGATGAACATAGATTTGTTCAGCTTCACGTTTTGCATCCAAAAGGGCTGCCGCATTCATCACCGATGCAACTTCATTTAATGGATCTCCTTCGGATTTACCCTTCAAAATGGCAATCTCATCCTCGGGATTCGGATAGCCCATGGTCAGGCAGATCATAAAACGGTCAACCTGGGATTCCGGCAGCATCTGTGTGCCGGCACTTCCCACCGGATTCTGGGTTGCCAGAACAATAAAAGGTTCCGGCACAGGTTTTGTTACGCCATCCACAGTTACGCTTCCCTCCTCCATCACTTCAAGAAGCGCAGACTGGGTCTTCGGTGATGTACGATTAATCTCATCCGCCAGAAACAAATTGCACATAACAGCTCCGGGTTGATAGACAAACTTTCCGCTGCTTTTATCATACATGGAAAATCCTACGATATCTGCCGGAAGAATATCCGGTGTAAACTGGACACGATTTTGCTGCAGATCCATTGCCTTCGAAAATGCCAGTGCCATTGTTGTCTTTCCGACACCGGGAATATCATCCAACAAAATATGACCGCCGGCGATCATAGCCGCCATGACCTTAAATATGCAGGCATCTTTTCCGATCACGACTTTTTTTACTTCATCTATAACAGCATTTGCCTTTTGTAAATTCACAGACCCCATTCGAATTTCCTCCGTTTTTTGATTCCTTTTTTATCATTTTACATGATTTTCACAGACAGTACAATGTTTTCAACATTTTAGATGCATTTCAGATGCAAAATTTTCCCATCCCTTCAACCGTACATTCACGCCCCTTCCATTCTCACAATATCCTTTTTTAATCGTCCGATGATCTTCTTCTCCAGCCTGGAAATGTAAGATTGAGAAATACCAAGGAGATCTGCCACCTCTTTTTGAGTTTTTTCCTGTCCGTCCGAAGTTCGTATCCCAAAACGGAGCTGAATAATTGTCTTCTCCCGGGGTGACAGTCTTGACAGTGCTTTATACAGCAAATGATAATTCACTTCCTCCTCCATTTTACTGTAAATGACGTTTTCATCCGTGCCCAATATATCTGACAGCAGCAATTCATTGCCATCCCAGTCTACATTTAAAGGTTCATCAATCGATACTTCCATTTTCAATTTGCTGCTGCGCCTTAAATACATCAAAATTTCATTTTCAATACATCTGGATGCATAAGTCGCAAGCTTTATATTTTTTTCCGGATTATAGGAATTGATGGCCTTGATCAGACCGATGGTTCCTATGGAAATCAGATCCTCCATTCCGGCACCTGTATTATCAAACTTTCTGGCAATATAAACTACCAGACGAAGATTATGTTCGATCAGAATATTACGTCCCCGTTCTCTCTCCTTTTCCAACGCCAGCATCTCAATGGCCTTTTTTTCCTGTTCACCCTCCAGCGGAACCGGAAGGACATCCGTTCCGCTGATATAATGGATTTCTCCATTCGATTTATAAATCACACTTCTGAACCCACGCAGCATACGATACCCTGCATAATTGATTGTCCGCATCAACCCATTCCCTCCTGAATTTAATTTCCATATCTTATGCACTCAGATCATGTCCGGATGCAAAATGATCTCATAGCCATCCCTTTTACCAAAGGACTGTTCAGCCACAGCCAAAACCGGATGTGCATATACAAAAGAATATCGGTTCACAAACACAACCAATTCGTCCGCAACAAATCCTTTCATCAGCCCATTTTCCACGCCAATACTGCTGTAAGGAATCAGGCGAAATCGTCTTCCCCATTCCTGTTCCCCTTCAAGCAAACGCATAGCCAGTTCCTTCCCGATAATGCTGACCGGCTTTTTCCTGATGGGTTCATACAAACGATTCCCTGTATCATAAAGCCCTATTGTTTCTATTAATTTCATTCCTGTTTTGATTTGTACACGGTAAAGATTTTTCCGTTGATGACAGCAAAGATCCCTGTAGCATTGACGCAGTTTCTTTGCTAAGTGATGATTTATGAAATGCGTATAATGGAATTGCAGGAAGTAATCGTACCCGCATATTTTATCCCAGGTGGCAGTCTGGTAAAAAATAATGCTATCCTCCTGATTTTTGGTACGGGTCTATTATAGCCTATGTCCCATAAATATTTTGTCAAATCCAGAGAAGGTTCCTATAAATATTTCGACAAAAAAGAATGTGCCAAAGCACATTCTCGCGCCGGACGCGGTCGCTTGCGACAATCTACATCTTCGCGCAAGTGCGCATCGCAGGCGCATTAGTGCCTTTTTGTGTAATAGGGAATTCCTCAGAATTCCCTATTACACAAAAAGAGCACATCCAAAGGATGTGCCCTATCATATTGCTGTCAAATTATCTCTTCTGTAAGAAGCTTGGGATCTGAATATTACCTGTTGTGCCTGCCGGTTTCTTTGCAGCCTGATTCTGCTGAACAAATGCAGGTGGTACAGGACTTCCTGTCGGCGCCTTGTATGTATTGCTGCCAACACTTGTCTGGTAAAGCGGTTTCTTTGCATAACCAGACTTCTGAGGTGTCTCAACTTTCTTCTCTTCTTCAAGACCTGTTGCAATAACAGTGATTGTTGCTGAATCCGGTGTGGAATCATCATACATCGCACCAAAGATGATGTTGGCAGATTCACCGGCCAGTTCCTCAACATACATTGCTGCTTCATTGGCTTCGATCAGGCCGATATCACCGGAAATGTTGATGATGATATCTGTTGCACCTTCGATGGTTGTCTCAAGCAGCGGGCTTGTGATTGCCTGCTTAACCGCTTCAAGAGCCTTGTCATCGCCGTGGCCTTCACCGATACCGATATGAGCGATACCCTTGTCCTTCATGACAGTAGAGATATCTGCAAAGTCAAGGTTGATCAGACCCGGTACATTGATCAGGTCCGTGATACCCTGAACGCCCTGCTGTAATACTTCATCTGCCTTCTTCAGTGCTTCAGGCATAGATGTTCTTCTGTCAACAATCTCAAGAAGCTTGTCATTCGGAATGACGATCAGTGTATCAACATTCTGCTTCAGGTTCTCAATACCCTGAATCGCATTGTTCATACGCTGTCTTGCTTCAAATCTGAAAGGTTTTGTAACAACACCAACTGTCAAACATCCGAGATCCTTGGCAATACCTGCAACAACAGGTGCTGCACCAGTACCTGTACCGCCGCCCATACCGCAAGTAACGAATACCATATCCGCACCCTTAATGAGCTCTGTCAGTTCATCCATACTCTCTTCTGCTGCCTTGGCACCAACTTCAGGTTTCGCACCTGCACCAAGTCCCTTTGTCAGTTTCTCACCAATCTGTACTAACTGTGGTGCTTTACATAACTGTAAAGCCTGACGGTCTGTATTAACACCGATGAATTCAACACCGAGGATATTTTCATCTACCATTCGGTTGACAGCATTATTACCTGCGCCGCCAACTCCAATTACAAGAATTTTTGCTGCTGCTTCATTTTCATTTGGTTTTATCTCAAGCAAGGTTCTTCCTCCTTCATATTTCACCTTTTATCGTATCATACCATTATATAATATTATTTTTTTTTAAAAATATCAACCTTTATTTATGAATCTTTTGTAAAAATAATCGAATCTTTTGTGGAATCGTATTCTTCAAGATGTAAAGTCCCCGATAATCCATCCAGATTCGGAAGAAGATCCTTCAGTTCTGAAAGTTTTTCTTCCATATAAATATCTTTTCCCAAAAGAACGGTGACCTTTCCCATCACCAGATCGTAACCGCCATCTGAAGTGATGCCGATCGTATCAGCGGTAATCTCCTCTTCATTCAGTAAAGCGGCGATATTCAAAATGCTGTCCAGAACAGTATCATCATTAGCTGTCAGCACATCCCCGTTTTCAGCACTTTTGATCTGAATACCATCCATCATCGGGATATCCGGAATCTTATCATCCTGCGTCAAAATAATCCTGCCCTTTTCATTGACATAACTATACTGATCATTGTTCTTCACTGCTGCTACGAGCTGCTGCTCTCTCACGTGTACCACCACTTTCTGAGGATTCTCAATAGAGAGTCGGATGCCTGAAAGTAATGGTTCTGAGGAAATATCGATTTTACGGTTGATCAACCACAAAATCAATGTATTCCCATAACTCTTATCACATTGAATCAGTTCTTTCACCTTGTCATCCGTTACACGCTCATTGCCCGTGATCTGAATATCTTTGGTCTGAAAGCCGAAAACACCCACCAACACAAGCACAATCAGAATGATGAGAAAAGCAAGCACCGGATGTCTCTTCTTTTTCTTTCGTTTTCCGGGTTGCTTCCTTTGACGCTTATACACAGTTTCTGTACCTTTATCTGCCAATCAGATTCTCCTCCTGTCTTCCTATATCAATTTTTACATCCAAACTCACTGTCTGCGATCAATGCACGCACCGAGACTGCGCAGATCGCTGCACACATCAACATAGCCTCTGTCGATATACTCGCTCTCCTGTACTATCGTCGTTCCCTCTGCCGCCAGACCGGCAGCAACAAGGGCTGCTCCTCCTCGCAGATCTCTGGCCGCAACAGCTTCTCCATGCAGTTTTGCCGAACCGCTGATCAATGCCTTCGACCCACTCACTGAAATATCTGCACCCATCCTAATCAGCTCAGGGACAATTTTGAAACGATTTTCGAAGATATTCTCTGTAATAGAACTCTCCCCATGAGCTGTGCAAAGACACGCCATCATCTGTGACTGCATATCTGTAGGAAATCCCGGATAAGGCTGTGTCTGAATATTCTTCACGCCAAGAAGTACAGATGGTGCTATTATTTTAATACTTTCTTCGCAAATAATCAAGCCACATCCTGATTCTGCCAGCACATCCGCCACCGATTGTACATGCCGGACCCGCACCCCCTTTAAAACCGCCTGGCCGCCTGCTGCTGCAACAGCTGTCATATAGGTTCCCGCAACGATCCGATCGGCCATGATTGTGTATTGGACATCGTGCAGCTGCTCTACACCTGTTATCACTATTCTGTTTGTTCCGATACCATTTATTCTGGCACCAGCAGCAATAAGAAATCTGCACAGATCTTCTATTTCCGGTTCCATGGCTGCATTGATAATCTCAGTACTTCCCTCTGCCAGAACCGCCGCAAGAATTACATTTTCCGTAACCCCTACACTCGGATAGGATAAAACAATTTTCGCACCTTTAATTCCTTTTGTCCTGCAATAAATCCCCTCTTCCCTCATTGAGACCTGAACGTTCATTTTCTGCAATGCTTCTATATGCCAATTGACAGGTCTTGCTCCGATGGTACAACCGCCCGGATACGGCATCAGCACTTCTGTTTTTCTTCCCATCAGCGGTCCGAGAAGAAGCACAGAAGATCGCATCTTTCCCGCATCCGGTGCAGATATTTCTATCGGATCAATTTCTTTTGTATCCAAAATCAGCCTGTCTCCATCGGTCTCAATACGAACACCCATCTGTTCAAGCAGCCGGCACATATGTCTGACATCCGATATCTGAGGGCACCGTCTAAGACAGACAATGCCTTTGTTTAAAAGAGATGCGGCCATAATCGGTAGTGCGGCATTTTTTGCCCCCTGTATATCAACCTCTCCATTCAGGCAGTAACCGCCCCGGATACATATCGATGACATTTCTTTCCTCCAGACCCGGTACCATTATAGTTTATGATATGCCGCCTTTTCCCTGCCGTGCCACATTCTGTACAATTCCAATCTCACACATGAGAAAAACAAGAGATGTTCCGCCATAGCTGATAAAGGGCAGAGGGACACCTGTGTTTGGGATACTGTTGGTTACAACGGCAATGTTGATCATCATCTGCAGACCGATATGCGCCATTACACCCGTTACAAATAAAGCCCCCTGCAGATCCGGTGCTGCCATTGCAATGACGGCACACCGCCAGATCAGCAGAATAAACAGTAAAATACTAATGATGGCACCGAACAATCCCCATTCTTCACAGATAATAGCAAATATCATATCATTGTGAGCTTCCGGAACATAAGCCAGTTTCTGAATACTTTTCCCGTAGCCGCAGCCAAAAAGCCCGCCGGAACCAATAGCAAAAAGTGCCTGCCGTGTCTGATAGCCTTTAGGATGAGTCTCCACATTCAGCCAGGCTTCAATCCGGTCCAGGCGGTAAGCTGCTAATTTCAGGAAAACGCCCATCATGGCGATCCCCATTCCCGTCAAAGCAAAAAAGGGAGCCCATTTGCGGCTGGCCGTAAAAATAATAATAAAAGACACTCCGAGAATAATGACTCCTGTACTGAGATTCGTTGCCATGACCATGGCCGCTGCCGGCATCACACATAAAAACATCAGGATGATCCCCTTCCTCTTTTTCATCAGAGGCTCTGCTGCGCTGCACATTGCTGCCAAAAAGATGATCAATATAAATTTCGTAAATTCAGAGGGCTGGAACCCGACAGGGCCAATATAGATCCAGCGTTTCTGGCCATGACTTGCAGTTCCAATGAGGAAAACCGCCGCCAGCATCAACAGGGCAATACCATACAAAGGCCAGGCATATTTGAGAATCCGATGATAATCCGGTCTGCTGATCATGTACATCATGACCGTCCCGATGATAACGGTAAAAATCTGACGTTTGACATAATAAAATGCATTTCCATACTGAAGTCCGGCGGTATAAGAACTGGCACTATAGATCATGACAAGGCCGAATACGATCATCCCAAATACAAGAAGCAGCATTAACGGATCACCGGCATTCACTTTTTTATTCATTTCCATCTCCTGTTTCATTGATTATTTCCGGCTGTTCACCCAGATAATAAGGAAGTACATTTTCAAATATTTCCCTCATCACCGGTGCTGCCACTGTTCCGCCGTAATAGGCCCCCACAGGTTCATCAATCATCACAATTCCTACGATCTTCGGATCATCTGCCGGAGCAAACCCGATAAATGAAGCAATATATTTGCCTGAACCTCTTGGCAGTTTCTGACTGGTTGCTGTTTTGCCGCCGATGCGATAACCTTCTATATAGCATTTCTTTCCGGTTCCCTCAGCGACAACCTTTTCCAGAAGCATTTTCATTTTATCCGATACATCCCGGCCGATCGCATTTTGATGATATTCATATTTCAATTTTTTTATCTGTCCGGTCTCACTGACAAGCTTTACACCAAGATGCGGTGTTACAAGATTCCCGCCGTTAATAACAGTGCTGACAGCACGAAGCATCTGAATCGGTGTGATCTGGAAAGACTGCCCAAATGAGATGGTTGCCAATTCCACCTCACCCACATCCTCGATCTGATGCATAATCGACCCGGCCTCTCCCGGCAGATCAATGCCGCTTTTTTCCATAAGACCCAGCTTATGAAAATACTGATACATGATTTCGACACCTGTCCTCAGACCTGTTTCAATAAATACCGGATTACAGGAATTCATCAGTCCTTCCACAAAGGATTCCGATCCGTGTCCGGCTATTTTGTGGCATCGGATTCTCCGGTCTTCTACGATTTTGTAACCCGGACAATAAAACCGGTCATTTAAAGAGACACTGCCTGATTCCAGGGCTGCCGTCGATGTAATGATCTTGAATGTTGACCCCGGTTCATATGTGTCATTCAGGCATCCATTTCGCCACATTCTGTTTAAGGCATCCTGATGATTCTCTATCGGTCCATCACCAGGAAGTGTATAGGGTGAATTCAAATCAAACTCCGGCTCATTGGTCATTGCCAGAATTTCGCCATTACGCGGATCCATTAATAGAACAGATACACTTTTCGCTTCTTTTTGTTCTATTATTTTTTGCGCTGTCTGCTGTACATAGCATTGTATCGTATAATCCAGACTTGTATACAAATCATTCCCGGGAACTGGTTCAACTCTGTCTTCTGCCGCGTGGCCCACCTCCACGCCCCTTGCATCTGTAACTGTCAGAATGGCACCTTTAATTCCTTTAAGCCACTGGTCATACTTAACTTCCAGCCCGATAATTCCCTGATTATCTCCGCCTGTAAAGCCCAATACCTTGGATGCCAGCGTTCCATACGGATAATTCCGCGTATAGTCTTCGTCCACCATCACACCTTTTAACTGATAGCTTCGGATTTTATCTCCCAATTCTTTTGAAACATTTGCCTTAATTCTTTCAATTGAAGATACTTTTTCCACACGCTTTCTGACTGGAGTTTCATCCAGGGACAAAACATCCGACAAAACCGAAATCACCCTTTCGGGATCCGTGATCTGATTGTGGATCACCGATATCGTACAGACCGACTGATTATCTGCAAGGACAATGCCATTTCTGTCATAAATGACTCCTCTCGCAGCCTTAATACTCCGCTCCCTTTCATGCAAAGCACTGGCCTGCTCCTGATAGTACTCCGACCGGAATATCATCAGATATACCAGTCTTCCCGTCAGAAGCAGGCCAATCCCCACAATAAAAGCGGCCATGATGAGCATCTTTCGTCTGTGATAGATTTTAATCTGCATTCATTTGTCCGCTTTCATTTTTTATTATATTATGTTGTTTCAGTCATTTTAGAACTTCCGGCTATTCGCCGTCGTCAACTGCCTGTCCGTCATCACTGCCGTCATCGCCATTGTCTGCTTCATCCATGTTATCGCCTTCATCAGCACCCTCATTCGCATCAACTTCATCCTCATTATCTGCACTGTAGCCATCATAATTTTCATCTGTCTCTGTCTCAGGCACTTCTTCTGTCGGGAATATCTGCAGATATGGCAGAGCCTCTGAGAAAATCTTTCCTGCTATCGTTGATGCAAAGGAACTCTGCCCCTGATCTTCTGCGTTGGCCTCATCAACAACCACATAAACCACCAGCTGCGGATCATCAATCGGAGCCGCTCCAATAAAAGATACCAGACGTGCTTTTGTTCCTCGCGGTACCTTCTCAGCTGTACCTGTCTTACCGCCGATGCGATATCCGGCAACCTGTGCCGGCTGACCACTGCCGCTTTCAACCGTCTGATAAAGAGCATTCTTCATCCATTCGGATGTAGTATTGGAAACAGTTGTTCTCATCAGTGTCTTGTCGATCATCTGAATGGTATTGCCGCTGTCCGAAGCAATCTCGGAAACAACATGCGGTTTATAATAATAACCGCCATTGACAATGGAACTGAATGCAGATGCCACCTGAACCATTGTTGTATTATAGCCCTGTCCGAAAGAACTCGTCCACAACTCCACAGGCCCCATCGTATCTGCTGTATAAATTGTTGCCGCACAGCTCGCTTCACCGGGAAGATCAATGCCTGTCAGCTGACCGAAACCAAATAATTTCTGCATCTGGATAAAGCTTGCAGCACCAATCCTGTCACTGAGCTGCATCATAACATCATTACAGGAATGAACAATACTTCCCGTCAATGTCAGATTTTCATGAACAGAGTTACAGGATACAAAGGTTCCGTCTGTATAGGTCTGACCGCCGTCACAGACAAAATTCTCATCAGGATCCACCAGGGCCTGATCCAATGCATAGGACACTGTCATTGTCTTGACGATCGAACCCGGCTCATAAGTATCATTCACGCAGAAATTACGCCAGACCTGGTAGAGTGCATCGGACATATCCTGATCATTCATATTCGCAATCTGATCCTCCGTATAGCCGGCTATTGTCAGATCTCTCGGTTTATTCAGATCGAAAACCGGCGCGCTTGCCATACCAAGCACCTCGCCGTTGTTCGGATTCATCACCAGTGCCGCCACATTCTTGGCACCTGTCTCCTGCATAAATTCACTGATGTACTTTTCAGCAATTCGTTGGATATTGATATCAACGGTGGATACAATAGTCTTGCCGTTATGGGGTTCTTCTGTTACCTTCTGAAGATCCACATCATCATTGAGATAACCATATTTTCTTCCGTCTGTGCCTGAAAGCATCTTATCATAATAGCTTTCTATTCCCCACAGACCTATGTCATCCCCGGATGTAAAACCGATCAGATCACACGCAAGTGTGGAAAAAGGATACATTCTCTGATAACTTTCTTCGAACCAGATACCGGATGAAACCGCACTGATGATTTTCTGATCGTTCTCGTCCTCCGAAGATAGAAAATCATCATATGGCTTTTTCTCATCATAGGTCATCTTTCTCCTCAGAACAACATAACGGCTGTTTGGCTGTTCCTCCAAAGTTTTCTTCACCGTAGCCTGATCAATTGAAAAGTATTCCTCCAGTACCTCAGCAACATACTCAGAGGCTTTCTCATCAGTACTTTGTGTAATAACATACGGATCAAGGACGAGATTGTAGATCTTCTCACTTGTTGCAAGAACAGTACCATTCCTGTCTGTAATATCGCCTCGCTTGTAAGGAATCGTCTGCCCGTCATAATTGAGCAGTGTCAGTACATTCTTCTCGTAAGTATCGCCATCTGCGATATTAATCTGCACAAGTCTTATAATCAGACACACAAAGCAAACAAGAACAAATAGAAACACAATCAATAATCTTCTTCTATTTGTCTTGGAAAATTTCCGTATTTTTTTCTTCGCCATCTAACACTCACCTAAATTTAAAGTCATCTATCTTACTGTTTGTCCGGTATAGATTCATACTGCCGTACATAATCATCGTTACTACTATTATAATAAATAATCTGGCTCTCATCTGCATACACCATGCCCAGTTCTCCCGTAGCAATCTGATAAATCTGATCCAGATCAATGCTTGTATTCAGACTTCCCTTTAATGAAGTATTCTGTTCCTGTAAAGTCTGAAGCTGTGTCTGCAGTGCAGTTACGTTCTGTTTGGCATCACTCAATGCCGAATTGGAGTGTAGATACATAAAACAGGTGCCCAGAGTAATTCCTACAGACACAACAAGAAAAAGGGTATACTTTAAATCAAAAGCAGATACTCTTTTCTTGTGTCTGACAGGAGCCTGTTTCGGCTGTTCCTGTATATTCTTCTTTGTTCTTTTAGGAATTTGAGGCTGTTCATTCAGCCTTCGTGCTGTATTTCCATCTATATAATAGCGTTCGGTCTCTCTTCGATGCATTGCAGATTGATTGCTGCGCTTCTCTGCCATCCAACGCCACCCTTTCTTTATTAATAAGGCAGCCTGCATCAGCTGCCTGTTATCTATTCTTTGATACGTTCAAATACCCTGAGCTTCGCACTCTTGGAACGGCTGTTCACCGTTAATTCTTCCTCACTCGGAAGAATTGGTTTCCTTGAAATCACTTTGCCCTTTGATTTCTTCCCGCATACACATACAGGGAAAGAAGGCGGGCATGTACATGGCTTCTCACTGGTATTGAATATATTTTTAACAATTCTATCCTCAAGTGAATGAAATGTGATTACACATATTCTTCCATGATCATTCAGCAGATCAATCATCTGACCTAAAGTATTCTTCAAAACATCCAGTTCATGATTCAGCTCAATTCGAATCGCCTGATACGTCTTCTTTGAAGGATGTCCGCCCTTTGCCCTGACCTTCGCCGGAATCGCCGCTCTGATAATATCATTCAGCTCACCGGTTGTCTCAATAGGCTTCTTCTCTCTGGCGGCCACAATATGCTTGGCAATATTGCGTGCAAATTTATCTTCACCATAATCTCTGATCATGTGGAACAATTCTGTCTCCGTGTAATCATTGACTATATCTCTGGCTGTCTTCGTCTGTCTCTGATCCATACGCATATCAAGAACAGTATCTTCTCTGTAAGTAAATCCTCTCTCAACAGTATCAAGCTGATAAGAAGATACACCCAGATCCAACACGATTCCATCTACACCATGGATACCCAGATCTTCAAGTACCTGCGGCATGGCACTGTAATTACTTCTGACAACTGTCACTTTGTCACCGAAAGGTGCCAGCCGTTCACCGGCTGCCTGAATCGCTGCGGCATCCTGATCAATGCCGATCAGCCTTCCGCCATCGCCTAACCTTTGCAGAACAGCGTTGGCATGTCCGCCCCCGCCTAAAGTACCATCCACATAAATACCATTCTCTTTTATATCTAATTGTTCAATCGTTTCATTCAGTAAAACAGAATAATGCTGAAACGTCATAATATCCTCCTATATCTTCACACCGAGACTTGCCATATGGGCTGCAACTGCTTCCATATCTTCGTCATCCAGGTCACTCTCCACATCCCATTTCTCTGCGCTCCAGAGTTCAATACGGGTATCCATGCCCGTCAGTACAACATCCTTCTGGAGATCTGCGTATTTGCGAAGTGAAGCCGGTACAAGAATACGTCCCTGCTTATCAAATTCACATTCTGTTGCTCCTGACATAAAGAAACGCTTGAACTGTCTGCTGCCTTTATCAATGGTAGATAACTCTCTTAAATTTGCAGTAAATTCCCGCCATTCTTCCATCGGGTGAATCCACAGACAGCCGTCAAGGCCTTTGGACAAAATAAAAGTCTCCCCCAGATCTTCTCTATACTTCTGGGGAATGATCACTCTGCCCTTTGTATCTATTGTATGATAGTACTCACCAATAAAGCCATCCATTCCATGTCCACCTTTGTTTTACAGGAATCCTCGTGTCTGCCACAACATCAAGGTGTTTAATCCCACTTTAAACCACTATTTACCACAAATCACCACTTATGTTATTTATTTTAGACTATTCACATCAATATATCAATAGGTAAAATAGAAATTTACTTTTAAATTTTTGTGAACTTTTGGCATTGCAAAAAATTATATAAAAGAATGTACTTTGGCACATTCTCGCGCCGAGCGCGGTCGCTTGCGACAATCTACATCTTCGCGCGAGTGCGCATAAAAAAAGCACTGCAGGATCATGGGATCACTCCCCACCTGACAGTACTTTTTGATTGTGTTGTATTCAATTAGCTCTTGTGTATGCTCTTCTTTAACCGGCTTCGTTTGTAAATCATCACAATCAGGGCGAATACAGCCAGGCAGGCTGAAAACACCTGTGATACCGGCAGCCCGATATATGGCAAAAGCAGCTGATCGGTCCTGAAACTCTCAATGATAAATCGTCCAATACCGTAGCCAAACAGATACATCATAAAAAGCTCTCCGTCAAACTTCTTATGCTTTCTGTAAAGAAGAATAATAATCAGGACCCCCAGATTCCAAAGGGACTCATACAAAAACGTCGGCTGTACCTGAATATACTGTGTCCCGTCAATGGTCACTGCCTTGTTCATCAGATCCTGTGTTGTATAGGCTGCCTCATCTACGCGAATCTGCATCGCCAGCAATCCGTCTGAATAACCGCCAAAGGCCTCTCTGTTAAAAAAGTTGCCCCACCGTCCGATAATCTGACCGATCAAAAGTGCCGGCGCAACGGTATCTGCCATCAAAAGCAGACTAGCCTTCCTTATCTTCGAAAAAATAACCATACAGATGAATCCGCCAATAATGCCTCCATAAATAGCGAGACCACCCTGTCTCAGATTCAGGATTTCCAACGGATGCTGACTGTAATAGGACCATTCAAAGGCCACATAATAAACCCTGCAGCCCACGATAGCTGAAACAATCGCACATAATGCGAAATCATAATACATTTCCGGGTTCTGCCCCGTCCGTTTTGCTTCATGCACCGCCATAGCTATACCGCACAGCATACCGATGCCGATGATAATACCGTAATAAGCAATATTAAAACCAAATATAGAAATACTTTTATCCAGATGTTCGATAACGATCCCCAAATGCGGGAACCGGATACTTGCTCCTGTCATCTTATGCCCTCCTTTTATCGTTCATTTCATTGTAAACTGCTTTATTATAAAAATCAAGTCATAAAATATCTGTTCTTTTTATGTGAACTGTGCTAAAATAATACGGAAAACTGCATTGAAAGTGAGGAAATAGATATGAAATTAGGTATTGTGGGTCTGCCAAATGTCGGTAAGAGTACTTTATTCAACTCTCTGACAAAGGCCGGAGCATTATCTGCAAACTATCCGTTTGCAACCATCGACCCAAACGTAGGTATTGTTGCTGTTCCCGATGAACGAATTGTGAAACTGGGTGAACTGTATCACACAAAGAAGGTAACACCAGCCACCATCGAATTTGTTGATATTGCAGGTCTTGTAAAGGGTGCCAGCAAGGGTGAAGGCCTGGGCAACCAGTTCCTTGCCAATATCCGTGAAGTAGATGCCATCGTACATGTTGTCCGTTGTTTTGAAGATGACAATATCATTCATGTAGACGGATCTGTCGATCCTGCCAGAGATATCGAAACCATCAATCTGGAGCTGATTTTCTCTGATATCGAAATTCTGGACAGAAGAATTTCCAAAATCTCCAAACAGGCCAAGATGGACAAGGCATATGCTAAGGAATTGGAACTGGCACAGGCTGTTAAGGCACATCTTGAAGATGGCAAAATGGCAAGAACATTTGAAATTCCGGATGATGAAGATGACCAGATCTGGTTTAAGAATTATAATCTTCTGACTGCTAAGCCAACCATCTACGCTGCCAATGTTGCAGAAGATGATCTTGCAGATGACGGTGCATCCAACCCTCATGTTGCCAAAGTCAGAGAGATGGCCAAAGAAGAAGGCGCAGAAGTATTTGTTATCTGCGCACAGATCGAGCAGGAACTTGCTGATCTCGACGATGATGAGAAGAAAGAATACCTGGAGGATCTGGGTGTTTCCTCCAGCGGTCTTGACAAACTGGTTGCAGCAAGCTATAGTCTTCTCGGCCTGATCAGTTTCCTTACAGCCGGCGAAGATGAATGTCGTGCATGGACTATCAAGAAAGGTACCAAAGCACCTCAGGCAGCCGGCAAGATCCATACAGACTTTGAACGTGGTTTCATCAAAGCAGAAGTTGTCAACTATCAGGATCTTCTTGACAACGGAAGTCTTGCTGCCGCCAAGGAGAAAGGTATCGTTGGTATGGAAGGCAAGGAATACATTGTCAAAGACGGCGACGTGATTCTGTTCCGCTTTAACGTTTAAATCATAAATAAGACTGCCGCATGATGGAATAATGCAGTGCAGCTTCTCAAACAATATATGGATTCAAAAAGAGTTATTCAATACAGGCACACTCTCGTTGCCAACGTCTGGCAGTGGTACATAAGGCAGTACAATACACTGCCAAAGTACCAGCCGACGTTGAAGCACCTGTGTTCGAATAACTCTTTTTGAATCCATTCAGATATAGTTCTGCCGCACATGCTTTATCAAAGTAAATGCGGCAGTCTCTCTTTTGTTTATCGCGTCAAATTTTTATTACACAAAACTTAAAGCTCCACTCAATATCTGCTAAAAATCTCCTTCTGCTTATTCCACGATATCAAGCAGTTCTTCAAAGGTGTGTATTTCCGCATCGAAGGCTTTGACCTGGCCGAAGCCATAAGCGGCATAGATGAACGGGATGCCCGCCTGAGTGGCTGCGTCTGCATCTCCCTGGGTGTCACCTACATATACCGGAGCTTTCAGGCCGTTGCGCTCCATGACAAGTCGGATGTTCTCACCCTTGGATTTGCCGGTGACGCCGATGCATTCACAGTCTTTGAAGTATTTCTCTGTATGATTGCCGGAATAAAAGCTCTGAATATAGCCGTCCTGACAATTACTCACGATGAATAAGGGATATTTCTCCGAAAGATTCCGAAGGGTTTCTTCCAATTTCGGATAAAGCAGGCCGCCATGTTCTGCCAGATACAGATTCTCCTTTTCACCGCATTCGGCCATCAGCTGTTGTCTGAGTGATTCCGGCTGATCCGGAAACATATTGCGGGCAATCTGCTCAAGCGGAAGTCCAAAGTTGGATGCCAGTTCTTCTGCTGTCACTTTCTTGTGAATCTCCGGATAATTCTCCAGTACAAGTGCCCATGTGGCAACGATTCCTTCTGATGAGTCCCAAAGGGTTCCATCCAGATCAAAAATTAAACTATCTATCTTCATGTTCTCCTCCATTCTGCATTTTTCTGCGGCATTCACCGCAGTAACCATAAAAAACTGTTTTACTCTCATCCACGGCAAAGTCTTCTCTTGACATCATCTCTTCTGCCAGCTGCCGCATTCCATCACTCTCAAAATGAATCAGCTTTCCGCATTCGCTGCACATTAGGTGATAATGATGTCTGCATTCGGGATGTCCGCCACTGAATTGATAGCATGCCGGAGATTTTTCACTTAATGTGTATTTGCGGATCTTGCCCTCTGTCTCCAAAGACTTCAGGACTCTGTATACGGTTGTCTTGCCAACCCGTTCCTCACCCTCATTCAGATCATGAATAATGTCTTCCGCCCGCACATGGGTATCCTGCCTGTCTTTGAGATATTCAAGAATCATTGATTTCTGCCTTGTATTTCTATTCTGTTTATCATCAGACATTCTCTGCATCCTCCAGATATTTATTCTTATCGCATATCATTGATCTCTTCCTATTATAATAGCTTTTCGTTTATCTGTACAGTAGAAAAGAATGGGCCAAATCACATTCTCGCGCCGAGTGCGGTCGCTTGCGGCAATCTACATCTACAAAAATGCCTGAGAGAAGATGTATCCATCCTTTTCTCTCAGGCATTTGTTGTCTTATATTCAATTTCTGTTGATTTGGTTTTAACCGTGCATTATACAAGTTCAACCTTCGGTGGTTTATCTCCTTCCGGATCCTCCTCAAGAATAGAGAAAGCAATGTTTGTCGCATGATCCGCAACTCTTTCAAGGTTGGATGCCAGATCCGAGAACATCATACCCACCTGTGCCGTGCACTCTCCCGCTGTCAGACATTTCACATGAAGATTCTGAAGTTCACGTTCCTTCTCATCAATGGCATTCTCCAGATCAAGAATATCCTGAAGATGGCTGTCATCTTCAAGATTGAACATATCCATCGAAAGATGGAGAATCTTCACCGTCATCTCCTGCATCTTGCGGATTTCATCGCCTGCCATACCGTTGATATCCTCTTTCATATCGATCAGCTTCTCAACATCCTCTGCAATATTCTCCGCATGGTCACCTACACGCTCAATATCACTGACAACATGGAACAAAGCACCCAGCTTCTTGCGGTCACCCACCGGAAGACTGATCTGATTGGCCTTAACAAGATAATCTGTAATCTCTTTGTTCATATAGTCAATACGTTTCTCAACTTCAAAGACTTCCTTGGCTGCTTTGTCATCCTTTGTCAAAAGGGCATCCAGTGCATTCTCTAAATTACTGATAGCAATTTCACCCATATGATTGATCTCACTGCAGACCTGAGGAATGGCTGTTGCAGATGAAAGTCGGTCGCCGTCTCCGATGTACTTCATTTCATATTCGTCCTGTGCATCATTATCGTCGCCCGGAACGATGAGGTAAGTCAGCTTAACGATCCAACTCATAAACGGCATCAGGATAATAACCTGGAATACTTTAAAGATTGTATGTGTATTGGCTACACATCGTCCAAGATTACCGCCGGAAATATGCATGATCAAAGCTTCAATCCAGTCTGAGCCGATCAGCAGGATAATCGCCATAATAATGGATCCGATAATGTTGAACAGCAAATGAATCAATGCTGCACGCTTTGCATTTTTCTTACCGCTGAGGCTGGCAAGCATCGCTGACATACAGGCACCGATGTTACATCCAAGAATAATGAAGAAACAAATCTTCAGTGGAAGCAGCCCCTGCTGTGCAAGTAAAAGGACAATACTGACGGTCACAGACGAACTCTGTACAATAGCCGTAATAATAAGTCCCAGAAGCAATGCAAAGAAGCGATTGTCCAAAGACATGAAAAGATTCTGAATAGCCGGCAGCTCCTTTAATGCTCCCATGGAAGATGACATGGTGCTGATACCCAGGAAAAGAATACCAAAACCGATGACAACCTCTCCGGCCTTCTTCACTGTCGGGTTCTTGAAGATCATCAGCATCAGAACACCGACCATAATAAATACCGGTGCGTACTGGGACAGGTTAAAGGATACAAGCTGTGATGTAACAGTTGTACCGATATTGGCACCATAAATGACACCAATAGCCTGATACAGTGTCATCAAGCCTGCATTAACAAAGCTGACAACCATGACTGTTGCGGCACTGGAGGACTGAATAATCGCTGTAAACACAATACCTACGATGATTCCCACATACCTGTTCTTTGTAAACAATTCGAGAATCCCACGGAGCTTGGCACCAGCCGCCTTCTCCAAACTGTCACTCATCAACGTCATACCATAGAGGAAAAGACCCAGACCTCCTATAAGGCCCAAAACCATACCTGAAATATTCATCTTTTTTTCTCCTTGATTTTACTTATGTAAAACTTATGTAAAAACATACCAATATCCACTTTAATATATATTGTGCCGCTTGACAAGTCTTTTTTTTAGAAATTTGCTTTATGTTATCTGAGTTTAGCTTTATTATGTCAACTTTCAGAGTAGAAAAATAATTGAAGCCTTTATATTTTTCCCTTAATTTTCCCATTCCCGATTATTCAGATTATGTCAACCTCTCTATTTTGAATTTTTTAAAGGGTATTTTTCATCAAAACCACAAAATGCAAAAAAAAGAACCGGATCTCTTTTGAAATCCGATTCTTCTTGATCTGTATAGACACTTATACACTAAAAATTTCTTAATAATATAAATGCATCTGAGAGTCTATTTAGATTACTGGACTTCTGAAAGGACTTTGTCCAGTTTCTCATACATTTCATCCACATTCTCTTTTGTGATCACAAGCGGCGGTACAAAACGGATGATATTGGTACCTGCGGAGATGATCAGAAGACCGCTGGCAATGGATTTTGCAACAATATCCCCAACAGGGATTGTAAATTCAAGACCTCTCATCAATCCAAGACCTCTTGTTTCTTTGATGAAGTCATAACGCTCAACTAATGATGCCAGTTTTTCTCCCAGGTAATCTCCTACTTCGTTGACATTGTCAAGGATGTGACGGCTTTCAAACATATCAAATACCGCATTCGCTGCTGCTGTAGCTAAAGGATTGCCGCCATATGTAGAGCCATGATCACCGGCTACTAATGCCTTCTCAACCTTTTCTCCGGCAACAAAGGCGCCAATTGGCACACCGCATCCCAGCGCTTTGGCAACGGTCAGGATATCCGGTTTTACATCGTAGTAATCATAAGCGAACATCTTGCCTGTACGGCCCATACCGCACTGAATCTCATCAAGAATCAACAGAATGTCCTTTTCATCACAGAGCTTTCGCACACCCTGGATAAACTCACGTGTAGCCGGATAGATACCGCCTTCCCCCTGTACAGTCTCCATAATAATAGCACATGTCTTATCCGTGATCTTAGAAGCAACATCATCTAAATTGTTATACTCAGCAAACACCACCTTGTCAATCAGTGGTTTGAAGGCTTCCTGATAATGCGGATTGCCTGTAACAGAAAGGGCACCGATACTTCTGCCGTGGAACGAATGGTTCATGGCAATGATCTCATGATCTGTGGAACCGTTATCTCTTGTCCATGCATACTTACGGGCAAGCTTGATGGCACCTTCAATGGCTTCTGTACCACTGTTGGTAAAGAACACCTTTTTAAGGCCGCAGGCATTCACCAGCTTGTGTGCTGCTTCTGCCATAGGCTGTGTATAGTACAAATTGGACACATGGATCATTTTGTCGATCTGAGCCTTCAGGGCATCATTGTATTCTTTGACATTGTAACCAAAGGCACATACAGCAATCCCGGCTGCGAAGTCAAGATACTTTTTGCCTTCCACATCGTAAAGATAAACGCCGTCACCGTGATCAAGCACAACAGGAAAACGATTATATGTATGAATGATCGCCTCTTCTGCATAATCCATAATTTCTTTATTGTTCATGATAATACCTGCTTTCTTCACTGCCCAAAATTGCAGTACCAATACCTTTGTTTGTAAAGATTTCCAGAAGGAGGCAATGCGGTATACGTCCATCCAGAATATGTACGCGTGAAACGCCGTTTTCAATTGCCTCAATACAGTTGTTGAGCTTTGGCAGCATACCGCCTCCGATAAACCCTTCTTCAATCAGTGCATGAGCTTCTTCACATGTCAGCTCTGAAATCAGTGTATCCGGATCCTCCGGATCCTTGTAAACGCCTTCAATATCGGTGAGGAAAGCCAGTTTCTCTGCATTCACAGCCTTTGCGATCTCACATGCAGCATCATCCGCATTGATATTGTAAGTATTGTAATCTTCATCCATACCGATCGGGCATACGATTGGAAGGAAATCCTTCTCCAGTAAATCGTAGAGAATCTTCGGTGTAACTTCTGTAATCTCACCTACAAAACCGATATCCTCTCCATTGGAGTATTTCTTCTTTACCTTCAGAAGGCCGCCGTCCTTGCCGCTGATACCAACTGCTTTGACACCCAGTTCCTGAACCATCTGGACAAGGCTCTTATTCACCTTATTCAGAACCATTTCTGCAATTTCCATAGTTGGCGCATCTGTCACACGAAGGCCATTGACAAAACGTGCTTCCATGCCTACTTTGTTCACCCAACGGCTGATTTCTTTGCCGCCGCCGTGAACGATGATCGGCTTGAATCCGACAAGTTTTAATAAAACAGCATCGGCGATGACATTCTTCTTCAATTCGTCATTCATCATCGCACTGCCGCCGTATTTGATCACGATAATCTTGCGGTTGAATCGCTGAATATAAGGCAGGGCCTCAATCAGTACTTCAGCCTTTGAAAGATACTGGTTCATATCTTTTTCCATTTCTATTTCTCCTTCTTATAACTGCCGCTTATGAACGGTAATCTGCATTAATTTTGATATAATCATAAGTCAGATCGCAGCCCCAGGCTGTGGCTTCCTTATTACCCATTTTGATATCGGCAATGGCTGTTACCTCAGGTTCGGAAAGAATCTTTGTTGCTTCTTCTTCGCTGTAATCTGCAGCCACGCCGTCCTTCATGATCTGAATCCTGCCGGCTGCACTTTCAAAGAACAAATCCACTTTTTCAGGATCAAACTGTGCGCCTGAATAACCCATGGCACAAAGAATACGGCCCCAGTTGGCATCATGCCCGCAGATAGCTGTCTTAACAAGACTGGATGTCACAACAGACTTGCTCAATGTTACTGCCTGTTCCTTTGTTTCGGCACCGATGATCTTCACTTCAAAAAGTGCAGATGCACCCTCGCCGTCTCCTGCAATCTTTCTGCAGAGACATGCATTCACTGCATGAAGTGCTTCACAGAAAGCTTTGTAATCTTCATTCTTTGTATCGATCACAGGATTGCCTGCCTGACCATTCGCCAGAAGCAGCACCGTATCATTGGTGGATGTATCCCCGTCAACAGAGACCATATTGTAAGTATCCTTGATATCTTCACTGAGTGCTTCCTGAAGCAGTGCTTTGGAAATGTTGGCATCTGTTGTGATAAAACCAAGCATGGTACACATATTCGGATGAATCATTCCTGAGCCTTTGCACATGCCGCCCATGGTCACTTTCTTACCGCCGATCTCAAATGTCACAGCGACTTCCTTCGGAACAGTATCTGTGGTCATAATGGCTTTTGCTGCCAGATGACCGGCTTCGATACTTCCGTCAAGGGCAGGTACCAGCATATCAATACCTGCTTCAATTCTGTCCATTTTCAGCTGCATACCGATAACTCCTGTGGATGCCACCAATACAGCATCTTTCTGAACACCAAGTACTTCCGCAGCCTTCGCTGCTGTAGCTTCGCAGTAAGCCATTCCCTGCACACCTGTACAGGCATTGGCAATACCGCTGTTGCAGATGACTGCCTGTGCATGTTCGGATTCATATACAACCTGCCTGTCCCATTTTACCGGTGCAGCCTTTACAATGTTGGTTGTAAAAGTGCCTGCAGCCACACATGGTACATCGCTGTAGATCATGGCCATATCCGTACGTCCCTGATATTTAATGCCTGCAGCTGCACTGGAAGCCTTAAATCCCTTTGCTGCTGTCACGCCGCCTTCAATATATTCCATTTCCTGCCACCTCTTTTATTCATTAAACACAGTCATATTGGCCTCGTTCAGGTTCAGATCATAATAATTCCGATCATCCTGACACTGCCAGCCGACCTTTTTCCAGAAGGCATTGCCTCCTTCATTTCTTGTAAATGCGATCAGATAAACCTTATTGATCTGCTCTGCCTTCAATGCTTCAATCGCTTTGGCTACAAGCTTACGGCCAATGCCGTGCTGTCTGTATGAAGCATCCACGCAGACATGATACAGACAGCCCTGACGGCCATCATGTCCGCAGAGAATGGAACCAACAACCTTGCCATCCATCTCCGCCACCACACTGGTGTTGGGATTTCTGCGAAGAAATCGCTCAATGCCCTCTCTGGAATCATCAATGCTTCGGATACCAAAGCCCTTGATACCGGCCCAGAGCGCCGCCACATCATCATAGTCATCAATCGTCATTGTTCTTATTATAATATCATTCATTCTAATATTCTACCTTCGTTTTCTTATGGGAACATAGGCACAAGATTCAAACCTGTGCTCTCATCCAGACCAAAGGCAAGGTTCATGTTCTGAACTGCCTGTCCGGCTGCACCTTTGACAAGGTTATCGATGGCTCCCATCATAATGACACGATGTGTTCTCGGATCCACTTTGAAGTTGACATCCACATAATTGCTTCCTTCTACCCAGCGTGTCTCAGGGCATACACCCGGTTTCAATACACGGACAAACTTCTCATTGGCATAATATTTGTCATAAGCCGCTCTGATCTGCTCTTCTGTCACGCCTTCTTTCAGAGAAGCATACGCTGTAGCCAGAATACCTCTGTTCATCGGTACAAGATGCGGTGTAAAGTTGATGGTGATCGGATAACCGGCTGCATAACCGAGCTGTTCTTCAATCTCAGGTGTATGTCTGTGTGTTGCAACGCCATAAGCCTTCATATTCTCATTCACTTCACAGAAAAGGTTAGCCGTCTTGGCACCGCGGCCTGCACCGGATGTACCGGACTTGGCATCAACGATAATGGTATTCGGGTCAATGAGGCCTTCCTTTACTAATGGATAGCATGTCAGAATAGAACATGTTGTATAACATCCCGGATTGGCGATCAGTCTTGCCCTCTTGATGTCTTCACGATTGATCTCACAGAGTCCGTATACAGCTTCTTTAATATAGGAAGGACTCTTGTGTTTAATGCCGTACCATTTCTCATAAACTTCTACGTCTTTAATACGGAAGTCTGCGCTGAGATCAATAATCTTTACCTTATTTAAAACATCCTCATTCACAAGAGAGGCACATAAACCCTGTGGTGTTGCTGTAAAGATAACATCTGCCGCATCTGCCAGTGCATCCATGTTGTCATCCATACACTTGGCATCTACAATCTGAAACATATTCTGAAAAACATCTGCATACTGCTGATCAATATAACTTCTTGAGCCATACCAGACAATCTCAACATCCGGATGCTGCATCAGAAGACGAACCAGTTCCTGACCGGCATAACCGGTGGAACCAATAATTCCTGCTTTAATCATTTTTCATAACTCCTTTATCTTAAACCGCTAAAAGGCAGTTTATTCATTTTTCGTTCAACACCTATCTATATTAATACATATCTTCAATTAAGTAAAGTACAAAAATCAAAAAATTCTTCATAATTATGCATGCAAAATTAATAAAAATACATTTTTTGTAAAAAAACTATTGCATTATTCATACTTCTGGTGTATATTAATTGAGTGCTCGCAAGAAATATTCACTTTTGCGTATGCATTATCACAAATGAATGAACATGTTTTTTAATATAGGAGGATTTTACAAATGAAAGAGAAAGTTGTTTTAGCATATTCAGGCGGTCTTGACACCACAGCCATTATCCCATGGTTAAAGGAAACATTTGATTATGAAGTTATCTGCTGCTGTATCAATGTTGGTCAGGGGGAAGAATTAGACGGTCTTGAAGAAAGAGCCAAAATGAGCGGCGCTTCCAAATTATACATCGAAGATATCGTTGATGAATTCTGTGAAGACTATATCGTTCCTTGTGTTCAGGCCAACGCAATTTATGAGAACAAATATTTACTTGGTACTTCCATGGCTCGTCCTGGTATCGCCAAGAAGCTTGTTGAAATTGCAAGAAAAGAAAATGCTGTTGCGATCTGTCATGGTGCAACAGGTAAGGGTAATGACCAGATCCGTTTCGAACTTGGTATCAAAGCACTGGCTCCTGACATCAAGATTATCGCTCCATGGCGTATGACAGATGTATGGAAAATGCAGTCCCGTCAGGATGAAATCGATTTCTGTAAAGCACACGGCATCGACCTTCCATTCTCCGCAGACAGCAGCTACAGCCGTGACCGTAACTTATGGCACATCAGCCATGAAGGCCTTGAACTGGAAGATCCATCTCTTGAGCCAAACTACAATCATGTACTTGTGCTTACTACTCCACCGGAAAAAGCACCTGACAAACCGGAATATGTCACAATGACATTTGAAAAAGGTGTTCCTACTTCTGTCAACGGCAAAGAAATGAAAGTGGCTGACATCATCCGTACACTGAATGAACTTGGCGGCAAACATGGTATCGGTATCGTTGATATCGTTGAAAACCGTGTTGTAGGTATGAAATCCCGTGGTGTTTATGAAACACCGGGTGGTACAATTCTTATGGAAGCACATCAGCAGCTGGAAGAACTGGTTCTTGACCGTGCAACTGCAGAAGTTAAGAAAGAAATGGGCAACAAACTGGCTCAGGTATGCTACGAAGGCAAATGGTTCACACCATTACGTGAAGCAATTCAGGCATTTGTTGAATCCACTCAGGAATATGTGACAGGTGAAGTTAAATTCAAACTTTACAAAGGCAATATCATCAAAGCCGGTACAACTTCCCCATATTCACTGTACAGCGAATCTCTTGCATCCTTCACAACAGGTGACCTCTATGACCACCACGATGCGGATGGATTCATCACACTGTTCGGTCTGCCATTAAAAGTACGTGCAATGAAAATGGCTGAAGTAGCCAACAAAAACGCTGATAAATAGATAAAAAGCCTCAGTGATATCTGATGGCAGAAGAAAATAAAACATCCCTGAAACGGGCTCATCGCCAAACGCTTCAGGGATGTTTTATTTTTTATTTTCTTCTGCCTGTTCCTGGATATCATGGAAGCATTTTTAGCTTCCTTATTACTTGTTATTTTGCTTTTAAAATAGATCCAGCATATTGTCCAGATAAATGGCTTCTCTGACGTTTAACTGATATTCCGGCTTTGTCATGTAGTATAACAGAAATTCCAGAACCAGTGCACTGCCAAGCCCCCGCCCTTCGATCTTAAAATTGGAAAAGCCCATAGGTATATAGATATTTTGGATATCATCAATCCCTATAAATCCCGGATTCATCATTGCCTTTGAAAACCGATAGCCCTGCTCAGAGTCAGGCGCCTTACAGCGATGTTCCGGTGCATTTACACCAAGATTCCTGCGGCTGACCGCTTCATAGCAGTTTTTCCTGTCCTTACAGCCAAACCAGCAGCATTCATTGCACAAAAACTCCACTTTATCTTTCTGTATCTGTGTCAATGTATCCAGCTGATCCATCTGTTTATTTAAACGAAAATCTGGCACAACATAGCGAAAATCATCGCGCTCCACCTTATGCCGGAATGCCTCAAAATCCGTCAGCACTTTTGTTGTAGAAGAAATGAAATATAATTTCGGATAATTCTCTTTCAGGTGATCCAGCAGCAGATCCGAATGAATGATCACGCCATTTTGTACACGGCTGCTCTCTGAAAACAATGCACATAAAGTATTACATCTTTTATCTGAAAGATGCTCTTTTCCCAGCAGGGAATTACTGAAAGTAAGCCTTGCCGAGATGTCATATTTCTGCATAAGGGCTAAAGCATCCCTCGGATCGCAGGTTTCATCTTCCACACGGCCGCCGCCCCAGATGCAATCCGATGGTGCTCCGTAGATAGAGCCAATCGCACACCAGTCATAAAAGTATTCTCTGTGCTCATGGAATAAGGACAGAAAAATACGATACAATTCATAAAATTCAAACAGCCCGGGGAGGTGAAAGTAAGCTGTGTTTCTTTTTTTCTTATCTTTACTCATATTCTCTTAATACTGTTACGCTTTCGCAATAGACATAATGACCATAGCTTCATAGATATTTACTCTCTTTATGATAACATGAAATAAACCATCTGCCAAGTAACAAGCGTGTGCCCAAAACAGGACACACTCCATCAAATTTACTTGTTATTGGCACTTACAATCTGATAATAAACTCCGGATGTCATTTTGTAAACGATAATATAGAACACTGCAAACATCAGATAGCATCCCAGTGCCACCATTGCCAGAAACTGTGTCCGATTCAGCCCAAACAACAACAGCAATTTAGAAATCATCGGGAAAGCAAAAAGCAAATGCAAACCTGCCAGCAGAAGCGGTGCAAAGAAAACAATCAATATCTGTGAATTAATACTCTGCCGGATATCTTTCTTCGTCATGCCGACTTTCTGCATAACAACGAATCCTGACTGATCCTCATACCCCTCCGTCACCTGCTTGTAATACATAATCAGTATAGCCGCAAAGACAAAGACAATTCCGAGCAGAATGCCAAGTACCAGCAATCCGCCAAATGTACCGTAAAAACTCTCTTTATTAAAGGCATAGCTTTCACAACGGACATAATTAATACCTTCCTGCTGTGATGTATCAAGGGCAGCAAATTTATTATTTAACACACCCTCTGCAGCCATCTGTGCATCATCACTACCGTCTAAATTGCAGCCGTAATAGCATTTAAAATAGACGTTTTCCATATTTTCTGTCATATACTGAGCCATATTATACTGAGCCAGTTTTTCTGCCACCTCATCAAAATTCGGCACAAAAATATAGTAAACTTTCGTTGATACTGAACCATCCATATGAATCGCCTTAAAATTTGAAATCACCTTTTTTACATTAAAATGAATGTCATTGTGAATGGATAATGTGTCTGTATTATTTTCATAAGAACCGCCATACACAGCAACAAGCGCTTCACCCGTATCAAGTGTCTCTTTTTCTCCGGTCACACGATTATATACACCGAGCGGCGCCACATAAACTTCATCGACATCGAAAGCTGTTGATTCATTCGTTTCCATATCCATCAACTCATCTTTCATTCTGAAATTCTGACCTTCAAGCTTCCCATAAAAAAAAGCGGATGTATATTCCAGAACATCGGAAGCTGTCAGATGGCTTTCGTGAAGCGTCTCTTCCATCAGCTGACGCCAATTAGCCTCACTTTCTTCATTCAGATATTTTGGCGCACTGACATGAACCTCATAGGACAGGTCTCTCGGATAACGCTCACGCATAATGCTCTCTACTCCGGCATAAAGACAGATGGTTGATGAAAGCATCACCAGCACCATAGTGCTCAGTACACAGATGGAAGCCAGACCGGCGCCATTTCGCTTCATACGATAACTCATTGAGGCAATAGATATAAAGTGTTGTTTCCTATAATAAAAACCTTTATTCTTCTGCAAAATCCGGCAAAGAGTTACTGACCCGGCAATAAAAAGCATATACGTTGCTACGATAACAAGAATAACCGCAGCAAAAAACCATGTCAAAGCCTCAATCGGATCTTCAATCGTTACCGCCAGACCATAAGCAATGGCAAGCGCCACAATACCAACCAACGCCAGTAACCAATTGCCCTTCGGCGCTTTTTCACCGGTATGTTCGTTTCTCAACAATTCCATCGGACTGGCCATGGTCATTTTTCTTAAAGCACTCAACAGAATCAGGATAAAAATAACAAGAAAAATCAGAATAGTTTCTCTGATGGCTGAACCTTCAATTCTCAGCTTGAAATCCGTCTGACCATTCAGAATATTCACCATCCACAATTCTGCAAGCTTTGAAAAAACAATTCCGAATATAAGACCCGCTACAAGAGAAATACCTGCAATAATGGCCGTTTCCCAGAAATGAATATGTGCCAGATTACGTTTATCCATACCAAGGACATTGTACAAACCATATTCTCTGCTTCGCCGTTTATTTAAAAAGGAATTTGTATAAAAAAGGAAAATCAATGTAAATAGACCGATGATCCATTTCCCCAAATTCAGCATGCCCTGCATTGTTTCTCCGCCCCGGATCCGGACCAGAACACTGCTGACACTCAGTGCGTCAATAATATAAAACATCATGACCATGGCAATACATGTAAAAAAATAGGGAATATAGAGTTTTCTGTTATGGCTGATGCCCGACCAGGCCATTTTCGGATAAAAAGATTTTCTCATGCCCGATCACCGCCTGTCGTGAGAAGAGTCAGCGTATCGGAAATCTTTTGATACAATTCCTGACGTGTATGATGTCCTTTATAAATCTGATGAAAAACCTCACCGTCTTTGATAAATAAAACTCTGCCCGCGTGGCTGGCCGCTTTGACAGAATGTGTTACCATGACGATGGTCTGTTTATCCTGATTGATTACTGAGAAAAGATCCAGCAATTCATCCGAGGACTTGGAATCCAATGCCCCCGTTGGCTCATCCGCAAGGATCAGCTTCGGATGTGTGATCAGTGCTCTGGCTACCGCCGCACGCTGCTTCTGACCGCCGGACACCTCATAAGGATATTTCTTTAAAAGCTGCGTGATGCCCAATTGTTTTGCAATAGGCTCCAGACGCTTATGCATCTCTCTGTAATTCTTGCCCGCAAGGACCAGCGGCAGATAAATATTATCCTCCAGAGAAAATGTGTCCAGCAGATTAAAATCCTGAAAAACAAATCCCAGATTATCACGGCGAAATTCTGCCATAGCAGATTCTCTGATTTCTGCAAGATTCCTGCCGTCTAACAATACGGTACCACCTGTTGGTTTGTCCAGTGCCGCAAGAATGTTCAACAATGTTGTCTTACCGGAACCGGACTCACCCATGATAGCCACATATTCTCCCTCTTCCACACTAAAGGACACATTTTTCAGTGCCTGTACCTGATTGCCGCCAAAACGGGTGGTATAGGTCTTTTTCAGTCCTTTTACTTCCAAAATACTCATATTTAAAATCCTCCTGTCTGATTGAATGACTTGTTCATTTCTTTTGACAGGATTATTGTATCAAACTCTTTTCATCCGCTCCATCGAATGACCTTACAGACTTCTTACACTTTTGTAAGAAGTGCTGTTCCTTTTCTACTCAAACATACGCTCCGCTGTATTCAGATTCAATTTGATCACAGTCCCTTTATCCGGTTCCGATTCAGCCGAAATACCATGGCCCAGGTTATGGCAGATCCTGGCACAAAGATACAGCCCCAGTCCGCTGGCTTTTTTATCCGCTCGGCCATTATACCCGGTGTACCCCTTCTCAAATATTCTCGGCAGATCCTCCGGTGCAATCCCTATACCCGTATCACGGATACACAGTGTCTTCGGCGATTCCAGATAAATGGACACGCAGCCCTGCTGTGTATACTTCACTGCATTTGAAAGGATCTGTTCAATAACAAAAAGCAGCCATTTCTCGTCCGTCATGACCTGTGCATTCAGCGGCTGATAATCCAAATGAATCTTTTTGCCGATAAACTGCCCCGCAAATTTGCGCAATGCCTGCCGCAGGATATCGTCCAGCTCATAAACAGCAATAACATAATCCCTGGTATCTGTGTCCAATCTGAGATAACACAATACCATATCCACGTACTGCTCCACCCTGGCAAGCTCCACAGAAAGCTTTCTTGATAAAGATGAATCTGTATTCTGCAAAGTCAGCCGCATAGCTGCTATCGGTGTTTTAATCTGATGTGCCCAGACAGTATAATAATCCATCATATCCTGATATTGAAAAGACATCTCATCCTTCATCCTGCGCTGTCCATCCTGAAGGTGAACAATGATCTGCTGATAATCCGTCTCCAGCGCACTTACTGCTTCCGGGAAATCCGTCACCACATCAAAAGGCATCGCCGACAATTGCTGCAGTCTTTCATGTCTTACTGCAAACTTTCTGTAATCCCATACAAGAAAAAGCATCCCTGTAAAAAAGCACAGCAACACCGGATAAAAAATCGCAGCTAGGGGCAGATGATACAAGGCAAAGGTCACAAAAAATATAACCGCAAAAAGTCCCTCTTTCAGGAACAGACCTTTCTTTTGTCCCAACCACTTCACAAAACTGATTTTTTCTTCCATCATTCCTGCCCTTTCTCCTCCGAAAAAATCACATAACCCACACCGAATTTTGTTGTAATAAAATCTTTCAGCCCGGCTCCCTCCAGCTTCTTCCTAAGACGGTTCACATTCACTGTCAGCGTGTTGTCATCAATAAAACTGTCCGTTTCCCAAAGCCGTTCCATCAAACGTTCCCGGCTGACAATCTTACCGGCGTTCTCCATAAGGATTTTTAAAATACCATATTCATTGCGGGATAAAGCAATTTGTTCACCCCTGTAAGTCAGTGAATGATCATCTACATTAAGAACCGCCTCCCGGCATTGCAGAACATGCCCTGTCTTTGCAAAATCATAGGTTCTTCGAAGCATCGCCTGCATTTTGGCAATCAGCACCGTCTGGTCAAAGGGTTTAGCAATAAAATCATCACCGCCCATATTCATGGCCATAACTATATTCATGTTGTCCGAAGCAGAGGATATAAAAATTACCGGTACACGTGAGACTTTTCGAATCTCACCGCACCAGTAATAACCGTTGAAAAAAGGCAGACCGATATCCATCAATACAAGATGCGGATCAAATTCCGCAAATTCTGCCATGACATTTCTGAAATTTGTCACACTGTGTGTTTCAAAATTCCACATTTTCGCCTGCTCGCTGACCGCTTCAGCAATGCCGGCATCATCTTCCACAATCAATATTCTGTACATTCAATGCCTCCTAATGCCTGCGCTGCAAGGTATTTAAAACACCATTTAATCGAACCAGATAAAGGACTTCGCACACAAGTGCCATAACCGCACATACATAATAAGCAAACAAGATTTCCACTGAAGCAGATCTAAAGCAAAGTACCAGGATCAAAACACAGATCAGCACCTGAAACAGGCTCATATAGCGCCACCATCTCTTGAATTTCTCCAACTTCAAATCACCGGACACATCGTTCTCAATCTCATATAAAGACTGCAGAAACAGATAAAGCACATAAAAAAGTACCACATAATAAATCAGAGATAAAGCCGTCTCAAGCCAGGCAATATCCGCACCGATCCCTGTCAACGCCATCACATAAAGAATTGCCGAATAAGCGGTCAATACAAGCAGCGTTGTCCTTGCTGTCGCCAGTCGCTGGCATGTCTTCGGATAAGCAGCCATGATATCCTTAAAACCAAGATAAAGTAAAAAACAACCAATGAAGTCCGGCAGGATTCCGAATCTCATACTACCATTTGTAACTGTAAAATCAAGCAGCGCCAGAATTGCGCCAATAAAAATCTTTATCATACCTCTCTCTTCTCCTTTTAATCCTTTTACATGTCGGCACACCCTGACTGACGCGTAATCAGTCATTACAGCAGACGCACCTGTTCTGTTCATAAAGCAAGGGCTGAGCCTTAAAAGCTCAGCCGTGCATAAATATCCTTTGGAATATAGGCTTTCACATAAATGCCGTCTTCCTGATAACGTTCCTCCAGAAGCTGACCATACTTTCGGATCACCGCGATCTCACCCGCATGGGCATAATCAAAGACCCTCTCGATCAGCAGCTTATTCGCTCTCAGAATCGTCTGCACTGTCGAAAGCAGCGCATCCAGTCCTGTTCCCTGCTTCACCGAAGCTGTCACTGTATAGTCAGCCCTGAAATCCTTTAGACTGACAAGACTTTCCTGATCCTGGATCAGATCCGTTTTGTTAAACACTGTGATAATCTTCTTGTCCTTAATATCCAATGCCGCCAGGGTCTCATACACAACGTGCATATGCATCTCTGCCTGAGGATTGGAGGCATCTACCATATGGATCAGAATATCGGCGTACTTCGCCTCCTCCAGTGTACTTCTGAATGCATCTACCAGATGATGCGGCAGCTTATGAATAAAACCGACGGTATCTGTCAGCAACAGTTCCTGCCCGTCATCCAGTGTCAGATTCCTTGTTGTCGGATCAAGGGTGGCAAAAAGCTTGTCCTCCTCAAGAACACCGGCACCTGTCAGTCTGTTCAGAAGTGTGGACTTACCGGCATTGGTATAACCAACGATGGCAGCCACCGGGATCTGATTTCTCTGACGCTGCTGTCTGGCCACTTCACGGTGCCGCTTCACATCTTCCAACTCACGCTTCAGCTGTGAAATACGTTCTCTGATCAATCGTCGGTCCACTTCCAGTTTCTTCTCACCGGGGCCTCTTGTACCGATACCGCCGCCAAGACGTGAAAGTGAATTTCTCATGCCCACCAGACGGGTGGCTCTGTAACGCAGCTGTGCCAGCTCTACCTGAATCTTACCCTCACGGGTTGTGGCCCGTTGGGCAAAAATATCCAGGATCAGCAATGTACGATCCATCACCTTGATATCCAGCACATCCTCCATATTGGCCATCTGCGCCGGTGATAACTCATCATCACAGATGATACCTGTTGCATGGGTCTCTGAGATGAGAAATGCCAATTCTTCCAGCTTACCCTTGCCGAGATAAGTTCCCGGATGGATCATCTCTCTATTCTGGATCAGTCTTCCCACAGTCACTGCCCCGGCTGTCTTCGCCAGTTCTTCCAGCTCATCCAGTGACTCATCCGTCACCGATGTCTCTCCCAGAGCAACACCCACAAGAATGACTTCTTCTGTTACCTGTTTATTCTCATAAAAATCTGCCATAAATTCTCCTATTTCTCAAACTATATGATAAGGTTCGCAGGCTGCTACTGCGTCACGCGGCTCTGGAGGAACAGGTACTCTTTCTGACCATTGGCATCGTCCGGATACTTACTGGCGTAAGCCTTCGCCGTATTATAAGCATCTTCCCATTTCTCCAGATGTTCATAAGTAATGATCAAGTTAAAAGATAAAGCTTCATCTGATTCCCGATCATTATAGGTAAGACCGCTCTCACAGGCCTTAGCTGCATTCTCATAATCACCCTTTGCCAACAGACATACGGCATATTCATTATATGCCTTAGCTGCCAGTGACGCATCCAGACTCTTGACATCCGCCTCATCAAAAAAGCGCGTATACTCTTCAAGTGCTGTATCATAATCCTTCTGGTTCATGGCAATCTCGCCAAGCCCCAGCAATGCCGCCTTATACCCCTTGTCATAGGATTTGTTCAGCATGTCAGAGGCATTGGTATCATCCTGAAGATCCATATAGATCATACCGCGGTTAAAATAGTCTTCTCCGCTGCTGCCGGATAAACCAAGTGCATCATTCAGCACCTGCTTTGCCTCATCATCTTTGCCCTGTGCCTCAAGGGCACTATATAACGTTCTGTAAATGGAATAACTCTTTCTGCTCTGATCAATCGCTGCATACAGATCCTTCTCTGCCGATGCATAATCCTGTATCTGCATGTAGGCCATACCACGAAGCATTCTCGTTCCCGCATCATCCTTCAGATCAATGATCTGGCCATAGGACTGTACCGCAGCCTGATAATCCCCGGACTTCTGCTCTGCTTCAGCTTTGTAGTATAAAGTATCAATTCTGATATCATTGCTCTGACTGCTGACTGCCAGTGCCTCATTGAACCACTTCACTGCATCCTCATAATTTCCCTGGTAAAGACAGGCAATTCCCCGTCCGCGGTTCAGATTGACCTTTTGATCATCACTCTCTGCTGCACTCTCGGCCTGATTAAAATAACCCAGGGCTTCATCATAAGATTTCTGTTCGATATACGCCATACCCAGATGGACAAAATAATCCGCATTATTGCCGTCATAGGATATTGCCTCTTTGAATTCATTGACGGCTGTCTCATAATCCCCATTCTCATAGGCATTCAGGCCTTTATTGTCATGTCTTGACCCACTGTTGTAGTTCTTAACCATAAAAACAGTGACAACCAGTGCCACTACAATTAAACAGGAAGCAATGATCCTCAATGCTCTCTGTCGCTTCCTGCGCTGTATGATCTTCCGGCGGCGTTCCTGATGCTGCCGTCTTCTGCGTACCTCAGCAATCTGTGCCCGCTTCTCCTTCTCTTCTTCACTAAGCTCCCGGGATGATCGCTTCCTGTTCGAAGAAGCCGCATATTCCGGGTGGACTTTACTTGTTATATTTTTAATACGGTTTTTCTCAGAACCTCGGTCACTTTGCAGATTTTTTTTCTTTCTTATGTTCTTGTCATCTAATGCCAAGCTTTCACACCTCCTCGGTCATTGTCATCCGGTTTCACGGATGACTTCTGCAAACAAAATATCAATACAGAATAAAATACTACAGCATGCGTTTTCTCCAGAGGATCCATAAAATAAACAGACACAGCAGAAATGTCAGACCGCATATAATGCCAAATCCCATTTTCATAGAACCAAAAGGCATACCAACCGTATCTACATTCATTCCGTACAAACCTGATATAATCGTCGGCACAGCCATAACAAGTGTAATGGAAGTCAGATACTTCATCGTATTGTTCAGACGGTTGTTGATAACATTGGACATCAGCTCGCTGGTACCATCGATGATCTCTCTGTAGATCGTCGCCATCTCTATAGCCTGCCGGTTCTCGACCTGTACATCCTCAAGAAGATCCTCATCCTCCGGAAACTGCGGAATGTGTTTGTAGCGGCGCAGTCTGTCAATAACCATGCCTGCAGCTCGCAGAGAGGTTTCAAAATAGACCAGTGTAGACTCCAGATCGTGAAGCTCCACCAGATCCGCCTCGTCTTCCTTCTCCTCGCCGATTCGTGCCTCGATAGCCAGACGGCGATTATCAACAGAACGAAGCACATTCTGATAAGTCGTCATTGAATTCAAAAGAATCTGATAGACAAAACGTGTTCTCTTCTTCGTTGAAAAATAACGGACATGGCTCTTGATAAAGGTATTCAGTATCGGTGTATCCTCACTGCATATAGTTATAATCGCACCATCCGCAAGGATCAGACCAAGAGGAATAGTTGTATAGACCTTCTTCTCATGTTGGATCTCACTTGCCGGTATATCTACCAGCACCAGTGTATAGTCATCCTCCAGAACAATACGGGATTTCTCCTCCTCATCTAATGCGGCCCGCATATCTTCAATATCAATATTGTACTTCTTCGCGACAGGCTCCATCTCCCACATGGTTGCAGCTGTTACTTTGACCCAACAGCCCTCTTCAAAGTCTTGTAAAGCGTTCAGCTTTCCGCCTTCTGTCTCATATATATTTACCATGTGTCTCACCTGCCTTATGTATTTTATTCTTATATTCTTCATCAGGACTCTCCTGAAAATCCTGCCGGGAAATTCTTTCCCATATTTTATACCATACCCATCTTAACATACCCGCACCCACTTCTCAAGCATTTTTCCTATTCCGGGAAATAAAACCCACCGAAATGATTTCAAAAAAAGGTAAACTATGTTAAAATGGAACTAATGCTGAAAAATATGGATTGAAATGGAGTTTATAAATGATAAAACATTCCAACAAAAAAGCCTCATATATATTTCGTCTTTTAATGTCCGTTTTTACGTTAATACTGATTATCCTTTTCTTTTTTATTATGTCTATTGTCAGCCGCATCCAGGGAACAGCAAGGATTGTCAATTACTCCGGACTTGTACGGGGGTGCACACAGCGCATCATCAAGTTTGAAGATGATGGACAGCCTCAGGATGAACTGATTGGAGAAGTTACCTCTTATATCGACGGTCTGAGAAACGGAAGTGATTCCCTGGATCTTATCCGTCTCAATGATGAAGCTTTTCAGAATAAAATGCAGGAACTGGAAACTTACTTTGAGGATTTGAAGCAGGAGATCCAACTGGTCCGTGAAAAAGGTTATGAGAATACAGACATCATCAGCAAGAGTGAGTATTTCTTTTCAATATGTGATACAGCCACCGGTCTGGCAGAAGCTTATTCCCAGCGTCTGGCCTCCTCTCTTAACCAATTGGAGCGTATCGTACTGGTGGATATCGTTTTGCTTATTCTGCTGATCGCTGCTGAATTTGTTCGAGCACTGCAGTATGCTGCACAGAACAGGGTCCTCCAGAGCAAAGTTTATCTGGATGAATCCACCGGTCTGCCGAACAAGAATAAATGCGAAGAGATTTTGAATGCACCGGATGCTGTGGATACTGCTTCTTCCGTTGCTGTCTGCGTTTTTGATCTGAATAATCTGCGCAACATCAACAATAATCTCGGTCATGATAAGGGTGATGAATATATCCGCACCTTTGCCATCCAGCTTCGAAAAGCGATTCCGGCGCAGCACTTTGTCGGAAGGGACGGCGGTGATGAGTTCATTGCCATTTTTCATAATATGACCCACAGCGACATACAAAAGTGTCTTCAGGATATCCGTCAGTACATTGATGATTATTCCACACTGCATCCGGAGATGCCGCTGAGCTATGCTGCGGGATATGCATTATCCACAGATTATGACACCTGTACCATGCGTGACCTGTTTATCCATGCCGACAAGAATATGTATATTGACAAGAACCAAGCCAGGATTGAAGAAGCTGCGGCAGTCAAAAAGCTGCACTATCGTCTTCTGAACCAGATCAATACCCAGGGATATCTCTTTTCTGACTGTATTTACTGTGATGCCCGGTTGGATCAGTATACCATTCTTCGTGCCAGCTCTAATTTCTTTCTTGCAGATAACGGCAGTTATTCAGGTGCTGTTGAACAGATCGTTCAAAATCTCACAGATGACGGCACCCACCGTTCTCTGTGGCAGACACTGCAGCTTTCCAATATCGCTGCTCAGCTTTCCGGCTCTGACTGTCATCTCTCAGTACCGTATCAATACCACAAAGACGGCACTGTACACCGGGGTCGGCTGACAATTTTGTTTGCAGACGCCGATGCAGCCGGACAGCTCCACCACTTTATTCTCGGCTTTGAAAGCTTTCACAAGAAAGCAGACAGCCTTGACAACGAGAAGCGCCAGCTGACACAATATTACGAACAGATGAAGCAGTCCATTATTGAAAACAGCAATTATGTTGATGCCCTGATGGAAACGGCAGAAGCCGTCTACAATGTTGACCTCACCCATGATCAGCTGGAGAAGATTTTCTATCATGCCGCTGCAGATGATTTCAGCTTCGGAATTCATCCGCCCTGCTCTTACAATGAATACTGCATGGCCCGGAGCCAGTATATTTCTGAAGAAACAATGGAGAATTACCGGATTGTTGATTCCTCCGAAAAACTGCTGGAACGTTTTCGTACCGGTTCCAAACAGATCACCGTCGAATACCGGGAAAAGTCAGCCGACGGCAACTGGGTATGGCTTCAGAAAATGGTTCTGATGTCTCAGGATACACTTTATGACGAGAAAACCAATCGTGAAATCCCCGTAGTCCATGGTATGATCTTGTTCAGGAATACATCTGTTTTTCACGAAAAAGAACAACAGGAAAAAGAGCGCCTGCAAGTTGCTTTCGAGGAAGCGGATTCAGCCAATAAGGCCAAAACGGAATTTATGAACCGTATGAGCCATGATATCCGCACACCGATCAACGGCATTATGGGTATGCTTGAAATCATCCGCAAAAACCGTTCTGACGAAAAGAAGGTTGATGATTGTCTGAATAAAATTCATCTCTCATCCAGTCATCTTCTGGCTCTGATTAATGATGTTCTGGATATGAGCAAACTGGAATCGGGACATGAAGATCTGGAACAGATACCATTTGATCTGCAGGAACTGATGTCAGAAGTCTCTTCCCTTGTGGATGCCCAGATGATCGAACGCGGGATCACCTATCATATTCACAAGAAGAATATACAGCATATCCGACTGGTGGGAAGCCCACTTCGAATCCGCCAGATTATGCTTAACCTGTTCAGCAACGCCATCAAATACAACAAGCCGGGCGGAAGCATTGATACTTATGCCAGCGAAATTTCTTTCGATGATACAACTGCAGTCTATGAATTTATGATCCGGGATACCGGCATTGGTATATCTGAGTCCTTCATAAAAGAAAAATTGTTCCAGCCTTTTACTCAGGAAGAAACGGATGCCCGCACACAATACAAAGGCACCGGTCTTGGTATGTCCATCGTCAAAGCACTGATCGACAAAATGGGCGGAACGATTCAGGTAGAAAGTACCCTTAACGTCGGTACGACCTTCACCTTCCGACTTCCGCTCCGGATTGATTCATCTTCCAAATATCCATCTTCTGAAGCAGAAAGCACTCTGCCGGAGATTCAGAAAGGTCGGGAATTGTCAGGACTTCACCTGCTGATCGTAGAAGACAATGCCATCAATATGGAGATTGCTGAATTTTATCTTGAAGATCACGGTGCCGTTGTCTCCAAAGCATGGAATGGGCAGGAAGCCATCCACCAGTTCAAAGCTTCCGATCCCGGCAGCTTTGATGCTATATTGATGGATATCATGATGCCTGTCATGGATGGCCTTGAAGCAACCCGAAGAATCCGCGCACTTTCAAGAAGTGATGCACAGTCAGTTGTTATTCTGGCCATGACCGCACAATGCACATCAGACAGTATCAGCCAGAGTCAAAAAGCCGGTATGAACGGTCATCTGATCAAACCCCTTGACTCAGAAAAAATGATTGAAATGATTTTACAGTCCCTATAAACAAATAAGCTGTCGGGCAAATACTGAACCCGACAGCTTATACGATTATGTAGCAGAAAAGAGGCAATTGCTAAAAATAGAATTGATTCCGATCAGAAATAATCGACAATATTCAAGACTCCAAACAGCCCATTTCCGAAGACCACGATATTTTATATCTTTTAGTTCACGATTCTCTAAAGAACAGAATGAAAAAACAGAGAAAATGATCCCCCTTGAATTGTTGGAAAAATGTAGTATTCTCAATAACATGCCACTTGCATATATTTAGCTTTCACATATGAGAGAGACTTTTGGCTGTACATAAGGCCCCATATCCCACTCGAACATCCGGATAAACACTGATACCACGCAGTGATCTTGCCCCTGCCAGTAAATAGGCCTTTAATTTATCCCCATACAAATACGGATCATTTTTCCTCACAATACCATACTCCATCAACAATGCCGCCGATCCTGTTACAAAAGGAGCCGCAAATGAAGTCCCTGATACCACCGTATAACCGCCCCCGGCCGCTGTTGTGGTGATATTCACCCCCGGTGCTGCAAGCTCAGGCTTCACTCGCCCAAAAGCTCCGATATAACCTCTCCCTGAAAAATCCGCATAATCATCCAGCCACGCATTGTAAGCACCTACGGTTACGGCTTTTTCCGCAGTTCCGGGCACTGTAATGGTCAGATCAGGATCCGGGCGCAAAAACCCGGTATTTCTATTTAAAATACCTGAGGTCGGCAGCCACATCTGTATATTCCCTCTGGTAATTTTTCCCGGCAGGAGCCGAATGGTCCAGATTCCCTCTGTGATATATTGCTCCCGGGGAACAAGGTCAATATAGATTTCCTGATCTGAAGAATAGGGTGTCGGTTCTCCGTAATACAAAAGTATCTCTGTATCACCAAGACGGAAACGTTGTGTACCGAGTATTTTCTTTATTGCCCCGCTGCTCTCCCCTGACGGGCTGATAATCTCAATAGCGGCTTCATCTCCATAATATTTCCAAATCTGAATATTCAATGTCGGTTCGTATTCGCTGACGCTGATATCGACATTCAAATTCTGGCCGGATATCATCACCGATGAAAAATGCCCTGCAGAAGCTGCATCGTTCCCGGCCGCAATGACAATACTGCATTTCCACATCTGAGATACCGCATTGATATAAGACTCCAGAAGAGATTCACCATCATGGGCACCATAGCTGTTGCCAAAGCTGATATTCACAGCTACAGGCTTTCCCACCCGAACTGCCTCACGAATAACGAAATCCAGCCCAAGCATCAATTCTGTTGTTCTTGGAAACCCCCTTGGATTTGCTGTTCCCATTTTCACCACAAGCAGCTCACTTCCCGGCGCTGTGCCTCTGTTGATTTTGCCGGAACTGTTACCATTTCCTGCCATAATGCCCGCCACCGCGGTTCCATGCCCATTTCTGTCTTCACTTGGTACAATCTTTTTTCTCTCTTCCGTCGTTTCTGCTGAAAGTGCCCGGTTAATATCTTCCATTGTATACAATACACCTCTGTCATATCCTTCCGGCGGCATACCCTGAACGCTCTGATCCCATAGTGCATGGATCCTCGTTGTCCCGTCAGGATTTCTGAAATCCCTATGTGTATAATCAATCCCGGAATCAATGAGGGCTGTCAGAACGCCCTCTCCTGTCAACTGCAGCGGCGGTGCCTGCACAGAGTTGATACAGGAAACGCTTCTTCCCAAAGAAACAGCAAAAACCAGCTGTTTGGATTTTTCAATGTAGGTAATTGTTTCCTCATTTGAAAAATCCTCCAACTGGTTTTGCCTGATTGTTGCAATGGCGTATTGACCAAGTAAAGGTACGATCCGTATCCCGGGATAACGACTTTCAAGTGCCAGAATATCCCCGGTATATTTCACAATAATCTCCCATGTATCAGTCTGTGGATCAAAGCCCACACCGAGATTCTCCGACTTTTCCTTTTCTGAATTTGTAGAACCTGCTGCCAGATTCAGTAAGTTCTCGATTTTCTGGTCTGACATAGCAATGCTCCTCCATATCATTATCATTTAATAATAACTATATGTCTTTGATCAACCTGCAAGAACGAATGATTCTTTCACGGAGCCACTGCTTTCCTTCATCCGTGGACAGCACTTCCCTTCCACAGAAGAAAATTCCATCTTTATCTGCATCCTCATCCGGCTGTCCGATAATCCACAGTGCTTCCGGCTCACATTTCAATGCATCATAACGGTGGGTCACATCCTTCACTCTCTTACTGTGAAAATAGAGTTTTCGTGCAGGCACCTTCATCTCACCGAAAACCATCAATACAACCTGATCGGAAAGGACATGTAATTTCTGATGATTGGCTCTGACAAAACGGATCGCACGTCCCATATCATCAGCCTCACTGCCTTCCCGCAGATTCAGAATAAAGGCCTGACACCCCATTTCTGAAATGCCTGCTGCTATCTTCACCCCCTCCTCCATCATTTTCTGCCGGCCATTCTCCCATTCCGGACAGATGATAACGGCTGGTCTGTCTTCATTATCAGACACAAACGGAACTAAAACCGTATGTTCTGCCGCCTCTGCCTCGCCATCCGGCAATCCCCGCCAGATTGGGATCGTTGTTTTATCTCCGGCTTCCCGCCTTTCCAGAATAAAATTTGCCGCATCCACCAGGTCCTGTCCCGGAAACTTCGTCATCTTCATCATATTTTTTAATTTCATTTTTGAAAAGGGCCATTTTACCTGACTGCATAATTCAAGATCAAAAAAAATGGGCAATTTCTTATTGACCCTGTCATTCTCTGTTATTTCTGTTACTGTACTCTCCAATGTAAATCTTTCGTTCATAAATCATCCTGCTCTTACTATCTTATCATTTCTTATCATTCGCTGTATAATTTCAGCTGCACGTTTCTCAGCCCCAATTGCTGGCTGTATTATTTTTATTCACGCTGTTTTTTATTGTAGCATTATCTTTTTTGCAAATCAACTCTTCTGATGTATAACATTATCCTTTTGTGGATATACTGTTATTGTTCTGATCGATATTGATCAGAATTATCCCCCAGATACAAAAGATAATTTACTTATCCTCCCCTTTTTTACCTCCGGTTTCTCAATCGAGCTGCCGGAGGTTTTCCTTTTTTTCCCCAGATCTTTCTTGACTTACAAAAGATGGCTGTTATACAATACCTAAAGAAACACACATGTTAGTTTCGAATGACTCAAAACGGAACACCGATTGCTTCCGGAAAGGAAATACCTATGAAAATAAAAAAAATATTTGCGCTGATCGCCGTTATTCTGCTTGTGGCACTATACGGTTCAACTGTGGTTTTTGCTCTGTCCGACAGTCCGAATGCCACCTATTTGTTCAAAGCTTCTATCTTCTGTACAGTTATTATTCCAGTCATCTTATACAGTTATGTTTTGGTGTACAGGATTTTTGGCCACAAAAAACAAGATTCGCCATCCAATTCGGAGGAAGCATCTTCAAAAAAATAACATTTGTTAATAAAATTTATATTTCTTTTATGATACAGACATAATTTGAACACATTTTTCGATTATAATAAAGTCATAGTAATCAAGCAGATGATTACTATGCAGTTTGATTTTTTCATAACATTCGCCGGATGGTTCCCCAATAGCCATCCGGCCTCCCTCTGTTTATAAGCCTTTTGCAGGGCTTTTTTATTTTTATACCAATAATCCGGCCAGACGTATTCCCTCTCGTTGCATAAGAAATGATATTCCATGCAATTGACACTTGCTATCTGTTTGGATGACGTTTTCTATAGACAATCTTCCCGTCTTCGATTTTCATCAATACCTTGGATTGGTCTTGATCAAGTTCCGAATAAGATTCTACTCTTTCATCATACACTGTCAGATTCGCCGGTTCACCCTCTTTCATCATCACAGGATTACCGAACATGATCTGATAATTGCCTTCCGCTGCAGTCAAATATACGCCCGCTGATCACAATATCCGCAAATACTTCTTCATTTTCTGCATATGACTCTTTCATAAAAATCCCATCCTTTCTGTCTGTTTTACAAATTTTCCCTGATAAAACAAAAAGAGCAGTCCTGCGACTGCCCTTCCAGTTTCATCCATTCGTCTTCTCTTTTATAAGTGTTCAATAAACTGAACCATGCCTTCCAAAGCCTCCTGCTCGTCCATGCCGTCACAGACAACGGTAATCTCTGTATCCTGTCTGATACAAAGACTTAAGATACCAAGAAGACTCTTCGCACTGATCTCCTTATCACCATGTGCCAGAGAAACTCTGCAGCGATACTTTAATGCTTCTTCCGCCAGCTCTCCTGCCGGACGAAGATGAAGACCATGTGGTGTATGAATTGTCACCTGTGCGCTAACCATAAAGATCAAACCCCCGTTACTTTCCCTATGTCATACCTTAGGTCTGCGCAGAAATCCTTATCCGGAATATGCCTGCACAGAAGTCCCTCATTCTGCGCCAAGTCTTTCATATCCTCGACTTGAATGTATGTATAGTATAACATCTTTTTGGGCAAAAAGCACGTTCTTTTTGGAAAAATCAATGAAATTTTTATGCAACTTCCATTATTTACCAACAATTAATCTTCCATGATATGTTCAAAAGCAACCTGAAACAACTTCTGAATATGTTCATCTGCCAATGAATAATAGCGAACCTTGCCGTCTCTTCGCGTCTTTACCAGACGCACCTGCTTGAGCATACGCAGCTGATGGGATACAGCTGACTGGTTCATTTCAAGCAGTACGGCAAGATCACTGACACACATCTCCGACTGTGCCAGTGCACAGATGATCTTTGATCTTGTAAGATCACCAAAGGCTTTAAATAACTCGGCCACATCGATCAGATCATCCATATCCGGCATGTGTGCCGCCACATATTCAACCACATCCGGATGTACCTGTGTCTGTCCTGACTCATTGATACCCTGTTCGTATTCATCATTTGTCTTCATATTCAATTCACCACTTTCACTTTAAAGAATCGTTGCTGTCAGGCACCTGTCAAATTCGATATATTACTTTCTATTGGCCGGCTCAATATTAATATTGCGGCCTTTGATACGTGCATGGGACATCGCATTCAGTACATCCCTGGCATATTCCTTCGGAACCTCAACAAATGTGTACTTGTCATACATATCGATGGTACCGATCAGACTGCCTGCAATACCTGTCTCACCGGCAATCGCCCCAAGAATATCACCCGGTCTTGCCTTCTGATTCTTGCCAATATTAATAAAAAGACGCACCATACCGTCCTCAGCACCTGTATCGCCAAAATCATCAACTTCAACACTCTTATCGTCATCGCCAAGTGCCATTCGCAAAAATGCTGCTGCAAGATCCAGTGTTGTATAATCTTCTTTCTCAAGCTTGTCTTCGATCATACTGATATAAGGCTTCAGATTTTCTTCATCGATCATACCTGTTACCTTTTCAAAAATCTTATCTGCCTTGACATTGGCCACATCATTCAATGAAGGCACCTGCTTTGCAATGATCTTTGTACGGCAGTAACGCTGAATATCCTTCAACTTGTAGAACTCACGGCCTGTAATAAATGTAAATGCCTTACCATTCTTGCCTGCACGGCCTGTTCTGCCGATTCGATGCACATAATATTCGTCATCCTGAGGAAGATCATAATTAAATACCGCATCCACATCGTCTACATCAATACCTCTGGCAGCCACATCCGTTGCAACAAGAATCTCTGTACGGCCATTGCGAAAACCATTCATCACACGGTCACGCTGCTGCTGCTTCATATCTCCGTGGAGACCTTCTGCGAAGTAACCTCTGCCCTTTAATCCTTCCACCAGCTCATCCACCTGTCTCTTTGTATTACAAAATACAACAGAGAGTGCTGGATTATAAATATCCAAAAGTCTTGAAAGCACTTCTTCTTTGTTCTTCGGACGCACTTCATAATAGTACTGCTCAATATTGGCAACTGTCAATTCCTTCTTCACAACCTTCACAATCTTGGCATCCTTCTGATAAGTTCTGGCAATTTCCATGATCGGCTGAGGCATTGTTGCTGAAAAAAGTAATGTCTGACGTTCTTCCGGTGTCTGGGAAAGAATTGTCTCAATATCTTCACGGAAGCCCATATTCAGCATTTCATCCGCTTCGTCCAGTACAAGGATCTTCAGATCATCCAACTTAATCGTATGGCGTCTCATATGGTCCATCACACGTCCCGGTGTACCGATCAGTACCTGAACACCGGTTTTCAGGGAACGGATCTGTTTCACAATATCCTGACCACCGTAAATCGGCAGTACTTTAATGCCATGCATAAACTTCGCCAGCTTACGGATCTCATCTGCTGACTGGATTGCCAGTTCTCTCGTCGGGCAGAGAACGATTGCCTGAACATGCCTGTTCTTCGGATCCACTTTCTGCAGCATCGGGATACCGAAAGAAGCCGTCTTACCTGTACCGGTCTGTGCCTGTCCGATAATATCCTGACCTGTCATCACTTCCGGAATAGCCTTAGCCTGAATAGGTGTTGCCTCTTCAAATCCCATCTCTGTTACAGCTCTTAAAATACGGTCATCTATTCCTAATTCTTCAAATCTCACTGGTTCCATCTTCAAACCTCCTGTATATGCACAAAAAAATAGCTTCAGAACCTCCAATCGATAGCACTACATGCTGTCATCGTTCTCAAGCATCTCTTTTGCAAAATATCTATAAAACAATGCGTTACATAAAACTTATATAAATGATAGCAGACCAGCGAATATTTGTCAATCCTATTACATAAAAAGCTGCAGACCCTCTTAGTATAAGTCTGCAGCCATAAGGAAGGTATGTCATCGAGATGACTTAATTAGCCAATTCTATTGCTCCGTCTCCAGATATGCATCTTTTCAGCTTCTGCAATGAGTTCATCTCTGAACTGCGGATGGGCAATGCCAATCAGCGCTTCCGCTCTCTGCCATGCGGACATGCCTTTCAGATTGACTTTACCATACTCTGTAACAACGTAATGTGTATTGGCACGTGTATCTGTTACAATTGATCCATTATGTAATGTCGGACGAATTCTTGACTGAAGAACGCCATTCTTATCCTTGAATGTTGAAGACAGACAGATAAAACTCTTGCCGCCCCTTGACTGATAAGCGCCTAATACGAAATCCAGCTGACCGCCGGCACCGCTGATCTGCTTTGTGCCTGAACTTTCTGAGCTGACCTGTCCATAGAGATCGATGTCAACTGCATTGTTAATGGAAATGAAATTATCCAATGCGGCAACTGACTGTATACAGTTCGTATAATCCACCGGTGCTGACATACATTCAGGATTATTGTCAATGTAGTCATATAACTTCTTCGTACCTGCCGCAAAAGCGTATACCTGACGTCCTCTGTCAATATTCTTGCGTGATCCATTGATCTTACCCGCGTTGGCAATATCCACAAAGGCATCCACATACATCTCTGTATGAACACCCAGGTCACGAAGATCGGATTCAGCGATCATAGAACCAACCGCATTCGGCATGCCGCCGATACCTAATTGAAGACATGCACCATTCGGAATCTCCTCCACGATGAGCTTAGCCACTGCTTCATCTACTTCTGTCGCCTTGCTGGCACCCATCTCAGCAATCGGTGGATTATCTCCTTCTACTATATGTGTAACCTGTGAAATATGAATACCCTCATTGAAGCCTCCCAGACATCTCGGCATATTGTGATTAACTTCCACAATAATAACCTGTGCACGTTTGCACATGCTGGCCATATGAGAGGCACTCGGTCCAAAATTAAAGAACCCATGTTCATCCATCGGCGCTACCTGAAACATCGCCACATGAATCGGCTGCACGTTCTCCGCATAATAACGCGGCAGCTCAGAATATCTGATCGGAGAATAATAGGCAAATCCTTCATTCACTGCCTTACGTTCAATTCCCGACATATGCCAGGAATTCCAGCTAAAATGCGCCGCAGGATTCTCTATATCAAAAATAGCAGGACGCCACAATGCAATACCGCCTCGAACCTTCACATCTTCAAGTTCAGGCATTCTTGCCGCCAATGCCTGGTCCAATGCTACCGGATGTCCCGTACACCAGCCGTAATCTATCCAATCTCCGCTGGTAACAACTTTGACCGCTTCCCTGGCTGTACATAATTTTGACGCATAAAGCTTCTTATAATCCATATCGTATCCTCCTTCTACAAATTTTCCCTATAACTTATTGAACCAATTAAGATATTTTTTTAACAATTTTTAGTATAGCATGATTTTATAAAAAGGTCAACTATCTTGCAACGCCAAAAGCGAAACATACAGTGTGCGTGCGAATTATACGCATTCGAAATATTTTTTCTTATTTTCGTCCTTCCGCTAATGATAATTTTTATAACGGTAGAGTGCTTTTTTCGCCAAAATATTGATATTAAAATAACAATATTATCTACAATCTACAACCTATATTTTGGTTTTTCTCCCTTGTACAGCCAGTATCTCAAATAATCATCCGCTACAATCGCTGCCGCGCTCAATACGAACCAGACAGCTGCATATGGAAGACAGATCTGTCCATAGAGATTAAAGGGCACCCGGCTATAATCCCATATATCCAGTTTCAGCCACAGATTCAGAATCACCCCTGCACAGAATTCAAGAAAAGTGATCATCAGCATCGACAAAAACATTTGCTGCAGCAGCGTATATCTGCCCCGCTGCTTCTCGTTGAGGAGTCCGCACAAAATAAAACAGATGCCGCCCAGAACAAACATGCTCCAATGTGAAAATCCCCTTGTAAAAATTTCAATTCCATAATAAATGCTGCCGCCGAATACAAATAGAAACAGGAACTTACATAAAGCTATCATTTTTCTATCCTTTCCGCTGTCTTTCCAGACAGCTGCCAACTCTTTTATAGTAGTATAGACTTCCAAATAGCTTTTTAGTCCTTTTATCCGATGAATATATCTTATACATGAAAAGCCTTTTTTCAGACACGCTCTAGTATTTTCTGACAGAGTGTGCTACAATTTCATAGGTATTTAAATGGAAGTATTCTTATTTTATAAATCATACAACTGTGCATATTTGTGCAGCACTTAAACAATGGAGCGTGATCTATGTCACTATTAGATTTATATACATCCTGTCAGCTTTGTCCCAGAAACTGCAAAGCTGACAGACAACATGGACAAACCGGATTCTGTCATGTGCCGGCCGATCTGAAGGTCGCCCGGGCCGCACTTCATATGTGGGAAGAACCCTGCATTTCAGGCGAAGCAGGTTCAGGTGCTGTCTTTTTCTCCGGCTGCAGCGTGGGCTGTGTTTTCTGCCAGAATCATGCCATTGCTGCCGGCCAGAGCGGCAAGAGGATTTCTATAGAGAGACTAGCCGATATATTTCTGGAACTGCAGACAAAAGGTGCCAACAATATCAACCTTGTCACACCGGAGCACTATGCACCCTCCATTGCACTGGCCCTTGATATGGCCAAGGCAAAGGGACTGCATCTGCCAATCATCTGCAACTGCAGCGGCTATTCTTCTCTGACTGCTCTGCGTATTCTTTCTGATCATGTCAACGTCTGGCTGCCGGATTTTAAGTATTACAGTCCTGAATTATCCAGAAAATATTCCCATGCGCCGGACTATTTTACAGTGGCCTGTCAGGCACTTCAATTCATGTATGAACAGGCCGGTGATCCCGTCTTTGATGACAGTGGTATCATTCAAAAGGGCATCATCGTCCGGCATCTGACCCTGCCCGGCTGTATGGAAGATTCCAGAAGCGTCATTCACTATCTTCACGAAACCTACGGAGACAAGATTTATATCAGTATCATGAACCAATTCACTCCTGTTTCTGAACTGCTTTCAGATTACCCGGAACTCAATCATACAATTTCCACTTCCGATTATGATGCTTTGGTTGACTACGCCATTGACATCGGTATCGAAAACGGTTTTATTCAGGAAGGTGAAACTGCCAAAGAAAGTTTCATTCCGCCATTTGACAACGAAGGAGTTTAATATTTATGTACAACAAGAAAAAAACAACTGATAAGCCGGTTGGAAAATCATCCGGTTTAAACCATTCATCTTCAACCAGGACTTTTTCAAAAAAAAGCGATTCTAAAAAGACTATCTCCCAGCAAGGCAAAACACACAAGCCAGCTGCTGTTAAAATAGAATCCGATGCCAAAGCATCATATAGAAAAATATCCACAGCAGTTTCTCAAAACCCAGATGTTTGTCCTGTTCACCGAAAGTGCGGCGGCTGCCAGTATCAGGGTATGGCTTACAAAAAACAGTTATCTCTGAAACAACGTCAGGCCAACATGCTTCTGGGCAAGTTCGGACCAGTGCTTCCGATCATCGGCATGAAAGATCCGCTTCATTACCGCAACAAAGTACATGCCGTCTTTGCATTTGAAAAAGGCAAAGCCATCGCCGGTACTTATCAGGAAGGCACCCACAAAGTCGTCCCTGTGGAAAGCTGTCTGATTGATGATGAAAAATCCGATGCGATTATCCAGACAATCCGCGGACTTCTGAGATCCTTCAAGATTAAAACTTACAACGAGGATTCAGGCTACGGACTCCTCAGACACGTATTAATTCGCCGTGGTTTTACAAGCGGTGAGATCATGGTTGTGCTGGTTGCATCCTCTCCTGTTTTCCCTTCTAAGAATAATTTTGTCAAAGCTCTCAGAAAAGAACATCCGGAGATTACAACTGTGATTCTCAATGTCAATGACCAGAATACCAGCATGGTTCTGGGCGAACGCAATATTACTCTTTACGGCAAAGGCTACATTGTTGATACATTATGCGGCCATACATTTGCCATTTCACCATCTGCCTTCTATCAGGTAAATCCGGTTCAAACGGAGATTCTTTACCAGACAGCCATGGATTATGCCGGACTGACTGGTAAAGAAACCGTTGTAGATGCCTACTGCGGTATCGGAACCATTGGCATCATCGCCGCTGACAAAGCCAAATCCGTTATTGGTGTTGAATTAAATCCAGCCTCTGTGAAAGACGCCAGAAACAATGCCCGTCACAACAATATCGGCAACATTACCTTCTATCAAAATGATGCTGAACGCTTCTTAAACGAAATGCAGGAACAGAATGCCAAGGCAGATGTGATCTTCATGGACCCTCCGAGAGCCGGTTCCACACAATCTTTCATGGCCTCTGCCATCTCCCTGAATCCGGACCGCATTGTTTATATTTCCTGTAATCCGGAAACACTGGCAAGGGATCTGGAATTTTTTAAGAAACATCAGTACACCGCTGAGAAAATTCAGCCCGTGGATATGTTCCCATTCACAACACATATGGAAACCGTGTGCCTCTTAACCTGCAGAAAGCATCTAACAAAAGCTTCATACTAAACAGCAAAATCCCCGAAGGAATTCCTCCGGGGATTTCGTTATTATTGATATATCGTTTATTATTTTGCTGCTGTTTCAACAGTTTCTGTTTCGGAAACCGCTGTTTCAGATGCAGTTGTAGTTTCGCTGGTTGCTGCACTCTCTGTAGCTGCTGCAGTATCTGTCTCAGAAGCTGTCTCTGCTGCAGCCTTTGTCTCATGCAGGTAAGCAACGTGATGTCTGCTGTCCTTAACTTCCAGGTCTGCTGTCAGATTAGACATGTAATCATTCAGCTTGTTGGATGTGATGGTATCTTTGATGTTCACATACCATTCTTCTTTATTATCTCCTACAAAGTAAATGATATGATAGCCATAATCGGATTCTACAATACCTGTATCACCAGGCTTACGGGAAGCATCGAAAATCCAGTCATTGAAGTTTGTAACCATCTGACCTTCTTTAACAGCTTCGTAAAGACCACCATTTGTGTTGGAGCCGGAATCATCACTGTATGTGTTTGCCAGCTCTGCAAAGCTGTCTTCTGTTGCATCACCGTTCTTCCAGTCATCCAGAATCTGCTCAGCTTTAATCTTTGCTGCTGCTTTTGCATCTTCCTTAGCCTGTTCCTGTGCCTCTGCAGATTCAGTCTCTGCTGTTTCTGTTTCACCAGCTGCAGCTGTTTCCGTTTCTGCTGTCTCAGCAGTATCTGTTGAAGCTGTATCTGCACTGATCAGAATCTGTCGAACATCAACGGTCTTTGTATGATCAAGGTATCTGTCTTTGAAGTAAACAACATAATATGCATTATTGGCAGTATCTTCGATCACAGTTGTATCTCCTGCCTGACGATCCGCATCAAATAACCAGTTGGCAACATCTGTCGGACTGATAGAGGATTTCTTCTTGTCTGTATTCAGAGAATCAACGGTTGTATCAGATGCATACTTATCATAAACTTTCTCGAAAGAAGCTTCATCCTTGATCTTGGAAAGCATCTCATCAGCTTTTGCTTTGGCAGCTGCCATTGCTGCTTTCTTCGCTTCTTCTTCAGCCTTGGCTGCGGCTTCGCTTTCTTCCGCACTCATTGTCTCAGATTCCGTTTCTGTCTGAGTTTCTGTCACTGCAGTTTCAGAAGTGCTCTCTGCGGCTGTTTCAGAAATACTTTCAGCAGCTGTTTCTGTCTGGGCCTCTGTTTCAGTCTCAGTCTCTTCTTCCGGCATATCTGCTTCAATCTTGCAGACTCTGTAATCTACAGAATCATAATTGTCCTTGTTCTCATCATAGTAAGTATTGATCTCGTCATCTGTGACTTCGATATCGTCCTTGACATCATTGTAATAAGCAGATGCAAGACCGCTCATCTCTACATATGGTTTGATACCTTCAAGTGTTGCATCACTGCCAAATACAGACTTGCAATATTCATCTTCACTGACTCCCTGCTGCTGGGCATAGGATTTAATGGAAGTGACCATATCGTCATAATCAGAAGATGCATCATACTCAAAACCTTTTTCATTGGCTTCATCTGTCAGTGCGTAAACATTCTTCAGCTGATTGACTGCCTGCTGCTGGAAATAATCATCCCATGTCATTGTATCTGAATACTGCTGCTGATCCAGCGGTTTGGATGTATCCAGACCAAAGTAAGACAGATAACTGCCATATGTGGAAGCAAATGAATTCAGGCTGCTGTAATAATAATAGTCAAATTCAGCTTTCTGAATTTCATGACTGCCTACAGTGATATATGGGCCATGTTTTTCCTGGTAATTGTCATAAAATTTCCATGCTGCGATACATACACAGATGACAACTGCAAGAATACAGCCTGTTTTGATAATCTTCTTCTCTTTCTTAGCCTTACGTTCTTCCTCCTGACGACGCTGCATCTTCAGGTCATACTTTGTCATTTTCTTCTCCGGCTTTGTGTTGTCTGCCGGACTATTGGATTTGTTGTTCTTTTCAGACATATCAACTGCCGCGATGCCCACCGTTCTGGCAGGTACCGCGTCGCTCCTTCCTACTATTAATTTCTAATATTCTTCATAGCTTACTTCTGTCCAGGCCAGCGACAGATTGCTGTTGTCACTGGCGGCATCCTCAAATACCCACATAAGTCTGGAACCATAAGAAGTATTCTCCATACATTCACGATTAATGATCGTGACATGTGTCTCTTCCGTTATATCTGTCAATGCATCATAAAATCCTTCCAGATCATTGCCATAATATTCCGGAAAATCAAACACATCAAATAGGTACTCCTGTGCTGAGGATTCCAAAGCCATATACTTTCCATTTAATGTAATCTCTTTCATCGTCCTGTTCTCCCCTCATTCCGCTATACGGCGTACAGCGCATTAATGGTAATAGAAAACACCCGGGCCGCAGCATCCGGCACCCGGACACAAACATCCGCAAGCCGCATTCAGACATAAAATCTTGCAGCACCAGTCTGAGACATTGATGGTCGGCATGCCATAAGACTGTCCCATATCCTGATACCACTGACCGCCTGATTCCAGCTGACTGAGCAGCTGCCGATACTGCATGTTGTTCGGATCCATCTCCACTGCTTTCCTGGCATGCTCTTTGGCATTGATATTGCTTCCCATCCTTGCATTGGCAAGGGCGCTCAGATAATACCACTGGGCATTGCGGTTGGCAATACTGTCAAGGACATGCAGTGCTTCCGTATAACTTCCGGCATTGATATAATTGGCTGCTGCCCGGAATTTCAAGGAATCCTCATCCTGATACTGGTTCTGCTGATTCTGCTGCTGGCTGCCATAACCGCCATAACCACTGCCATAGCCGCCGAATCCACCGAAACTGCCCCAGAAATCCTGTCCGCCGGCTGAACCACCATAACCGCCGTAGCCCGCGCTGCTCTGTCCTGAAGTTCCACGCTCACGTTCATTGATAATCTGATTGTAAGCAGCCTGAACCTCTTTAAACTTCGCTTCTGCAGCTTCTTTGTTCGGATTATTAATATTCGCATCCGGATGATACTTCCTGCTCAGCTTTCGATATGCTTTTTTAATTTCGTCATTACTGGCATCTCTGCTTACACCAAGTACCTGATAAGGATCTGTCATTCGTTTTCTCCTGCCTTATTTCTTTTATTATAAACTGAGGCAAATTTTGCCCATACACCGGAATAGAGGATATTCCGAAGTATACCTACATCCTGGATGATCGGCAGACGTTCAAAGGCTTTGCAGCATTCCGCCATCTGCATCATCAACATACTCTGACATTCACTGTCAAAGTTCTCATCATCTTTCATCTTTATCAATGGATTGTAGTTCCCGGACTTCTCATCCTTCTCTACATCCTCATAAGCATCCATGAGATAGATAAACTTGCCAAGGAAGAACCCCATCTGTCTGAGATCTGATGACCATGCATCCTCTCTGCAGACAAATACCTCTGCTAACATCTTTCCTGTCAGACAGGCTGCTTCCTCAACATTATCTGAGTGTTTCTTTTCGCACCGGGCAAGGGCTTTCATATAGTCCGCCACTGCCTTGTGCTGTCTTGGATACTTTGCTTTAATTGCTTCATATTGCTTCGAAAGCAGCTGTGCAGCTGCATAGCGAGAAATCCTTCTCTCATCCTGCCAGTCATCCAGTAAATTGTAGTATGCCAGCAGAACATTCATATCTGCACAGTAGGATGAAAAGTCATTCCATCTCTCTGTATGCTGCTTCATAGGATGAACAAGACATCTTCCCGTCTTCTCATGAAGCGGATGTTCATAAACACCATTTAAAAGAATAACAAGAAATGTCATATCATATGTCAGAGTCAGCTGACCGGCCCGTCCGTGACGTCCATGAAGTGCATGGCACAAACCGCAGTAATAAGCGTCATATGCTGCTGATTCTTTAACTTTTAATTCTGACCGATTAACTGTGATATATCCAAACATTTGATTCCTTCCATTGCTGACGGTATTTGATTCCTGTTCATTCCATACTAATTCCAAATAAACAAAATAGCAATTAAATGATTATTATTTTTTTATAAAACTCTGGGAAACAGTTGATGCAGGTATAAAGGCAGGCACACCAGACCTGCCGGTGTGCCCGTGTCAATTCATCTTTAAATTATGACAGTCTTGCCATAAATGCTTCGTTATTAATAATCGCACGTTTGTGGATACCTGTGCCTACAAGGCCTTTCTCATCGTAGACATTCACTTCAAATACAAGCTTCTTGCCATTCACTTCTTTTAAAAGGCTTTCGCATCTGACAGTCATGCCCACTGGTGTTGCTGCAATGTGTTTGATATCAACGGCTACACCAACTGTACCTTCACCTTCTGCAAGATATGGCTGAACGCTTTCTGCACATGTGCCTTCCATCAATGCGATCATGCTTGGTGTCGCATAAACCGGAAGTAAACCACTGCCTACCTTGCTTGCTGTCACTTCATCTGTTACAACAATGCTTTTCTCATTCTTAATTCCTGCTTCCATTTGTAAAGCCTCCTTATGATATTGTCTGCAGATCAGATTATTCGTAATCGTCCTCTTCACTGCTCATATCTTCTTTGGCTTCTGATTCATCAGCATCTTCGTCATCTTCCGCATCCTCATCAGAATCTTCCTTCTCATCTTCAAAGATATCTTCATCATCCACATCAAGAGCAATGTCATAAACATCATTGCCGATTGAAGGCTTATCATCTTCATCATCCGCATCTTCACCGCTTGAAAGGATCTTCACATCACCATTCATCAGTTCATCAACTGCAACTGATAAAGGTTTCTTGTTCTTGTAATCAGGGACAGCAGATTCTGCACCTGCAATAATCTGTCTTGCACGCTTAGCTGCTGCAATAACGATTGAATATCTGCTGCTGACGATTGGCTGTTCGCCTTCTTTTACTTCACTGTTCACAGCATTCATTAATTCCGTATAAGATGGATGTAACATGTATCATTCTCCTTTTCTATATGCCTGCAGGTCTCTCTGCAGTTCCTGAATCTTCGCGCCATTAAACTGGGTTCTCTGGTGTTCTGCATCAATCAGCCGGTGGATTGCTTCCACACAGTTCTCCACTTCATCATTGATCACAACATAATCATACTGATTAATCTTCTCTGCCTCAACACCGGCTGTCGCCAGTCTTGATGCGATCACTTCTTCTGTCTCAGTCTGGCGGCCGCGAAGTCTTCTTTCAAGTTCTTCAATCGACGGTGGTGTCAGAAAAATCAAAATTGCTTCCGGCATTGCTTTCTTTACCGCAAATGCCCCCTGCTGCTCAATCTCAAGGATGACATCATATCCGGCAGCCAGATTCTCTTCCACATACTGACGGGGTGTGCCATAAGAATGTGCAACATACTGCGCATACTCCAGAAAAGCATCGTCTTCAATCATCTGTCGGAACTCTTCATCACTCTTGAAAAAATAATGTACACCGTGCTGCTCACCATTTCTCGGACTGCGTGTCGTTGCAGAAATGGACAGTTTATATTTCTCAGGGTACTTCTCAAGAAGTCTGTGAACAACAGTTCCTTTGCCTGCCCCTGAAAAACCAGAGATAATCGTCAAAATACCTCTCTTCTGATCACTCATCTTCCTCATCCTTTTCCGTATCTATTGTTTGTTCCTGTATCTCCCGGCCCTGGTACCGCCCGGCAATCGTCTCCGGCTGCAGTGCCGACAGCACAACATGATCATCTGTCATGATGATCACTGCCCGGGTCCTGCGTCCCTGCGTTGCATCAATCGCCCGGCCTTCATCCTTTGCGTTCTGCACGATCCGCTTACTGGGTGCAGAATCAGGGCTGATAATGGCCACGATCTTGGATGCATTGACCATATTGCCAAAACCGATATTGATCAATCTGCTCATCGCATTCTCCCTGACTATTCAATATTCTGAATCTGTTCTCTAACCTTCTCAATATCAGTCTTCAGATCAATCGCCGTATTGGAAATCAGAAGATCATTGGCCTTGGATAAAATTGTATTGGCCTCCCTGTTCATCTCCTGAGCGATAAAATCAAGCTTACGTCCGACACTTCCGCCATTGATCAGGGTTGTCCTTGTAGCTTCAATATGACTCTTCAGTCGGACAATCTCCTCGTCCACACACAATTTATCTGCATAAATGGTTGTCTCCATGGCGATCCTGCCCTCATCCACATTCGTATCACCCAGCAATTCTCTGACTTTCTCTTCCAGACGTGCCCGGTAATCCGCAATGATCTGAGGTGAACGTTCTTCAATGTAGGCAACATATTCCAACATACCGTCCAGTTTTGCGATCAGATCCTTCTTCAGCTGCTCGCCTTCTCTGCTTCTCGTCTCCACAAGCCCTTCACAGGCTTTGATAATAGCCTGTTCAAGGAAATGCCACAGCTCATCTTCATCTACAGCCTGCTCCTCAAGGGTAAGAACCTCCGGATAACGTGAAAGTGCAGAAGCCCGGACATCATTATCAATTCCAAAATCTTCTGACATCTGACGAAGAGCATTCATATACTCCGCCGCCAGTTCTTTGTTGTATTTCAGATAGCTTCTGTTCTCAGTATAATCTTCATAAGTAATGAAAACATCAACCTTACCTCTCTGAATATACTTCTTCAACAGAGTACGGATCGCTGATTCAAAGAAGCCAAGCTTCTTCGGCATCTTGATGGTGATATCACAGTATCTGTGATTCACGGACTTCATCTCCACAATGACCTTTCTGTCTTTATCGGCAATCTCACATCGCCCAAAACCAGTCATACTCTTTAACATCTGGTTCACCTGCTCTCATGATATTGCATATGCCATCCTCTTTCTCCGTAGGTTCGGATGGATATATATGGACATATACACTTTATTATAAAACACAAAAAAATACAAGTCAACACAAAAAGCATACCCTCTCTGTACTTTCTGTAAAAGTTCCTTGCCCCGTTCTCTTTAAATATGATATGATATTATCTGAATTGAAAAGAAAGGAAGTACATCAATATGGCTTTAGATGGACTTGTTATATCCAATATCGCATATGAACTCTCGGAGACACTGACGGGAGGACGTATTAATAAAATTTATCAGCCGGAACCGGATGCTCTGATTCTCGGCATTAAGAATAATCGTACCAATTACAAACTGCTGATTTCTGCCAGTGCCTCTCTGCCACTGATTTATCTGACAGATGATACGCCGGCCAATCCGGCTGTAGCGCCGAACTTCTGCATGCTGCTGCGCAAACATATCAACGGCGGCAAAATTCTTTCCATTACCCAGCCCGGACTGGAACGTATCCTGCATTTTCATATTGAACATCTCAATGAGATGGGGGATATCTGTGAGAAAGTACTTATTGTAGAATTGATGGGCAAACACAGCAATATCATTTTCTGTCAACCTGATATGACAATCATTGACAGCATCAAGCATATTTCTGCCAATGTTAGTTCTGTCCGGGAAGTTCTCCCGGGAAGACCGTATTTTATCGCCGAAACACAGCACAAACTGAATCCTCTGGAAATTAATGAAGAAACTTTTATTGGTGAAGTGCTCTCGCAGCCTCTGTCGGTAGGCAAAGCGATTTACACAATGATCACCGGCATCAGTCCGCTCATTGCCGAGGAGCTCTGTTTCCGGGCTTCCATTGATTCCGGTGCCAGCACCAAAGCTTTATCCGAGCTGGAACAGCTACATCTTTACCGAACATTTGAGAAATTAAAAGAAGATATCATTGAGCATCGCTATCAGCCGAACATCGTTTCTGACGAAGGCACGCCGACGGAATTTTCTTCTACACAGCTGACCTGTTACGGTGAACTGCAGGAAGAAGACTTTGACAGCATTTCCGAAGTCCTCCGATATTATTATGCCGCCCGCAATGCGGCTACAAGAATCCGCCAGCGTTCTTCCGACCTTCGACGGATTGTGGCAACAGCCCTTGAGAGATGCCGCAAGAAATATGCCCTTCAGGCCAAACAGCTGAAGGACACCGAGAAGAAGGATAAATACCGGATTTACGGTGAAATGTTAAACACCTACGGCTACAGTCTGGAACCCGGCGCCAAAAGTCTGAAGTGTGTCAACTACTATACCAACGAAGAAATCCAGGTGCCTTTGGATCCACAGTTAAGTGCCCATGAAAACTCTGTCAAATATTTTGACCGCTATGCCAAGTTGAAACGGACATGGGAAGCCCTCTCCGTCCAGATTCAGGAAACAAAAGATGAGCTGGAACATCTGGATTCCATCAGCACAGCCCTTGATATCGCCGTCTCAGAAGATGATTTGATTCAGCTCAAAGAAGAACTGATTCAGTTTGGCTATATCAAACGCCATTATTCCGGCAAAAAGGGCAACAAAAAAGTCCGCATCAACAGCAAACCATTCCACTATATCTCATCAGATGGCTTCCATATGTATGTGGGCAAGAATAACTTCCAGAACGAAGAATTGACCTTCAAATTCGCCACAGGCAACGACTGGTGGTTCCATGCCAAAGGCATCCCGGGCTCCCACGTCATCGTCAAGAGTGAAGGACAGGAGCTCCCGGACCGCACCTTCGAAGAAGCCGGCCGACTGGCCGCTTACTACTCCAAAGGCCGTGACGCGGAAAAAGTCGAAATCGACTACGTCCAGAAAAAACAGGTCAAAAAAACCCCCGGCGGGAAACCAGGCTTTGTTATCTACCATACGAACTATTCATTGCTGATCGACCCGGATATCCGAAACATTCAGCAGGTCAAATAAACCGGCCTTTGACGTTGGACTTCGCGATGGCTATGTAAAATCAGGCACGTTCGCACTGCCCGGCATTGGCAGTGGTACATAAAGTGGTACAAAACACCACTTAAGTACCAGCCATGCCGGAAGCACCTGATTTTACATAGCCATCGCGAAGTCCAACTGTGTATTGGGGCCACTTCTATTATATTTAAAATGCTGAAGATTTCGAATAGGGATTTTAAGAAGCATTTACTAATTAATAGAAAAAGTCCGTCCTCTATTAACTGTTGAAACGCCCCATCATCCAAATCAAGGTGCTTCTATCACGGCCAGTACTTAGGCGTTGTCCTTTAACGCCTTATGTACTGTTGCCAGGTGCTGAAGGTTCAGTGAACCTTCGTTAGCACCGACCGGAGTGGAACGAAGACATAGGCAGTGCGAACGTGCCTGATTTGGACGATGGGGCAGTCAATATTTAATAGAGGACGGACTTTTACCTTTACTGGGCTACGGCATGGCCTTTCTGATAGATCACGTCTACGACTTCTGAAACATATTTCTCACATGTTGCATCGTCCGGTGCTTCTACCATGACACGGATAACCGGTTCTGTACCGCTCTCACGGACAAGGATACGGCCTTCGCTGCCGAGTTTTTCTGTAACAGCATCAACAGCAGCCATGACATCTTTGTCTTCTCTGGCTGTCTTCTTATCTCTAACGCGGACATTCTTCAGCAGCTGAGGATAGATCTTCACAGGTTCTGCCAGCTTACTGAGTGACTGCTTCTCTTCCAGCATCACTTCCATCACCTTGATGGCTGTCAGAATACCGTCACCGGTTGAAGCATATTTGCTGAAAATGATATGACCAGACTGCTCACCGCCGATACGGTGGCCGTTCTGCTGCATATTCTCATAAACGTATTTGTCACCCACATTGGTTTTCTCATAGTTGATACCTGCTTTGTCAAAAGCCTTATAAAGGCCGAGATTTGACATAATAGTTGTAACAACCGTGTTGTTTGTCAACTTGCCGTGTTCTTTCATATAATGGCCGCAGATATAGAGGATCAGATCACCATCAATGACATTGCCATTCTCATCCACAGCAATACATCTGTCTGCATCGCCGTCGAAAGCAAAACCGACATCCAGCTGTTTCTCTTTGACAAAATCCTGAAGAACATGGATATGAGTGGAACCGCAGCCTGTATTGATATTGAATCCATCCGGATGATTATTGATCACATAGGTCTTAGCACCCAATGCATCAAAAACACTCTTGGCAATCATCCACGCACTGCCGTTTGAACAGTCAAGGCCTACGCGCATGCCTCTGTAGGAACGTGTTGCCAGTGTGATGAGATAACCGATATAACGATTTCTTCCTGCTGCATAATCGACTGTGCAGCCAATCTTCTCACCATAAGCCAGCGGTACTTCACCGGATTCACCATCAAGATATGCTTCAATCTCTGCAATGACATCTTCTGCCATCTTCTCACCACGGTCATTGATGAGCTTGATACCATTGTCATAATATGGATTATGGCTGGCCGAGATCATAATACCGCAGTCAAAATCTTCTTCTGTACGAACCACATAAGCCACACTCGGTGTTGTGGTTACGTGAAGCAGATAAACATCTGCACCTGATGCAGTCAGCCCTGCAACCAACGCATATTCAAACATATAACTGCTTCTTCTTGTATCCTTGCCGATGACAACTTTACAGGATTTATCCTTTGCCGCACCGTAATACCAACCGATAAAACGACCTACTTTGAAAGCATGTTCAACGGTCAACTGTTTATTGGCTTCACCTCTGAAGCCATCTGTGCCAAAATATTTACCCATTATGAATTTCTCCTTAACTTCACAACATCTATAATTGTTCAAGACAATTACGAAAATCTAAATATATACAGGTTTATTATAACGCGTTCTGATGATTAATGCAAACAGCTACCATCATCTGACGCATCTAAAACATGTTTATCTGGTAAAATATTTTTCTTTGATAATATCAACAGGCATGTCCTGTCCTGTCCAGATCTTGAAAGCTGCAGCCCCCTGATACAGCAGCATATACAGACCATTAAATGTCGGGCAGCCTTTTTCAGATGCCAGCTTCAAGAGCTTTGTCTGTTCCGGATTATAAATAACATCAGAAACAATTAAAGACTCTCTGAAAACGTCCGTATTCTTAATGAGACACGCGTCCACATTTGGCGCCATGCCGACAGAAGTACCGTTGGTCAGGATATCGCTGGCCGCAATGCTGTCATAAAGTGCCTGCTCATCTGCCAGATCGTGCAATGTCACCTTACAGGATGTCTTCGCTGTGATATTGGCTGTCAGCTTTTCAAGTCGTCCATAGAACTGATCCTTAATATTGAACACCCGAATTTCTTTCAGGCCATCCAGGGCAGCCTGAACACAGATGGCTGTAGCTGCACCGCCGCCGCCAAGAAGTGTCATGGTCTTGCCTGTCAGATCATATCCGGCATCTCTTGCAGCTTCCATATAACCGATACCATCTGTTGTATGGCCTGTCAGCACACCATTGTCATTAACAACCGTATTCACTGCTCCGATCAGTTCCGCTGCAGGCGACAATTTGTCACAATAGGTACACATCAGATTCTTGTCAGGCATTGTCAGATTAAATCCGCGGACACCAAGAACCTTCAGACCTTCTACCGCTGTCTTCAGATTATCTGTACCCACATCAAAAGCAAGATAAGCATAATCCAGTCCCAGCTGTCTGAATGACTCATTGTGCATCATCGGTGAAATACTGTGTGCCACAGGGCTTCCAAGGAGTCCTGTTAATACGGTATGTCCTGTAATTCTGTCTTTCATTTTCTACCTCCAATATCAGACCAGATCCACATGCCGGCAGCGTTGAATTTCCTATCTGCCGCGTGAAAAAAAAGGAGTACGCCAAAACCTGAAAATGTCAGGTCAATGGCGATACTCCCGTCTGTATTCCTACATAAATTCTTCTGAGAACGAGATGAAACACGCTCCGCAAGTTTCACTCGTTATCGCAATATGTCTGCACTCCGTTTCGGTCGTTGCAGAACAAGCGCCACTGGCGCTTAACAACGTCAAAGCCACATGCAGGCATGGGCTTTGACTTATTATTCGCGTAAATTAAACTCTCTTCAGATATTCGCCTGTTCTTGTATCAATCTGGATCTTGTCACCGATCTCAACAAACAGAGGAACATTGATCTGAGCACCAGTTTCAACTGTACATGGCTTTGTAGCACCTGTAGATGTGTTGCCCTTGAAACCTGGTTCTGTCTCTGTTACTTCAAGCTCTACGAAAAGAGGTGGCTCAAGGTCGAAGATCTTGCCTTTGTAAGACATGATCTTAACTGTCATCTCTTCCTTGACAAATTTCATTCTGTCTTCAACTTCTTCATGCGGCATAGCGAACTGGTCGAATGTCTCCTGATCCATAAAGTTGTAAGCTTCACCATCATCGTACAGATACTGTACTTCTTTTCTCTCGATGTAGGCTGTCTCAAATTTTGCTGTAGGGTTGAAAGATTCCTCTCTGATACCACCGTTCATAATTCTCTTATATTTTGTTCTTACAAACGCAGCGCCCTTGCCTGGCTTAACATGCTGGAACTCGATAACCTGACATACATCGTTATCATATTCAAATGTTACGCCATTTCTAAAATCACCTGCAGTAATTGTAGCCATTTAAAAATCCTCCTTAAAATACTCAATTAAATATAGTATATAAAATTATAGCACTTTTTTCAACTATTTTTTCATGGTTTTCTTATAAAAATAAAGAATAACCCATTCCAATCGACGTTTGAGGACAATCTGGATCTCCTCTTTCGGGTTGATGGGCTTCACAAGTATACTGTGAATTCCGACTCTTCTTGCTCCCCAGACATCCGTAAAAAGCTGATCACCGATAAAAACCGTATTGTTTTTGTCAGTGCCTATTTTTTGCATTGCACGCTCATAGCCTTTTTTCCCGGGCTTCCCCGCCTTAAAAATATAAGAAACGCCGATTTTTTCATTAAACATTTTTACTCGGGGTTCTTTGTTATTTGATAATAAACAACAGGAAAAACCTATCTCTTTCAGGTGCCGAAAAAGTGCAATGGCCCGTTCATCTGCCGGCGCGCCATGAGGAACCAATGTATTGTCAATATCAAAGATCAGTCCTCTGCATCCCTCTTTATAAAGTTTTTCATAATCAATGACATAGGCCGAATCCAGCCATTCGTCCGGATAAAATTGTTCTATCATGGTCCATCCTCTGTTTTGCCCTTTGCTTTTTTGGGAAAAGCACTATTTTTCTCCGGGTGCATAAAATAAATAGAAAGCCAGCTAAAGGAGCATTGCCATGCAGTCATTCCCCCAGCCCCTCTCTGCTGCGCAGGAAGCCTCTTACCTCAGGCAATATCAAAACGGTGATATGCATGCCCGTGATATACTCATAGAAAGAAATCTCCGCCTTGTGGCGCATATTGTCAAAAAATATATCCATTCCGGAAAAGAAACGGATGAATTAATCTCTATTGGAATCATTGGGCTTGTCAAGGCCGTCAACACCTATAATTTTGATAAAGGTAGCCGCCTGGCTACTTATGCCGCCCGATGTATCGACAATGAACTGCTGATGCTCATGCGCGGTGACAAAAAGCGTTCCCGGGAGGTCTCTCTCTACGATCCTATCGGAACTGACAAGGAGGGCAACGAGATCACTCTTCTCAGCATTATTGAACACAACAATGAAGATGTTGTCGAACAGCTGGCCCGCAAACAGTCTCTTCAAAAACTGTCAAAGATCATCTCAGAGGTTCTCACTCCCAGGGAATACTTTGTCGTTATCCGGCGTTATGGGCTCTTCGGTCACTCTGAATCCACACAGCGTGAACTGGCCAGTCAGCTGAATATCTCCCGCAGCTATGTCTCCCGCATCGAAAAAAAGGCTCTTGAAAAGCTCCGGCATCATTTAGATTAATCGTCTGTTTTTTCAGCTCTTCGAAGCAGATCCTGATCACTCAATTCAATGCCAAGATCCACATAGATTCTCTGTTTTGGATGCGGGCAGCTTTCCATATCGCTGCCTTCTTCATCACAGATACGCAGTACATTCACAGACAGATCTCTTCCATCCGGCTTCATAACTTCTATTGTCTCCCCAACGGAAAACTTATTGCGCTGTTCAATCCCATACAGGCCTTCACTGTTCTGACCGTTAATAATACCCAGATACGTATATTCTTTGACATAAGTATTGCTGTCATAAATCTGTGTTTCGTGGGTCGGCTTGCCGAAAAAGAAGCCTGTTGTAAACTGTCTGTACGTACATTTTGCAATCTGTTCACGATAATAAGGCAGATTCTCTCTGTAAAGCTTTTCATCTTTAAGATAATCATCAATTGCCTTACGATAAGTACGTGCTACAACCGCCACATAGAGTGCGGTTTTCATACGTCCTTCAATTTTAAAGCTATCAATGCCGGCTTCAATCAGCTCCGGAATATGATCGATCATACAGAGATCCTTTGAATTGAAGATATAGGTGCCTCTTTCATTCTCATACACCGGCAGGTATTCTCCCGGTCTGGATTCTTCCATCACCGCATATTTCCATCTGCAAGGATGGGTACAGGCTCCCTGATTGGCATCTCTTCCTGTAAAATAATTGCTGAGCAGGCATCTGCCTGAGTAGGAAATACACATCGCGCCATGGACAAATGTCTCTATCTCCAGATCATCCGGAATGTGCTTTCTGATATCCGCAATTTCATCCATGGATAACTCTCTGGCAGTTACGACTCTTCTGGCACCCTGCCGGTACCAGAAATTGTAAGTGCCGTAATTCGTATTGTTGGCCTGTGTACTGATGTGTACATCAATTTCAGGAACAATTTCCCTTGCAATATCAAAAACTCCCGGATCAGAGATGATCAATGCATCCGGTTTGATGTCCTTTAACTCTTTAAAGTATTCCCTGACACCATCCAAATCCTGATTATGTGCCAAAATATTGGATGTTACATAGACTTTCACTCCATGAGCATGGGCAAAATCAATGCCCTCTTTCATATCTTCCAGTGAAAAATTCTTGGATTTTGCTCTCAGGCTGAAAACTTCACCGCCGATATATACGGCATCCGCACCAAAAATGACCGCTGTCTTTAACACTTCAAGACTGCTGGCCGGTACTAATAATTCCGGTATTCTCATTGTCAACTTTATCTCCTCTATTCTGTCAGTTTCGTGCTGATGGTCACGCCATCACCCACGGTTAATACAGCTGTTTCAAATTCTTTCATATGCTTTAACTGCCACAGATAATCCCGCATTCTGCTGTAAATGGTACGATTACGTCTTGTTACCGCAAAACGTGATTCAATAATATCTCCATCCTGAAGAACATTATCCGAAACAAGAAGGCCGCCTTTTTTCAGCAGTCTCAGGACTTCCGGAAGGAAATGGATATACTGTCCCTTGGCTGCATCCATAAAAACGAAGTCATATCCCGGTTCAAGACCGGCCATTACTTCCAGTGCATCCCCTTCAATCAGTGTAATGCAGTCTTCTTTGCCGGCCCGACGGATATTCTCTCTGGCAATCGGAATTCTCTTTTCATATTTTTCAACTGTTGTGATCGTCGCCCCGGGTTCAAGACACTCACTCATTAAAATGGCGGAATATCCGACTGCGGTACCAATTTCAAGAATTCTCTGCGGTCTGTTCATACGCAGCAAAATTTTCAGTAAACATCCCGTCTCCTGTCGGATGATCGGGACTCTGTCAGCCCTTGCCTCCCTGCCGATGGCCTCAATGATTTCTGATTCTCCACTATTCAAAGAATGCAGATAGGCTGTCAGTCTTTCATTGACTATCATTATTCTTACCTCAATTTCTCAATTTCTTGCAAGGCAATACAAAGAGCTGTTGCGGAACCGGAGAATTTCCCCGGCTCTGCCACAGCCCTGACCTATTCTGTTGATGTTTCTGCAGTGCCTGCTCCTGCCATAACCGCAAGCATCTGATCCATCGTCATCGATGGACTCAGCTCGTAATTACCAGGCTTAAGCATGCCTTTGTACTGAGACAGTCCAACATGTATTATAAATGCATATTTGTACTTAATAAGGCCTTTCTTTTCAAGAATAGCTGCAATTTCATCGGTACTGGCACCGTCGCTGATCTGAACAGGTACAATTTCCTCGGAGGATGCCGCAACGGGTCTGTCTCCAAAAACTTCATATGCGAAGTCATAGGACCAAGTGATCACACGAACTGCCAAAAGGATCACAAGAATATAAATGATAACATTTAATGCAACGCCAAATGTACCTACGAATAATTTCTTTATCATAACGCTCTCCATTTTACGGAAAATGTCTTTATCTTCTGCATCTCCGGACTGTAATTAAATAATCGGAAGAAAAACTATACTTCCATGATGATCGGAAGGATCATAGGATTTCTCTTTGTCTGCTTCCAGAGGAAATCTCCAAGAGAATCTCTGATCACATTCTTGATCTTGCTCCAATCAGAGATATTGTGGCTGAGACAATCATCCAGGGCATCGCTGACAACTCTTCTGGCATCTTCCATCAGTGATTCGGATTCTCGTACATAAACAAACCCTCTTGATACGATATCCGGACCTGCAAGCAGCTGATTGCTATACCGCTCAAGGGTCAGTACAACGATGAGCAGACCATTCTGAGACAACATCTGTCTGTCTCTTAATACAATATTGCCTACGTCGCCGACACCAAGACCATCCACCATCACACAGCCGTGCGGTACCTGACCGGTAATCTCTGCCTTCTCCTGACCAATCGTCAGTACATCGCCGGACTGCATCAGCATAATATGGTCTTTCTCTACACCCATGGTCTCAGCCAGCTTCGCACCGGCTTTCAGATGTTTGTATTCGCCATGAACCGGAATTGCATATTTCGGCTTTGTCAGTGCATAGATCAGTTTGAGCTCTTCCTGGCAGGCATGACCTGATACATGCGTATCCTGGAAAATGACTTCCGCACCTTTACGGTACAGTTCATTGATAACGTTGGTTACTGCCTTCTCATTGCCCGGAATAGGATTGGAACTGAATACAATGGTATCTCCCGGTTTGATAGAAACCTTGCGGTGTGTATTGGCTGCCATTCTTGACAAAGCCGCCATTGTCTCGCCCTGGCTTCCTGTTGTGATCAGAACAAGCTTATCATCGGGATAATTGCGCATTGTGTCAATATCAATCAATGTATTGTCCGGAATTTTAATATAACCAAGTTCTGAGGCAATGGTAATGATATTCACCATGCTGCGGCCTTCAACAATAACCTTGCGGCCATGCTCATAGGCTGCATTGATAATCTGCTGTACACGGTCCACATTGGATGCAAATGTTGCGATGATAATACGGCTGTTCTTATGATCATCAAAAATACGGCTGATGGTCTTGCCCACTGTTCTCTCAGACTGTGTAAATCCGGGACGCTCTGCATTGGTGCTCTCACAGAGAAGTGCCAGTACACCCTTCTTGCCAAGTTCTGCAAAACGGATCAGGTCGATCATCTCACCAAATACCGGTGTGTAGTCGATCTTAAAGTCACCGGTATGCACAATAATACCTGCCGGTGTATAGATTGCCAGTGCCGCAGCATCTGCGATACTATGATTGGTTTTAATAAATTCAATTCTGAAGCATCCAAGATTGATAGACTGTCCATGTCTGACAACTTTTCTCTTGGTCGTCTTCATCATATTATGTTCTTTTAACTTGTGTTCGATAATACCCATTGTCAGTTTTGTCGCATAGACCGGTGCATTGACACTCTGAAGAACATACGGCAGCGCGCCGATATGGTCTTCATGTCCATGGGTGATCACAAAACCTTTTACTTTCTCTATATTATCTTTCAGATAAGTCACATCCGGGATCACAAGGTCAATACCCAGCATGTCCTCATCCGGAAAGGATAATCCACAGTCAATAACAATAATACTGTCTTCGTATTCGATACAGGTAATATTCATACCTATATGTTCAAGTCCCCCTAAAGGGATGATTTTGATCTTTTCATTTGATACGCCTTTATTTGCTTTCAAAAAACTGCACCTCCGTTAAATCACAGGATTCATACAATATTTCAAAAGAAACAAGACTTGCATCTATTCTGATTTTGCTCCGTCCTTCTTGCGGCATTCCGCACAGTGTCCATAAAGCTTCACTTCATGATTACTGACAACAAATCCCATCGTCTGCTCAATCTTCTGTTCAAGATTATCCAGCAGATCTTCCTGAAATGCAAAAACTTTTCCACAGCTGACACAGATCATATGATGATGGTGATGATGGCTCTTCTGATCCTGATCACCAATCTCATACCGTACATAACCGTCATCCAAATTCAATTTGTCGATGAGGTTCATTTCTGACAGCAGCTGAATATTACGATAGACCGTAGCCAAGCCGATATCCGGCCAGTCCTTTTTCACAAGGTCATAGATTTCCTCAGCCGTCAAATGACACTCCGGCTGAGACAGAAGCACTCTTAATATAGCCATTCGCTGTGAGGTTGTCTTAAGTCCCCTCTCCTTCAGCAGCTTCCTGAACTCCTTTAATTGTTCCTCTATCATGCTTCTTCTGCCTTTCTCCTACTCTGCAATGTCTTGTAACGATCGAAATACATGTATCAATCATTCATACTTTAAATCAATGTCGTCCAGCATCTGTTCGAACACTTTGGAAATGACTTCCAGTTCTGTGCTGTCCTCAACAAACTCATAATAAGCATCTTCGGTCTCAGCCCCGGTTTCCTTCAGAATATAGGCATCTGCCTCATCTTCCTCAGAATCTGTGACCAGCAGATAATTCACATTATTGATCATTGTCTGTTCAATAACCATTAATTCAATATCTTCATCATCGTCTGTTGTTAATGTAATTGTTTTAGTTGACATGTTTCTACTCTCCCCCATATTACACACAAATCGCATGTTGCGTTAATCTTCCGATTCCTTCTGCTGCGCCGAAAAGCTCTGATAATCCAGATATCCCTGCAGGATAAAGGCCGCAGCCATCTTGTCAATATAAGTTTTCCGGTCTTCGCGACGTACATTTCCTTCCATCAATACTCTCTCTGATGCCACAGTACTCATTCGCTCATCCCACAAAACGACTTCAAGTCCTGTTCTGCGCTCAAGCGCTTCCTTAAAAGCCAGCGTCTTCTGAACACGTTCTCCTTCTGTGTCGTTCATATTCTTCGGATAACCAAGCACAATCTTTTCTGCTTCATATTCCCGGATCAAAGCCTCAATACGGGCGTAAGTTTTACGGAGTTTGTTCTCATCCTTGCGAGTAATCGTCTCCAGCCCCTGAGCTGTAAAGCCAAGAGGATCACTTACTGCCACGCCAACAGTCTTTGAGCCATAATCTAACCCTATAATTCTCTGATTCATCATGTTTACTTCAGGTTCACTTCAATATAGTTCTTAAGAAGTTCTTCGAGAAGTTCATCTCTTTCAACCTTCATGATCAGGTATCTTGCATTCTTGTAGCTTGTCACATATGTCGGATCTCCGGACATAATATAACCAACGATCTGGTTCACCGGATTATACCCCTTCTCTGTAAGTGCTATATAGACTGCTTCAAGAATGTCTTTGACCGCAATATCGGTCTCATTGTTCACTTTAAAATATTGTGTATTCTTGTTATCTGCCATTCAATCACATCCCTTCTGTCAGATGGCTGATTATCCAAGGTTACTACTATCTTAATATATATATTCCAAGAATTCAATCAATTCTTTTACAAAACACAAATTCTTCATTTAATTTGCTGTTAATAGTGCCTTTTATCACCATGTTTGGTACTAATCCATCCGATTCGAAGGCACATCGAATATAATTCTTGCTGTGACCGGTCATATATTTTGTCCCGTTAATCTCCGCCTCTTCTTCAATCAAAACAATCTGTTCCTGATCTTCGCAGGCTTCAATGAAATCGTTCTTCATTTTTTCACCCAGCGTGATCAGCTTTTCACTGCGCTCTGTCTGGATCTGAGGATTGATCTGGTCCGGCATGTCTGCCGCCTTCGTTCCGTGTCGCTTGGAATACTTAAATATATGCATATCCGAAAAATGTACTTTGGCAAGAAATTCTTCTGTCCGGGCAAACTCCTCTTCTGTCTCTCCCGGAAAACCAACAATCACATCCGTCGTTAAAGCAGGTCTGTCAAAATACTGTCTCAGCAGCTCGCATTTCTCAAGGTACAGATCCGTTGTATAATGTCTGTTCATCCGTTTCAGAGTAGCATCACAGCCGCTCTGGAGTGACAGGTGAAAATGCGGGCAGATCTGCGGCACTATGCTCAACCGCTTTACAAAATTCTCTGTGATGATTCGCGGTTCCAGAGACCCGAGGCGGATTCTCTCCAAACCATCGATCCCGGATATCGCCTCGATCAAATCAATTAATGCACTGTTCTTAAAGGGACCGTAGTCTTCCTGTGTATCCGATGTATGTTCAAAGTCAAGGCCATAAGAACTGATATGGATACCCGTCAGAACGATCTCCTTATAGCCGTTAGCTGTCAGTGCCTGAACCTCCTGAAGGATGTCTTCCATACTTCTGCTGCGGACGCGTCCTCGTGCATACGGGATAATGCAGTAGGAACAAAACTGATTGCATCCATCCTGGATCTTAATATAGGCACGGGTATGTTCAGATACCGTTTCAATGTGCATTGCCTCATATTCATGATCATGGGCAATATCTGCCACATAAGCATCCCTGTTTTCCGTCTGCCTGTTGTCGCGGATATACTGTTCAACAATTTGTACAACCTGACTTTTCATATTGTTGCCGATGACCAGGTCGATCATTGTATCTTCTTCTAATTGTTCCTTTGCCGCCTGTACATAACAGCCTACAGCAACGATAATGCCTTCCGGATTCTTTTTCTTTGCCCGATGCAACATCTGTCTTGATTTTCTGTCTGCCATATTAGTTACCGTACAGGTATTAATGACATAAACAGACGCCTCCTGAGAAAATTCCTTCACTTCATATCCTTCGGCCTCAAAACTTCCCCGCATGGCATCTGTTTCATATTGATTTACCTTACATCCCAGCGTGCAGAATGCCACTGTTTTCTTCATATTCTTCCTCCGTCTGTTTCATTTTGTAACTGTTCAGAGCAAAGCAAAATTTCAAAAAACAAGTATAAAATGCTTGCATTTTTAAGACTGTTTTTGAAATTTTATTTGGCGGATACGCCACACCGACGAAATGCGTAGCATTTTGGAGGTTGGCTCTGAACAATTACTGCAATTTATAAAATACTCGCCTATTGACTTTTGTCCATTCCGAATGTAGTATAATATTGTAATATAATATTAACCAAAACTAAAGGAGGAACAGCCATGAAAACAGTTCGAGTATGCCTCGATTCCATCGATAAAGTAAAGGGATTTGTCAATGACATCAGCCGATTCAACACAGATTTTGATCTAATCTCCGGTCGTTATGTCATCGATGCCAAGTCAATTATGGGTATCTTCAGCCTTGACCTTTCCAAACCAATCGAACTCACAATCCATGAGAGTGATGAAATGGATGAAATTCTCAAGATTATTCAGCCATACATTGTAGACTAGGCCATCACATAATTCTTCGGACTGCTGATTATCAGCAGTCCTTTTTTGTTTATTCGCAGAGAATCGTCTCTCTCGTCTCAATAGCCGTCTTGAGCAGATCATCAATTACATCCACCAGATGATGTTCTGAACGTTCGATGGCACGGACATTCGGCTTCGTAACCGGATGCTTTGCCACAAATATTGTACAGCAGTCTTCGAACGGCTGAATGGATGTCTCGAAAGCGCCAATCTTCTCTGAAATCTCAACAATATCATTCTTATCAAAGCCAATCACCGGACGATAAACCGGCAGTGTGCAGACAGCATTGGTTGCCCGCAGACTCTGCATAGTCTGACTGGCCACCTGACCGATACTCTCACCGGTGATCAATCCCAAAGAGCCTTCTTCCAGGGCAATATGCTCTGCAATTTTCATCATATAACGACGCATAATGATCGTCAGCTCATCATGCGGGCATTTGTCGTAAATCGCCAGCTGGATATCTGTAAAGTTAATCACATGCAGATTGATCGGTCCGGCATAAGCGGCAACAATCTTCGCAAGGTCAATAACTTTCTGCTTCGCACGTTCACTTGTATATGGCGGTGCATGGAAATAAACCGCATCAATCTTAACACCGCGTTTTGCGATCATATAACCGGCTACAGGGCTGTCAATACCGCCTGATAACAATAATGTAGCCTTTCCATTCGTTCCCACAGGCATACCGCCCGGTCCCGGAATAGAAATGGAATAAATATATGTTCTCTCACGCACTTCAATATTCAGTGCTACATCCGGACTATGGACATCCACTGTCATATCCGGGAATCTGTCCAGCAGATATTCACCCATATCTGCTCCGATCTCCATGGATTTCTTCGGATAACTCTTGTCCGCTCTTCTGGCAAAAACCTTAAAGGATAAATGCTGGTCCGGATAAGTTCTCTCCATATAATCACCAGTTACCTGACACAAATTGCTCCATTCATTGTTGTCACACAAAACAACCGGACAAATGGCAACAATACCAAATACCCTTGAAAGGGCTTTAATCACTTCATCATAATCATAGTCCGTCAGTGCCTCCACATACACGCGGCCCTGTTCCTTTGTTACCTCAAACTGACCGTCTACTTTGCGAAGTGAGAATTTGATCTGATCCATCAGGGCATATTCGAACAGATAACGATTCTTGCCCTTAATGCCGATTTCTCCATACTTGATCAAAAAAGCTTTATACACGTTTGCCTCCTCTTTTTCTTCCGCCAGGCGTATAACGCCTGAGCATCGGCAACAGCCTGCTAAGCTGTGCCATACATTCATCTATTTCTTCTTTTGTTGTATCGAATGAAAAACTAAAGCGTACAGTCGCATCCAGGTATCGTTTTTCAACACCGATCGCCTTTAATGTACCGCTGATTGCCGGATGATTGGATGAGCATGCTGACCCACTGGATACATAGATCTTCGCTTCCTCAAGGGCATGTAAAAGTACCTCCGCACGAATATCCTGAAAGCTGACACTGACCACATGGGGTGCCGCACAGTCCTCCGGATGTTCAGCTGCCGGCTGGTTTAAAGTGCCCCGGCTTCTTCCGCCATTCACAACCGTCCCTTCCAGTTTCTCTATCTCTTCTATAAAATAACTGCGTATCCCGTAAAGATAAGTCAGTTTATTTTCAAAATCTGTATATTCAATTTCTGCAGCTTTCGCCATTCCTGCTACACCGGGTACATTCTCCGTACCGGAGCGCATTCCTTTCTGATGACCGCCGCCAAGAATTAACGGCTGAAGCTTTACTTTGTCCCGTACCCATAAAAATCCGGTGCCCTTCGGGCCATGAATCTTATGACTGCTGACAGATAACATATCAATGCCTATTCTCTTCGGGTGTAAAACAACTTTCCCGAATCCCTGAATCGCATCCACGTGAAATAGTGTGGAAGGATTGCACTCTTTGATGATCGCTGCAGCATCTGCAATAGGTTCAATCGTGCCGATCTCATTGTTCACACACATCATAGACACAAGAATGGTATCCGGTCTGATGGCATCTCTCAGTGCCTGAAGGTCTGCAAGACCATATGCATTCACAGGCAGCCATGTGACCTCAAAACCCATCTGTTCCAAAAACATCATTGGCTGGTATACAGATGCATGTTCCACACGAGTCGTGATCAGATGCCTGCCTGCTCTCTGATTCGCCAGTGCCCCTCCGATAATCGCCAGGTTATTGGATTCTGTTCCGCCCGAAGTAAAAATCAATTCCTTCTCTTCGACTTTCAGAATGCCGGCAAGAATCTCTCTGGCATGACGGATATAACGTTCTGCTTCAACACCCTTCATATGCAGAGAAGAAGGATTGCCGTAGTCTTCTTCCATAATTTTGTTCATCAGCTGTACAACCTCCGGATACACTCTGGTTGTCGCAGCATTATCCATATAAATTTCCATATAAACCTTAATCCTCTTCCAGTTCAAACATCAAAATGGAAAGCATTGTCAGTCCGGCTGTTTCCGTTCTCAGAATTCTGTGCCCAAGGGTAATCGGAACGGCACCTGCCCCTCTGGCTGCTTCAATCTCACTTTCTTCAAATCCGCCTTCAGGTCCTATAAATATACCGATCGAATGCTTGCCGTGAAGTGCACGCACCTGATCTCTTGCATGCTGCATACCCTCTGCCTTCTCATAAGGAATCAATGCCGCATCCAATCCATTGCACATCCTGAGTGCCTTGTCAAAATTCATACACGGTGCAACCTGAGGAATCAGGGCTCTTCCGGCCTGCTTTGCTGCACTTTCAGCAATGCTCTGCCAGCGAAGGCGCTTCTTCTCTTCCTTCTTCGCATCCAGCTTCACAACCGCCCGCTTTGTTGCAACCGGGACAATCTCATAAACACCAAGTTCCACTGCCTTCTGGATGATCAATTCCATCTTATCCGCCTTTGGCAGTCCCTGAAACAGATAAATCTTTGCAGGCAGTTCCACAAAAGAATGCCAGCTGTCAATAATATCCAGACGCACTTCTTCCTTTGTCAATTCTGCAATTTTGCAGAAATAATCCATTCCCTGACCATCGCTGACCGTCACCTCTTCACCCGGTGCCATCCTCAGTACATTCCTGATATGATTGACATCTGTGCCTGTGATCACAATATTCTTATCACTAATCTGATCTGTCCCTACAAAAAATCTAGGCATTCCTGCACTCCCTCCACCTTAAACTGTTCACGTAACCTTATGGCGCTTTTGCCATTATAGCATGAAACGGACTGCATATTCAACCCCGTTTATTTTCTGGCTGTAAATGCAACCCAGTCACCGGAATGTGTCACTTCAAGGATTTCAAAGCCATTAGACAGCAGCGCTTCTCTCACAGCATCTTCCTTTGTATTGATGATGCCGGAGGAAACAAATAATGCCCCCGGCTTCATATTGTCTTTGATCACACCTGAAAGCGGTATAATGACATCTGCAAGGATATTGGCCAGCACAAGATCATACTTCTCATCGCCGCAGGTATGTCTGAAATCCGCATCAGTGATTATATCACCGGCTTTGACATCGTATTTGCTCATATCAATATGGTTGACCTTCGCATTCTCAATAGCAGCTGCAACAGCATTCGGGTCCACATCTGTTGCCATGGCCTCCCCTGCTCCCAGCATCAGGCCGATGATAGATAAAATACCGCTGCCGCAGCCCACATCAAACAGTTTCTGTCCTTTTTGGAGATACTTCTTCATCTGTGTAATGCACAGGCGAGTCGTATGATGCATGCCGGTACCAAAGGCAGTACCCGGATCAAGTTCTACCACAAGGGTATCCTCTGTTGTATCCTCAGGAAGCTTCTCCCATGTCGGTTTGATAATGATCTTGTCATCAACTTTGAACGGTTTCCAGAACTTCTTCCAGTTATTCATCCAATCCACATCTGCCGTTTCGGATTTCTCAATAGATGCCTCACCGATATCCACAAAATCTGCCAGCTCCTTAACCGCTTCTGTTACTTCCTGCAGCGTTTCTGCATGATCTTTCTCCGGCTCGATATAAAATGATACGTAGGCAACACCATCGTCCTCACCCAGATCCGGCAGAATATCAATAAACATTTTCTTCTTATCTTCGTCAGAAAGCGGAATTTTATCCTCAATCTCAATTCCCTCAATACCCATTTCACCTAATGTATAGCTGATCAGATCCACCGCTTCTGTCGTTGTCTTCATACGATATTTATTCCATTTCATATTCTTTGCTCTCCTTTTATATGCAATTATATATTTATACGATCCTATACAAGCTCTATTCTAACGCACAAAAGGGCATTTTGAAATTCCGTTTTACGGAATTCCAAAAGCCCTGTGATATTTTGTTCTGACTTAATCTTCAAAGGTCTCTTTTAATTTCTCTTCGACTTTTTCTTTGAAAGATTTTTTCTTCTTGCCTTCGCTTTCTTCCGGTTTGTATTTGCCCTTCATGGCATCATCAAACTTGCGAAGAAGTTCTTTCTGTTCATTATTCAGTTTCTCAGGCACCTGAACGACCAGTGTCACGTAATGATCACCACGCAGGTTCTTGTTTCTTCTGGAAGGGACACCCCTGCCCTTCAATCTGATACGTGTATCTGTCTGTGTACCAGGACGGATTGTCTGTGTGATCTCGCCATCCAGTGTCTGGATCTTGATATCCCCGCCAAGCGCTGCATCCGCAAACGAAATCGGAACAGTTGAGAAAATATCATAATCCTGACGCTGGAAAATAGGATGACTGTCTACCTGCAGACCGACCAATAAGTCACCTCTTGGCCCGCCGTTCTTACCCGGTTCACCAAAACCTGCGACTCTGACACTGATACCGTTATCAACACCTGCAGGAATTGTCACCTTCAAAGGCTTGCGGATCTTCTTGAAGCCCTGACCTGCACATTTCGGACACTTCTCTTTAACAACTTTACCTGAACCGCCGCATTCCGGACAAGTCTGCACATTACGTACCTGGCCGAAAAGTGACTGCTGTGTATATACAACCTGACCTGATCCATTACACTTCGGACAAGTCTGCGGCTGTGTTCCAGGCTTCGCGCCCGTTCCGTGACATGTTTCACATTCTTCTTTGTAGCCAATCTCGATGTTCTTCTCAACGCCAAAAACCGCTTCCATAAAGCTGATCCGCATGTTGATCTTCACATTGGCACCCTGCATTGGACCATTGTAAGCTCTTCTGCTTCTACTTCCGCCGCCAAAAAGATCGCCAAATATGTCACCGAATATATCGCCCATATCTCCGCCAAAGTCAAATCCGCCAAATCCGCCGGCACCGCCGCCGCCCTGCTCAAAGGCTGCATGGCCAAACTGATCATACTGTCTTCTCTTGTCTGCATCACTTAATACAGCATATGCCTCGGAAGCTTCTTTAAATTTAGCCTCGGCTTCTTTATCTCCAGGATTGGTGTCCGGATGGTATTTCTTCGCTAATTTACGATAGGCCTTCTTCAACTCGGCATCGCTTGCGTTCTTATCTACGCCAAGGACTTCATAATAATCTCTTTTCTCTGCCATCTGAGATTCTCCCTCTATGCTTGGAAATGGCGAAAAGCCAAGTGTTGCCACTTCACTTTTCGCCTTTGTGTTTATTTATTCATTCAGGACTTTCTTACAAGTCTTATCTATTATACGCTAATTTTAGACTTCTGTATAGTCACCATCAACAACATCATCATTGTTGTTCTGGTAGCTCTGCTGACCAGCATCACCCTGAGGACCTGCCTGTGGGCCTGCACCTGCATTAGGGTTCTGAGCTTCATACATCTTTGTGAAGACAGGCTGTGCAACATTCATCAGTCTTTCCTTGCCGGCTTTCAGTTCATCGATTTCAGCATCTGTCATGGATTCGATGTTTGTCTTCTCAATAGCAGCCTTTAAGCTATCGATCTCAGCCTGAACCTTTGCTTTGTCGTCTGCGCTGATCTTGTCGCCAACTTCTTTGAGAGCGTTTTCTGTCTGGAATACCATTGCATCTGCATCGTTTCTTACATCAATGCCCTCTTTACGTTTCTTGTCCTGAGCTTCGTATTCAGCAGCTTCTTTAACAGCCTTATCAATTTCTGCATCGGACAGGTTAGAACCTGCTGTGATTGTGATATGCTGTTCTCTGCCTGTACCAAGGTCTTTGGCAGATACGTTTACGATACCGTTGGCATCAATATCGAATGTAACTTCGATCTGAGGTACACCACGTCTTGCAGGAGCGATACCATCCAACTGGAAACGTCCAAGGCTCTTGTTGTCTTTAGCGAACTGTCTTTCACCCTGTACAACATTGATATCTACAGCAGACTGATTATCTGCAGCTGTTGAGAAGATCTGGCTCTTTCTTGTAGGGATTGTTGTATTTCTCTCGATCAGATGAGTAGCGATACCACCCATTGTCTCGATAGACAGTGTCAGAGGTGTTACATCCAGTAAAAGGATATCTCCGGCACCTGCATCACCTGCAAGCTTACCGCCCTGGATAGAAGCACCGATGGCAACACACTCATCAGGGTTCAGGGATTTGTTCGGCTCTTTGCCTGTTAACTGTCTTACTTTATCCTGTACAGCAGGGATACGTGTAGAACCACCTACAAGAAGTACCTTGCTGATTTCATTCATTTCAAGGCCTGCATCTCTTAATGCATTCTGAACAGGGATAACTGTTCTTTCAACCAGATCATGTGTTAATTCATCGAATTTAGCACGTGTCAGGTTCATATCGAAATGCTTAGGGCCTTCAGCTGTTGCTGTGATGAATGGCAGGTTGATATTCGTTGTTGTTGCGCTTGAAAGCTCTTTCTTAGCTTTTTCAGCTGCTTCACGAAGTCTCTGCATAGCCATCTTATCACCTGAGAGATCTACGCCCTCTGTTCTCTTGAACTCGGAAAGCATGTACTGTGTGATCTTGTTATCAAAATCATCACCGCCAAGTCTTGTATCACCGTTTGTTGCTAATACTTCGATAACGCCATCACCGATTTCAATGATAGATACATCAAATGTACCACCACCAAGGTCGTATACCATGATCTTCTGTTCGTTTTCATTGTCAAGGCCATAAGCAAGTGCTGCTGCTGTAGGCTCGTTGATAATACGTTTTACATCAAGACCTGCGATCTTACCTGCATCCTTTGTTGCCTGTCTCTGAGCATCGTTGAAGTAAGCAGGAACTGTGATAACAGCTTCTGATACCTTTTCACCAAGATAGCTTTCTGCATCTGCTTTCAGTTTCTGAAGAATCATAGCTGAAATTTCCTGTGGGGAATATTTCTTGTCATCAATTGTTACTCTGTAGTCAGAACCCATATGTCTCTTAATAGAAGAGATTGTGTGATCTGCATTTGTAACTGCCTGACGCTTTGCAGGTTCACCGACAAGTCTTTCGCCTGTCTTTGTGAAAGCAACAACAGATGGTGTTGTTCTTGCGCCTTCTGTATTGGCGATAACTACAGGTTTACCACCCTCCATAACTGATACACATGAATTTGTTGTTCCTAAATCGATACCAATGATTTTACTCATAATAATTACCTCCTAAAATAAACTAAAAATCTATATAAATGAAACTTGTTGTCTTATTCTTATTCAGCCACCATAACCATGCTGTGTCTGAGGACTTTGTCCTTGTACTTGTAGCCCTTCTGAAGCTCCTGAATCACGATACCGGATTCATATTCATCACTTGGCTGCTGCATAACCGCATTGTGAAGCATCGGATCAAATTCCTTGCCCTGGGCCTCGATTACTGTTACGCCTTCATCCTCAAGCACCTTGGTCAGCTGCTTGTAGATCATCTCAATACCCTGCGCAAATGAAGATTCCTTATCTGCATCTGTCATAGCTCCGAGACCTCTTTCAAAATTATCAACCACCGGAAGGATCTTCAGAATGAAATCAGAAGCACCAATTTCATAATTCTGTTTCTTCTCCTTGTCAGTACGTTTTCTATAATTATCAAACTCTGCCATCTGGCGAACCAGACGGTCTTTGAGTTCTTCGATCTCTGCGTCTTTCTTATCCTTCTTATCTTTCTTGAAGAACTTTGACTTCTTCTCCGGTGTCTCTTCCGCTGATTCTTTCTCTTCAGCTTCAGGTGTTTCGGAAGTCTCTTTCTCTTCGGCTGCTGCCTCTGTCGTTTCTTCCTTCTCTTCAACCGGCTGTTCTAAATCTTTCTCTTTATTCTGATTCTCTGCCAAAGCCTGTCACCTCTTATTCTTTCTTGTCTTTCTTAAATATTGTATCCAGCTGTGTCATCACTGTCTCCAGATTATTCACAACCTTCTTATAATCCATTCGCTTCGGTCCGATAATACCTATCGTTCCCTGAACGCCTTCTTCCAATTCATAAGTTGCTGTAACGATACTGCAGTCTTTCATGGATTGAACCGGTGATTCCGATCCGATATAAACCTGAATGCCATGCTTATTCTCATCATTCTCACCTGCTGTAATCAGTTCATTGAGACCCTGCTTCTCTTCCAGCGTATATAAAAGCTGTCCTGCCTTCTCTCTGTCTGCCAGCTCCGGATACTTCAGAAGATTCGTCGTACCGCTTGTGTAAATCTCGGTATCATCCTCCTCCTGAATCGCCTCAACAATCGTATCAATCAGATCACCGATAATCTTACGGTGTCCCTGTGCCTGCCGCTTCATTGTCTGAAGCAGTTCCATGTTGATTTCCTGAAGGCTCAGCCCCTGAAGATAAGTGTTCAGCAGAAGATTCAGTTTCACAACTTCCTCTTCTTCAACGAGCTCATCCACAGTCAAAATCTTGTTCTTGATGATGTTGCCTTCCAGCATCATCACCGCCAGAATCTGCTCTTCATTCACCCTTGTCAGCTGAATGAACTTAAGCTTGTTCTTCTGGCTCTGGGGTGCTGTGATCAACGAAGCATAATTCGTATTCGTCGCCAGCAGCTTCACCACCTGTTTCAGAACCTGTTCGAGCTTGTCGACCTTCTGAACCATCATCTCATTCTGTCTCACAACCTCTTCGGACTTAACCTTCATCAGATTGTCAACATAGAAACGATAGCCCTTATCAGAAGGAATACGTCCTGCCGATGTATGCGGCTGTAAAATGTATCCCATCTCTTCCAGATCCGACATCTCATTTCTGATTGTTGCTGAACTGAGCTTCAAATCGGTGAATCTGGAAATAGTTCTCGACCCTACCGGCTCACCTGTTTCCAGATAAGTCTGTATAATCGCATTCAAAATCTTAATCTTACGCTCATCCAGTTCCATCGATTTCTCACTCCCTTTCATTGTTAGCACTCATCGTGTTGGAGTGCTAACATCTTCTGTATACAAAAATATCACCATAGCCACCTTTTGTCAAGTGGAAAATGATGATTTTTTTGTTTTTTTCAAAAATTGTTCTTTTTTATAGAAGAAAATCCGACAAGATCCAATTGCTGACATCCATTCCCGATTCTGTAAATGCCAGTCTGCCCTTTTCTTCATGATAAGTAAGGAAACCCTCCGATACATATTGTCTGATGATATCGCCGTAAATATTCATCATACTCTCTCCGAATTTTTCCTTAAAAGTTTGATCTGATACACCCAAAGTGCAGCGAAGCCCAAGAAACATGGTCTCCTCTATCTGAGCTTTCCTGTCCAAAATCTCTTCCTGACAATAGGCAAAATCCTGCATATACCGCGAGATATCCGAGGTATTTGAAAAGCGTCTTTCGCCCACCATACTGGCTGCCCCCAATCCAAGGCCCAGATAATCCTTCCGGCGCCAGTACATCAGATTATGATGGCATTCAAAACCCTTTCTGGCATAATTGGAGACTTCATATCGTTCATAACCCCGTTCTGCCAGAATCCGCTTTGTCAGATGATACATTTCACGCTCACTGTCCTCATCCGGCAGTGCGGGAAACCCGGTCTTTTCCTTCATCACTAATCCGCTGTCAGTCTCTCTGCTGTCTTCATCCGGCAATGCCGGTATTGCTGCTTTCCCCTGCCGACCGGCTCCACCGTCAGCAATAATGCCCTCCACATCCGCTTCGCCACTCCGATCGTCACCATAAAGCTTCCAGAAAGGTGTGCCCTCTTCAATGATCAGACTGTATGCGGATAAATGTTCCGGTTCCAGTGCTGCCGCTTTTTTCAGTGTATCCAGCCAGGAATCTGTTGTCTGTCCCGGCAGTGCTGACATCAGATCAATATTGATATTCTCAAAACCCGCTTTCCTGGCTGCCTGATAATTATCCAAAAACTGTTTCGCTGTATGAATACGTCCCAGATATTTTAATTCTTCATCATTCATGGACTGCAGGCCGAAGCTGAGTCTGTTAATGCCTGCCGCCCGATAAATCTTGAGGGTTTCAGCATCTGTGGTACCGGGATTGCATTCCATGGTCCACTCACCGGAAGGAGAAACATGAAAGGCCGTTCTGACTGTATCCAGTAATTCTGTCAGCTGCTGTCCTGTCATCAGCGAAGGCGTGCCCCCTCCGATAAATAATGTTTCTATACTATAATCCTGATATTTCTCACCCCTGACTATGATTTCCTTCTTTAATCTCTGCAAATAAGCCTCCCGTCCGGCTTCATCTGATGGAAAAGAGAGAAAATCACAATACCTGCACTTCCGCACACAAAACGGAAAATGCAGGTATAAACCAAGGGGACCTCTGTTCATGTCCGCCATATTATTTTTCATCAAGCTTGAGAACACTCATAAAGGCCTTCTGAGGAATCTCCACATTACCTACCTGACGCATTCTCTTCTTACCTTCCTTCTGTTTCTCAAGGAGCTTACGCTTACGTGAAATATCACCGCCGTAACACTTGGCAAGAACATCCTTTCTCATGGCTCTGACAGTTTCACGGGCAATGATCTTGCTTCCGATAGCCGCCTGGATCGGGATTTCAAAGAGCTGTCTCGGGATCTCTTCCTTCAGCTTCTCGCACATCTTACGGCCGCGCTCATAAGCAGAACCTTCAAAGACAATAAATGACAGGGCATCCACATTCTCTCTGTTAACCAGAATATCCAGTTTGCAGAGTTCTGAACGTTCGTAGCCTTTTAATTCATAATCAAATGAAGCATAACCTCTGGAGCGCGATTTCAATGCATCAAAGAAATCATAGATGATCTCATTCAGCGGCAGCTCATACTTCATCAGTGCTCTTGTTGTTTCAATATATTCCATGCCAAGATAGACGCCGCGGCGTTCCTGACAGAGATCCATGATCGGACCGATAAACTCTGTTGTCACCATGATCTCTGCAGACACAATCGGCTCTTCCATATATTCGATTTCTGAAGGATCCGGCATGTTGGACGGATTCGTCAACTCAATCATCTCACCGTTTGTCTTGTGGATCCTGTAAACAACCGAAGGAGCGGTTGTGACGAGGTCCAGATTGTACTCTCTTTCCAGACGTTCCTGAATGATCTCCAGATGGAGAAGTCCAAGGAAACCGCATCGGAAACCAAAGCCCAGTGCAATGGATGTCTCCGGTTCATAATATAAGGAAGCATCATTCAGCTGAAGCTTCTCCAGGGCATCTCTCAAATCCGGATACTTGGCACCATCTGCCGGATAGAGTCCACAGTAAACCATCGGATTCACCTTCTTGTAGCCTGGAAGCGGTTCTGCACATGGATTCTCCGCATCTGTAATGGTATCACCGACTCTTGTCTCCTTCAGATTCTTAATGCTGGCTGTCATGTAGCCGACCATACCTGCAGACAGTTCATCACATGGAATATACTGGCCTGCACCAAAATAACCAACTTCCACAGTTTCAAATTCTGCACCGGTGGCCATCATCCGTACCTTCGTGCCTTTGGCGATCTTGCCTTCACGCACTCTGAAAAAAACAATGACACCCTTATAAGGATCATAAACCGAGTCAAAGATCAAGGCCTTCAACGGTGCATTCTCATCTCCTGTCGGTGCCGGGATCTTCACAATGATCTGCTCCAGAACATCTTCTATATTAAGACCGTTCTTTGCAGAAATCCTCGGCGCGTCCTCCGCCTCAATACCAATAACATCTTCAATTTCACTGACAACTCTGTCAGGATCCGCACTTGGAAGATCGATCTTGTTGATAACCGGCATAACATCCAGATCGTGATCCAGTGCCAAATAGACATTGGCCAGTGTCTGTGCCTCAACACCCTGCGCTGCATCCACCACAAGGATCGCACCGTCACAGGCTGCCAGGCTTCGTGACACTTCATAATTGAAATCTACATGTCCCGGAGTATCAATCAGGTTATAAATATATTCTTCACCATCTTTGGCTTTGTATACAATACGCACAGCCTGAGACTTGATTGTAATACCACGTTCACGTTCAAGCTCCATGTTGTCAAGTACCTGTGCCTGCATCTCACGGCTGGTCAGAGTACCTGTCTTCTCAATAATACGGTCTGCCAGTGTTGATTTGCCGTGATCGATGTGGGCAATGATACAAAAGTTTCTAATTTTACTCTGATCTATATGCACTTTACATTCCTCCTGCTTTTTCACTGGAATAAGTATAGCATACACAGCCAAAAATGTACAACAGGTTATTTTCCCGAAAGCGGCAGCATTGTTTTTCTGAAGCTGCCTGTACTATTTTCCCGAAAGTACCGCATACAGGATATCTGCCAGCGGTTCCATGGCATTTTTTGCCTCTGCAACAGTATTGTTCTGGGCTCCCACCTCCACTAACAGGGAACGAGGCTTAAAATGTAGATTATATCGATAGGCCCTCAGATAAATATGCCGCACAAGTTCCGGGAAATAGGCTTTTGCTTTCAACTGCAGTTGGAGACTGAAGGCCAGATTGTCCGAGAGATTCGGATTTTGTGCAAAATTATTCTCATTGCCCTCCGAATTTCTGCACATGCCATTCAAAAACATGATCTGTGCGGTCTCTTTTCCATTGATTTCCGTCGCCAGATGAACATGATCCGGCACACCGTCTCTATGTAAATCAATCGTCACTTCTATGGAAGGATTTTCTTCCAGAATGTTCCGGACTGCCACTGCCGCCTGGGAATACGCCATATTCCGGTCCTCCTTGCCATCCTGCATATCATAAACAGACAGATCATGATAAACCGCCACATGATATTTTTCTTCCAATACTTTTTTTAATTGTTCACCCACACCCACAACGGTATCCGAAGTATTGCCCGCTTCACTGTCTGCATACCCCTCCTGTGAATGCGTATGATAGATCAGTATTTTCGGTGCTTCCCCCTGCAGATCAATCGTCATATCTTTTTCTAACAAATCGCCGCCATTGATCAAGGTGCTGTCTGCCGATGTTGTGGGATCCACTGTATAAAAATGTTCCAGCAAAAAGTCCGGATCCATCAGTGCTTTTTCAGAATATATTTCCCCTGTCGGCACCCCGGCAAGGGTTTCCACATATTCAGTGCCTGTCTCACTTTCTGCCGTATTTGTTTTACTCTCCGCCTCTGCCGCCCTGACAGCTTCTGAGTTCTCCCCGGCCATATCCTCCAAAAGTGCCGCTGAATTTTCTTCCGCAACTGCTTCAAGATCTTCCGGTGACGGCACATATTCTGACCGGATCAGTTTGTGCGTTCTCCGCATATGATAAGCCGCCGCCGGATTTGCCTGATCAACAGCTGTCTGAAACATTCTGTATGAAATTCTTTTTCCCATCTCATGCCAATCCCATTGTACATTTCCTCCCAAACCCGACAGCTGTAAAATAATATCAGCTGCCAGTAATCCGATCATGATCCAGGCGCCCATACGTATGAATCCTGTCCTCTTTCTTTTCATATCTTAATACCCGCCCCCTTACTGCCAGCCGGTCACCTGCGTTGTCCACTTCTATACAGTATATTCACCTTCGAATAAATTAGACTCTGTCAAATCTGATGACACAGAGAATTCAACGCTTCCGATATGGTATAACTGATCCGTCTGACAGCTTCGTCAATATCCTTCGGCGTTACAAACAGGTTTGTCATCTGTGGTTCCATCAGTTCCCGCATCAGCATATAGTTTTCTTCATGTGTAAACTGTTCTGTCACCTTCACCGCTTTTTTCAGCATTTCATTCTGATTCAGGACACCCATCAGAGATTCCATCGTATCCGCCACAATCGTTGCCGCATCGATCACTGTCGGCATTCCGATGGCTATAACTGGAATGCCCAGTGTTTTTTGCGTCAGTTCATAACGTTTATTGCCAATCCCCGCACCGGGATGAATACCGGTATCTGTCAGCTGAATCGTGGTCACCAGTCTGCGGATACTTCTGGCTGCCAAAGCATCCACAGCGATCAGCACATCCGGTTGGATCTCCCTCACCAGACCATGCAGGATTTCAGCTGTTTCCATACCGGTTTGCGACATAACCCCCGGAATAACCGCACAGACATTTCCCATATCTTTCACAACCGCCGAATCCCTGCCATACTTTTCAATTAAATGCCGTGTAATAAAAAGATGCTCCACCACAAGGGGTCCCAGAGCATCCGGTGTGATCTCACGATTACCAATGCCCGCCACAAGCACTTTTTTGTCTTTGAAATCCGGTAGCAGTTTTTGCAGCTGACGCATCAACACCTCTGTTGCCGCCTGATGATAATCATCATCTCTATCCGGCAAATGCACCGCCTCAACCGTAATATACCGTCCCATCGGTTTACCGATCACCTTCTCCCCCTCCTCATCCACAATCTTCACATCCATCACCTTGATGCGGTGCTCCGACTCAACCCCCTCATCAAACTCAACCCCCGGCAGCTGCCGGCCATCATGCTCACTGCTGTTGTAAAAGCGCTCCGCATACTCAATCACAAGATCACTGCGCATACTCTCATTCATAAAATCCATACTATTCTCCTATCTGATGCCATATCTCATCATAACTGTCCCGTATACTACTAATTTTTTACACATTTTTGGTTTTTATGCTTGACAAATCTTGTTTTCTCCTATATCATATAGAGGTATGTTTACATTAGACGTCCGTGTCCGGGTTAATGCATAACACATCTATAAAATGATTATCGTTTGGAGGTGTACGAATTGGCTAATATCAAATCTGCAAAGAAGAGAGTCCTTGTTAATCAGACAAAGGCTTTAAGAAACAAAATGATTAAATCAGGTGTTAAGACAGCTGTTAAGAAAGTAGATGCTGCTATCGCTGCTGGTGATAAGGAAGCTGCTAAGGCTGCTTTATTAAGCGCAACAAGCATCATCGACAAGGCAACATCCAAGGGTGTTTACCACAAGAACACTTCTTCCAGAAAGATCGGAAGAATGACAGTTGCTGTTAATAAGATGAACTAATATCTGTAAAGATAAACGCAAGAGAAGTGTACAAACCCTCAGTACACTTCTTTTTTCATATTCAGGTCCAAAAGTCCCCTGCCACCAGATTCCTTCATTTTCAGGATATCCGATGTCAGGGGACTTATTCCTTAGCAGCATATTATGCTCTGCTGTATTTTTGTATCATCATCTCCACCGCAAGACGGTCTGTAATCCTTCCGGTCTTCACTGCTTCTTCCAGTTCCGTACCATCTTCCACCGCCTGTCTGAGTGCCGACAGTTCAAAATGTCTTCCCAGGGAAATATTCCGTTTGACAATAAAGTCACGAATGGCTGTCTTTTCAGCAATAGCCGATGCCGGATAGCCCTGAACAGCAAGATCCCGAATCTCATACAATGTATTAAACTGTTTGATGATCAAATAGAGAATGCGCATCGGCGGCTCCTTCAAAGTCACCAGATCATCGTATAACTGCATTGCCTGCCTCTGGTTCTTCTCGGCCACAGCCCGGATCATGTCAAAAATCTTGTTCTCCACAAATACACAGCAAACTGCATCCACATCTGCCTTCTCGATCACCTGACGCTGTCCAACATAACAGATCAGCTTCTCCATCTCCTGCCGCATGCCATTCATATCATGCTCCACAATCTGAAGAAAGTACTGCAGTGTCTGTTCCTGAATGAGTTTATTCTCCTTTTTCACCATACCGGCCAGCCACAAAATCAGCTGTTTGTCCCCCGGCATGGTCAGATTTGCCGCATATCCCGCAGCCGAAACCGCCTTAAAAAGCTTATTGCGCTTATCGACTTCTGATTCCACAAATAAAATGCAGGTTGTTTCCGGAATCTGTTTCATATACTCTGTCAGCGTATCATGTCCGGATGCCACAAAAAATCCGCTGTTTTCTACAATGATCAATCTGTAGTCACTGAAAAAAGGAACCGTGTCAGCCAGAGCTGTCAATTCCTTTTCATCGATTCCCTTTCCTTCAAAACAAGAAAGGTTCATGGTATCGCCATCGCTGATCATTGCCTGCTTCAGACGATCCCTGTACTGATTGCGCAGATACGCTTCATCGCCATATAATAAATAAACATTCTTAAATGTTTTCTTCTTTAAATGTTCGTTTAAAGTCTTCATAAAAGCCTCCATTTGTCAACTGCTATGAGTGTATCACATTCTTCCGCCTTATTTCAACCATGTCTTAAGAAGAAACCTTCCTTTTTTATATGGCATAATGACTGCTCCCGCATCCATGGTTATCACAATCTGCATATGTGCCGCACTTAGACGTTCCAGAGTTTCCGGTGCCGGATGCCCGTAACGATTTCCTTTCCCACAAGAAATCACTGCCAGTTTCGCATCTGTATTTTTCAAAAACACCTCACTGCTGGAATATTTTGAACCATGATGGGCTACTTTCAGCACATCTGTCCCTTTCAATTTTCCTGGTTCCACTTCATTTTCCACTTCGCCGGTGAGATCCCCGGTCAGAAGAAAAGCCGTTTCACCAGCCTTTATCCGAAGCACCATGGACTGATCATTGATATTATCTGTTTTCACTTCTTTCCCCGGATAAAGGCATTCAAAATTCCAATCTCCGCTTTCCCAGCAGCTGCCCTGACTGACATAGATAACATCCGCACCATTTTCTGTGGCAAGAGCAGCCAGTTCCCGGCTTGTCTCGTCTGTCTTTGAAATTTCTGTCATCACCAGATGACGGATCTTTTTTGCCAGAAGCAATTCGCGGATCCCGGAAATATGATCCGCATCACTGTGGGTGATACAGGCATAATCAACATCTTCCTCTCCATAATAGTTCAAAAAAGGCAGAATTCTGTATTTCCCCACCTCATTGACATTGGAACTGCCGCCATCGACCAACCATGTAGTGCCATTTGTCGTTCTTAGGAATATCCCATCCCCCTGTCCCACATCTATAAAAGCGATCATCGGAGAAAGTTTTCTGTATGGTATAAAAATAAACAGACACATTACAATCAGCAGCAGCCGTCCCTTTTCAGCAATTTCTCCCCTTGTAAAACGTATCCACCATTTATGCTCCGGCAATGACATCAATACAAACCCGATCAGTATCCCATAATAGATGAAAATCCAGGAAACCGGCGGCACACCTGTCCGCCAGACAGCCAAAGGGAACCGAAGCATTTTTTCACAGAGCATTCTATTCATCTGTAAAATGAAGTGGATGCTGCCGCCTCCAAAGGCTGCTGCTGCATTCGAAAACAGACTTAGCGCACCGGATAAAAGTGCCATAGGTACAAAGATATCCATCAGTGGCAGAACAACCAGATTAAGAAAAAAACTGATCAGAGGTATTGTGCCGTAGCTGCCGGCCGTTAACGGAATGGTTCCGATGGTAACAGCTGCAGACGGTCCGATATAACGGATCGCTTTTTCAATCATCTCTCTCCTGCTCATTCTGATCCCCATAGATTTTCTCAAATGCTGCCTTTTATAATTATCCTCCTTGGCAAACTGCCATGGGATACACCGCTCCATGGCAGGCCAAAGCACGCCGATGGACAATACTGCCGCGAAGGAAAACCACACCCCGGACTGCATCAGCGTGAGCGGCTGCGTAACAAAAAGGATCAGTGCAGCCAGACTGATGGCTGATAGAAAATCATAGGAACGTCCGAGATAGACCGCCCCCATCCGGACAATAAACATAATCACTGCCCGCTCTGTGGATGCCCCAAAGCCTGTCAGCAAACCGTAGCTCAGTACAATAAATGCCGACAAGCAGGCACTGCCCTTCAATCCTGCACCTGTTTTCTTCAGTAGTGAAAAAATACCCATACCGATAATAGAAATATGCAGACCGGAAATAGCCAGGATATGCACGATTCCGGCCTGTACATACAACTGCTCCGTCTCCTCATCCATTTCTGACTTATCACCCACCAAAACAGCTTTCACAACCCCCGCATCCTTCTCATCCAGAAACAAACTGTAGCGTTCTGACCAGAAAACCCGCAATTTCTGAAGCAGCCGCCTGTAGGAATGTCCCTTACTCACCACCTCCATCTGATCCGGCCGCATCAGATAGCTGATACCTTTGCCATAATAATAAGATCTCGGATCAAATTGCCCCGGATTCGATGCTCTCTCCGGTTTCTGCAAAATACCTCTGACCTCGATGCCATCTCCAACCTGTACGGCTTCCCGGTCCTTATCCGCATAAACAAGCACTCTTGTTTTGATATCGTCAATCTCAACATTCGATAAAGTCACTGCATAACTTTTTTCTTTTTCTTCACATTGCCAAACAATCCCTCTCAGAACAGCATACTGATTTTCACTTGTATCATCTCTGATCTCCTGCATTGAATGACTGAATATGACAAATCCCGACACGAAAAAAACAGGCAGAAACCAGAACAGCCACATTCCTGTCCATGACTGTCTGACCCTGCCTGTTATCCACATGCAAAAAGCAATTCCTGCTATTCCATAAAAAATATTCTGACCGTCGGCTGCCCATGCAGCCCCCAGCGTATATGCGACCCCAACCCAAACAAGAGGTCTTGGCATATCTCTAATTCTCCCATCTACTGTACTATCAGATCCGGTTTGGCCGTCATCTCATTCATCAGAACAACACCATCCGGCTCTTCTTCTATCAGTTTGCCATCTACAGTTATTCTGACCCGCTCAACATCTTTCAGCTCTGTCAGTGAGTTGACAATACCATACACATTCAAACGAAAATTCTGACCGTCTATTTTGTTCAGAAATTCCTTGCTGAAATCTACACTGCATAAACTGCCGCTCACACTGATACTCTTCAGCTGTGTATCCTTTGATACAACAGATCTGTATTTTTCGGAAGGATATCCCTGCATCAGTGTTCTGACAACAACCTCTGCCTGTGATTCAGAACTCGGATATCGAATCGTCTGATAAGTTCTCACCAGCCCGCTGCCATCTGAAGAGACGTAATAAAGACAGAATCTTGCCTCATCAAGATCCCCCTGACTTCCGCCGACTTCAGAAACATAATCCGAATTCTTCATACGCAGCACATTGCCGGCATCATCCGTCAGCCAACCGCCGTCAATACTGAAAGAAACATAATCGATAATGCCGCCGAACTGTGTCATCGTCTCAACAATTGCCGTCCGCACCAGCATCTCTGTTGCCTTCGGCATCTGAGCGTATTCCTTTGAGAAAAACAGAGATAAGGTTCTGCTGTCTTTGTCATAATTATATTGCTGCACCTTCACTGATGAATTGAAGACTTCTTTGTAATTCTTATCGTCCGGTGTCTTGGAAAGTGCCTCCATACACTCACTGATAATACCATCTTCCGTTGTGGAACTGAGCTGGTACGCAAAGGCCTTAATCCTCGTCTCATCGTTGTTGATATAATAAATATTGTAGCCTGTTCCCGTGTCTGCATCATCTTTGCCAGTCTGATCGGCCGACAAATGATGCATATTCTGACATCCTCCGCTGATCAGCATGACCATCACCAGCAGGAGTACCGCCATCCGGCGTTTTATTTTCCTCATTTCATCTCTCCTTACTGCTTGATATAGGTCAGCGGTATTCTGACAGAGAAAGTTGTTCCCTCGTCCACCTTGCTGGCTACCTTGATGGCACCATGATGCATCTGGATAATGTTCTTGGTAATGGACAGTCCCAGACCTGTTCCGCCGGTTTCTCTCGATCTGGCTTTATCAACTCTGTAGAAGCGTTCAAATATCTTATCCTGGTATTCCTCCGGGATACCAATACCTGAATCATCCACCGTCACATAGAAAAACTTGTGATCCGCATCAAGGGTCACCTGAACCCAACCGCCTGCCACATTGTACTTGATAGCATTCTCCACCAGATTAGACAAAGCCAGCGTCAGCTTCACTTCATCGCATTCTGCTGTCACCGGTCTGTAGCTTTCAAGAACCAGCTCAATATTCCGCTTAGAGGCAATCGGTTTCAGACGCTTCAGAATTGATTCAAGCAGATCATTGATGTTCACCGAAGCAATATTCAGATCCGCCTCCGTCTTATCCATCTTCACCAGCGACAACAGATCGTTAATGATCGTGTTCTCACGGTCAATTTCTTCCCCAATATCCTGCATGAACTCACGATAAAGCTCCACCGGAGCATCCGGCTGCATGTTCAGGGAATCCGCGAGTACCTTCATGGAAGTCAGCGGTGTCTTCAATTCATGGGAGACATTGGATACAAACTCCTGCCGCGAACTCTCCAGTTCCTGTAAACGATTCAGCATGGTATTAAATGCTTCGGATATCTGTTCAACTTCCGAAAAACCCGTCAAATTCACTTTCTCATCAAAAAAGCCATCTGAAATCCTGTTAATAGAATTTGCCATATCTTTAAATGGCTTCGTAAAGCTTCTGGCCATTACAAGGGACATAAAAATAAGAACAAGGCCGATGCCGATGACAACAAATGTCACTGTCTTCGTAATGGTGTCGCAGGTCTCCGTGAGATCTTTGCAGGAAACATAGAAAAGAATCATTCCCCTGATCTCACCCTTGTCATCCTCATTGCCATCTCTGATGACATAGGTCAGCCACACTTCATCCGACGCCTTGTCATAATAAGACTGTTCATTGTTCTGAAGTGCATTCACTACCTGTTCCGACACCAGTTTCTTCCCTGTCAGCATGCCATAGGTATCCATCCGGACATCAAAATCATCATTGGTCACTATGATGCGTCCGTCATAAAGACCTGAAAACTGCTCAATCTCTCCATCGATCACATCCGAATCTCCACCCTCCAGATAATCCGTCTGAAGCATCTCCTCCGCGATCAATGCGCCGTAATTACGCACAAGATCAATTCGATTCGTCCGGATGTGATCCATCATATACTTAATGTAAAAACTCTGTAAAAACAGAATCGGAATGATCGCCAGGGCGATCATTGCAAACAGGAGCTTGACATGCATGCTCCTGAAAATTATTCTGAACTTTTTCTTACTTCTGGAAGAAATAACCAACACCCCATTTTGTATGTATATATTTTGGCTCGCTCGGGCTGGCCTCAATCTTCTCTCTCAGTCTTCTGACATGGACATCCACCGTCCGGACATCCCCCGGATAGTCATAGCCCCATACCAGATTCAGAAGATTCTCCCTGTTGAAAACCTTATTCGGATTCGTGATCAGAAGCTCAAGAAGGTCAAATTCCTTGGCCGTCAGATTCACTTCACGCTCACCGATAAAGACTCTTCTGCTGTCCAGATCAATACGCATATCACCCGAAACAATTGTACGCTCTGCAGGCTGTTCCTGCTTTCTCCCCTTTGTACGGCGGATAATCGCTTTAATACGTGCTTTGATCTCCAAAATATTAAATGGTTTTGTTACATAATCATCCGCACCGTATTCAAGGCCAAGGATCTTGTCCATATCGTCGCCTTTGGCCGTCAGCATAATGATCGGTACATCCGACTTCTCCCTGATCATCTGACACACTTCAAAGCCATTTAATTCAGGAAGCATCACATCCAACAGAATAATGTCATAATCATTCTGCATGGCCAGTTCATAGGCTTCCTTTCCATCATAAGCAGCCGTTACTTCCATCCCATCCTGTTCCAGACTGAATTTGATGCCCTTGACAATCAGTTTCTCATCATCTACAACCAAAACCTTATTCGCCATATCTCACACCTCAATTTACACAAATCAGCGACTGGATCTGTCCGAAAACTCCCTCTTTAATTCCCGGAACATTCCTCAGATCTTCTATAGAAGAAAAATTGCCATTGGCTTCACGGTAGGCTACAATGGCATTGGCCTTCGCCTGACCGATTCCCGGCAGTGTCTGAAGCTGCTCCGCAGTCGCTGTATTAATATTCACAAGTCCATTGGACGTTTTATCTTCTGTATACTGTGCCGAAAGGACAGTCTCTCCCTCTGCCGGAACATAAATCCTCTGTCCGTCTGCCAGCGGATCCGCCAGATTCAACTGCTGCAGATCTGCATCCTCCAGTGCACCGCCGGCCGCCTTAATAGCCTCATAAAGCCTTGTACCGGCTGCCAAAGCATAGACATCCGGCTTTTCGACATGCCCGCAAATATAAACATATATCGTCTCCGGTTCTGTACTCACACTTTCCGTCTCTTTTGTATCCTCTCCCGATACCATACTGGAAGATTCATTCTCTGATTCTGTCTCCTCCGCTGTCTCCCACTGAACATCCGATGCCTTTCTTCCATCATAGAAAAAAAGAACACCTGCTGCAATCACAAAGGCCACCGTCAACATCATCTTAAGATTCTTCAGTTTACGCATATCTCTCCTTCCCCGGAGAGAACAGATATACAAAAGTCACACTTTTAATTGTACAAAATAACCTGTGGGATTACAAGCGTTTTACGACTTTATTTTGATTTTATTTTCGTACCTCCTGCTGCCCCTGCCTGTAAAACTTTATTTCCACTTCACAATGATAATACCGATGATCGACAATCCAAGTCCCAAAAACTTTGACCACTGAAATTCTGTCTTTTCTACCCCAAAAAGGCCAAAAAGTTCAATAAGATACGCCACCGCTATCTGGGAAACAACAATCAGCTGTACCGCTCTGGCCGGGCCCAACCGGTTCATACTGACGATCACCGTGAGGGTGATAAATGCACCGATCACACCGCCAAGAAGCATATATTTCGGACTGACATCCATCAAAGCCGTCACACTGCTCCTGTCTCTGATGAGCCAGGCTGCAATACAGACGGTCAGTGCAGACAGCTGTACCCAGCCTGTACTGACCCACAGACTGGTCTGCTTCGTCACTTCGGTATTCATAACACCCTGAATGCTCATTAAAGCTCCGGATATCAACGCTACAATCCATCCAACCATATCAACAACCGCCTTTTCCTGTTTATAACTGACGATAAGTCCCTGCACATCTTTCATGTGTATCGACTCACTCCTGTTGATATAGTATAGAACATTCAGCCTTTTTTATGTATGCTTTGCTTTATACTTTTGTTAAAATCTCCCCGGTCCACAACAAGATGATAGCCCACAGATGCCATACGATTCTCCATACAGCCTCTGCACTCCGCCGCCTCATCCCCGGTACAGATCTTATTGTCATACAGTTCATACTGTTTGCGGTTGGCCACCGGCGAAAGATTAGGCATCACCACATTGCATCCCGCCAGCATTCCCTGTTCACGCCCAGTGGCCTTAATCGTACCGAGTGCCGTTGTCGCAGGCAAAAGCACATTCGGAAACATTACTCTGAGAACTGAAAGCAGGAAAATCGTCAGATCATAGCTGCCCTTTTCTTCATTGGCAAATGGTGTCTCATGATGGGGCAGAAACGGCCCGATGCCGATCATCTCAGGCTGCAGTTCCTGCAGAAAAATCAAATCCTCTGCCAGACATTCAAATGTCTGACCGGGGGCACCCACCATAAAACCGGCACCCACCTGATACCCCAGCTCTTTGAGGGTATAAAGGCATGCCTTGCGGTTGGCAAGAGACATCTCCTCCGGATGCAGTTTGCGGTAATGGGCCTCATTGGCGGTCTCATGACGGAGCAGATATCTGTCTGCACCGGCTTCCTTTAATCGTTGATAGCTTTCACGTGAACGCTCACCGATGGACAAAGTAATAGCACACTCAGGATAGGCTGCTCTTATACTCCGGACAATATCCTCCATCCTGTCATCATTAAACCAAGGATCCTCGCCGCCCTGAAGTACAAAGGTCCTGTAGCCGAGACGATAACCGCCCTCACAGCAGGATAAAATCTCATCCTTCGTCAGCCTGTACCGCTCCAAATGATGATTATCCCGTCTAATGCCGCAATAATAACAATTATTCTTACAATAATTTGTAAACTCAATCAATCCGCGGATATAAACATCATGCCCGTAATACTTTTCCCGAAGACGCACCGCCTCTTTACGAAGTATTTCCCGATCCTCTGCACTGGTATTTGACAGCAATTCCACAAACTCTTCTTTGGACAAAATTCTATTTTGGATTAATTTTTCAACTAACTTCATATCTAAAACCCCGTTTAATTTCAAAATTCGCTTTTCCTACAAGTATACCATGAAAAGGGCGAAATAACCAGACGAGGGACATGTATACATAAAGGATATGAACATTTCAATCTTTTCTTGAAGTTTGTAAAACTATCCAGGCATCTGCCAGATTGACAAAACCTCCATATTGACTATTAAGTAAACAAGGGTATACTGATTTTTGTAGAAATAAACAGGGAGGATTTACAATGTCACTTTTAACGTCTGCTGTCTCTATGACAAAAGCTATGGTCCGGATTGACAGTACCGACCCGGGTACTTATGAAAAAGCCATGGCTGACTGGATCGAACAGCAATTATCTGATTTACCTAATGTTATCATTACCAGAAAGGAGGTCCTGCCGGGCCGTCCGAATCTGATGGCAGAGATTTCAGGACCCGGGGAGCTTCCGGCTCTGGTTATGATCTGCCATATGGATACCGTCGTCATCGGGGATGGATGGACCATGCCGCCTTTTGAAGCCATTGAAAAGGACGGCAGGATCTATGGCCGCGGTGCCTGCGATATGAAATCCGGTCTGGCCTGCTGCCTGTCCGCTTTTATCATGGCTGCCAGAACACTCCAGACTTCTGGCCAGACTCCAAAAAGGAGCCTCAAACTCATCTGTTCCATAGATGAGGAAGACTTTATGCGCGGTTCAGAAGCCTGCATAAGGTCAGGCTGGATCACTTCCAAAGACTGGGTCATTGATGCAGAACCGACAAATGGCCAGATCCAGATGGCACATAAAGGCCGTACGTGGTATGAAATTGATGTGGAAGGCCATACGGCCCACGCCAGCACACCATGGAAAGGTGCCGATGCTATCGCTGCTATGGCAGAAATTATCAGCACGCTTCGTCAGAACATCCTTGACGCCCCTTCCCATCCGGATATGGGGATTTCAACCGTCACATTCGGTCAGATCACCGGCGGCTATCGTCCTTATGTTGTACCGGATCACTGCAAACTGTGGATCGATATGCGTCTCGTGCCACCTTTAAGCACCGCCAAAACAACGAAATTCGTACAAAGTGCGATCCGACTGGCAGAGGAAAAGGTGACCGGTGTCAAAGCTTCTTACACCATCACCGGTGACCGTCCGCCCATCGAAATGAACCCGGACTCTCCGCTTCTGGCGGAACTAAAAAAAGCCTGCCATCATGTGACAGGCCTGCAGCCGGAAGTCAGCTGCTTTACCGGTTATACAGATACTGCTGTCATCGCAGGACAACTTCATAATCGAAACTGTATGTCCTACGGCCCGGGCTGCCTTGAAGCCGCCCATCAGCCGGACGAATGGGTAGTGATCGATGATATTCTCCGCTGTGAGAAGGTTTATCATCAGCTCATCGCTTCTAATATACTGTAAAATATTGTATAAAAATGAAAGAACGAGATGAAACATGCCTTGTCGGTTTGGTTTCATCTCGTTTTCTCATCATGCGTCTGTTTATTTGGTTCTATTTTGCCGACCTGACGCCGCTATTTGGGATACCAGGCAGTCAGACAGCCTTTCTCATCAAAAGTTACCAGACTGCCTTCATCCAGATGGCGGTCATAAAGCATCTGATCCGACGCCCTGACGATATGTCTCTCGCCATTCTCATCCTCCAGCCAGACACTGTCCATGGCCTCTTCTCCATCCGGTCTGCCTTCGCAGCCATAATCTGCCTCATCAATTCGAACAATTTTATAACGTTTCATTTGTATCACCTCTTGATGTCTAAACTTATATTATCCATACATATGCTGATGCATATATTTTTCTTTTGTGGCCAGTCCGCCCCTTATGTGCCGTTCCGCCTTATTGACATCCAGCACTTTTCTGGTTTCTGATGCCAGAGACGGATTAATCTCTTCCAATCGCTCCGTAACGTCCTTATGTACTGTTGACTTCGATATGCCAAACTGCCTGGCCGTCTGCCGCACCGTTGACTTTGTTTCAATTATGTAACAGGCCAGCTCCACTGCACGCTCCTCGATATAATCTTTCACGGAAATCCTCCGAAGAAGCTGTTTTTACAGTGTATGTCTATTCGAAGGACAAAAGACCATTGATTAGAAGTTCGGTGATTTTTAATCCAAAAGGTATTGACACTTTTAAGATAACCCTTTAGAATATCATCAAGAAACGAAGTTTACTACCGTGTAGCAATATTATTGTTCAGACGGGCTGCTCGTTTCTTTTTTTGTTCTTATCAAATCATAATAAATACAGTTTTCCTTAAGTCCACTACTATGGCCAGAAATTATCAATTACTTTTGAAAATCTATTACTTCATCTCCAGCTCAACAGGACAATGATCAGAACCAAATATCTCCTGATGAATAGATGCCGATACCAGGCGGTCTTTCAATGCCTCTGACACGATAAAATAATCAATGCGCCATCCGGCATTGTTCTTACGTGCATTAAAACGATAAGACCACCAGGAATACTCTCCTGTTTTATCCGGATAAAAATATCTGAAAGTATCGATAAATCCCGCGGAAAGCAGCTCTGTCATCTTGGCACGTTCCTCATCCGAAAAGCCGGCATTCTTTCGGTTCGTCTTTGGATTCTTAAGGTCAATTTCTTCATGTGCAACATTCAGATCACCGCAAAGCACAACCGGTTTCCTCTGCTCAAGCTTCTTCAGATAAGCTCTGACAGCATCTTCCCACTCCATCCGATACGGAAGTCTCGCCAGTCCTTCCTTTGAATTCGGCGTATAAACATTCACAAGATAAAACGACTCATATTCCAAAGTAATCATACGGCCTTCTGTATCATGTTTCTCAATATCCATACCGTAAGTCACATTCAAAGGCTTAATACGGGTAAATACAGCTGTTCCGGAATAGCCTTTCCTTTCCGCATAATTCCAGTACTGCTCATATCCCGGCAGATCAAGTTCAATCTGTCCCGCCTGCAGCTTCGTCTCCTGAAGGCAGAAAATATCCGCATCCAGTTCATTAAAAATATCCGCAAAGCCTTTGCCCACAACCGCGCGAAGGCCATTCACATTCCATGAAATTAACTTCACTTTTGTCTCCTCCTCATCCATCAGTTTTCATTTCACGTCCATTTTATTGTAGTATGTTTTTGGAGGATTGACAAGCCGCCTCTTTTATTCCATCTTTACTTCCATTCAATTTGCACGTCATAATCAGATAACATTCCAGAAATCACCGTTTCTGCATTTTCCCTGGCAATATCCAAAATACCCTTTTCGATCGCTTGGGCTTCCATTTTATCTTTCAAATCCTTTTGTGCATCGTTCAGGTCTTCAACAGTAATCGGATTAAAAATGTTATTTGATTCATCCAGTTTTTCAAATGAATCATTATCAATTTCTATCCCTGTGATCTCTACATCAGGTAATTTGATGATAATCGTATCTTCATCCTGTGATACATCGGCCTTCGTCAAATCCTTGATTCCGGCTTTGACAATGCCGTCGTATTGCACGATAAAACTTTTTTCAGTGAATGGAATCTTCCAGTCTTTAAATGTTTTAGAATCTGCTTTCGTGATCACATCCGTACACAAATAACTTCCGGTATTCAATTCTGCCGCTACTTCAAGTTTCTCTTTTACGACATCGACACTGCTCACAGTTTCATGTCCGACCCCACCAAAAATATTGCCCACGAAATGCTTATAGGCCAAATATCCTCCGCCTGCTATCAGTGCAATAATGATGATTAAAGATAAAATTTTTACAGTTACTCCTTTTAAAACATCCTTCATTTTCATTTCCTCTCTTGTGCTAGTGGTAGTTTCTAATACTACGCCGTTTTCTTTTTTCGATAATTCAATTATAAAATACATCAAGAACCAAATACATCCTACATTCCGTGGATTATGTATTGCTATTCCCCTATCTTTGTGAAACCATTAGAAACTTATCTGCCATATTTCTCACACCATCCATTGCTTTCAAACATTATATCTTCATCCTATATATCTACGATAGCTCCACTTTCCGACTCTTTTCATTTTCTTCTTCCATATGTAATTGACTTAAATCCTCATGGATTCTCTTGATTCTTTTAATTTGTTCAAGATAATTCTGATGATTTTTCTTATCACATGGCAAAGCTTCAATCATCCCGCAATCCTCAATATACTGAACCCATTTCCTTTGCACCTCCAAATTCTGAATTTCTCCCTCAATCACCTTCATTCGTTGTTCAAGGTAGAGGTTTCTTTCCTTCTTCGGCACTGCAAAAATCTCTTTAATTTCCCGCAATTGAAAGCCCATTTCCTTGTACCACAGGATTTCCCAGAGCTTCTTCATATCATTTTCATCATACAAACGATAATTTTCTTTCGAGCGTTTTGCCCTAAGCAAACCTTCATCATCATAGTACTGCAATGCCCGCTTGCTTATACCGGACAATTTACTGACTTCTTCTATTCTTTTCAACACGTTCTTTTCCTCTCCGTAATTTTGAGCATACGCTATAACGCTTACGTGACAGCAAGCCCTTTTACGGAACTCCTTCCTTTTGTATTTCATATAAGAACGTGTAAATTTTGCGATTTGCTATTTTTCAAGCCAGCAGAAAACGCCTGATTCTTGGCAACGCATTTTGAAGGCCGAAAACAAAAACACTCAAAATATTCTTCTTGCCGTATTCGTCTGATATTGATATTCCGAGCATACAAAAAAGGCCGGTTTCCCGACCTTTTATATTAGATAGCAAGCAGACCAGTCAGCATTATGCTTCCTTCATTTTCTCGACCACTACTTTACATCTCTTTTTGTAAAAAGCGATGCCGTAAAACATCATATCATAGCGGCCATCATTTTTCAGGTACTCAAAATACCTTCGATCTCTGATTTGTTTGATTGCTCTTTCACAGGCTTTATCTAACCCTGATGCTTCCTTTGAATACTTAAGTTCAAAGATAATACCATCATCCGGATTTTGCGGTTCAATGATAATATCCGCGAATCCTTCGCCGGCTTCCACATTTGACTTAACCACCCAATCTGTGTTTCCTGTCAGCATTCCTGCTAGGAAAGTGTGATAGGAGTTTTCCTTTTCAGGTGCCTTTGTATCAAAAACACTGATTGTATTACTTAGTGTCCGATTTAAATACTGTTCTATCTCTTCTGCGTTTCCATCCTCAACAGCTTTCCAAAAAGAGGTCATCTGCTCCGCATTATCTGCAATTTTCTGTTTAAACCATTCCTGTATCTGTGAAATGTAAACGGTTCTGACCTCTTTATTGGGAATGACCAGTTTATAGGCTCCTTGTTCTGTCATACCAACCTGTGTCAAATATCCAGTTGTAAACAAAACACTCCAAATGTTATCTATACTCTTATCAATCTCATCGTATGTCAAATCAAGCCGAAGAGACTTTTCAATTGGTTCACCTGCAATCAAGCGTTCAATTTCGTTCTGCGTTGTTCTATTAACTATGGAAACGAATCGTTTAACCAAAGCATTACCACTGCTATTTATCCAATAACATTTTGGTTCAGCTTCCGGTGTATCGCAAAGATCGTCCACCCGATTGATCACATCCCAAGGACAGTAAATATCGGCATCTCCGAAACGATATCCATCGTACCATTCCTTCATCGATGCCAGATGCGTTTCCAACTGGTAATCTTTCAGCATTTTTTCGACTTCATCTTCTGTAAAACCAAACTGTTCATCAAAACGTAAATCCGTTATAGAAAAAATCTTAAAATTGTTCAGACCTGTAAAAATGCTTTCTTTCGAGACACGCAGACAACCGGTCAGAACCGCAAACTGCAAAAATTCGTTTGTTTTAAGAGCTTCTCCAAACAGCGAACGAATCATCACTATCATTTCTCTATAGTAATCGTTTTGATACGCCTTATCCAGGGGCACATCATATTCATCAATAAGGATGATTACCTTCTGCCCATAATGACGGTACAACAGCTCCGACAATGTCTGAAGTGCTGACTCCAGCGTATCTTCGTCCATTACGTATTTTCCGTCCTGCATTCGGATAAGTGCACCATATCTTTGTTTTTCATTATCGGTTAACTTGTCACTGTTTTTCAAAAAGTTGAATCGCTCTGCCTCAAGTGCAATATATTTCAATAATTTGTTTTTTGCTCTTTCAAAGGTCAATCCATCCACACCTTTAAGGGTAAGCGACACAACCGGGAACTTTCCCATATATTCCTCACAAAGATCACTTCTTTGCGAGATGTGAAGTCCCTCAAATAAAGTCTTATCCGTTCCAGTTTCAAAAAAATAACGGAGCATACTCATATTTAAGGTCTTCCCAAAACGGCGAGGCCTTGTAAAAAGATTTACCTTTCCCCAGCTGTCAAGAAGCTGTTCGATTAGTCCTGTCTTATCAATGTAGTAAAAATCCTTTCGGCGAATTTCTCGAAAATCTTCGATTCCAACCGGAAGTTTCAGCTTATCTGCCATATCTCTTCACTCCTTTCTGGAGCTATTCCTCAAATATGAGAATACAACTCGCCTATTGTACTTTGATTTTACCATCTGGTATGATAAATAGCAAGTTGATACCGTAGATGGATCGTATTCAGCACAGAGCATCTTGTGAATTCTGGATGCCAGGTGGATGACCACCTCCTTTGGGGCATGAGAAAAGCCCATCTGCACAGAACAGACAGACGAAAAACAATTTGAAATTTACAATTCTGTCGTTGCTAAGAGGCCGAAAAAGAGCTATACTTAAATTGAGAAATTATGCTCAAAGGAGGACATCAAATGAAAGCACATAAATATTGGTCACTCGGCGCACTTGCCTGTATGGCAGGATGCTTCTACACAGGCTGCAAGAAGCTGATGCAGGCACACAAGTATTTTGCTTGCGGCTCCCTGGTCTGCATGGGCATGGCAATCTACTCCGGTCATAAGATTGCACCGAAGAAGAAAGCTGAAAAGCCTGAAAAAAAATAAGAACAAAAAAGAAGCCCACCAGCGGGCCTTGTAGGGATCTACACGGTACGCCAGTGGGCTAGATATGTTTTATACTGCCTCTGCTGGAATTTGGTTCTGCTGTCATCGCAATGTTGTATTTTTCGCTAAGAACTTTTTTCTTCTCATGCGGAACATTCCATTCTTTTTTCACTGGCTTTTCAGACACCAATAAGCATCCTCGATAAAACTCATAAACTCCGCGCTGGCACTCTCGATCAGGCATCTTCCATCCACGGCTTTCAACTTTTCCATAACCATTTCTGCCAGTGCATCCCCACGCTCTCTCATCGTTACCGCCGCAATCGTGCCCCTACCATAATAAAAAAGAACAGAAGTTTATTTTCCTATTGACTTCTACAACTTCTTATTGTATCATAAGAACACAAGTTCGTGAACTGTTGTTCTTAGTATATAGGAACAGTCGTTCCTTGTCAAGTAGGCTTTACAAAAAATTGCTGTTTCTCACCGGCAACTTTCCCTTTCGGCCAAAAACAGCAAAATATCCCACATGGAGGCATTCCATGAAGAATTGCTCTAAATGTTACGATTAAACATGGAGGTGACTGCTTATGACAAAAGAACGAGTCTATGTAAAGGTATCCTCCGACTTTGATTCTACAGGCTATATGCAGCCGACATCGATCACCTGGTCGGATGGACGTACCTTCCCAATCGAAACAGTGCGGGACTTCCGCCCCGCCGGGACTGCTGACAACGGTTATTCCGGTGACTGTTTCACTGTGCTCATCCAGGGGCAGGAAAAGCACCTGTTCTTTGAGCACCTCGATCCACGCTTCAACGGACGGTTAGGCCGATGGTTCGTCGAGAGAGCCGAACATTAACAGCATTATTATGAGAACGCAGTTAGAAAGGAGGAAATTGCAGGATGCAACTCACCTATCTTGCCATAGATCTTAAAAGCTATTACGCGAGTGCAGAATGTGCCGCTCGACACCTCGACCCGCTTACTACAAATCTGGTCGTGGCAGATTCCTCCCGCACTGAGAAAACTATCTGTCTCGCTGTGTCTCCTTCCCTGAAATCATATGGCATTCCGAGTCGCGCCAGACTGTTCGAGGTCGTGCAGAAGGTCAAAGAGGTCAATGCGAATCGGTTAAGGGAAGCGATACGACTAAGAAAAGCTGTGTATAAGGACGGTAAACCATCCTTTTCCTCTGCCTCCTACAATTCCTTATCCCTTGCCGCCGACCCGTCACTCGAACTCTCTTACCTTGTTGCACCGCCTCGGATGGCATACTATGAAAAGGTGTCACGGCAGATTTACGGCATCTATCTGAAATACATTGCACCAGAGGACATTGTCGTTTACAGTATCGACGAGGTGTTCATCGATGCCACCTCGTACTTATCCCACTACAACATGACCGCACACGACCTTGCCATGACAATGATACGGGAAGTGCTGTATACGACTGGCATCACCGCCACCGCCGGGATCGGTACGAATCTATATCTGGCGAAGCTGGCAATGGACATCACTGCCAAACACGCTGCGCCTGACAAGGACGGAGTCCGCATCGCTGAGCTGGATGAAGAGAGCTTCCGCTATCTCCTCTGGGACCACAAGCCGCTCACAGACTTCTGGATGACTGGTCCCGGCACCGTCAAGCGGCTAGAAAAGCACGGCATCCATACGATGGGCGAGCTGGCCTATTTCAGTACCGTCAATCAGGATATCTTATATAAGGAATTCGGTGTTGATGCTGAACTGCTGATTGACCATGCCTGGGGGCTGGAACCCTGCGGTATGAAAGAAATCAAAGCCTACAAGCCCAACACTAACAGCATCTCCGAGGGACAGGTGCTCTCCTGCCCTTACCCATATGACAAAGCCAGAATCATTGTCATGGAGATGGCTGACAGCCTGGTATTACAATTAACGGACAAAGGACTGGTAACGGATAGCCTGACACTGGATGTGGGCTATGACCGGGAAAACTGCGACAGCGGCAAATACAAAGGTTCGGTACACATCGACCACTACGGCCGCACCGTTCCGAAGGGTGCTCACGGCAGCACGAAGCTGGATAATCCGACCAACCTCGGCAGTATCCTGATCTCTGCCACAACTGAGCTGTTCGAGAGAATAGCTGATAAAACACTGACCGTGAGACGGATCACAATCGCCGCCAACCGTGTGGTCAAAGACGAGGGATTCTTCCAAGTCGACCTATTCACGGACACAACTAAGCTGGAAAAAGAGAAAAAGCTGCAGAATGCGATGCTGGGACTCAAGAAGAAATTCGGCAAGAACGCCGTACTAAAAGGAACCAACTATCTGGACGGAGCCACGATGAGGGAAAGAAACAAGACTATTGGCGGTCATAAAGCCGAGTAGGGAGGGAGAACATGGATTACAAGAACACACCGGAAGGCAGATCCGTCCAAAGTAAGTATGGCCAAATACTCCATGCCTCCCGCCCGGAGCCGCCACATAATCATCCCCGTATGCCGATATCCAATCGAGCTAAAATCTTCTCTCCGTTTGCCGCCTTGCGAGGCTATGAGGATGAGATTGCTTCTGAAGGCAGAGATCATCTCAAAGGAAACAGAATCGAGCTGTCTGAAGAAGGCAAGGAAGTGCTGAGCCAAAAGATCAGCCAGCTTCGGAAGGGACAAGAAATCACAATAAAATATTTCACGGACGGCTACTATGAGAATGCGACCGGAGTACTGGATGCTGTGGATGTGATAAACAAAGAACTACGAATTAACACAGGATTTATAAATGATACCGGCAAAGAGCTGCCGACCATTATTGCATTTGAAGACATATTAGAGATTGGGGTGAATATGACTTGAACTACTACTTTTGCGACGCCTGCCGCTACTGCTTCTCTGCTGAGAAACTACCTGACCGCTGCCCAGACTGCGGAGCACAAATATATAAAGAGAATCCAGCGGTACGCCTAGCAAGTAAAACGGAAATAGCAGAATTGCTTAGAACACGGAAAGAAGAGATAAGAGGGAAAGCTTATGAATAATATTTCTGAAATTACTCGCCAAGACATTTTGGATATTATCAAAGATGGTTTCATTGTTCATCTGGATGAGCCAACCTATGACAACAATGCTGGCAATTACATAACGGAATATCCTGTTAAAATTCCTTATTACGGACGCATAGATGAGATTTCATTTTTGTCAAGAATTTATGACTTAGAAAAAATGCCTTCTAAAGATAGTAGATACAGAAATGCACTCGGAGATATTAGTTGCCATCTTCGGTTTGGTGACTATGACGATGATTGTTGGTTTTTCTCTGATGATCGCTTCAATCTACGACATGGTGATGGCGATGAACCTCTATTGAAATTCTTGTGTGAAATGTTGCACCCCGCGGTACGAAATGAAAAATCAGATTGGAAACGGTATCTTGATAAGTTCAATGAATTACTCCGAACTGATGGGTACGAATTATATCCAGCGCAACATATTTCTGGGAGAGATGTATATAGGGCAAGAAATTATATAGAACCTACTCAACCCTGTTTCCCTGATAGTCTTTTTACCGAGCGCTACAAGAAGCTGATAGTATATGGTCAGGGACAGCCTATTGATAATATTAGCGGTTCTGTAGACTTAAACGCCAAAAAACACATTTGCAAAATCATGTTAGAATTTAGGGAGCCTATGCGCTACCAACCTAATCGTTATGATAGCTGGACAGAAAATACCGATGCTTTAGAACAAGCTGTCCGACGCTTAAATGAACACCTTGAAATTCCCGTGGTGGATCTCCGTGCTTTGAATATTTCCCCATGTTCTGATTATGAAATTTTAGTCGCACATTTTACACCATTCCTATTTGATATAATTGAACTTCAATATGATGAGTTATCCTCCCGAGAAAAAACCGCTTTTCAAGCAGAAATCAATACATCGTTACAAAGCGATAATGTGTCATTTAAGCTCAATGATAGCGGGCTTATAGAACAGTTGGCCGTGCATGAGGTACTAACTTCTGACATTATTGCTTTGAGTGCACAAATTCAAGAGCCGGGATTGAGAGAACTATTTGACCTTGCCATTGAAAAACATATGCAGCCTAACCTTCAATCGCACAAAGATGCGGTTGAAAAACTATGGGATGTATTAGAACGACTAAAGACATACTATGCAGATTTAGACAAAAGGCAATCCGCAGACAAAATAATTGAAGATATGGCCTGCGGTCAAGATGCCTATAAGACATTGTTTTCTGCTGAGTTTAAGGAATTGACTACTATCGGTAACAATTTTCGCATTAGACATCACGAAACAAACAAAATCGACATTGTTGATATACGACACTATGACTATTTTTTTAACCGCTGTCTGGCGCTGATTGCATTGGCACTTCAATATCTACAGTAATATAATTGACTGTGCTATATAAAACGCCGCCTATTGTGAAGTGAACCCCTTTTGTTAGACAAAAATGTAAGTCTAATGAAAGGGGTTATTTCTATGTCTGGAAGAAAAATGTA
>NZ_JAAXCM010000034.1 GCF_019734885.1 Pseudocoprococcus catus | reverse complement strand
CTGGGGAAAAATGAATCGCGGGGCACGCGAGGATAGCTTGTAGATACTTGGCTCAGTAGAGCCATTGAGCAAGAAGCCCCCACTTCAAAATCTGTGATTTAAGTGGTGGGAGCATGTCACGAATTCCCCAATAGCCCTCAATAGGTCCGTTGTAAATACATCTTCCTACCTTTTGAGTCTTTTTTGAGTCTTTTATCAAAAGCTATTGCATTTTTTCGTAAATGGGTGTATCATACGTATGACAATTTAATCAACGGGAGCTCGCATTACGGGCTGAGAGGAAGGTGTGACCTTCGACCGAGAACCTGATTTGGATAATGCCAACGTAGGGATGCCTGATACAAGGATATTAGGAAGAACAAAGTTTATTAAGGAAGTTACCAAATCGGTAGCTTCCTTTTTTGTGTGCGCCTTGCGACGCACGTTTCTAATGGGTGAAAGTCCCTAATCCGTCCTAGTAGTGGGAAGGATACAGCCAAAGACAAGGGTGTCCATCGTAAGGTGGAATCTGAAGGAAGTCGGGGCAAATCTCTGGTCTGACGAACAGAAATCACATCAGGCTGTAGTTAAGGATAAGGCTGCACAACAAGTTCTTTTCTGAAATCTTTACCTGTACCGAAGTGGGACACGGCAAGGACGAGCCTGATATCTCTCAAAAGGCGAAGGAGTATCTTGGGACAACAAAGGCAAATACGGTTGTTTTTGAGGATGCTTATTACGCTGCCAAAACAGCAAGGGCAGACGGGTTTATAACCGTTGCTGTATATGATCCTCACGAAGAAAATCAGACGGAACTTCGTTCCGTTTCGGACTTGTTTTTTGAAGATTTTACACAAACAGATACATTTCGGAAGTTTGCTTACGGAATATAAGCCGCAAGCTTCAAGCGGTACATTGGGGGCACCACCTTATACCGCTGTATAAAACGATGCTGAATGATGAAAGGAGATTTCTATGAAAATGAAAATAGCATTGACCATTGCAGGAAGCGACTGCAGTGGAGGTGCCGGCATTCAAGCAGATTTGAAAACAATGACGATGAATGGTGTTTTTGCCATGAGTGTGATTACGGCACTGACGGCACAAAACACAACCGGCGTCCGTGCAATTCAGGAATCTACTCCGGATTTCCTAAAACAACAGTTAGATGCAGTATTTGAGGATTTTATCCCCGATGCTGTCAAGATCGGCATGGTAGCATCCAGCGAACTGATTCGTGTAATTGCAGACAGACTGAGATACTACGATGCAAAAAACGTGGTAGTTGACCCCGTTATGGTGGCAACCAGCGGTTCTTCATTGATGAAGAACGATGCAGTACAGACACTTATCGGAGTACTGTTTCCTATTGCAACCCTCGTCACGCCGAATATCCCCGAAGCAGAGATTCTGTCCGGGCTTGCGATTAAGACTGAAGAGGATATGATTACGGCGGCAAAACAGATTGGAGATAACTACCATTGCGCCGTTCTGCTCAAGGGCGGTCACAGTGTAAACGATGCCAACGACCTGCTGTATTCAAACGGCGAAACGGTTTGGTTTAAGGGAAAGCGCATTGACAATCCAAACACCCACGGCACAGGCTGTACGCTATCTTCCGCTATTGCATCCAATCTTGCCAAGGGATTTACGCTCGCCGAGTCTGTGCAGAGAGCAAAGGAGTATATCTCCGGTGCATTAGCTGCCATGCTTGACTTGGGACAAGGATCAGGACCTATGATGCACAATTTTGACTTAACTTCATCGTTTGCCGAAGAAAAAGAATCTGTTTGAAAGGAAGAAAGAAAATGAGAAACTATACAACTCAAATGGATGCCGCAAGAAAGGGCATCATTACTCCCGAAATGAAGACGGTTGCTGCTAAGGAATACAGAACCGAAGAAGAAATTCGTGACCTTGTTGCCAAAGGTCAGGTTGCTATCTGCGCCAACAAATTACATACCTGCATTGACCCCAACGGTGTCGGCTCGATGCTTCGCACCAAAATCAACGTCAATCTCGGCGTTTCCCGTGACTGCAAGGATTATAATATTGAGATGGAAAAGGTTATGGCAGCCGTTAATATGGGAGCAGAAGCTATTATGGACTTGTCCTCTCATGGCAATACACAGCCCTTCCGCAGAAAACTCACGAGTGAATGTCCTGCCATGATCGGTACAGTTCCCGTATATGACAGCGTGATTCATTATCAGAGAGACCTTGCAACGCTGACCGCAAAGGATTTTATTGATGTGGTAAGACTTCACGCAGAGGATGGCGTGGATTTCGTAACCCTCCATTGCGGTATCACACGCAAAACCATTGAGCAGATTCGTAAGCACAAGAGAAAAATGAATATCGTATCCCGTGGCGGTTCACTCGTGTTCGCATGGATGTGTATGACCGGTGAGGAAAATCCTTTCTACGAGTATTATGATGAGATTCTCGACATTTGCCGTGAGTATGATGTGACTATCTCCCTCGGTGATGCCTGCCGTCCCGGCTGTCTTGCTGATGGAAGCGATGTTTGCCAGATTGAGGAGCTTGTACGCCTCGGTGAGCTTACCAAGCGTGCTTGGGAGAAGGACGTACAGGTCATGGTAGAAGGTCCCGGACATATGCCGATGGATCAGATCGAAGCCAATATGAAGATGCAGCAGACCATTTGTATGGGTGCGCCTTTCTACGTGCTCGGTCCCATCGTTACCGATATTGCTCCCGGCTATGACCACATCACCTCTGCAATCGGCGGTGCGATTGCAGCCGCAAGCGGTGCAGCGTTCCTATGCTATGTAACCCCTGCGGAGCATCTGGCGCTTCCAAATGTGGATGATGTAAAGCAAGGTATAATTGCTTCCAAGATTGCAGCACACGCTGCAGATATTGCGAAAAAGATTCCTCACGCAAGAGATATTGATGACCGTATGGGTGATGCAAGAAGGAATCTTGATTGGGATGCTCAATGGGAATGTGCTCTTGACCCCGAAACAGCAAAGCGTATCCGTGACGAACGCAAGCCAGAGCATGAAGATACCTGCTCCATGTGCGGTAAGTTCTGTGCAGTCAGAAGCATGAACAAGGCACTCAACGGAGAGTATATTGATATTCTGTAAGGTGAAAAGATGAAACGGTGCGTGATCGTCAGCGGTGCAATTATGAATAATTGATGATTCTTATGCTTACTTTTCACTTCTGAACATAACCGGAACAGCCAAAGGCATTGTCATTGAAAACGCAAAGTATCCCTTTGATAATGCAGAGATTACCTGCGAGTATCAGTACGGTGTGAGTAATGAGGTTCTCTCTGGAAAAACAGCAAAAGTGTCAATCAAAAAAGGTAGCTTGCTTCTTGTGAAAATTAAATAGTGTTTTGTTAAAGCCCCGTCGGGAACGCAGTGATCTCTGCATCTCTAACGGGGGTTTTTTTTCGGCGAAAAAGGAGTTTTATGGGACACTAAAAAATATGATATAATTATTTTTGAAAATCAAGAACAATTCGCTATCGCTTGTGTCGAATAATAAATAGAGGACACTATCCTCTGGAAAGGAGGCATCGATTATGCCATTTAAATTGAAAAGTCTGGACGGTTCGGTCACGCCGTTTCACGACTCGGAGTATCTTCCGTTTTACTATTTTATCCCAAGAAGCATTTTACAAAAATGCGGTGCAGAGCTAAACTCGATTCCCCGCAATCCCCGTATGGTTTTTGCAAGTCGAGAAGCGTGCGAGTTTATCCCTTAATTTCCAGTCTGAAATAGCCCTAAAAGCATCTTAAGCTGGAAATTTACATGTTATTGGCACCTTGTATCTGCGCTTCAGTCATACACATATCATGTCCTTTTGCAAATTTAAGTGCAGCCTTTAACCCTTTGGTTTTTTCTCCTTTCAAACCTTCGAATGCCACTTTTACATCTATCATATAGCAGTATTCTAAAAATCTTTTCAATGTCTTTTCCTTTGGCATGACCAAATTCAGCCAGTTCAACCTCTCCGGCCTGGCAGTTCTTATTCGTAGAATCATAGGAAACATAAATACGTTCCCTTCGATTTCTCTTTGCATTCCATTCATTCAGAAAGCCTGTACTTTTACCCTTAGTGATGCTCTTAAAGAAATCACTTACTGACGCATCACTATAGATCTTCATACCAGAACTATACAGTGGATGATTGTATGCATAATCCGGATAATGCTGTGCTACATTGCTTTCTTCTACAATAGAGTAAGAGGCAAGGTCGAGCAGTAATGCCATATCCCGCTCATAGAAGAACTGTCCAAGCAGCTTGTCTAACGAATAATCCGATACGATCTTATGCATTACAGCATATGTACCAACCCGAAGACAGCTACTGCGCTCTGTTCGGTCTTCCATACCTGATAAAACTGCATCTGGAAAGTATTTCAGATTTAACCTGAGTAAAGAAAATGACCGCAAGGCTTATGACTATCTGCAAAGTACAGAAATGTCATACAGCAAGGCGGTCATTTCTGCTATCTGCGGATATATAGAACTATCCGAAATCCCAACTGCTCGCCGCAGTTTAAACACGACGAGCAGGCAGTCAGAAAAGCCGAACAGGAAAAGATTGATTTGAAGGTTTTTACTTGAGGCGATTCGTGAGTGTACTGACTTAAAAGAATTAACACCCACCATTGTAAATACTTTGATCAAGCGAATAGAAGTCCACAACAGCGAAAAGGGTGAAGACGGTTTGAAACACGTTCCTATTGATATTTCTTTTACTGCTGTGGGGATTATCAATATTCCGACCGAAAAGGAACTGATTGCGGCAATGGAAGAAATGAGAGAAAATCCACTGAAATCCGCTTGAAACAAAGGAAAACGGTGAGCCCTCACGGGCTACACCGCATCTTACATAGCGACTGTCCTTTAGAGTACGACTCTCATGCAGGATCTTCTTTTTATGTTGGCCAGGAACCATTATTCTGATGGTGTTGCGTTCAATATAGGCTTTATATCATTTAAAATGTGGTTGCCATAGTCCTGGATAATGTTAAAAAAGATGTTTGAAACTTCGTATTTTGCCAGTTCTGACAGTTGGTTGCCTAAAAGATAATTGTAACTTGCTTTTGCAAAATCAAAGATGAGACCATCATATCGTTCTTCAGAAGTCTGGTTTAAGAACGTTGGATTAGATGCAAGCATAGCATAATACTTTGGATTGACGATGTTGGAATGAATAAAATCATAAATGGATTCCTTTTGCTTGTTCCATGGAAAAGCTTCTTTTACATAAGGTTTGAAGGTATCGACATTTTTGTCAGAAGGAAGAACCTTTTGTGAAAAGCAGCTAAAGGCAGTTTCTAATTTTGAAATGGCCTGTGGAGAGAAAGTATCTTCCAGACTTATGGAAAGCAACATGTGAATATCTATTTGGTAGATATAATCCAAAAGTTGAGAAAATTTGGGGGATGCCATCAGAAAGTCTATAAACTTATTCATACGAGCATCCGTACGAAGGTTTTTCACATTATCAACGGAGAGATGAATTTCATCAGAGATGGCCTTATCATTTGCACTGTTGATGTTTGAAAGTCCGAAAAGATAATTAGGATCAATGTCTAAAAGCTTGCAGATTTCAGGAATATCCTGAGTTTTAGGAACCGTCTTACTTTTTTTGCTTTCCCAATTGGCAACACGGCTACGATCATTATCCAGCAATATTTCTGCAAATTTTGTCTGGGAAAAATGTCGTTGTTGGCGAGCTTTTTGAAGTCTTTCTTTAAATGCACATAAACCATGTGGGTCATAAAAATTAAACATAATACACCTCTGAAAATAAGTAAAAATGTCTTTAAAAGCGGTATAAAAAAGACAATTTGTTTGCGTTATTATATCATTACAAAGATGAATTTGGCAAGAAAAAAATAATATAGATGGTCTGGGTAAGTTCTTACAACAACTCAATTGCTACAATAGACACATCAACAGAGCACAGAAAGGAGCAGCATAATGGCAGCTAGAATGACAGTAGATGAGATTAGACGTAATTTTTCTCCAGGATTGACAACATTATTTGATGGTGTCAAGATGTATGGTTTTGATCAAAAGCAGTATTTTGAAGACTTTATTGCATTCTATGATCGGTCCTACAATCTGACATCTGAAAAGATGGCATGGATTTTATTCCCGAATTATGACGAAAATGATCACAGTAAAAAAATCAAAAGAGCGAACGGGTATCTGCTTTTTGGACAGAGCATCAGAACAAGACATACACAAAATGAACTGATTGACATGTTATTTACACTTCAGGATGATCCAATGTTCAATCCCCAGAGACATTGTTATATTGATGAATTAGCCAGACAGGGCAGGGCCGCCAATTTTTAAAAGACGCATTTTAAACTACAAGTTGATTTGCATGAGATGCAAAGCACACTACAATAAAGAGAAAGTGAGGAAGAAAAATGATTAAGCATGCTAATTTTCAGGCAGTAGAGTATGTGATTGTCACCGGAGGCAATGGTCAGGTGAGAAAAAAGGGCTACGGTCTTGGCTTTTTCTACAATGATGCAACGACAAGTATTAAAGTCATTCCGGCAACGGCATTTGATACGTCTTACATATTTAATGACATTACAACAAAGGATTTTCAGAACATTTCCGTTCAGGGCGACATGACCTATGTGATTGATGATTTTGAGGTGGCTTCGGAGAAAACAGATTTTTGATTTATTAATTCAAACGATTATGTGGTAGATATGGAATGCTGGATGAAGGATGGGATAACAGATGATTTACGCAATGAGTGATATTCACGGCTGCCTTAGAGAATTAAAGGATAAAATGGATCAGGTCGATCTGCAAGGGGATAATCGTCTGATTTTCCTTGGGGATTATATGGATTATGGCATAAACTCTTTTAAGGTTTTGCAATATATCTGGGAACTGCAGAAAAATTATGGCGATGAAAAGGTGATTGTCTTGAAAGGCAATCATGAGCAGATGTTTTTGGACTGGATCAATGATTTCAGGAATCCTTATGCAGATGGTTCAGCGGAGTCGATACTATTTTATGAGTGGTTGGAAACAGATTTTGAGCATGGAGCCAACACCCTAAGAACCTTTATCTCAGAAGAGCAGATCAATTTTCTGAAACAGATTGCACGGACGTGTTCCTGGGAGTCAATCAGCAGGGAAGCTGTTCAAATGATTTTGTCTGATCACGATGAGATGATCTGGTGGATGCAGCATCTGCCATTATATTATGAAGCGGAAATGGCAATCCAATTTTGTGAAATTAAAAAGTATATTGCACGCAATGAACGCATTTCGATTTGTTTAGAAGACGGTTCTTATGATAATTATTTGATGATCTCAGATATTCCGGAAGGTAAATATGATAATCTCTATGTTTACGGAATAAGGACGGTCGATGTGGAATTTTCAAAAGATATGTATGCTGCACCGTCACAATTAGAGAAAATGGTGATATCGCCTAAGCATGACATGATGGCGCCTGCGATAGAGATTGTGCTTCATAAGGATCCAAGGGATATTGCGCGCTGTGAAGAAAGATGCCTGTTGTTTAAAGATTTAAAGAATTATTTGCAGATCGGCAGAAATTTCTCGGTTGTGAACAGAAAAGACTGGTCAGAGGAAGCCTATGAGTGGAGAAAAGACATTCCATCAAAATATGACAATGATGATGAGCCAAGAAAAGATGTTCAGAAAACAAAATCCTTTTTTAAGCATGTGGATGGTCTGTATTTTCTGGTGTTTACAGCGGATGAATGGAATCATGATGCAGACGAATGGCTTGGTATTTACATAGACAAAAAATCAGCAAGAGAAGCTTATGACAGAGCAGTTGCTTATTATGAAGAAGAGCGAAGCAGAGGGCGTTATTCGAAGGCACAGAGAGTTGTAATGACAGAATTTAATTTATTCTCGAAGACGATAGATTCAGAGAAGTGAAGCGGGAAGAACTGGAGGATTAAATCTGACAAGAGGTGGAAGTAAATACATGGAGGTATTGGATTTGAACTATAGGCGTGAGGAGTTTGAAAATATTTTATTAAAGCCGGATTCATTTGAGTGGCATAAGCTTTATCCTAATAATGTTGTTCCCTTTCATGAAGATATGGAAAAACATCTTCATAAAGGATATTATCTGTTGTTGTTTAAAAGAATCAATAGGTGTAGAATTGATGGTTCAATGATGACCATTGTTTTTCAGAAAGAGCAGTGCAATGAAGCTGAATATATACCGAATGCGAAAATAGAAGCGTATAATCTTTTTTATCATAGATTTGAGGATGTTCGGGGACCGTTGGAAATTCCGATGAATCAAGATGATGGTATAAATATGATTAAAGAGATGAAAGATTTATCTTCTGGGAAGCTATCCTGTTATTGTGTTAATACGAGAGACGAATTTATTAGATCATATAGATCACTAGAAAAAGCTAAAAAAGGAGCGATGTATTGGCTTAAGGTTCGTGGAGGAATTGATAGGAAAAATGTAATCCCGTATGGGGCTATTCGTAATGATGTAGAGGAAATGAAAAAAAAGGAAGTTCGTGAAAACGAATTGTATAAGATATTTATCACAAGATATGCAGATGTTATAGAGACAATCAAAAAATATGATTATCCGGGAAATGCTGCAGGTGAAGTAGCTGATATACTTGGAATTACCAGAGATGAGGTCGGATTTATATATGATCTGTTTGATCCGACGGTGTTTGTGGCGTTAAGACTTCAGACAATAGAGGGAAAGTGATTCAATGAATAATGCATATGATGAGATACCAAAATACCTTAAGCAAAAAGAAAGCAATGTATCTAAAGCCCATAAGAAATCAAAGCACAAGCATCAATATGCAGAATGTCTGATTCGATACAAATGTAAATGGCATGAAAAAGACGAAATAAGCACATGCTTAAGAAGTTATTGTGTGATTTGCGGAAAAATCCATGATAGAATGAAAAACTCGATTGTAAAAGATTACAAAATAAAAGTAGTTACATTACATGGAACAGTTTATCAATTCATTTCAGATGATGATTTGTATGAGAAATATCATGACAGATTGCCTGTATTCTTTGTAGATATATGGAACGACAATTATGTCAATTTAAATGATGAAAATACAAATTGATACGAGCAGGGAGAAATCAAATGAAAATTGAAGGAAAGTATACAATAGCGCAGGTTTATACGACAAAAGATGCAGCAACAGCGATTGATGATTATGCGGTTGCGCAGATTCAGGCACTGGTAGATAATCCGATTCATGAAGGATGCAAGGTTGTGGTGATGCCGGACGTTCATCCAGGTGTGGTAGGGACGATTGGCTATACACAGACAGTCAATCAGGCAATCATGCCGAATGTGGTGGGCATTGATATCGGCTGTGGCATGACATTGGCGAAAGTGAAAGGACGTATTAAAAAGATTTCCAGAAGCTAGACACGGTTATTCGTGAAAAGGTACCATCTGGATTTAATATCAGAAATCAGGCGCATCGGATGGCAGATGAGATTGATTTGACAGCGCTTCATTGCTATAAGAGCATAAAAGCAGATCGGGCGTATTGTTCGATTGGGACACTTGGTGGTGGCAATCATTTTATATCTTACAGGTCATTGGTGATACGGTAGATGTTGACCAGGTGATTCATCCGATTTATAATTATAAAGCAGGAAATGAATAACACAGAGATAAAATATTGAAGGAGATGATAGCGGATGAAGTATTACATCAGTGATCTGCATTTATTCCATGAAAATGCCATTGAATTTGATCATCGGCCATTTACATCATTGCAGGAAATGCATGATACAATTTTGAAGAATTGGAATGAGCGTGTGACCAATGGCGATATGGTCTATATTTTAGGCGATGTGAGCATGCGTGGTAAAAAGGAAGATCTGATTGCCTTTGTGGCTCAGTTAAAAGGACGAAAAATACTGATTAAAGGCAATCATGATGATGTGTCTGACTACCGCTATCAGCAGTTGTTTCATGAAATCTATGATTATAAAGAAATGCACGATATGGTTGGCAAAGAGCATTACAGTCTGGTATTAAGTCATTATCCTATTTTTAGCTGGCGAGGCATGGGAAGTGGCAGGATCCTTCTCTATGGTCATACTCACGAAAGTGAAGAAGACCGTTTTTATCAACAATGCCTGACAGAAATGCAAGCACATGATTGTCGCCACGTCTATGATGGGAAATTACGTGCCTATAATGTGGGCTGTATGAAGCCGTACATGAATTATACGCCGCGAACATTAGAAGAGATTATGAAGTCGAGGGAAATGGAAGCATAGAGCATATGAAAAAAATGGAGGATGGCGTCATTGGTTTATTTGAGCAGTTTTGCACTGAGTACAGAAGAAATGAAAAATCCTAATATTTATCCTTATTGTGTCTTTGAAAATAAAGGATATGATCCGCTTGTGTTCACGCCAATTACAATTTTGTATGGTGATAATGGCTGTGGAAAATCTTCATTATTGAATATTATTGCACAGAAAATAGGTGCAAAAGGGTTTGAGACGTATGCCTATGGACAGAGATATATTTAGAAATTTGTTGATGAGTGTCGATTTGACACAGGTACAGATGATTTTGGGCATCGTATAGGAATTCCTGCGAGAAGTTTATGTCTGAAAAGTGAAGATGTTTTGTATGAAATTAAGAAAATTCAGCAAAGAGATATTTTGGAAAGAGATTTACTCTATAAGCAGGGAAAAGGATTAAAATTAAAGTCTACATTACAGGCGACACTGGAAAATATACAGTTTGCACAAGAAAAATATTCGAATGGTGAAACTGCAATGAAAATGATTATAGACATACTGGAACCGGATAATTTGTATCTTCTGGATGAACCGGAAGTGTCATTATCTCCACAGAATCAAGTCAGATTAGCTGAAGAAATGAATCATTGTGCACATTTTTTAGGATGCCAATTTATTATAGCGACACATTCGCCATTTATGTTGGGAACATTGCAGGCGAAGATTTATTATTTGAATTCTGATGAAATAGAAGAAAAGAAATGGTATGAGCTGAAGAATGTTCGTTGTTTTTATGAGTTTTTTGAAAAGAATAAAAAGTATTTCAACGGGGATGTCGTGAAATGATATCCCCGTTTCTTTGTGGAAAGAATTAAAGCTTCTGATCTAAATGAGTCAGCACGTTCCCTTTCTTCGGCTATTGTTTGTTCAGATTGTTGAAGTCCTTCTTCATAACGAATTTCTTTTTCGGAAGCAATGAGTTGTGCCGATTGGATTATTGTTTCTGTCCTGTGTTTTCTTACGATTTGCGTACTTGCTGCATAGACCTACTGAATGGTTACAAAAAAATTACATATTCATGCGAACCAGGCCGATAACCTTGCCGAGGATCTCACACTGTCTGGTGATGATAGGAGAGAAGGCATCATTCTGCGGCTGCAGGCGGTAATGATCTTCTTCCTTGTAGAAAGTCTTCACAGTTGCAGAATCATCAACCAGAGCAACGACCATATCGCCGTTGTCTGCAGAGGACTGCTGTTGGACGATGACATGGTCACCGTCAAGGATACCGGCATTGATCATGCTTTCGCCACGGACAGCCAGCATGAATAATTCAGCATTCGGAACCATCTCGGTAGGTACAGGAAAATAACCGGTGATATTCTCTACAGCGAGAATCGGTTCACCAGCGGTAACGGTTCCTACGATCGGCACATTCACCATCTCGCGTCTGGCAAGATTGAATTCATCGTCAAGGATCTCGATGGCTCTTGGCTTGGTAGGGTCTCTTCGGATATAACCATTCTTCTCAAGTGTCTCGAGATGAGAGTGAACGGAAGATGTGGACTTCAGATGAACTGCTTCACAGATCTCGCGGACTGAAGGCGGATAGCCCTTCGTTAATAACTGGGATTTTATGTATTCAAGAATTTCCTGCTGCTTGGCAGAGATTTTACCATTTGACATATTCAATACCTCCTGTATGGATAACAAACTATTTTACCACTGATACTATCATAACACGGCAAACGTATATTTGCAAACAAATGTTTGAAAATTAATAGAAATGTAAAGAAATTCTATTGACAAACGAACGATTGTTCTATATAATACAGATATAGCAAACGAATGTTTGGAAAATGTGTTCGGAACAACTGTTTGATATTATAATCTATGGAGGGATGAAGAGATGCGTAGAAGAAAGATGGCTCTGAGAAGAAGGATCCGTATGCTGATAGTAGTATTGATATTAGTTGTGGTTGGTATTCTTATTGTTCCAATCAGCCATTTTAGAGTTGCAGCCGGTGAGAAGAACCATTCTCAGATTGAATACAGAACATATGTTGTTCAGTGTGGTGATACTTTGTGGGGGCTGGCAGACAGTTATATGGGAGAGAATTTTGATAATCATCAGGATTACATCGAAGAGGTGATGCGGGCGAATGGAATGGATCGTGCCTTTATCTATGCAGGGCAGCTTTTGATCATCCCGTATGAAGCGGATATGGTGAACAGCACACAGATTGCTGCAGCAAATGAATAGCCGGACAGATAAGGAGGTTCAGGCAGATATCGAAAGATAGAACGTTACCGGGCAGTTGATGAGCAGATGAATATAGATATACGAAAGCGGATAAACAGGAATCAGACCATGGATAGAGGATCAGTTTGTTTATCCGCTTTCTGCATTCTCTGGACCACTATGAATTTTCGGGATGCCCATAACGATCACTTGGAATAGCCGGAGACCAGTCGGGGATATTGCCTTTCAGGATGGCTGTGAACATTTTATCAATGGCTCCAGGATTTTCACGGTTGATCTGGTGCATCAGCTGTTTGGCATATTCCCGTCGGGTGTGTCCGTTGGCAGGACAAGGACTTTTGGCCACAGGCAGATTTTGTTTTCTGGCGAAACCGATGATATCCGGCTCGGTCATATAAAGCAGCGGCCGGATGACAGTAAGACCGGTTCTTTCAAGCCTGGTAACTGGTGGGAATGCATAGAAGTGACCTTCATAAATCAGAGACATCAGCATGGTTTCAACCAGATCGTCACGATGATGGCCGTAAGCGATTTTATTGCAGTTAAGTTCCAGTGCTTTATTATTCAGCGCACCTTTACGCATTTTAGCACACAACGAACATGGGTTCTTTTCGTGCCGGTGATCGAAGATAATCGGACCGATTTCTGTGGGTACTATAGTATAATGAATATCTAATTCATCGCATAAGCACTTAACAGGGTCCATATTGAAGTTTCCGAGACCGAGGTCAACAGTTATAGCTTCAAGCTCAAAATGCTTTGGATAAAAGCGTTGAAGGCCTTTTAAGGCATATAACATGGTTAAACTGTCTTTGCCGCCGGATACGCCGATGGCGATTTTGTCACCTTCATCGATCATTTGCCAGGTATCAATGGCCCGGCGTGCGTAGCTGTATAATTGCTGCAGTTTCATAGCTTTAGATTGTTCCTTTCAATTGAGAGTACATGATGCCGTATGGTGAATCATAACAGCATGTGACAATACGTACTTAATGTATTTATAATGACAGCATTATTCTGTAGATTGCATTTTACGGATTCTTTGATTATACACAGCAAAAAGAGCCTTGTCAAAGGCAAATAGAAGTGACAAATATCATGTCGCAAAATCAATATTTTACGACATGATATTGCCATTTATCTAAATTTAAGATATAATGACTTTATTCACATATTAAATACCTGATTATAATTTACATAACATTATTATGGTAAACCTATATGCGAATTGCCACTGTCTGTACATTTCATATAGATTAATATGGGTGTACTCTTTTGTGTCTGCATAGGCAGAATGGATTTTTATAAAAATTTTTCGGAGGTTTAACTGATGGCTGAATTATCCTATAAGGATCAACAGGATTTAAAAAACATTGAAAAGATTCGTGAACATTTACAGATTTTGCCAAGATTCTGCGGTGAATATTTCAGATCTCTGGAAATCCGCAAAAGCACCAATACTCGTAAAAACTACGCTTATGATCTGGGTGTATTTTTTTACTTCCTTAAAACGAATAATCCCTATTTTAAGGACAAAGACATTCATACGCTTCCCATTGAGGTTCTGGACATGATCACAGCCATGGATGTTGAGGAATATCTTTCCTATCTCGAATCCTATACAAAGGACGGCAAATTGTATACAAACCGTGAGGAAGGCAAGGCAAGAAAATTATCTTCCCTGAAATCTTTTTATGACTATTATTTCAAGAAAAACCTGATCCGGACAAATCCGCCCCGTCAGGTGGATGTACCAAAGATTAAGAACAAGAATATTATCCGGCTGGATCCGAATGAAATTGCACAGCTTCTGGATGAGGCTGAATCCGGTGAGAAATTATCCGGGCGTCAACTGGCATCTCATGAGAAAACAAAGGTTCGGGATGTGGCAATTCTGACGCTGCTTTTGGGAACGGGTATTCGAGTTTCGGAGTGTGTAGGATTGAATCTGGAGGATGTGGATTTTAATAACGGTGCTATCAGGATTATCCGCAAAGGCGGTAATGAGGCCCTCATTTACTTTGGTGATGAAGTCAGTCAGGCACTGGAAGCTTATATGAATGGACCAAGAAAGAAAGATGAACCTGCTGCCGGACATGAAGAAGCCCTCTTTATCTCCTTAAATAAAACCCGTATTACAACCCGGTCTGTTGAGCGCTTGGTGAAGAAATATTCAAGACTTGTCACCACAGTCAAAAAAATAACCCCCCATAAACTTCGAAGTACCTTTGGTACGGCACTTTATCAGGAAACGGGGGATATTTATCTTGTGGCGGATACCCTTGGCCATAAGGATGTGAATACAACCAAGAAACATTATGCGGCCATCGATGAACATAGACGCCGGATGGTTGCCAATGTCGTAAAACTTAGAGAGAGCTAATGGAATTAGCTGATTAACATTTCAAAGGTTCTATTTGGATAGTAAATGTTTTGGAATCCTTTCGGGCAGGTGCCTGAAAAGAGACGGCTGTTTCACTGATCAATTCTGACAGAGGAAATTCAATCATCTGTGTTCGGTTTTCGCCCTCTTCTATTCTGGCCAGATAGATGAGGGCTTTGGTCAGATGGCTGAGCCTCTCGGTCTGTACACGGATATCATCGATCCACTCATTAGGGCCGGTATCCATTTCAAGAACTTCTGTGTCAGCATTGATGATCGTGATCGGAGAGATCATCAGGATCAACACCATGATCAGACCAAGACCCGATACACTGCAGCTGATGAACAGAACGTTGCGGAAACCAATGTAAAAACAACCAATATGGGAAGTTTGTATAAACTGACATATCAGCTGACGATGAAAAACACGGACAGAGAAAAAGAGATGATTGACGAGATCCGATGCCGTAATGGCAATCTGGAGATCAATGTGTCCAAACAGGATACAATGATTTCCGAATTATAATAAAAATGATGATGAAGGCTCCATAATAATAATTACGCCCTTCGGAAAGGAAAATGAATGAAACGAGGAATAAAGAAAACCGTGGCAGCCTGCTGTGTTGCACTTATGCTGCTCTCCGGTTGTACAAAATCAGCCGGAACAGAGTCGGCGGATACAAAAGATACGGTCTCTGATTTGACAGAACAAGAGGAAAATCTGTCAGATACAGATGAGGATACTGCAGAGGATACAGACAGTATGTTCACCGACCGGGACAAAGAAGTCGGTTATGATGAGAATGAGTGTACGGCGATACAGCTGTCGGATGATGGCAGCAGCTGTGACAGTCAATCTGTTTCCATAGAGGGGCAGACAGTGACAATCACAGAAGAAGGGACTTATCTTCTCTCTGGCTCTCTGTCAGATGGCTCTGTTGTAATTTATACAGATGAGAATGTGAAGGTGAGATTGATTTTAAACGGTGTATCAATCAACAGCAGCAGTTCTGCAGCTATTTATGTTAAGTCAGCGGATAAGGTTTTTATAACGCTGGCACCGGATACAGAGAATGTACTTAGTAATGGTGGTACCTATGAAACCGTCGATGACAACAATATCGACAGTGCGATATTTTCAAAATCGGATCTGACACTCAATGGCAGCGGCAGCCTGAAGGTGACAGCCAAAGAAGGCCATGGCGTTGTTTCTAAAGATGATCTTGTGATCACCGGCGGTACATATAATATAGAGGCAGCAAGTCAGGGACTTTCAGGTAAAGACAGTATACGTATTCTGGATGGTGATTTTACAGTTACTGCCGGAAAAGATGCACTGCATACGGAAAATGAAGATGATAAAGAGAAAGGGGTTGTCTATATTGCAGGCTGAACATTTGCTTTGGCTTCTTCGGGGGATGGGATCAGTGCATCCGGTAATATGACACTGTTGGACGGCACTTACACAATCACGGCAGGAGGCGGCAGTGAAAATGGTGAAGACCATCAGGAAGAAAGGCCAGGTGGTTCTGGCGGTCCCGGGGAACCGGGAGGTATGCTGCCTTCCGGAGAACGGCCTCAGGGAGAGCCCGGTGAAAAACTTCAGGAAGAATCAGAAACAACTGATGAAGGCGAAGCAAGTGAAACAGCCAGTACAAAAGGAATCAAAGCCAATGGCAGTCTTGCTATATCCGGAGGCACATATACCATTTATGCAGCCGATGATGGTTTTCATTCAAACAGCGATATAGCCATCTCGGGCGGTACGCTGACAATTGCCTCTGGGGATGATGGCATCCATGCTGATGGCCAGGTGACAGTAAGTGACGGTACAATTGTTATTTCAGAAAGCTATGAAGGCATTGAAGGCAGCGAAAAGGTTTTGATTGCCGGCGGCCGGATCACACTTACTTCTGATGATGATGGTTTAAATAGTGCTGTCGTTGAAATCAGCGGTGGTCATACAGAGATTGATGCCGAAGGCGATGGGATTGATTCCAACGGAACCTTCACTGTATCAGGGGGCGAAACCTATGTGTCCGGTCCTGCCGGCGATGGTGACGGCGCGCTGGATTATGAGACGGATGCAGTCATTACCGGAGGCATATTAATTGCAGCAGGTTCTTCAGGTATGACTGTCAACTTTGGCGAAAAATCAACCCAGGGCTCTATCCTGCTGAATACAGGCAGTCAGGAAGCAGGAACAGATATTGTTCTGACAGATGCATCGGGCACAGAATTGCTGAGCTGGCAGTCCTCCAAAAGCTATGCATCTGTTGTGATCAGCTGTCCTGAAATCGTCCAGGGAGAAAGCTATACGATAAAAGCCGGAACATCTGAGACAACAGTCACAATGGACAGCCTGATTTACGGTGCTGGCAAATCTATGGGAAGATAAAAATACGCACCTAAGAGTTTAGGCCCTTGGGTGCGTATTGCTGTATATATCCCGGATTCTTCCGGTGTTCATTTTAAGATAGATCTGTGTAGTAGAAATATCGGAGTGACCGAGCATCTCCTGAACAGAGCGAAGATCTGCCCCATTCTCAAGAAGGTGTGCGGCAAATGAATGACGCAGGGTATGCGGTGTGATATCTGAGGCAATACCGGCTTTGGCGGCATATTGCTTCAGGATTTTCCAGAAGCCCTGTCGGCTCATAGGCTGTCCGCTGCAGTTCGGAAAAAGAATACTGCTGTTGTCATCAGCGAGCATGGACGGTCTGGCCTGCTTCAGATATTGTCTCAGGGAAACCCGTGCAACACTTCCAATAGGAATAATGCGTTCTCTTCCGTGCTCAGAGCATCGTATATAACCTGCCTGGACATTGATATCATTCACTGTAAGGGATACCAGTTCACTGACGCGGATACCTGTGGCATACATCAGTTCCAGCATGGCCTTGTCACGAAGTTCCTTGTTATTGCGCCCAGCGGGCTGCTCCAGAAGCTTTGTCACCTCAGCGACAGTTAATACTTCCGGGGCTTTCTTTTCGATTTTCGGGGCTTTGAGCCTTGCGGCAGGATTGCTCCGGAAGCTTTCATAGTGTTCAAGATAATCAAAAAAAGATTTCAGAGCGGCAATATTTCTGGAAATAGTAGATGTTGCAAACTGCTTCTGCTCCATCATAAGGATATAAGCATTCAGTGTTGTCTCATTTACAGATGCAAAGTCGGAAATCTCCTGCGCATCAAGAAAAGCCAGAAATTTTTCAAGATCCCGTCTGTAGGATAAAACTGTATTGCGGGAAGATTTTCTGACCTGTTCAAGATATTGGATAAAGTAGTTAAGCTGTTGTTCCATTTCTATGTCGCCTCTTTAGTTTCTTACAATATGAGTACTATTATAGTCAAAGATAAAAGAAAAATCAAATTATTTTTTCTCATAAGAGAAGTTGAATACCGAATTTCAGAAAATAGGGATTAAGTGCCCATTCTGACAGCGTTCCGACGATCCATAACAACATGCTTATCAGAAATAAACGTCTTTTGCCGGAAAGAAAAGGATATCCCGGATTGCCTGCAAGATGCCAGGCCAGGAATAGTGCCGGCAAATAAAAAAAGATCTGGGGTGCCAGACGGAAAAAGCACAATAACAGTCCGAAAAATTGATACTCGGCAGCGGATAAAATGCTTTGAGCCCCGTAAACAAATCCGATATATAGAAAGTACAAGTAAAAAAAGAAACGCTTGCCGGTGCGAAGGGTCAAAATCAGAAGAAGGAAAAAAGGCAGGCATCGGCACAAAAAAAGATAGATTAAAAAACCGGGTGTACAATGCCAGCTCATGATCAGGCGGTCATAATCTCCCTGCCTGCTGCTTATCGCAGATAATGAATGCTGACTGAACAGATAGATGATAATGGAAAAAAGAATACCGGCAGATAATGCAAGCAGCCATTGGCAGCGTGATAAATATGAACGAATAAAAATCCCCCCTGTTCCAGCATAATATATGCCGGATTCAGAGGGGATATGCCAATTCATTATTATGTGAAAACCATTCTGCGGACTACATATTCCTGCAGCGATCGCAGACGGCGGAAGCCGCTTTGATCAGACTGCTTCTGAAACCGGATGCTTCAAGTTCAGCAACAGCCGCAATAGTTGTACCGCCCGGTGAACAGACGTTGTCTTTGAGCAGACCCGGATGTTCACCTGTTTCGAGAACCATCTTTGCGGAACCGAGGACTGCCTGGGAAACAAAGGTATAGGCCTTATCACGGGGCATACCGTATTTTACAACACCGTCTGCCAAAGCTTCGATCATCATGTAAATAAAGGCAGGTGAACTTCCGCTGGCTGCGGTAACAGCATCCATCAGATTTTCAGGAACCGTCTCAGCCTTGCCGAATGATGTAAAGAACTGCATCAGTTCCGTGCGTTCTGATTCTGAAAAGTCATCATCAGACCAGGAAAGACCTGTCATACCCTCACCCACCATCGCCGGCGTATTCGGCATGGCGCGGACAATACGCACGGATGAACCAAGGGACTGCTTCAGATCTGCGATTGAATAGCTTGGTGCCAGGGAAATGATGATTCTGGAATCATCAAGTACCGGCTGGATTTCCTTTAAAACGCCGTCGTAAAACTGAGGTTTGACAGCAAGAATAATGTATCTGGATTGTTCGGCACATGTGCGGTTACTGTCAATCCAGACAGCCCCTGTTTCCAGTGACAAAGCTTCGCCTTTGGCGGCATCTTTTCTTGAGAAGGCAAGGGTGTTGGCAGGGAAAACAGACAGACAGCCCTTAAGCATTGCTGATCCCATATTGCCCATGCCGATAAAACCAAACTGATACATCTTCTTACGCCTTTCTTATTCGTCCCAGTTGTGATAAACGTTCTGAACATCATCATCTTCATCAAGGAGGTCCAGAATACGGTTCATTTTCTTAATATCTTCTTCGTTAGTCAGAGTTGCCCATGTCTGAGGAACCATTGTTACCTCAGCTTCAGCCATTGGGATACCTTCTTTTTCAAGGGCATCACGAACTGCACTGAAGTCATCCGGATCAGTGATGATCTCGTAAGAATCTTCTTCATCGCTGAAGTCTTCTGCACCTGCATCCAAGGCAATCATCATCAGATCATCTGCATCCATCTCACATTCTTCTTTGTCAATGATAATCTGACCTTTCTTATCGAACATGAAGGATACACAACCACTTGTACCAATGGAACCGCCGCCCTTTGTGAAAGCACTTCTTACATTGGCAGCTGTACGGTTACGGTTGTCAGTCAGTGTCTCAACGATAATGGCAACACCGCTTGGACCGTAGCCTTCGTATGTATTGTTTTCATAGTTAACAGAGCCAAGGTCGCCGGCAGCTTTCTTGATACCACGTTCGATTGTATCATTAGGCATGTTGTTGGCTTTCGCCTTGGCAATAACATCACGCAGTCTGCTGTTATTGTTTGGGTCAGAGCCGCCCTCTTTAACAGCTACAGCCAATTCACGGCCGATGATTGTAAAAATTTTACCTTTAGCAGCATCATTCTTCTCTTTTTTATGCTTAATATTCGCAAACTTAGAATGTCCTGACATAATTACACTCCTATCTCGTACTAAAAATATCAACCTATATATTCTATCATTTGTTTCGTGAAGAATCAACCCGTAATTTTGGTAACCTTGACAAGGCTGATGGCGTTATCCTTGACACTCATGACTTTGAAAGTATAGCCGTCAATATCAACACTGGCAAATTCATTGTTCTGAGGAATATGTTCCAGTTTGGAGATCAGTAAACCATTCAGTGTTTCAAAATCATCATCAAAAGTAATTCCAAGGGTACGGGTAATATCTTCAAGCGGTGTCAGACCTTTCATCAGATAGGCACCGCCGATAATCTGTATATTGTCTTCATCGGGATCATATTCGTCAAGAATATTGCCGACGATTTCTTCAAGGATATCTTCCATGGCGACAAGACCGCAGGACTGGCCGTATTCATCAACGACGATAGCCATATGAACCTTCTTGGCCTGCATTTCGCGGAACAGGGAATTGATATTCTGGGTATCCGGTACAAATACCGGTTTGCGCATGACCTCTTTGATGGAAGCATCTGTCTCTCCGCTGACAATAAGACGCATGACATCCTTCAGATGAAGAATACCAATGATATTATCTGTGTCATTCTCGAATACAGGATAACGGGAATAACGCTCTCGGGCCATCAGTTCAGCTGCCTCACTGAGAGAGAGTTCGCAGTCAACAGCGCAGATATGACGCCGGTGAGTCATGATATCAGCAACTTCTTTATCGTCAAATTTGAAGATATTGCTGATCATCTCAGCTTCACTGGCTTCAATGACGCCCTGTTCATGGCCTTCACTGACCATCATGATAATCTCTTCTTCTGTGACATTCTCTTCGATATCCTTGGGGTTGATGCCCGCAAGACGAACGAGAAGGCTGACAGAAGCATTGATGAGAGCAACAAAAGGCTTACAGACAGTGCCAATCAATGTTACGATACGAATGGCTGAATAGGCCCATTTCTCAGCGTGCTTAAATGCCAGACGCTTTGGAAATAGAATACCGAAAACCGTGACAAAGTAAATAATGATCAGGCATACTGCCAGATGGCTGAGGATGGCTGCCGGCCAGTACATCAGATGGACCTGTGCCATCAATAGTGAAGTCAGATCTGTAAAAAAAGGTCTTGCAACAAAGGCACCGGCAATAATAGTCACTGCCGCGCTGATCAGGTCAATGGTGCTCATGAATGCCGCAGGCTGTCCGATAAACTGAAGGATTCTGGCGGCTTTCTTGTCACCTTCATCTTTCTTCTTGTTCAGAACAGATTCATTGACTGCTGAAACAGCCACCTCTGTGCCGGTAAAGGCTGCATTGATCAGCAATAAAATAATAAATATGACGATACGTATAATGGGGTGTCCGTCGTCCATGAAAATAATCGCTCCTTTTTCTTTGTTTTATCTAAAAATATACCAGATTTGCAGTTGTTCGTCAAATAAAAAAGAATCCTGCCTGCAGAATTTTCCGCTGCAAGAAAAAAGCTGCCTCATAACGAGACAGCCCCGGAATTATGTATCCAGTTCAAGACTGATGCTTAACGCACGGTCTACTTTTTTGAGAATTTCATCATCCAGATGACAGACCTTTTCTTTCAGTCGCTTTTTGTCAATAGTCCGCACCTGTTCCAGAAGGACAACGGAATTCTTGACAAGTTTATAACGTTCGGCATCCAGTTCCACATGGGTAGGCAGTTTTGCCTTGTTCATCCGTGATGTAATGGCCGCACAGATAACGGTGGGACTGTGACGGTTGCCGGTATCGTTTTGAATGATCAGTACCGGTCTGACACCGCCCTGTTCCGAGCCGATAACCGGTCTGAGATCTGCATAATATATATCGCCTCTTTTAATGATCACGCATATCACACTCCTGATAAACTTTAAAAGCATTATTCCCGTTTATCGAAAGTGTATTCATCAGGACTGCGAAAATCTCTGATTATGAGCGAAGATAATTCACAATATCAACAACTTCACCATCACGATAATATACACGCGGTACACGTCGGTTGATATCACATACAAATTCGTAATTAAAAGAATTGTTGATGGCAGCGACCTCTTCTACGGAAATGTTCTCACTGCCCTGAGAGCCGACGAGAACAACTTCATCGCCCTGTTTGATCTCATAATCTGCATCTGTGACATCTACCATCAGCTGATCCATACAGACGCGGCCGATGATCGGCCAGGACTGACTGCCGATGAGGACACGGCCTTTGTTGGATAAACCTCTTGGGTAGCCATCTCCGTATCCGATAGAAACTGTAGCAATGCGTGTCGGACGTTCACAGGTAAAGGTTGCACCATATCCGACAGTTGTTCCCGGTTCCACGGTTTTTACATAGATGACGTGACTCTTTAAACGCATCACAGGTTCCAGCTTGATGATATCTTTATCAACTTCATCGGAAGGATAAAGGCCGTAGATAATAATACCTGCCCGGGCCATATTCATACGCATACCCGGATATTTGATGATGGCGGCACTGTTGGCACAATGTCTGATCGGAATGTGTACGCCGTTGGCTTCAAGCTGTTCAATCACATTGTCAAAACGCTTCAGCTGTTCAAATGTCATCTGGTCGTTTTCACAGTCAGCACATGCAAAATGAGTAAAAATACCGTCGATACGGATATTCTTGAGAAGAGAATTGATCATAACAATACCCTGGACAGTGGCGTCAACACTTTCTTCATCGGACTTAAAACCGATTCTGCTCATACCTGTATCAAGTTTGATATGAACATCGGCAACGGTATGCATGGAGCTGGCAACAGCATCGAAATCTTTGGCCATACTGTATGTAAAAATAGCCGGCATGATATGATAGGTGATCATATCCGCATACTGCTCCTTTGCGACAAAACCGAGAACAAGAATCGGCTGGATAATACCGTTGTTGCGCAGCTCGATACCTTCATCAACGGTGGCAACGGCAAAACCGTAAGCCCCCATGGCTGCAAGTTCACGGGCAAGGACTACGGCGCCGTGGCCGTAGGCGTTTGTCTTGATAACACACATAAGCTTTGTATCACCGAGAACAGCCTGGATCTCCTGTATATTATGTTTCAGTGCGTCTAAATTTATCTCGGCGCAGGCACGATAAGTGTTTTTCATATTTCCCTCCAAATTAAGCGTTGCTTTTTAGTTCATAGTGATCTTTTTCAATAATTCAGGGATAGCATTTAAAACATCAGAAGCTGTCATTGAATGAAATCCTTTGCTGGATGCAGCTATATCTCCTGCACGTCCATGTAGATAGACTCCCAGGCGGGCTGCTTGGTTTAAAGGCATGTGCTGTCCGCAGAGACCTGCGATCATTCCTGTCAGAATGTCACCGCTGCCGCCGGTAGACATGCCGTTATTGCCTGATAAATTGATATATATTGTTTCAAAATTATCAATAATCATGGTTCTTGTATCTTTCGCAATACATATTACACCATATTCACGCGTAAATGCTTCACAAACTTGTACCAAATTTTCTTTAAGATATTGGATATTATGGCCAGTTAGTCGTGAAAGTTCTTTCATATGCGGCGTAATGACTGTAGGAATCATGGATTCTGACAGCCAATTCCGGTTTTTTGAAAGAATATTTAAGGCATCGGCATCAATGATCAGTGGAATCTGACAATCGGAAGCTGTTACTGTTCTGACAATATTTTCGGCGGCAGGTCCCTGGCCGAGTCCCGGACCGAGAACAATGGCCTGATAATTTTTCAACAGATCCGGGAGGGCAGAGAAATCTTCCTGTGTATCCGGATAGGTTTTAAGAACTGCTTCAGGCAATAGCTGCTGAAGAATACACCGATTGCTTTCGGGTGTATAGACGGTGACAAGTCCGACGCCCATTCTATAGGCAGCCAGTGCAGAAAAATACGCGGCACCGGCCATGTTTTTACTTCCGGCGATGATTAGTACATGACCGTAAGTCCCTTTGTTGGAATCAGCACATCGTTTAGGCAGCCTTTGGCAGTCATCCTTCGTATAAGTTATATACTGCAGTCCAACAGCCTTCCGGGCAGCCGGATCAAAACCAATATCACGGCAGATCACCTGTCCGGCGTAATCGGCTCCGGGATAAAAGACCAAACCTGTTTTGACGTAACCGAAAGTGACAGTCTTGCGGGCACGGACAGCAAGACCCATGACATGACCGCTGTCAGTATGGATACCAGAAGGAATATCAATAGCAATAATGCAGCTGCCGCATGATGCCGCATGGTTGATGGCTGTGATCCAGTCTCTGTAATTGCCTTCAACCGGTCGGTCAAGGCCGATACCGAAGATGGCATCGATGATTATATTATATGCGCTAAGATCCGTTCCATTGCCGATAGGCACTGATAATTTTTCGGCAATGGCTAATTGTTTCTGACAATCGGCGGACATTTTCTCTCTTTTGCCCGCAAGGAAAATACAGACATCCAAGCCTCTTTCGTGAAGAATTCTGGCAGTAGCGATGCCGTCCCCACCATTGTTGCCGCTGCCGCAGACGACAGCGATTCTGACAACAGGAAGATGCATCTGATCGGCTGTTTTTTGGACTTCCTCTGCAACACATAAAGAAGCCCGTTCCATAAGAACAAGAGAAGGGATGCCGGTTTGTTCGATAGTATAGGTATCAATGGCTTTTGCCTGCCTTCCGGTGACAAGATACTCCATAATGCTTATCTCCTTTTAAACAGAAAATTAGCTGAAGAGCAGGAAAGCTGCTCTTCAGCTGTCATCAATCAATGTCCGGTTGATCAGTCATCCATATAAGAATGGTAGCTGTATTTTTCTTTGCCGCGATTGCGGAAGTTGTAGGATAATGTCATCAGACTTTCGTCAAGATGGACATTCTTTACACAGACATCATCGGATACATGAAGATCTGTCGGTGCAAAATTCCAGATAGCACAAATGCCCCACTCTTCCAGCTGGCTGGCGATGGTACGTGCATTCTTCTTCGGAACGGTCAGTGTGGCAACATGGATTTCATGGGTTTTGATGAATTCTTCCAGTTCATCTACCATCTTAATCTCAATGCCATGTACGGCAAGTCCTTCAAGACGAGGATTGGCATCAAAAATACCGATCACTCTGAAGCCAATACGGTCAAAATCATAGTTCGCCAGTGCCTGACCAAGATTTCCGGCACCGATGATGATCATATTCTGAATGGTGTTTAATCCGAGGATCTTACCGATTTCTTCAAAGAGATATTCCACATTATAACCATATCCCTGCTGACCAAATCCACCGAAATTGTTAAGGTCCTGTCGAATTTGTGATGCAGTTACCTTCATACGGATGCTTAATTCCTTGGATGAAATTCTAACAACATTGTTCTCAAGTAATTCTCCCAGATACCTGTAATACCTTGGTAATCTGCGGATTACAGCTGATGATATACCTCTTTCTGACATTTTAATCACTCCTGTTTCATGTATTTCGTATACGTATCTTTATAGAACAATCACAAAGTAAACTGATAGAGATATGTACAAAAATCTGATAATTAATTCACAATAGTCAGTGCTATACATAAATATTATAACTAAATGATATTTTATTGTCAATCAATGTTTCGTTATAAACACATGAATAAATGTAATAAACGTATTTTTGTCAGGTACGCTCCAATTCACAGCTTGCAACAAGTTCAAGGAAACGGTATAATGGAAAGTAAAGTTTAAAAACAGGAGGAGTTTCATATGATATTATCTTGCCAGCAGATCAGTCTGGCCTTTGGAACAGAGGTTATCCTTGACAAGATTTCATTCCATATAGAAGATCACGAGAAAACAGCGATTGTCGGTATTAATGGTGCAGGAAAGTCTACGCTCCTTAAGATCATCATGGGAGAATTGACGCCGGATTCAGGTGAGGTGATCATCAGCCGGGGTAAGACGATTGGTTATCTGGCACAGCATCAGGATATTCATTCAGAGTCAACGATCTATGAAGAAATGATGAAAGTCCGTGAGAATGTTGTCAGAATTTATGATAAGCTTCGTCAGTTGGAGTTGGATATGAAGCAGGCGGATGAAGATAAACTGCCGGAGATGTATGCTGCCTATGACCGTTTGAACCATGCTTTTGAGCAGGAAAATGGTTATGCCCTTCAAAGTGAAGTGACAGGTGTTTTAAAGGGACTTGGATTTTCCGAGGAGGATTTTAATAAGAAGGTCTCTTCTCTTTCAGGTGGGCAGAAGACCCGAATTTCCCTGGGGCGTCTGCTGCTTACCAAGCCGGATATTATTTTACTGGATGAGCCGACAAACCACCTGGATATGAAATCTATTGCCTGGTTGGAGACATTTTTGCAGAATTATAAAGGTGCGGTTATTATCGTGGCCCATGATCGTTATTTCCTTGACCGTATTGTGACAAAGGTTGTGGAGATTGAGAATCATAGGGCACGGATGTACAGCGGCAACTACTCAGCTTTTGCGGAGAAAAAAGCCCAGATCCGTGATGCGGAATTGAAAGCATGGATGAATCAGCAGCAGGAAATCAAGCATCAGGAAGAAGTCATTGCGAAGCTGAAATCTTTCAATCGGGAGAAATCTATTAAGCGTGCTGAGAGCCGTGAAAAGATGCTTGAGAAGACAGAGCGTATTGAGAAGCCCCAGGAGGTGAATGCTTATATGCATTTATCTCTGACACCGGATGTACAAAGCGGCAATGATGTACTTCATATAGAAGGCCTGAGCAAGGCTTTTGGCGATCAGCGTCTTTTTTCAAATATTAATATAGATATCAAACGTTCTGAAAAGGTGGCATTGATCGGCGATAACGGAACAGGTAAGACAACAATCTTAAAGATCATCAACCAGATCATTCCTGCGGATAAGGGACTGATCCATTTGGGAAGCAATGTACATATCGGGTATTATGATCAGGAACATCAGGTTTTGGATATGAACAAGACGATTTTTGATGAAATTTCAGATACATGGCCATCCATGACGCATACGCGTATCCGAAATGTGCTGGCAGCGTTCCTGTTTACAGGGGATGATGTTTTCAAATATATTCGTGATTTAAGCGGCGGTGAGCGGGGACGTGTTTCACTGGCAAAGCTGATGCTCTCTGATGCCAATCTGCTGATTCTGGATGAACCAACAAACCATTTGGACATTATGTCCAGGGAAATCCTTGAGAATGCGCTGCGTTCTTACAGCGGTACACTCCTCTTTGTTTCACATGACCGATATTTTATCAATCAGGTGGCGACCAGGATCCTTGAGTTGTCGGAGAACGGACTGGCCAATTATAACGGCAATTATGATTATTATATAGAAAAACAGTTAAATCCTTCTGCAACAGAATCTTCCGGGGAATCAGTTGCGGCCGGTACTGCTGCTGCGGAAACCGTCAGTGCGGGTAAAATGGATTATAAGCAGCAGAAAGAATTGCAGGCGAAGGAAAGAAAACGTAAAAATCAGCTGAAGAAGACAATGGAACGTATTGATGCCATTGATGCCCGGTTAAAAGAGCTGGATGAACTGCTTGTACAGGAAGAGGTTTATACCAATGTCAGCAGACTGATGGAAATTAACAAAGAAAAAGAGGCATTGGATGAAGAACAGCTGACGCTGATGGAATTATGGGAAGAATTGGAGGCGGATGGTGACAGCCTGGGTTAAGGGCTGTCACATCTGCCGTCTAAGCATTCCGGAATATGGAACAATCCCCATCCCTGATAGGATTTCGGGTAATTGAGAGGTCGCGCACTTTTTAAAAGACAGCGCTTGACCTCTTTGTTCGTTAAATCAGGATATTGATCAAGAATTAAAGCAATACCGCCGCTGACAACAGGGGATGCCATGGAAGTGCCGCTGCGGATGGTGTAGGGGTGTTCCTTGTGGTTTCCGCAGGAACAGATCTGAAATCCCGGTGCAAGTATCTCGGGTTTGCAAATACAGTTTTTTGTGGGCCCTCTTCCGGAGAAAATACAGCTGCTCTTCTGCCCGGCGGGTGAGAATATCTCCGGTGCGGCACCGACAGTGATCACCTTCCGGCTTGTTCCCGGTGAGGTGATGCTTCCCAGGGACGGGCCATTATTGCCGGCAGCGGCGACGACGATTAATCCGTGATCCCATGCATATTCTACGGCATCTGTCAGCATTCGGTTTTCGACGGTGAGTTGGTTGGCTTTGGCACCAATAGAAATATTCATAATGCGTATATGGAAACGGGCCTGATGTCTGACGGTCCATTCAATGGCCCGGCAGACGGTCTCTGCTGTACCGTTGCCGTGATGATCCAGGATCTTCAGGATGATCAGATGGGATTTCGGGGCCATTCCCATATATCTGCCTTTGGATAAATAGCCATTTCCGGAGATAATACCGGCAATATGCGTTCCGTGTCCGTTGTCGTCGTAAGGCGTTTCGCGGTAATTCACAAAATCGCGGAATACACGGATTCGGTTGTCGGGACTGTTAAAATCCGGATGGGGATAAATGCCGCTGTCTAAAACAGCAATACCGATGCCAAAACCATAGAGACCGCGCTGGTAGGCGAAACCTGCACCAGTACGATGTCTGACATTATTCAATGTGGACTCCGGATAATTTTATTTATTATTATATATACGAAAAAGCAGAGACATGGTGTCTCTGCTTTTTTGTATATATAATTTGAAACAGATAAATTATTTATTGGCGTAAACAATGCCCTTCTTGCTGTCGATTGTAACAAAAGCACCCTGTTTCAGAATTTCTGTAGCACTCTTTGCTTCAAGGAGTACAGGAATATCAAGGCTCATACCGACAACTGCAGCATGGGATGAAAGGCCGCCTTTCTCAACGATCAGAGCGGATGCTGTACGAAGCTGAGGCATCATCTCGTTGGTTGTTTCGTTGATTACGATGATATCTCCCGGTTTATAGCTGCGAAGCAGTTCACTGGCTGTTTTGCATACGCAGAGATTACCGGAAACAATTTTGTCATTAACGCTCTTGCCTTTTAAGAGAACATGGCCGACAACATGTACCTTGATGAGATTTGTTGTACCGGAAACACCGAGAGGTACACCGGCTGTAATAACCACAACTTCACCCTGCTGAACGATACCTGCTTTTTCAGCAGTCTCAACAGCCAGATCAAAGAGCTGGTCTGTGTTCTTCTCAAGCTGACACATCATGATCGGTGTAACACCCCAGGAAAGATTCAGCTGACGATATGCTTTTTCATCCATGACACAGGCAACAACCGGAGATTCAGGACGATACTTGGAAACCATACGGGCAGTGAAACCGGATTTTGTAACACTGATGATGGCGGATGCGTTCAAATCCATAGCTGTTGTGCAACATGCATGGGAGATCGCATTTGTAATATCAGGATTAACAAGAGTTGTTCTCTCTTTGAAACGTTTGCGGTAGTTGATGGAAGCTTCTGTGCTTTCGGCAATCTTCACCATTGTCTGAACAGCTTCAATCGGGTAAGCTCCGGCCGCTGTTTCACCAGATAACATAATAGCACTTGTGCCGTCATAGATCGCGTTGGCAACGTCTGTTGCTTCTGCACGTGTCGGGCGAGGATTCTTCATCATAGAATCAAGCATCTGTGTTGCTGTGATAACGACTTTGCCTGCTTCATATACCTTCTTGATGATCATCTTCTGGAGAACAGGGACATCTTCGAATGGGATTTCAACACCCATATCGCCACGTGCCACCATGATACCATCAGATACGCGGATGATCTCGTCAATATTCTGAACACCCTGCATATTCTCAATCTTGGAGATGACTTTGATTGTTTCGCCATTGTGATCTTCAAGAATCTTGCGGATATCAAGAACATCCTGTGCGCTTCTTACAAAAGATGCAGCGATGAAATCGTAATCATTTTCAACGGCAAAAACAATATCATCATAATCTTTCTGGCTGATATAAGGCATTGTCAGATGGCAGTCGGGTACATTGACACCCTTGTTGTTGGAAACGGCACCGTTATTTAAAGCACGGCAAATAATATCTGTAGCTGTCTTTTTGACAACAGATAATTCAATCAGACCGTCATCAATCAGGATTCTGCCGCCGACCTGTACGTCGTTAACAAGATTCTTATATGTGATGCTGACGATGTCCGGTGTACCTTCCACATCTCTTGTTGTCAGTGTAAACATGTCTCCTGTATGAAGTTCAATCTTATTGTCTTTGAACTTGCCGACACGGATTTCAGGCCCCTTTGTATCCAGCAGTGCAGCAACAGGGAGGTTTAAATCTGTTCTGACTTTCTTGATGATATTAAGGGTTGCAAGATGGGATGCATGATCACCATGGGAAAAATTCATACGTGCAACATCCATACCATTTAACATCAGCTGTTTAATCTTCTCTTCACTATTTGTTGCAGGACCGAGTGTACATACGATTTTGGTTTTTCTCATTATTATTTTTCTCCTTTTGTTGTCAATCATTATTCGTAAAATTGTATTTATCTTGAAGATCCAAGTCGGATTACATCTGGTAGATGCCGTTTTGCTTGAGTGCTGCAATAGCAGCAACAACAGTGGCTTTGTCTTCTTTGTAAGTAACACCATACCATTTGTCATTGGAATGGAGAACCTGAACCGTTGCCTTGTCATCAGCTAACAGACTGCTGACAACGGAAGGCAGAAAATATTCTGATTTGAGTGGATTCTTCGGCATCTCATTGGCCAGAAAATCACTGAACTGCTCTTTCAGCTCTTCCATAAAACTTGCTGTAAAACCCCACATGTTCATGGAAACACGTTCATCAGGTGAAATAGGGATCAGAGTCTTGCCGTCATCCTCGGAATAGGCGGCACCTTCCGGTGTCATGACAATATAAGTACGTTCACAGATACCTGTCAGATAACCATCTGCATCAACGGTGCAGACACCACGGGATACGTGTCCATTCTCAGTTAGTGTATTGCCAAGGCGATAGCCCACCATTGTATATCTGTATTTGCTGTCATCTTCATGGGAGATCAGATAATCATAGATCATCTTGAATGCTTCAGGACCATAATAATCATCTGCATTGATCACAGCAAAAGGACCATCAATGATGTCCATACAGCTAAGAACAGCATGCCCTGTTCCCCATGGTTTTATTCTGCCTTCAGGCAGGGAGAATCCTTCCGGAATATTCTCAAGCTCCTGAAAAACATAAGCGACTTCCATAAGTCCTTCAGCTCTCTTGCCGATGGTTTCGCGGAAAATCTGTTCGTTCTCACGTTTAATAATAAAGATAACCTTTTCAAAGCCTGCACGGACAGCGTCATAAATTGAAAAATCAATAATGATATGTCCGTCGGAATCGATTGGGTCGATCTGCTTTAATCCGCCGTAGCGGCTGCCCATACCGGCCGCCATAATTACGAGTACCGGTTTCTTCATTTGTCAGTTCCCTCCCTGTATTAGTCCGTTCGCAACTGCTCACGATGAGACTAGATAATGATGTCTGCTTTGTGCAGTTTTCTTCAGAGCTATTTTATCATAACAAGTCTGAAAATTCATCTGCTTTGTGAAAAATTTTTCAATTCTGTTCAATAATAACTACGATTGGCCTTTTCAATGATGTTTATCAGTGGTTCATTTAGCATATCGGATAAAATGAGCAGTGATCCCATTGACGGTTTGCATATTTTTGTTTCCCATAAATGGATTGTATTGGTACTTACGCCGAGACGCTCGGCTAATTCCTGTTGTGTAATATTATTTCTGACACGATATGATTTTAATGCATAACCCAATTCTGTCATTTGGTTGTCAAGAATCATGAATATTTCCTCCTCTTCATTATGTAACTGCATGCAGCAGTTTTTACAATGTATGAACTTTGTTGGCTTTCGGATAGCATCATTTTATCACAGAGGAAATAAAAAACATGTCGAAACAGAATAGGTATTTCAATAAATTATTTATTTTCTTTCAGCTTTTTGATCAAATATAAGACAGGGGGTGTGTTTTTGCGATTAAAAGCGTCAATTTTCATGATAGAAAAATATTTCGGAGGAAGGGACTGAAGGTAGGCTTCCACGGAGGCCTTTTCATTTACACCGCCCGGATGGCCGTAATAAGAAAGAACAGCACCGCCGCCCCCGGCTTCTGTTATGGAAAGGGCCGCTTCAAGTGCCTGGAGGGTTGAAGCACTTTCTGTGATGACAGAGGGGTCACCATCCGGCAGATAGCCAAGATTAAAGACAAAGAATCGGAGGGGCTGATCAATATATTGTTTGAGGCGGCTGTGTGAATCGAGAATTAAATGAGCCGGGGCCATTAAGCCATTTTCTGTCAGAAGGGCTTTTGTTCGGGTTATCGCCTCCTGTTGAATATCAAAGCTGTAGACAGTGCCATGCTCTCCTGTCAATTGGCACATATACGCTGTATCATGTCCGATTCCCATTGTACAATCACAAACGGTATCCCCCGGACGAATCAGTTCATCCATGCACTGATGAATGATGTCGATCATTTTTAAACTGGTTATTTCAAACATTTTCAAACTCCTTTTGCACTGGGACAATCTATGCCCCATAAGATATATCAAACATGAATGTGGAGGCTAAAATCATGAGCGATTTAGCTGCAACAAGCTGCTGCAATGACTGCGGATGTAATGGACTGACAAATAATAATGGAAATGGATGTGGCTGCGGCAATAACTGGATCTGGATTTTGATCCTTCTGTGCTGCTGCAATGGCAACAATGGCTGCGGCAGCGGAGGCTGCGGGAATGACAGCTGTGGCTGTGGCAATAACTGGATCTGGATTCTGATCCTTCTGTGCTGCTGTGGATGCAATAACTAAAAAATGCAGTTGAGTTACTGGTATGAAAGGGGCCCATAAAGGGCCTCTTTTGTATGTTTAGGAAAGCTGAGACTGCATTAAAACACGGTACCAGTTCAGAAAAAGATTTTCTGACATAATTATTTTGGCAGGTAGCCGCGTTGAATGGCACATTGCTTATCTATTTCATAGATCGTATTTTCATCCTCGATAATAATTGTATCATTATCCTGTCTGATAATTTTTGAATGAGGTGTGATATAGGCATTGTTGTTTTTATTCTCATTATTTTTATTATAGAAGGAATGATATAATACGGATTTTTGTTCGTCCATTTGATATGATACTCCTTTTCCTTTTCTAATACAATATATGATTCCGGTCAGCTTTCTGTCAGAGCATCTATTTTCATAAACAGAATTTTTATGAATGGCAATGTCATATTTCAGATCAGTTGCTCATAGAATATAAAGAGTTCATTTGCCTGTGAGGAGTCTGTGATGGATGCAGAAAAGATTCCTTTGACAGAAGCCGATACAGCTTCTTACGATTCAACTGCCCAGATGCTGAAAGCCGCAATGGCCTATGTCAATCCGTCCCTTGGAAAAATGATGGCCGTGATGGCAAAATCTATAGAGCTGCAGCATATGATGCAGTATTTGAACCAGGGAGGTATCAGGGCCTGCGGTGTGTCAAACCGCTCTATTCCACCGGAGGAAGTCCTGCGGGATTTGAGGAAATATTGCGGGTCGAAAGAAAAAGAACAGCTGGATCGGTGCCTGAATCTGATGAATATGGCAAAGATGTATGAAATGTACAGAAATTTTTCCGGGTCCGGTGATCTGTCGGCCATGGCTTCGATGATGTCATCGGCAGCAGGAACAGGCAGCGGAGAGGCAGCAGGTACTTCCGGCAGTGCAGGTGATAATGAATATTTCAGGAAAATGCAGTCAATGCTCACACCCGAGCAGATCCAGCTGATCCGTAATATCGGAAACCAGCAGAATACATAAAGGAGGCAAAGAAAAAATGACACGAGTGGATTGGGCCAATCATCCGGCCGTCAGAAAAATTGATATTCGGAAATTATCAGTCCTTATGGCATTGATGAATCAGTCAGAAGGAAAAAGCTTTTCGGAAATGATTCCGTCGATTATTGATGCCAATAAGCATCTGACAGCCATGGGACTTGCGTTTACCAATGATGAGATTAAATTGATCTTTGATGTGATGAAGAAAGATATGTCTGAAGAGGAAGTACAGCAGTTTAACAAACTGCGGAGCCTGATGAACTTACCGACGTGGCTTTAGTTTGATTTGGAAGTAGTTCGATTGATAAGAAAATAGGACTTAAAACAAGCTTCTGTGTTGAATTGCTTGTTTTAAGTCCTATTATGATAAATTAAAACCACACGATTGGTTGTTTATTTTACGATCAGGTTCAGGATCTTGCCTGGTTTATAAATAACTTTGACAATGTTCTTACCTGCTGTGATGTTGGCGATTTTAGGCAGTGCCACGGCTTTGGCTACGGCTGTTTCTTCATCATCATCTAATGAGAGTTCAACTGCATCCTTTGGCTTACCGTTGATCTGAACACCGATTTCGACTGTTTCGTCTACCATCTTGGATTCATCATAAACCGGCCATTCGGAAACGGACAGGAAACCTTCGCCGCCAAGCATCTCCCAGAGTTCCTCTGTGATATGCGGTGCAAATGGTGAAAGCAGCTTCAGGAATGTGACGTACTGCTCTTTGCCAACTGCCGGCGTGGACTCGAAGTCATTTAACAGTGCCATCAGTGTTGCGATGGCTGTGTTGTACTTCATATCTTCGATATCATCACTGACTTTCTTGATAGCTTTGTGAAGCGGATTGTCAAGGCTGTGGACATTCTCCTCCGTAACCTTCTCAAAGATACGATAAACACGGTCAAGAAAACGTTTGCAGCCGCGGACAGAGTTCTCGTTCCATGGTGTAGATGCACCGTAGTCACCCATGAAAAGGATGTAAGTGCGGAGTGTATCTGCACCGTATTTGTCTGCAACATCCAGAGGATCCACAACGTTGCCCTTGGATTTGCTCATCTTTGTACCGTCAGGTCCGAGGATCAGACCCTGTGCGGAACGTTTTGCGTATGGTTCAGGTGTGTTAACAACACCGATATCATACAGGAAACGATGCCAGAAACGGGAATAGATCATATGTCTTGTAACATGTTCCATACCGCCGTTGTACCAGTCAACAGGCATCCAGTATTTCAGTTTCTCCGGATCTGCCAGTGCTTCTGTGTTGTGAGGATCGATATAACGGAGGAAATACCATGAAGAACCTGCCCACTGAGGCATTGTATCTGTTTCACGTTTAGCGTCTCCGCCGCACTTTGGACACTTGCAGTTGACAAAGCTGTCAATCTTGGCCAGTGGAGATTCGCCGTCTTCACCTGGCTGGAAGTGCTCTACCTTAGGCAGACGAAGCGGTAATTCTTCGTATGGTACACCTACCATACCGCATTTTGGACAGTGAACGATCGGAATCGGTTCACCCCAATATCTCTGGCGGTTGAATGCCCAGTCTTTCATCTTATACTGAACACCCTTCTCGCCGATACCCTTTTCTTCAAGAACTTCAATCATCTTCTCAATGGAATCTTTCTTGTTGGTATAACCGTTTAAGAAATCGGAGTTGATCATTTCGCCATCGCCTGTATAAGCTTCTTTGTCAATATCGCCGCCCTTGATAACAGGGATGATCTCTTCACCGAATTTTCTTGCAAAATCATAGTCACGCTGATCGTGAGCAGGTACAGCCATGATGGCACCTGTACCATAACCCATCATAACATAATCGGCAATGAATAATGGTACTTTCTTGCCGCTGACAGGATTGATGGCCATCAGTCCGTCGATCTTGACACCGGTTTTGTCTTTATTGATCTCGATACGTTCAAACTCACTCTTCTTCGCACATTCTTCACGGTAAGCTTCGATCTCATCCATGTTCTTGATCTGGTCGGCATATTTGTCGATCAAAGGATGTTCCGGTGCGATAACCATGAATGTGACACCGAAAAGTGTATCCGGACGTGTTGTATAAACGCGGAGACTCTCCTGTTCATTATCCAGTTTGAAGTTTACAAATGCACCTGTGGATTTGCCGATCCAGTGCTGCTGCTGCTGTTTGATATTGTCAGGGTAATCCACTTCGTTCAGACCTTCAAGCAGTTTGTCTGCATACTTGGTGATGCGAAGATACCATACTTCCTTGGACTTCTGGATAACATCACTGTGGCAGATATCACATTTGCCGCCCTGGCTGTCTTCGTTGGAAAGGACAACCTTACAGGATGGACAGTAGTTAACCAGAGTCTTGTCACGGTAAGCAAGACCATTTTCGAAAAGCTTCAGGAAAATCCACTGTGTCCATTTGTAGTAGTCTTCCTGTGTTGTATCAATGACACGATCCCAGTCAAAGGAGAAGCCCATACGCTTCATCTGATTGGAAAAACGTTCAATATTCTGATCGGTAACAATTCTTGGATGTGTGTTGGTCTTTATGGCGTAGTTCTCAGCCGGAAGGCCGAAAGCGTCAAAACCGATCGGGAAAAGAACATTATATCCCTGCATACGACGCTTACGGGATACAACTTCAAGACCTGAGTATGCCTTGATATGACCGACATGCATGCCGGCACCGCTTGGGTAAGGAAATTCTACCAGACCATAGAACTTCGGCTTGTCACTGTTGTCTTTGGCAGCAAAGAGGTCTGCATCAGCCCATTTCTTCTGCCATTTTGATTCAATTTTCGCGAAATCGTACTTCATAACGCTTTATATGTTCCTCCTTAAAGGGAAAAAATCCCATAATAGTTAAACTATTTTTAATTCTATCATAAACAGATTGAAAGTCAATGGTAACTATTCAGCATCATCAGCTGCATCTTCGGACACCGGATTGGATGCTTCCGGATGAAGTGTTTCGGCAGGAAGTGTGGAGATCAGCTTCAAAAGCTTCTCCAGTCGTTCAACCGAGGCCTGAGGTGTAATCTTTACACAGAAGAAAGCGATAATGGCCAGTGCAAAAAGTAAAATTGCCTGCTGCCATAATTGCTGTGATAACATGACGCCGCCGCCGATACCCATAGCTGCAACCATGAACCAGAGAAAGAAAATGGCGGATTTCATCTTGCCGATGACGCCGCTGATCTTACTTCCGGTACCTTCCGGTTTGATTGTCCCGGTAAAACGAGTGGACAAATAGACCGTATCGTAATCACTGTGAAAAAAGACCATCAGCTGATTCTTCTCGTGTGTGCCGAAAAAACATCGCTCACCGCTGTAGGCACCTTTGTTCTTAGAAGTAAATTCGACAATTTTGCTGTCCCACAGGCGAAGCCATGTCTCGGGATCGTGTTCGCTGTGTATTTCAAATGGTTTCATATGAGAAACTACCTCCCTTTTTGATGATTGTTTCAAACAGAACAATCTCAATAATTGTAACATATGTTGGAAAACAATACAAGGTTTGGCCGGCAATGACGGGACGGTGATTGTCATTTCCTGCAGATTACATTATAATAAAATAGATTGGGGCTATTTTCCACATTTAAAAGAAGCGCTTTAGACATAATTGGAGATTATAAATGAATACATCATATGCAGTAGATATTGAACAATTACTTGAAGATGGACATGTCATCAGAATCAAGCCTGAAGGATACAGCATGTATCCATTTTTTGTTCCCGGTCGGGATGCAGCCATTATAGAAAAAGTATCCACCGACACATTGAAAAAGGGGGATGTTGCTTTATATCGTCGTGATGGGAGCATTCTTGTCCTGCATAGGATCTGCAGGATAACCCAGAAAGGCTTTTATATGGTGGGCGACAATCAATCCGTGATTGAAGGACCGCTGAGACCGGATCAGATCAGAGGAAAAATGGTTGCATTTGAGAGAAAAGGCCGCAGACCGGTTTCCGTGGGTCAGATGCGATACCGCATTTTGTCGGGAATCTGGCTGAGACTTCTGCCGGTACGTCCGATTTTTTGGAAAATATCGGCGTTTATCAAGAAGAAAGTGTGATCAGACCGGCAGCAGCCAGCTGATGAAGGGTCTCTTCAATGTCCGCTGCAATAACGGCGGCATCAATATGATAATATCTGCTGACCTGTTCGGTCAGTTCGGCAATTGTCTCACATTGATCCACCAGCTGATAGATATAGGCGGCAGTTTCGCTGAGGGTGATGACATCACTCATCTCTTCTGCTGTCTCATAGCGGGGAATCAGGATATAATCATCAGCGATTTTTTTCATAGCAAATTGTTTGATCTTTTTCATAGGGGGAGTTTCCTTCCTGATAAATAATGCACTGACTTGCCAGTGCTGATTTAATACTAGTATAATATTTTCATATCATAATTTCAATGGATATTGAGAGGGAGTTATAAATGACATCGATAGAAAAGAACTATTTGCAGATGATCTGCAGAAGCTGTCATTTAAATGAACAGAATAGCGATGGGGATAAAGAAAATCCTCAAAGGGAGACAGTATCGGAGCAGACGGCACATCAATTGGTGGAGTTGGCCAAAAAGCAGTACATGGCACCTTTTCTTCTGCAGGATCTGAAAGGGACCGCCTGCTTTGAATACGTTAAGCGGCAGGCAAAAATGATGATGTTTAATTATTATCAGATTGAAGAATTGACCATCAAAACGACACAGCTGCTTGAAGCTGAGCATATTCCGTATATTTTATTAAAGGGAATCAGCTTGGCGGCCTGCTATCCTGTTCCGGAGTATAGAAAGCTTGGAGATCTGGATCTTTTGATTTTGGATCAGGAAAAACTTGAATTAACAAAAAAGGTGTTGAAAGACAATCAGTATGAGGAGGAAGAAGAAGAAAGCGATCATCATCTGACTTATTTTTATAAATTTTCCAATGGGCGCAGGCATATCATAGAAGTCCATTATCGTATTGTCGGTGTTTATCATTATGCACCGACAAATCATGTGATTGATCAGGTATTTTCCGGGCAGCATCTGAAGCCGGTGATACAGCGTATAGAAGGACGGAATTATCCGGTGCTTCCCCCTACGGAATATACATTTTATATGTTGCATCATATGTTGAAGCACTATCTGTATGATGGTTTTGGCATCCGATTGTTGTGTGATTTTTCATTATATGTGGAGAAAAACGGTAAGGATATTGATTTTACCCAATTGAATGAATGGTGCAGCAAATCAGGTATGGCATATTTTTTTGCAACCATTATGGACTGCTGCAAAAAATATCTGGGACTTTCAAAAATGATACCGGGAATGCTTTCAATTCCTGAAAATGAATGTGATCAGTTCATGACTCAAATTCTCGGCGGGCACGAAGTGGGCAATGAAAAGCAGTCTTCCCTTGTGTACAGCGGGACTTACCGCAGGGCAAATCTGCTTGCCTGTTTTAAAGAAGGACATACGCAGATGAAAGTCCGTTTTCCGAAACTTGGCAGAATTGTGCCCATATGGCCGGTGTTGTGGGGATTTACTTTTTATCACTTTGTAAAGAATACATACAGGGTAAGAAACACGACGCTTCGGCAGACCATCAAAGATTTCAAGACGGACAACCAACGGGCAGAAAATCTGCATCTATTTGAAAAAAAGGATTAAAGCAGCGAACATCCTCAGAATAAAGTGTACAAAAAGGCAGCTCCGAATGGAACTGCCTTTGATTTACGCGAATAATGAGTCAAAGCCCATGCTTGCATGTGACTTTGAGGAATATCGCGATGGCGAGTGAAACTCGCGGAGCGTGTTTCACTCGTTTGTTATAAAGATGATTAGAGATTACTCTTCTGCTTCACGGGCATTATCTGCAATGACACGCTCCTGAACATCGGATGGTGCCTGTTCATAACGATCGAACATGTAGGAATAGGTACCTCTGCCGCCTGTCATAGAACGAAGATTTGTGGAGTAGCCATATAATTCGGATAATGGAATGTCGGCTACGACTTCTGTCTTGCCGTCTCCAACAGGGTTCATGCCAAGAACACGACCTCTGCGTTTGTTCAGATCGCCCATGATGTCACCTGTGTAATTATCAGGAACAACAACACTTAAGGAAGCGATTGGCTCAAGAAGAACAGGAGTTGCTTTCATGAAAGCAGACTTAAAGGCCTGTTTAGCAGCTGTCTTGAAAGCCATTTCTGAGGAGTCAACCGGATGATAAGAACCATCAAACAAAGTTGCTTTGACACCTACAACAGGATAACCTGCCATAGGGCCTTTCACAACAGATTCCTGTATACCCTTTTCAACTGCAGGGAAATAGTTTCTAGGTACAGCACCGCCTACAACACGTTCAGCGAATACATAAGGTGTTTCAAGATCACCGGATGGTTCAAATTCCATGGCAACATCACCATACTGGCCATGACCGCCGGACTGTTTCTTGTATTTCTCGCGGACGTCTACTTTCTTGCGGATCGTCTCACGATATGGTACACGTGGTTTGGACAGTGTAATTTCTACTTTATACTTAGCAGCTAGCTTGCTGACAACAACATCTAGATGCTGATCACCCATACCATACATCAGGAGCTGACGGTTTTCCTTGTCATTGAATGTCTTCAATGTACAATCTTCTTCCATCATCTTCTGCAAAGCCTGGGAAATCTTGTCAACATCAGCTTTGTTCTTTGCTGCATAGCGTTTGTATGTATAAGGTGCACTGAGTTCAAACTTCTCAAATACAAGCGGATCACTCTTCAGCGAAAGTGTATCACCGGTTTCTGTATTCGTCAGTTTGGCAATGGCACCGATATCACCGGCTTTAAGCTCAGGTACTTCAATCGCTTCTTTGCCGCGGAGGACATAGAGACGACTCAGTTTCTCTTCTGTCTCTCGTTCATAATTGTAGATCACAGAATCTGCTTTCAATTCACCGGAGCAGACTTTCACTAATGAATAACGACCGATGAATGGATCCACAATGGTCTTAAATACATATGCGGAGAACGGACGTCTGGAGTCATAGTCCACATTGTATTCTTTGTCAGTTCTAGGATCTTTACCAAAAATCTTAACTGTATCACGGATTGGTGACGGAAGGAATTCGACGCATGTCTTAACAAGGTTTTCGATACTGATATTGTAAAGACCGGATCCGCATTGAACCGGAACAACATTGCCGTCATTGACATTCTGTCTCAGGGCATCAATAATCTCATCGATTGTAAATTCGCCGCCATCAAAATAACGATCCATAAATTCTTCACTTGTTTCAGCAACAGCTTCAAGGAGTGCTTCACGACAAGGCTCTAATTCTGCCTGAAGTTCATCTGTCAGATGCATATCTTCAATGGCAACATCTTCAAATTTGTTGCCGTCATCTGTACACTTGCGTCCCATCATCTTAACAACATTCACGTAACCTGTGAACTTGTTGTCTTCTTTGACAGGGAGATGGAAAGGTGCGATCTTCTTGCCGTATAAAGCACGGAGATCTTCTACGATCCTGGCATAATCAGCATTGTCATCATCGATATCTGTTACAAAGAATACTCTAGGAATATCGTACTTCTCACAGAATTCCCATGCACGTTCTGTACCGGCTTCAACACCGGCTTTACCGGAGATAACAATGATCGCGCCGTCAGCAACAGATAATGCTTCTTCAACTTCGCCGACAAAATCGAGATAACCCGGAGTATCAAGAAGATTGATCTTCCAGAATCGCCATTCAATTGGAACGATGGATGTACTGATTGAAAACTTTCTCTTGATTTCTTCTTTATCATAATCGCTGATAGTATTGCCATCAACCACTTTGCCCATACGCGACGTAACACCTGTTACATTCGCCATTGCTTCAACGAGTGTTGTCTTACCGCAGCCGCCGTGCCCCAGAACTGCTACGTTACGAATATCCTGTGTCTTATAAACCTTCATGTCCAGTCCTCCAATACGATTTGATACATAGGTTAAACTTCTAATGCTGACATTATCTATTGAAGAAAACCCATGTCTATATTTTACTAAAAAGATAACGATTTTTCAAGTATTTTATTGATATTTGACAATAAATTCTGAAAATTATTTTCGAATATTCGAAATATTTTAACTAACAGATCAAATCAGGCATTTGTGAGTGTCTATTTTTGGTTTTTAGGGGCTGTGTTTACGCAGCAGAATAAAAATGAACCCTGCAATCTGAGAAAAAGAGGGGAATTTAATACTTTAAAGCCGTAAACCGTTGACTTTTAAGACGGTAAGTGTTAGACTGATAAAAGCTTAACTGTCTGACAGTTATTTGAATTTATGATACAAAAGGGGAAATATTATGTCTGAGAAAACAATCGGATTTATTGGCCTTGGGCTGATCGGCGGTTCTATTGCAAAGGCTCTTCGCCGTGTCCATCCGGAATATAGATTAATTGCATATAACCGTTCCAGAAGCAGCCTTGTAGAGGCGATGTCAGACGGAACGATCAATCAGGCGACAGATGTTATAGATAGTTCTTTTGCAGAATGTGATTTTATTTTTCTGTGTATGCCTGTTTCTGTGAATATCCAGTGCCTGAAGAAACTGAAGGATCTGGTACCGGATACATGTGTGATTACAGATGTAGGCAGTGTGAAGTCCACGATCCACGAGGCTGTCAGAGAACTTGGAATGGAAGCACGTTTTATCGGCGGGCATCCCATGGCGGGTTCTGAGAAAACAGGTTATGCCAGTGCCAGCGACCGGCTGCTTGAGAATGCTTACTATATTATAACACCGACACCCCTCTCCAACCCTGACAAGGTTGAAGAGATGCGGCAGCTTGTGACAGATACGGGGGCTGTTTCAATTGTGCTGGATTATGATGAGCATGATTACGCTACGGCAGCCATCAGCCATCTTCCCCATGTGATCGCCTACACATTAGTTAATCTTGTGAGAACATCCGACAATCCGAAGGGATTGATGCGCCAGCTGGCAGCAGGCGGCTTTAAGGATATTACGCGTATTGCTTCTTCTTCACCGGATATGTGGGAATCTATTTGTCTTGAGAATAAAGACCAGCTTTTGAAAGTGATCAATGCGTATAAATCTTCATTGGATGATATTGCGGAAGCTATCTGCCGGGATCAAGGGGAGAAACTGCATCACTTTTTTGAGGAAGCCAAGGATTACCGTGACAGTATGCCGATGAAGATGAAAGGCAGTATTGAGCCGGCATATGAGATTTATGTGGATTTGATTGATGAATCCGGTGCCATTGCAACAATTGCGACGATTCTGGCATCGAATCGCATCAGTATCAAGAATATCGGTATCCTGCATAATCGTGAATTTCAGGAAGGCGTGCTGAGAATTGAGTTTTATGAGAGAGATGCAGTAGAAAAAGCCACTGCCCTTTTGTCCAAGTATTCATACATCATTCATACGCGTTAAACAAGATGAAATACGCTTTGCGAAGTTCACTCGTTGTCTCAATATTCGGCAAGGCCACATGCAGGAATGGACTTTGCCGAATTATTCGTGTAGATAAGCAGATAAAAAGAAAACCTGTCGAAACATTTAGTTTCCGGCAGGTTTTTCTGTTGGAATAATAAAATCCTGTATTCTGTGACTGACAAGAAAAGCGTAGGCCTCCACCATATTCTCGGCGGTATACTCCTGGTTATTGCTCCGGATCCAGAGCTGAAGAAGATTGGCCAGTGAAATCGAATAAAAAGCGGCAACCATCTCAGGTGTCAGCAAAGGGTTAGTGGATTGACTTTCTATGTAAGAGAAATTGACCTCAGTGATAAAAAGCTGATACAGTGAATTCTTGACAATATCTTTAAATGCATTCTGCCCTGTGATTTCAAAAGCTTTCTTGTAGAAGGTGCAATCATTCTTCATGCATACAAACAATAGCTTCAGGCCTTCGGTATACATCTTCTGTTCGAACATGGAACGAACTTTTTCTATAATATTCTCATTGAAGATCCATTCAACAACTTCATATTTGTCACAAAAGTAATTATAAAAAGTCGGCCTGATGACGCCGGCCTCGTCTGTGATCATTTTGATTGTAATTTTCTCAAAGGGATGATCGTGCATAAGCACTTTTAAGCTTTCACCGATCAGCGCCTTGGTCATCTTCTTTCTTTCCATCCAATAATTCCTCCAAGTTGCATGTCGATTGCAACAATATTAGAAAGTATATCACAAAAAGAAGAAAATGCAAATACAATTATCATATATCTGAGAATATAAAAAAGTAATACTTACTTTAATATGTGATATTCCCTTCCAGAAGGCAGGTGAATTCCCGGGGGAGATCATAAGGACAATTGTGTCCGCCAGGGAAATAAAGCAGATCTGCTTTCAGTTTTTCAACAAGGATCTGAACCATTGGTTCTCTGGCACTTCCTCTGCTGTTCTCTCCAAGGCCAAGGGTGATGGGAATGCCTAGTCTTGAGAGGCGGTCGTAATCCGGTTGATAATCATGAAGTTCAGACAGTTCATGTTTGACAAAACAAAAGCAGTTTTTAAACATATGTTCTAATTCACTATCGGAGGCGGCACGTGCTCGGCTGTCCTTTTCTCCCATCAGAGGCAGAAACAGAGTCACGGCTTTTGCGTATTTTCTGTTTTCAGCTTTTGCCGTCACCTCTTCCATTGCTTGCTTGTAGGCATCGATGGCATCGGAATGTTCTCCATCTAACAGATCATTCTTTACAGGTTCATAAAGAAAAATACCTCTGATAAGTTCGGGATGGGTCAGAGCCAGTTCCATGGCAATCAGGGATCCTGCAGAATGTCCCACAACAAAACATGGTTCACCAATCAAGCGAATCAGGCGGCAGGCATCCTCAGCCTGAATATGGATACTGTGATCATCCGTCTCCTCATTTCGGCCGTATCCCCGTCGGTCATAAGTAAAAACTCTGTGATGCTTTGAAAGATGGGCAGCACAATCATTCCAGAAATCCGCATCCACACAGGCACCATGGATCAAAACAACCGGAGAACCATCATCTCCATACTGTCTGCCGTGTAAAAACGTATCAGTTGCTTCTATAATAAATGTTTTCATATTTTCATGCTCCATTACCTTCAGTTATCTTCATAGTATATCAACAGAATGATATCAGCAGGATATACTGAAATCATTAGCGGGTGCGGTCAAAAACTTCAAAAGAAAGCTTCAGCAGTTACAATTCGGACACAGGTGCTTCTGGGTGAATTGTAACTGCTGAAGCTATATGTTTATCTTTCGAATGCACCCCTATATGATGAGTGCGGTCACGTTGAAGAAATTACTTTTTGTAATTTGTATACTGTGGTGTCTTGTGCGTTTCTTCATCCCAGATTATATCTGCATGGCCCTTCCATTCGTCCGCATATGCTTTACACTTATTGCAGAGATGTTCAACTGTTTCCGGTGATTCCATGTTTGTCTGATGAGCGCCTGTTTCATGAACCATCTTCTGAAGGAACTCAGGGTTCTCAAGCATCGGGCAAGGACGCAGATGGTTGTTGTTGAATGGCTGACCGTTATGATAAGCCATAAACAACGGGCTCTGGAGAATCTCAAGGATGGAATTCTCATGAATGTTTGTGTTGGAGAAATGGATGAATACACAAGGTTCTGCGTCACCTGCGGAGTTAATGTGGAAGTAGTTTCGTCCGCCTGCGATACATCCGCCGACATATTCACCGTCATTCTGGAAATCCATTGGGAAGAAACCGATATCACACTGTGGAGAACGGATCTCACGGATACGTTTGATCATGTATTCACGCTGTTCCATTGTAGGCATCAGGTCAAGAACTGCATTGTTGCCCACTGGCATATAATGGAAATAGAATCCAAAACGGGCACCTTTATCAGCAATCATTCTTAAGAACTCATCGCTTGTAACGGCTTCGATATTGGCACGTGTATAGCAGATGGATGTACCGAAGATAATACCGTATTTCTTCAGCAGATCCATGGCTTTCATAACTGCTGCATAGTGACCGTCACCACGGCGTGCATCATTGGTTTCAGGCGTTCCTTCAATAGAAAGCTGGAAAGTAATATTGCCGAGACGAACCACTTCCTTACAGAAATCTTCATCAATCAATGTAGAGTTTGTGTAGATTGAAAGCTCAACATCGTTATGCTTCTCTGCAAGACGAAGAATGTCGGCCTTACGTACAAGCGGTTCACCGCCTGTCATCATATACAGATAAACGCCAAGTTCTTTGCCTTCTGTGATGATCTTATCCATATCATCGAAGCTCAGATTAGCCTTGTGACCGTATGTACCGGACCAGCATCCCTGACAATGCATATTGCAGGCGGATGTCGGGTCAAAGAGAATCAGCCACGGAATATTGCAGTGGTAGATTTCACGGTTCTTACGGATCATCTTTGTGCCGCGGAAGAAAGCTTCAAAACCAAGATTCAATGCAGCCATTTTGGCAACATGAGGATTTGTTTCATCCAATACGCGATTGATGAATTTAATCCATCTGTTATCAGGATCTTTGATAGCTGTTCTAACCTTATCGTAATCTTCTTTGGAAAATCCATTGCCCCAGAATTGTTCCGCCCAGTCTACTAATTCAAGAAATCCTTTTTCTCTGTCTTTGTCTACCATCGCAAGGACTTTGTCGATGATAACACTGGCAGCTGCACGCTGCGCTTTATGTGAAATTTTGTCTAATGTTGTATTCATATTTCAATCCTCCTGATTTATGCTAAATATTTAAGTACGACATCTACAGCGGAAATCAATAGCAGGATACCGCCAATACCGTATGCTTTTGTCTTCTGTTCGTATCCAAGCTGCATGCCGGTGTACAATCCAAGTATAACCATAAATGCTGTAACAATCAGTATGCTTAAGGCTACAATATAGAATCTGGCCTGCAAAAGACCAAATCCCATGCCGGCAAAAAGTGCGTCAAGACTGGTGAAAAAAGCGGCTGCAGAAAGCTGCTTGTAATTAATATCACTGAGTCTCTCAAGAATGCCTTCGTTTTTCCAGGCCTTGTATAACATATATGCACCCATTACTGTAAAAATGATAACGGAAATTGATTCCCCGATATAACTGACATTATGTGCAATATCAGCCAGATAAGGAATCAATGTGACTGTATGGCCAATGGCAACGGCAGCCACCTGCCAGGCACAGAAAAACAAACTCATCTTCAGGAGCTTAGACTTTTCTATATTCAAAAGAACTGCTCCCTGACACACAACAACAGCATAGACATCTAAAGACAACCCAATGGAAATGATAAGTATCTCTATCAGACTCATATCGGACCTCCAGTCCTTTTATTTATTTCCTGTTTACTTCAGCCTGTCTGCTGGCAATTAGTACTATAAAAGAAATTGACTGGAAAGTACAGATTCACAAAAAGGCAAATGTTCAATAAAAAGCTACAAAAGGATTAAAATGTCGTATTTTTAAAAAATTTTAGTTGTCCATTTTGTGCAGTCCCAGACATCTGTGGCCAGACCGTCATAAAAGTCCGGTTCATGGCAGACCATTAAAATACTGCCGTTATAGTCCAGCAATGCACGTTTTAATTCATCTTTGGCATCCACATCCAGATGGTTGGTAGGCTCATCCAGAAGCAGGACGTTGGTCTCACGGTTGATTAATTTGCAGAGACGGACTTTGGCCTGCTCACCGCCGCTTAAGACACGGACCTGGCTCTCAATATGTTTGGTTGTCAGGCCGCATTTGGCCAGTGCTGACCGGACTTCATACTGGCTGAAGGATGGAAATTCATCCCAGAGTGTTTCGATACAGGTTTTCGCGCCGTCTCCGGTCATCTCCTGTTCAAAATAACCGATATTCAGATAATCACCTTGTTCCACGCTTCCTCTGATGGATGGGATGAGACCGAGAATACTCTTTAACAGCGTTGTTTTACCAATACCGTTGGCACCGGTCAGGACAATCTTCTGTCCGCGTTCCATCTCAAGATTCAACGGTGTTGACAAAGGCTCATCATAACCGATAACAAGATCTTTTGTCTGGAAAATATAGCGGCTTGGTGTGCGGGAAAGTTTAAAGTTAAATTCCGGTTTCGGTTTTTCGGCTGCCAGTTCAATTACATCCATTTTGTCCAGTTTCTTCTGTCGGGACATGGCCATATTGCGGGTAGCGACTCTGGCTTTGTTGCGGGCAACAAAGTCCTTCAACTGGGCAATCTCTTTCTGTTGTTTATTGTAAGCAGCTTCCAGTTGGGCTTTCTTCATGGCATAAATATCCTGGAACTGGTCGTAATTGCCTACATAACGATCCAGACGCTGATTCTCCATATGATAAATCAAATTGACCACGGAGTTCAGGAATGGAATATCGTGGGAAATAAGAATGAAAGCATTCTCATAGTCATTCAGGTAACGTTTCAGCCATTCAATATGGAGGACATCCAGATAGTTGGTAGGCTCATCCAAAAGCAGGATGTCCGGTTTTTCAAGGAGAAGCTTGGCCAGCAGGACTTTGGTACGCTGGCCGCCGCTTAAATCAGTGACATCCCTGTCAAGGCCAATATCTGTCAGACCAAGTGCCCGGGCTACTTCATCCACCTTGCTGTCGATCATGTAAAAATCATGCATCATAAGAAGATCCTGAATGGTGCCGAGTTCCTCCATGGCCGCATCCATCTCATCCTGTGACATCTCGCCCATGTTGTCACAGAGATGATTCATCTTCTCTTCCATCTCAAAAAGGAAGTCAAAGGCGGATGTCAGCACCTGACGGACCGTCATGCCCTTTTCAAGGACTGTGTGCTGGTCAAGATAACCGACACGGACATTTTTGGCCCATTCAATCTTACCTTCGTCAGGCATCAGTTTGCCTGTAATAATACTCATAAAAGTAGACTTACCTTCACCGTTGGCGCCGATAAGTCCAATATGTTCTCCCGCCAGCATCCGGAAAGAGACATCCTGAAAGATGGCTCTGTCTCCGAATCCGTGGGATAAATGTTCAACATTTAAAATACTCATAAAAACCTCTGTTCAGACTTAAGCAGTGATTAACGTCCACAGCACTGTTTGTACTTCTTGCCGCTTCCGCATGGGCATGGATCATTACGTCCGATCTTCTTGCCTTTAACAACAGTCATAGATTTCTTCTGGGCTTTGTAGAGCTCTTTTCTGCGTTCTTCTGTCAGAAGTGCATCCCATTGAGGCAGGTTGTAAAGCCAATCAGCTTTTGCAGCAACCATATTGTAGTACAGCTTCTCAAGGTCGATATCAACAGTAACTTCTGATTCAGCAACGATTGTATCAACCGGGTTTGGTGTCTTTAAGCTTTCGTTGATACCATCAAGGAATCCGCCGAAACGAACGACATCCATGCCGTATTTCTCAGCGAGTTCAGCGACAGTGCCTTTCTCAACTTCAACAGGTTTTGTCAGCATCTTCTCATAAACTGCCTTTTCCTGCATATAGTAATCTGTCCAGAACTTTTGTGCTGTTGCCTGATCTGTATTGTACTGGTTTGCAAGTACTTCCCAATCTTCCATTAAACTCATGTTATTCACCTTATCCTTTATTTTATAAAATTTAATGACAATTTCTGTATTCTGCCTCTGAAAAAGAAACAGGACACACCTTATCAAATTATAAAAGATGTGCCCTGTTTTGTCAAATCATTTATGTGCAGGATATTATCTGAAATTATTATTTTCCGCTGCAGCATAAGCGGCATCAAAGAAATATTCCTGGGAATTGAGGGGAGGCAGGACATCATGTTTTATGATCTGCGGTATCAGCGGTTGGGATTCGTCCAGCAGCTTCTGATCGATCAGAGAGCCGACGCGTACCATAAAGAATTCGTCAAGACTTGCAAAAAATGCCGATGACAATCAAATCCCGTCATCGGCATGGTATATGTTGATTATTCTACAAGGACGTCTTCAATCTCTGATTGGAGTGTCTCTTTCAGGTGCTGTTCCTCATCCAGCATGCGTTCCAGTTCTTCGAGAACGTACTCAATCTCGGTTTTAATCCCTTGAACCTGTTCTTTGGATTGCTTGATACGCTTTTGAACAGCCAGATCTGCAAAGATGCCATCAAAAAAGTAATCTGCAAAACGCAGGAAATCATCTGTGTTGACATGAACATCCCTCTGAACGGAGATATCAGTCAATTCTGTGTTGAAGTGTCTGAGATCCATCTGGAGTTCGGTAATATAGCTCTGGGCATCGTCCAGATTGCCGTGTTTGGCTGCTGTGCTGAGTAAACCGCCGCCGAGGATATCCCATGTGCCCCATGCTTCTGCATTGTCAAGCTTGCCAAGTACACAATCTGTTGTAAAAGCGGCCTTCTGTCCTGCTGAAATAGCTTCCTGAAGTTCTTTGATACGGCTGCTGCAGGCAGATATCTGTTCATCGAGATGAAGCAATCTGTCCGCTTTGTCTGAATTCCTGAGACGAATTCCGTCCTCTCTTGCCTTCAACAATTCATTGTAGGTTGCTTCGCATCCTTTGAGGTAATCCAGTTCTTTCACATATGTATCAATATGATATTGAATCGCCTTTAATTCCTGGCTGGCAGCTTCATATTTCACGGAGGCTGCATATGCTTCCTTCTGTTCCTTCGTCATCTTCTCGTCGATTTTGCCGATGAGGCTGTAAAAAAGGGCTGTCAGGCCCCTGTCTTCTAAACGGTCTACATCCTTTTGCTCATCTTCTTTTTCCTGTCGCAGTTCTTCAACCTTTTCCTTCTGTTCTTTTTCCTGAACATACAAATTGTCAAGCATGGATGTCAGATGTGCTTTTCTGCCAATCTGTTCTCTGAGTTTTTGAAGCTGTTCCCTGTCTACGTCCATATATAATCCTTTCCTTTTTGTAGTAATAAAATAATATTGCGGTGTCATTCCATTGACATCATACGCTCCATTATAACACTATGAGTGCTTAGTTGTCTATGGATTTTCAACATTATCTTTAATGGACTCTTTTGAAAAAAGAAAGGCATATGCCGGCAGATAACTGCAACATATGCCTTTTGTTCAGCCCGTTTTGAAGTCACTTTGCGGTCAAAACAGGTTATTTTATAAACATCGCATCCCCGAAGCTGAAGAAACGATAACGCTCCTGAACAGCTGTTTCGTAGGCATGCATAATATGCTCTTTGCCTGCCAGTGCGGAGACGAGCATTAAAAGTGTTGATTCCGGAAGATGGAAATTGGTGATGAGCGCATCAATGCATTTGAATTTGTAGCCCGGATAGATGAAAATCTCCGTCCATCCGCCTGCAGCATGCATGGTGCCGTCTTCATCCGCCACGGATTCCAGTGTACGTGTGCTGGTGGTACCAACGGCGATGACTCTGCCGCCGCGTTTTTTTGTATCATTGATGATATCAGCGGCTTCTTGAGTGACCTGATAATACTCAGAGTGCATATGGTGCTGTGTCACATCCTCCACCTTGACAGGACGGAATGTGCCCAGGCCCACATGAAGGGTCACACGGGCGATGCGGATGCCTTTGGCTTCAATGGCCGCCAGAAGTTCCGGTGTAAAATGCAGTCCGGCTGTGGGTGCAGCGGCACTGCCTTCATGTTTGGCATAGACTGTCTGGTAACGGTTTTTGTCCTGAAGCTTGTGGGTGATATATGGCGGCAGCGGCATTTCACCTAACTGGTCAAGGATTTCTTCAAAAATACCTTCGTATTCGAAATGGATCAGACGGTTGCCCTCTTCCACTACATCAATGACTTCTGCTTTCAGACGTCCGTCACCAAATGTCAGGCGGGTACCCGGTTTTGCTTTTTTGCCTGGGCGAACCAGTGTCTCCCAGACATCATTTTCTCTTCTCTTCAATAAGAGAATTTCAATGTGGGCGCCGGTATCTTCTTTGATACCGTAGAGTCTTGCCGGAATGACCTTTGTATCATTGATAACAAGGCAGTCTTCAGGGTTTAAATATTCAATAATATCCTTGAAGATATGATGGCTGATCTCACCGCTTTCGCGGTCAAGCACCATGAGTCTGGAGCTTGACCGGTCTTCTAACGGATCCTGAGCGATCAGTTCTTCAGGAAGATCGTAATAAAAATCACTTGTTTTCATTGTCTGTCAGCCTCTATTTTCTCAGTTCGATGCCAAGGTCTTCAAGGCCGGCAATGATCTTGTCCATAGCCGCTGTGATATCTTTTTCTTCCAGTGTTCTGTCGTTTGCTCTGAAAGTGATGGAGTAAGCAACGGACTTGTAACCTGGTTTGATCTGTGAACCTTCGTAGATATCAAACAGATGGTAGCTTTCAAGATGATGACCACCCTTTTCGCGGATGACTTTTTCAATCTGACCAACAAGGATGTCTTTCTTAACCACCATACTGATATCACGGTTTACAGCAGGATGTTTGGCAATGCCCTTGAAATGACGGTCAAATGTTGCCATTTCTGTAATGACAGGCATATCAAGAACGGCAATGTAAGCACGTGTCTTCAGGTCATAGTTTTCGCATACTTCCGGATGAACTTCACCCATGTAGCCGATGACTTTGCCCTGGTAAATGATGTTGGCCTGACGACCCGGATGCAGAAAGCTTTTTCCGGCATTTGGATCATAATCAACGATATCATGCATACCTGCTCTTTCAAGGAATTCCTCCACAACACCTTTCATTGTGAAGAAATCGCCTTCACCGTAGAAACCGAGTGTAAATTGAACACGTTCATCAGCGTATTCTGTCAGTGGCAGTGATTTAGGCAGATAAATCTTGGCCATTTCGTATAATTTTACATCTTTGTTGCGGCGGTTGAAGTTTCTTGCCAGAGAAACAAGCATGCCGTTTAAAGGTGTTGTCTTCATGATACTGTAATCTTCACCCTGTGGGTTGGCAATAGTGATTGCCTGACGCAGCGGATCATCAGCATCCAGGCGGAGTTTGTCAAATACCTTCGGACTTTCAAAGGAGAAAGTCATACCTTCGGAGAATCCGCAGAATTCAGCAGTTTCCTTGGCAACATCTTCGACTCTGTGCTTGAAGGAAACTTTACCGCTGGTGGATTCGCCGCTTGGCAGTGTTGAAGGAATATTGGAGTAGCCATAGAATCTTGCAACTTCCTCAGCAAGGTCTGCTGTGCCCAGAAGATCTTGTCTGAATGTCGGGATAATCATGACATTTCTGTCAGCATCGTATTCAAGCTCCAGTGACTTGAAGTAACCAAGCATCTGTTCAGCAGATAAATCAGTACCAAGGAGACGGTTAATTCTCTCAGGCTGGAAAGGAATTTCATGAGGCTCTTTGACTTTGCCGTAAACGTCTACCATACCGCCGACAACTTCGCCACAGCCCAGCACTTCGATTAACTGGCAGGCACGGTCGATGGCTGCGCTGGCATTATTCGGATCCAGACCCTTTTCGAATTTGCTCTGGGCATCGGTACGCATACCGAGCTTCTTGCCGGAGAGACGGATATTGGTGCCGTCAAAGCAGGCTGCTTCAAATAAAATAGCATCTACGTCATCTGTGATCATGGAATTTTCGCCACCCATGATACCTGCGATACCAACTGGTTTCTCTGCATCACAGATCATCAGCATAGAGTTGTCCAGTGTTCTCTCCTGGCCATCCAGAGTAACAAATTTCTCATTGTCTTCGGCACGGCGGACAATGATCTTCTGGCCTGCGATGGTAGAAAGGTCATAGGCATGCATTGGCTGACCGTATTCTTCCATGACATAGTTGGTAATATCGACGATGTTGTTGATCGGACGGATGCCCTGAGCCGCCAGACGACGCTGCATCCATTCAGGAGATGGTCCCACCTTGATATTCTTAACCACACGGGCTGTGTAGCGCGGACACAGCTCTGTATCTTTGACTTCAACGCTGATAAAATCGTTGACATCCTCATCGTTGCCTGTTGGTTCTACAACCGGCGGACAAAATGGTTTGTCGAATGTAACAGCAGCTTCTCTTGCAATACCGAGGATACTGAAGCAGTCTACACGGTTGGATGTGATCTCGTATTCAATAACAGCGTCATCTAAGCCCAAAGCCTTGACAGCGTTGTCACCCGGTTTGATATCTTCTCTGTTCTTAAAGATGTAGATACCGTTTTCAGGGGCATCCGGATACATATCGCGGCTGGAACCCAGTTCTTCGATGGAACACATCATACCGTTACTTGGTACACCGCGGAGTTTGCCCTTTTTGATTTTGATGCCCTCTTCCGGAGGGGTGCTGCCGTCATGACCGCCGGCAACTCTTCCGCCTGCAAGGACAACCGGAACAACAGCGCCCTCAAAGACGTTTGGTGCACCTGTGACTATCTGTACAGGTTCTTCCTGACCAACATTCACCTGGCAGATGACCAGTTTGTCGGCATCAGGATGTTTTTCGATTTTTAAAATCTGTCCGACAACGATATTCTCGAGATTCTTGTCTAACTCGACATAATATTCACCCTTTGAACCGGATAATGTCATGGCATCCAGATATTCCTGAGGTGTCAGATCCTCAATACCCGGTACAAGGTCTTTAATCCATTTTAATGATGTTCTCATAATCTATTTTCCTCCTGCTGCTTAGAACTGTTTCAGAAATCTGATGTCATTTTCATAGAGATGATGCATGTCATCAATTTCGTATTTGAGCATGGCGATACGCTCAAGGCCGACACCGAATGCAAAGCCCTGATATTCTTCAGGATCAATGCCGCACATTTCAAATACATGCGGATGCACCATACCGCAGCCAAGGATTTCAATCCAGCCTTCACCTTTACACATTCTGCAGCCTTTGCCGCCGCATTTGAAGCATGTGACATCCATTTCGGCACTTGGTTCTGTGAATGGGAAATGATGCGGTCTGAACTTGACCTTTGTATCTTCGCCGAAAAGCTGTTTTGCAAATTCAGCCAGTGTGCCCTTCAGATCGGCAAATGTGACATTCTTGTCAACGACAAGGCCTTCAATCTGGTGGAAGTTCGGTGAATGCGTAGCATCCAGTTCATCGGCACGGAATACACGGCCCGGTGCGATCATACGGATCGGCAGCGGCTGAGTTTCCATGGTATGGATCTGTGTACCGGATGTCTGTGTACGAAGCAGCAGATCCTTGGTGATGTAGAATGTATCCTGTTCATCTTTGGCAGGATGATTGGCAGGAATGTTCAAAGCCTCAAAGTTGTAGTAGTCAAACTCAATCTCAGGTCCTTCTACAACTTCATAACCCATACCTGTAAAGATACGTTCAACTTCTTCCTGGGCAATGCTGTTTGGGTGGCGGTGACCCAGGTGGTTCTTCTTTGCCGGAAGTGTCACATCGATGACTTCGGATTTGAGCTGAAGTTCTCTGGCTTTTGCAGCAAGATCTTTCTTCATCGTATCAAGAGAATTTTCAATTTCCTGACGGGCTTCATTGACCATCTGGCCGAATGCCGGACGTTCTTCAGGCGGGATATCTCTCATGGATTTCATAATGGCTGTCAGTTCGCCTTTTTTACCTAAAAAGGAAACACGGATATCATTCAGTGCATCCATACCACCGGCAGCTTTGATCTGGGCGATGGCTTCATTTCTAATTTTTTGCAGTCTGTCCTTCATTGTACGACTCGTATGAAAAAATCATACGCTCCTTTCTTTGACTAATCTTATTTTGACTGTGGATGTGGTTTGCAGGCAGGTATGTATTTGCGCGCAAAAGTGCATAAAAAAAGTCCCTTTATGAAAAATAAAGGGACGAATTCATTCCGCGGTACCACCCTGCTTCCCCGTTCAAATCGAAGTTATTCAAAAATGACATATAGCGGGGCACTTGGAGATGCTTAACGGGCATCGGCGGTATCTCCTACTTGGTATATGGTTCAGAGATACAGCTCCTGTGGGAAATTCAGTCATCATCAGAACTTAAGGCAGCTTCCAGCCAATGGCTCCCTCTCTCTGTAAGGAAATGATAACCTGATACAGATATGCATATACTATACATAATCTGCAGCACATTCACAGCTTTTGTTCATGTTTTATTTTAACATATTCAAAAAGCTTGTCAATAGGTCATCTTCACAGTTGTTAATTTTTGTAATCTATGATAAGATGAGGACATGTGACATTTTAATGAGGGGGGAATCTATGCGTACAGTTTTGCGCTGGGTCAAGGGATTTTTGAAGAAGAATACAGAAGATCATCTGGGAGCTTATGCTTCACAGGCGGCCTATTTTATTGTACTCTCTGCATTTCCATTCTGTATCTTCTTGCTGACTCTTTTGCGGTATTCACCGCTGACCCATGAAGATCTGCTGAATATTCTCCAGATGTTATCGCCGAAGATGGCCAATGATGTCATTCGTTCGGTTATGAAGGAAGTTTATGAGCAGTCTACGATTGCGATTACATCGTTTACAATCATCTTTGTTCTCTGGTCGGCAGGACGAGGGATTTTGTCCATTACCAGGGGAATTAACGAGATTTATCATATCAATGAAACACGAAATTATTTTTATATACGGTTTATCTCAGCTGTGTACACACTGTGGCTGGCTGTGGCACTGATCGTGACGCTGGGCCTTCTTGTATTCGGTAATGTTATTTACCGAAAGGTGATACAGCTTCTGCCTGTATTACACGATTTTGCGGCCTTTGTCATCAGTATCCGCATGCTGATCATCTTCTGTCTGCTGACCTTGTTTTTCATATTTGTGTACAGAGTTCTGCCGAATAAGAAGACACCGCTTCTATATGTGCTGCCGGGAGCGATTTCCTGCTCCATCGGATGGATGATCACTTCCAGCATTTTTGCCATCTATTTTAACACTTCACATAGTTTTACCTATATGTACGGCAGTTTGGCAGGTATCATGATGATCATGCTCTGGCTTTATACATGTATGTATCAGCTTTTTCTTGGTGCGGAGCTGAACAATCTGCTGCATCCCGAATCCATTTCAGGGGACACAGCAGAAAATATTTTCAATTAAGATTCATGACCATTGAGGGGACTGACATTTTCGATGTCGATCCCCTCAAAAAAGTATTTCAGTATTTCTTTATAATCATATCCTTTTTCTGCCAGTTCATTGGCACCATTCTGGCTTAGTCCGGCACCGTGGCCGAAACCGCCGCCATATATTTTGTAGCTGGTTATCTCTTCGGTATCACGAATTGCTTCAAGGAAAAAATAACCGCTGGGCAGCAGGGACATGCCCTTTCTGATGCTGCCATCCTGCAGGGTGATGGTTTCCTCTGCCGAAGGTGCAAGAAGGCACCGGATATTGTATTCTCCGCTGACGGTCAGTTCCTGATCCCTGCCTGTCAGTTTTATTTGCTGCAAGACCCCGCTTGCGGCCCTTTCTGTCACTTCTACCTGCAAAATATCATCTGCTTTTACTGTGCCGTCTGAAGATAAAAGGGTGAAGCGTTTCGGATCTGCAGCCATCCGTCTGGCAAACAATTCAGATATATTGGACCGGATAGTCGTCATAGAAAGGGTTACCTGCCATCGGAACCAGGGGTCGGATGCTTCAAGATAAGTATCTGCCTCCGGATGTAGGATAAAATCTACAAAAGCAGCTTCTGAAGAAAGTGCACACAACGTCGGCGGTTCTGTTTCCAACCGTGCAGTCATATAGGAATCTCCCTGTCCTGTATCGGGATAAGTCCAGATATCATCATCGGATGAAAGACTTCCGCATGAGGAAGAAAAATACTTGGCGGATGCAATCTGCTGATGAAAGGACAGAACTTCTCCGGCGGTGGATTCTACGGCATTGTCTGTTCGCGGATCAGTGTTCTGATTCATATAAACCTGACAGGCGGTGCTGTCGTTTAAATCTGCAAATGAATATTTGGGATTTTGAATAGCGGTAAAGGCATAGCTTCTGGCACAGACCGTTTGGGATTTTAAAGCTTCTGATGCATAGGAAGCCGGCATTTCGCTGGGAACAACGCCCTTTAAATATTCTTCTACAGGGAGGATATTGACAAGATAAAGGCTGTCACCGGCTCTGATCACACGCAGACGCCCGGTATAAGCAGGCTGTCCGAAGCTTCTGTTAAGACTGGCAACACAGACAGGCTGCCCGTTCTCAGTGGTTATTTCGGCTGTATCGCCCTCTTCGGAAAAATCCTGTATTGTCAGTTCTGCCATTTCACCGGCTGCGTGCTGAATGGTTTTGTCTTTGAATGTCATTTGCCATGGGGCTTCACTGGTCAGAATAATGGTTGTGTGTGCTTCTGATGTGAAATCATCATTCATCAGACAAACCCGGATATCCGAAGTGATGTCGGGATACCGGAGGGGTTCATTTTGTTTTTTCGGATCGGGTTGTGCAGTATTGGTTTCGTGAAAAGTCAGGCTATCAGTTTCTGTGACATTCATTATTTCTGGGTGTGTATCCTTCTTAGGGCAGATTATCAGCATTTGATCGCCGACAATATATGCTGTGACCGGTTGCCCTAGATAGGGTTCAAGTACAAGTCCCTGGCTGCTGTAAATACCGGAGTCTGTTTTTACCTGCCATCTGTCCAAAGAACTGTCGCCAGATGGCAGGGCTTCTATGGTAAGTGTCCTGGTGATGGCCATTTCATGCTGGGAAAGCCACAGATTAAAATATTGCAGCCATTTTTCAAGGGGAATCGGTCTGGTTTTCCTGATGATAGGAACAGACATCGAAATCCCCAGCCTGGCGGCAATATCGGAGGCTTCCTGCCATGTAAGAAGGTTTGTTGGATGAAACAGATCACCGTCTTTTTTCATCAGTCCGTCTGTAAGGACAGCGGTTATTTCATCGGCATACCACAGATTGCTGTCAACATCAATAAGCGGTTCGGCACTCTTTGAACTGTTCTCATTCATGTCGCAGACGGTCCAGGCCAGCATTCGTGCAGTCTGGGCACGGGTAATTCCCTGTGTGCTGTTTTGCCGAAAGAAATGTTTGTAAAATAAAAAAAGAGTCATCGCTGCCAGAAGCAGGATGACCGGTTGCATTCTTTTCATGGCGGTCTCCTGTCCTTGATTGCAGTATCAAACACTCTTAATCTATGTTCAGGATGACCGGATTATGATAAATATTTAGAATAAAAAAAGAAACCTCCAAAGTGCCGATGTCCGCATTTTTGACGCCTAGCCTTAAAGCCAGGTGGGTAACCTGGTCCATTTTTCTGTCTTCCGCTACCGTTGCGGGCGGCCTGACATATTATGAAACACGCAGTTTCCCAGTCAAAAAAATGTAGGTTCAAAATTGCGAACTGTCGCACACCCCAGATAAGTTTCTTCATGAGTGTATTATACATGATTCATTCTGTTATTTCAAGAGGAAATTCACGTCAATGCCTATTGTCAAATAAAAGGAGATGACGTTATAATAGAGACGGTAAGAAAAGAGGTAAATAATGATGTTAAAAAAAATAGCACGAACCATGGCATATATTGGCAGTATCATCACAGGATTTTATTTGTTTACAAGTGCTCCGGGGTTTCATAAGAGGGAGAAATGGCAGCATCTCACAGGATGGGATTATGCGCATCGCGGCCTTCATGACAATGAACACGGTATTCCGGAGAATTCCATGGCAGCTTTTCAAAGAGCTGTTGATAAAGGATATGGTATTGAATTGGATGTTCATTTGACAGCGGATAACCAGCTGGTTGTTTTTCATGATGACACATTGACGAGAATGTGTGGAATCAACAAAAAGATTTCGGGATTTTTGTATTCGTATCTGCAGCAGCTCCGCCTTTTGGGGACGGGGGAAGGCATTCCTCTTTTTAAAGACGTGCTGGCACTGGTGGATGGCAAAGTACCGCTGATTATTGAACTGAAGGTGGATGGCAGCAATCAGAATCTTCTCTGTCCCCTTGTATGGCAGCTGCTATCCGGATACAAAGGCAGCTACTGTATCGAATCTTTTCATCCATTTGTTTTGCAGTGGTTTAAACGCCATCAGCCACAGGTGGTCCGAGGACAGCTTTCCTGCAACTTCTTCAAGGAAAACCCGCACTGTGATATCGTTTTATTTCTAATGTCTAATCTGATGACTAATTTTTTTACGCATCCGGATTTTATTGCATACAAATATCTTGATCTGAAAAATCCAGCAGTGATCTATAACAGAAAATTGTTCCGGATTATGACAGTGGTCTGGACAATCCCGGGAAAACCCACTTATGATCGATTTAAAGGCAAGGTTGATGCGATGATATTTGAGGGCTTTGAACCATAAAATCTAAAAGAACTTCTAAAGGAAATCATCAATTCATTTAGAAGTTCTTTTTATTAGGAGTATTTATTTAGTGGATACCAAGAAATTTCTTAACTGTAGCTTCCATCTCTGTCTTATCACATACGGTTGTATGACGGATTGGCGCTGTACGGATCTCAGTAACAGCTGAAGGTTCTTTGCCGCCGGATGTAGCGACCAGCTGATCTACCAGTTCGAATTCAGAATACCGGCTCACATCACCCTTGATGGCTGTCATGACACTGCGGGCAAATTTAAATGGGCTTGCAGTGGAGGCGATCACTGTCGGCGTCGTATCTTTTGTATCTGCGACATATTTCTTGTAAACGGATGCAGCGACGGCTGTATGTGTATCGATCACATAACCTGTCTTCGTGTACAGCTCGTGAATAGCCTGGGCTGTCTCCTCTTCTGTTGCATAATTGCCGTAGAAATCTTTGAGATTGTCACGCATAGCAGGTGTGATCTCGTAAACACCTGTTTCTGACAATGATTTCATAAGCTGGGTATCCTTATCTGCATCCTGACCGGCAATCTGATAAATCAGACGTTCCAGGTTGCTTGAAATCAGGATATCCATGGATGGAGATGTTGTCACATGGAATTCTCTGTTGCGGTCATAGGTACCTGTGGCGAAGAAATCGTAAAGGACTTTATTGGTGTTAGATGCACAGATCAGTTTGGCGATCGGAACGCCCATGTTTCTGGCATAATAAGCAGCAAGGATATTGCCGAAGTTGCCGGTTGGAACATCTACATTGATTGGATCACCGTTCTTGATCTCGCCGTTATGAACCAGTGATGCATAGGCATAAACATAGTACACAACCTGAGGAACAAGACGACCGATATTGATGGAGTTGGCGGATGAGAACTGATATCCAGCTGCATTCAGTTCCCTGTTCAGTTCTTCACAGCCAAACATCTTCTTTACACCTGTCTGGGCATCATCGAAATTACCGTGGATACCGACAACAAATGTATTGTCACCTTTCTGTGTGACCATCTGCTTCTCCTGGACAGGACTGACGCCATCCTTAGGATAGAAAACAATAATTTTGGTTCCCGGAACATCGGCAAAACCTGTCAGAGCAGCTTTGCCTGTATCACCGGATGTTGCTGTCAGGATGACAATTTCGTTCTTGACATTGTTCTTACGGGCAGCAGTTGTCATCAGATAGGGAAGAATGGATAAAGCCATATCTTTGAAAGCAATGGTTTTTCCATGGAAAAGTTCAAGGTAATAAGCACCGTCTGCTTTGACAAGAGGTGCGATCACTTCAGTATCGAATTTCTGATCATAAGCACTATTGATACAGTGTTTTAACTCTTCTTCTGTAAAATCGGTCAGGAAAAGCTTCATAACTTCATAGGCCACTTCCTGGTAAGTCATGACGGCCAGCTGATCAATGGATACGTCCAGTTTTGGAAATGCTGTCGGTACAAAAAGGCCTCCGTCTTCAGCAAGTCCCTTTAAAATTGCATAGGATGCAGTTACAGTTTTATCTGCACTTCGAGTGCTTTTGTATAATAATTCCATAGTTCCTCCTTCTGCCCCGCTGACAAGTATAGATTGGGGCTACATTCAAGTCGAATGCTCCTGGGAAAGCTTCCCATTAAGACTAATCTCTTTGCGCATTATAACATATCCATAAAACGGTGACAATACGAAAAGTGTATTTTTGACGGTGCTGTTCCACTTTTATACGATAATGTGGTATACTGATAGCGAGAGGAGGTGCGTGAATGCATCGTTTTTATTCATATTGCGCACAGTTGATCGGCGGTATGATTGTCTGTCTGCTGATTATTTCTTTTTCTGTGACATTAACATTGAATTTCAGGCCGCTTTATTATGCAGATATCCAGCATTTGCATATTGCGGAATTATCAGGAAGGAATGAAGAAGATATCCGTCAGAATTATGACGCATTGATCGACTATAATTCATTGTTTAACCATGAGCCTTTGAAATTCCCGACATGTACAATGTCTGAGTCTGGAAGGAGCCATTTTGAAGAAGTGAAGAAAATATTTGATCTTTTTGGGTGGACATTAATCATCACATTTGGTCTGACATTGATCGTTACAGTCCGATTTGTCCGAAAGAAAGAATGGCTCTGGCTTCGGATCGCGGGGATTTTGTGTATTGTGCTGCCGGCGTTTCTTGGTATCATGGTTGCGGTGAATTGGGAGTATGTATTTGTGACTTTTCATCAGCTTGTTTTTAACAATGATTACTGGCTGTTTGATCCGACTACGGATCCCATCATCAATATTTTGCCGGATGTTTATTTTATGCATTGTACCATCATGATTTTTGTACTTGTGATGGCAGGCAGCCTTTTATGTTTTATATTTTCTCATTTATTAAAGCACCGTTTTGGTTGAATTTGAAGGTATATATATGGTATAATAGAAGTGACAAAAGTAAAGTTATCTACTACTTAGAGGGGTCAGGTGAAATATATGAGTGATAAGAAGATTATTATTACATTAGGGCGTGAATGCGGCAGCGGCGGTCATGAGATTGGTGAGAAGCTGGCGAAGAAACTGGGTATTGCATTTTATGACAAGAATCTGATCGAGCTTGCGGCAAAGCACAGTGGATTGGATCTGGATGTGTTGGGGTCAACAGATGAGAAGGCACCAAGCCCTTTCATTTCACCGTATGCACCAACAATTGCAGACCAGCTGTACAGAGCACAGAGCGATGTAATCCGTGAACTTGCTGAGAAGGAGTCTTTTGTTATTGTAGGACGCTGTTCCAATAGTGTGCTTGAAGACAAGGACAACGTATTGAATGTCTTTGTCTATGCACCGCTCAGCAATCGTATCAAACGTGTCATGGACAGACATCTGATCGATTCTCAGGACAAGGCCAAGAAGGAAATTCTTCGTACAGATAAGATCCGTCGTACATATTATCAGTATTACTCTGAGTATCGTTGGGGCGAGCGTGAAAGCTATGATCTGATGGTGGATAGTTCTGTATTTGGCATTGATGATACAGTTGATGTGATTATCGATGCGATTCATCGTAAGTTTAAGTAGTTTCTAACGGACAGCATGTCCGACAGATATAACTATGAGAAACATGCTCCGCGAGTTTCTCAAGTTATCGCGGCAGTCTCCAAGGTCTCGTGCAAGCACGGACTTTGGCTCGTTGCCCGCGTAAATTAAAGCTGCATCTGCAGTTTCAGCGATTTTTTAATCGACTGTCTGCAGATGCAGCTTTTTGCTTTGTATTATGGTGATTAATAGACACGGAAAATGAGTCGGATTGTCATAAAGATAAAGCAGACAATAGCGATAATCAACAGTGTTAAACGGATCAGATGCTTGCCTTTGAAGAGGTCTGCACCGGATATATCCAGTTTTTTGTTGGATATAAGGCTGGCAATATTTCCAATGTTCATCAATGCAATAACAAGGATGCAAAGAATAGAAAGAATCCATAATCCGAAAATCAGAATACCGTTGAAATTGGCTTTTTCTGCGGTGGATTTAACGGAGAGTACTTTGTTAAAAGTACTGCATGTGATGGATGCACCATCAGCTGCAGCGTCCTCAAAGGTATTGTTTTCTGTAAAGGTAGCTTTAAAGCCCTTTGGGTAATCCAACTGATAGTGAATTCCGTTTTTGATCTGAGAGCCTTTCAGGAAGCCTGACAGATTCAGTGTATCTTCGTAGGAACAATGAATATTCCATGGATTTTTGTGCTTCTCGGTGCCTCCGTTAAATAGAGAGTTTGTCAATTCTCCGCTGTTGTTTTTGTCGTTGTCGGAGGTACTGGATTCTCCGAGAACAGCCCGGGTCATTTTAGTCAGCTCATCTGCCGAGTTTGCTGAAAGGGTGATGCTGTAGGTGGTATTGTTGAGGATATTTTCCTTATTGACATTCATCTGATCCGGCCACTGCTCTGCGGCTGTGTTCAGACGATCTTCGATACTGCTGCCGATCAGGTTGACAGCATCTGATGACAGACGGAACTCAAATGTACGTTCAATATTGGTGTCACTGTGAACAGATGTTGTAATATCTACTTCATCAATATCGACGGCAAAACCGAGAACGGCTGTCACCTCATCCGCTGAGGCAACAGTCATGGTGATCTCGCATGTATCGCTGCTGTAGGAGGAAGCCTCATCCTTCAGATAGCCATAGGTACTGCTGCAGCTTTCAACAGTATATTCCGGTGATACTTTGAGGATATAGGACATTGTTGTATTTTCATCTGTAAAATCCAGAAAATAACTGCCGTCATAATACTGCTTGATCAGTTTTTTGGCAGAGAGGGATTCGGTGTCACCTTCCGTGGTCACTTCAAAGACCGTGTTACTTGTATGCAGTGCTTTGTTGACATTTGTTACATAGTTCTGCAATGTTGCAGATTCAAAGCTGATGGTATAAGTCCGGGAGTTGTTTCCATCCTGGTATGTCATGGAGGCATCTGCGGGCACAAGGGTATCCATCAGTGATTTCAGCTTGGTGCCAAGGGCAGCAACGACTTTATTGCTGACAACATAGGTGATCTCTGCAGCGACGGACTGATCATCTGCTAACTGTGCAGCAACGGAGACACTGTCAAAAGCATTTGATTGGATTGTGGAAATTTTGATATAATCATCCATCTGCATGGTTTCGCCGTCAAAAACAACTTCTGTTTTGCCAAGCTGGAAAATATCCTGAATATTTTTGTCACCCATAGACGGATATTCCTTGATAATGGCATCTGCCAGCCAGTAGAACAGATCCATGGATGTAAAGTTCTCTTCGATGGTATAACCGTTCTTTAAAATAGAATGGGAATAATCGAAGTTAATGACCGGCGTGATGGCTGAATCAGTGGTATTGCCGCTGCAGATGGTTTCAATCTTCTTCTGGTATTCATTTCTGGATGCAAAATCAATGATCATCTGGATCTGAACGCCGCCGTTTTCATTTTCTGAAGCTGTACAGTACATATCCCCGGGGGTATATTGATTAATGACATCTTCCAGTGTTGTCAAACTGCCGCCAAAGACGTATTTGTATGCGGCAGCGGGAATATCGGCTGTCATGACACGGCTGCCGTTGAAGGTTTTGTCCACCGTCAGCGTTGTGTTGATATCGATATGACTGAGTTTGCCTGAACAACCTGCCAGCATCAGTACAAGTAATGTGCTGATGATTAAAAGAAATTGTTTTACTATTTTCACAGTTGCTATCACTCCTCTTCCACTGTGCAGGATGTTTGGTTACATTTTGCCTGCAAGGACAGATTTATTGTGAACCAGATAATCAACAAGGGAGATGACCGTCAGTGCCAGGGAGAGGTAAATCATAATCTGCTCAATGATGTGGACAGTCGGCCCGCCGAAATTTGGGATCATAAAAATGATGGTAATCATAGTAATGGCGGTTTTATACTTGCCCCATATACCGGCTGCAATGACGGTACCACCTTCAGCAGCAACAAGACGGAAGCCGCTGATAATAAATTCTCTGGCAATGATAATAAGAACAACCCATGTCGGCATACGATGCATATCTACGAAACAGATCAGTGCAGAGCAGACAAGCAGTTTATCTGCCAAGGGATCCATAAACTTGCCGAAATTGGTGATCAGATTATACTTTCGGGCAATCTTACCGTCCAGCATATCTGTCAGGCTGGCTACAATGAAAATGATCAATGCAATATAGGGTGAAAATGGTCCCATATAGTCTGCGCCAAGCAGGAATAAAACAAAGAAAGGAACAAGAATGACCCTTAAAACGGTCAGTTTATTCGGTAAATTCATATATCACATCTCCTACCAGATCGTAATCTTTAGCATCTGTTATCTCAACTTTGACAATATCACCGGAGATCATATCTTCTTCGGCGTGAACAAAAACGTAGCCATCCACATCAGGCGCATCTCTGTAGGTACGTCCGATATAAATATCTTCTTCAGGTAGTCGGCCTTCAATCAGAACATCCACAGTCTTTCCAACCATTTCTTCGGATTTCTCAAAGGCGATTGACTGTTGAGCCAGCATCAATGCATCTCGGCGTTCTTCCTTAACGAATTCCTCGATCTGATCCGGCATCTGTGCAGCCGGTGTACCTTCTTCTTCTGAGTAAGTAAATACACCGAGACGATCAAATCGCATATCCTTAACAAATTGTAAAGCTTCCTGATGGTCTTCTTCTGTTTCACCCGGGAAACCGGCAATCAGCGTTGTTCTCAGGGCAATATCAGGGATTTCTTCTCTTAATCGCCCAATGATACTTCGAAGTTCAGCCTGTGTGGTGCGTCTGCCCATTCGTTTTAAGACGGCGTCACTGCCATGCTGGATGGGAAGGTCAAGATAATGACAGATCTTCGGTTCTTCTTTGATGACCTGAATAAGCTCTTCATTGATCTCTTCAGGGTAACAGTATAGAACACGGATCCAGGAAATGCCTTCGATGCGGCAGAGTCTTCTAAGCAGCTCAGGAAGCAGTTTCTGTCCGTTGTAAAGGTCTGTGCCGTAAACCGTTGTCTCCTGGGCAACAATATTCAGCTCTTTCACACCCTGGGCAGCCAGTGATTCGGCCTGCCTGATCAGATAATCCATGGAGTGACTGCGGTAAGAACCGCGAAGTTTTGGAATAATGCAGTAAGTACAGTGTTTGTCACAGCCTTCAGCAATCTTCAGATAACTGCTGTATCCACCAGTTGTCATGATACGCTGAACATCCACTTCCGGCAGGGCCTGAAGGTCGTCAAACTGTTCAACTTTCCGGCCATCTAAAACTTCAGCTACAACCTCAGCGATATGCTGGTAGCTGGTTGTGCCGATCACGGCATCAACTTCTTCAATCTCTGTCATGATTTCATCTTTGTAGCGTTCTGCCATACATCCGGTGACAATCAGTGCCTTACATCTGCAGCTATGCTTCATTTCAGCCATTTCAAGGATAGTCTGGATACTCTCCTCCTTGGCGTCATGGATAAAGCTGCATGTGTTGACAACGATGATATCTGCTTCCATCTCGTCATCCACCAGCGTAAAACCGTGCTCCCGAAGAATGCCGAGCATGACTTCGGAATCCACAAGGTTTTTGTCACAGCCCAGGGACACAAAAAAGATGGTCAGGTTATTGGTATTTGTATTACTCATAAATATTATCTCTCCGTTTTCTGGAGGCGTACTGCCTCTACACAATTATACATCAGCATAGCGATGGTCATAGGTCCTACACCGCCCGGTACCGGTGTAATAGCGCTGACAAGATCCATGACATCATCTCGGTCTACATCTCCGCAGAGTTTATTCTGTTCATTGCGGTGAATACCTACATCAATCACAACAGCACCTTCTTTGATATATTCGCGGTTGAAGAATTTCGGCTTGCCGATAGCAGCAACAAGAATATCTGCACGTTTGCAGACTTCCTTTAAGTCCTTTGTGTGGGAATGACAGATGGTTACTGTTGCATTTTCACGAAGGAGAAGAATGGCCATCGGTTTACCGACGATATTGCTTCTGCCCACAACAACACATTCTTTGCCGTCGATATCGATATTGCTGCGTTTAAGAAGCTGAATAATGCCGGCCGGTGTACAGGAGACAAAACCGTCTTCACCTGTGACAAGGGCACCTACATTACGGGGATGGAAGCCGTCAACATCCTTTAACGGGTGAATAGCCTCGATAATGTGTTTCTCGTTGATATGAGCCGGCACAGGCAGCTGAACAAGGATACCATTGACATCCTTTCTGTTGTTGAGCTTATCGATCAATGTCAATAATTCCATTTCTGTTGTACTTTCAGGCAGTTCGTATGCCAGGGAGCGGATACCGATATAAGCACAGGCCTTTTTCTTGTTGCCCACATAGACAGAGGAAGCAGGATCATTGCCGACCTGGATCACTGCCAATGTTACTTCTGTGCCTTTTTTTTTCATTTCTGCGACTTCGTTCTTTAATTCATCTTTTATCTGGGAGGAGATTTTCTTCCCGTCAATCAAAAAAGCCATTATACTAAACCTCCAGCATATTTGTTTTAAAAAGGGATACCTGTCTTCAGGTATCCCCTTTACTATATCACATAAAAATTTACTATACAAGCTGTCAACTTTCTTAAAATGCCTGCAATTGTTCAGATATTCATTTCAAGAATATCCGGTATGCTGACCGGACAGCTTTAGAATAAACCGGTGATCACACCATCTGCATCAACATCAATACCTTCTGCAGCCGGTTTCTTCGGAAGACCAGGCATTGTCATAATTGCACCTGTAATGGCAACGACAAATCCGGCGCCTGCAGATACATAAACTTCACGAATATTGACGTTGAAATTCTCCGGACGTCCCAGAAGCTTTGGATCATCAGATAAAGAATACTGATTCTTTGCCATACAGACAGGTACATCGCCAAATCCCATCTCGGCAATCTTCTTCAGTGCTTTTTCGGCAGCCGGTGCATAGGTCACAGTTGCTGCGCCGTAAATCTCTTTGGCAATGGTTTCAATCTTCTCTTTCAGAGACAGGCTGTTCTCATAGAGCACTTCAAAATGGCTCTCTTTGTTCTCAAGGGTATCAAGTACTTTCTCAGCCAGGGCAATACCGCCTTTGCCGCCCTTTTCCCATACTTCTGAAAGGGCAAATTCACAGCCTCTTTCTTCACAGAAATTCTTGACAAAGTTGATTTCTTCTTCAGAGTCTGTGATGAAAGCATTCAGAGTAACAACGATCGGAACGCCGTATTTCTGAAGATTCTCGATATGCTTCTCAAGGTTGACAATACCTTTCTTCAATGCTTCAAGATTTGGTTCGGATGTCTCAGTCTTTGGAACACCGCCGTTATATTTCAGGGCACGGACTGTGGCAACCAGAACAACAGCATCCGGTTTCAGTCCAGCCATACGGCATTTGATATCGAAGAACTTTTCAGCACCAAGGTCAGCGCCAAATCCTGCTTCAGTGACAACGATGTCTGCCATCTTCAGTGCAAGCTTTGTGGCACGGACACTATTGCAGCCGTGGGCGATATTGGCAAAAGGACCGCCGTGGACAATAGCCGGTGTGTGTTCCAGTGTCTGGATCAGGTTTGGTTTCAGGGCATCTTTTAAAAGTGCAGCCATAGCACCAACCGCATTCAGGTCACCGGCAGTTACAGGTTCACCGGCACGGTTGTAGGCAACGATGATCTTAGCCAGACGCTGTTTCAGATCTTCCATATCGTCTGCCAGACAGAGGATTGCCATGATCTCTGAGGCAACCGTGATGACAAAGTGATCTTCGCGTACAAATCCATCCATCTTGCTGCCAAGACCTACAACGACATTTCTGAGAACACGATCGTTCATATCAAGACATCTCTTCCAGATGATCTGTCGTGTATCTATATCTAATGCATTGCCCTGCTGGATGTGATTATCCATCATAGCTGCCAGAAGGTTGTTGGCAGAGGTGATGGCATGAAAATCACCTGTAAAATGCAGGTTCAGATCTTCCATAGGAACAACCTGGGCATAGCCGCCGCCTGCAGCACCGCCTTTGATACCGAAGCAAGGTCCGAGAGATGGCTCTCTTAAAGCAATGACAGCTTTCTTGCCCAGCTGTCCGAATGCTTCACCGAGACCGACAGTTGTTGTTGTTTTGCCTTCGCCGGCCGGAGTCGGATTGATGGCAGTCACAAGCACAAGTTTACCGTTTGGATTAGATTCAACTTTCTTTAAATATTCATCTGAAAATTTAGCTTTGTATTTGCCGTATAATTCAAGGTCATCTTCTTCCACACCGATAGATGCAGCCACATCTTTGATCGGGAGCATGACTGCTTCCTGTGCAATTTCAATATCTGTTTTCATACTAACTCCTCCTGCGTATTAAAGGTGAATGTCATTCAGTTTTGTATCCCTGATGAGACTTTTATCAGGGTATCTTTCTCGATAGTATCACGATTCTCATAATAAGTATATTTAAAATTACTTATAGATTCTATTAGTTATACTTCTTATAGGGTTTTTTGTTGAAAAAATTGTAACTGTTCAGAGCTAACCTCCAAAATGCTGCGCATTTCGTCGGTGTGGCGTATCCGCCGAATAAAATTTCAAAAACAGTCTTAAAAATGCAAGCATTTTATACCTGTTTTTTGAAATTTTGTTTGGCTCTGAACAGTTACAAAAAATTATTGATTACTATTGAGGTAAGTCTCAAATTCTTCCATTGTCATCTTGATCTGACGTGGTTTGGTACCAATCTCCGGCCCTACAACACCGGCTTCACAGAGCTGATCCATGATTCGTGCGGCACGGTTAAAACCGATTTTGTAGACCCGCTGGAGCATACCGATGGAAGCCTTGTCTTTTTCAATGATAAAACGGCCGGCTTCTTCAAAATAGACATCTTTGTCACTGCCTGATGAACCGGAAGGACTGCTGATGGATGCGGTCTCAATACTCTTCTTGATGGTTTCGCTGTAGACCGGCTGGCTGGTCAGATGAGCTTTGATAAAGTCTGTCACACGGGCAATTTCACTCTCAGAAACAAAAGCACCCTGAACACGGACAGGTTTCTGCATTCCCTGTGGGTAGAACAGCATATCGCCGTTGCCGAGAAGTTTTTCGGCACCATTCATATCGAGAATGGTTCTGGAATCAACACCCGATGAAACAGAGAAGGCGATCCGGGATGGTACATTAGCTTTGATCAGGCCGGTGATGACATTGACGGATGGACGCTGTGTAGCAATGACCAGATGAATACCGGCAGCTCTGGCAAGCTGAGCCAGACGACAGATGGCGTCTTCGACTTCAGATTGTGCCACCATCATCAGATCAGCCAATTCATCGATGATGATGATGATCTGCGGCATTTTTTTATGCTGCTCGCTCTCGTATGGAAGATTTTCCACACGGGCATTGTAGCTCTTCAAATCCTTGGAACCGATTTCTGCAAATTTGTTGTAGCGTTCCATCATGGTGTTGACGGCCCAGTTCAGAGAACCGGCTGCTTTCTTCGGATCGGTAACAACAGGAATCAACAGATGCGGAAGCCCGTTGTAGACATTCAATTCGACGACTTTCGGGTCGATCATGATCATCTTAACCTCATTCGGATCTGCGCGATACAGGATACTCATAATGATGGTATTGATACAGACGGATTTACCGGAACCTGTTGCACCTGCGATGAGCAAATGCGGCATCTTCTCAATATCAGCGACAACTGTCTGCCCTCCGATATCTTTGCCCACTGCAAAAGCCAGTTTGGATTTTGATTGCTTGCATTTGTCAGATTCAAGCAGATCACGCAGATGGACCATTTCTTTGTGGGTATTCGGAACTTCAATACCTACAGCTGCCTTGCCTGGGATCGGAGCTTCAATTCGAATATCTGCTACTGCCAGATTCAGCTTGATATCATCAGAAAGGCTGACGATACGGCTGACCTTCACACCCTGGTCCGGCTGGAGTTCATATCGGGTAACAGCCGGACCGCAGCTGACATTGGTTACCTGGACACCGACACCAAAACTTTCAAATGTCTGCTGAAGCTTCAGTGCCGTTTGTTTTAGAGATGAAGCTGTCTGCTGATTGGTGCTGCCCCTTCCCTGATCAAGTAAATCTAATGGAGGAAATTCATATTTTTCAATCTCCTCTTCTGTGATCTCAAGGGGTTCATCAGAATCAGAAACGGCAGGATCAGACTTTGCTTCTGATTCTGTTGTTCTTGAAAAACCTGCAGATGCAGTTCTGCTGCCGGAAACCTCAGAAGATTTCTTCGGAATCTCTGACAAAATTTTTGAGATATCGATCTCTTCAACAATATTTTGTTCGGATGTATCAGACAACAGTTCATTTGTCTGTATCGGTTCGGGCTCAATTGTTTCGGCTTTAATTGGCTCAGGTTTAATATGTTCGGTCTCCTCTTCGGACATTTCCTCCGGAAGGCCTTCAATTTCCAGATTCAGATCATCCGGTGATAAAACCGTTGGTTTCATAAATTCAGGAATTTGAATGCGAAGAGGCTTCACTGTCTGACCGTGGTCATAGGTATTTAACTGTTCGTCAGTAAAAGGCCGGATGTCAGATGCGGTTACTGTCTCTTCAGCTGCTGCAGCAGCTGAAGAGACATCTGATGATTCCGTCAACGGTATAGTGGGGATAGGATTGCTGTCGGCCGGAGCCGGAGTTTTAGATGATCCGGAACTCTCTGGCGGTTCTTTACGTGGTTTTGCAGAGTCTGATTTGTGAATGATAATGTTGGGAACCGTTTTTCTCGTTGGTTTTGGGTCGGGTTCTGTTTCCGGGGCTTCAAAATCCTCGTCATCTTCCAGAATAGAATCATCATCCTCTGCACTGTCAGCTTGAAAAAGCCGTTCTTCCGCTCGCTTTTCCCGCCATGCGGCAAAATTTGCAGCCAATGTTGAACAGGATAATGCGATGAGATGTCCAAGGCAGACAAAAAGCCGTTTGCCTGTAATGATGACAGCTGCAATAAGCATGATACATATCAGTATTACGGTCGTGCCGACACGTCCAAATGCGTTAAAAAGAAGCCAGCAGACGGTACATCCGATAATGCCGCCGCCGCTTTTGGAGGCGGCTGAATCCAGATAGCCGTCTATCAATGCCATGCTGCCGTCAAAAGAAGGATCGGATAATGCAAAAAGTGCCATGATCATCATTGAAAATACAATGGCTGCACCAAGTTTGAGCCGTGCAAGGCTGCTGCCGCGATTGGAGATGTGAAAGGCACTGCCGATAAAAAGGAGAAAAGGCAATGCATAGGCCATAACACCAAAAAGACCGAAGAAGATATCGGCCGCTTTGTTACCGACACGCCCGCCGATGCCGAATACGCTCAAAAGTACCAGGATGGAGACAGCCAGAATGACAATTAACTTAATTTCATCACCGATTGGTTCGTCGTAATCCTGTACCTGCATCCGAGAGGTTCTGCGATTCTTCTGAGCAGAAGATGCGTTCCTTCGAGATGCCTGCTGTCTGCTTCCAGCAGTCTTTTTTCTAGTGGAAGTCGTTTTTCTTCCGGCGGAAGTTTTGCCTGTAATATTCTTTTTAGTCGATGCAGAGTTTGTTTGCCTGCTGCGTTGATTTGCCGCCATCTAATCACTCCTTAAAATATAGTCGTTTCTGATAATTTGAAAACAAATGCGAAATACCTGCTGTCTGCATGATATTTCGCATTGTTATTGAAATCTTGTGAATAATCTTTTGTGTTAGCCTTTTACAAAATATGCAACGATGGCGATGATACCAACAACTGCACAGTAATAAGCAAAATATTGGAACTTATTGGAACGAACGATGCGGATCATCAGTTTGATGCATATGTATCCTATAACGCCTGCAATGATCATGCCGATAAAATAATATGCCAGATGACTGTTTGCCAGTGTTGAAGCATCAAAATGTCTCAATTCCAGAATGTTGGCACCGACAATTGCCGGAAGGGATGCCAGGAAAGAATACTTGACTGCGTATGAACGGTCAAAACCAAGCAGCAGACAGGCAGTAATTGTCGTACCGGAACGTGAAAGACCCGGGAATGTGGCAAAGCCCTGTGCGACACCGATGGCTACAGCGTTTCCATAAGTTGTCTTCTTCACCTTCTTGTGTCCGGATGGACGGGTATCGGAAATAAGAAGCAGAATTGCTGTGATAACAAGAAAAATACCAGGTGCAAGCAATGTCTGGGAAGCTTTCTCAATCAGGGAACTGAAAGCAACACCCATGATACCGGTTGGAATGGTTGTAATAAGGATCAACACAACAAATTTCTTGTAGGCACTGTTGATTAAGCGGCGATACTTGACGCTGCCGCCGTTTTGCTTGCTGCTGATCCAAGTGCGGAAATTGTAGACGATATCAAATAACAGCTGGAATGCCGCTGTGAAAAGATTCTTGACATCCTTCCAGTAAACAATACAGACTGCAACAAGTGTTCCGAGATGAAGCATGGTATCAAATAACAGGCCAGTTTCTGTATTAATATTAAAAATGTTTTTGAACAAAGCAAGATGACCAGAACTGCTGACCGGCAGAAACTCTGTCAATCCCTGTATAATACCCATTAATATTGACTGCAGTAAACTCATAAAATAATTCCTCCAAATCATTTGCATTAAAAAAGAGGCTGCTGCCTGTCGTTTGCAACAACCTCTTGCATGCTATTTGCATTTTACTACATATTTTAAGCTTTAACAAGACCGAATTTGAAATTCGTCTATCATTTCATTTAATTTGTGCAGCGCATCGCTGATTCCGCCAATGGCATCTATCAGGCCGCATTCCACAGTTTCCTGTCCGTCAAGTACGGTTCCCACATCTTTGGCCAGCTTACTTGTATCAAGCATCATCTTTTTGAGATGATTTTTGGCAATGTTGGAGTTATTGACAATAAAGTTCAGAATACGTTCCTGAATACGTTCAAAATATTCATAGGTCTGTATGACGCCGATCACCATGCCATTCATTCGTACAGGATGGATGATCATTGTTCCGCTGGGGACAATAAATGAATAATCCGCAGAAACAGCCAGGGGGACACCAATAGAATGACTGCCACCGAGAACCAGTGAAACAGTAGGTTTGCTGATGGAAGCGATCATTTCGGCAATGGCAAGACCAGCCTCTACATCTCCGCCCATTGTATTCAAAAGCACGAGAATACCGTCGATTTCCTGATTGTCCTCAGCCATTGCCAATAAAGGCAGAACATGTTCATATTTTGTTGTTTTAACATTACCGGGAGATTGTTCGTGTCCTTCAATCTCGCCAATGATGGATAAGAGAAAAATATGATGCTGACTATTATTCTCTTTCAGGATAACCTGTCCATATTCTCGGATCTGTTCGCTTTTTTCTGAAACATTGGATGTATCATTGTCCTGTGTATTTGTCTGCATAGTCCTGTACACTCCTTTTGAGGACAGTATATGCAGATTGTGGAATTTTATTCAACAATGGTAATACGTGCTGTGCCGCTTTCGGAATCGGATTCTCCTGCTGTGTCAGATTCACTTCCATCTGCACTTTCTGAAGCATCTGTCTGGATATTGAGTTTCTGCTGTTTCTGGATATATTCAGAAACAATGGAGGCAATTGTTTTGCCGCTGCTGATCTTGCCGGTAGATTCAGAAGTATAACCAAGCTGTGAAGCCAGAGTATCCGGCATTGCGACAACATAAGTTCTGGCATCATCCAACGTATGGCCTTCGACCATAATATCAGAAAGCCGGCTTCCGATACTGGTGCTACTGTTGAAAGTATAGGTAACGCCGGATACCTGAAGAAAATTATCAGCCTGAGGATAATTTTCAAAGCTGGTTTCCAATACTGTACGGAGTTCACCGCCTGTCATTTTGCAGGTAACAAGATATAAATGTGTGTCAAAAAGGGCATCAATCTGTCCGCGGGTGACAGGACCGGTAACGAGTGTGCCGGCAATGTCTTTGTCAGGAATAATGGCAAGGGAGGCCTGATCTCCCGATGCTGCATTCAGCATGGCATCAGCAACAAAATTCCCGGTTCCGGTTTCTGTGTTGTGCCCTGTAAAGCTTTCTGTTCCGTCAGCCGGGGAATCAGCCGTGCTTTCGGAAGTATTATCTGAGGCATCTTCTGAAAGTTTATCAGAGAAAGTTCCTTCCGCTGAAGTATCGGAAGATTCTGTTATTGTAATACTGCCAAGTTGAAGAGATTCTCCTTCTGAAACGGATTTGGCAGCAGAGGATACAGCTTCAGCGGCTGCTTTATCATCGGATACCTGGGCAAAATCGGTACTTTTATAGAAAGTATTGGTGATGGAAGAACCGGATCTGGTGATATCAAGACTGGCAATGCCGATTACACTGCCACGCTCACCAGCACTGACAACTATGGCTCCGCTTTCCCTGGTATCTGTATTCGCCTCAGATGAACCACTTTCGATAACGAGACTGACACCGCTGATATCAGCAAGTGCAGAAGCAACAGATTCATCTCCTGTATAGGCAAGGACGATGACCGCATCTGTTCTGCCGGACATTTGTCCGATCAATGTCCGGACAGTTTCAACAGGGTCAGCAATTGTCAGACTTTCTGTCGCTGCCTGAGAGGGATCAAGTCCAGTTGTTACGCCGATAATGCCGATACGTACACTGTTGATTGTTAATATCTTGTAATTCTCAAGGAGTGTACTTCCATCGGATTTCATAATATTCGCTGCAAGGAAAGGAAAGGAAGCCTTTGAGCGCAGGGATGAAAGGACATCTGAACCATAAATAAAATCCAGCGGTCCCGGTACAAGCGCATCATAACCTGCAGTACTCATAATAGAAACCATGGACTGCCCTTCATCAACCTCTGCATGGATACTGCCGCCAAGACAATTTCCTGCATCAAGAAGAAGAACATGACTGCCGTCAGATGCAGCTTCTTTGGCCAGGGAGGCAACTCTGGCATAGCCGGCATATTCTTCGGTTCCGACTATCTGGCCTTCCATATTGCCTGTATAAATAATTTTCAGGGAGGCATTGCGGTCCGGCCGCAGAATGCCATGGGCAATCAATGCAATGACAATGATTGCGATCAGTATAAGGATTAACCGAAAATGGTTTCTGGATAAACCTTTTTCAGATTGCAAAACGGCAGTTTTTCTGCTGTTTCTGTCGTTTTTCATCATACAGCTCTCCTTTATACACCGGTAATTGTAATCTGGCACATCTGCATTGCTTCAAGGGCATTTTGATGGCTTTGTGGGGTAACACCGGCACAGCAGGAGGCATCAACAATAATTTCTGTATCAGGCAGCGCAGTTTTAAGGAGGATAGCGTTGGAGATAACGCAGATATCTGTACACAGTCCGACAATTTCAATCTGGTCAATAGGTGCCATGCGGGCGATACCGCTGACACATCCGGCAAGGCTGGTAGAGCCGAATGTCGGTTTATCAAAAATCAGACAGTGGTTCTTAAGTGCGTAATCGTTCAGATCAGACTGAAGTTCCCAGCCATCGGTCCCTCTGATACAATGCTTGACAGGAAGATTCTGTCCTTCCTGTGTTTCGAGATAATTTTCTTCATGGGTATCACGTGTAAACATAACGGGTCCTTTGAAGGAAGTCACCTTCTCAATCACCTTTGGAACGATTGCCTGTGCTTCTGCTGTACCCAGGGCACCATCTATAAAATCTTTCTGCATATCAACAACAACAAGATACTTACTCATATATTGATCCTTCTTTCTTTAATTAATTTGGAGTACACAAAATAAGGAACATCCCCTACATTTAATGGTAGTAACGCAAAACATGTTCCGGATAAGATGTGTCACCGTAGATATCCCATCCCAGAGATTCTTTCATCATGTCTGAAAAATCCTGCGCATTCTGCTTTGTATAGCCGCCGTCACGTTCAATGGCCCAGTTGATATAATTGTGACCGTAGTTATACCCCTGCAGGGCAAGCTTCAGACGGCTGAGATCGCCGGGGCCTCTGCATCCGGCAAGCTCAAGACAATCTGCAAAATAATGAATGCCTGTCTTGATAGAATATTCAGGGTCTTCGATACTGCCCGGAGACTGGGCATATTCTGTATTGTAATAACATTCCGAACACTGCATGACATCTGTACCTTCACCGCTGCTCTCCTGCTGCATGATCGCTTCGATCACGGAAACATAATCACTGATATGATATTCGTTGGCATATTTTTCTATCAGGGGTTCATAAGCAAGGACTTTTTCATTTACTGACGCTGAACCGGAAGTACCGAAATTCTGAAACCACATGTGGCCTCCAAACCCTCTGGTCCAGACGTGTCCGCCAATGAGTGCCAGCAACGTACAGCCGACAATAATAATAATATCTCTTCGGCTTCTTGCCAATTTCTTTTGTCTGTTCATATTTTAACTCCTGTATTTTTTCCATTCTATCACATCATTCGCAGTTTGTCATCCGTAAAAAAATATGAAACTACTTGACACTGTTAAAAGGCAATGTTATAACTGATGTTGGGCAAAAGCTCATTGAGTTAAAAGACAGTTCGATTGCACCATCCTGTCTATAAATAAAACCAGGGCTATGAAACCGGATATTTCAGGGACATAGCATTGCTGTGTCTCTTTTTCTTTACACGGATAATAATATAAAAAATCAGGAAGGAAATGACGATGTATTATTTAAAGACTGAACAAAGTTTTGATTCTGCACATTTTCTGGCGGGTTATAACGGCAAATGCCGCAATATCCATGGTCATGAATGGCGTGTTGTTATAGAAATCTGTCGTCCGGATCTTGATGCAGAAGGACAGACAAGGGATATGATGTTTGATTTCGGTCAGTTGAAAAAGGATGTTAAACGTGAAGTGGATGCCATGGATCATGCACTGATTATCGAAAAAGGGAGTCTGATGCCGGCAACTCTGGCAGCACTTCAGGAAGAAAAATTCAGAATTATCGAACTTCCGTATCGCCCTACAGCGGAGAGACTGGCACATTATTTTTATGAAAAGCTGGCATCCTGCGGTTATCAGGTGCATCGCGCCACTGTTTATGAAACACCGAACAATTGTGCATCATACGAGGAATAAGCTATGGACAGAACATATGAAGTTGCAGAGTATTTTGTCAGTATTAACGGTGAAGGGCCTCTGGCCGGCCAGTTGGCTGTATTTGTCCGTTTAAAGGGCTGTAATCTTGCCTGTGAATATTGTGATACAAAATGGGCCAATGAGCCGGATGCAGCCTTTACGGCCATGACGGCGGAAGAAATCCATCAGGCAATTAAAGAAACAGGTGTACACAATGTAACGCTGACAGGCGGCGAACCCTTGGCAAGACCGCATATTGCAGGACTTTTAGAAGAACTGGCTGCGGACCCGGAATTACATGTGGAAATAGAAACAAACGGCAGTGTCAGTCTTGCACCTTTCTGCCGTATTCCGAATGCACCGTCTTTTACCATGGATTATAAATTATCCTGCAGCGGCATGGAATCATTCATGGATACAGATAACTTTTCATTACTGACACAGAAGGATACTGTCAAATTTGTCACGGGTTCTCTGGCTGATTGTGAGCGTGCCCTTGAAGTGATGAAGCAGTTTCAGCTGATCGGGCGCTGCCACCTTTATTTCAGTCCTGTTTTCGGCAGTATTGATCCGGCGGATATTGTAGAATTTATGAAAGAGAATCATTTAAATGGCGTCAATCTCCAGATCCAGATGCACAAAGTCATCTGGGATCCCGACAGGCGCGGCGTATAGGAGGTTTTGAAAAATGGCGATTGATACAGAAGCAATCAAGAAACATATACGTGGTATTCTTGTTGCACTTGGGGATGATCCGGACCGTGAAGGGTTGAAGGATACACCGGACCGTGTGGCAAAAATGTACGAGGAAGTATTTGAAGGTATGAATTATACCAATCATGAGATTGCACAGATGTTTGATAAGACCTTTGAACAGGATCTGGAGTTGTCAGGCAAAAGTGATGACATGGTTTATGTCAAAGATATCGAGATTTTCAGTTATTGTGAGCATCATATGGCGTTGATGTATGATATGAAGGTATCTGTGGCTTATATTCCGAATGGCAAAGTCATCGGGCTCAGCAAAATTGCCCGGATTGCAGATATGGCTGCAAAACGTCTTCAGCTGCAGGAGCGGATCGGTTCTGATATTGCGGAGATTATGGAAGAAGTTACCGGATCAGACTCTATTGCGGTGAAGATTGAAGGCTGTCACAGCTGTATGACTGCACGCGGCATTAAGAAAACAACAGCAACAACAATCACGACAACCTTTACAGGTCGTTTTAAGGCAGATGCATCTTTGCAGATGCGTGTTATGATGCAGTAGTTACAAAAGGAGGCAGATATTAATGAAAGCACTTGTATTAGCCAGCGGCGGTGTTGACAGTACAACATGTCTTGGGCTTGCAGTTGATCAATACGGCAGTGAGAATGTTATTGCTCTGGCGATTACCTATGGTCAGCGTCATACAAAAGAAATCGAAGCCGCAAAAGCGGTGGCGGCTCATTATCATGTGGAGATGCTGCACCTGGATCTGACACCGATTTTCCAGTACAGCGACTGTTCACTTCTCAGTCATTCTGATCAGGAGATTCCTGAGGAATCCTATGCAGAACAGCTTCATCACAGCGACGGCAAGCCGGTTTCAACCTATGTACCTTTCCGTAACGGTCTGTTTCTCTCTTCTGCTGCCAGCATTGCACTTTCAAAAGGCTGCGATGTGATCTACTATGGTGCTCACAGTGACGATGCGGCAGGTAATGCATATCCGGACTGCAGTGAAGTTTTTAAGAATGCTATGAATCAGGCCATTTATGAAGGCAGCGGACGACAGCTGAGGGTTGAAGCTCCTTTTGTGAATCTGACAAAGGCAGATGTAGTTAAAAAGGGACTGGAGCTGAATGTGCCTTATGAGTTGACATGGAGCTGCTATGAAGGCGGCGAGAAACCATGCGGTAAATGCGGTACCTGTATTGACCGTGCAAAAGCATTTGCAGCCAATAGTGTTGCAGATCCGGCACTGTAGTACACAGGGTTATTGTATCTGTGAAAAAATTTTTTGATGAAAAGGAGAATGAATGATGTCAGGACGCACAAAAGAAGAAACCGACGGTATCACACATTTGGGCAGTAAGGGAACTAAATATGATTTCAACTATTGCCCTGAGGTGCTTGAAACATTTGTCAATAAGCATCCGGATCATGATTACTTTGTAAAATTTAATTGTCCGGAATTTACAAGTCTTTGCCCAATGACAGGACAGCCGGATTTCGGCAATGTTATTATTTCATATGTCCCTTCTGAGAGAATGGTGGAGAGCAAGTCTTTGAAACTGTATCTATTCAGCTTCAGAAATCATGGTGATTTCCATGAAGACTGCATGAATATTATTATGGAAGATCTGATCAAACTGATGGATCCGAAGTATATTGAAGTATGGGGCAAATTCCTGCCAAGAGGCGGTATTTCCATTGATCCGTACTGTAACTACGGAAAGCCGGGAACAAAATGGGAAGAGATCGCAGCAATGCGCCTGGCCAACCATGATCTGTATCCTGAGCGTGTTGATAATCGTTAAAATCAGGTAATGACAGATTAAAATATAAAAAGATGACGCACAGAAATCCTCCATAATTCCTGTGCGTCATCTTTTTATATAAAGTCGGGTTTTATTTGTCCAGAGTCATATGAGACTCCAGTTCACTGTAGCTTCCATAGAACAGAGCGGATGTATCCTCTCCTGCTGCCTCTTTGTTCAGAACATCAGTGAACATTTTTGTAAATGTGCCGGCACCTTTATTGCCGAGATGGAATTTATCCGAGAAGGCTGAGCTGTCCGGGAGCTTCTCTTCTTTGTCCCTGATCAGATTAAAATCATAGTACTGAAGCCCATTTTCATTTGCAACATTCTCATACCATTCTTTGAATGTATCCAGATTGTCATAACGGCAGACGGTTACTTTGGATAATGGTGTTGTAACAAGAATAAGCTGAACATTTTTCTCCTTGCATAAAGCAATGATCTTATTCAGATATTCAACATTGGGCTCATAGACGGTTTCTTCAAAAGATCTTGTATGATAAATCTTTTTGAGATCCTGATTCAGTTCATCATCATCTCTTTTGTAAGCGGCATATCCCTTTTCAAGTTTTGTGTTTTTGTTCGTCCATGTGCCGTGGATGATCTTCTTGATGCAGTTCACACCGTTATCAATGTAGTTGTAATACATACGGCCATATTCTTTTGGGCGGATAGCTGAAAAGAAATATTTGATTCTTGGCATAAAACCGCCGAGTTTACCAAGCATATATATATCGCCTTCAGGTCCCTCTTCATCTCTGTTTCGTGTCATGGAATCATAGGAAAGTTCCAATACCACTGTTTTGGCCGGGTTGCGGTTCAATTCGAGATTTAAAAGTTCATAGCGGCCCTGCATGGTCTGACGTGAACAGGACAAATTGTAGCTGTTGACGCCAAGTTCCTGATCGAGAATATCCGGTCTGAAACCACGCATGGCATGGGAAGCACCACAGACAAAAAAGTCAAGGGTACCGCTCAGTTCGGCTCGCTCTCTTGAATCCTGGTAGTAATAGTTCTCACCGATAAAAAAGGCGGACATAATGGCTGCACTTAAAATTGTCAGTACGATCAGGAAAATGATACATGTCCGGATGGCTGATTTAAAATTGTTCATACATAAATCCTCCTCCATTTCCTGATGCCGGATAACCAAAGTATACGATCACAATGAATAAAACGGCAAAAATAAGTACTCTTACGGCATAATTGGTATGGTCTTCCAGCCATTGTCTGATCGGCTGGCGTCGCTGGATCAAACTGGTCACGAAAATCAAAATAGTGCCGATCATAACAGCCAGAAGCGGCATTTTCTTATCAACAAACGGCAGCAATGCATGGAAAGATCTCGGAATGGTATGGTTTGTAAAGATCTGTTTCCATAATCCGAAACCATCGGAAAGGGTTCCGACTTCCGGAAGTACTTTGATAAATGTGACAAGAATAAAGGTTCGGATCGTCTGAAAGGCGCGCCATCCCCAGGAAGCTTCATTAATGCCCAGCTTCTGTTTCCAGGAAGCATAGACTGTTTCCATCCAGAGAGAAACAATGATAAAAATACCGTTGACACCACCCCAGGCAATATAAGCCCAGCTGGCACCATGCCATAAACCTGTTGTCAGCCATACAACAACAAGGGCAACGGAGGCCGGGACAGTCTGACCGAAGGTTTTGCCTAGTTTTTGTTTGGCCCATCGGCCAAGCTTCTGGTTCCATTTGACCATCGCCATGGGATAATAGATATAGGTTTTGAACCAGGCACCGAGACTGCTGTGCCATCTTCTCCAGTATTCTGCAATAGATTTTGAGAAATACGGACGCTCAAAGTTCTCTGTAAGACGGATATCCAGTACTTCACAGAAACCGCACATCATATCCATATAACCGGAGAAATCGGCATAAATCTGAACACTATACATAAATGCGCCGATGAGTGTTGTAATGCCTGAGTAAGATGCATAATTGGCAAATACATCCTGTACATAGGCGGATAATACATTGGCAACAACCATTTTCTTAAAGAAGCCCCAGAACATTCTCTGGGCACCCCATGAAAAATGATGATAGGTAAAGGTATGTTCTTTGAAAAGCTCTGTTGTCAGATCTTTGTAATTACTGATCGGTCCCTGTGTCATCTGAGGAAAAAATGAAACAAACAGGAGAACCCTGCCAAAATTCTTTTCTGCCGGATATTTATTCCAGTAAACGTCCACAAGGTAGCCCATTGTCTGGAAGGTGTAAAAGGAAATACCAAGAGGTATGATCAGTTTTAATGTGTCGTTAATAGGTGACGCACCGAAAGAAGAAATAACGGTATTGACCTGTGCAATCAGGAAATGCAGATACTTGAATGTGCAGAGAATACCGAAATTCAGCAAAAGAGCAGCCACAAGGATTGCACGGCGTTTTGCCTGAATATGCGCCTTATAGGCTGCCCGTTCTTCTTTACTGGTTGTCTTTTTGTTGGCTTTGATCCATTCTTTCTGGCGGTCTGTTAAAGACTGTATCATGCGCGTGGCTGCATAGGTTGACAATGCGGTAATGAGCACGTAGATCATATTTTTGATGCCGGACATGGCATAAAAATACAAACTTGCTGCAAGCAGTATCCACCACTGCATTGCCTTTGGCACCAGATAATAGACGATCACCAATACAATACAGAATAAAAGGAAACCGAGTGTCAGAAGATCCATATAAAATTAGTCCTCATCTTCCTGGATCTTCTGGATCATTTTCCACATTGCCTCAGCACTATTAAAGTTTTCAGGTACCAGATATTCCGGTCCGATTTCAATATCAAATTCTTCGGAAATATTGGAAACAAGTGTAATGATGCTGAAGGAGTCATAGACTTTGCCGTCGATGAGATTTTTCTCTTTGGAATAGTCTACGTCAGGGTTGATATCATTCAGTATTTCAAGTAATTCTTCCATTGTAACTTACCTCTTTCTTTTGTTAAGCCTTTCATTGTATGTGCAGGCTTTTCCTGGTTAAATTTTATAACATAGTTTTCAGTTTGTTCCTGTCGATTTTGCCGTTGGCATTAAACGGCATTGCGTCAAGAACAGTGATTCTTGTCGGCAGCATATAGTCAGAAATTTTGCCTCTCATGGCATGCTGTACTGCCTTTCCATCCCAGTCACATCCCGGGATCAGTTCACAGAATAAGTGGATCAGTTTGCGCTTCTCATTGTAAAGACAGCAGCATCGTTGAATCTCCGGAAGTGTATCCGCCACAGACTCAATTTCTCCCAGTTCAATACGACGGCCCATATGCTTAATCTGGAAATCCTTTCTTGAGACGAAAACAAGGTTCCCTTCAGCATCATATCTGGCTAGATCCCCGGTCATAAGTGCTCTGACTTTTGTTCCGTCCGGAAGGGTCAATACTGTAAATGTCTTTGCTGTCTTCTCAGGATCATGAAAATATTCCAGAGCAAGTGAATCGCCGATGACACAGATTTCACCGATGCCGGCATCCTCACCCTCGGAAGGGATAGATTCCTTTGGATTGATGAAAACACCGTCACGCAGCAAAAGCACCTTGCAATTTGGCAGTGGCTTGCCGATCGGCAGAATATCCGGCTGGTGATCAGCATCCGGAATTTCATAATAACAGCAGATACCGGCCAATTCAGAAGAACCGTACAGGTTCACGTATTGGATATCCGGCAATGTTGTCAGCCATTTATGCAGCTGTTTGGTCGGGAATACCTCTCCAACAAAGAAAACTTTCTTCAATGTTTCCGGAAGTACTTTCTTGAATGTATTCATCTGGGTTACAATAGCAAGGGCTGTCGGTACCCAGCATACATAAGAAACCTTGCGTTCATTCATGTACTCGATCAGAGTAACAGGGAAAATAAACATCTCCGACGGCAGTACTTCCAATGTAGCACCGGTATACATCATGAGATAGAGATCCTTGGCAGAGGCATCAAAGAAAAATGGTGTCTGATTGCCGATGATCTCATCGGAGCCAAGGTGAAAATAACTGGAATAGGCCATAATAAAACTGATCACAGCCCCATGGCTTTTGAGAACACCTTTTGGTTTGCCGGTGGAACCGGATGTGTAAACCATATAAGCCGGTGAGTCCACATCGATAGATTCACATACAGGGCATTCTTCAGACGAACGATCATCCAGTGTGTAAATGGTGCCTGAATAGTGAATCTCTTCCAAAACCGGTTTGTTCTCTTCACCGCATAAGATTACAGATGGTTCAGCATCTGTAAGAATGGATGAAATCTTGGCTGACGGCATATCCGGATCGATAGGTATGTAATAGTTACCGCTGTATAGAACAGCCAAAAATAAAACAGCCGTATCTGCACCGCGGTTAACAAATACACCAACAGGTTTTCCTGTCTGACCTGCCTGAAGAATCCGTTCTGCAAGACACTTTGCCTGATGGGAAAGGTCAGAAAAGCTGTAGGAAATCTCCTTATAGGCAATAGCTGTTTTCTGAGGAAAACGTTGTACCGTTTCTTCAAAAAAATTAAGAATATTCATTTTGGTGAGTCCCCTAACAAATATAATTGTAAAAAATTGGTATTTATATCAGCAGCTTTGCACTATTCTGCAAAGAGCCTCAATAATCATAACATTATCTAATGTAAAATGCAATGATGATTCGTTTAATAAAAATGGCTGCAAGAAAAAGCGGTCTCCGTAAGGAAACCGCTTATGAGCAGATAAGGGGAGTCGAACCCCCCTCTCCAGCTTGGGAAGCTAGCATTCTACCGATGAACCATATCTGCATGACGATATTTTATCGCATATATCAATTTTTTTCAAGAAGTTTAAAGGAAATATTTTAATAAATCAGGAAAAAGGAAATCCTTTTCCTGATTTATTTTAGTAAAAGTATTATTGATGATGCTTTATCAAATGTTTATTTGATCAGCTGACCATTGATGAGAACGTGGACGGTCTCTGTCAGTGATTCGAAAGCGGAACCATTCATAATCACTATGTCGGCATCTTTGCCCGGTTCAAGGGAACCGACACGGTCTTCAATGCCAAGATGTTTGGCAGGGTTGATAGTGATGGCCTTTAAAGCATCGAAAGGTTTCATGCCTGCTTTGACGGCAAGACCTGCAACCATTGGCAGGTATTCCTGAGGTATGACCGGAGAATCTGTGATAATAGAGACCTGACAGCCGGCATTGGCAAGGATGCCCGGTGTTGTAAAACTTTTATTGCGCAGTTCGAATTTGGTAGCATGAGTCAGAGAAGGTCCAACAGCCAGCGGATAGTTCTCGGACGCCAGCTTATCCGCAATTAAATGACCCTCTGTACAGTGTTCCAGAGTCAGTCCCACACCAAATTCTTTGGCAATACGGATGGCTGTCAGAATATCATCTGCTCTGTGGGCGTGAGCTTTTAACGGCATCTCCCCTTTAATAACAGGAATCAGGGCTTCGAGTTTAAAGTCATAGGCCGGCGTCTTGCTGATGTCACCCTCTGCCGCTTCTTTTCTTGCCAGATAATCCCTGGTTTTGTATAATGCTTCTCTCAGTTTGGAAGCAATCGTCATACGTGTATAAACACTTTTGTTTTTATAACAGTTTTTCGGATTCTCGCCGAAAGCACATTTCATGGCAACCCCGTCTTTGACAATCATGTCATCGACACAATGTCCGACTGTTTTGATCGCTGCAAATGTACCGCCGAGAACATTGCCGCTTCCGGGACCGGTGCCGACACAGGTAATACCGGCCATCGCTGCCTTTTCAAATGTCGGATCCAGAGGATTGATACTGTCTATTCCCCGCATCTGAGGTGTCACCGCATCATTCAGTTCGTTGATATCCATTCCTTCATAGCCGATGCCATATTCCTCCAGACCAAGGTGGCAGTGAGCTTCAACAAATCCCGGATAAACTTCCATTCCTCCGGCATCTATGATATGGGCATCTACAGGTACAGAAAAATCAGAACCAATGGATATAATCTTATCTTCTTCAATCAGGATATTGCCAATGTAAGGTGTTTCATGGACAGCATCATGGACGCGTCCGTTTTTTATACAGATCATCGTTTGTTGTTTCCTTTCAATTATTCATTAGGGAATGATTCCCGGATTTTTATATAGCAAAATATTTTGGTTTGCCGATCAATTGATATACAGATTACTGCAGCAGATTCAATATGGATTGGCCGATGGTGCCCTTTGGCATGGCAACACCGAAATTATCTGTAATCGTTGCACCGAGAACGGCAAATGTATGAAAAGCCTCGCGGTCTTTGAGGACACCGGAATTCTTCATGGATGGTGAGTAGGCAACCATAGGAACCGTTTCCCGGGTATGGTCGGTGCCTGTGTAAGTCGGATCGTTGCCGTGGTCTGCAGTGAGGATCAGCAGATCATCTTCACGCAGAACTTTGAGCAGTTCACCGAGTTTTACATCAAATCGTTCGATTTCTTCTCCGTATCCGATGGGGTTTCTGCGATGACCCCAGAGGGCATCAAAATCCACAAGATTTGTAAAGCAGAGGCCTTTGAACTCTCTTTTTGCAATATCAATGGTCTGTTCCATTCCATGGACGGAACTCTTGGATTTGTTGGATTCTGTCAGCCCTTCACTGTCGAAAATGTCATAGATCTTGCCCACGGAAATACAGCTGTAACCGGCATCTTTTAAAGCATTTAATGCGGTCGGGCCCGTCGGTTTAAGTGCATAATCATGGCGGTTGCTTGTGCGGACAAACTCACCGCGTTTTTTGCCGACATAAGGTCTTGCGATGACACGGCCGACGCGCCATTCGTCTTTCATGGTCAATTCTCTTGCAATTTCACAGCAGCGATACAATTCCTGAAGACCAAATGTCTCTTCATTGCCGCAAATCTGAAGAACGGAGTCTGCGGAAGTATAGACGATCATATGCCCTGTGGCAATCTCCTCTTCTCCCAGCTCATCCAAAATTTCTGTGCCGCTGGCGCTCTTGTTGCCGATAACTTTATGGCCGGTCCTTGCTTCAAGTTCTTTGATCAGTTCCGGCGGGAAACCATGTTCTGTAAATGTGATAAATGGTTTTTTTGTTTCGATCCCCATCATCTCCCAATGACCGGTCATGGTATCCTTGCCGTTGCTCTTTTCGTATAATCTTGCCAGGCAGGCAAGAGGATGTTCTGAAGGTTCAACCTGCTTTAACGGATGCAGATTTGCCAGTCCGAGTTTCTTAAGATTCGGTATATTCAGATGGGGTACGGTATCACTGATATGTCCCAGGGTATCAGTCCCGGTGTCTCCGAAACTTTCAGCATCAGGCATGGCGCCGATGCCAAGAGAATCCAGTACGATCAGAAAAACTCTTTGATATTTTCCCATATAATTCATCCTTCCTTTGATAAGATCTATTCAAAAAACACAGTGGATTTTTGAATGTATCCCTTCCGTTTATATGATACCACAGAGGCTATTATCTGGCAAACATCCTTTTGATAATTCAGGATTTGTCCTGTGAGTTTTCTAATATTTAGATAATTTGGTGTAAATAAATAAAAAAATTGGCCGCAGATGAAGCATGCGGCGCCAGAAAATGGCAAAGAACTGCCATCTGGGATCTTCTGCTTTGAACCACTGCCCTTTGCGGCATACGGCGGTAACTACGGCAAAAATCTGTTTCGGAGGGACAGGTCCCTCCAAAACGGTCTGATTATCCCCGGCCATATAATAAAAGCCGTTTTTGATCCTGCAGATACGGTGCAGGATAAACTGACCATTTTCTCGTTGATACAAAACGATGTCACCGGAAATGGGCGGATGCTCGGGTCTCTGCAGACGGACAGAGTCTCTTTGGTGGATCAGGAATGGTGCCATACTGCTGCCGGAGATATTCAGACAGACCGTTTTGCCATCAAGAATCAGTGCCTGCAGAATGGGCAGATAAGTTCCGGCAGAGATTGTTTTCATAAGAAGCCTCCGTTATGAACTGTAATGCATGATCCAGTTTGTCAACAGCGTGACCGGAAATGGTACATTGGAACTGAAAAACAGGGACTGTCTGCAAAAGATGCTCTGACAGACAGATTGTGCGTCGGATAGCATTGGCCTGCCAGCTGTTAACGGTGATCTGTGCATAGAGAAGTTTAAAAGTTTCTGATGATTTGGTAAAAGAGATTTTGTCATGTGTTCCCTGCGACAGAAGTACAATGGCTCCAAGGGGCAGAACTTCGTTACGGCATATGCCGGATGTTCCGCAGACAGGCCAGCCTTCAGCATGCCATTGTCCATCTTTTATCCGCAAAAGTGCCCTGTCCCCGTTGACAGTCCGGCTGCCGCGATATTTTTCCCAGAGACGTGCCTGCGTTGTTTTGCCGATCCCTGATGGTGCGGAAAACAAAATAGCCTGATTTTTGTAGCTGATATAGGCGCAGTGAAGGATTAGGGCGTTTTTGGCAGGCATCCGGCGTTCCAGGGCGAATAAAGATACAAAAACCGGATCACTATTCAGGTTTTCAATGCGGTCCGGATGAAGGAATATCCGTGCTTCCAAGTCAGAGTGTTCCTGACAGCAGCCATAGTAACCGGGAATTCCACTAATACCGATATAGCGGCATTCAAGATGGCCGGACACCCGGAAAACGGTCAGATCAGGGCGCCTGACAATGCAGATGCCTTCAGGTGCCGGAAAATGGCCGGATAAAGAAAGTTGATAACGGTAATCTGCGGGAATATGACGCCTGTCTGTTTCAAATAACATAAAATGTTCCGGTAAAGTCAGTATGTCAGGGTAGATTAATTCAAAATAAAAATTGCCAATTAAAAAATATTTATGCATGAAGACGTACATTCACTTCCTGTTTCATCAACTGATAAAGTTTTTGGGTATAGCGGCAGATATAATCCGGTTTTGCATCATACTGTCCTGTTTCAAGATAAGCACCGGCGGCGCAGTTTTTGCACAGGGAACGCAGAGAACATTGGCTGCATTCCCGGTTAAGACAGATTTCCTTTATCCCTCGGCTGACAGATTGCCAGGCATTTTCAAAACCCAGAGTGAAGGTATCAGCAGAGGGTTCTGCCATAATAACACAAGGTCGGAGCTTTCCCTGCCAGTTCACAGAAAAAGAACATCGCCCGGCGTAACAGCTGCTGTGGTTCAAAGAATGCGCATCCGGCAGCAGATGGTCGGCTTCCCATACATATTTGCGGATCAGTGCATCAAAGGTATCATCAGAGAACTCAATCCGCAGTGCTTCCAGCTGACGCTCTGCGGCAGATTCCGGATCCAGACGGACTTGCTGCGGAAAAGAATGGACCCGTTCACGGATAGCCGGCATCATATACGTGTCTATACGCACAGGAATTTGAAGGCTGTCACCAATGGCGATCATCTGTTCCATCTGCTGCTGATTGATGGAAGTCAGACTGCTGCTGATTTTAAGATCAATGTTCCGGTCTTTCAACAGCTTCAGCCCTTGAAGAACCTTTTCAAAGCCTTCCGGATAATGACACAGATTGTTATAGACATTCGCATCTGACCCATAAAGAGTGATATTGATGCGCCGGGGCGGATTTTTGGCAAAGAAATCTGCCCATTCTTCATCAATCAATGTGCCGTTGGTGTTGACAGTTAAGATCATGCCTGCTTTTTTCAGATGAGTAAACAGTTCTTTAAAACCCGGATACAATAGAGGTTCTCCGCCGGTCAGCAGAAGAAATAAAACGCCGGCACGCTGCATCTGTTCACTGAGTGCTATCCATTCATTGACAGTACGAAGCTTCCCACGGACAGCCATTTCCGTCGGGCTTAACCGGATATAGCACATATCACAATTCATATTGCACAGCGGTGTTAATTCCAGACTGCCATGGATGGGCCGCCTCATGGCAGCTGCTTTTCTCATCATGGCAAGTTCCATAGAAGATAACTTCTTTCTCATTATGATTTTGCTGTAGACCACTGGCTCATATCCAGATTTGTGGTGCAATGTACATCTGTGCCGTGATCTGTCCATATGATGACAGGGATATTCTCATTTTCAGAGGTATAGATATCATCTATATAGCCATTGAGAAATTCATCATCGGAATCTGCCTGATGGGTGGCACCGCAGGGACCGTAATAGCCGGAATTCCGGTCAGTCAGTACTCTCCCACTGCTTGTCCAGACATTATAATGATAATTGCGATCGCCGCGGTATTTAATGCCGGCGTTGCATTCAAAATTATAAACGGTTCCGCTGTCACCGCATGCAGCAATATATTCATTCGGAATAAACTTTTCAATAACCGCCCTTGGACGGCACCAGATCATTTGGCCCATCTAATCAACCTCCTTTAATAAGCCATAATAAAGTGCTTCTGATGTAAAGCGGCAAATATCTTTGGCAATGTCTGTTTTATTTCCAAAGTAGCTATGTATCATTTCATCAATCACTTCCTGCATGGTATGGGGTTTTTGGTAGCATTTCCAGATGGATGTACATGTAGGGTTCAATGTGATCATTGTATTGTTGAGGACACCGGCCTCATTTACAGGAATCAGTAAATTATCTCCGGCTATTTCACGAAGAAGAAAGTTTTCATTCGTCTGATAATAAATGTCTTTGGTCTGCTTTTTCGTTTCAGATTCCCCCTTTCCCGGCCATTATACCGCATTTTAATAAGTCTATGAAAAACTGTCGGCTATGATCTGTCCATCATCTCATACTTTGGTATGATTCGCGGCCATATCCGTATTTACCGTAACCGTATTTGTCTGAGCTATAGCCGGCAGCAGAGCGATTGGTCATGTTGATGGTGTATCCGATGATGGGACAGCCTGTTTCCGACAGCAGTTCAAGACTGGTTAATATATGTTCTCTGACGGTATAATCCTGGCGGATCACAAATAAAGCACAGTCACTGTATCTGGCAAAACGAATGGCATCCTGCATCATACTGCAGGGTGGTGTGTCAATGAAAATATAATCGTATTTTGGACGACAGTGTTTTAGAAATGTTTCAATACCGGTATCATTCAGCAGTGAAGAAACAGCGGCATCCATGACAGGCTGTTTGCTGCCGAGTATATCCAGATAATCACTGGGATGCCCAAACAGGATATTTTCAGAAAGACCTTCCTCCTGTAGGGTATCTTTTGCCCTATTTTCTGAAGATATATGCTCCGATGAAGGTGTTTTTTGAAAATGCAAATGCTGAAGAAGGGAAGGATTGCGAAAATCACCATCAATCAGCAGGGTTTTGTAACCCTTTTCTGCACAGGCAAGTGCCAGATTGGCGGCTACGGTTGTCTTCCCTTCGTTCTCCCGACAACTGGTCACAAGAAGTACCTGATACTGTTTTTGCTTCATTCGCCTCAGAATACGGACGCACAGCGTGTGAAAAGCCTCAATAAAAGCTGGCGTAACATGATCGCTGATCAATGGGTCAGAGACCTTCTGATGACTTCGCTTTTTGGTCCATGTCTTTGGAATCGATGCCAGACAGCGGATATTGATATCCTGTTTTAAATCTTCTTCTCCAAGAACCGTGTGGTTGGACCAGACAAGAAAAGAAAGTATCAGGATATACAAAAATATGGAAAAAAACAGTCCCGCAGTGATTTCCTCTCGGATTGATATCCGGTTGACAGGTTCAGATGGAACGTCACTCTGATCCAGCATATGAAGGGTTGTATCGCCGATAATATACTTGGCCACTGTAGGATAATTTTCTATTACGGATGTCAGGATTGTTTTGGCCGTCTGAGGATCGTCTGAGGTCACACTGATCTGGAAAAGATTGGTGGAATCCAGCACAGAGGCTGTGATGGTCCCGGGTAATGGGTCGATGCCGATGTCTTCACAAACAATTTTTTTCAGAGCACCACTTTCAAGAATGTAAGGGAAGGTGGCATTTAGCTGATCCAGTGTTACAGAAGCGGCATAATCGCTGTAGCAGGCATTCCCGCCGCTGTTAACAGAAAAGGAAGCAGACACTACATACCGGGGCGTATAAAACCAATGGATTTTTACAGATAAGATGCCGAAAGCCAGTACGGACAGAAAGATGAAAAGCCACCAGGTACGCTTAAGCATTCTGCCAAATTGTGACAGGTAATAAAACAAATCGATTTTTTCTTTTTTTATTTCATTCATTTGGCAGATGTCCTTTCTTCCGGGATGGCGCCGCTTTCCTGCTGTAAGCATAACCGTTGTGACGGTATCGGCTGTAATATTTTGAATAACCGGAATTTTTTAGAATAGGATGGTGAAGAGCATTCAAAACACAGCCGATGACGTGAGTACCGGCATCATTGAGTGCATCAATGGTGTCGTTGATGCAGCAGGCTTCTATTTCGTTTTGATGAATGACCATCAAAGCGGCATCAGCCAGTGATGCATACTCTTCTGTGTCGGAAATCAAAGCAGCAGGGGATGTATCAAGGATGACATAGTCTTCTGAGCTTTTAAGCCGGAGCAAAGTTTGTCGAACAAATTGCAGTTCTGTTTTATTCCATGGTCGGGCCATGGGTTTCTGTGGGAAAAGTATGGATAATCCCGGGATCCGTTTTAATTTTTCCGGATCAACTGGTGTCTGATTCTCAATTGCCTCTGTAAAATCTGGACTCTCCGGATATTCTGATGAAAATATTTTGTACTGGGACGGCTTTCTGAAATCACAATCACACAGGAGCACTTTTTTGCCGCTCTGAGCCATGGACACCGCGAGATTGGCTGCAATGGTGGATTTTCCTTCATTTTCGGCTGTGCTGGTGACCATCAGGACTTGCTTGTCAAGGCGGTCTAAGGTCATGCAGATCCGCGCAGACAGCATATGACTGGTTTCAACATAATCGAAACTGAGTACCGGCGAAGTCAGGAGCAGAGACTGTCTTTTCTTCTCATAGCAGATAGTGCCTAATAGACGGGCATCCACTTTTGATGAAACATCTTCAGGCCTTCTCACCGTGTCCCGGCCAAGGGACATAAGCCCGAGAATCAGCATCATACCGGCCATACTGACAAGTCCTGCTCTTTCTCCCCAGAGAAAGAAATTCACAGGATTGGAAGGAGCGGTGGGGATTTGTGACTGCTGAAGTTCCTGCATCGAAACATCATCAAGGAAGTAAGCCATTAATTTTACAGCATGCTTAATAATCGAACGTGAGATCAGATAAGCCTGTCTTGGTGAAGCGGCAGTGACGCTGAGTACCATCAGATTGCTTGAGGGGACAGTGGCAACAGTTACTTTAGCTTCAAATGTATCCAGTGATAAATCCTCACAGACCTGTTTTTTGAGAATGGAGCTTTCTACAACCTGCGTGTATTGTCTGCAGGTTGTCTCTGCCTGTGACAAATTTTCGGATATGGAGTGGGCATTCAGTCCGGAAAGTCCGATCACAAAGGCACTTTCAGATGTATAGGCCGGCCGATAAGCAAATTGCATCACGGCAGCTGTCATAAGAAAAGCACCTGCACCGGATAAAACGATTATCCACCATTGTCTGAGAATATCCCTCAGAATACAACTCCAATCAATATCTGTGTTTTTTCGTATGAATTCATTCATTGTCCGCACCTCATTCTTCAACAACAACGATCAAAGGGATCCTGGATTGATCCTGTGTTTCATTTTCCATGGTGTAAAGGATTTCATATGTTCCCGGTACATCGGTATCGGCATTATTGAAAATGTGAATATCTTCTGCTGTATAGGGAGCATCTTCAGGAGGATCATCAACAGGCCATGTCCGGCCTGAAAACAGGATGCTGTCAATATACTTTGAAGGCTGCAATTTCGTGCCTGTCTTGATATAAATCAGATAATCCGACAAGACCACCTTCGGACACTGGTTATCCTGGGAAGGTGTGTACAGTTCAACTGTGACAGGCAGCTGGACGCAGTCACCGGCACTGTTGACAACAGAGAGCATATATGGATAATTCCCGGGATTAAGATCCGTATAGATCATATCGTCATCATTTTTCCGGATCGTGATGCGATCAGTAATATCTCCGTCCAGCACATCATAGGCCGTAAGATTTTCAATGATGGATTCATGGCCTGTGATGCTGAATCGAAGTGGCTCTTTCAGTGAAAAATGCGGTGAATGATAATCGGTATAGATGATATCCCGGGTCACTTTAGTGACATGGTTATCCTGATCAAAAGCCGCGATGACTGCCTGGCGTCGACCCTTTTCTATAAAATTGGACAGGCTTTCCACAACAAGTGTGTCTGAAACATCACCATCCTTACTGTCTGAAGCAGCAACGCCATTAAGGATGGCGGATGCATCATCCCTTACACTGATTTTTATACTGTCCCGATCCATATGGATCACAGGGCCCTGGGAATCACTGATTTTATTTTTCTCCCACAGGGAAATACAAAAAAGGACAACAGAGGCTGTAAAAAACAGGATTAAAAAGGTTTGTATCATTTTCAGCATTTGATCGCTCCATTTCTTTCGCCGGTATTTTCCATGTATTCTGTTACTATGCCATCCACAGTTCGGTAGATATGCTGACACATATTAAGGACACTTGGCCGATGGGTGGTGATTACACATGTTTTATTAGGTTTTTGCCGGATAATATTTTTGAGGACCTGTTGTTCAGTTTCTATATCAAGGGCAGAAGTCGCCTCATCAAGAAGCAGGACCGGAGCATCACGCAAAATTGCACGGGCAATGGCAATCCGCTGGGCCTGCCCTTCTGACAGCCCCAGGCCCTGCTCTCCCACTGTCCAGTTGATGGTTTCCGGCCGAGTTCTGACAAATTCCCAGGCACAGGCTGTTTTCAAGGCATCGATGATTTCTTCATCCGTGGCATTTTCCTTGGCCATGCGCATATTTTCAGCAATGGTTCCGGCAAGGATCGTATTTCCCTGGGGAACATAGGAAAAGTAATGTCTTGTATCTGCGTTCATCTCTACCCACTGTCCATTGGAGGCAATAAGCCGGACATCTCCGTATTCAGGATGGATCAGTCCAAGCATCAGTCGAAGCAGCGTCGTTTTACCTTCTCCGGAGGTCCCGATAATGGCCACAATCTCTCCTGGGCTGGCTTTGAAGGAAGCATTCATGCAAAAGGAATGATCCTTATCATAGGAGAAAGAAACAGCATTCATCTGTATTTCGAATCCCTGCCCTTCATATTTGGAAAAATTATCGCTGACGGGAAGATGTACTTCTTTCCTCAGTTCTGTCAGTTCGCGGATTCTGTGGGCGGAGACGGAGCTGTTCATAAAAGCAGGAATGATCCCGGCCAGATTGTTGAATGCCGATGATAATTTTGAGCCCTGGCCCAAAAATAATGTCATCGTACCGTAGGCAATAGTATGGGTCCATAACAGATACAGGCAATAACAAAAAGCAATCATCCGGACAAAATAAGCCATCAAAGAAATGAGGATATGTGTCCGGATACTGAAATGATTGTAATCCAGATAAAGGTCTTTGTACTGTTTTTGCCATGTCTGCATCCTGTTTCGATAAGCACGGAAGATGCCGAAACTTTTGACGAGATCATAGTTATAGAAGGTTTCCACTTCAAAAGCCATAAGATGGCTCCCCATCTCCTGCACCTTTTGAGTATAATCGCGCATCCGGTACAAGCGCCATTTGGAGACAAAAAACATAAATGGGGCCCCGGATAAAGCGATGAAGGCCATTTTGGCATCGTAATGAAAAATCACACAGAAGACTGCGATAAAATGAAAGACGTTGATGACTATGGCAGGCAGCCAGGTGATGGCATTGTCAGCAACGGTTTTCACATCGTTATTAAACCGGTTTAAAATATCACCGCTGCTGTATTTATTCAGCTCAAGCCAGTCAGAATCAATGATTTTCTCAAAGATGTCCAATTGGATATCCTGATAAATACGCAGGCTGATTTTGGCAGAGATCCGGGTCAGAAGACTGGAAAACAAAAGGTTCAGCACGGATGAAGTGATCATGATGATTAAAAGCAGACCAAAACGGCTGGCGTCATAGCCGGTAATGATATCGATGAGATATTTGGAGGCAATGGCTGATAAAATCCCCAGTAATGTTCCGGCAATGCCGATGATGGTGTCATAAAGAATGGCGCCTTTGTACCTTTTGCTGTAAGAAAGAATCCATTTCCAGTCATCAAAAATCTCTGAAAAGGTTCCCTCCTGTCTTTTTTTCATTAAATTTATAAATATCCTCATCCAAAAGACCTCCTGCTTTCTTATGTTTTTCAGGTATCAACCGGTAATACTGCATCAGACGGGTTCGGTGGACACCGGTTTTTATGGCAGATAATCCTGCTGAAATCTGCAGGGATAACTTTTGTTCCGAAAAATAGTGCTGCCATCGTTGATACCATGCGGCGGAAAGGAGCCATGGCTTTGAATGAAGCCATGGATATTGACGTTCCATTTCCTGAAAAGTCGGAAAAAATACAGGGATCCATCCCCGGGACAGCCTCTGCCAGGTACTTTGAGAGGGGGTCTGCTGTATGGCATGCAGGGTGATCCGGCTGCTGTGTTTTCGTCCTGCCGGGGCATCTCCGTATAATCCGGCTGCCAAAAGATCTGCAAGCAGCGGTGTTTCGTTCACAGAAAGCTGCTTCCACTGATGCGGATAACCGGCACTTTCAGGATCAAAGTCCAGATAGTCGATGCCTATTTGAAAGATTGCTGCCGCAAAGCAGAGGGAGTGAAGCTGCCGGCATTGATCAAAGATCTGCTGCCAGTTGATCATCGGACCATAATGGCCTGCAAAAAGAAGAATATCGCAGACCTGACGGATACCAAAACCGCTGTGATAAAAGTGTTTTAATGCATGGCAGATCAAATAAAAAAGATGATCCGATGCATTCATTGTCCTAATGGCCTGGCCACAAATATTGATTTTTATGGCATGATCGTAAATGTCACGGAAAAAAATATTCCAGTCCCCATATATTTCGGCATCCGGCGGAAATAGCGAAGGATGCAGTTCTACATAAACAGGGTGTCCCTGCCTGCCATAGGCGATATCCCGGACATTTTCAGAAGGTCCTTTGCGAATCCGGCTGATTTTTTGGAGCCCCATGGCGCACAGTGCTTTTTGACAGGCTTCAAATTCGTCGGGCGGTACCAAAAGATCTTCATCCCCGGAGTCTCTGTAATCCGGCTGCGGATACAGATTGCGGCAGATCAGCCCTTTGACAGTCAGGGGGTGCAGGCCAAAATCTTCGAGATAACAAAGGATTCTGAGGAACTCTTCGGTTTTGATGGCCTGTACGGTAACGGCTTTTTTTGTTTCTGATTTGTAAATAGCCAGCATTTCGGGATCCATCCTACAGATAGCCGGGCAGTTGTATACAGCGTCATAAATCATTGGCAGTATATGATGTGCATATGCCATTTTAAAAATCTGCTGCCATTGCAGATCTGAAATTTCAAAGGACCATGAAACACTTCTTTTTTGCAGTGAAGCCTTAAGTGCTTCAAGAAATAATTGATGGATTATTTTCATTTCTATTCAAGCCCCCAACAGGTTTATCTCAGGAGAGAATCTGTTTTTTTCGTTGTAAATACCGGCGACAATAGTAAAAGGATGTTTTGTCAACAAGGGATCCAAGGATAAAAAACTCAGGAACAATGATCAGGCAGATGATACCGGCGGCAATAATGAGACTGCCGTAATCATTGAGCTGGTTTATCGGATGATTCCAGAATACAGCCAGATTGACAAGATATAGAGCCATATAACTGCCCCACTTTTTTAGGGTGATCCATGGAGGACGACCCAGAAGATTTTCCGAGGCATATCGGATCATCTCGTTAGTTCTGTACAATAATGCGGCAATGGTTCCGAGAAGCACACCATAAATACCGAATCTGAAAACACAGATCAGTGAAACAAAAATATTGATGGCAGATTCAATAAGAGATTGCTTTTGTGTTTTTTGGAAATGACCGGCATATTCAATGACCCGCTGTGCGGCAGATCTTCCGTTGGAAAGTAAATAGGTGGTCGTAAACAAAAAAGGCAGCCGGGGATCGATATAGTTGATATCTGTAACACCGCGTGTATATATTTTTAAAAATGGCAGGATAAAAATATGTGCCGTGCAGTACAGGGAAAATGTCAGGGCCATATTGTAAGTCTCAAAAGCATCATACAGCCTGAAAAACTTTTCCCGGTTGGTGTGATAGGTCTGCCCCATGACAAAAGACATACCGCTATTGACAGTTGAAATGACTGTGGCAATCATGCCGAAAAGCATGACATACATAGTGTAGACGCTGACTGTTTTTAATCCGCAGGCAAATGTCAGGATCAGGACGTCCGTATTCTGGAAAATCAGACCGGAGATCTGATGGATCAAAACCGAATGCTTCTGTGACAAAGCCCCATGATTCGGCACCGCAGAAAAATTCAGCCACGGATGCTGCCTTTTCATATAAAACCGGATGAATGCAAACTGAGATAAACTGACGGCAAAGTACATGGTCTGTATGGCCGCCAGATGATATCCCTGAAGAAGCAGGACAATTTTTCCTATGGCAGTGAAGACAGAGACAAATGTCTGTACATTGTTCAGAACATAATTCTGGCCTTCGGCCTGTATCAGCAGGCGGCAGGTGCCGCATACAACAAAAGATGCTGCCTGGGTCAGTCCACTTAAAAGAACAACCGGGCAGACGACGGAAAATGGCAGGTCCGACTGCAGAAATAAAGGAAATAAAAGTGCCAAAGCAGAAACTGTCAGCAGGTACCAGATACCGATTCTTTTGTAAAAACGGTTGACGGCAGATAAAATGCTGTTAATTTTTGATATATTTTTTTCAGCCACCGGGCGGTAAAGGGACTGCAGTGCTGCCGTTCCGACACCTGATTCCAGAAGGTTCAGGTAAATCAGCATCTGATTGACAGACGAAAGCAGACCATTTGATTCAGAGCCCAGATTGACAATAACCAGCCTCGGAATCATGATGCCCAGAAGAATGGCAATGCCCTGTCCCAGCAGTCCTGATAAAATATTATAGATACTTTTTCTGGCATTCATGATCTTAGAACCCCGTATGAAGCTTTTTGATTAGCCGGCGACAAAATTTGACAGGTACTGTCCGGTACAGCCGCATATAATTGCCGGCGGCATGACAAAGAGAGACAATCGTCGGCAGAAGATAATTTTCTTCCAGAGAAATCAGGGAAGGATCAAGGGCAGCTTCTGCCTTTAACAGCAGGGCAAGTATGTCATAATTATCGGAATAAAGGAAAGGTTCTGCATAATAGCAGGCCTCATGGGCAAGCCGGTTAAAAGCAATTTGATGGAGCTTTGGAAGCTGGTGTTCAGAAGATAAAAGCAGTTCCATTCGAAGGCCCGTCAGATAATCTCCTGCTTTTTCCCGGGTCATTTTCTGTACCTGATGCGTACCATGATAACAATAAACAGGATCCGGGACGGCGTAAAATGTTTTGGCTGCGATCAGCACCCGGGATAGGAAAACCGGATCTTCATAAATTCTCAGTTCAGGAAAACGGAGTTGATAACAATTGATAAACTCGCGGTTGTAGATAAAACGGCCAAAAAGAGTATCATATTGATAATCAGAAAAATTTATCAGTTTTTCCTGTGAGAAAACCCATTTCATATCTTCCGGCTGCGGATGATCATAAACAGCCGAACCGCCGCATATAAAGGCACCCTGTGATTCGGCGGCCTGATACAGTGTTTCAAGGGCATGTTCATTCGGGTATGAATCATCCGCATCCATGAATGCAATATATTCTCCCGCTGCCATATCCATACCTCTGTTTCTTGCGCTGCCTGCACCGCCATTTTGCTGTCTGACACAGCGGATGTTCGAATGAACGGCCTGCCAGTTCTTTATAATTTTGAAACTCTGATCTGTTGAACCGTCATCCACGCAGATGATCTCAATGTCTGATAAAGACTGAGCCGCAGTACTTTTCAGTGTATCCGGCAGTGTCTTTTCAGCGTTATAAACCGGGATGATCACGGATATTTTGTACATATGCATTCCTTCCACCTGTCTTTGAATTTGTAATATATTTTCCAGATTATGTAACGGTTTCTGAGGTAAAGCATGCGGTCAGCGGATGAAATTCCATTGTTCCTTACAAGGAGCAGATACTGCTTCTTTAACAGTTTCCGGTCTTTGTAATCGATGGCTGTAAAGAACCGTTTTCTGGCATATTGGAGCTGGAGTATTTTTTGGTACTTTCGTCCTTCTTCCTTTGTCAGCGGAATTTTTGACAATGTATGCCGGATAATTTCTTCATGCTCATAAATACGCTGCAGTTCTTTTTCTTTGGAATCATCTCCGGAGGACATACTGTCCGGATACAGAACATAAGCATACAGAGGTTCATCCAGATAATAGCGTTTGAAACAGTAATAAACAGGAAGCAGCAATTGCCAGTTCTGACCGCGCCTGGCGGGATAGATGTATTTTTGCGGATTGACTTTCAAAAAGTCTTTCATCCGGATCATGTGGCATCCGGCACAAAAATGTGATTTTTCAGTCAGCAGCCATTCGAATTGCTTTGGATCATATCGATGTTCAAATCGGGCAGCTTCCCGCTTGATGGGATGATGAAGATCATCGGATGAAAAAACAAAGGCATCACTGCTGACAACGGCACATTCAGGATGTGCCTGAAAGGCCAGCCATCGTTTTTTCATGGATTCCGGAAAATAAAAATCATCCGGATCCGACCAGCACAGATAGTCGCCGGTTACATATTGAAGTCCGAGATGGATGGCGGCACCAAGGCCGGCATTGGGCTCAAACAGATATCTGAGGCACATCCGGTGTTCTTTGAAAATGGGTCTGTATTTTTTGAGAATATCGGCAGTGTGGTCAGTTGAGCCGTCATCCACTGCAATGACTTCAATATTCGGATATGTCTGGGCAAGCACAGACTTCAGGCAACGCTCCAGGGTGGTTCCGGCATTATAGCATGGGAGGATGATACTGATCTTTTCATCCATTACAGACCATCTCCTTTGCACTGTCCGTGTCATTGTTTTCAGCAAACATTTCCCGGATCATGCGGCCTGCGGCGGCAATCTGTTTCTTACATAATGCTGTTTTGGCGATAGATATTTTTTTGATTTCATCTTCGTGTTCAGTCAGCCAGTACCAGTTTTTGATCAGACAATTTTGGGATGTCAGCTGACTATAATGCAGAACATAATGCGTATCGCTGCCAAACAGATCTTCGGCGATACCTTTGGATTTCACAGAGTAGCCAAGGGCAATGGCGGGAACACCTGTGGAATAGGCTGCGATCACCGCATGGGTTCTTGCACCTATAAAATAGCGGCATTTTGAGATCACCCATTTCAGCTCCGGTGCAGAACGGTCTCTGACCATGCACACTCTCCCGCTGTCTTTAAATCCTGTATAAAGATTTAAAAGCGGGAGCCGGTCATCATTATCCGGCCGGACAACATGGGGGATCAATGCGACAGATAAATCTGTCTTTTCAAGAATTTCCCGGATAAGCCGGCGGATATTTTCCAGGATCAGATTGTCTTCGCCGGCTTTTTTCAGGATTAGCGGACTGACATTGATGCCGACGGTCTGATAGAGACGAAAATCCTTCGGCAGGGGTGTCCTTTCAGGCTGCAGACAAAAGGCTGTATCCGGACAAAACTGTACATTTTTCAGGCCGGCTTTTTTCAGGGCATGTAAAGTAAGATGCTCCCTTGCAGTGATTAGATCAAAGGATTCAAGATCCTTCAGCAGACTGGGATCCTTCAGCCTTTCAGCGTCAATGGAGCAGCCGATCAACAGGCTGCGGCGGAGGTTTTTCATCAGATGCCGGTGCAGAAGAATGTGTTTGGGATAATCGTCATAGCAGAAAATATCACCGCCAATGGATACAAGAACATCTGTTTTGTAAAGCTTTTCGGTCAGGTTGTGGTACGGCATCAGATCCATATAAAAATAATTGTGTGCCAGTTTCAGCTGAAGGTAGGCCATTAGAAAATAACCATCAACAGAGTAAGCTTTCTGTTTGGCCGGATACGTTTTTAGCTTCCGGTTTACGCCGTAGCGCTTCTCTTCCTCCGGGGCATCAGATAACAGGAGGATGCAGGAGTCTCCAAAGAGCCGGGGGACAGTGCGGGCTAACGCCTCACAGCCGTGATTAGCACTGCCGATATGATTGTATAATACAAATCGCATAGGTTTATCTTCCTTTCAGTTTTCTGTAAATCCTTCGTATGCTGCTGCGGATTACCAGATAGCTGTGCATAAGGTGAAACTGTTCCGTTTTCAGACACCAGACAATGGGTACAAGGGCCGGTTCGATCCCACGAATATCAAGTTCCTTTTTTACGGTTTCCATTGCATACAATTTTCGGGCCAGAAAGGCATCATCTATATGGGATTCATAGCCGTGAAAAATGATACAGGCAGCATAAGTACTGATGATTTTCCTGAAAAAGGGAATATACTGCCTTCGATGAAGATCATTGATGATCCAGTTTCTGATCAGCAGCTGGATTCTCAGTTGTGCAAAGTAATCGACCCTTCCCCTGGATGCGGAATTTTCAGCATTGACTCTGTAGCAAGTCGCTGTATACGGAAGAATCAACACCCGGATCCCGAGACGGTATAAAGAGACGAGAAATTGGAGATCTTCTGCCAGGGTCAGATTTTCATCAAAGTAACGAGCGTTTTGCTGAATGATTTCACGGCGGATCAGTTTATTCCAGAGATAACCAAAGTAACCGGTCCGGTACTGGTATTTCATAAACAGGGATGCTAACTGGGCTGTTGACTGAATCCCTTCTTCGGTGATACTTATCCGGCAAAGCCGGTGATTCTCCAGCTGTTCATAATGGCCGATGATCAGGTCAGCACAAAGATCTTCCCTGTTCCTGAATACCCGTTCCAGGAAATCGCTGTCAGGCACATCATCTCCATCCACAAACCAGATCCATTCACCACAGGCCAGGGCAAGTCCCCGGTTTCTTGCAGCAGATACACCCTGGTTTTTCTGATGGATGATGCTGACCCGGTGGTCAATGGCCGCATAAAAAGCAAGAATGGATGCACTCTGATCCGTTGACCCGTCATTGATGATGATCATCTCCCAATTTTCAAAAGACTGGGAAATGAAGGCTTCTAACACTTCTGGAAGATATTTTTCCTTATTATAGACCGGCATAATGATAGATACGATCGGCACGGCGATTCCCCCAGTAAAAATGTGAGTGTGCGGGCACACTGATGTTTCATCAGCCACAGCTGGATTTTTAATTTCAGAGAAACATCAGGCATCCTGAAATGATCAAAAAAATGTGCCTGATGAAGATCCCTTAAAACATTCCGGATACAGGCCTCCTGTCGCTCCATGCGGATGACATGGCAGGCATAATAAAGCAAATGCAATTGAAGCTGCCGTCGGAAATCATAGTCACTTCTGAATGAAAAATAATTTTCAAGATACCGGTTCATCCTTTTATAGACGTTCCAGGCGCCGGGAGGACAGCTTGTTGTAATGGTGCCTGGATTTTGAAAGTAATTATAAAGTCCCATAGATTTCAGATAAAAAAAACGTTTGGCATGGTAACCGGCCATCGCACTGAAAAGATTGTCTTCTGACCATGGGATATCATCAGCAAAGGCCAGATGATATTGGTTTAGAAATTTTCGGCTGTAAAGACAGTGCCAGACAGAAAGCAGCGGCCCGTAATCCAGATTTTCACCCATGATCAATGAAGGATACAGGTATTTGATGATATCTGCTTTCTCATATAGTCCGGGACGGAGTGCTGTTGTCATCAGCCGCCGCCTGCCTGTTCGTAAAACACGGATATAATCGCACATGACAATATCTGCATCAGATGTTTTAGCAGCTGTCAGCATAATAGCGAACATATCCGGGGCAGCAACATCATCTGAATCCACAAAACCGATATAATCCCCACGGGCAGCGAAAAGGCCGGCATTCCTGGCACTGCTGAGACCGCCGTTGGCTTTATGAATGACATGGATATTGTCTGTACATGCAGCCAGTTCATCACAGATTTTCGGACAGCTATCCGGTGAACCGTCATCAACCAGAAGAACTTCATAATTTTCACAGGTCTGTGCCATCAGGCTTTTGACACAACGCCGCAGATAGGGTTCTACTTTGTAAACAGGAACAATGATACTCAGGTCCATGCTGTCACCTCCCGTGTCAGAAAATGGTTGGACTCACAGAGGAGCTTTCAAATAATTGATCAATTTTCAATGCTTCCGTTTCAGTGGAAAAATCTTCGGACTGACAATGCCGGATCAATGCCAGCTGTTTTTTGGGATTACCCAGAAGCATTGCAATACCCTCTGCACAGTCCTCGTTATTCATAGGAACGATCAGACCGTCGATGCCGTTTTTTAATTGACTGTCTGCTGTAGGAAAACGGGTAATGACAACAGGCTTATGCAGGATCTGTGCTTCTCTCACAGCAATGGATTTGCCTTCATACCGGGAGGGCTGGATATAGAGATCGCAGTGCCTGATGTAGGGATAGGGATTCGCCTTTTCTCCCAGCAAAAAGACATTATTTTCCATCTGTGCTTCACATATCCGGTCTTCGATAAGGGATTGGTCACTGCCGAAACCGATGATGTACCATTTGACAGGCCAGCCGGCATGAATCAATCTGGCACAGATATCAGGTACATTGTCAAAGTTTTTGGCTTTTGTCAGTCTGCCGATAGACAGCAGATGAATAGATGCTGCACCATCGGAAAATTCCGGAGGTATGTCAAAAAGATCAGCCTGCTTTCTGATCAGGTCCGGTGAGAGGATATTTTCCATCAAAAAGATTTTCTTTGCAAGGGAAGGATAAACGCTTACAAAAGACCGGGTGACCGCTTCTGAAATAGAGATAATGTGATTATATACATCCCATACCTTCAGCTCTTCTTCCCTGTCTCCGTCGATCATGGCGTAATCGGTATGTATCCATGCAGCCTTTTTTGAGGCCTGTACCTTTTGATCAACAAGATAATAAGGAATGGTAAAGCCAATGGCCAGATCATAGAGGGTATCGCTGATGACCGGCAGATAAGGCAGCGTATATTTGAAACTGTAATGAATGCTGACGGAATTGTCTTTTTTTAATTGATGTTTTGCTGCATATTGTCCTGCTTTTATTTTTCCTTTCAGACGGCCGTAAAAGATATCCAGGTGACCGTGTTTCAGTACTTTTTGAATCGGAATACCCAAATCTGCATATTTCGGGATTTCAGGAAGCAGCCGGATCTCTTTTGGGATCAGCTCCATCAGAGGGCCGCTGTGATGCAGCAAAAACAGATCAATCTGATATTTTTCTTTATCCAGGGCATTCAATAGTCCAAGCAGTGCCCGCTCAGCTCCGCCGATGGCCATATCAGTGGCTGCGATGAATATTTTTTTCATTATTTTTGATCATTACCTTTCTTGTTGCGGTACAAAAGACTGTCTATTTTATTCGGTTCGTAAAGCAATCTTCTGAAATCACGGTAAACATTCAGAAGCTTTTCTTTTGGTCTGTTAAAATAACCGAATTTTTCCTGATTGCTCTGTGTCCAGAGTGTTTCGCCGATCAAAAGACAGTCATGCTTTTGAAAAGCTTCGGGATATCTGACAAATCGGTTTGGACAGATGATAAAATGCTCCGGATCGATGCCCGGTTCCACATGCATGTGCCGTTTCTGAAGGTGGATATACATGCATTCTTCTTTGACGGGTGTGCCTTTTTCATAACAAATCCGATAAAGTTTTCCCCGTTCATAAAGGTAAATGAATGGGCCGCCGAAACGGTGGATCTCATAAAAAGGAAAATGCCTGAAATCAATGTCTGCGATAACCTCTTCAAGATCGGTAAATGTAAAACCCTCCCTGATCAATTCACCTGTAAATCCGGGATGATAACCATTGACGGTCTCATCGTAGCCATAGACGACAGGGGATGTCAGTACTATTTTGTGGGTCGCATATTTCATAAAAACGTTATTGACCGCCATTGAATTCCTGATCACGCTGAAATGGCCGGTGCGGATACATTTGTCATAGCCTGTCTGTATCTGCCGGGTAAGATATTTTCTGATATTCCCGAAAATCAGGTCACAGTCACAATAGCCCCAGTAATCGTATCCATCCAGATGTTCAGATAAGAAATAGCCATAAAAAGGTTTATAATCACATAATTTGTAGGGCTTTTCAAGGGACAGGGGCAGGTCTGTTTTTTTCTGAAAGTGCTGTTTTAATTCTGACAATGTACATTGAATAACTTTCACATTGTCAGGCGGCGGACATGGTAAAGAATGGTCTGTCAAAATCAGCCAGTCAAAATCCTGTTGATACCCGCAGGAATGCAGCCACAGGTTAAAATAGGCGGGCCTTTTTCCGAAATAAGGCAGAAAGATCAATGTCTTCATGAATTTAGTCACCTGCCTTTCTGAAATAATCTTTTCCAAAAAGCCGGTGAAAGGGCCTGCCGACTCGGTTTCGAAGCTGTTTGGCCGTGGACATCCATGAGGCGTTGTACCAGTGGATGGAATATGTCTTTGTTGTCAGATGCAGATGTCCCGTGGCAGGATCAAAAGGATTAAAGTATTCTGCAGGAAAGACGGCAGCCCCTCCGATTGTTTGAAATTGTCCGGTGGCCCTGAGACCGCATTTTAACAGTGCACCGGTATTTAAGTGAGGACAGCCGATGACCTGGAAGGGGTTTTGCTGAAGGATCTCCTGATATTCATCCAGCATCTGGCTGATCAACGGGTGATGTGCTTCGGCACCGAAACCGATGCCTGTATTGATCAGATGATCTGTCTCGAAGCCGAAGAATGCGGACCATGAAAGCAAAGGGTCAAAAGAGCGGATAATCTCCACATCGGTATCAAAATATATGCCTCCATAAGCTTCAATGACAAAAAGACGAACATAATCACTTAAAAAAGCATATTTTTTATGCTTCCGGCACCACTGAAGATAGGGAATCTGAAGAATTTCTGTATTTTGCTCATTCCATTGGATTATTTCGTAATCCGGACAATATTTTTCCCAGCTTTTCATGCATCTTCTGGCTTTTGCAGGAAGAGGGGCGCCGCCATACCAGCAATAATGTATTTTTTTAGGGATCATGGCACATGAACCTTTCTGTTGATCATACATGTAAGCAGCCATCCCATAGGGGCGCATAAAAGGGTCAGAAATTTTCTGGGGGATTCCTCAACGAATCTTGGGTTGCCGGCGATTATACTGCTTGAACAATAGTGAATGCAGTCTATGACCATACGGCAGGGGCTTCTGGGATAGATCATGGACAGCTTGCGAAAACAGGCAAATCCCTTTGGATTTTTGAGATACTGCAGCCACATATTTCTGGTTGATCCATCTGCCTGGTATTCAACGTTACAGAGTACCTGATTGATCACATAGAGTCTGTATTGCTGATCTGCCAGTATGTATTTGTAGGCAAGCCCCATATATTTTTCACCGTCGAATACCGGATACGGCGGAAGTGATTGCATGATATCTGTCCGGTAGATCAGTTTTTTGTCTCCTGCACCGCCCCGGGCATAATAACCGCCCAGGGTTGTGGCGGTCAGTCCCGGAGGAAAAGCCCTGCCGATAATTTTTCCGGTATTTAAGTCTGCATCCAATCCGATCATTCCGCCGTAGCCTTTGTGTCGGACCTGAACCCAGGTGTGCCTGATCCGGTCAACAGCATCAGGCACAAGGCAGTCATCGGAATCCAGACACATATTTAATTCAGTGTGGATATGGGCATAGGCTGTATTGTGGGCTGTATGCATACCACCGTTTTTTTGATAGAGATATTGTATCTGAAAGGGACTGCTCTGCTTCCATCTTCTGACACAGGCAGCGGTACCGTCCGTTGAGCCATCGTCCACAATGAGCCACAGAAAATCCATACAGGTCTGATGACACAAACTTTTATAAACCCGCGATAATGTATGGGATCGGTTATAGGATGGAGTAAAAATTGTCAGAAGAGCCATGATCGATTCCTCCTTTTGGCCTCTGCATAAAATGTTTCAAGTTTTTCGGCTGCCTGTGCCAGATCATAGCCTGCCTGTCTGATCTCATCTGTGCGATCTTTTCTTGGCAGATGAAGAAGGGATGTTATCTTCTCTGCCCACGCATCAGGCGTTTTTTTCAAATCATATCGGACAACCAGGTGCTTTGTGACAATGCATTCTGCAGGAATGGTGTCTGAAATAAGACAGGGAAGACCGGCTGCCTGTGCTTCAACAATGGAAATACCCAACCCCTCATAATGGGATGGAAAAACAAAGACATCCATGGCCTGCAACAGATCAGGTACATCCCCACGCGATCCGGTGAAGCAGACATGACTGCTGATGCCAAGCCGGTTAATCTTTCTTCGGATGGCTGCTCTCCCGCTGCCGTCTCCCACCAGAAGCAGGATACTCTCCGGATGGTGTTTCAGAAATTCATAAAAAATATCAATCAGAAAGCCATGATTTTTTTGGGGATGAAATCTTCCTACATGTCCGATGACACAGGCCCGGATATCAATATGCAGTTTACGCCGTATAGCCTTGGAGGCTTCCGGCCGGTATGTAAAACGGGCAGCATCTATGGCGTTTGGAAGCACAGAAAAAGAATGTCCCTCAAACATCCATTCGCCGGCTTTCTGACTACAGGCAAAAAAGTCAGTGGCAGCGGAGGGAATCTTGTTTTTGTAATAGCATTTCAATGGATATTTCCAGTTTTTGTCCTGACTGCTGATATGACTATGGGCAATGCGTACAGGGATCCGGCATTGTTTGGCACACTCTAAGGCGACGGCGCTGAAACAATCTTGATGGACATGAATGATCCTGTATTCAGGATGGCTGCCAAGGAAGGCCGTTAATTGCCGGCGATATCTGCGGCTCCATGGAATTAGCCTCTGAAAATGATAGATTTTGCCGCCCAAGGACAGGATTTCTTTGTCATAATCTGCGTTAAATTCACGGTGAACCAGGAAATCGAATTGAATCCGGTCTCTTGGCATGTGCCGGTAATAGTTCATCAGCATGGTTTCCAGTCCGCCTAGGCCCATATAAGTAACGATATGCAATATCCGGATCATTCATTTTCCTCCTTTAGATCAGCTGCCATGCAATATGCATCTGATAATAGAAAAATATCAGGTAGACGCTGATAAAAACAATTCTCACCAGCCAGGCAGATGTCCTGGTAAACATCCGGTCTATCAGCCATGGAAGGATAATATATCCCTGAAGTGTTGTTAAAACAGGAATTCTTCCTATATAAATTCCAGAAGAAAAAGCACTAAGTAGATAGACGGCTGCGGTGCAGATGCTGCAGTTGACACAGAGATTTAAAAGTGGTGAATCAGCCTCATCAATATAGGATTTTCCTGCCAGTGATAACAGTGCCGGAACAGAATAAAATAAAACGCGCAGCATATTGGTGCCATCATCCTGCTGCCAGATATCATTGGTGACAATATCGTTATACTGGGTATCTCTTAGCAGCTCTTCAATGATATCGGTCAGCGGATGAACAAACAGGATCATCATGATCACTGTCATCAGAAGCAAAATGGTTTTTTTATTCCATGCTCTCCCATATATGATCAGGAGGATCGGAAGCACCAGCAGGGCGGATCCATGAATGGAGGCAGCCAGCAAAATCAGCAGCAGCATCAGAAAGTAGTGACGATTGAGCAGACATCGGAAGCTGATAAGGATAATGGATACGGCGATAAACTGGCGCATACCATTGAACATCCAGGAAAGATAATCTGTGGATGCGACAAACATAAAGAAGCATAACCAGAAATCTTTGGAGTACTGTCTGAAAAAGGAAGCCACGCAAAACAGCTGAAAGACTGCGATGATCAGGAAAAAAGCCTGATCGTTATTGCCGATCCAATGTTTCAGAAGCCAGATGAGGATAAAAAAGCCACGATCCTTGGTATGCCCGGATAAATAATTTGTGAATGCTGATGCCGGCAACGGTACTTCCAAAAACATACTTCTGTACACTTCTGTATCCGCAAACTCTGAACGGTTCATGCACCAGAAAATATAGGGCAGAACAAGTATCCATACAGCAACCAGGTGCCAGCGTTCCAGGGTGATGCCGAATACAGACACCTCTGTTTTTGGCAGTGTCAGTGCAAGAATCGGCCCCATCAGAATCGGCCACAGAATCAGCCACCAGTAATTTGTCAGTATCATTTATTTTCCCTTCATGTCATGGTGCGGAGTATCTGGGATGCCTTTGCCACGACGTTTCTTCGGTCAAAATTGACCTCCATATGTTGTCTTCCTGCCAGCCCCATTAGTATACGATGTTCTTCATCCAGCTGCATAAAAGCATCCATTTTCTGATAGAGTGACTGGGAATTTCCCGGTTGACAGAGATATCCGCTGACCTTGTCCAGAACAGCTTCACGGCATCCGGGAATGTCACTTGAAATAACAGGTCGTCCGATAGCCGCCGCTTCAAGAAGAACATTGCTCATGCCTTCATGGTAACTTGGCAGAAGGACGCAGTCGGAATTGCAGTAAAAAGGAATCGGATCCTTTTGAAAGCCATGAAAAATGACTATGCCCAATGATGTCAATTGCCGGAGTTTTTCACGATAGGCTTCTTCAAAAAAGCCGACAACATCAAGCAGCACACGGCTTCCATATTTGTGGTGCAGAAAACAGAAAGCAGTAAGGAGTTCATCAATGCCTTTTTCTTTCATCAAGCGGCCGAGATAAAGGAAATGAATCACCTTTCGTCCCCTGTGACAAGGGTGGTAGGCATACTGCCGGAGATTTACACCGGCACCGGGCAAAACTTTGATCTGTCCGGGAGCAGCAATTCTCTTTTCCAAAAACAGATGGGCATTTGCACGATTTTCAAAGAAGATAACGGAGGCTTTTTTCAATGCATATCGATAGAGTGCCGTTACCCATTTTTCAATAGGTTCTTTTTGAAAAGCGGTGCCAAGCCCTTGGATATTGGTACAATACGGAATATTCAAAATCCGGCAGAGGATGCCGGCATAAATATTAGGCTTGATGGAATACGTAATGACCAAATCCGGTTTTTCCTTTCGAAAAAGACGCAAATAATCAATGAGTAGTCTGGCGTCATTAAAAGGATTGCAGCCCCGCCTGTCAATGACTGTTCTTTTACAATTTGCCCCTGCGTCTGTCAGTTCTTTTATATGGCCGGTAAATGGTGTGATCAGCAGGATCCGGTAAGAATCTGCTAACGCTTCGATCAATTCACGATGAAACTGATAAAACATATACGAATGGTTAGTGCAGATGATTAGTTTATGTTTGACAGGCTGGTCTTTGTTTCCGGTTCCTCCTTCCATGAAGCCCTTTCTTTCAAGAACGGCGATAACTGTGCCAAAAAGACATTTCAGGTCAAGGAAAAATGAAAGATGCTGCACATAGTAGCCATCGTAGGCAGCCTTGTCTTTGATTTCCAGTGTATCTCTTCCGTGAATCTGGGCCCATCCGGTGAGCCCCGGGAAAATGCTGTTGGCGCCATAACGTTCTCTTTCCTGGATCAGATCCGGCTGATTCCACAGTGCCGGTCTTGGACCTACAAGGGACATCTCGCCTTTTGCGATGTTGATGAACTGAGGCAATTCATCCAGACTGTACTGTCTCAGAAATCTTCCGACTTTTGTCAGATATTGATCCGGGTCATTCAGTAAATGAGTGGGACAGTCATGAGGCGTATGCCGTTTCATTGTCCGGAATTTATAGATTTCAAAGAATGAACGGTTGATGCCGAAACGTTTTTGCTTAAAGATCACCGGAAATCCATCTTCTATGACAATACTGATTCCGATGATCAAAAATAAAGGTATCATCAAAACAGATAAGATGAAGCCAATGAAAATATCTGTCAAGTGTTTGATTTTATAGTAACGGTGTCTGTTCCTTTTATGACGGTGCATGATTTGCCTCCTGTGTTCTTATCCGTTTAGAGGAATCTGGGTATCTTCTTTTTCCGGTATATGATATTCCGGCAGCAGTTCTTTCAACAGCCATTTCATGTCACTGCTCTCCTCCTTTGCTGCATGGTAAAGCAGTTTCATTTTTGACTTCAGCTGGAAGATATCAATGGGTTCCTGTTGGCAGATAAAAATTTTGTCATTGGATGTCCGGTTCAGATGTCTTTTATCAATGACCAGTTCCTCATAAAGCTTTTCACCGGGTCTCAGACCAGTAAATACAATCGGAATATCCTGTCCGGGAATCAATCCGGCAAGACGAATCATCTTCTTTGCAAGTTCAAGAATATGTACAGGTTCACCCATGTCGAGAATAAATATTTCTCCGCCCTTTGCGAAGGCTGCTGCCTGGAGTACCAGTGTCACAGCTTCCGGAATCGTCATAAAATAACGCGTCATATCGGGGTGTGTGACGGTGACAGGACCGCCATGGGCAATTTGCTTTTCAAACAAGGGAATGACACTGCCGTTGCTGCCCATGACATTTCCAAAGCGTACAGCCGCATAATCGGTTCTTGATTTTTGTGAGAATTCCTGAATGATCATTTCGCAGATCCGTTTGGAAGCACCCATTACATTTGTTGGCCGGACGGCCTTATCTGTGGAGATCAGTATCATTTTGGATGCATGGTATTTGTCGGAGGCACTGGCAATATGGAAAGTACCGATAATATTATTCTTCACAGCTTCACCGGGACTTGTCTCCATCAATGGGACATGCTTATGTGCGGCTGCATGAAAAATAATTTCGGGCCGGTATTTTCTAAAAATAGTCATGACCCGCTTCTCATCCCTTACAGAACCGATCAGCACGATCAGATCCAGCTTTGGATATCGGAATTGAAGCTCCATCTGCAGTTCATAGGCGTTGTTTTCATAAATATCAAAAATGATCAGCTGTTTTGGATGATATCCGGCAATCTGTCTGCACAGCTCGCTGCCGATGGAGCCACCGCCGCCGGTGACCAGTATCCTGCGGTGGGTGATGCATGCCATCATGCCGGCGGTTTCCGGATGAATCGTCTGTCTGTCAAGTAAATTTTCAATCATCGTCCCAATCCTTCTTTTTTCTGAATTTGTCCTTATTATAGCGGGGATTTTTTATTGGCTCGTCATACTAAAGAATGAGAAAACAGCCTTATTTTTGCCGGACCTGCTGTATTTAAAATATTTTGTCAGTGTGAGTTGGGTATTGGATGATCATGCATGGGAAAGAATAGAAAAAAAGGCTGCTTGTGTCTGTTTTTTTAAACGAATTACTGAAAAAAGGGACTTGATTAATATTTATACTTATTGTATAGTTTAATAGATATAATGTTGATTTGTATACATAATAAACAAAATCGATCAGAGTACCTCATGTTTTGAAAGGCTTTAGGATATAAAATTGGGAGGAAATGAAATGGCTGAAAAGATGGATCGCCGAATTAGAAAGACAAAAGCGCAGCTCAGACATGGTCTGGCTAAATTATTAAAAGAGAAAACCATCAAAGAAATTGCAGTTAAAGAACTGGTGGAAGAAGTGGATATTAACCGTTCGACTTTTTACCTGCATTATACAGATATTTATGATCTGATGGAGCAGACGGAGAATGATCTGAAGAATGAGATCCTGGAGATTATCCATAATGATGAGCCGGTGAAAATTGGAGAAACCATGCCGCATATTACGGAATTGTTTGTTTTTATTGCAGACAACAGAGAAATTGCTTCTGCCCTTCTCGGTCCGAATGGAGATGTTGCTTTCATGCGCCAGATTGAACAGATTATTTCCAGTCACTGTATGAAATATCTGAAGCCTTATCTGGTACACTTAGATGAGCGTACCCTTGAAAGAGTCAACAGCTTTTGTATTGCCGGATGTCTTGGGCTGATCATCAGCTGGATGAAGAATAATTTTGATGATACACCGGAAAGTCTTGCAAAGATTTCTTACACCCTTGTATTATCGGCCTTAAAACCTTATATGACAAAAATCGCCGAGTAAACCCTCGGCGATTTTTTTGCTGTTGCCAATTGCATTAGTTTTCTCTATTCAGCTTGATGTTTAAAAAATGTTCCATATCTAGATAGACAGAACATGTCAGACGGAGCGTATCATTGTCTTTCGTTGTCTGCATAGCCATCATTGCATCTGATGTGGGATACCATTCTGTAGATTTTTTGCCGGATGGCCAGCCTGCATACTCTGCATAACGTTTCAGAAAATAGCAGTCTATATAATTTTCGAAAGTGATTTCTCCACTATATGGAAATTCTGCATCACGCCATTGCCATTCTGCATCCGCAATAGTCCTCATGCTGGTAATATCACCGATATCCAGATTATAAATTTCAGCCCCCAGTAGATAGCCGCTGCTTTCGTCATAGTAGAGTTCCACGTAAGGCAGGGAAATGTATGCGGATGCATAAGCCTCTGCTTGAATATTATTTAAAAAGTCATAGCTCATTTGAAAACAGATGGTCCATATGATTGTTGAATTTCCTTCTTGATCTGTAACAAGAACCGCTTTAATAGAACCTGGCTCAGCAAAGTAGGTGATGGCGTCATTGTAATCCTGCAGGAATGATATATATTTATAAAATTCAGGCATAATCGATTCAAGATCATCAGCCAGTTTCATGAATTCTGCTATGATATTATTCCAGGCCTCTTCTTTGGTTAATTTGTAGCCTCTGCTTAGAATAGCTGCATCCAGGTTTACACTCTCTTCGTTTAATGCGGATTCTATCTGATCCAAATCCTGGATCATAGTGATTTTCTCACTGAATGGCATGCTGTCGATGCTGAGCCCGGAGGCATTGGCGGATTTTTCTACCCTTTTGCCGGTCCATTCCTGATCATAGATCTGAAAAAATATAGATGGAAGCAGAAAGCAAAGCAGGATAACAGCAAGCGTGACCACGGGCAGTAACAGATATTTCTTTTTTAATCTCATTTCATGCTGCCTCCATTTAAAATAGCTTTGACAATGGTTCCCTTTCCGGGGGTACTTTCGAATAACAGTCCGCCATGATGCAGCTGGGCAATTTCCTGGCAGAGTGCCAGGCCAAGGCCGGCACCGCCCTGGGCACGGGAACGGGATTTATCAACACGATAAAAAGCTTCCGTAATACGGGCCAATTCTTCTTTTTTCATACCACGACCGGTATCTGTTACCGTAATTTCACAGCCTTCTGATGTCAGTCTGCCGGTCACAAGGATGGAACCTCCGTTATCTATGGCTTTTCTGGCATTGTCGATCAGATTAACGATCAGAGATTTTGTAAGATCCGGTTCTAATAGGCAGAGCCCTTCATCTGACCGTTCTTTCAGTCGGATCTGTCTTCCTTCCATAGACGGCAGTGTTGTTCTGACAGCACTTTCTATGAGAGCCTGAAGATTTGTCGGACGAAATTCAAAGTCTCTCTTTTTGAGGACCAGCAGATCCAGCAATTTTAATGACAGACTTTCAAGGCGCTGTCCCTCAGAAAAAATATATTCCGCTGCTTCCTGCTGCTCTTCTTTGGTGAGTGCCTGACTGCGCATTAGATCGGCATAACCGATAATGGATGTCATAGGTGTTTTTAACTCATGGGCAAAGCTTCCCATAAATTCTTCCTGTCTGCGGATACTGTCTGCCATTTTGCGGATATTGTCCTCAAGACTGTCTGTCATGTGATTGAAATCTCTGGACAGCAGTTCAATCTCATCACCGGAATGAATATTCGACCGAATAGACAGGTTGCCTCCTGCAATTTTACGGGATGTTTCCGACAGCTGACGAATAGGTTTCGTTAATTTTTCGGAGATCAGCAGTGCACCTATAGAACCAGCCGTCAGGACAAAGGCAAGAATGGCTTTGTAGATTTGAAGCTGTGTCTCCCGGGCAGCATAAACCTGTGTCACATCCTGGGAAATCTCCAGAACAAGGGAGGTGCTGCCGGTATCTATGAGACCTGAAATCTGGACAAAATGACTTGTACCTTTTTGGATATACCGGATCAGACAGCAGGTCTCCTCTTCCATCGTCTGAATATCATCCTGTGTCAGTAAATAAGGCATATAGCCACTCTCATAATAAAGGATCCGATTTTTGGCTTCTTTGAGACGGATGCCTTTCCACATGGAAGCATTCTGGCTGGCCAGCTGATTAAGGGTATATTGATAGGCTCTCTGATTCATATCCTTTGAAACAAGCAGCATATTCTGGATCATTCGATGGGTGTTCAGTGCATTGGCCTTTTCTTTGTTCAGTGATGTCTGAAATGAGACAAAGATCAAAAGACAGGCACTGACCACATAGAAGAATGAAAGAAAGGCTGTCATATAAAGCATCACTTTGTATTTGAATTTCATGTTGTGTCCACCAATCTGTAGCCCACTTTCGGGATAGTAACAAGGGCTTTCTCCCAGCCGACTTTTTTGCGCATACGCTGTACATGAAGCTCTACTGTTCTTGATCCCGGAACATATTCACCGCCCCATACCCGTTCGTAGATCGTTTCCTTGTAGAGGGCAATACCGGGATTCCTGGCGAATAATAATAACAATTCATACTCTTTATTAGTCAGCTGGATTTCATCGTCCCCTCTTTTGACTGCCATACTGACGGTATCAATATCAATACCGGCCACATGGAGATGCCGGATCATTTTGTTGTAACGTCTGAGAACGACTTCCACTCTGGCCAGCAATTCAATGATCTCAAAGGGCTTGATGATATAATCTTCCGCTCCCATTTTCAATCCTCGGACACGGTTGCCTACAGAATTGACGGCGGTAAGAAAGATAACAGGAATCCCCAACGGTCTGATGTAATCCATCAGTTCAAAACCGTTAGCTCCCGGCAGCATGATATCCAGCAGAATTAAGTCAAAGATTTCCTGATCCAGCAGTTCCACAGCGGCATTGCCGTCATAAGCACACGTACAGTGATAACCTGCTTTTGTCAGACTCAGCCTGATCAGGTTTGAAATGGGTTTTTCATCTTCCACAATTAAAATGCGTATCATGTGGCGTTCCTCCTGTCGGATGATTTTAATAAGATACATTTTAAACAAAAAATGCATCAGAAAAGCATCTTAATCGTTGAGCCACTGATTGAGCTTGAAAATACCTTCTTTGGATCCGGAAACAAAGAGAATATCCCCTTCTTTGAATCTATAATCCGGTGTTACAAGATTGATAACGATATCGTCACTTTGAATGGCAATGATATTCAGGCCAAAGCGTTCTCTGAGGTTGATATCTCTGACACTTAACCCAATTGCCGCATTTGCTACAATTGTTTTGGATATATTGATCTGTTCGCTCAATTGAACTATATCAAGATTATGTGAATTTTCAAGGCGGCTTGCAAGGCGGATGGCCATATCCCGTTCAGGAAAAACAACTTCCGCTCCCAGTTTTTCAAGAATAATCCCATGCTCTGCGGTTGCTGCTTTGGCAATGACTCTTGGAATACCCAGTGAGACAAGGTTGAGGGTCGTCAGTATGGATGTATCCAGATGTTCGGCAATGCAGACGATGGCGGCATCACAGTTCTGGATACCGGTTTCAATGAGCGTTTTTTTGTCCAGATTTGCAACAACGTAGGCATGTTCAGTCATTTCACGCAGGGTCCGGACCCTTTCCTCGTTTTTATCCATTACAACGATCTCTGCTCCGGCTGAAGCCAGATCCATGGCCAGTGCCGAACCAAAACGGCCGAGACCCACGATACCGTAAGTCATGTTTTTATTTTTTGAATTCCTGGAACAATATGAATTATTTTTTAAATTTAACATTTTTATCTCCTGTCTGTTGAAATATTGGTCTGACGTTATCCGACAACAATATTGCCATCGGGATAAAGTGCGAGTTCTCCACGTGAAAAATACCATAAAGAGGCAATGGTCAGTGGTCCGAGTCTTCCGGTAAACATCATCATGATTGAAAGTATTTTGGCAGGAAGATGCAGACCGGATGAAATACCGGTTGATAATCCCGCAGTTGAAAAGGCACTGGTCATTTCGAATAATGCATCCAGCAGATCCACCTGCGGTTCCAGGATCATCAGAATGTAGGTGGATGTGATGACGACACCTGCCGCCAGAATGGAAATAACGGCGGCTTTTTTGAAGGCATCTTTCGGAATAGAATAATGAAAGGCCTTTTCCGATTGGTTGGTGGCTGCTGAAAAAATTCCCCGGATCAAGACAAAAAAGGTGCTCGTCTTGATGCCACCGCCTGTTGATCCCGAAGATGCACCGATAAACATCAGCACGATCATCACAAGTAATGCAGGAGCACCGAAATCGCCGATAGGACGTGAGGCAAAACCGGCTGTTCGGGTGGAAACACTGTGAAACAGCGCACATAACCACGAAACGGGTTCTGTTAATTTGATCAATAAAGTACCGATGATGATCAAAGTCAGACTGACAGATAAGACGACTTTGGTATGCATGGACAGCTTCTTCCATTGACATTTCTTTTGCCATAATTCCTGAATAACAAGGAAGCCGATGCCGCCGAAAAAGATGAGGACACAGGTAATGATATTCAGAAAAATATTATCCGCATAGGGAACCATACTCTGTCCGCCGCCAAAAATGTCAAATCCGGCATTATTAAAAGAGGCAACGGAATGGAACAGACTGACGCCGATGGCCCTGAACAGGGAATAATCCTGTATAAAAACGATGAAACTCAGTGCTGCGCCGATCAATTCGATTAGCAGGGTAGTTTTAAAAACTGTATAGACAAAACCGATCAGTCCCCGGCCTGCATCCAGATTCATAGACTCACGAATGAGCATTCGCCCTTTCAGGTTGACACGTCTGCCCATGGCCAGAATGACGCCAGCGCTGATGGATGTGACACCTAAGCCGCCGATCTGGATTAGCACAGCCAGGAAAAATTGCCCGAGAGCCGTGAAAGTATCACCGGCATCCACCACTGTCAGGCCGGTGACACAGACGGCACTGGTAGATGTGTATAAGGCATCAATGTAATTCAAATGAGTGCCGGGCTGAATGCTGCATGGCAGCATCAGCAATAACGAACCGATAAAAATCACCAGGGCAAAGCCGCTGGCAATAATCCTGGGGGCGGATTGTGTTTTCAGTAGTTTATTCAATATGATTTCCTCCCATCGTAAACAAAAGATCTGCAATAGGTTGCAGACAAATATAAAAACAGTATAATCCAAATTCCGGAATAACGGAAGAGGAAAAAGGGAAAAACCGCATTTGCACAGAAAAGTACAAACACGGTTTTTCATAGAATGAATTTATTTATAATGATAATTTGTGGGCAGTTAGAAAGAGTTCCTGTTTATTCCGGAGTGACGATTTTACCGGCAACTGCACAGGCTGCTGCTGTTCTCGGGGATGCCAGATAAATTTCGACACTGGATGTACCCATACGGCCCAGGAAATTACGGTTATTGGTAGCAACAACACGTTCTCCGTCAGACAGGATGCCGCCTGTTCGGCCGCAGCAAAGACCGCAGCCAGGATGGGTAATAATAGCACCTGCATCTGCCAGGATTTCCATGATGCCCTGGTCCACAGCCTGCTTATAAATCTTGCGGCTGGCAGGGGTAACGATCAGTTTAACATAATCAGCGACTTTCTGTCCTTTTAAGACCTCTGCTGCCGCTGAAAGGTCTTCCAGACGGCCATTGGTACATGAACCGATAAAGACCTGATCGATCGGTGTGCCTTCAAGGGTGCTGACATCACGGATTTTGTCCACTTGTGAAGGACAGGCCATTACAGGCACGAAATCCTCGGCACGGTAAGTGATGGTTTTCATATAAACGGCATCCTCATCGCCTTTAAGGCTCTTCTGATAATCGTTGAGAGTGACATCACAATATTCAGCTGTTTTTTCATCCGGTGTAAATAAGGCACATTTGGCACCGGCTTCAACGGCCATATTGGACATGGTCATACGGCTTGCCACAGACATATTGTCAACCGTGCTGCCTGTAAATTCAAGTGCTTTGTAAGTCGCACCGTCTGCACCGAGATCACCGATCAGGCGAAGGATGATATCCTTGGACATGACATTGACAGGAAGTTCTCCTTCAATGACAACTTTGATTGTCTCAGGCACTTTGATCCACATCGTACCTGTACCGAGAATGCTGGCCATTTCTGTATAGCCGATACCGGATGAGAAGGCACCAACACAGCCGTAAGTTGTTGTATGGCTGTCTGTACCGAAAACAACGTCTCCCGGTTTAACGTAACCGGCCTCTGTCATCAGCTGATGGCAGATACCATCACTTCTGTGGACGTGAGGCATGCCGTATTTGGCTGCAAATGCATCACCGATACGAAAATGCCTTGTATCATCCAGCTGGCTGGCGGGAACCAGATGGTCATAGATCAGAATCACTTTTTCCGGATCATAGAGTTTTGTAAAACCCATTTCTTCAAATTTTTCTGCTACAAAAGGAATAAAAATATCATGAATCATGACGCGGTCTACATTCACTGTGACGATATCGCCAGGTTTGACATTTTTTCCTGTATTATGTCGGATAATCTTTTCAATAATTGTCTCGCCCATTGTCTGCTCCTTTCTCTTAATCCAATCCGTTCAGCTTTCGCATGGCACCTACAAGGCCGCCTGCCTGAATGATGTTCATGAGATTTTCAGGCAGAGAGGCGATGGGATATTCTTTGCCGCTGTAGTCAATATGCTCATTCATATGAACGGTAATGGTATCGCCTTCTTTGATATCATCATGAAGATCAGGCTGTTCGATCAGAAGCAGACCGTTGTTGATGGAATTTCTGAAAAAGATTCTTGCAAAGGATTTGGCAATGACACACTGGATGCCCAATGCCTTGATGATCTCAGGTGCCTGCTCTCTCGAGGAACCGCAGCCGAAATTCTTGCCGGCAACAATGATGTCGCCTTTTTGTATCTGCCCTGCCAGTTCAGGACGCAGGGGACTGAAACCATACTGTTTCATATCGTCAATTGTTTTCATGGCCAGATACTCTGTGGGAATAATGATATCGGTATCAATATCATCGCCAAGTACCCAAACCTTACCTGTCATATTTTCCATATCTGTTACACCTCATCGTCATTTCGCTGTTGTTATCCGGATCGTTACCCGCAGTCAGCTGATTGCCATATCTACTCTGGAGATTGCTGTAAATCCTGCGAATCATTCTCCGGATACTATGTATTTATCAATTAATGAATATCTTCAGCTAAAGCAATCTTTCCCGCAATGGCGGATGCTGTTACTGTTGCTGCGGAACCGAGATAAACTTTGGAGCTTGGATGGCCGGCACGCCCCTTGAAGTTGCGTGTACCTGTGCTGATCAGTACTTCATTCTCACCGATGACGCCCTGACAGCTTCCCCAGCAGACGCTGCAGTTCGGGTTCATGACAATGGCACCGGCATCCATAAAGATATCGATCAGACCTTCTTTTAATGCCTGTTTGTAAATTTCAAGGCTGGCAGGTACAACAAGGAAACGAACACTGTCAGCAACCTTATGGCCTTTGATAATAGATGCACCCACCCGAAGATCTTCAATGCGGCCGTTATTGCAGGAACCAAGGAACGCTTCATCAATCTTAATTCCCTGGACTTCCTCAGCCGGACAGAGATTATCTACGAAATCAGGTTTGGCCACAACAGGGCGGATTTTTGACAGATCAAATGTATATTCTCTTACATAAACTGCATCCGGATCACTGTGATAAATGGCCTTTGGTTTGCGTCCGTGTTCTTCAAGGTAAGCAATAGCTTTCTCATCCGGCTCAAAAATACCTGTTTTGGCACCGGCCTCAACAGCCATGTTGCACAGAGCAATACGATCTGAAATGCTCAGTGTCCTGGCTCCCTCGCCTGTAAACTCCATAACCTGATAGTTACAGCCGTTGGCACCGACAGTGCCGATGATCTCAAGAATCAGATCTCTGGCATAGACACCTTCAGGTAATTTCCCGACAAGGTTAAATTTGACAGTTTCTGGCACCAATACCCATGATGTACCTGTGACCATGCCGTAAAGGAAGTCTGTACATCCTACACCGGTACCAAAAGCACCGACAGCACCATAAGAACATGTATGGCTGTCTGCACCGAAGATCAACTCTCCTGAACGGACATAATTCTCCAGCATGATCTGATGGCAGACACCCTTTCCTTCCCAGAAATCAATGCCGTTTTCTCTGGCAAAATCTCTCATCTTCTTCTGGGATGCAGCTGTTTTAGGATTGTCAGAAGGCACATTGTGGTCAACAATAAAAACCAGTTTCTTCGGATCCGCAATATGCGGATGCTTCAGCTGATTGTTGTACATGTCAACGGTCAGATGTGTTGTACCGTCATTACTCATCATTTTGTCAAGATTTACTGTATGGATATCGCCGGGACGTACGCTTTCAACACCTGCAGCTGCGGCAATAATTTTCTCTGCAATTGTCATTCCCATCTTATTTGTCCTCCTCTTTATTTAAAGAAGCGATCAGACCGCCCTGATTTAAAATATGCTGCATATATTCCGGAAGTTTTGTACATGTGTAAGTCTTTCCGTTGGCTTCTACAGTACCTTCAGACATGTGAAGGATCATTGTATTCCCTGTCTGGACATCATCCGGAAGATCTTTGCAGACGATAGCCGGCAGTCCGATATTGATGGCATTTCTGAAGAAAATTCTGGCAAAGGATTTGGCAATCACTGCTTTCACGCCAAGGGCTTTTAACACACCGGGAGCCTGTTCTCTTGAAGAACCGCAGCCAAAATTCTCACCGGCAACAACAAAGTCACCAGGCTGTACCTTTTTGGCAAAATCCGGGTCCTGAGACTCAAATGTATGGGCTTTCATTTCTTCCAGATTCGGCAGCAGCAGATACTGCGATGCGATAATCTGGTCTGTATCAAGATCATTATAAAATTTAAAGATTGTTCCTTTATCCATCATGAAAATTCCTTTCTTTTCTTAATCACTCTGATACTATTTTACCACAGATTGATATATAATAAATATGCATATTTTAAATAGACGTTATAACATTCAGTTATAGCGTCCGAAAAACTTCTAATTAATAATTATATATTTTTTTTGATTCGGAGGATATTCTGCCCGTCCTTATATTCGTAATCAATGCTGTCCATGGATTTCTTTACCATGAAAATACCCAGACCGCCAATCTCCCGCTCTTCCGCGGAAAGGGTGATATCGGGATCTTCCTTTTCAAGGGGATTGTAAGGGGTACCGCCGTCAATAAAAGTAATCACAACGGACATAGGTTCTTCAATCACTTCGATTTTGACAGTTGCAGACCCGACAGAGGGATGATAGGCATAATGTGCAATATTGCTGAATACTTCATCGATAGCGATATCGATCTGCATCTGTGCTTTCATGGGACAATCGATTTTCTCCAATTCTTCATCTACAAATGCCGTAACAGTTGAAATGTTTTCTACGGTTGCATCTAAGGTTAACTCTTTCATTGCGCATCAACCTCCATTTTCTTTTTGTAATCCAGACAAAGCATGGTTATATCATCAAACTGCGGGGCATCTCCCACAAATGTATCAATGCCGTTTTTGACAGCGGTCAAGATCGCATGGGTATCATTTTCTTTGACAGAGTTCAAAGTTGTCTGAAGACGATCCATGCCAAACAGTTCATTCTGTGCATTGGTTGCTTCTGTCACACCATCTGTGTACTGGAAAATCATGTCACCGGGTTCCAGCATCATGGAACCGCTCTTATAACGCATGCCTTCCATACCTGCAAGGACAAAACCCGGACGGATCTTATAGGCTTCAAAACTTTCGTTTTTCTTGCGGATAAACGGCATTTCGTGTCCTGCATTGACATAACGGAATTCTCCTGTGACAAGATTGAGGACACCTTCAAAAGCTGTGATAAACATATCCTCGCTGTTGGATTCACAGAGAAGATTATTGACCTTTGAGAAAATATCGCCAAGATCTATGCCCGGCTGTGTATGATCTTTGATCAGCGTTTTGCCGATAACCATAAACAGTGCGGCAGGGACACCTTTACCGGAGACGTCTGCCATAACGATGGCGATATGACGGTCATCCACCATAAAGAAATCATAGAAGTCGCCGCCAACTTCTTTGGCAGGTGTCATGGATGCATATATATCAAATTCCTCACGGTTCGGAAACGGCGGGAATATACATGGAAGCATGGAAGACTGAATCTGTGTGGCAATATTCAATTCCGCACCAATGCGTTCTTTTTCCGCAGTAACAGCGGTAATATTCTGAATATATTGATTGATGTCTGTTTCCATCTGACGAATAGAATCATAAAGGTCGCGGATCTCATCATTGGACTTGATGGTGAGATCTGAAATAGCTGTTTGTACCGGTTCCTTTGAGCCTTTCTCCTCTCTTCTTGCAACAAATGTCTGGGCCGATCCGGCCAGCTTCTGAAGCGGTTTTGTCAGTGTATAACGGAAATAGCAAATGACCAGAATCACAATGATCAATGTCAGAATAATGAGCCATGTCAGCATCTGCTTCAGGAAATCCATCTGCTGACTGACAACTTCGTTCATGCTGATATCCACACCGATCAAAGCGATAGCCTTACCATCTTCAGAATAAATCGGTTCATAGCCGGAACAGAGCCATCCGTATTCACCTTCCGATACTGTCGGCGGGATTTCTTCATTGGATGTGTACTGTTCAAAACCAGCTGTATTGTCTTCTCTTTTGCCGAATATGGTCATATCTTCATCAGGATCTGCCAGATATGTTGAATAGTTGGCCTGATTGTTCAGAACATAAACATAAGTCATACCCATATTATTGCGGAAATCTTCGAGAATAGACAACACTTTTTCATAATCATCGTAAACACCCTTTTGGATCATCCAGTCTTTGACAAGATCCGGGTTATCAGATGCAATGGCTTCTTCTCTCACGATTTCCAGTTCCGGATCGGATGCTGCCTCCTTTAATTGTTCGATATAATCAGCAGGGATATATTTGGAAAGGGTTTTGCTGATATTGACAACCTGATTCTTGTAATACTGATTCATGGTGGTTGAATGAAGATAATAGCCGGCATAGATGGCAGTGGAACCGATTAAAATTGCCATGACAATGACAATGGCAGTAATCTTCATAACAACGGAAAACCTTCGTTTATCGGTTATTTTTTTATTTGATTGCATATGATTGCTCCTTTTTATACGATAATCGTTGTGACATTAAATCCCTGATAGCGTCGATAATAAAACTCTTTGGCTTTCTTCTTGATCATCAGGATCCCCATGGCATCAATGGCGGCATGGTCTGATGCAGAGTCGACATTCAGACGTTTAGTCTGCATCTCAAAAGGATTAAATGAAACCGCACTGTCCCGGATGTTTACTACGATATTGCCTGTCTCCTCAGGTGTAATGGTAAGCTGTATGTATTCCTCCGGATCGTTTTTAAAAGCGTGTTCAATGATGGCGGTACACAACTCTTCCACAACCATGGAAATCACATAGGACTGTTTGATGCCGGAATCACTTTGTTCAAGGTAATCCTCCACCTGACTCAGAAGACGAGATACATCTTTCTGATCATTTGTCAAGGTATAAGAAAAGACATTATCATCCTCTTCCGGAATTGCTTTAAAGATCACAAATGAAGCTGCCAAGGCCGTAAGAATTTCTTCTGCCGGCAGGGCATACCAGAAGTATTGTGTCCAATATATGCCGATAATGGCAGATATCGGGAATAAAATAACAAAATTTCTCAGCAGCGTAATGATGCCGGCTGCTTTCGGCTTTTCGATGGCCTGATAAAAACAGGCGGATATCTCAACAAAAGCCGTAAAAGAAATACTGATGCAATAAGCGCGGATAGCAGAAACGGAAAGGGCATTGTTCAGACCGAACATGGAAGCAACGGGGTCTGCAAAAACAGCAATGACAATGCCCAGCAGGATACTGCCGATACAGCCATACAGGAGTGCCGTTTTAAGCAGTTCGATGAGATTTTCTCTGTTATGTTCTGCATTAAATGTAGATGCCAACGGGCTCATTGTCTCGCAGGCAGCCGTATAAATAAAACATCCGATATAAGTCACATTCATGACAACATCAAAAACCGCTACATATAAATTGCCGTCGGGAGCAAAATGCATCAGCAGATTGTTCATCATGATCAGATAAAGGCATTGAAAAAAGTATCTTGAGGAAGTTGACAGGCCGATTTTGAATGATATTAGTGTCTCTGCAAAATCGATCTTACTAAGGGCCATATGCAGATGATATCCGGGCTTAAAAAAGTGTGTAGTAAGAATCAGAACACTGACGAACTGACCGATGACAGTTGCCCATGCAGCACCCTGTACGCCTATATCAAGACCAACCACCAGTATCCAGTTCAAGGCAACATCCGACAGACAGCCGATGACATAGGAAATGGAGGCAATTCTCTGATCATCATCGCAGCGGACAAATTCATAAAAAACGAAATTGATCATAAAGATGGGGAATGTCCATAGAATTAGGGAGGCATAGTCCTTACACATTTTTATAACAGCTGCATCCGCTGCTGCTCCTCCCAACAGATGGACGATCGGCGTCAATAACAGGTTGCCGGCAATACCTATGAAGGCTGAGACAAGTACAGACAAGAGCAGGATCTGATTGAAATGACTGACTGCAGCTTCATCCTTGCCTTTGCCCATTAATTTGCTGAAGGTAACAGCACCTCCCACGGAAAAGCCGTAACCGAGAATATTGTAAAGGACATAAATCGGGCTGACCATACCAATGGCAGCCAGACCGGATGCCCCCATCTGTCTTCCGACAACAACTGCATCCATGATATTAGCCGCCACAAGGCCAAGGGACGCCAGATTGGTCATCCAGAAAACTTTATGAAACATTTTCCGGCAAAAAAACCTGCCTTTTCCAGACTGTAGGTTAATGATATTTGAAATCTGCATTGTATGCCTCCAATATAAAGACAGGAAGATATAATTGCTTCATCCGGCGCAGGCCTTTGATGCCCATATCCTCTTCTAAATTGATGTATTGATAGTGTCCCTGCAGGCGGCTGGCCATTTCATAAATACAGGCAGCGACGGCAGAAGAGCCGAACCCTTTGGTATAATCTGTAGCTGCCATGGTGAAGGTATCCGGAGTGTTTTCATAGCCGAATAAAAAGGCCCGTTCATTCTGACACCGGATCTCAATGCCGGTCATCCCGTATTCTGTGTAATGGTCCAGCATATAGATGACTTCCGGCAGCTGCTTTTCAAATAAATCATAAATCCGCTGATCCAGCCAGTCCGGATCGATCATTCGGACTGTATACGGATACTCCCTGGAGAATTTCCTGCATTTCCTCTTAAAATTAGAAGATATATTGCCGGCTGTCAGTGACAGTGCTGCTGTCTCGTAAATATATTCGCTGGCATCACAGTCTTTGCGAATTTCATACCCGGATTGCTGCAGATACGCAGCCTGGTCTGCACTTAAATAGGCAAAGTTCTTCTCTGATTGGGGCCAGTTAAGATGATTGATAAAGTCCAGGCCATGTCCGACATTGCCGAAAGGATATAGAAAGCGCTGCAGGCGGCTGCTGTAAACCAGAAAAAAATCACCGCCGTCATATCCGGTAAAACCATAATAATTCTGCCATGAAAAAACAGATTGTTCACTGGTTGCTGTCAGCGGACGGTGCAGGGTATCTCTTAAATTATGGATTTTCGTGTAATCACTTTTTTTTAGCGGCGTCAAGTGATTCTTTATTACTTTGATAACGATCATCTCCTCTATGATGTTATTATAACAGAATTTCAACCATATTGTAGCAAAAAAAGAGACAGGATACGCTTCCTGCCTCTTTGATGAATTCTTGTTCTAAATTCCCGGTAATTTTTTATACTTGGACAATTTTTAGATTGGTTGGCAATTTTACCCTTTAATAGGATAGTTTGCTTTCCCCTCTAACACGGATCTTTTAGTGATGTGACTCGGCGATAGCTGCCTGTGCTGCTGCCAAACGTGCGATTGGCACTCTGAAAGGTGAACAGGACACATAATCCAGACCTATTTTATTGAAGAATTCCACAGATGACGGGTCGCCGCCATGCTCGCCGCAGACACCGATATGCAGTTTCGGATTAACCGGACGACCAAGGTCAATGGCCATCTTCATCAGTTTGCCGACACCCTTCTGGTCTACCTTGGCAAATGGATCACTCTCATAAATCTTGGCATCATAGTAAGCGTTCAGGAATTTGCCTGCATCATCTCTTGAGAAACCGAAGGTCATCTGTGTCAGATCGTTGGTACCGAAACTGAAGAAGTCCGCCTCTGAGGCAATCTCATCCGCTGTCAATGCTGCTCTAGGGATTTCGATCATTGTACCAACTTCATACTTCAGATCAACGCCGGAGGCTTTAATCTCTGCATCAGCTGTTTCCACAACTGTCTTCTTGACATACTTTAATTCCTTAATTTCGCCTACAAGCGGAATCATAATTTCAGGTACAAGTGTCCATTCCGGATGTGCTTTCTGCACTTTGATGGCTGCACGGATAACAGCCTTTGTCTGCATAACTGCAATTTCAGGATAAGTCACGCTTAAACGGCAGCCCCGGTGTCCCATCATCGGATTAAATTCATGGAGACCCTGAATGATGCCTTTGATATGTTCAATGCTCTTGCCCTGGGCTTTGGCCAGTTTCTCAATATCCTCTTCCTCTGTCGGAACGAACTCATGCAATGGCGGATCAAGGAAACGAATGGTTACCGGCAGTCCTTCCATTGCTTCATAAATCTGTTCGAAATCATCCTGCTGGTAAGGCAGGATCTTTTCCAGGGCTCTTTCACGTTCCTCTTTCGTCTCTGCACAGATCATCTCACGGAAAGCATCGATTCTGCCTTCACCGAAGAACATATGCTCGGTACGGCACAGACCAATACCCTGCGCACCAAGTTCACGGGCTTTCTTTGCATCACGAGGGGTATCTGCATTGGTACGGACACCCATGGTGCGGTACTTGTCTGCCCAACTCATAATACGTCCGAATTCACCGGCAATGGTTGCATCAACCGTCGGGATAATACCTGCATAAATCTTACCGGTTGAACCATCAATGGAGATGGCATCACCTTCGCAGTATTCTTTGCCGCCAAGAGTAAAACGCTTATTCTCTTCATCCATCACGATGTCGCCGCAGCCGGATACGCAGCATTTGCCCATACCACGTGCAACAACTGCTGCATGGGATGTCATGCCGCCTCTGACGGTCAGAATACCCTGAGCTGCTTTCATACCTTCGATATCTTCTGGAGATGTTTCAAGACGGACAAGCACAACCTTCTCGCCGCGCTCTGCCCATTCTTTGGCATCATCGGCTGAAAATACAATCTTACCGCAGGCAGCACCCGGAGAAGCACCCAGTGCCTTGCCGATTGGAACTGCCTCTTTCAAAACATTCTGATCAAACTGCGGATGCAGTAATGTGTCTAGATTACGCGGATCAATCATGGCAACTGCTCTTTCTTCTGAAATCATGCCTTCATCTACCAGATCACAGGCAATCTTAAGGGCTGCCTGTGCGGTACGTTTGCCGTCACGGGTCTGCAGCATATAGAGATGGCCATTCTCAATGGTAAATTCCATATCCTGCATGTTTCTGTAATGATCTTCAAGAGTATGGCAGATGCCCACAAACTGGTCATAGACATCCGGCATAATTTCCTGAAGATGAGAAATTTTCTGCGGTGTACGAACACCGGCAACAACATCTTCGCCCTGGGCATTCAGAAGAAATTCACCCATCAGATGATTCTCACCAGTGGCCGGATCACGGGTAAAGGCGACACCCGTACCGGATGTCTCTCCCATATTGCCGAAAGCCATCATCTGGACATTGACTGCTGTTCCCCATGAGTACGGAATGTCATTGTCCATACGATAAACGTTGGCTCTTGGATTGTCCCATGATCGGAAAACGGCTTTGATGGCATAAATCAGCTGGTCTGTCGGGTTATCCGGGAAATCTTTGCCGACTTTCTCTTTGTACTCTGCCTTAAACTGGTCTGCCAGCGTATGCAGATCTTCTGCTGTTAAATCAATATCCAGAGTAATACCCTTTTCTGCTTTCATCTTGTCGATGAGTTCTTCGAAGTATTTCTTGCCGACTTCCATAACGACATCAGAGTACATCTGGATAAAACGACGATAACAATCCCATGCCCACCTTGGGTTGCCGGATTTCTTCGCCAGAACATGAACGACTTCCTCATTCAGACCAAGATTCAGGATAGTGTCCATCATACCCGGCATGGAAGCTCTGGCACCGGAACGGACAGATACAAGGAGCGGATTCTCTTTATCACCGAACTTCCTGCCGGTGATTTCTTCCATTTTCGAGATAGCTTCCATAATCTGATCAAGAATCTCCTGATTAATATATCGGCCATCTTCATAGTACTGTGTACATGCTTCGGTTGTAATTGTAAAGCCCTGCGGAACAGGCAGTCCAAGATTCGTCATCTCTGCCAGGTTGGCACCTTTTCCTCCAAGCAGTTCTCTCATACTGGCATTACCTTCTGTAAACATATAAACCCACTTGCGCATTATAAAGCCCCCTTAAATGTTTGCGTATTCGGGACTTAACAGGAAGTCCCGGCGCAGATTTCAGATCCGATCACAGATATATGCTCTGTTCGAATTCCTGTGCAAAATACACTACAAATTGATAAGTACAATAAGTTTCGACAACTATATTTTAGCACTATTTTCTTAAAAAGCAAAGCCTATATAGTGAATATTTAACAAATATTTGCTATATAGGCTTCGACATATGTATACATTTTTAAATGGCCAATACAAATTTTTGACCATCAATATGGGTCATCTTCAATTCTACACCGTACAGCCAGTAAAAAGGCATGTAAAAAATTCTCATTTTTCACATGCCTTTTATCGTTAATGATGCAGCAATCTGCCAGAAATCAAGTTTGATTTTAGTAGGCCAGTTTTTCCATGAAGTATGCTGTCAGATCTTCAATCTTCACACGTTCCTGTTCCATTGTATCTCTGTCACGAACAGTTACGCAGCCGTCTTCTTCAGAATCAAAATCGTACGTTACGCAGAACGGAGTACCGATTTCATCCTGTCTTCTGTATCTTTTACCAATATTGCCTCTGTCATCATATTCGCAGTTCCAGTTCTTGGAAAGCTCAGTATAGACAGCTTCTGCTTTCTCACCCAGTTTCTTGGATAATGGCAGTACACCAATCTTAACAGGTGCCAGTGCCGGATGGAAATGAAGGACTGTACGCATATCAGGTTTCTCTTCTGTGCCGATATTCTCTTCATCATATGCACCGCAGAGGAATGCAAGGACAACTCGGTCAGCACCCAGAGATGGCTCAATAACGTATGGGATGTATTTTTCTTTCTTTGTTTCATCAAAGTATGTGAGATCTTCACCGGAAACTTCCATATGGCGGGAAAGATCATAGTTTGTTCTGTCAGCAATACCCCATAATTCACCCCATCCGAATGGGAAGAGGAATTCGATATCGGAAGTTGCCTTGGAATAGAAGGAGAGCTCTTCTGCTTCATGATCTCTGACTCTCATTTCATCTGGTTTGATGCCTAATGTCTGAAGCCAGTTAATGCAGAATTCTTTCCAGTATGCAAACCATTCAAGGTCTGTATCCGGTTCACAGAAGAATTCAAGTTCCATCTGTTCAAATTCTCGTGTTCTGAATGTAAAGTTGCCAGGAGTGATCTCATTTCTGAAGGATTTACCAATCTGGCCGATACCAAATGGAATTTTCTTACGGGATGTTCTCTGAACATTCTTGAAGTTGACAAAGATGCCCTGTGCTGTCTCAGGTCTTAAGTAAACGGTATTCTTGGCATCTTCTGTAACACCCTGGAATGTTTTAAACATCAGGTTGAACTGACGGATATCTGTAAAGTTATGCTTGCCGCATGTTGGACAGCAGACATTCTTCTCATCAATAAACTTAACCATCTGCTCGTTGGACCAGCCATCAACAGAGCCATCCAGTTCAATACCGTTATCCTGACAGAAATCCTCGATCAGCTTATCTGCTCTGAATCTCTCATGACATTCTTTACAATCCATCAGAGGATCAGAGAAGCCGCCCAGATGGCCGGATGCGATCCATGTCTGAGGATTCATCAGAATCGCACAATCAACACCTACATTATAAGGATTTTCCTGGATAAATTTCTTCCACCAGGCTTTTTTTACATTGTTCTTTAATTCAACGCCAAGGTTACCGTAGTCCCATGTATTGGCAAGTCCGCCGTAAATTTCTGAGCCCGGATAAACAAAGCCGCGGGCTTTGGCAAGTGCTACGATTTTTTCCATTGTTTTTTCCATGTTCTTTACCTCGCAATTTTAATTTATGCTATCAAGTGAATAATCACTTGAAGAGAACCACTGAAGGACTATCCGAAGTCTGAATTGTATAGTCATCTGTCAATGATGCATCTTTACTGTAGTACATAATCTTACCGCCAGTCTGAATGTGTACAGAACTATCTGTATAGATCAGATGAAGATGCGTGTGCTCCGTTAAATCTGAAAAAGATTTCTCTTCACCACTCTTCACCTCAACCAGACCATTCATATCCGATATGCTTTTGTCTGAAGCAGCCTCTTCCATTGAAAGAAACTTGAAATTTGTTTCATTGAAAGAATCATAGATATCCATATTCAGATATCCAAGTGCCATCGTCGCAGTCTTTGCATCTTCGTCGGATTCAACATACTGAACCGTCACAGCCGTAATCTCCGGATCATCTGCCTTTTTATTCTCCGGCTGTTCCTGAGGATTCGCCTGATTGAATGCATCTACCTGCTTATTGACATACGCTGTCAGTTCCGTCAGAGAATAATAATCTTTGTCAAAAGTCTCAACCACCACTTCTTCAACAGAACCGTCTCCATTCACGCCGATCGTTGAAACTGTCTCATTTGACAGATCAACTTTCCTTCCGCTGCATCCGGCCAGAAGAGTCATGCACAGCAATACAGCCAGTAATACACGGTGTCTCATAATATTACCTCCAGTCTGTGTATGTCCCATTCATTGTATCCTTAAAATACCAGTTTTTCAATCCCTTTTTGATAAATTTATGTATCTTCCATGGATCACATGTCTTCCATCATGGTCAAGATCTCAAGGGATTTAAAACGTCTGTCAATATATTGGTTACGGTATCGTTCAATGATATTTTTAAGATTTTCCAGAACTTCATCTGATACGGTGAAGGTATAAAGCTTTTCAACAGGTGTACTGATGATATACTGCATTGTGTAAACAGCTGCAGGGCTTACAGGAATCGTCGTCATCTTCTCATGAAAAGCGCATTTACTGCATAAAAGTCCACTGTACCGGCTGCTGAAAACTGTTAACGGGTCTGTACAATGACAGCAGGCACATTCGAAGCATTGAGGACACTCTCCGTTGACAGCCATAATTTTCAATTCATAAATGCACCGAATCAAAGGATAGGCAATTGTCTTTTTACAAAGTGCCCGCACGGTCTGATAAAGGAGCTTCAGCATCTCCAGATCATCGGCATTCTCCCGGCCGTAATAATCTGCAAATTCCAGAAAATAGCATCCATAGCAGGTGGCATCCATATCCTTTCTGAACTCTTCAAAATAATTCAGCACCCGGACACTTGAAATAGTGTAAGCACTGCGCCCTTCAAGCAGCATAAATTCACCGAATACAAAGGGTTGGGAAGCTGCCATCAGGCTATTGCCGGGACGTTTGGCGCCCCTGGAAAACCCGTGGATCTTGCCCCTTTCCTTTGTCAGAATGACAACCCGTTTATCATATTCTCCCACAGGCATCGTTGAAATGACCATGCCCGTTACTTTGATCAGTTCTGCCATCTAAAACCGTCTTTCTTAGTATTCTTTCTTGTCGTATCCGAAATTTTTGATCAGGAAATCACTGTCTCTCCAGTCTTTCTTGACCTTGACCCAAAGTTTTAAATTGACTTTTTTGCCAAGCATATCTTCGATTTCAGGTCTTGCCTGAGATCCGATTTTCTTCAGCATTGCACCCTGCTTGCCGATGATAATACCTTTATGAGAATCACGCTCACAAATAATTGTCGCATCAATATCAATAAGTTTTCTGTTGCGGGCCTTCATCTGATCAATGGATACGGCAATACCATGTGGTACTTCTTCATTCAGGGAGCGAAGCGCCTTCTCACGGATCAGTTCTGCCACGATCTGTCTCTCCGGCTGATCGGTTACGGTATCCTCATCGTAAAACTGCGGGCCATACGGCAAATATTTCATAATCGCATCGATCAGGTCTTTTGTATTGTCGCCTTTAAGAGCAGAGCAAGGTACGATTTCCGCAAAATCACAGATATCTTTGTAGGCATCGATACTCTTGAGAATCTCTTCTCTTTTGACTGTGTCAATCTTGTTGATAACAAGGATGATCGGTGTCTTTGTCTTCCTTAACTGTTCTGCGATATGCTGTTCACCGGCACCGATAAATGTCGTCGGTTCAACAAGCCAGAGAATAACATCTACTTCACTCAGTGTACGCTCAGCAACATTTACCATATATTCACCAAGTTTGTTCTTGGCTTTATGGATACCCGGTGTATCGACAAAAACAATCTGTCCTTCTTCACTCGTGTATACAGTTTGAATACGATTTCTTGTTGTCTGCGGTTTGTTGGACGTAATAGCAATCTTCTGTCCGATCAAATGATTCATTAATGTGGATTTGCCTACATTCGGACGGCCGATCAATGTGGCAAAGCCGGATTTGTACTGTTGATTCATAAAATCTCCCCTGTTTTATTTAATAAGTGTTTTATATATTTTCAATTTGCTATCTCTGAATGAGTAAACCTACTGAATAAGCTGTTCTACATGCTCAAATCGTTCTTTTTCTTCTGTGATCTTACTCTCACTGCCGATAACACAGATATGTCCTGCTTCAGTAATGGCGGCAACTGCTCCTGAAAGCTTCCTTAAATCTTCGACTGTGGTAGAAAGAAGCTCATCCCTGTTCTTCTGAATCTGTTCAAAGCTGCGTTCCCCAAGATATGCAGCCAATGAACGGCTGCCCTTCATTGAGGCTGTCATCGGTGTATCAATGGCACCGATGGCACCGATGATATATTTGGTCAGTTCTCTCTCATCTAACTCTAAGGACTGGACATAAGCGGCGGCATCTGTATAAATATCATAAGTTTTTGCCAGATTCGGATCCCTATAGGATGTAAAGTACCCATTGCCGCTTGGCGCAAATCCGCACATACAGCCATAAGCACCGCCTTTGACTCTGACATTGTTCCAAAGATATTCATTGCCCAGAACATTCTTCAAAACATTCATGCTGCCATTGTAGGTGATGCCTGATTCTGCAAAGCTGCCTGTGCAGGCGTTATACTGCACCATGCCGGCTGTAATGAAGGCTTCTCCATGTTTCGGACATATGCCGACTGCCTTGATGCTGCAGTCTGTTTCTGACATCGGCGTTGTATAAAGCTTGCCCTCAAAGGCTGCAAGAGGTTTCAGGCAGAGCTGCAGCCCTTCCTGATTCATTGTCATGTCTGCCAGAAGATACGCTTTTCTGAAAATCTTCTGACCAATGCTATTCAATCTGCGGATAACTTCAACTTTCCTTGTCTCATAATTTTTCAGTGTATCACACAGAAATTGATAGAATGCGATACCCTCAACAAGTTCTTTGTACCAGCTTCCCTGGCTAAAATAGGACATGGCTCTGTTGACCGCTGTTGAATGGCCATTGGACATAAAGCCCATCTCCAGCCGAGATTTCAGTTGGTTCAGAATTTCCTTCAGACGTTTCTCATCGTCAAAATGGGTATGAAGCAGGATTTCTTCAAATAATTCGAACAGCTTGGATACTTTGCTGTATAATACTTTTCCTGATAATTCAAATCTCGGCTTATATGCATTCTGACCCTGCAGTCCGTAAATATTCACAGCTGTCCGCAGACCGCCGGTATATAAATTCACTTCATCAGTCAGTTCCTGATACGTATAATGATCCGTATCCATATTGCCAAGGACTTCCGTCAGGATGCCAAGATAAGGGACATCTTCAGCGGCGATATGATGAATGTCAAAAAGCATATCCACGTAAGCAATGCCGTTTGTTTCGATTTCATGCTGAAGAATAGGAATCTCATGTTCTGATAATTCTTTATTATAAATGGGTTCAGCTTCCCTGCGGATATCATCAATTGTCAGAAGCGGAATTGTTTCGAGGATTTCTTTCGGTGACGGTTCACTCTGATACTGTTTGAGTTCTGCAGTGGCTGTAATCAGCTGTTCCTGTTCTTCTTCGGAAAGAGACGCTTTGTATTCTGCCAGTTTGTCAGCCAGTGCCTGTTCCTTCCTTGCTGCGAGCCCCTTAGACGGACAAAGCAGATACAGGGAACAATGGGTATTGTCAATCATATACTGTTTGAGCAAACCTTCGAAATAGTTCTGTGAGAGACCTTCTCTTAACTCATCATAAATTGCCTGGAACTTCAGATGTACAAAAGGCTTATTGTCATCATACAACCAGCTGTCCATCAGCTGAAGACCATACATCAGTCCTTTAGGCCAACGACCAAAATCGCCTTCTCTGGACTTGAATTCATAATAATTAAGCACACCTTCCAATGTCCGGTGGTTTAATCCGCCTTCTGCCAGTTTTGCCAGCTCTGTACGGATGATCTGAACAATCTGATCTCTGTCAGCTTCATTCATGTTCTTGATAATGATGGAGAGATACGGCTGAAGCAGGCTTGTCTCAAACATTCCATAGATATCCTCACCCAGTTTCTGGTCTAAAAGTGCCTGTTTCAAAGGTGCACCCGGAGCATCCATCAGTGCATATTCAAGAATCTGGAAGGCAAGGCAAAGTTTGGCATCAAGACTGTCACCGATCACCCAGCTGTAAGCCATATAGGCTGCATTCTCTTCACGGTCATCATTGCCGATGGGATATTCACCGCGAGTTACAGTGCTGTGTTTAAATGGCAGCTGTCTTGCTATGGCGGAATCTACCTGTGCATTATCATAATGGCACAGGTATTCTTCGTCAATAAAAGCAAGCTTTTCTGCCACGTCCATATTGCCATACAGATAAATATAACTGTTAGACGGATGATAGTATTTTCTGTGGAAGTCAAGGAACTGTTCATAGGTCAGTTCAGGAATAACATCCGGATCACCGCCGGACTCTACACTGTAGATCGTATCCGGGAACAGGGAATCTGTGATCTTTCTGTATAAAATCTGTTCGGGTGATGAAAAAGCACCCTTCATTTCATTATAGACAACACCGTTGTAGATCAGCGGTGCATGCTTATCTGTTAATTCATAATGCCAGCCTTCCTGTCTGAATATCTTATCATGAATATAAATATTCGGATGGAAAACCGCATCCAGATAAACATGCATCAGATTCTGAAAATCCGCATCGTTACAGCTGGCAATCGGGTAAACAGTTTTATCCGGATAAGTCATGGCATTCAAAAATGTATTCAGAGATCCCTTGGCCAGTTCTACAAAGGGATCCTTGGCCGGGAATTTCTCTGAACCGCACAATACAGAATGTTCCATAATGTGAGCAACACCTGTGCTGTCTTTTGGCGGGGTCCTGAATCCGATATTGAAAGTTTTGTTCTCGTCATCATTAGCAAGAACTGCTGCTCTTGCCCCTGTCTTCTTGTGACGCAAAAGGGCTGCCTGGGATTTGATCTCATCTATATACTCCAGACTGACAATTTCATAGGCAGCCGGAATATTGGTAAATTTATCTGTCATTATATGCCTCCTGATCATTTTCGCATTCGTGCCATCTATTATAACACATTTTGATATTAATCGTAAACAAGGGTCATCCTTTTATTATCCGGCCACTAGAAAAAAATATGCAAAAAGCTGCTGCAAAATTGAAAATTTTTCTTCAATCCTGCAGCAGCCGGCTTATTTCATAAGATTAAGATAACTGTTCAGAGCTTGGCTCTGAACAGTTACAGATTAAGCATCGACACTGTAGTTTGGTGCTTCTTTTGTAATGTGGATATCATGTGGATGGCTTTCTTTTAAAGCTGCCGCTGAGATCTTTACGAAACGTCCGTTCTCTTTCAGTTCCTCGATCGTTCTTGCACCACAGTAACCCATACCTGCACGGAGACCACCCAGAAGCTGGAAGACGGTATCTTCAACAAAGCCCTTGTAAGCAACACGGCCTTCAACACCTTCTGGAACCAGTTTCTTGGCATCTGACTGGAAGTATCTGTCTTTGCTTCCGTTTTCCATAGCAGCGATGGAACCCATACCACGATATACTTTGTATTTTCTTCCCTGGTATAATTCGAAGCTGCCCGGGCTTTCATCACAGCCTGCAAACATGCTGCCCATCATGCAGACATTGGCACCGGCTGCAATAGCCTTCGTTACATCACCGGAGTACTTGATACCGCCATCGGCTATAATCGGGATATTATACTTTCTGGCTGTTTCATAGCAATCCATAACAGCTGAAACCTGTGGAACACCGATACCTGCAACAACACGTGTTGTACAGATAGAACCAGGTCCGATACCGACTTTGACACAATCGACACCTGCTTTGATCAGAGCTTCTGTTGCTTCTGCTGTAGCAACATTACCTGCGATAACCTGAAGATCCGGATAAGCATCCTTCACCATATGAACGGTACGAAGCACATTTGCTGAATGGCCATGGGCTGTATCTATAACGATCACATCGACATGAGCTTTAACAAGCGCATCCACACGATCAAGAATATCAGCTGTTACGCCGACGCCGGCACCGCAGAGAAGACGTCCCTGAGCATCCTTGGCTGATAATGGGTACTTGATCTGTTTCTCAATATCCTTGATTGTGATCAGCCCCTTCAAATTGAAGTCATCGTCAACAATCGGAAGCTTCTCCTTACGAGCCTGACCGAGAATCTTCTTGGCTTTTTCAAGAGTAACTCCTTCTTTAGCTGTAACAAGTCCTTCACTTGTCATGCATTCTTTGATCTTCTTGCTGTAATCTGTCTCAAATTTCAGATCACGATTTGTCAGAATACCAACGAGCTTCTTGCCCTCTGTAATCGGCACACCCGAAATTCTAAACTTAGCCATCAGACGATCTGCATCTGCCAGTGTATGTTCAGGGGATAAATAAAATGGGTCTGTGATAACGCCATTCTCAGAGCGCTTTACCTTATCTACTTCTTCCGCCTGGGCTTCGATTGACATATTCTTATGTATAATACCAATGCCTCCCTGTCTTGCCATTGCAATTGCCATGCGGTGTTCTGTAACTGTGTCCATACCTGCACTCATCAGAGGTACATTCAATCTGATCGTATTCGTCAGCCAGGTAGAAATATCTACCTGATTTGGAATAACTTCAGAATAGGCTGGTACAAGTAAAACGTCGTCAAATGTGATACCTTCGCCGATAATTTTGCTCATTACGTATTCCTCTCTTTCGTTATATAAGTTTGACAACCTACATTCTGTTCAGATTATAAGTTGTCATTGATAGTGACTTGCTTTAATTTTTAAAAAGTTTAACAAACTGTAAAAAAAAAGTCAACCATTGTTTTATTAGTATTATTAATACTATTTATTTTTCCGCCATGGGGCGACATTTGTCTATCTGCGTCTGACTTTGCCTGGGGAGATTCTGAACATATCATCTAAAAGACGTTCATTAGGTGTAAATTTAACAAAAACCTGCTGATTATTCCAATTCCCTATAATGATGTAATTTGTCAACATAGCATCATTGGCACTGAAATCATAATGACGGTAGTTTGGATTCCCCTTATAGCCATCCAGATCATGGGAATTCTCAGGCGCAATCAATGTCATATGCTCCATAGAAAGGCTGAATATATTCTTTCTCTTATAATCTCCGATCAATGCGTCAATATCCAGATCTCCTGATGTAAAGATATATTCATATTCCCTTTTCTGCATTTTGATCACGAATACAATCAGTGCCCATACCGGAACGATCAAAATGAAAAACATTGGTATGAACATAAAAATGAGTATGGATACGACCATTCCTGCCAGTATGGACAGAACCATTTTCACTGTTTCCGGAGTACCTCTCCTGCGTTTGACAAGAACTTCGCAAAAGGCATCTCCATTTGTGCTGTTGTACATCTCGTCTGCTGCTCCTTTGTAATTTTTCTTCTATTATACACGATAAAAGACGCAAGAACAAGCAAAGGGCTGCCGCAATATGCGGCAACCCTCATCTTTTGTAAAAGTATTATGTGATTACATCATACCCATTCCGCCGCCCTGTGGCATTGGAGCTGGTACGTCTTTCTTGATTTCAGCAACAACGGATTCAGTTGTCAGAAGTGTAGAAGCAACACTTGTTGCATTCTGCAGAGCACTTCTTGTAACCTTAGCAGGGTCGATAATACCTGCTTCTACCATGTTGACATATCTTTCATTCAGTGCATCAAAACCAACACCAACTTCACTTTCACGAACCTTGTTGATGATCACGGCACCTTCAAGACCTGCGTTGGCAGAAATGTGGAACAGAGGTGCTTCAAGTGCTTTCAGTACAACGCCTGCACCTGTCTTCTCATCGCCTTCAAGTGTTGCAGCATATTCAGCAACTTTCTTGGATGCATGGATATAAGCAGAACCACCACCGCAGATGATACCTTCTTCAACAGCAGCCTTTGTAGCAGCTAAAGCATCTTCCATACGGAGTTTCTTTTCTTTCATTTCTGTTTCTGTAGCAGCACCTACACGAACAACGCCTACGCCGCCGGACAGTTTAGCAAGTCTTTCCTGTAATTTTTCTCTGTCGAAATCGGATGTTGTCTCTTTTTCCTGAGCAGAAATCTGATCAACTCTGGCTTTGATTGCTTCCGGAGCACCTGCACCATCAACGATGATTGTATTCTCTTTTGTAACCTTAACGGATTTTGCACGACCAAGCATATCAAATGTTGTATCTTTTAATTCGTAGCCAATTTCAGAAGAAATCACTGTACCGCCTGTCAGAATAGCGATATCCTGAAGCATTTCTTTTCTTCTGTCACCATAGCCCGGAGCCTTAACAGCAACAACTTTGAATGTACCTCTTAAGCTGTTCAGTACAAGTGTTGTCAGTGCTTCACCTTCTACATCCTCAGCAATGATGAGTAACTTCGCACCGTTCTGAACGATCTGTTCAAGTACAGGCAAGATTTCCTGAATGTTGGAGATCTTCTTATCTGTGATGAGGATGTATGGGTTGTCAAGTTCAGCAACCATCTTGTCCATATCTGTGCACATATAAGCGGACAGGAAACCTCTGTCAAACTGCATACCTTCTACCAGATCAAGTTCTGTATGCATTGTCTTGGATTCTTCAATTGTAATAACGCCGTTGTTTGTAACCTTTTCCATAGCATCTGCAACCATTTCACCGACACTGTCATCACCGGCGGAAATAGCAGCAACTCTTGCAATCTGAGCCTTGCCTGTTAATGTAGAGCTCATCTCCTTGATAGCGTCTACAGCAACTTCTGTTGCTTTCTGCATACCTTTTCTCAGGATGATTGGGTTAGCACCTGCAGCCAGATTCTTCATACCTTCATTGATCATAGCCTGTGCAAGAACAGTTGCTGTTGTTGTACCATCACCTGCTACATCGTTTGTCTTTGTAGCAACTTCTTTGACAATCTGAGCACCCATGTTCTCAAAAGGATCTTCAAGTTCGATATCTTTGGCAATTGTAACACCATCATTTGTAATTAATGGAGCACCAAAAGATTTGTCAAGGACAACATTTCTTCCTTTTGGTCCAAGTGTTACTCTAACTGTATCTGCAAGCTGATTCACGCCTGCTTCCAGGGCTTTTCTAGCCTCTGCGCCATATTTAATCTCTTTAGCCATTGTAATTACCTCCAAATCTATAATTTAAAAATATAGGAATAAGTCTGTCTGAGTAAATGATTATTCTACAACTGCAAGAATATCATTCTGTCTTACGATGATATATTCTTCGCCATCCAGCTTCACTTCTGTACCGGCATATTTAGAATAAATAACCTTCTGTCCAACAGCTACCTGCATTGTAACTTCCTTGCCATCAACAACACCGCCAGGACCTACAGCAATAACTTCTGCTTCCTGTGGCTTCTCTTTAGCCTGACCAGCTAAAATAATACCGGATTTTGTCTTCTCTTCTGCTTCACACTGTTTTAATACAACTCTGTCACCTAATGGAACTAACTTCATATTAATAAGCCTCCTTAATATTCAAATGGATATATAATCATTATTATCATTTGCTAGCACTCACTTGATTTGAGTGCTAATCGATGGTTATATATTATTTAATTTTTCAAAAATGTGCAACTTTATTCAGAGGCGATTATTTGTGAATTTTATTAGCAAACATCACTTGTTCTCATTTTTACTCACTATATCTCTCATTTTTAAATTGTTAAATTGAGCAAAAAACTCAAGGATAACTTTTGTATTAGAAGAACTCGCATTCAGCCAAAAGGAGTGTGCTCTGCCAACTATGAGAAACACGCTCCACGAGTTTCTCAAGTTATCGCGGCCTCTACACTCCGTTTTGGCTCGTTGCTCGCATAAATAACATAAAATGGATGTTGAATTGCTTATTTAACATCCATTTTCAGTATTCTTGGAGCGCACTCCACATATTTTATTTATTCAATTTAAATGAACTCTTCAAAGATACGATGCGGTTGAATACAAGGGCATCCGGTTTGGAATCCTTACTGTCGATGCAGAAGAAACCGTTGCGGACAAACTGATAGCTGTCTCCGCCCACAGCACCTTCAAAATTCGGCTCCAGACAACAGTCTTTCAGAACAGTCAGTGAATTCGGATTAATATTCACGCTGCCGTCTTCATTGTAAACACTGCCTTTTGACTCGTCAACAAGGTTCTCATAGAGACGCACTTCTGCCTTAACAGCTGTTTCTTTAGCTACCCAGTGGATTGTTCCTTTGACTTTGCGTCCTGTAAAGCCTGAACCGCTCTTTGTCTCTGGGTCATAAGTACAGTGTACTTCAACCACATTGCCTGCTTCATCCTTCACAACATCTGTGCATGTGACAAAATAAGCACTCATCAGACGAACTTCGTTGCCAGGATAGAGACGGAAATACTTCTTAGGCGGTACTTCCATAAAGTCATCCTGCTCAATGTAAAGTTCTCGGCCGAACGGTACTTTCCTTGTACCGAGGGCTTCATTCTCCTGATTATTCGGTACATCCAGGTATTCAATCTGACCTTCCGGATAGTTGTCGATCACAAGCTTCAGCGGATGAAGAACAGCCATCATACGAGAGCGTTTCATCTTCAGATCTTCACGGATACAGTAGTCAAGCATTGCATAGTCAACAGAGCTGTTGCTCTTGGATACGCCCACCATCTCCATAAACATCTTGATGGATTCAGGGGTATAACCTCTTCTTCTCAGCGCTGCGATGGTTACAAGACGAGGATCATCCCAACCATCAACAATACCCTGATCAACCAGCTTCTTGATATAACGCTTGCCGGTTACGACATTAGTCAGATATAATTTTGCAAATTCAATCTGTCTTGGCGGCATCGGATATTCCAGTTCGCGGACAACCCAGTCATAAAGCGGACGATGGTCTTCGAATTCCAGTGTACAGATAGAATGGGAAATACCTTCAATGGCATCTTCAATCGGATGTGCAAAGTCATACATCGGATAAATACACCATTTATCGCCTGTATTGTGGTGAGTCATTCTGGCAACCCGATAAAGGATCGGGTCACGCATGTTGATATTCGGTGAAGACATATCGATCTTCGCTCTTAATACCCTAGATCCATCCGGGTATTTGCCTTCTTTCATCTCTTCAAATAACTGAAGATTCTCTTCAACACTTCTATCACGATAAGGGCTGTTCTTGCCTGGTTCCTTTAATGTGCCGCGGTATTCACGGATCTGGTCTGCTGTCAGATCACAGACATAAGCCTTGCCTTTCTTGATCAGCTTTACGGCTGCCTCATACATCTGATCAAAATAGTTGGATGCGAAACGCACTTCTCCGTCATAAGCTGCGCCAAGCCATTCCACATCGGCAATAATAGACTGTACGAATTCAGTTTTCTCTTTTGTCGGGTTCGTATCATCAAAACGAAGATGGAACTTACCGTTATATTTTTTAGCCAGTCCATAGTTTAAAAGAATGGATTTGGCATGGCCGATATGCAGATAGCCATTTGGTTCCGGTGGGAATCTTGTACAAATCTCAGTATATTTGCCTTCTGCAAGATCTTTGTCAATTGCCAGTTCAATAAAGTTCTTCGTTACTGCTGGTTTTTCATTTAAATTGTCAGTTGCTTTTTCCATTTTGGGTCCTCCTGAATGCAGCAGGCCACTCCACCTGCCTGCATATTGAAAATTCAAGTCTCTCTGTTAGATATTGTACTCCGAACGAGAGAATACTACTAAATCATACCATATTTTTACCGATTGTAAAGCAAAAAAAAGCTGCTCTTTGGCTTTTATCTGAAAATATATACTATCCTAAACTAAATCATTCCCAGATAAAAGCTTTCGCAACAGCTTTCAATTATTTTTTTATTTGTTTATTTTACAGCTCTAAGGACTGTACATTTTTAAAATTTATTTTACGGCTTCAAAAGCAGTGTCTAATGCAGCAATCAAGTCTTCTACTTTTTCAATACCGATAGAAAGACGGATTGTGTTTGGTTTGATACCCTGATCAATGAGTTCCTCTTCTGTACACTGGCTGTGTGTTGTTGTTGCAGGATGGATCACAAGAGATTTAACGTCTGCAACGTTGGCAAGCAGCGAGAAGATAGACAGGTGATCAATAAAGTTCTGTGCCGTTTTCGCATCGCCTTTAATTTCAAATGTAAAGATGGAACCGCCGCCATTTGGAAGATATTTCTTGTATAATTCGTGGCTTGGCTCTGTAGGCAGTGAAGGATGATGGACAGCCTCTACCTGTGGATGTTTTGAAAGGTAGTCAACAATCTTTAATGCATTGCTGACATGACGTTCTACTCTCAGTGATAATGTTTCAAGTCCCTGAAGGAAAATAAATGCGTGGAATGGTGAAAGTGTTGCACCGGTATCTCTTAAGATGACTGCACGGATGTATGTAACAAATGCTGCAGGACCAGCTGCATCTGTAAATGCAACACCGTGGTAGCTTGGGTTCGGATCAGAAATCCAAGGATATTTGCCGGATACTTTCCAGTCAAAGTTACCGCTGTCAACGATGACACCGCCGATAGCTGTACCGTGGCCGCCGATGAATTTTGTTGCTGAATGAACAACGATATCTGCACCGTATTCGATTGGACGAATCAGATAAGGTGTTGCAAATGTTGAGTCAACAACCAGTGGAATGTGATGTTTGTGAGCAATTTTTGCAAGTTCTTCAATATCCACAAGATTTGAATTCGGATTGCCAAGTGTCTCTATATAAATCGCCTTTGTATTTTCCTGGATTGCTGCTTCAAATGAACCTTCAACCTCCGGATCAACAAATGTTGTCGTAATGTTGTTAGTCAAAGGAAGTGTATGAGCCAGAAGGTTGTAGGTTCCGCCATAAATTGTCTTGGATGCGACGATATGTTCACCATTTTTTGCCAGTGTCTGGATGGTATAATCAATGGCTGCTGCGCCGGATGCGACAGCTAATGCCGCAACGCCGCCTTCAAGTGCTGCGATACGCTGTTCAAAAACATCCTCTGTTGGATTTGTCAGTCTGCCGTAAATATTGCCGGCATCACGAAGACCAAAACGATCAGCTGCATGCTGTGAATTATGGAATACATATGATGTGGATGCATAAATCGGAACAGCTCTTGCATCTGTTACAGGATCTGCCTGTTCCTGTCCGATATGTACCTGCTTTGTCTCAAAACCCCAGTTCTTTGAATCTTTAATATCTGCCATTGTAATGTCCTCCTAAATAATCGAAATATAGTTTTATTTTTCTCGCTTTTTTCTTTCATATATATTTTTTTAATTCTGTCACTCTTTTAATCGGATCGCTGAACTTAGCCTCACATTCGGTTCCTGCTAAGCATAATTGCAAATTGTTTCATGTCTTGCAGCTCCTTTGTTAATTTCTGTATTTATACTAACATGCTAGGAATTAATTGTCCAATATGCAAAAAAAATACCCGGTTATAAATTCAGCTTATAACTTGCTTAGCTGATTTGATAATCGGGATGAAGCTGTGCCCTGGGTCTTACGTCTGATATGCTGTAACATGACGGATAGCTTTGATTCGATACGGACACACGCTATTCTATATTCAGATATTGTTTAATGTAGTGTATATAACGCTCTCCCATCTGGCTGAGTATGGTATTCTTTCGGGTTACATAGCCAATTTCCATCAGGCTGTTGGGATTTTGTTCGTCTGCATGGAATGGTACAGCAATACAGTCGCTGCCGTTGAGTTCTTCACAGATGATGCCGGAGCAAAGGGTATAGCCATTTAACCCGATCATCAGATTCAGCATGGTCGCTCTGTCATTGGCCTTAATGACTTGTGGATATTCATTGGTAGATAGAATTTCCTCTGCCAGGTAGAAAGAGCTGTTGTCGCCCTGTTCAAAGGAAAGACAAGGATATTTCTCCAATTGTTCAAAACGAATGGAGAATTCCTTTGCCAGCGGATGATTTTTCCACAAATAGACATACGCCTGACAGTCAATCAGATGATGAAATTCCAGATTGGCATTTTTCAAAAGCTTCGTCATAGATTTACGATTGAAATCACATAGATATAAAACACCGATTTCACTCTTCATGGTATTGACATCACTGATGACTTCACCGGTTCTGGTTTCGCGGATGGCAAATTCGTATTTGGACATATCAAATTCTCTTGCCATATCCACAAAGGCCTTGACTGCAAAAGAATAATGCTGGGTGGATACACCAAACTTCTTCTTATAAGAGCCGCCTTTGCCGTATTTCTCAAGGACACTCTCGTACTGCCCGTAAATCTGTTTGGCATAAAGCAAAAATTCTGTGCCATCATTAGTCAGCACAGCTCCTCGGCCATTGCGGTAAAAGATAGAAATGCCCAGTTCCTTTTCAAGCTCCTTCATGGCGCTGGTCAAAGATGGCTGAGAGACATAGAGTTTCTCTGCCGCTTTATTAAAAGATTTTGTTTCTGCAATTGTAATAACATAATGAAGTTGTGTCAGTGTCATAATAGGTGCCTTTCTGCTATTTACATATATGGTTTCGTTTTTTATACTATAGGGCAGGATTTTGGATTTGTCAAATAAAAAACATTTTGTGTCAGTCTCTCTGATGTCTAAGAAATCTTTTACATAGCCGTATTTTATCATCATTGTCTCTGCATTTTTGCAGGCTGTTTTAATTCCATTGTCGTCTAAATACTTTTTAACTCTAAGACTAAGCAAATTTTATCTTCCTTTCATATCACAATTTATGAAATATCAATATCCATCTTCATATTTTATGAAATCTTTTCTAGTATTTATACATATAATGTGTTAATATCCTATTAAAAGGATGTAGCAATAATGGGAGAAAGCATTAAAGAAACTGTCGCGAAAAATTTACTCTACTATAGGAAATAAAATAACTCAGAAAGAACTTGCTGATAAATTAGGCGTAAAGCATAATGCCATTTCTTCTTGGGAGAATGGAGTAAATTCTATTGATATAGATATTCTTTTCCGGGTGTGTCAGATTTTTGGTGTTACAGTCAATGATATGTATGGGATACATAATAATTACCAACCAAGCACTATCGCTGTACACTTCGACGGTGATAAATTCACCCAAGAACAAATTGAAAGAAACAAAGCCTTTTATAGTGGTTGATTTTACTGCATTTACAGCAAAAAAGCGGCTTTCCTAAGAAAACCGCTTTCCAGCTGATGACGGGAATTGAACCCGTGACCCCTTCCTTACCAAGGAAGTGCTCTACCTCTGAGCCACATCAGCAAACAAAATGAATTGTCCGCTGATTACTATATCATAGATCCTTACTCCCTGTCAAGCAATTCTTTTTATTTTGTGGCTATTTATTTTCGGCAGAGAAAAAATATGCCGAAAACCGTGAGCACAGCCAGGGCATAAAGGGCACTGCTGGAAAAGACAGGAACTAACACAGTCGGTGATTCTTCTCCCTCTATCGGAAGAAGTCCTTGAAGACAATACCTTTAAAAAGACTCCAAAAGCCATTGTGAAACAGTTAGCAAGTATCCGTATGATCTTAAATGTAACGGAATATCATGCTGACGTTTATTATAACAGTCAGACCGTTGAACGTGTACATGCTGCTTTCTCCTGTTATACATATAGACTCTACAAATGGAAAAGCGGATGGCAAAACTGTTACGGACAGCTGTTTCATAAACAGCAATGGCTGTACACCTTCCACTCTCCGGCGGATAGATACGGAGCTACTTTATGTATTCCATATTCCTGAAAAATCTGTTTTCAAGATATAGAAGTTTTTCATGGATCACATACTCCTTCTCCACATAGATTTTCAGTTCCTTGGTCAGAGATATCCGTACCCTGTACCAGTTTCGTGCACGTTTCCTGTGCCGCCTGGGATGGAAGCTTTCATCTCGGCAATTGAATTACCGAGGATTTTCGCTTGTTATCCTATCCTAAAATATGATAGTATAAATGTAGAAGACAAAATTGTAACATATCACATTAGAAAGGCAGAATATATTCTTTTGAGATAATGAAAATGGAAAAAATAAGTATTATCGTACCAGTATACAATGTAGAAAAATACCTTAAAACATGTCTGGATTCAATTATAAATCAGACATATCAAAATCTGGAAATCATATTAGTCGATGATGGTTCTACAGATAATTCAGGAGAAATTTGTGAGGAATATAGAAAAACAGATTCAAGAATTATTTTGATCCATAAGGAAAATGAAGGTTTGTCAATGGCAAGAAATTTTGGATTGGATATTGCCAGCGGAGACTACATTTCTTTCGTAGACAGTGATGATTTTATTGCCAGGAATATGATGGAAGCATTATATAACAGACTGTTAGAAACTCAAAGTGATATGGCTATATGCAGTATCCAGCATGTTGATAATACAGGAAAGAATTTATATTCAGAATTTACTTTTAATGATATTGTTTTTGGAAAAGATGAATTTTGGAAAATTTATACTTCTGTAGGCCATACAGAATGTGCAGTTGCATGGAATAAATTATATAAAAGAAAAATATTTTTCCATATAAAATCGTCCATAAAGTTCTTTGTATGAGAAAAAGGAAATAAAGAAAATCGTATACCATTACTGAGTATGTGACAATCAGCAAGGTGATTGTCACGGGAATGAACCGACGGTATTTAGATAACACTCCGAGTCAAACGCCATCAGGGGTCTAACAAAAAAAATTATGTTTACTTGACACACGAGCCGAAATATGTGGCTGCTCTCGCTACTGATATTTTTTTAGAGAGCGAGAGCAGCCCTTGAATTTCTTACCTTATTTTCTAAAGGGCTTCTTCAACCAAATGTGAATGGCTTGACTTTTTTCAGCTATCTCCTGACACACCCTCTGTTTCTGCCTTAAATCAAAGATGTTTCCAGCTTAAAACCGTCAAATTTCAAAGGAAGATTTATCCGGAAGAATCTGTCGAAATGCAATGTCCAACTGTTTTTTTACGTGCTTGTACGGAATAGAATGATTGCTGTCATTAATACAGACAGCAGGACACTTTTGTCTCGTTATCGTGGAGATGAGTTTTGTATTCTTCACATCCAGATTATAATACTGGCAAAATTTTTTGGTATTTCGCGGAACAAAATTCTGATTCAGTTTCTCATACTCACGTAAAACATATTGATTCACATCCTCTTTGTGCCGGAAAGGATGCGAGCATACATGATCCAGCAATTCCGGTTCCAGCCGCCAGAGTGTCTCATAAGTCTGCTTCATCAAAGGTGATGGTCCATGGACAGTGTAAAATCCCGTAAATCGTGGGAAAGCCATTTCCAATGCATTGTTCACTAGATACATCAACGGATACCCCGGATGAAAATAAGCCCATGGCTGTTTTCTCACATTCTCCCTCTTATCAAAATATTTTGCCAGGACCATTGCATTATTCAGATAGATATATGGCATCACCGTATCATCGGCATTAGCTACATCCGGCTGCAGGGCCAACATATCAACGGGTTTGCTATCTATAAAGAAATCTGTTGGTTTAACAGTATTTAATAAAAGCATGTCATCGTTAAAATATACAAAATTATCAGAAAGCCCTTGAATTCTGTGAAAGTTCCATTCAATAACATGTGAATTAAATGTCGGCAGGTATTTTTCGGAAATATAATCTGTGTGTTTAACAATATGAAGTTTAGGATGATCAACATTCAGCCACTCAGGCAAATGTCCCCATGTAACAAAATGGATTTTTCTTACCCAGGGTGCAAACATTTCAACGCCCCTGAACCAATAGGGTAAAATACCCCAGTCACGATAACGTTCTGTACGATCGTCTGTTTCTGATATTAAACAAAATTGCTTCATACAATTATTTTTTTCTTGTTTCCACCTTGAATCAGCACCATTCACCCACGTAATGACAAAATCAATTTTTTGCTTTGTCATTTGTAAACCCTCCTAGATAAATACTTCCAAAAAGGATTAAAAAACATTCCATATGGCAAAAAGTTAGTATTGTTTTAGCCTTATCGAACAAACTTTGTTTTTCTAAATGATAATATTTCTTATACTGATCAACCTTAAATAGTCGTCGGCCACATCGCATGACATTTAACTTTTCCTTATATTTTAATGTGCAAGTTGGCAAACACAGATTATACACAAGAGATGCGTATCCATTAATAACTTTATCTGCCACTAACTCATGTTCTTCCTTTTTAGTAATATTAAGTGATCTTAAAAAAACTTGTATGGCCGAAAAAGTTTTCATATAGCAAGCTATCATTTTAGGCTGCCATTTATATGCAGCTGAGCCCGCACGAACATTGTAATGATAACCATAGTTATTCAAGAAATAATATACATTCGTATTTCTTAAGACCTGCATTGCAAATACATTATCCTCTGAATATGGCATTCTTGTATCAAAACGTATATTCCGCAACAATTCCCGTTTATATATATAATTAAAAACATTTACGCTTACAGAGCTATACATATCCTGTATACGTTCACCTAATTGTTCTTTTGTAAGGCATACTGAATCGGAAATAATATATTTTTTAGATGAGGATACTTCCTCTCCATTTTTCCAAATAGAACGTGTCATCCCATGATGCAGGATATCCGCACCGTTTGACTCAATTGTATCAATACAAATTTTGAATAAATCTGGTTCAATCCAGTCGTCTGCATCTACAAAACATACATATCGCCCCGATGCAGCTTCCACCCCTGCATTACGTGCTGCTGAAACACCTTGATTCAATTGATGAATAACATTTATCCTGTTATCCTGTTCAGCATACGTATCACAAATATAACCACTACCATCTACAGAGCCGTCATCTACCAAAATCAATTCATAATCCCAGAAACTTTGTCTAATAATACTTTTAATACATTTTTCAATATATGTTCTGGCATTATAAATTGGAATGATAACACTTAATAATGGCATATTTATTCAGCCCCTTTACATATTGTTATGTTTATTTTGCCATTCTCTGTCTGACAATCTCATAAGCCAGTACACCTGCAGCCACTGAAGCGTTCAGAGAATCAATATCACCTTTCATAGGAATGGATGCCGTAAAGTCACATTTTTCACGAACAAGGCGGCTGACACCTTCCCCTTCATTGCCGATCACAAGACCGATTGGGCCTGTCAGGTTCTGGCGGTACATGATTTCACCCTTCATATCTGCGCAGACAAACCAAAGGCCTTCTTTCTTAAGTTCATCCATAGTTGCACCAAGATTTGTTACTTTGGCAACAGGTGTAAAATTGAGGGCACCGGCAGAAGTTCTTGCAACAGTGGCTGTCAGTCCTACAGCACGATGCTTCGGAATGATGACACCATGGGCACCGGCAAGATTCGCTGTTCTGATGATCGCACCAAGATTATGGGGATCTTCTATCCCATCCAGCAGGAAGACAAATGGTGCTTCACCCTTTTCGCGGGCTTTGGCCAGTATATCATCCACTGTGGCGTAATCATAAGCTGCCGCAATAGCGATCACTCCCTGATGATGATGTGTTTCGGAAAGCTGATCCAGACGTTCTTTTGATACATAGCTGATGATGGTATGCTGTTTTCTTGCTTCTCTTGTAATTGTCTTGACAGGGCCGTCCTGACATCCATCCAGTACAAATAGTTTGTCAATGGTTTTACCTGAACGGTAGGCTTCGATGACAGGGTTTCTGCCTTCTATTTTTAATTCTGTATATCCCATATTTACCTCGCGTTTCATTTATTGCACATCGCCTGTATATTGACTGCACAGACGGTTAGTTGATCAAATTCAGCTTTGTAAGACCGGTGTGTATCAGTTCAGTCAGTCGCTCATAACGCTCCGTCAGATAAAGATACCCAACCAGTGCCTCACACCCTGTTGCCTTACGGTAGTCAGACATGGTTGCATTTTTGGCCATTGTATAAGACTTGGCATTGCGGCCTCTTTTGTAAACGGCATGTTCCTCCTCTGTCAGCTGATCTTCAATAGCCATGATCAGATTGGCCTGTGTTTCTGCTTTGACAAGGCGGCTGGAACGTTTGTGAAGACGTTCCACAGGCGCATTGCCTTTGCCAACAATATAAGTACGGATAATAATCTCATAAACCGCATCACCGATATAAGCCAGTGTCAGAGCAGAATACTCTCTGACATCCGGCTTATCCAGGTGATAAAGTTCACGAAACCATGATCCGAAGGATTCTAAGCTCTGCTCCATTTGACACCCTCTCTTGTATCCTTCAGAATGATGCCCTTTGCAAGCAGCTCGTCACGAATTTCATCCGCGCGTGCAAAATTCTTTGCTTTTCTTGCTGCCTGGCGTTCGTCGATCAGTGTCTGGATTTCGTCATCCAGCAGTTCTTCCTTCTTCTCAGTTTTAATGCCGAGGACATCACATAACTTGATGATTTCTGACAGAACCTGATCTCTGAAAGCAGCTGTAGAATTTTCTGTCACATGAATGTTGGCTGCTTTGACCATTTCAAAAATAGCAGAAATAGCATCCGCTGTATTAAAATCATCTTCCATGGCAGCTTCATATTTGGCAACAAGTGCATCAAAGCTCTTTATCTGCTCATTTTCTTCCTCTGTGCATGTATCGCCCTGAAGATTCAATGTACGCAGACGATCAATAGCCGTCAGGATACGTTCCAGACCATTGCGGGATGCTTCCATTAATTCAGCACTGAAGTTCAGAGGACTTCTGTAATGCGCGCTGAGCATGAAGAAACGCAGCACCTGCAAATCGTATTTCTCTGCAATCTCACGAACTGTAAAGAAGTTGCCCAGAGATTTGGACATCTTCACATTATTAATATTCAGGAAACCATTATGCATCCAGTAATGCGCAAATTCCTTATCATTGCAGGCTTCGCTCTGTGCAATTTCATTCTCATGATGCGGGAATATCAGATCTTCACCGCCGGCATGGATATCAATCTGCTCGCCAAGATATTTCTTGGACATGACAGAGCACTCAATGTGCCAGCCCGGACGACCGTCACCCCATGGTGATGGCCAGGATGGTTCTCCTTCTTTCTTCGGTTTCCAGAGAACGAAATCCAGTGGATCTTCCTTACCCTCTTCACCATTTACCTTGATCTCTCTGTGGCCTGCCTCAAGGTCATCGATATTCTTCTTGGAAAGCTTGCCGTAATCCTTGAAAGAACGTGTTCTGAAATAAACTGTTCCATCAACAGGATAAGCATGACCTTTGTCGATCAATGTCTGGATCATATCGATCATACCGTCAATTTCCTCAGTTGCCTTCGGATGATAGGTTGCTTCCTTGACATTCATATCTGCCATGTCTTTCTGAGCTTCCTTGATAAAGCGTTCTGAAATAACAGAGGCATCAACGCCCTCTTCATTGGCCTTTTTGATAATCTTGTCATCTACATCTGTAAAGTTGGAAACATAATTCACATCGTATCCCTTATATTCAAAATAACGGCGTACAGTGTCGAAAACGATCATCGGACGTGCATTGCCGATATGGATATAATTATATACAGTCGGTCCACAGACATACATGCGCACCTTTCCTTCTTCAAGGGGAACAAATTCATCTTTTCTTCTCGTTAATGTATTGAATATTTTCATGATTTCCTCCATAAATAATTGCATTTATCTGAAGTTTAGTCTATGCAAAAAATGCAGGTTTGTCAACCTCTTTATGTCAGATATTGGCATCTGCCTACACGATTTCATTGATCATCAGACCATGCAGGACAGGAATCTGTTCCAATGTATGCATGGCGTCGTTTTCCTGCCAATCCGTGCGCGGCAGAATCCGGTGCTGCCGGATGAGTTCATCCACCGGAATGTATCCTGAAAGCCATTGCAGAAAGGTGTCAATATCCAGGTAAATGTCCCATGGCTCTTCCGTACGTTCAAAGGAATTGCCCTCCGGACTTATCTGCCAATACCATGTGCCTTCATTTTCCGGGATCCATCTATCGATGATCCTGATGGCTATACCCAGTGAAATATTCCGAATCGGCATACATTTGATCCATCCTGCAGCATCAATGATGCGCCCCATAATGATCGGACGTTTCATACCGCGGACATCCGCCGCATCGGCTATAAAAGGTGCCTGAACCAGTGGCAGGAGTTCTCCTTTTTTGTCCCGGAATGCCTGAAGCACCCATTGACCAACAGCAGACTGCCATTCGGGTTCACAATAAATTTCGCGAATTTCCATGATTTCTTCGCAGGCATAAGAGACATAGCCGATCTGTTTGCCATTGGCGGATAATAGCAGTAAATCACCGCCGTCTGCCTGATTCTCCATCTGCAGTCTTTCAAAATAATAGGCATCACGCCAGGTAAAAACATCATAATGACGTGAAAGCAGCGAATTAGACCAGTCTGCCAGCTGCTGCCTTTCTGCTTCCTCAGAAACAGGATGTGCGGAAATATCCCTCACAATTGCTGCATCAACATTGTGGATGGATGAAAAAGGCGTATGCGTTTTCTTTTCCACATACTGACTGTAAATGTATGCAAATTGAAAGGGTGTATAAATAGCCTCATTCGCAGGCATCAGATAGATCAGAGGTATTCTCCCGGCATAGCAGTCGGAAAAAGTCCGCTGCAAAAGCCGTGTCATGGCACCGCGATGTCTGAAGTCGGCATCTGTGGCAACGCCGACAACATATAGGCTGTTGACCTTCTTTTCGCAGACGGATAATGTATACGGATTCAGATGGATCATAGATTTCAGCTGATTTTCCTGTGCCAATATAAGAATCCGGTTATCTCTTAAATAGTAGTCAAAATAATAGGCCATAAAGGCATCTGTATCATGGAAACATTCTTTCCACAGCTTATATAATGCATCCGTATCCCTTCCATCGGCATAACGGACCGTCAAATTACTTTTGTCTGATTTCATATTTCTCTTCCAGATAGATCGGATTGTAAGACATTTTGGACTTACGGAGTCCTTCCAGCCCCATATCATCTTCACGGTTTACAAGTTCGGCATCCGGGAATTCATGGCACAAAAACTGCTGGCAGATCATCGGATACAGACCGCGGATATCCGGATTAGCCTTTTCCACATGGATAACGGCCATCTTCTCCACTTTGCCATAGACACCCAGGCTGAAAGCCTGCAGCTCACCATCAATATAAATACCTCCCATTTTGTAATCAAGATAACCGCAATTGGATAAAAGATAATCTATTCCGTTTAATTCATATTCATCGCGATGGAAAGGATCCTCAAGATCTCTCTGGGCTTCCCATTTCCTGAGAAAAGCCATAATTTCATCATGATGGCATCCGCAGGAAAGACTTTGATATTCATATCGGCCCTCATAGGCTTTCTTAAATGCGTTGAGATGATTCTTCTTTTTGTGATAAGCTTTGCCACTGAATGTTCTCAGTTTCTCGGCGTCATAAACATAATCATAATAATCACGGACAGCCAGAATGTCATATTTCTCATGATCAAGATCAAGAAGTTCAACGGCCTCTTTGTCGGCCAGACATACTGTCATTTTACTGTGGAGAACTTCATTAAAATAAGCCTCTGCCACGTCAAAATAATGTTTCAGATCTTGTTTGGCACATACAGGCACCATAGTCACCGGTTGACCATCGACTTCCATCAGCCAGATCAGTCCATGATCATCCCGGATATAATGGGTACGATAATAGTCTTTCCACATAAAATTGCTGACAAGGATGTTCTCACATGTATGGGAGTAACGCATCTTAAAATACGGAAGCAGAATATCATAATCCTGCGGTTCCATTTCTTTTTTTATAAAATGTTCAAAATTCATGACACACCTACTGTCTGCAGCTGCAGCAGCCTGCACAGCCACCTGCTGATGGGTCATAGGAAGTCTCATACATCACATCTCTTCCACCGAAATTGCCGATTTCTTCCAACAGGCAGATGGCCTGAGATGAGATACCGGCGCCCTCACCGGTAAAACCAAGGCCTTCTTCTGTCGTTGCCTTCACATTGATCTGATCTTCGGAAATCTTAAGTGCCTTTGCAATATTTTGGCGCATCTGCGGAATGTGCGGAGCCATCTTCGGTTTCTGCGCGACAATTGTCGCATCAATATTGCCGATAATATAGCCCTTCTCTTCAATCAGTTTGCCTACATGCTCCAACAGTTTGACACTGGAAATTCCTTTGTAAGCAGGATCCGTGTCAGGAAAGTGCTTGCCGATATCACCAAGAGCAGCTGCGCCAAGCAGTGCATCCATCACAGCGTGCAGCATGACATCTGCATCTGAGTGACCAAGCAAGCCTTTTTCATAGGGTATCTTCACGCCTCCGATGATTAAATCTCTATCAGGTACAAGACGATGTACGTCATATCCCATTCCTATTCTCATAATCTGTCCTTTCTGTTCTCTGTATTATTCAATTCGCTGTGCCATTTAATTCTATCATCTTGCGTTGCACATAACAAACAGCAAAATCTCCTTATAGCAGAAAACCCGCTGTAAGAAGAACTTACCCGCGGATTTTCAAGGAGTGTACGCATGTGTACTCTGCTTATATCTATACAAACATACCTGATAACAGCTGATTGACAAGCTTGCCGTCTGCTTTGCCTTTAACCTTAGGCATCAAAACCTTCATAATCTTGCCCTTGTCCTTTGCTGTCGGCGCTTCAATACCAAGTTCAGTAAGTGTCTCTTTGATCACTGCCTCAATGGCATCAGCCTCCATCATCTTCGGTACAAATTCCTCATAAACTGCAATACGGAGTCTGCATTCTTCAATAATATCTGTACGGTCTGACGGTGTTGTATCCAGTGTCTCCTGTGTCTGCTTGATCTCCTTGCGGACGATCACATCGGCTTCTTCTTCAGTCAGATCGCTTCTCTTATCGATGGTGGCATTCTTCAATGCGCTTAACAGCATCGATAATGCATTCTTACGTTCCTTATCTCCGGCTTTCATTGCCTTGACCATTTCTGCTCTTACAACATCTACTTTTGTCATCATTAAAGCCTCCATTTCATTCATTCCTGCCTCTAATGATACCATAGGGCAAAATCATTTTCAAGCCTTGTTACACTTAGTATCAACATTCACCGGAGGCATTGCTGAAAACACAGCAGAATAATTTGGCCTCTAATGTTCATTCAGACAGCTTTCAATACAATCCTCTACATGACGAACATAGATTCGGCGTATGCCTGCTAATTCCCCAAGCCCTTTGATAATACAGGTCACGTCATATCCGGCTTTTTCAAAAGTGGATTTCCATGAATCATCCTCTTCTCCGGCCATATCATTGTTGGCATGATCACCGGCAACTACCATCAGCGGCTGCAGCAGAACTTTCTCATAATTGCCGCCTGACTGCACCTGTTCCAACAACTGCTCTAATGTCGGATCTGCTTCAACGGTTCCTATATAATAATTTCTGTGGGATGTCTCACGAAGTTTCTGTTGAAAATCGCTGTAAATAACATTCGCATCGGCATCACTGCCATGCCCCATCAAACAAATTGCCGTCTGCCCGTCATTAAAGGATTTTGTATCTTCTGTAATGACCTGAATCACGGATTGAATATCTGATTCACTGTAAAGAAGAGGCACTCCTATGGCCAGGCATTCAAACTTAGTTTGCCATGCATCTGCCATTTCTGCCACTTTCATATATTCATTACCATCCATTAAATGGGTCGGCTGAAGGATCAGACGCTGAATGCCATCCTTTACAGCACAGTCAAGTGCTTCTTCAATCGTATCAACATGGTAACCATCCCGTTCTTTTAATTTTTGGATAATCATACGGCTTGTAAAAGCCCTGCGCACAGACCATCCGGGGAATGCCGCTGCAATTTCTTGCTCAATTGCACCAATTGTCTTCTCACGGCTGTCATTATAGCTTGTTCCAAAACTTACCACCAAAATTGCATTTTTTGTTTGATCCACAGTTGTACTCATTGTCTGTTACCGTTACTGAAAACTTATAAAAAGTTACAAACTTCCATGTTTCATTCCTACTTCAACGAGTATGCTTTTGATGATATAAATATCTATCTACTCACAGGTTCTTGTACTCTTCATAGGCGTAAATTCCGGACTAACGTATCCGTACATATTTGCATTAACGTTTCAGTGTTAGCTTGCAAATCGTTCTC
>NZ_JAAXCM010000057.1 GCF_019734885.1 Pseudocoprococcus catus | reverse complement strand
TCATTGAAATCTGTAAATCTTTTCTTTTCGATGATTTACGGCTTGATGTGTTTCTGATATGCAGTTTTCAAGGTACAACATGCTGATAAATTAGATACTTATCAGCAAATGATATTTCAGGATTCGAACCTGTTATCGTTCCCGTCCGAACAATATCTTGATGTTTAATTAGGTTTTATGGGCTTAAGTGGACTCGAACCACCGACCTCACGCTTATCAGGCGTGCGCTCTAACCAGCTGAGCTATAAGCCCATAATGTGTAGCCATATAGGCCGTCTATATGAATCAGTCAAAGGACTGTTATTTTTAACCAGTGATATAACCTTGATATATCACTCTTATATATTAACCTTCATATAGAAGAACTATTTTCATTAAAAACTGGCAGCCACCTACTCTCCCGTGCCGTCTCCAGCAAAGTACCATCGGCCGCTTAAGTCTTAACCGTCGTGTTCGGGA
>NZ_JAAXCM010000060.1 GCF_019734885.1 Pseudocoprococcus catus | reverse complement strand
GCAGTATCCTTTTATGGCGGAGAACCGCTGGTGCAGTTTGAACTGATGAAAAAGACAATAGATTACAGCCGACAGATTATAAAAGGAAAAGAACTGACCTTTTCTTTCTCTACCAACCTGACACTGGTAACACCGGAAATCGCAGCGTATGTGGCCGGAGTGGAAGGAATGAGTGTTCTGGCAAGTATAGATGGACCAGAAGGAATCCACGATGCGTACAGAGTGATGAGTGGAGGAAAAGGAAGTTTTGAGAAAGCAATACAGGGATTAAAATATTTGGTAGAAGCTTTTGGAGAGAGGGCAAAGGAAAGTATTGTAATCAATACAGTGGTCTGCCCGCCGTTCAGTGCAAAGAAACTGGATGCGATTAAGGAGTTTTTTGAAGGTCTGAGCTGGCTGCCAAAAGAAATGGTGAAAAAGTGTGATTATGTAGAATACGGAAGTGTAAGAGAAGAAGATATTTCCATGG
>NZ_JAAXCM010000059.1 GCF_019734885.1 Pseudocoprococcus catus | reverse complement strand
GCAGTATCCTTTTATGGCGGAGAACCGCTGGTGCAGTTTGAACTGATGAAAAAGACAATAGATTACAGCCGACAGATCATAAAAGGAAAAGAACTGACCTTTTCTTTCTCTACCAACCTGACACTGGTAACACCGGAAATCGCAGCATATGTAGCAGGGGTGGAAGGAATGAGTGTTCTGGCAAGCATAGACGGACCGGAGAAAATCCACGATGCGTACAGAGTGATGAGTGGAGGAAAAGGAAGCTTTGGGAAAGCAATACAGGGATTAAAATATCTGGTAGAAGCCTTTGGAGAGAGGGCAAAGGAAAGTATTGTAATCAATACGGTGGTCTGTCCGCCATTTAGTGCAAAGAAACTGGATGCAATCAAAGAGTTTTTTGAAGGACTGAACTGGCTGCCAAAAGAAATGGTGAAAAAGTGTGATTATGTAGAATACGGAAGTGTAAGAGAAGAAGATATTTCCATGG
>NZ_JAAXCM010000058.1 GCF_019734885.1 Pseudocoprococcus catus | reverse complement strand
GAAACCAGAGGAAAGATTTCTTACATAAGCTGAGTTATGAAATGGCAGAGGCATATGATGTTGTTGCAGTAGAAGATATTGATATGAAAGCAATGAGCCAGTGTATGCATTTTGGAAAAAGTGTCATGGATAACAGTTACGGAAAGTTTCGGGAATTGCTGGAATATAAGCTGACATGGAAAGGAAAGAAATTGGTACGTGTAGACCGTTTTTTCCCTTCCAGTAAAAAATGCTGTAAATGTGGCAGTGTAAAGAAAGAACTGAAACTTTCGGACAGAGTATACCTTTGTAGATGTGGAAATCGGATAGACCGGGATCTGAATGCGGCAATCAATATACGTGAAGAAGCACGCCGCATGTTGTTAGCAGGATAAATGGGAAGTGTCTGTACCCAGACAATGAAAATATCCTATAACTGGGGAAAAATGAATCGCGGGGCACGTGAGGATAGCTTGTAGATACTTGGCTCAGTAGAGCCATTGAGCAAGAAGC
>NZ_JAAXCM010000056.1 GCF_019734885.1 Pseudocoprococcus catus | reverse complement strand
CACAACCGCCCGGAAGCTCTGCTTGCACCCATGCTGGCATTTCCGGCATAATTCGTTGTAAGTGACACGCCCCCGGTCATTGAGGTAAAAGGAAAGCTCATGCTTCCTCTTTTTGCTCATTCTCGGCATATTGCACTTCCTCCCGTTTTTGTGTATGGTTTCGGGGCGATTTTCGGCAAAATTACGGTCATAGAGCCGCTTAAAATCTCCCGAAGTATCAGCGATAGGGTAGACTATCCCCCTATCAGATTGTCGTGTTTCGGTATCATTTCGGTGTCAGTTCGCCAGTTCTCCCCGGTGTCGTTCCTCCCCTGAATCTCACAGCGGCGTATCGCTCCCTTTGGTACGCTCGTTTCGGTCAGGGTTCCTCCACATCCCTGCCAAAAGTCATGGCGCTACATCGCCGGGGAAGCATATCCCACACAGGCTGGTCATTCGATTGGAATAATCCATCGATGAACTACCTGTATCATAGAACATTTTTGTGCCCTGTGCCGTAT
>NZ_JAAXCM010000036.1 GCF_019734885.1 Pseudocoprococcus catus | reverse complement strand
GTCCACCGGCTGTAATCTATTGTCTTTTTCATCAGTTCAAACTGCACCAGCGGTTCTCCGCCATAAAAGGATACTGCCACTTTATCTCCGCTGTTATCCCTTGCATACTCCACAGCACGTTTGGCCACTTCCCAGGTCATAGCTTTTGGCGAAAAATTCCGGTATCCTTCATTATGTTCATTATAAATACAATACCGGCATCTCATATTACACTGTTCTGTCAGCTCCAGGATAACCTGCCGCAGATCATACCGTAGCAAATCCCTTAATGTTTCGTCTGTTTCCTTTACAAACTTTAAATCCGGTGAAATCTGCAGGATATGCTCTGTTTCTATCATCTCCCAGATATTTCTGTATGCAGCCTCCAGTTCTTCTTCAGAAAATCCTTCCACCTTCTCCGGAAGGCTTGTCTGTTCAAACAGGCTTTTTAATATCTGGTATTCATTTGCCCCGCACTCAAACACTTTTCCGGTTCCTGTATCATACATATACTGTTTGTTTCTGGTAGTGAAAACAGTCCCCAGACTGTATCCTC
>NZ_JAAXCM010000054.1 GCF_019734885.1 Pseudocoprococcus catus | reverse complement strand
CTGGCTGCCAAAAGAAATGGTGAAAAAGTGTGATTATGTAGAATACGGAAGTGTAAGAGAAGAAGATATTTCCATGGAGTATGCAGGGGATGGGGAGTTTGTCGGGGAAGAATTGGACGGCTTTACATTAGATGCCATTGAAGGCTGGGCACTGACAAGGGATTTAGAAGAGCAGGATCCCAAAAGTTATGTGGCAGGGATTGTAACGGATAAACTGGTACGGATACATAACCGAAGACAGACACAGGAACCGTGCAAGGACCTCAGAAGAAACGGCTGCTGTATTCCTGGGAACCAGAGAGTATATGTGAAGACAGATGGAAAATTCCTTTTGTGCGAAAAAACCGGAGATGCACCGGATATAGGAAATGTGTTTGAAGGGGCAGATCTGGAAAGGATAAAGAAATATTATATCGAAGAATACGATGAGAAATCCATCACGAGATGCAATGAATGTTGGGCGAGAAACCTGTGCGGACTTTGTTATGCAGCATGTTATGAAGCAGAAGGAATTGATATGGAGAGGAAAGAAAAAGTCTGCGGTGCTCACAGGTATGCCACAAAAGGAGAACTGATTTCGTATTACAGCATTTTGGAAGAAAAGCCGGAAGTGATCGAAGAGATAGATGCGGTACCGTATTATTAAGGAAAGGTTTTAGATTATCAAAGATAATTTAAAATAGAAAAAATCAGACGGAAAGGAGGCGGCTGGTATGAGAAAAATCGTAGCAGGAAAGTTACAGACA
>NZ_JAAXCM010000022.1 GCF_019734885.1 Pseudocoprococcus catus | reverse complement strand
TCCGTCAGAGCATACGGAACTGCCTGACCGTATTCCAGCGTGACCCGCTGCTTTCCGAGGCTATCGCCTACAACATCCTGACCGACCGCAAGGACATTATAAAGCCCATCGGCTTCCACAGGGAAAGTACCGCCTTAAACGATACGGACATGAAATATCTGCTTCTCTATCTGGAAGAAACCTACGGGCTTACCAATGAGAAAAAGATTGATAACGCCATCGGGATTGTAGCGAATGAAAACAAGTACCACCCCATCCGGGATTATTTAAGTTCCCTTGTGTGGGACGGGACGGAAAGAATTCGCTTCTGCCTGCGGCACTTTCTGGGGGCTGACGCAGACGATTACACCTATGAAGCGTTGAAGCTGTTCCTGCTGGGTGCAATCTCACGAGCCTTTCAGCCGGGGTGCAAGTTTGAAATCATGCTCTGTCTGGTAGGCGGTCAGGGGGCTGGAAAGTCCACCTTCTTCCGGCTGCTGGCAGTCCGGGACGAGTGGTTCTCCGATGATTTGCGGAAGCTGGACGATGACAATGTGTACCGCAAGCTGCAAGGTCACTGGATTATCGAAATGTCAGAAATGATGGCAACCGCCAACGCCAAGAGCATTGAGGAAATCAAGTCATTTTTAAGCCGGCAGAAAGAGGTTTACAAGATACCCTATGAAACCCATCCGGCAGACCGCCCCCGTCAGTGCGTGTTTGGCGGCACTTCCAATGCCCTTGACTTCCTGCCCCTTGACCGTTCCGG
>NZ_JAAXCM010000005.1 GCF_019734885.1 Pseudocoprococcus catus | reverse complement strand
CTGAGTCCTGTACAATACAGGATTCAATCCCTTGTAGCTTAGCTCTCAAATTTGTCTAACTTTTTGGGGTCAGATCAGATAAACCGGATCTGCGGTGTTTTGTTTGAGAGGGTAAATTAATTTATTCCTGGGTTAAAATGTTTTTTACATGCTGAACTTCCTGAACACTGGCTTTTTCGGCCGGGACATAGTACTGATGGGCCCGGGCCAGCTGGTAGATTTCTTCCTGGGAAGTTTCGCAGGCATTTCTCAGTTGTTTTAATGTCTGCTTCAGCTGTTTGTTCTCGGTCTGAGGGATCATTTCTCCAAAACGTGTTAATTCACCGTTGATGCCAGCCAGTGTGTCGGCAACCATTGTTTTTTCGTCGATCATTTTCAAAAACCTCCCTTAATGGATAAACTGCATGAGCTGCTGTTTGTTCTGCATGGCTGACTGGGCAGATTTCTGGAAAAACTGCCTGATCTGAGGATCAGAGGCGCCGGATGCATATTCCATCATTTTCTTATGAGTGGTTTCATAGCCACCGATGAGATGGCGGAGATTTTGCAGATCTAATACTGATAATTCGTCCATATTGTGACCTCCTGTGCAAAATGACATGTAATGAAAACTTTGTTTAAAATATTACAGATGAAATATGACAAAGCAATCATTACAATGCTTACATAGCTATTGTGCGCAGAGGTTGTTTCTTATATGTACGGAAAATTTTTCAAATCAGATCAGTCCCATGCTTCTCAAAAAGAAGATCCAGAAAGTCAGTGTGACGGATGACAACAGGGTTGCCATAACAATGATACTGGAGGACAAAACATCATCATTTCCCATATTTTTGGCCATGATATAGCAGGTAACCGTTGTGGGGGAGCCGACCATGATGAGGATAGCTACCAGTGCACTTTCACGAAATCCCATGGCAATAGCAAATGGAAAATAAATGGCAGGCAGGGCGATCAGTTTGATGAACGTGGCAATCATCGTTGGTTTGATCTTCTTGATGGCTTTGCGCCCTTCAAAACCGGCACCCACGGCAAGAAGTGCCATTGGTGTGGCTGTCTGTGCAACATTGGTCACCGTTTTTAAGACCAGAGGGGGTAGCTCGATATTCAGCAGAGAAAACGGTACACCTGCAGCAATACCAAGGATGATGGGATTGGTCAGAATATTTTTGCAGGCACGCTTGATGGTGGCTGCCCGGTTAGAGTGATCCTGGTCATTGGCGCAAAATGTCAGAATGATCACAGAATAAATATTGTACAGCGGAACGGCAGATACGATCATTAACGGTGTCATACCGGAATTGCCGTAGATATTCTGGACAAAGGCAATGCCTAGAACAGCGGCACTGCCCCGGGCAGATGCCTGGGTGAAAGCACCAACCATTGATTTATCTTTCATAAAAATGGTTGTCAGTGCCCAGATGCCCATAAACATGATAGTGGTGCCAACCATACAAAAAATAACAAATTTCGGATCAAAGGCATCTTTGATGGGTGTGGTGGCAATATCTTTAAACAACAGGACAGGCAGTGACACTTTGAAAACAAACTTGTTGATGATATCAACAAAGTTGTCGTTAAACATTTTTTTCTGCATTAAAAACCAGCCCAGAACGATGACCAGGAAAACTGGCAGCGTTGCATTCAGGCTGAACATAAAATTACTCATCTGGTAACCCCCCTTTTTCTGAATATTTCTAAAAAATTTCTCCTGATGTTTAGAGTAACATTCACAGTGTCCGCTGTCAATGCACATAAAGATGTTCTGCAGCATATGCTGATATATGAATTTAGAATAGCGGGTATAATAGATGGCCATTAAAATATTTATTGATCAGGGACATAATCCATCCGGACCAAATACCGGTGCGGAAGGTTTCGGTTTAAAAGAACAGGATATTACCTATCAAGTGGGAAAAGAACTGGCAGAGCTTTTGCGGGCAGATGACCGGTTTGAAGTCCGTCTGTCACGGAACACACCGGAAGAACGGCTGGGAACAAGCAATACAACAAGTCTGGCTGCCAGAGTGAGGGCGGCCAATGCATGGCCGGCGGATTATTTTATCAGTATCCATGCCAATGCCAATACAGATCCTGTTGTCAACGGTACGGAGGTTTATGTATACAGAAAATATACCCAGTCCTACTATCTTGCACAACACATATTAAGTGCGATTGTTGATGTTGTGGGAACCAGAGATAACGGGGTGAGAGTGAATCCATCTCTTTATGTTTTGAGAAGAACCAATATGCCTGCGGTGCTGGTGGAGCTGGCTTATGTGACCAATGCCGGGGATGCAGAGAAACTTGAAACCATGCAGCCGGAATTTGCCAGAGGCATTTATGAGGGACTGCTCAGTTATTTTGGACTGGATCAATAGAAAAAAGCAGAAATCAATGAAAATATGGTATAATGTACCTATATCTAAACGGGCGGAGTTCTTCATCCTGTTTGTAAATAGCAGCGGCAATGAATCAGAGAAAATTGAAAGAGAGGAAAATCATGCGATATAAGAAATTCGGAAAAACGGGACTGGAAGTCTCACAGATTTGTCTTGGTACATGGGGAATCGGAGGGGCCGGATGGGATACTCATTCAGATGAGGAGCGAATGGATGCCATTAAGGCGGCTCTTGATTGCGGGATTAATTTTATTGATACCGCACCGGCTTATAATGCGGGTAAAGCAGAACAGTATATCGGTGAGACACTGCATCATCTGGGTGCCCGTAAGGATGTGGTGATCGCGACAAAATGCGGTAATAAGTATGTGGATGGAAAGTATATCCGCTGCGGTTCCGAATCATTAATCCGCAGGCAGTGTGAGGAATCATTGAAAAATCTGCAGACAGATTATATCGATCTCTATCTTGTTCATTGGCCGGATCCGAATGTATCTATGGCGGAAACCATCGGTACGGTGGCACAGTTGAAAAAAGAAGGCAAGATTCTTCATGCCGGCGTTTCCAATTTTACAAAGGAGCAGATAGAAGAAGCATCGAAGTATTGTGAGATTGAAGCTTATCAGCCGCAGTATTCTATGTTAGATGGTGATAATGAGGAAACCATCCGATGGGCTGCTGACCGGGGAATGGGAGTCATGACTTACGGTACACTGGGCGGAGGTATTCTGACAGGCGATTATCGGGAAATCCGGACATTTGGCGAGACGGACAATAGAAACCGCTTTTATCCGTATTTCAGAGAACCTCTTTTTTCGAAGGTGATGGAATTGCTGAAGGTGATGGATGCCATTGCTGCTGAGAGAAATGTTCCTCTGGCGCAGATTGCAGTCAACTGGACATTGCAGCAGGAATTTATCTCATCCTGTATTACCGGGGCCCAGAGCCGCCGCAAGGTTGAGGAGAACTGTGCCGGATTGAACTGGAATCTGATGGATGAAGAAATTATTTGCCTAAATAAAGCAATAAAGTGTTATAGACAGTAAAAAATAAAAGAAGCAGTAAAGATTAAGGTGATTCCCTCGGTCTTTACTGCTTCTTTGGTGTTCGGTTTCAATTAATGCTGCTGCGGGTCTTTCGGACTGTTTGAAGTGATATCTTCAGATGAATCCTTCCGGTCTGAGAAATCCTTTGGAATAAAGACATTCTCAGGGTTGATGTCAGGAATCTCTACATTGGTCAGATCAGACCGCAGGTGCTTTTTGTAGAGCATGTAATCAAAAATATGATTCATCAGGTAAACTAAAACGGCAGTGATCGGGACACCTAAGAACATACCGATGACACCGCCTGTGGCCCCTCCTACGGTAATGGCGAAGATGATCCATATCGGTGAAAGACCTGTGGAGTCTCCGAGAATCTTTGGACCAAGGATGGTTCCGTCAAACTGCTGAAGCAGAAGGATCAGAATCAGGAAGATTAAAGCCTGTTTTGGGGAGATGATCAGTAAAATGATAAGCCCCGGAATAGCTCCGATAAAAGGTCCAAAATAAGGAATCATGTTGGTGATACCGACAACAATGCTGATGAGCAGGGCATACTGCAGTTTGAGAATGCACATGAGAACAAAGCAGATAATGCCGATAATAAGGGAATCCAGAGCCTTGCCAATGATATACTGACCAAATATCCGGTTGCATTCTTTGATGGTAAAAATGACCTTGTAGGCGGTCTTCTGGTCAAAGAATGCATAAATAATACGTTTCATGCCATGGATAATGCACTTCTTGCTGGACATCAGGTAACATGAAATCACAAAAGCCAGAATGATATTGATGATCCAGCTGATAATGGATCTGCCGGCATTATAGATCATAGGAACGATGTCAGTCATCACTGTCTGGACGGAACTGATTGCATTCGGGAGGGCATTATTGATCGTATCAATGATATATGCAAAGTCAATATTCGGATAGCGCTCATTCAGAGAATTCAAACCGTTCATGATGGTGTCATACAGAGAGGAAGACTGCATGATCAGCTGCATAATACTTTCAACAATCTGGGGAATCACAAAAGTCAGAACAAGGGCAATAAAGCCGATGACAATGACATAAGCCAGCAGGAGCGAAAGAAATTTATGTAATTTGGCAAATTTCTCGTTTTGTGACCTGCTGAAAAGAAGCTTATCAATCCTGTTGACCAGCGGATTGATAAAATAGGCGATCAAAAACGCGATCAGAAAAGGTGACAGCGTTGATAAAATAGAAGCTGTGTATTTCTGGGCATCCCGCCAGTTATTGATAAACTTAAAAATAATCAGGCAGATGGTGAATGTGGCTACAGCATACGTACATATGGAAAAATATTTATTATTAGATTCAAACTTCTTTTTCCTGCCGGAATTTTGGCTGGAATTAGAAGAGGGCTTCTGGGTGTGTTCAGGTAAAGTCATAGTGTGTATTTCGCCTCCGGTAAAATGCAGGGCCAGCCATCGGGACGGATTGGTTTGGCCATCAAAAGATACTGTTTTTATTATATGCGTTATGGTGACCTAAATACAAGATGAAAAGTTAAATTTTTACTAAAAACAGATTGAAAACTTTATTTGAAAAAAATTAAAAAAATTTAAAAAAACATGTTGACAAAACATGATTTATGCGGTAAGATTAATAGCGTCGCTGAGGTAATCACTTCGGACGATGGGTAAGCGCTTTTAGCTCAGTTGGTAGAGCACCTGACTCTTAATCAGGGTGTCCAGGGTTCGAGCCCCTGAAGGCGCATCAAAAGCACTGTTTTTGCAGACATAGGAGCTGTGGGGGCGGTGCTTTTTTTATGTCCGGAAACGATTGTTCAAAATAAAGGTATCACAAGCCGTATTTGTTACAAAATTTGCAGAACGTCTTTTTTTTAGACACAAGTGGTAAAATTTTATCGAGGAAGAATGTAACATATGAAATGACAACTTGACTTATTCATGTTGAATTTACAGCGATATGTGAAGTTGTAGAGAAAGTAAAATTCAAATAAATTGTATTTATTTGAATACATTGTCTGACGGAGTGTCAACAATAGACATTTTAAGGGTCGTGTATGATTTGGGTAAATCAGGTGTTCCGTGTATTTGGAATCGTGCTATAATGATTGTACAGAAAAAGATACATAAGTAACGGCCATTACTTCTATGCAATATCTACTGAATAAAAATCACAATGTAGTAAATGCGGGAGGTACGATTATGATTAAAGTCAATTTACAGAATATAGCAGTGAACAATATGTTAACAGGTCAGAATACATTGGATAGTATTTTCATCGACGGCAATTCTATTTTATTCATCACAAAGCCAGAGTATCTGAAGCAGCTTTACAGAGATGAGATTAGAGCAAGATCAATCAAGATGAATTTGAAGATTGCAAGGGAAGAAATCCACAAGAGAACACAAGATGACAGATACAATAATCTGGATGATATGGAGACGCTGAAGAAGTTCAGAGCCCAGACAGATGAATTGAGGAAGTCGGAGAGAGAGTACAGAAGGATGCTCAGTGAGTGTGAGAATGTGAAGATGATACCTGTTTATTCCGGCATGAAGCTCGATGTGACAACAGGCGAAAGTGTTGAAGTGAAACAGGCAGAATATACGGATTATGTTGAGACAGAAGGGAATAAGGCAAGGATGGTTCTGGATATTCTGGCACTGGATGTGGATAGACTTGAGAGAGATTGTCAGTGGCTTCAGACAAAAGGTTGCGGCATCAGCATGACGACGACACCGGGGGTTCCGTTGGAAATTGAAGGCGGTACACTGGAAGAAGCCATTGCAGCACTTATTGGAGAAAAAGCGGCTTAATCGTGTAGATTCAACAGAATATATAAAAGTGACAGGGTGCCTGTGATTTGCGAAAAAGCGAATCATGGGTACCTTTTTGCACCATTGACTTTACTTAGTGAACATGCTACCATATGAAAAGTATTTTTACTTTTAATATCAAAGGAGTTTGTATGGATTACGTTAAAAAATATGGCGAATTAATCAAGGATAAAGCAGGTGTAAAGCCTGAACGTGCGCGCTCTATGATTCGGCTGGGACTGCGTGCGGAGAATGCCAGAACCAAACTGCTTCCGAATAAAGAGATGCCGAAAGCTTTCCGGATGCTGACACATTTAGCTATGAAAAGTGTGCTGAAGGCACTGGATCATCCGGAGAAATCCTGTTGGACGAATATTTTTGCCCCGGTGGAGATTATGCAATGCTTTGGTCTGCAGTGTGTGTCTATGGAGTGTTTGTCTTCTTTTATGTCTGGCTTTAAAATAGAGGATTATCTGATTGATTATGCACAGAATGAGGGCATCGCTTCTACACTTTGTTCTTATCATAAGAATTTTATCGGTGGTGTGGATTCTGGTGTCTTGCCAAAGGCGGCTATGTCAGTGACCACTTCTATGATCTGCGACGGCAATATCAACACATTTCGGCATATGGAGCAGAAACATCAGGTGGAAAGCTATGTGTTGGATATTCCGAATACTTACTCACCGGAAGCAGAGCGTTATGTGGTGGGACAGCTTCAGGAGCTGATTGAATTGCTGGAGACAAAAACCGGGCAGATGCTGGATATGAATGAGCTGCAGGCGGCAATCCAACGTGAAAATGAATCAAAAGAATATTACAAAGCCTTTTTGAAAGAACAGAAGCACAGATATTATCCAAATACTATGACATTGGATCTGTATATGCTGTTTGCCTCACATTTGAATATCGGCACTCAGGAAACACTGGATTTCTTTAAATGTCTGGCTGAGGATGTCAAAACTTATCCGGAATTTGATGGAAAAGGCATTTTGTGGGTACATCTGATGCCTTACTATCAGGAAACTTTACAGCAATATATGAATTATCAGGAGAAATACTACATTCAGGCCTGTGATCTGAATCTGGATTACATGGAACCGTTGGATGCGGCACATCCTCTGGAAGCACTGGCAAAAAAGATGATTTTGAATATTTATAATGGCCCGTATGAGAGAAAGGTTGAGATGATACGTCATCTTGTCAAAGAATTTCAGTCGGATGCGGTGATTCATTTCTGCCACTGGGGCTGCAAGCAGTCCTCCGGCGGCGTGATGCTTTTAAAGGAAGCCATGCGTGAGGAAAATGTACCGATGCTGATTCTTGACGGAGATGCCCTGGATCGAAGAAACAGTCATGACGGACAGATCAAGACGCGTCTGCAGGCATTTCTGGAGTTGATTGACAATATTGAGGAGGACAAGGACTGATGATTGGATATGTATGTAAATATACACCGGTGGAAGTTTTTGAGGCCATGGGTGTCGAAATCAGACGAATTCAGCCGGAAGTGACCAATTTCAACCAGGCAGATACATTGATGCATCCGAATATCTGCTCATTTACCAAGTCAGTGCTGGAGGATGTGCTGGCCGGAGATTATGAAGGAGTTGTTCTCACCACATGCTGTGACAGCATCCGACGTCTGTACGATGTGCTGAAACAGCAGTGTCCGGATAAATTCCTGTATCTGTTGGATGTGCCGAGAAAAGTAAATGATTTTTCTACAGAGATGTACCGCAAAAATATTCTGGATATGGTGCATGCCTATGAAGCTTTTTCGGGGAAAACTTTTGATGAGACAGTGTTAAAGCAATTGCTGGAACGCCGTGAGGCAGGGCAGAACCTTCGAACCGCACCGAAAAATAAGGCTTCCGTGCATATCGGTCTGATGGGGGCCAGGTGCAGTAAGGGCATTATTGATCTGTTGGAAAACAGAGGCGTGGATATTTTGTTTGATATGACCTGTACAGGTCTTAAGCGGGAATTTCATGTAGAACCGGACAATCTGCTGCAGGCTTATGCGTGGCAGTTGTTAAATCAGGTGCCTTGTCTTCGTATGGTAAAGGCGGTCAACAGAGAGAATTATATGGAAGGCTTCAAGGACCGTCTGGACGGTATTCTTTATCATACAGTGCAGTTTTGTGACAATTATGCCTATGAATACACGAATCTGAAGCAGCGGTTGGATATCCCGCTTCTGATGGTGGAAACGGATGCCACAAAGCAGTGTGAGGGTCAGATTCGAACGAGAGTGGAGGCTTTTATTGAATCTCTGAAAATTGCGAAGGGCGCCTCTATTGGCAAAAAGAGTCTGAAAAAAGCGGAGGATGGAAAAATGTATGTACTTGGTATTGACAGCGGTTCGACATCAACCAATGCTGTTATTTTGAATGAAAATAAAGAAATCGTTGCTTTTGACGTTGTCCGTACCGGGGCAAAAAGCGGCGAGAGTGCGGAAAGAATTCTGGCGGAAATTCTTGAGAGAGCCGGATTAAAGCGGGAAGATATTTCTCTGATCGTGTCCACAGGTTATGGTCGTGTCAGCATTCCTTTTGCGGATGAAAATGTGACAGAAATCAGCTGTCACGGACGGGGCGCACACTATTTTAATCCGGATGTGCGGACGATTCTCGATATTGGCGGCCAGGACAGCAAGGCCATTCGGTTGAATGAAAACGGCGAAGTGGTGGATTTTGTTATGAATGATAAATGCGCTGCCGGTACAGGTCGTTTCCTTGAGATGATGGCAAGAACTCTGGAAATGGATATCAGTGAAATGGGACCGGAATCCCTGAAATGGAAGGAAGATATTGATATCAGCAGCATGTGCTCTGTCTTTGCGGAATCGGAAGTCATTTCTCTGATTGCTTTAAATAAAGAAAAAGCGGATATCGCACATGGCCTGCATAAAGCCATTGCCAATAAATCTTATTCCTTGTTGAAACGTGTCGGATTAAATGAGACATTTATGATGACCGGCGGTGTTGCCAAAAATCCCGGTGTTGTCAAAGCAGTGGAGGAAAAGCTTGGAAGCAAACTCTTTATCTGCAAGGAACCGGAGATTGTGGGTGCCCTGGGTGCGGCACTTTTTGGATTAGATAAGTAGCGGTAGATTGTGGGTACAATGGATGTGGTGGATGATTTCAACAGGGCTTTATAGAAGTGCAGAAATTTGAATAAGAAACAGGTCTGCACAGTAGAACCGAATTTCGCGCAGGACTCATCGGTGAGTCATGAATATTACAAAAAATAAACACCATGACGGTTGGAAACGCCATGGTGTTTATCTTTTGTGCATGTAAAAATTTATCTTTGGTAGTTTGATAAAGCAGTTGTCTTTGGCAATTCATCTTTTGTGTTTGCTCATGAATCATTTGCAGCTTGCAATGAATCTTTTGTGGTTTGCAATGAATCATCAGGAGTGAGATTTTACTGCAATGAGAAGTCTTTATCTTTGGTGTTTCAAAAGGTTAAATGAGTTTCTCTTGGCAATTGCAAAGTGCTTTATCTTTGGTGTTTTGTAGAAGTTTTATCTTTTGTATGATTGAATTATAGCATAGGTTTCGTGACAAATAAAGTCAAAATGTGTAGCATAGTTATGTAAAAGTTGTAACATAAGTGAAAAGACGATAAACATTTCACTATGTTTTAGGCTTGTGTCAGGTAGGCTGAAAATGGTATACTAGATGCGTGATGTCCTGCACTTTGAAGGGTGGGACAGGAAGAAGGAAAGAAATTTTTAACGGTGATGGCTGGCAGATTGCGAAAATGGAGGTGACAGGATGCCGGGATATGTGATTCATCTGGCAGAGGCGGAATTGATATTGGACAAGATGCGTAAGCTCAGGCAAATTGATGATGCCTTTGAGCAGGCCTTTCTTACGGGTACCCTGCTTCCGGATACCAGATTAAAAGGGGAAAAGTGTTTTTCACATTTCTGGGATCCGGATAAGCTGGAATGTCTGGCACTGGGACCGGAGTTGGCACGTTTTACAGATAAATACGGACAGCGGTTGAATGAGCCGGTGATGCTTGGCTATCTGGCGCATTTGCATCTGGATGCCCGCTATGTAACGGAATACTGGCCGACAGTCATGGCCTTTTATGGCTGTACCGGGGAACCGGAATATAGGAAAACCCATATTGCGGAAGTGGAGATCAAACGGCTTCAGAAGTGTGTGCCGGTGAGTCGGTTTTTCTCCGTTGATTATTATTATGGAGATTACACAAAACTCAACGGTTACTTTATTCATAAATATCACCTCAGAGTACCAAAATGGCAGAGCATTCCGATGTCGCCGCCGGAGGAAGTTAACCTGCAGGATATGCAGATGATCTGCAGAGAACTGGATCATTTGAAGAAGGAATGCCATGCCGGCGACGAGAAGAGAATACAGGTCTTTGAACTTGGATCATTGGAGCGGTTTATGGCAGCCTCGGCGGAGAAATTTTGTGATAGCTACATTTAACGATTAACCAGGATGAAGAAATCAAAGGAGGGAAGATAATAATGAATTATATTTTGACAGCTGCAACGGCTGTATCCAAGGAAGCCGGTTCAATGAGCGAAATGCTGCCGAAGTTTGGCGTTATTGCCCTTGTGGTAGTGATTATTTTAATCGGCATGTTTATTTATGCGAAGAAAAAGAAATAAACATTAGAACCAATTGCCGCAGCATGCATAGAATAATGAAAAAAGGGTGAGAATATGCGCCTTTTCTTCACAAAAATGCATGGATTGGGCAATGACTATATTTATATGGACGGCTTTGACAGTCGGATGTCAAAGCCTGCAGCATGGTCGTCGGAGCAAAAAGGACGACTGGCGGTTGTGATGAGCCGGAGGCATACGGGAATCGGTGCCGACGGCTTAATTTTTATTCAGCCCTCAGAAGAAGCTGTTTTTCGGATGGAAATGTACAATGCTGATGGTTCAAGGGGTGCCATGTGCGGTAATGGTATCCGGTGTGCGGCACGCTATGCCTATGACCATGGCATTAGTACGAATCAGTCTTTTCAGGTGCAGACTGACAGCGGCATAAAGTCTGTTTATATCAGAAAAACGGATGAAGGAGAGCATATAACCTCCGTTCAGGTGGACATGGGTGTAATGGCTAACCTTGGGGAGCAGAGAGTCCTGTTAAAAGCGAAGGAAGAATGGATAGATTTTACAGGCGGCAGCTTTCCGGTGCAGTATGTATCGGCGGGCAACCGCCATTGTATTTTCTTTGTAGAAAATGTCGAAGCATTTCCGCTGAAGAAGGCAGCGGAATTGATCCATACCTTGCCTGGTAATGAAGACGGCGTTAATGTCGAAGCCGCAGCCGTTGAAAAAATAGCCGTCACCGGAGAAAAATACATCAAAATGAGAGTCGTTGAGCGTGGATCTGGAGAAACTATGGCCTGCGGCACCGGCGCCTGTGCTGTGACAGCGGCGGCCGTATGGCAGGGATATTGCAGATATGATGAAAATGTGGAGGTCAGGCAGCCCGGAGGCATCTTAACAACAGCTTATCTTGCCGATGGGCGGATGCTGATGGAGGGGCCGACGGAATATGTTTTTGAAGGATATTTTGATATTCCCATCGCTTCGCTTTATAATAGTGCCAGATAATTGAAGCTATAAACTATGAGAAACACGCTCCGCGAGTTTCTCAAGTTATCGCGGCCTCTACACTCCGTTTCGGTCGTTGCTAAACAAGCGCCACTGGCGCTTAGCAACGCCAAGGTCTCGTGCAAGCACGGACTTTGGCTCGTTGCTCGCGTAAATAAAATAACAGGGAGACTGTGATTCCACCACTGAATCACAGTTTCCCTGTTGCCTTCATATGAATTAATCTACAAAATTAAAATCGTCTTTGAATCTCTCTTTGAATACTTCAAATACCTTGTCCAGTGTAGTTGCATCCTCAATGCTGAGGTATTCTTCGTTTTCTTCATCCAGAGGGTGGACTTCAAGGATAATTACTTCACCGTCTGCATTTTCATCTTCGCTTTCAACCGGAAGAAGAACAACATATTCCTTATCATCTAAGTCAATTAAATCCAGAAATTCAAAATCCTTGTCTGTGCCGTCTTCATCGGTCAGTGTAATAATATTCAGTTCTTCTTCGTTGAGAGTTTCATCAAAATCGCTCATGTTCAGTCCTTTCTTCTGAAGGCTGTGGCTTCAGAACCATCAATAATTAAAATTTCAGGCTGTTTCACAGGTATTATACCATGGCAGAACAAAATACATCAACTGATTTTATTGCTATTTTTTTGTAGTTAGAATATAATGATAATATTGTTCAGAATGTTCGAGAGGAGGACATGAATTGAAAGACGCAATAGGAGTCATTGGCGGAATGGGGCCGCTGGCCTCACAGCTTTTTTATAAAATGATAACAGAACATACGGCGGCAGAATGTGATCAGGATCATGTGCCACTGCTTATTTTAAGTGATGTGACGATGCCGGACAGAACAGGGGCTATTCTGGATGGGAAATATGATGCACCTTATAACAGACTGATGGAGGATGCGAAGTTTCTGGAGGAATATGGCTGTACGGCGGTGGTTGTGACATGCAATACCGCACATTTCTTTATGGATATGATTGAACATGAACTGAGAATTCCTTTTATATCCATGATCAGGGAATCGGCCAAAGAGGTGGCCAGTCTTCATCCGGGCAGTGTCGTTGCGGTACTGGCAACGGATGGAACAGTGAAAGCAGGACTGTACCAGCGTGCATTGGAGGCTGAAGATCTGATTCCATGGGTACCGGATGCAGATATTCAGAAAGAAGTCATGTATCAGATTTATGATCGTATTAAAAAAGGGCTGCCATGTGACAAGGCAAGCTGGCAGAAGATAGAAGATGCCTGTCTGGAAGCCGGATGCAGCCGTGTGCTGCTGGCCTGTACAGAGCTTTCTGTGATTAAGAATGATGAAAAACTGTCAGACTGGTATATTGACCCGATGGAAATTCTGGCCAAAAGAGTAATAGAATTCTCGGGAAAGAAATACCAATAAACACGATGTAGATAGTTTCTGAATAATCATTGCGTGATAGGTGAATTGTCAAAAATCTATATGGCAATTTTTGACAGGATAGGGCAAGTTTATTTTAAATTATGTTGCACTTTGGCCAAAAAATTGCTACACTAAAAAGTAGAGTCGTTGCATCGTATTAAAGCGGTAACCCGTGCTTAAAATGTAACTGTTCATAGCGCTGTGAGGCATTTGGAAGCAGGGTTTGGACGGTCGATTTGAAATAATTAAATGAGGTGGAAAAAATTATGAACAATCCGATTATTTCTCTCGAGGGAGTCGAGAAAAGATTCGGGTCCAATCTGGTTGTTAAGAAAATGAACCTTGAGATAGCTGAAGGTGAGTTTCTGACACTTTTAGGGCCATCGGGATGCGGAAAGACAACAACACTGCGTATGATCGCAGGTTTTGAGGAAGCATCAGCCGGTGTAATCAAGGTCGAAGGCGAACGTATCGAAGACAAGGAGCCGTTTCAGAGAAACGTCAATACTGTTTTCCAGAATTATGCATTGTTCCCACATATGACGGTTTTTAATAATGTAGCATACGGACTGACGATCAAGAAAGTACCAAAGCCTGAGATTCAGGAAAGAGTCATGGAGATGCTGAGACTTGTTCAGCTGGAAGGGTTTGAGAAGCGTAAGCCGGATGAGCTTTCCGGCGGTCAGAAACAGCGAGTGGCGATTGCAAGAGCGCTGGTCAACAGACCGAAGGTACTGCTTCTGGATGAACCTTTGGGTGCGCTTGACTTGAAGCTGCGTAAGCAGATGCAGATTGAATTGAAGCGTCTTCAGAAGAAACTGGGAATTACATTTATCTATGTTACCCATGATCAGGAAGAGGCATTGACCATGAGTGATCGGATCGCGGTTATGCATGATGGCGTTCTGGAACAGTTAGATGTACCGATGGAGATTTATGAGCATCCGAAGACAAAGTTTGTAGCCGGATTTATAGGCGAATCCAATATTTTTGATGGTAAGGTGACAGACAAGAAAGACAATGTGCTGACTGTCCAGACAGAGGCTGGTATGATGCAGGTATGCGGGGCTGATTTTGAAGTTGGCGAGGAGATGCATGTGGCTATCCGTCCGGAATATATGGATGTGAGCAAGACGCCTGTTGAAGGATTTGATCTGCCTGGCACCGTGAAGGATTTTATTTATCAGGGAACGGTTGTCAAGACAGCCCTCGATATTAAGAACGGTCAGGAGATTAAGTATTCTCGTTTTGAGCAGGATACAGATATTGCAGAAGGCAATCAGGTTTATGTTTACTGGAGACCTGAGAAGGCCGTTGCCATCAAGAAGAGTATGTAGGGGGCGGTCTGATGAACAATAAGAAAAAGAAGAATATGCTTCCGGCATTGGCCATGGCAGGCCCGGTATCTGTCTGGATGATTTTGTTTGTGACCATTCCGATGCTGTATATTATTTATATCAGTTTTATGTCCAGAGGTGTATTCGGTGATGTCGTTTATAAGTTTTCAACAGAAAGCTACAAAACGATTCTTGATCCTACATATTTTAAGGTTATTTTGAAGTCGCTGAAAGCAGCAGGAATCACGACGATTCTCTGTCTGCTGTTGGGATATCCGTTGGCTTATATTATTGCCCATAAGCCGAAGGATACAGCTGCGAAGCTGATCACGCTGATCATGATCCCGTTCTGGACGAATTCATTGATGCGTTTGAACAGCTGGCTGCTTTTGTTCCAGACAAGTGGTCCGATCAACAATTTCCTTGTGGGAACAGGCATTGTCAAGGAACCGATTACATTTATTTATACAGATGGGCTGGTGCTGATCGGTCTGATTACCAACATGCTGCCATTTGCGGTGCTTCCGCTTTACAGTACCATTGAGAAGCTGGACAAGTCTCTGATTGAGGCATCCGCAGACCTGGGTGCCAGTGCAGCCACTACATTCATGCGTGTGACGCTGCCAATCACATTTCCGGGTATTTTTTCAGCAATCATCCTTGTATTTATCCCGAGCCTGGGTATTTACACCGTTACTGATATGCTGGGCGGCGGCAAGATCTTATACATTGGTAATATTATCAAGAACCAGTTCGGTTCCATCCGAAACTGGCCGCTGGGTGCAGCACTGTCTGTAATGCTGATCGTTATTACTATGCTGCTTATCTTCATTTATACAAGATTTGCGAAGATTGAAGATATGGAGGTAGTATAATGTCGAAAATTGCCAAGAAAAGAAAAAGACTGAACATCATCAGTAATGTGTATGCATTTCTGGTGTATGCCCTTTTGTATATTCCGGTGGCAGTTATGATGGTTTTCTCTTTTAATGACCAGAAGTATAACTATTACTGGAATGGTTTTACCACACAGTGGTACACCAAGCTCTTTACCAATTCTACATTGGTGGACAGTTTGATCTACAGTTTGATCATTGCGGTACTGAGTACTCTGATTTCCGTATTTATCGGTACCATCGGTGCCCTCGGTTTGAAGCGGTATGAATTCAAGATGAAGAAATTCATCGACAATATGCTGTATATTCCGATCATCGTGCCGGAAATTGTTCTGGCGGTGGCATTGCTGATTATTTTCCTGAAAGTCGGCGTGTCTATGGGGATGGGAACCATTCTGATCGGTCACTGTACATTCTGTATTCCATATGCCATCGTCACCATTAAAGGACGTATCAGCGGCGACAACGAGACTTTGGAAGAGGCCAGCATGGATCTTGGTGCCAACCGGGTACAGACCCTGCTTCGCGTGACCCTGCCGAATATTTTTCCGGGTGTCATGAGTGCGGCATTTCTGTCCTTTACAATGTCATTTGATGATGTTGTCATGAGTAATATGCTGGCAGGTGCTAAACAGTCCACATTGCCTGTCCTGATCCTTTCTATGAACAAGACAGGTGTAACGCCGGATGTCAATGCATTGGCGACAATTATGATTCTTATCATCGTAGCAGCGATGATTTTGAATAATATTATTCAAGGGGCCCTTCACAAAAGGGTAAAATAAGGAGGTTTTCATTATGAAAAAGAGATTACTGGCGACTGTCCTTGCCGGTGCCATGGTTTTATCAATGGCAGCATGTGGCAACAGTAATGCCAACAAAACAGAATCCGCAGCAGCATCCGAAACTGCGAATGCTTCAACAGAAGCCGGAGCAGAAAGTGGTGAAACACAGGCAGCTGCTCAGGACGGCAATGCAAGCTCTGAGCTGAACATTTATATGTGGCAGCAGTACATTTCTGATGATCTGATCAAGAACTTTGAGACGGAGAACAACTGTAAGGTGAATCTTTCTTACATGAGTGATAATGCTGATGCCATCAATAAACTGACAGCAGGCGGCGGTGATGAATATGACCTGATCATGACATGTGATGCTTACATGAAATCCCTGATCGCAGGCGGTTATGTTGAAGAACTGAATCTGGACAACATTCCGAATTCATCCAACATCAACGATACATACTGGGTATCCAAGGGTTACTGTGTACCTTATCTGATGAACTACATCTATGTTGTATATGATTCAGAAACATGCCCTGTTGAAATCCACAGCTACAATGATCTGCTTCAGTCCGGTCTGAAGATTTCTACAATTGATGGCGCAAGAAACCTGTTCCCAATCGCACTTGTTGCCCTTGGTTATGATCCTAACTCCACAAATGAGAGTGAAATCGCAGAAGCTTACGAGTGGCTGCAGAAGTTCAATGAAAATGTTGTTGCTTATGGTAATGCAGAACAGAACCTGACAAATGGCACAGCGAATGTTGCTGTTACATACGATGGTAATGCTTCATGGGCTATGAAAGAAAAGAACACAATCAAAGTTGCAGATTTCACAAGCGATCCGATCCAGCTTGGTATTGACCTCTTTGTTATGCCTAAGGGTGCAAAACATGTAGATCTTGCAGAAAAATTCCTGAACTACATCTGCACAGCTGAAGTTATGGCTAAGAACCTTGAAGAGTTCCCATACTCCTGTCCGAACGATGCAGCCGTTGCAGCAGCATCTGATGATTACAAGAACGACCCTGCAAGAGATTTCTCTTACAAGGAAAATGTATTCTTCCAGGAAGATGTTGGCGATGCGCTGACAATCTACAACGACTACTATCAGAAACTTAAAGTTGGTGAATAAGCCGATTTGATAATAGGGTGGACCGCTCTTCTGATTGAAGTGGAGTGCGGTCTAGGAAAATAGAGGCCCCAGAACGGAGTTTATTCAAACACAGGCACGTTTGCACTGCCTGGTGCTGAAAGTCCAGTGGACTTTCGTTAGCACCGACCGGAGTGGAATGCAGACTCATGTTGGAAGCACCTGTTTTTGAATAAGCTCCGTTCGGGGGGCCTTTTTGTCTTTGACCGCATTCCATTGAAGGAATTTAGGCGGTCCAACTGGCATCAAAGACGTACTTTGGTCAAATTTCCTGATTAAAAAGCTTGCAACGGAGCTTCTTCTGCTGTATGATGAGATAGGTTATTTTTTTGACATTATTTAAGAAATGGAGATAAAGATTATGCTGAAATTTGATGAACAGAAGCAGCTGGACAGCGTCAATGGTGCTCTGGCTCTTCGCGGTCGTATTGAAGAAATTGTTGATGCTATTTGTGCTGAAGGCTACAAGAATATCTGCTGGCTTGGCATTGGCGGTACATGGGCTTCCGCTCTGCAGGCTGAAGTGCATATGAAGGAGAAATCTGCTATTGAACTTTTCTCAGAGAACGCAGCTGAGTATGTGACAACAGGCAACAAGCGTGTCGGCAAAGGCACAATTGTGATTCTGTCTTCTGTTACAGGAAGCACGATTGAGATGGTTGAAGGTGTGAAGAAAGCACAGGCTGACGGTGCCAAAGTATTTGGTTTCATTGATAAGGCAGAAGCTGAACTGGCGAAGATGGTAGATTATGTGATTTCTTATCCAGCCAATGAACAGCTGAAATTCTTCATGGTTGCAGACCGTTTCATGAAGAATGCAGGCGAGTTTGAAGATTACGATGAATATTATGCAGAAATGGATGCACATCTGGCTCAGGGTCTTGTAGATGTAGAGAAGGCTGCAGATGCATTTGGTGCTGCTTACGCTGAAAAGCACTGCAATGACAAACTGCATTACTTTGTAGGCGCCGGCAATCAGTACGGCTCTACATATTCTTATGCAATGTGTTATTGGGAAGAACAGCACTGGCTGCGTACAAAGTCTATCCACAGTGCAGAATTCTTCCATGGTATGCTGGAAGTTATCGACAAGGATACACCTGTAACTGTATTTGTCGGTGAAGATTCCCAGAGAAGACTCAGCGAAAGAGTTGCAGCATTCCTGCCAAAGGTATGTGCTAACTACACAATTATTGATACAAAAGATTATCCGATCAAGGGTATCAGCGAGAAATACCGCGGCAGCATCAGCCATCTGATCAGCCATGCAGTTACTCAGAGAATCGATGCGCATATCGAGAAGATCAACTGCCACCCAATGGAGATCAGAAGATATTACAGACAGTTTGATTACTAAAATATAGACAATCACGATGAAGAGGCAGTTTATTGAGACTGCCTTTTTCAATATAATTCACAAAACAACAAAAGTTGGGAAATGATATTTCCGATGATTGAAAAATAAGAGAAGGGAGGTGGAAGCTGTGGAATTAGGACTTTTTACCTGCGGCTATCAGCGCTATCCGTTAGAACAGGCCTTTGAAGATGCCGGTCGCTTTGGATACGATTACATAGAATTATGGGGCGGTTATCCGCATGCTTACGTGGAAGATTTGTCCCTTACAGGCGTCAGAGAAGTTGAAAGACTTGTTCAAAAATATCATATACCGGTGAAATGTTTTACACCGGAACACAATGCTTATCCGTTTAATTATATGACCGGAGATGCTTTTCAATGGGTTCGATCCATGAATTATCTGGAAAGAGCCATAGAGCTGACTGCGGCTATGGGGGCTTCGAAGATGTTGTTTTCAGCAGGCCATGCCGGTTATCGGATGTCGGTACAGGAGATTGATGAGAGACTTCAGAAAAGTCTGGAACGTCTTGTACAAAAGGCAGAGCAGCAGAGTGTTACATTGATACTTGAACCATTGACGGTTTATGAAAGCAATGTGATCACTGGACTGAATGATCTGGAACGGGCACTGGACAAAGTTGATTCACCAAATCTTGTCGGTATGTGTGATTTGGCGGTGCCTTTTACGACGGGAGAGCCGGCGGCTGAGTATGTGCGAAGACTTGGCAGACGTTTTGGATATCTGCATGTGATTGATAATGATGGCGTCAGTGACAGTCACATTTTACCGGGAGAAGGAAATATTCCTCTTGAGGGAATTCTTCGTGAGATCAGGCGTGCCGGGTATGACGGCTGCGCGACTATTGAACTTGTGACAGGGTATTTGAAGGAACCTTCAGTTTATGCGGAGCTGGCAATAGAGCGTATTCGTGAAATGTTAAAAAATGAGTAACAGGAGAAATATTCGTATGAAGAAAATAAGAATTGCAGCAGCTGGTGACAACTGCATGGATGTTTACGATAAAGAGAATAAGGCTTTCCCGGGAGGCAATCCTGTGAATGTGGCAGTTTATGTGGCACGTCTTGGCGGTGCATCCGCCTATATCGGACCGGTGGGTACAGATGCTTACGGTAAGCAGATGATGGATGCCATTCAGGGCAAAGGTGTGGATGTTTCCCGGATGAAGATACTTGAGGGAACAACTGCTGTGACCCACGTGGAGATTGTGGATGGCGACAGAGTGCTTGGTGATTATGAAGAGGGCGTCATGGCGGATTTTAAGCTGGATGAGGAAGATATTGATTTTCTCAGTAGTTATGATATGGTTGTTTCCGGTCTCTGGGGCATGATTGAGAATGATCTGCCGGTTTTGAAGGAAAAAGGAGCAACAGTAGCCTTTGATTTTGCCACAAGACCGGATGATCCGGTATCCGTCAAAGCTATTCCGTATGTAGATTATGGTTTCTTTGCGGATGATGACAAGGATGAAGAAGAATTGAAGAAAATGCTGATTGACCTGCATACCAAAGGACCGAAGGTGATTGTTGTTACCCGCGGCGAGAAGGGCAGCATGGCTTATGACGGCGAGAAGTTTTATTATGGCGGTATTGTGCCCTGTGAAGTGGTGGATACCATGGGGGCAGGCGACAGCTTTATCGCAGGATTTCTTTATGCTATCTGCGCGGGAAAGGGAATTCAGGAAGCTATGGCGGACGGTGCTGCTAACAGCAGTGTGACCATTGCCTATTCCGGCGCTTGGTAGGATACAAGCAGAAACAGGAATTTGAGTGAATAATGAGCCAAAACCTATGTGAACAATAAAGGATAGAATGCGGCGATATAAATGGTATTAAATTTAAGAAAAAATATACTGATTCTGAATGATTTGTCTATATCCTGCCGGCTGATTCGTTCAGACAGACGTTCTTTGGGGCTTGAGATAAGAAAAATTCCGGAGGGCGGAGCGGAACTTCTGATTCGTGCACCAAGGCGGATGAAGATAGCGTATATTGAATGGTTTATCAATGAAAAAGAACGGTGGATAACTGAGAAATATCTGGCTGCACTTGTGGAAAAACCACGTCCGCAAATGATGGAAATTCCGGAATATGTGACGGAACAATGGCTTCGGACAGAAGGGGCTGAAAGATTCCAGCAAAAGACGGCTTTTTGGGCGGCGAGAATGAAAGTGACTTACGGAAGGATCACGATCCGTGATCAGAGAACACGGTGGGGAAGCTGCAGCAGTCGGGGAAACCTGAATTTTAACTGGCGGCTGCTTCTGATGCCGGAGAGGGTTATGGATTACGTGATTGTCCATGAACTGGCCCACCGGCGAGAAATGAACCATTCTGCGGCTTTCTGGCAGATCATCGAAACGTATCTGCCGGATTACCGGGAACGGCGGCAGTGGCTGAAAGAAAATGGCGTTCGGTATGCCGGGCCTGTTGAACTGCCGAAGCACTAGAGTAAGCAGGCACTGAAATTTTCAGATAAAATGACTGTCGAATTCTGTTAAGCAGCCCCAGGCTTTTTCTCAGGAATTTGAGAAAGCATAATGGCGGCAAACATCAGCAGACAGCCGCAGAGTTCTTTCGGAGACAGATACTGATGCAGGATGATCCATCCTGCCAGCAATGAAAATGCAGATTCCAGACTCATAAGCAATGAGGCGATGACGGGATCTGTATTTTTTTGTGCCACAATCTGAAGTGTATAACCAATAGCACAGGAAAGGCCACCTGCATAAAGAATTGGCTGCCATGCGGTCAGAATGGAATGGAGATTCGGTGATTCTGTCAGTAAAGCAGGAATGCCACAGATAATACCGCAGATGAAAAACTGGATACAGGACATACGGACGCCGTCTACCTTTGGTGAAAGATAGTCCACAATCATAATATGGAATGAAAAACAAAAAGCGCAGATCAATTCCAGCAGATCGCCTTTATTCAGTGCGATACTGCCTGTCATACATAAAAGATATAATCCCACAACGGAAAGGCCGACACTGATCCAGGCCAGAGCGCGGACTTTTTTGCCGAGAAACAGTCCGAGGATTGGGACGATGACAATGTACATGGCAGTGATAAATCCGGCTTTTCCCACGGAAGTGTAGGCGATGCCGATCTGTTGGAAAGAGCTGGCAACCGCAAGACAGATACCGCAGAGGATACCGCCGATGATCAATGTCCGTCTGTCGGAGGAGGATACGTTGGCAGCAGGATCAGATGCAGGATCTGTGGAGGCAGATGTCCGGTTGGTTTTATCGATCAAAGGAATAAAAAGCAACAGGACAAAAGCACCGATAAAGTTTCGGACGGAGTTAAAGGTAAAGGGACCGACATATTCCATTCCGACACTTTGGGCGACAAAAGAGACGCCCCAGATAAAAGCTGTTAGTAGAAGCATGAGGTTGCTGTGCAATTTTTTTGAATTCATTTTATGTTCACCTCTCGTAATTTGTTGTGGTAAAGTATTGCAATAAGGTTTATAATAGCACATGTATCTATAAAAATAAAAGAAAAAAGCATAAAAGTTGGAAAAAACACTTGATTATCGACAGAAATAGTGTATTTTATGTAATTAAGAAAATATTTCGAATTAATCGGAGGATTGAATCATGAAAATCGTTGTAAAATTTGGCGGCAGCTCTCTGGCAAGTGCCGAACAGTTTAAGAAAGTTGCAGATATTATTCACGCAGACCCTCACAGAAGATTTGTTGTTCCTTCTGCACCGGGCAAGCGTTTTGATGGAGATACAAAAGTTACAGATATGTTATACGGATGCTATGATCTGGCAGAAGCCGGCAAGGATTTTGATGGTGCACTGGCAGACATCAAGGCCCGCTATGATGAAATTATTGAAGGACTTGAGCTGGATCTGACACTGGACAAAGAGTTTGAGACAATCCATGAACAGTTCCGTCTGAAAGCCGGAAGAAATTATGCGGCCTCCAGAGGTGAATATCTGAATGGTATCGTGCTGGCCAATTATCTTGGTTTTGAGTTCGTTGATGCAGCTACAGTTATCCGTTTTGATGATGCAGGCAATTTTGAAGCAGACAGAACAGATTTGATTTTGTCTTCAAGATTGAAAGATGTTGAATATGCCGTTGTGCCTGGTTTCTATGGGGCTCAGGATGATGGTGTGGTGACAACTTTCTCCAGAGGCGGTTCTGATATTACAGGTTCTATCGTGGCAAAGGCTGTCCATGCGGATGTATATGAGAACTGGACAGATGTTTCCGGTTTCCTTGTGGCGGATCCGAGAATTATCAAGAATCCTGAAGCGATTGAAGCAATTACATATAAGGAACTGCGTGAGCTTTCTTACATGGGCGCATCTGTACTGCATGAAGATGCTATCTTCCCGGTACGTAAAGAGGGTATTCCAATCAATATCCGCAATACCAACAAACCGGATGATCAGGGTACATGGATTGTAGAAAGCACATGTCGTAAGCCAAAGCACACGATTACAGGTATTGCAGGCAAGAAAGGTTTTGCATCTATCAACATTGAAAAGGATATGATGAACTCCGAAATCGGATTCGGCAGAAAAGTACTGCAGGTATTTGAGGACAATAATCTTTCATTTGAACATATGCCGTCAGGTGTCGATACAATGACTGTGTTTGTTCATCAGTCTGAGTTTGAGCACAAAGAACAGCAGGTCATCTCAGGTATTCACCGTGCCGTTCATCCGGATCTTCTGGATCTCGAATCTGGTCTGGCATTGATCGCGGTTGTAGGTCGGGGTATGAGAGATACACGTGGCGTGGCAAGTAAAGTATTCGATGCACTGGCCAAGGTGAATATCAATATTAAGATGATCGACCAGGGGTCCAGTGAGTTGAATATTATCATTGGTGTGAAAGAAAAGTATTTTGAAGATGCCATTAAAGTCATCTATGATGCATTTATTACAGGCGCAAATTAATAGCAGATATGAGATATCTGGAATGTATTGAACAAAAAAGGGGGCATTGCGTATGAAGAAAATGGGGAAATGGTTGTTAAGTCTCATGGTTGCTGTATCACTGACAATGCCGGTGCTGGCAGATGTGAATGTGCAGAGCACAGGAACAGAATTTGCATCAGAGATCGGGGCAGCAGAATTACAGGCAGACACAGAGCAAGCAATTGAATCACAGACTGAAGCAGAACCCGAGTCGCAGACAGAACCTGAGGAGCAGACAGAGGAGCAGACAGAGGATCCTGTAGATGTTGAACTGGATGATTACCTGAATACATCGGTTGTATTACAAAATGCTTCCAGTATTGGGTTTGACAGGGTGCAGATTCAGTGGCAGCCATTTTCGCTGTTGGAAGTGGAAGGATACCGTATTTACAGAAAGACGGCGAATTCCAAGTGGGCAGTACTGGCGGACGTGACAGATACTTCCTATGATGTTCTGACTGGTGCTAAGAATGTTGAAGGTGCAGATGGTTTTTATGTTTATCGAAAGACCAATAATGGAAAATGGGAAAAAATAGACGATTGTCCAGTATTTACCGGTTCGAATGCAGGACCATTATATGAAAAGGCTGAACAAACATTATTTAGAGATAGTACAGTAAGACCAGGCAATATCTATACTTATACATGCAGGGCTTACTGTAAAGTGAACGGTAAAATTATTCTCAGCGGTTATGATCCAAAAGGTTCATCTGTAACTGTTAAATAATAACGACATAACATCAGTCGGAAAACATATAACCACAGTAGGAATTGCAATTGACGCTTATTTTCGGATATGATAAAATAACTGAGAAAAGCTTGGTACGAAGCCAACTGTGAATTGAAAGAGACGATATATAAAGATAATTATAATTGTTCATAGCAAGTTTTGAATAGTTAGAATAAATAAAAGGCCACGAAGGCGTTTAAGAGTGTATAGCCATATGTGTGAATGATGGTTTGACTCAGTGCGTTTTCGTGGCCTTTGTTTATGTATGGGAGAGGAAAAATGGACGTTTTAAAATTACTGGAAGATGTGAAAAATGACAAAGTTTCACTGGAAGAAGCAGCAAAAGAATTGAAACAGCTGCCCTATGAAGATCTTGGATTTGCCAAGCTGGATCACCATCGCCAGATCCGGTCGGGTTTTGGAGAAGTCGTCTTCTGCAGCGGTAAGTCTGATGAGCATCTGCTGAAGATTTACGAGACATTTTATAAAACAGATACGGAGGTTCTTGGAACACGTGCTTCTGAACATCAGTATGAACTGGTCAAGGCTGTTATTCCGGAAGTGACCTATGATCCGCTTTCAAGAATTTTGAAAATTGAGAAACCGGGCAAAGAGAAAATCGGCCGCGTTGCTGTGTGTACAGCGGGTACAGCAGATATTGCTGTGGCTGAAGAGGCGGCACAGGTAGCGGAATATTTCGGAACGAATGTTGACAGATTTTATGATGTTGGTGTTGCAGGTATTCATCGTCTTTTTGCAAAACTGGAAGAAATCCGTAAAGCGAACTGCATTATTGCGGTAGCAGGTATGGAAGGTGCTCTCGGCGGAGTTTTAGCCGGACTGGTGGAAGTGCCTGTTATTGCGGTTCCGACATCCGTTGGCTATGGTGCGAACTTCGGCGGTCTGTCAGCACTTCTGACTATGCTGAATTCATGTTCCAACGGGATTACTGTTGTCAACATTGATAATGGTTATGGTGCGGGCTATATCAGTACCCAGATTAACCGCCTGGCAGTAAAAGCTTATAAGCCTGAATAAATATCAGGGATAGTTATTTGCTTTGGGTAATACAAAATATACATGAATAATTCAACAAAAGGGGATAGAAGAATGAGTAAAAAAGTATTATATCTGGAATGCTTTTCCGGTATCAGCGGGGATATGACAGTTGGTGCATTATTAGATCTGGGAGCAGATCCGGAGGTTTTAAAGCAGTCACTGGATTTATTGCATGTGGAGGGATATGAGATAAAAATCGGCAGAAGCAGCAAATGCGGTATTGATGCCTGTGACTTTGATGTTCTGATTCCGGATCAGCCGGAATATGATGAGGGTCATATGCATCATCACCACGATGAAGATCACGGCCATGCCCATGAGCATCATCACCATGATGAGGATCACGAATATGCCCATGAACACCATCACCACGATGAAGATCATGACCACGCCCATGAACATCATCACCACGATGAAGATCATGATCACGCCCATGAACATCATCACCACGATGAAGATCATGATCACGCCCATGAACATCACCACGATCATGACCATGCACATCATCATGCACATGTACACAGAAATATTCATGATGTATTTGCTGTCATTGACAAACTGGAGAATGAACATGTCAAAGAACTGGCCAAGAAGATGTTTATGATCGTTGCTGAAGCTGAATCAAAAGCTCATGGATTGCCAATTGAAGAAGTACATTTTCATGAAGTAGGGGCCATTGACTCTATTGTCGATATTATCAGTGTGGCAGTTTGCGTGGATAATCTGGGTGTAGATGATATTGTTGTGTCTGAATTATATGAAGGTTCCGGTCATGTACATTGCCAGCATGGTATGATGCCTGTCCCTGTGCCGGCTACAGTGAATATTGTGGCGGCCAATCATCTGCAGATGAAGATTACAGATGCTCAGGGTGAGATGGTAACACCGACAGGTGCAGCTATTGCAGCAGCACTGCGTACACAGGATCATCTGCCGGAAGATTATCAGTTATTGAAGATTGGTCTTGGTGCCGGAAAGAAGGACTTCCCGAAGGCAAATGTTTTAAGAGCGATGCTTCTTGAGACAAAGGATCAGGTTCAGACAGGCATTGAAGAGGATATCTGGAAACTGGAGAGCAATATTGATGACTGTTCAGGTGAGGTTCTTGGTTATACGATGGATCGACTTCTTGCGGCCGGCGCAAGAGATGTGTGCTATGCACCGATTTATATGAAGAAAAATCGTCCGGCCTATATGCTTCATGTATTATGTGATGGCAGTCAGATTTCAGAAATGGAAGAGATTATTTTTAATGAGACCACAACCATCGGTATTCGCAGATACAAGGTTGAACGTACCATTTTAAAACGCCATGAGGCAAAGGCAAAAACAGCTTATGGTGAAGTAGAATTAAAGATCTGTGAAAAAAATGGTACGGTTTATCGTTATCCGGAGTATGAAAGTGTTAAAAAGCTCTGTGAAGCAGCAGGGGTGCCGTTCAAAGTTGTGTATCAGGCAGCCTGCGAAGCAGAAATCAATGAATAAGGGGTGGCAAAGCAAGGAGAAGTTTGAATAGTTACATAAGTATTCAATGAAAATGTCTAATAGGCATCGAATGGGAGCCATAAAAGAGGGGAATCAGACATGGAAATCAGAACACGTTTAGTGAACTATATGAAAGAATTGGGAGATAAAGATCTGTGTGTCGCTTTTTCAGGGGGCGTGGACAGTTCAGTTATCTTAAGAGCAGCCTGTGAGGCGGCAGCGGCCAATGGTAAAAGTGTTTATGCAGTAACATTTGAAACAAAGCTTCATCCGAAGGCGGACCTGCCTCAGGCCCAGAGAGTTGCCAAAGAGGCGGGAGCCATCCATCATGTGATTTATGTCAATGAGCTGGATAATGAGGAAATGCTCAACAATCCGGAAAACAGATGTTATCTCTGCAAAAAATATCTGTTTCAGAATTTACTGGCATTTGCGGCTGAAAAAGGCATTGATACGATTATGGAGGGTAATAATGCCGATGACCTTCATGTCTATCGGCCGGGAACAAAGGCTGTCAAAGAACTGGGGGTTTTAAGCCCACTGGCAGAACTGGGTATCACAAAAGCCCAGGTGCGTGAAATTGCGGCGGATATGGGACTTTCTTGTGCCAGCCGTCCATCATCCCCTTGTCTGGCTACAAGATTGCCGTATGGCACACCGATTTCATTTGAATTGCTGGAAAGAGTAGATGCAGGTGAACAGTGGATGAAAGAGCAGGGATTTCCGATTGTCCGTCTCCGTGTACATGGTGATATTCTGCGTATTGAGATAGAAAAGGAACGTTTTGCCGATTTTATCGCGATGTCTGATCAGATTACGGCTAAAATGAAGGAGCTTGGCTTTGCTTATATTACATTAGATGCTGAAGGCTTTCGTTCCGGCAGCATGGATGTACATATCGTGAAATAACAGATAAAAATATAAAAGACAGCGTGTTTGACATGCTGTCTTTTTGCAGTTTATAATTCCCAGTAGGATACAGGCATATATGGAATAAAATCCGGTGTGGGAAGGGGGATGTTCCGACAGATATGCATTGGATTATACAGCATCAGACGATGGGCTGTTTCATCAGAAAACTTGAGAGAAATATATCGGAAGATTTCCTGCATCTGCGGGGTACGTACAATTGCCCTATGAGCATCGCTGGCAATAAAAGAAACCATTCGGTGCTCAAGCAGAAAGTGGGCGGCAATTTCAGCGTGACGGCCAAAGTCCCCGAGAAAACTGCCTTTATTGCATTGAAGCAGACATCCGGCTTTCAGCCAGTTTTCCACCAGCCAGGGAGCATCCTGGATGCAGTTATAACGTTCGGGATGTGCAATGATGGGAATTTTGCCGGTATGGCGGATATCCTGCAATTTGTCAGTCATCCATTTAGGCGGTGCTGAAAAATCAAATTCAACCAGCAGATAATCTGAAAAATTTAGTCCAATGAGCTGTTGGTTATGGATCAAAGAAGCAATATTGTCTGTAGTAAAGACTTCCATTCCCAGAAGAACCTGAAGAGAAATACCAGCTTTTTGAATGGCGGACTGCAAGTTGCGAAAAGCGGCCATCAACTCTGGTGTATAATAGTTATCGAAGTAATCAGGGATATTGCAGTGAGGTGTAAGAATAACTGTGTCGACACCGCTTGCGGCGGCAATTTCGGCCATATCAAGGCTGTTATCAAGAGTAGGAGAACCGTCATCAATAAACGGCAGAAGATGATTGTGGATATCGATCATATAAATACCTCTTTTTATTTTTATTATAACATAATATAAACATCGCCAAAAGTTAAAACAATGAAAAAGGTTGCTCTTATGAGAACATATGGGTATAATTTAGTGTGAGCAGTAAGATGCTTTTGAAAAATATGGACGCAGTCGGTGAGAGGAATGAATGAATGAAGACTATTTTGAAAGAAGGAAAATATGCGGCAAAAGGAAAGCAGGTTTATTTAGAAGTATTACGGATAATGGCAATTATTCTGGTTATTTTTAATCATACAGGGAACAATGGCTTTTTTTTGTTTTCGGTATCAGGAAAATCGATTTGGACACCGGTATATTTGTTTTGTTCGATTGCATGTAAAATTGCAGTGCCGTTGTTTTGGATGATTTCAGGATCATTGCTACTAGGCAAAGAGGAGCCGATAAAAACTGTTTACAGAAAAAGAGTTTTAAGGATGGTCATTGTACTGGCAGTATTTTCTTTTATTCAGTATTTATACAATTTGTTGTTTTTAGGACAAAGCGATATAGGGGGGATTGTATATTTTTTAAACAGGCTGTATACAAACAAATGGGCGACGGCCTATTGGTATATTTATGCTTACATAGGCATTTTAATTGTTTTGCCTGTTCTTAGGAAGTTGATAGCCAATATGGAAGAGAAAGACTATAAATATTTATTTACCATAAGTATTTTGGCCAATGGTGCTATTCCAATCGTGCAGTATTTAGCTGGTAAGGGGCAGTGGACACTGAATAGTCGTGTTTTTGAAAATTTACTGAGTATGAATGTTGTTTACTTTATTGCGGGCTATTATTTTGGAAAAGTCATTAAAAAGGAAAGCATGACAATAAAAAAAGCACTTATTTTTCTTTTTGTCGGGGGCATTGCCATTGCAATTTCATGCTTTATGACAAAGTTTCAGATTGCGCAGACGGGATCTGCCTTGGAAAAAGATGCGCAGATGTTCCATAATAGTTTAAGTATTTTTCCGACGTGTGCGGTTTTCTATACGATGCGCTTTTGGTTTGATCATATCCGAATTTCAAATCGAATGACGAAGATATTATCTGCATTGGGCGGTGCTACATTTGGTGTTATGCTGATTGAAAATATTATGAGAAATCAGTTAAAACCGATGTTTGAAAGTTTGAAAGTACATATACATATTTTCCCTGCGTGTATGGTATGGGTACTCTGTGCGTGGGGAGCGGGAACAATCATTACATTGATCATGAAGCAGATTCCCGGATTGAAAAAAATTATATAAAAGTATTTAGCAGTACTTGTTTCTTGAAAGTAAAATTTGTATAATGAAATAATCAATATGAAACATGTTTGAAGAGAATTGAGATTAGGAGTGAAATTATGAAAAAGAGATGGATGGCAGGGCTATTGGTGTTGTCTATGATGGTTGCTGATTTTGCAATGCCGGTATCAGCTTCTGTTGGAGAGACAGTATCAGGTGCAGAAGAGACAGTCATGGTTTCCGAGAGTGCTGAGAGTATGGCTCTATCTGAGTCGGAAACTTTTTTAGAAACATTAGAAATAGAGCAGGAAGTTATTCAGGAAAGTGATTCAAAAATAGAAGCACCTGTGCTGGCAGGTGAGCTTCAAAATTTAGGCTTTATATTGTCTTGGGAGAAAATAGACGGTATTTCAGAATATGAAGTTGAACGGAAAGCAGGAACTGATGATGAATGGGAACTGCTTGCCAGAATTTCTGATAATTATTATACAGATAGTTCATTAGAGTCCGGAAAGAAATATACATACAGGGTATGTGCAGTTTCAGGGGATGAGAAGAGTCCATATTCCAATGAGTATACTGAAATTGCGCAAATCGGTCCGGAAGACATTCAGGGAGTAAAGGCAGTAGCAGGAGAATGTGAGTCTGTATTAAGCTGGAATGCTGTCAAAAATGCAGAAGAATATATTGTTTATCAGTATGATCCGGCAACAAATGAGAGAACCAGGATTGGATCAACCAAAGAGCAGAAGTACAAGGTAACAGATCTTGTTCCTGATCAGGAATACTATTATCAGATCCGAGCCAGACGGTCTGTTGATGGAAAAGACGTTTACAGTAGTTTTACTGACTTTGAAGATGCAAAAGTCCTTCCTTATATTCTGAGTCCGGAACAGGCAGAAGATGTGAAAGTTGTGCCGGGAGAATGTGAAGTGACTTTGACCTGGAATAAAGGCATAAATGCTCAGGGTTATACAGTTCGTATGTATAATTATGATACGAACAGCTATGAATGGGTAGGAAGTACACAGAAATGCAGTCTTAAGCTGACAGATCTGAAACCGGGTAAATACAGTTTCCAGATTCGATCCTACAGAAAAATATATAATCAGCATAAATATAGTTTAATGACAGCGCCAGAAGAGGCTGTTATAGAACTTCTTCAGCCGCAGGAAGCACAGAATGTTAAAGTAGTGGCCGGTGAGTGCGCTGTAACTCTGACTTGGGATCCGGGTGAAAATGCCCAGGGTTATACGGTCCGTATGTATAATTATGATACAAACAGCTATGAATGGGTAGGAAGTACACAGAAATGCAGTCTTAAATTAACGGATCTGAAACCGGGTAAATACAGTTTCCAGATTCGGTCCTACAGAAAGATTTATAATCAGCATAAATACAGCGCCATGACAGAAGCCAGAGAAGCAGAAGTATATCTGCTGCAGCCGGGAGAGGCCGAGAACATCAAAGTAACGTCAGGAGAGTGCTCTGCAACATTGCAGTGGGATAAAGGTGAGAATGCTCAGGGTTATACAATCCGTATGTATAATTCTGAGACGAAGAGCTATGAATGGCTTGGAAGCACAAAAGACTGTAAATATACAATAAAAAATTTAAAACCTGGAACATATAGTTTTCAGATTCGATCCTACAGAAAAATATATAATCAGCATAAGTACAGTACGATGACGAAAGCTGTTGAAGCAAAGCCATATCTTCTTCAGCCGGAACAGGCAAAAAATGTTAAAGCTACTGCTGGCGGATATTCAGTAACTTTGAAATGGGATAAAGGCAAAAATGCTCAGGGTTACAGTATTTTAGTATATGATTACGAAACCAACAAATATGAATGGGCAGGAAGCACAACAGGAACAAGTTTTACAATAAAGGACTTAAAAGCAAAACAGAAATATGGTTTTCAGGTGCGCTCTTATAGAAAAGTTTATGATTATCATAAGTATAGTGCAATGACAAAAACTGTTGATGCAACGCCATTGGCTGTAGTAGAGGGATGGAATACGATTAATGGTCAGAAATACTATTACAAAGATGGTGCGTTTTTGAAGAGTTGTCATAAGATTGATGGAAAATACTATTATTTTGACAAAAAGACAGGCGCTATGAAGACAGGCTGGGTATATTATGCCGGTTACAAGTTTTACTTTGACAAAAAAACAGGGGCCCGGGTCAACGATGTCAGCAGTATTATTGGCAAACAGAAATCTTATGAAATTCAGGTAAACAAAAAGAAAAATGTTGTAACTATATATGCGAAGGATGGGGATCGCGGATATATTATTCCGGTGAAAGCTATGATCTGTTCCACAGGAGAGGCAACTCCGACAGGCACTTTCTATACCCCAAACAGATGGCGCTGGCTGAGGATGATGGGTGACACCTGGGGACAATGGGTTACCCAGATAAAGGGAGATTATTTATTCCACTCTGTATACTATTGGTCACAGAATAACAATGACTTAAGTGTCGGAGCCTATAATAATCTTGGGAAAACATGTTCTCATGGCTGTATTCGTCTAACAGCTGCAGATGCAAAATGGATTTATGACAATTGCAAATTAAGTACAAAAGTTATCATTAACGAGAGTGTAGGAACACCATTTGGCAAACCGACGGCATATAAACTTGAAAAATGGCACACATGGGACCCAACAGATCCAAATATGGCTTATAAGTGTAAGCAGCGAGGTTGTCATTAAAGTGACACAATGAGTCTAGGACGCAGACCGGATATCTGGTCTGCGTCTTCTTTTAGGGAAAAATATTGATTTATAGCGGTAGATATAGTATGATAATCAGAGGATTTTATAGTAAAATTGAGGAGGCGTAATGTGAACAGATTTATAAAAGATACAAAGAAATATTGGAAATATACCATTTACGCTGCAAAATCTCAGCTTAAAACAGAGGTAGCCAATTCCTATCTGAATTGGATATGGTGGATTTTAGAGCCATTTTGTTTTATGTTGATTTATGCATTTGTATTTGGATTTATTTTTAAACATAAAGAGTTATATTACAATGCCTATATATTTGTAGGTCTTGCTATTTGGGATTTCTTTAATCGCTGTATAAAGAGTTCTGTCCGAATGGTGAAGAGAAATAAGGCGATAGTTTCAAAGGTATATCTTCCAAAGCACACATTGATTATATCAGATATGATGGTAAATGGTTTTAAGATGCTTATATGTCTGGCCATTGTTGTCGGAATGCTTATTTTTTATCGTGTACCTGTAGATTTACACATCATATATGTGATTCCTATTTTGATCACGACGATTTTGTTTACATTTGGATGTTGCTGTATCCTTTTGCATCTGGGCGTTTTTATTGAAGATATGTCCAATGTCATCAATATTGTACTGAGATTTGTTTTTTATCTGACCGGTATTTTTTATAATATCCGCAGTTTCCCAGAACCATACCGGAGCCTGATTCTAAAAGGTAATCCGCTGGCACTTTTAATTACTGATTTAAGAGACTGCGTATTATATCAGACAAAACCTGATGTGCTGTGGCTTTGCATCTGGTTGGGAATTTCACTTTTATTGTCTATGTTTGGTATCTGGAATATTTATAAAAATGAAAATACGTATGTAAAGGTAATATAGTATGGAAGAATATGCAATTACAGTCAAAGATTTAAAAATTCGTTATAAAAGTGTGCAGGCTTACTCAATTAAGAAAAGCCTGCTGAGATTAAAAGGCGTTGACACGGAAGCTTTTGAGGCCGTGCGCGGTATTAGTTTTGAAGTCAAACAGGGAGAAATTCTTGGTATAACAGGTAAGAATGGCAGTGGTAAATCTACGCTTTTGCGTGCGCTTGCCAATATTTTTTCAGCGGATGAAGGCACGATAGACCTTCATGGACACTCTGTGTCTCTTCTGGCAATTGGTGTCGGTTTTAAGAATGAGATGACCGGACGTGAAAATATCATGTTATCTGGTATGCTGTTAGGATTCAGCGAAAAAGAAGTCCAGGCGCGAATGGATGAAATTATTGATTTTGCAGGCCTTGGAAAGTTTATTGATATGCCGGTACGAACTTATTCAAGTGGTATGTATTCTAAACTGGCTTTTTCGATAACAGCTATTTTAGAGACAGATATTATGCTGATTGATGAGGTTCTCAGTGTTGGTGATGAGAAGTTTAAGAAAAAGAGCTATGCCAAGATGAAGTCACTGATCTCACAGCGCAACAGAACGGTGGTTATAGTATCCCATAACCTGAAAACATTAGAAGAATTATGTGACAGGGTTATGTGGATGCATGAAGGAGAAATTGTTAAAATAGGTGAACCAAAAGAAATTTTGAAAGAATATAAAGAGTTCATGAAGTAGTATGAATGCATTTATGCAGAGGGACTGATATGGAACAAAAAATATTGGAGAAATTGAAAATGGTTAAATTCGGGGACTTAATACATATTTTTAAGTTCCTGTTTGCTTTGCTGCCATCAATATTTTATAAAAGAAAGCATAAGGATTTATGGCTGATCTGTGATTACGAAATGGAAGCAAGAGATAACCCGTATTGGCTATTTCGCTATATCTGCAAACATCATTCGGAACAGGAAGTTGTTTATGCGATTAATTATCATTCACCGGACTATAGGAGAGTGGCAAAACTGGGAAGAACGGTTCCGTATGGGAGTTTGAAACACTGGATATACTATCTGGCAGCAAGCAAAAATATCAGTTCGCAGAAGGGCGGAAAACCGAATGCGGCAGTTTGCTATGTGCTGGAAGTATCAGGCATACTCAGGAATACAAGAGTATTTCTGCAGCATGGAATTATCAAAGATGATTTATCTTATCTCTACTATAAAAATACAAAAATGAGAATGTTTGTATGCTCTGTGCCAAGAGAATATGAATTTGTACGGGATACATATGGGTATCCTAAAGGATATGTACAGATGCTTGGATTATGCAGATATGATAATCTTTTTAAGGTCAGAGGCAAAGAGCGGATTCTTCTTGTTATGCCGACATGGAGAAAATGGATTGCACATTCTGTTGCAGATTCAGTGGAATCCGTCAGTAGCTTTAATGAAACAGAGTTTGCCAAAGCCTGGAAGCATTTTTTGCATGATTCAAGACTCAGGGGATTTTTGGAAAGAGAAAACATGAAACTTGTTTTTTATCTTCATAGAAATATGCAGAAATTTTCCGGGTATTTCCAGTCTTTAAGTGATGTGGCAGTCATTGCAACCTGGCCTGAATATGATTGTCAGAAATTATTGAAAGAGGCGGAATGTCTGATTACAGATTATTCAAGTGTAGCAATGGATTTTGCTTATATGCGTAAACCGGTATTATATTACCAGTTTGATTATGAACAGTTTAGAAAAGGACACATGGGTGAGGGTTATTACGACTACCATAAAGATGGCTTTGGCCCAATTTGTGAAAACGGGGATGCATTAATTAAGAGCTTACAAAATACAGCCGAGAATAATTTCTGTATGAAACAGGAATATCAGAAACGGTGTGATGACTTCTTTTACTTTAACGACAGGAATTATTGCAGAAGAAATTATGAAGCAATCAAGAAATTGAAGTGAGGGAAATAATAAGCAGGGGGTAAGAAATGGGAAGCAAAAATAGAAAACCGATAGATTTTGTTATTATTTGGGTAGATGGCAATGACCCTGAGTGGAGAGCTATTAAAAATCAATATGATCCCAAACCGGTGGGTGAAGACGATCAGGAAGTACGATACAGAGACTGGGATAACCTTCAGTATTGGTTTAGGGCAGTGGAAAAATACACACCATGGGTGCGTAAAATCCATTTTGTAACATGGGGGCATCTGCCTTCATGGCTGAATGTGAATCATCCAAAATTGAATATTGTGAACCATAAAGATTATATACCGGAAGAATATCTGCCGACATTTAATTCACACACAATTGAATTGAATTTGCACCGTATTAAGGGATTGGCTGAGCAATTTGTATATTTTAATGACGATATGTTTATTAATAAGCCAATGTTCCCAGAAGATTTTTTTGTGGACGGAAAACCATGTGATACATTTGCAATGGATTGCATTTATTTTGGAAAAGGAAGTGCCGGTCCCTATAATGGCAATGACATGACGGTAATTAATGCGAATTTTAGTAAAAAACGCATGTTTCTGAAGAATTTTACCAAGTGGTTCCGTTTGAGGTATGGTATAAAATATCTTTACAGAACACTTGTTCTTATGCCATGGGATTGGTTCCCGGGATTCTATTATCATCATTTGCCGAATAGTTTTCTGAAATCTACTTATCGGGAAATATGGAAAACAGAGCCGGAGATTCTTGATGCGACCTGCCGATGCAAGATTCGATCCGTTACGAATGTGAATCAATGGTTAATGAAATTCTGGCAGCTTGCATCAGGTGATTTTTATCCAAGAACCATAAAAATAGGACGCTGTTACCATATTAAGGACAAAAATGTATATAAGTTATTGGATTCTATTAGAAATAGCACAGATGCGATGATTTGTGTAAATGATACAGATAAGACAGTAAATTTTGATGAAAAGAAAAAGCTGGTAATTGATGCCTTTCAGGAAAGACTGCCTGAGAAGTCATCTTTTGAGGTGTAATAAATTAAGATGGAAAACGTAATTAGAGCTGAAGAGGATCAAATCAAGGACATTTTACTTAATGGTGTTTCGTATACAAGAAAGTTAATCCCATTTGATACAGTTTGTACGGATAATGGCAATATACAATTGCATATAGGTATTTCCGGAGAACAAAACTGGCGGTATATGTTGTATGACAGAGCTGAGCAGGGCGGGATTGATTTAGATGAAGCTTGTATTTCAAGTGGATGGCTTCAGCTTGGACAATGGAAACATAAACTGGCAGAAAGATATGAGACAGGCATAGACAGGTATACGCTTCTGGCGGTAGATGATGAGAAAAAAAATGCCTATGTTTTTGCAGGTGATATAAAAGGCGAGACAGATTTTTATGATCGCATGGCGGATATGCTTTATGCAGAGCGAATTTGCGAGAATGAGAACAAAGAATATATTGAGGGCATTTTTTATCTTACAAATGCAGATAAAACACTGAAGTTGGTTGTTCGAAGGGAATATCTGCACCTGGAAAGCTTTTTCACAGCAAAAGTAGATAAAATCCAATTAAAAAAGGATAAATTGACATTAAAAGTGCATTTTAGGGATTATGGTTATGAAATTGCATCTGTAAAGATGAGATTAAGGAATGCTGTAGAAGAGATTCAATATGCTTTTGATTTGAAAAAAATAAAAACAGGCGATACTTTTTATGTGACAGCAAGTATTGCATTAGAGCCATTGAAACTTTCACAGTTTTACTGGGATATAAAAGGAACTGCAGTATATAAAGGCGGCGAGTGTTCCTTCAACTTAAAAAACAGAGATTTATGGATGCATCGGATAATGTATTTGAAACAGATGCATTATGTGTTTAAAGATGGCAATATTGTTTATCCCTACAAAACAAAATCCAATGAATTTGCTTTGCAGTACAGACAAAAGACAGAATATGACAATTGGGGTTTTATTTTTAAAGAATATATGGCTCTGGCAATTTGCTATCTGACATACCCATGGCTGAAGAAAAAAAATATCTGGCTGGTTTATGAAAAATATTGTGTAATGGCACAGGATAATGGATTTTACTTTTTTAAATATTGTATGGAAAATCTTTCGGCCAAAGAGCGGTCACATATTTTTTATGTTATTGATAAAAAAGCGTCGGATTATCAATATGTCAAAGGGTATGGCAATCAGGTGGTGGATTTCCTAAGCATAAAACATATGGTATACCTGATGGCAGCGAAACTGCTTGTTTCATCAGACACAAAGGCGCATGCGTATGCATGGCATTCTCCGAATTCCATTTATAGAAATATGCTCAAACGTAAAGAAAATGTGTTTCTGCAGCATGGGGTCATTTCTTTTAAATGTTGTCATAAAGGTTTGAGGAAGAAGAGTGTTAATGCTTCCAAATTGTTTGTTGTATCATCGGAAGAAGAAAAACAGATTGTGCTTGACTATTTTGGTTATGATGAAGATCAGATTCTGGTTACAGGGCTCGCAAGATGGGATGTACTTGAAGATAAATCTAAGGGACAGCCAAGACAGATCATTCTGATGCCGACATGGCGAACCTGGCTGGAGGAAGTAACAGAAGAAGAATTCAAAGCCAGTGAATATTATCAGCATTATATGGCATTGCTGAATAATCCGGTTTTAATCAGCACACTGGAAAAATATAATATCATATTAAATTTTTATATTCATCCAAAATTTAGGGAATATCTTGGCGCATTTTATGTTCAGAGCAATTTGATTCATATTATTCCTTTTGGTTCGGAGCCATTAAATGAGTTAATGATGAAGTGTTCCATGATGATTACGGATTATTCAAGTGCGGTATGGGATGTTTTTTATCAGGGAAAACCAGTTGCATTTTATCTTTTTGATCTGGATTTATACAATGAAGTTCAGGGAAGTTATATTGATATGAGAACGGAAGCCTTTGGAGATGTCGCATATACTCCGGAGCAGTTGTCTGAAATTGTAAAAATATATGCAGAAAGCGGCTTTAAAGAAAAGGATAAATACAAAGAGATGCGTCAGTATAGGATTGCTTATATAGACGATAAAAACAGTGAGAGAATCTATCATGAAATTATAGAGCGGTATCCTTTATAATAACAGAAATAAATAACAGGAGGAATAGCTTACAAATGAGGACAGATGATTTAGAAAATAAAAAAGCCTATGAAGATTTTTTGCTATCGGAAAAAGCAGTTCCAAGTGGAACTTATGCCGCGAATATCCAAAGTAATAATACCGGTGAATTAAATATAGAAATTACAGATCAGATTTTATCAGAAAATGATTATTATTTAGTACTTATACCATCTGATAAATCGGTTGAGCGCAAAATAATTGAAGGTAAAATCAATGGATCCAATGTTGTTTTTTCGTTTTCCAAGGCAGCTAATGATATTTTTGGGAAAGATACAATATGGCTGTGTTATTTTGCATCAAGAACAGAGAAAATTTTCAGCCGTTTAAAAAGAACAGGAAAAGCATTGTATCCGAAGCGGGGAGACAGACCTTATCCTTCATTATGGCATGACAGCGGCAGATATTTGAATAGCCTGGCCCATAAAGAAATAGCAGGTACAGAGTATTGGCTGCTGCCATTTTTTAATGAAAAGAGAAATACATTGTCCATAAAGAAAGAAGAGGCTGTAAGTGCCAGAAGTTTATGTACGGCGGAGAATCTTTATCATAAAGAAAAAATAATTAAAGACATAAAAAAATATCCATTTGAGATATCTGTTATCATGGCAGTATATATGGCAGAAGATTATCTGGAAGAGGCGATTGAAAGTATTGTACAGCAGGATATAGGATTTGAGGAAAATGTACAGTTGGTGCTGGTAGATGATGGTTCGAAGGATGGTTCCGGAGCTATTTGTGACCGTTATGCGGAAAGATATCCGCATAATGTAACCGTTATTCATAAGGGAAACGGTGGTGTTGCCAGTGCCAGAAATGAAGGCATGAAAGCTGCATCAGGGAAATATCTGAATTTCTGTGATTCAGATGACAAATTTTCTTTAAATGCATTCAGAATAGCAAAAGCGTTTTTTGACAGTAAATACGATCAGGTAGATGTCGTCACAATTCCTATTTTCTTCTTTGAGGGACAGGAAGGCGGACATTGGCAGAATTACAAATTTAATAAAGGCACAAGAGTGATCAATCTGTGGACAGAATATACAGCCAGTGATATGTTCGTTAATGCCAGTTTCTTTAAAGAAAGTGCTGCCAGAAAATTCTCCTTTGAACACAGAATTGCAACAGGGGAAGATCTTTTGTATATTGCCCAGATTTTGCTGGAGAAAATGCAATTGGGTGTTGTAACAGGCTGTAATTATTGGTATCGCCGCAGAAATGCAGGTAATTCACTGGTAGATACGTCTCGGTTAAAAAAGAGCTGGTATTTTAATTATTTTACGTGTCTGGTATTTTTCCTTGAAGCGTACAGCAGAAAGAAATATGGAAGTGTACCGTATTTTATCCAAAATACAATTATGATGGATATGCAATGGCGATTTAAGCAGGAGAGTTTCCCGGAGGGACTTCTGACAGAACGTGAAAAAGCAAAATATAGGAAAAATATTATAAAAACAATCAATAGTATTGATGATAATGTCATTGCGGCTCAGAAGAAATTATATATTGAAGAACAGATTCAATTATTTAAAATGAAATATCGGAATGGATTAAGTGTTCAAAAGACATGTAACGATATAGCTGTTCTCTGCCGGGACAAATGTCTCAGAACTGTTGGTGAAATGCAGACACACTTTGACTTTATTCAATTAGAAAAAGACAAAGTGAAGTTTGATGGCTACGTACAGATTATGGGTGTAGAGGCGTATAAGCAGGCAGATATATATTTGTCGGTAGGCAATAACTACTATTTGTGCAGTCAGATTCAAAGAAATATTCCGAAAGACAATTGCTTTGGAAATCTCAGGCATGTCATTGGATTTAAGGGAGAGCTTCCGATTACACAATATATGTATGGTAAAAAGATTCGTGTAGTTGTAGTGGTTGATGGCCATTTGATTATCAAAAGAAGATATCGCTATGGAAAATTCTGCCCGGTTAATACAAATTTTGAAAATCAATACTATTGTAAAAATGGGCTGGTTTTAAAGGGTGATTTAACAGGGGTTATTCTGGATGTGATGCAGATGCCGGAAAGTGATTATGAAGCATTGTATGAACAGGAATTACAGGCGTCTGTCATTGATAATGCGGAGGAAGAATTGTTCCCAAAACCATCCATGCAGAAGGATCTGACAGAGGAAAAGGTACAGGAAATTATTTCGTTAAGGCAATATGCGAAAACAGCTGAAAAGAAAAAACCAATTTGGTTGGTATCAGACAGATGGACGGTGGCAGATGACAATGGCGCAGCTTTGTTTAAATATCTGATGAAGCAGAAGGATTTGCCGGCGGATGTGTATTTTGTTATAGAAAAGGATTGCGAAGACTATAAAAAATTATCAGAAGTCGGTCCGGTACTGGATTATGGAAGTGAAGAACATCTGAAGAAACATCTGCAGGCGGATCTGATTATTTCATCTCAGGCGGAAGAATATGTCATGACGCCGTTCGGTCGGGATACATTCTATTATGGGGATCGAAAGTATTATAGTGATATTTTGGCAGATCATCAATTTATATTCCTTCAGCATGGAATTACGAAAGATGATTTGACAGGATGGTTGAACCGATATAATAAAAATATTACGGGATTTATCACAGCAGTCGAAAGGGAACGGGATTCTATTTTAGAATATGATTATTACTATGATGAAGAAAACGTTTGGCTGACTGGATTCCCAAGGTTTGATTATCTGTATGAGGATAACAAAAAATATATTACAATTTGTCCAACATGGCGATTATACTTAAAGGATTTGACGGAGCATCAGTTTATCAACAGTGCTTACTTTAAATTCTATATGGATTTGCTGGATAATAAACGGTTAAAGGAAGCCATTAAAACAAATGGATATCAGTTGTGCCTGAAAATGCATCCGATGCTGCAGCAGTACAGAGAGCTTTTTGCAAAAGATGATTTGCTTATTCTGGAACCGGAAGATCCGTACAGGCAGATGTATGCAGAGAGCAGACTTCTGATTACGGATTATTCATCCGCAGTTATGGATTTTGCGTATTTACGAAAGCCGGTTGTGTATTGTCAGTTTGATAAGGATGTATTCTTTGAAAAACATACAATGAAAAAGGGATATTTTGATTATGAGAGAGATGGATTTGGCGAGGTTACGTATAATGTAGAAGAGACAGTTGATGCGATTATACGTATTATCGATAACAAATGCAAAATGTCGGAAAAATATTTGGAGAGATGTGAGAAATTTTTCCCTAAACGTGATCAGGATAACTGTCATAGAGTTTATGAGAAGCTCAAAGAATTACAAAAATAATCATTATAAAATGGCCAGGTTCTAACATTTGTTTAGAACCTGGCCATTTTGATTTAGTTATTGGTTTTTAATGTAATGTTGTCGGTGTTGTCTATAATCTGCCAGGAATCTGTATCTGTAAGCGCAAGCGTAAGACTGACAGAAGAAATAGAACCGGATTCTTCAAGATTTTCACTGGCAGATATTGCGCAAATAGCATTTTTATGTTTTGGAATACTGTAATTGTAGCTGCATTCAAAATCGCTCCCGTTGATTGTGATAGTGCCGTCTTTGAGATTAAGTGAAATATTTTTATCGGATTCATTGATAACAAGGAATATAGGTGAATGATTATATTCATTATCACTGTAAAATCCTTTGCTGATGATTTTAATATCATTTTTGTCGTATACGATTGTACCGTTCAGGTTGACATTCTGTCCGGCGGAAACGGACAGGTTGGTTTGGATTTCCAGCCATCCGGTATCAAAAAGATAGTTGTAATCATTCAGATCATATATACCTAAAATAAATGAGATATCAGAAAGCTGTTTGATCTCACATGCATTTAATAAGGTATTGGAAAACGGAATACCGGTTGTCACGGATGAATGGGCGCCTATTTCCAGGGAAAAATCAGAGCTGATGATAAAATTGTTCAGCGATGCATTCTCACATATAACAGACAGATCGGAATCAGAGTCATTATTAATAGTAAGGATAATGTAGGTATCATCCGTATCGGAATCAATGCAGTCTGTCGTAACAGAAAAATTGTTGTCGTCATACAGACACTGTCCGGATGTTATCTGGACAGATTCAGGCTGGGTATTGTCATCAAGATGAAAATCAGATACCTGGGTTTCAATCACCTGGTTATGAGAGGCACAACCGGTAAGCAGAATACAACAAATTAATAGTAAAGTCCATTTTTTCATATAAAAACCCCTTTAAATATTTTGGTATAATGTGTGTTGCGTAATTTTTTCAAGTATAGAAATTCATGAAGGAAGATGTCTTTATTAATACATATATTAGGCACAAATGTCAAGAGTGATGCTTGAAAAAAGAGAAAGTTGTCGATATAATAAAATAAATATATAAATTTGCAGCTCTAGGTGAGGGAAATTATATGAAAAAGAAAATTATGGCAGGAATGCTGGTTTTAATGTTGGTAATGGGGAATGTGGACTCTTTTTCCTTTGCAGATGTGAGTGAAGCTGCAGTTGAATCAGAATCGTATGAGGTGATATCTGAATCAGAAAGCAATGGAGAGAGTACGGAACAGGTGGAAAGTCTGCAGCAGCGGGAGACAGAGAATGAGACAGAAGAGACACAGGATGATGAGCTGGAGAATATTTCAGATGCATTTGAATTGCAGGCACCTGTGGTAAGTGCGATTCCGGAGAATCTTGGTTTTTCTTTAAAATGGACAAAAATAGAAAACGCAGTGTCTTATGAGGTTGAGCGCAGCGAAGATGGCGTGGAATGGCAGCTTTTGGCGGATACGGACCAGATTCGGTATACAGATACAGGACTTCAGTCGGGTAAAGAATATTTTTACAGAGTGCGTTCAATGAATGAAGAAACACAAAGTGATTATTCGGAGATTTATTCAGAAATCGCATTAGAAGGACCGGACAAAGTACAGAAGATTACGGCAGAATCCGGAGAGTGTGAGATAACTTTAAAGTGGAAAGCGGTATCAAAGGCTCAGGAGTATGTTCTGTATATGTATGATGAGGAGTCAGATGATTATCTGGTTGTTGGGAAGACCAAAGAGTTAAGTATGAAGGTCAAGGATCTTGCACCGGATCAGAAGCATCTGTTTGTTGTCAGGGCGAGATGCAAGAACAATGAGAAAATGGTCTATAGTACAGCATCGGATGAGATTGAAGCAGAGTGTTATCTTTTTAAGCCTGAAGAAGCCAAAAAAGTGAAGGTTACAGTCGGCGAATGCGAAGCTTCCTTAGAGTGGCAGGCAGGAAAGAATGCCCAGGGATATACGATTCTGATGACGGATGAGAATGGCGAAACAAAATGGCTTGGCAGTACAAAAGGGACAAGCTACAAAGTAACGGATTTGAAACCGGGGGTATATCGTTACCAGATACGTTCTTACCGGAAGATATACAATCAGAACAAGTACAGCAGTATGACAGAGCCTGTTGAAGCCAATGTTTATCTTCTTCAGCCAGAAGCAGCAAAGAATGTAAATGTAACAAAGGGCGAGTGCGAAGCTTCCTTAAAGTGGCAGGCAGGAAAGAATGCTCAGGGCTATACGATTCTGATGACGGATGAGAATGGCGAAACAAAATGGCTTGGCAGTACAAAAGGGACAAGCTACAAAGTAACGGATTTGAAACCGGGGGTATATCGTTATCAGATACGTTCTTACCGAAAAATATACAATCAGAACAAATACAGCAATATGACAGAGCCTGTTGAAGCAAAAGCTTATCTTCTTCAGCCGGAGGAGGCAAAGGAGGTAAAGGCTGTATCAGGAGAGCATTCAGCCGTACTTAATTGGAAAGAGGGCAAAAATGCGCAAGGGTATTCCATATTCTTATATGACAACAGCACACATACTTATGAGTGGGCAGGAAGTACAAAACAAACAAGTTTTACAGTTGGAAATCTGAATGCAAATCAGAGCTACAGTTTTTGTGTACGTTCTTACCGAAAAGTCTATAATCAGTCTGCATACAGTAAGATGACAAATGCAGTAAGTGCGGTCCCGACGGAGATCATACCTGCTGTTCCGGCAGATGTAAAGGCCATTGCCGGAGATAATTGTATTACCGTACAGTGGAGTGCAGCGAAGAATGCAACGTTTTATCGTGTTTTTGCATATAATCCGACGGATGGAAAACTGAGCTATGTTGCAGGAACAGGCGGTAATAGGCTCAAATACACTGTGAACAATCTAAAAAATGGCCAGAAGTACCAGTACGTTGTTAAATCATTCAGAAAGTCTTATGATTTTACTACGGAAAGTAAGGTATCGAAAGTTGTTGAGGCGACGCCTGTTATGACACCGCCGACACCGCCGACTTCTTTGAGTGTGCAATACAAATCCGGCAATAATAATCTGTCATGGCCGAAAGTGGATAAAGCAACAGGATATTACGTATATTTATATAACTACAGCACAAATGAATATGAGCAATTGGCAAAGGTAACAACCAATTCATATGTGCATAAAGGAAATGGCAAAAAAGGAAAATATAAATATATGGTCAAAACTTATCGCGAGGACAATGGAAAGACTGTGGTAAGTAAAAAGGGCGTGGAGAAATTAGTTTTTGGTGCAGATGATATCACGGATGTAAAGAAAACAGTTCATCCAATGTATTATAGTGCAACCATTAATCAGCCTACACGTATTTATAGTTCTTTTAGTGCGAAAGAAAAATGCGGAACGGTTAATGCCGGAGAGAGAGTCACAGTTATTTACAGACGCTCAAAACGCTGTACAATTAAAAGAAAAGATGGCAGTGTTGTATATATTAAGACAAGTGGTCTGAATTTTACTGCTGAACATTATACCAGCAAAGATTATACCACCGAACAAAAAGAAATATTTGTAAATAGTCAGGGCTATTCCAGTAAAACAAAATATTTAATCTGGTTAAATACATACACACAGAGGGTTAATATTTTCAAGGGATCAAAAGGAGAATGGAAACTGATCAGGAATAATACCTGTGCAACAGGTGCTATTTTAACACCAACGCCGCCGGGTATCAGAAGTTTGTACAAAAAACAGAGAATCCACAGATATACGAATTCTCATTATGATTATTTGTCAAAATTCCAGCTGGAGAATGCGTTCCATACCCGGGTAAGATATAACAGCGGTGCCTTTGTTGATTCAAGGCTTGGCAGACCGTTGTCACATGGATGTGTACGTATGAAGGACAATGATGCTATTTATATTTATAAGAATATGCCATTGGATACAACGGTTGTTATTTACTAATTAATTGTATATTGGAACAGATAGCTTCGCAGGGCTGAGTATTTTGGCCTTGCGAAGCTTTTTTAAGGCATTGAAAAGAAAATGCAAAAATGGTAGTATAAAGGGGATAAATGTAGAAATCGGGAGAGAAGAGAAATGGATATAAAATCACGCACAGAACGAAATATGCAGGAAATGTTGCTGTTTGGCAGTGTAGTATTGATGTGCCTGCAATTGTTTGGTGCACATTCGAAGATTTTAAAATTTACAGTACATCTGGGATATTATACGATGATAGGCGCATTATGTGCTTTTATTGGTTATCAGGCCTGCCGTTGGTTTGTACAGGGAAATTTAAAGAAAAAAGCGATACAGTACAGTCTTTGCTATTATGGCCTTTTTGTGGCAGCAGGTGTGTGCAGAATGTGGCTCAATGATGAGAAACCGATTGTGAACAGCTTAGTTCAGGTGCTTGTTTTGAGAAAAATTCCAAAGTATACAGAACTTTTTTTTGCAATGGCACTTTTGGCTGTATTGTCTATATGGATTGTTCCTTTTGTATATAGAAAGCTACAATACAAAAAATTATGGATATTGATTGCCGCTGCAAGTATTATGATTACTTTTTTGCCGGATGACTTATTGGGTTATCCAGTGTTGGGAATGCTTTTTGGGACGGAAGTATTTCGCGGTCTGACGCTGGTTGCCTATTCAGGCTGTTATTTAATGGGCTGTGCCTTGTTTAAGCGCCATGAAACGGAGCGGCGATTGAAATTATCAGAGACAGTTGTGGGCACTTTTGTTTCATTTGTGATTATCTATCTGAATCGCAGAGTATTAAAACATGGTATGGATTTTCCGCTTCTTTATTGGGAAGTATTGATTTCATTTGGTCTGACAGCTGTTTGTTTGTACATCTGTGAACGTGGAAAGCTTAAAACGCTGAGAGCATCAGTGGTGTTTGCATCGACGGGACTGATGGTTGTTATGGCATATATTTTGAATATTGATGTCGGAATTGAAAAAATCGGAACAAAAACAATGCCATTTTTTTGCATTTTGTTAGGATTGGCTGCAGTGAGTATTTGTATGGCCGTGAATTGGATTGTGCGGGAACTGGCCAGTCTCTGGAAAAATAAAGAACTGGGCACTCGGCGATATTATCTGGTATATTGGTTTACATATACAGTGGCTTTTGCGGTTTTGATGACAATTGTCTTTCTTCCTTTTCGTGAGACGCAGACGGTCTTTTTGTGGTGCCGTGATGCAATTTCTCAATATTTTCCAAAGGCCATTTTCTTTTCGGGAAATGTACGCGAAGCAGTGCATAATATTCTGACAGGAAGTTATACTTTGAAAATGTATGATTTTTCTCTGGGAATGGGCGATGCGGTCATATGGAGTCTTGATCCGGTTTACTGGCTGTATGCTTTTTTTGCACCGGAGAATATGGAAGCGGGATATCAGTTCGTAACAGTACTCAGATTCTATATGATTGGTCTGAGTGTATCGGTCTTGCTTTTCTATTTAAGAAAAGGACGCAAAATTACACTTTTCTGTAGCTTTATTTATGTTTTTTCCGGATATGCACTCTATGCTGTTGCACGTCATCCGCAGTTTGCAATTCCTATGGTTATGCTTCCTCTGCTGATTATTGCGGTTGAAGAAATACTGAGGCATAAAAAGTGGCATCTTGGGTGTGCATTGATTGTATTGTCTCTTTTGAGCAATTATTATTTTCTTTTTATGAATACCATAGCGTTGGTTGTATATTTTTTGGTCAGATTTTTCTGTATGGAAAAAACAGAACGTACAGTCAGAAACTTCTTTACATATTTGAGAATTTTTACAGGGGCGTATATTCTCGGTGCGGGGATGGGGTCTATGACTATTTTTACATCTTTTATGGCTTATGCGGGTTCTGAACGTGCTGGTGCGGGGGTTATGCGGACAGCGTCGCCATTATTTTATGAAACATCATGGCCTATGGATGTTTACATGTTTTTTCTGACAACAGGAAGAAGTGCCGGAAACTGGTTAAAGATGGGATTTGTTCCATTGGCCTATGCAGCTTTGGTATTACTTTTCATCAAAAAAGGCAGAAAGGAATTAAAAGCACTGCTTAGCATTTGTCTGCTTTTTATTCTTTTCCCAGTGGCCGGATATGTGATGGGAGGCATGGGAAATGTTACGAATCGATGGAGTTATATGCTGGCATTGGTGGTGACCGTTGGTGTGGCTGAGATGCTGCCGGTTATTCATGAAATTTCCAGACGTGAGATTAAATTACTGCTGTTGTCAGTGCTTCCGTATGCAGTCATTGCTATGGGATACCGGCACTACAGCAATGAGTATACATTAAAGGCGTTGATTCTGCTTTTGATTACCTGCATGATTTTAGTTCTTTCAGCAGATGTCATTGGAATTTTGAACAGAAAGCAGATGGCAGCGGTTTTATCGGTGCTGCTTGTTGTCTGTTTGTGGGTGAATGGTGATACCATGTACAGTCTTGAGGAGGCGGGTGCTGTAGCAGAATATACGCCAAAAGGCGGAGCTATGGAGGCTGCCACAGGAACTGCTGTAAGAGCGCTGCAGGACTATGATGATGACAGTTTTTACAGAGTGGGAGAAGCGTATACAAGTGAATATCAGATTTGCGCTTCAACGATTTTGAATCTCAACAGTATTGCCTATTACAATAGTACAATTAATGGAAAAATTATTGATTATAATGTTTCCATGGGTAATCTGATGAGTGGTCTTGTAGAGCAGAGAGGTTTTAACAACAGGACTTTTATGAATGCGCTGGCCTGTGTAAAATATTATGGCGCAGATAAAGGGACAGGAGCAATCGGTCAGGAAAGCAGTTATGAGTATTTTAATAATGGTCAGTCTGAAAAGGGAGTTCCATATGGCTACATTTATGTCGGTGACAGAGAAGTGGATGGACAGGATTATGAGATTTATGAGAATCAGTATGCATTGCCTTTGGGGTATACATACAGCCAGACGATCAGCCGTTCAGAGTTTGAACAGTACAATGCAGCCGAGAAGCAGGAAATCATGCTGACGCATGCTGTTGTGGAGGATGAGCAGGAAACCGCAGAAATACAGAAGATAATCAAAAATCTGACTGTTCAGAAAATGAAGATTACGGACATAGATCTGGGTGACTGTAAGATTGAAGATGGAAAATTATATGTTCAGGAGGGGGCGACCATGACGCTGTATTTTGACGGTCTGGCTAATTCAGAGACATATCTTTATCTGAATGGGCATGTCAGTGACCAGCCGGGAGACAAAGATCAGCTGTGGTTTAAACTTCTGAGTGAGGCGGATTCTTATACGGGATTTCTGAGATCGTCCAGAAATACTTATGGTTTGGATCGGGATGAATATCTGATGAATACCGGATATAGTAAAGATGGTATTCACGCTATATCGTTGAGGTGGAGTACGGAAGGCAGTATCGATTTAAATGAGTTGGCAGTTTATTGCCAGCCGATGACACAATATGGACAGTATATTGATAATTTAAAGGAAGATGTACTGGAGAATATCAGGATATCAGATAATAAAGTGACAGGAACGATTTCCCTGGAACAGTCCAAATTGCTTGTGTTGAGTATTCCTTATCAAAATGGATGGTCTGCTTATGTGGATGGAGAAAAAACGGATTTGAAGAACGTTAACATCATGTATACAGGCTTGGAACTGTCTCCGGGAGAACATACAATTGAACTGAGATTCGAGCTTCCGGGAGTTAGATATGGAATGGCAGTAACGGCGGTCAGTATTGTGATTTTTGCAGTATTTTTAATTGCAGATAGAATAAGAAGAAAGAAAAAGAAAGAGGCATAGAAATGTTAACTTATCTTGTAACAGGAGGAGCCGGGTTTATCGGTTCAAATTTTATACTGTATATGTTAGAAAAATATGGGGATGATATTCAGATTGTTAATCTGGATGCTCTGACTTATGCCGGTAATCCGGAAAATTTGCAGCAGATAGAGAACAGGCCGAATTATGTGTTTGTAAAGGGGGATATCTGTGACCGTGTTTTGGTAGAACAGCTTTTTGAAAAGTGGGAATTTGACAGAGTTGTTCATTTCGCGGCAGAAAGTCATGTGGATCGTTCGATTAAAAAACCGGAAGTATTTGTAAAAACAAATGTACTGGGAACACAGGTTTTGCTGCAATGTACTATGAATGCATGGCAGCAGGGAGAAGGATTTAGGCAAAATAAAAAATATCTGCAGGTATCAACAGATGAGGTATATGGTTCATTAAATATTGGTGAGGATACTTATTTCAGGGAAACATCCCCTCTGAATCCACATAGTCCGTATTCGGCCAGTAAGGCTTCTGCCGATATGCTGGTCAAAGCGTATATAGATACATATGGTTTCCCGGCAAATATTACACGATGTTCCAATAATTATGGCCCATATCAGTTTCCTGAAAAACTGATACCATTAATGATTCATAATGCATTGACAGGCAAAAAGCTGCCGGTTTATGGTGATGGAAAAAATATTCGTGACTGGCTTTATGTGGTTGATCATGCGAAGGCAATTGATATGGTACTGGAACATTCAGAGAATGGACAGATTTATAATGTGGGTGGGCATAATGAGAAAAAGAATATCGATATTGTCAAGATTATTATTTGTACACTGAAAGAATTACTGCTGGAGAATGATATCCGACAAGTACATTTGAATGAAGATTTGATTACATATGTTGAGGATCGAAAGGGGCATGATCGTCGATATGCCATTGCACCGGATAAGATTAAGGCAGAACTTGGATGGTATCCTGAAACAGATTTTGAAACGGGCATCAGGCTGACAATTCAGTGGTATCTGGAACATGAAGAATGGATGCGTCATGTCACAAGCGGTGCCTATCAGCAGTATTATGTAGCCATGTATCATATGGAGAAAGGAAAATAGTTATGAAAGGAATTGTGCTTGCAGGAGGAACTGGCAGCCGACTTTATCCGATGACAAAGGCTATGTCAAAACAGATGATGCCTGTTTATGATAAACCAATGATCTATTATCCGTTATCGACATTGATGCTGGCAGGCATTCAGGAAATATTGGTCATCTCCACACCAAGGGATCTTCCTTTATTCAAAGCTCTTTTGGGTGATGGACATCAGATTGGTTTGAAATTGTCTTATATTGTGCAGGAGGAGCCAAAGGGGCTTGCAGAAGCTTTTATTCTCGGAGAAGATTTTATCGAGGAAGATGCAGTTGCATTAGTACTGGGAGATAATATTTTTTATGGACAATATTTTTCAGATACATTGAAAAAAGTGATGCAGTATAAAGAAGGCGCAACGATTTTTGGATATTACGTCAAGGATCCGAGAGCGTATGGTGTTGTAGAATTTGATGAAAACCGTATGGTGACCTCTATTGAGGAAAAGCCAAAGCAGCCAAAGTCTAATTATGCTGTTCCGGGACTTTATTTTTATGATAATCAGGTAGTAGAAATTGCAAAAGGTATTCAGCCGTCCGCAAGAGGAGAACTGGAGATTACCAGTATTAATGAAGAATATAGGCACCGTGGCCAGTTGAGAGTGCAGCTTTTGGGACGTGGATTTGCATGGCTGGATACGGGAACACCAGATGCACTGATGGATGCGGCTAATTTCGTTGCAGCTTTTCAGAACAGGCAGGGGTTGTATATTTCATGTATTGAAGAAATTGCCTATAAGCGCGGTTTTATAACGGCAGAACAGCTTTGGACACTGGGAGATGAACTGAAAATGACACCTTACGGACAATACCTGATGGATGTTGCCAAAAATGGATAGAAAGAGAACGTATGTTGAATAGATTATTCGAGAAAAAAAGAAATGTATATATATTTGCGTTGATTGCAATTGTTATTGAAAGCTTTTCTTCAGCTATTTTAAAAATAGCAGGACAGTATCCGTTGCTTTCGGCAAATTATCTTCTGTGGTTTGCATTGGCTGTGGCTGTTATGGGAATTTATGCGGTAGCATGGCAGCTGGTTTTGGAACATTTACCGCTTTCAACTGCATATATGCGGAAAGGCATTACTTATGTTCTGATTTTTGTTTGGGCAGTATTACTGTTCCATGAAGCAATTACGCTCCAGCAGGTTGTGGGCATTGCCGTGATTATTGTAGGAATGGCGGTGAGTATGCGTGGTGAGTAGTTATATTGCAGCTATTGCGGCAGTTATTATTGCAGCGGTATCACAAGTTTTGCTGAAGAAGGAGGCCAATAATAAACATGAAACTTTCATTGGAAAGTTCATGAATGCAAAAGTTATTTTAGCTTATATTCTTTTGTTTGGCTCGCTGTTTTTAAATACGGTTGCTCTTCGTAATATGGAATTGACAGTTTTGCCCTGTATTACAGCCAGTAGTTTTATATGGATTCTTTTGTTTTCTTACATTTATTTGGGAGAACGTCCTGGCAAAAATAAAATTATTGGATCCCTGATTATTGCAGCGGGTATTATTATTTCGAGAATATAAAGAGAGGTAAAAGGATTGTTTGAGGAAATACAGAAAAAAATGACGAATGTGAATCTGTTTCTTGCGTTGATGCAGATGGACAAAAAGATTGGTGCAGACTTAAAGAAAGAAAAACAAAAACAAAATGCACACATTAATCAGTTAATGAAAAAAGCATATGAAATTCCTTTTTATAGAAAAAGGTTTGATCAGGCGGGTGTAAACCCTAAAGATATCAAAACAAGTGAAGATCTTGTTAAGCTGCCGCCATTGACAAAAGACGAATTGCGTGTGTGGATGGAAGAAGAGGCAGCAAAGCCAGAGCATAAAGGGTGGTATGCGGATACAACATCAGGGTCATCGGGTATTCCGCTGACAGTAGTGATGTCGCCAAAGGAAAAAGCCTGGATGATGGCCAATTGGTTCAGAGTATTGATGAAAGCGGGATATAATCCGGTTTTTGGAAAAATGATGACACGTATTAATGCGCATGAGGATAAGCATAAAGATTATGATACATTTTTACAGCGCCTCGGATTTATGCGCAGAAAATATGTCAATCAGTTTGGATCGGAAGAAGAAGTGATTAAAGCAATCAATGACTATCATCCGGATATGCTGTACTTAAATCATTCCGAATTTATGAGAATTGCTTTATACAGCAGGGATCATGGAATTAAAGTATGGCATCCGAAGTTCTATGCTCCGGTAGGGGAAAAAACGGACGATGCGGCACGTGCTTTGTTTATGGAGGTATTCGGAGAAAACCTTGTTGATTCATATGGCAGTGCGGAGACAGGGGCTTGTTTGCTTCGGGTACCCGGAAGCGATGAATATGTTGTACATAATGATTATTATGCCGTTAATATTTATGATGAACAAAATCAACTGGCAAAAGAAGGTAAGATTGTTATTACACCGCTTTTTAAGACAGATATGCCGATTATTAATTACGTGATCGGTGATAGCGCAGAGTCCCGTGTCGAAGATGGTATTCGTTTTATTACCAATATTAAGGGACGTATAAATGATGTGTTCAAATACAGAGACGGTACTGTGACGACCTTTTTTGAGGTAACGCCCTTAATTACGCATAACAGAGATATTATTCAGATACGGTTTATTCAGGAAAGTTATGATCTTGTTCATGTACAGGCTGTACAGGATCGTGAAAAGAGTATAAAATCAAAAGAAGAAATAGAAAAGGAATTGACAGAAAAATTCCTGGAGGTTATGAAGCATCCTGTTAAGTTTGAATTTGAGTGGATGAATGCGATTCCACCGGATCCAAATGGTAAATTACGAATGATTGTATGCAATATTAAATAACTAAGCAGCAGATAGAGGGAGAACATGATTAATTTTAATGTACCGCCTTATACAGGCAATGAAGAGCGTTATATGATGGAAGCTGTTCGTGCACATAAAATATGCGGGGATGGACAGTTTACAAAAAAATGTAATCAGTGGATTGAAGAAAAGACAGGAACAGCCAAAGCACTTCTTACGACTTCTTGTACACATGCAACAGAGATGGCAGCACTTTTGGCAGATATACAGCCGGGAAATGAAGTTATTATGCCGTCTTATACATTTGTTTCTACAGCAGATGCATTTGTTCTTCGGGGAGCCACAGTGGTATTTGTTGATATCAGGCCAGATACAATGAATATAGATGAACAGTTGATTGAAGCGGCAGTTACAGAAAAAACAAGAGCAATTGTTCCTGTGCATTATGCAGGTGTACCTTGTGAAATGAACAAAATTATGGAAATTGCAGAAAAATATCATCTTTGTGTCATTGAGGATGCGGCACAAGGAGTGATGTCTTCGTATTATGGGATGGCGCTTGGAACGATTGGAGATTATGGCTGTTTTAGTTTCCATGAAACAAAGAATTACAGTATGGGCGAGGGCGGATGTCTTTTGATCAAAGACCCTGTTCAAGCAGAACGTGCTGAAATTATTCGTGAAAAAGGAACAAATAGAAGTAAATTTTTCAGAGGTCAGATTGATAAATATACATGGGTAGATAAAGGTTCTTCTTATCTTCCAAGTGATTTGAATGCAGCTTATCTTTGGGCACAGCTGGAGTATGCAGAAGATATTTATGATGACAGGATGCATAACTGGAATCTGTATAAAGAACAGCTTCAGCCGCTGGCAGATAAAGGAATCATTGATTTGCCTTTTATACCGGAGGGATGTGTCCATAATGCGCATATGTTTTATATAAAAGCCAAAGATTTGGCAGAGCGTTCGGCACTCATCAGCTGGCTGAAAGAACATGGTATATCGGCGGTTTTCCATTATATTCCGCTGCATTCTTCACCGGCAGGCCAGAAATTTGGAAGATTTTGTGGTGAAGATGTGTATACAACCCGCGAGAGTGAACGTTTACTTCGCTTGCCGATGTATTATGGATTGAAAGAAAGCGACGTTGTACAGGTGTGTGATTGTGTCAAAGCATTTTATGAAACATCACGATAGGGGGCGAGGACAGTGATATCAGTTGTTATTCCATGCTATCGCTCCAGTAAGACTATTGAAAAAGTGGTTAATCTGACAGCAGCAGAACTAGATAGACTTGGACGGTATGATTATGAATTTGTTCTTGTGGATGACTGTTCTCCTGACAATGGTGCGACGGCAGCCGTACTTCAAAAGCTGAGTGAGGAACATCCATATGTAAAATCTATTCTTCTGGCGCGGAATGCCGGACAGCATAATGCTTTAATGGCGGCGTTGAATTATGCATCGGGAGATACGTTGATCGGTATGGATGATGACATGCAGACGCATCCGTCACAGCTGCAATATCTTTTGGCGGAATTTGATAAGGGCTATGATATTGTTTATGGCTATTATCCGGAGAAAAAACACAGCGGTTTTAGAAATTTTGGCAGTTATATCAATTATCTTTCCGTACGTATTTTGATAGGTAAACCTAAAGAATTGAAAACATCCAGTTATTGGGTAGTAAGAAGATTTGTTAGAGATTATGTGATACAATATAAGAGTCCATATGCTTATATGCAGGGCCTGTTCCTGCGTACAACGAGAAATATCAGCTGTATACCGATTCGGCATTATGAGCGTGAAGTGGGAAAATCAAACTACACTTTTTCAAAATTAGTAAAGTTATGGTCCAATATTATGGGTTTCTCTGTTGTACCTTTGAGAATGGCAACATATGTCGGATATATTTTTTCAGTAATTGGTATTATTGGAGCACTCGTAATTATTATACGAAAGCTTTTAATGCCGGCAATGGCGATGGGATGGCCGTCCATGATGGTGGCAATCTGCTTTTTCTCCGGAATCAATCTTCTTTTTATGGGATTAATTGGAGAATATATTGGCCGGATGTTTTTAGGTATGAATAAAGCACCGCAGTATGTTGTGCGAAAAATTTGTGGTGCGGACACAGTAGAGAATGGAGAAGAGCAATGAAAAAGTTAATGATTTTGGGGGCAGGTATCTATCAGGTACAATTAATCAGAACAGCAAAAGAGATGGGACTTTATACGATTGTTGTAAGTATTCCGGGACATTATCCAGGGTTTGAGCTAGCTGATAAAGTTTATTATGAGAACACAGTAGATTATGAAAAAATTCTTGAAATTGCCCGAGAAGAAAAGATTGATGGTATTCTGACAGCGGGCACAGATGTTGCAGTTATTACGATTGGCCGTGTATGTGATGAATTACATTTAACAGGTCTTAGCTTTGAAGCGGCGCATGCAGCGTCCAATAAACTTCTGATGAAAGAAAAATATGAAGCAGCAGGGGTGCGGACTGCAAGATTCAGAAAGATATCGGTGAAGGAGCAGCAATTGTCGGAAAAACTTTCTGAACTAAGATTTCCGTTAATCTTTAAAGCCGTTGATACTTCGGGAAGCCGCGGAATTATGCGTGTTGACAGTTGTGAGGAGTTTGAAACGGCACGAGCGAATGTCATCAAATATACCAAACTGGATTACTATATTGTTGAGGAGTTCATTGAGGGTGAAGAGTTTGGGGCTCAGGCATTTATACGCGATGGCAAAATCCAGTTTATTCTGCCGCATGGAGATTATGTTTTCCATGGTGACACAGGCGTTCCGGTAGGTCATTTTGCACCTTATGATTTGAAGGAAGACGTTATTGAAGATACGAAGAAACAGCTGACAAGTGCGGCATTGGCCATGGGGCTTGATAATTGTGCCATCAATGCGGATTTCATATTATCAGATGATAAAGTGTATGTTCTTGAATTAGGCGGCCGGTCAGGGGCAACATGTCTTGCAGAACTGGTGTCTATTTATTATGGCTATAACTATTATGAGAAAATGATTCTCACAGCACTGGGACAGGAAGTTTCGTTTGAAAGCAATCAGTCTGTTCCGAATGCAAGTAAGCTGCTGATGAGTGACAGAACGGGAACAATTCTTTCAATTAAGAATAATAATGGACCAGACGACAGAATTTGTGAGATTCAGTTTGATTACAGTGTTGGTGAAGATGTCAATGCTTTTCGTGTGGGTCCTGACCGGATTGGGCATATTATAACAAAAGGAAGCACTCTTTTGGAGGCTGTTGAAGTTTTAGATTCAGCGATGGATAAAATTACGATTGAAGTTGGGCAGAAAGGCTGATTAAGATGATAAGAGCGTCAGTGGGTGGAGACAAATGAATAATGGATTGCTGTCAGTCATTATACCTGCGTATAATGAACAGGAAATGATTCCGCGAACAGCCGAAACCATTGCAAAGGTCCTGGAGCAGTCGGATGTTTCCTATGAATTATTGTTTGTGAATGATGGATCAAAGGACAAAAGCTGGCAATATATACAGGATGAGGCCAGGAAGAACGAGAATGTCAGAGGTGTGAATTTCTCGAGAAATTTTGGAAAAGAATCCGCTATGTTTGCCGGCCTTTCGGAGGCAGTAGGAGATTGCGTTGTGGTCATCGACTGTGACCTTCAGCATCCGCCGGAGAAGATTGTAGAAATGTATCATCTGTGGCAGGAAGGCTATGAAGTCATTGAAGGTGTGAAGCGCAGCCGTGGTAAGGAGAGTGCGGTGCATACCTTTGCGGCATCCTGCTTTTATCATATGATTGGGAAAGCAGCCGGGTTTGATATGAGCCGCGCTTCAGATTTTAAATTGCTTGACCGGAAAGCGGTCAATGTACTTTTGAATATAAAAGAGAAGAATGCTTTCTTCAGGGCACTGTCATCCTGGGTTGGATTTAAGACAACATCGGTGGAATTTGATGTTCAGGAGAGAGTGGCTGGTGAATCCAAGTGGTCTGTCTGGTCACTTGTGAAGTACGCGATTTCCAATATCACATCTTTTTCAACGGCACCTATGCAGATTGTGACTTTTCTTGGAGGAGTCATGCTGATATTATCCGTGGTGCTTGGCGCAATTGCCATCGGACAGAAGATTTCCGGGGCAGCCCTTGGCGGTTTCACGACGGTGATTATTATTCAGTTGTTTACAGGCAGTATTATCATGATTAGTCTTGGTATAATTGGATATTATATAGCGAAGATTTATGATGAAGTGAAAGGACGGCCGAGATATATTATTGCTTCTACCTGTGGGGAGAAGCAATCCCAGATGGATAAAGGAGCAACAGGAGGAAAATAAAACATGTATGATTATTTAATTGTAGGATCCGGTTTATTTGGTGCGATTTTTGCCCATGAGGCCATGAAGAAAGGCAAGACCTGTCTGGTTCTTGAGAAGAGAGACCATATCGGCGGCAATATTTACACAGAAGAAGTGGAAGGTATTCAGGTTCACCGTTATGGTGCCCACATTTTCCATACAAGCAACAAAGAAGTCTGGGATTACATTCAGCAGTTTGCAGAATTTAACCGCTATACCAATTCACCGATTGCCAGATATAAAGATGAACTTTATAATCTGCCCTTCAATATGAACACATTTTCAAAGATGTGGGGGATTGCAACACCTGCTGAAGCAAAAGCCAGGATTGAAGAACAGGTGAAGGAGGCCGGCATCACGGAACCGAAGAATCTGGAAGAACAGGCATTAAGCCTTGTGGGTCGTGATATCTATGAGAAACTGGTGAAGGGCTATACAGAGAAGCAGTGGGGACGTCGTGCCACAGAACTGCCGTCCTTTATTATCAAGCGTCTGCCGGTTCGTCTCACATATGATAATAATTACTTTAATGATAAATATCAGGGTATACCTGTAGGAGGATATACGCAGATCATTGAAAAGATGCTGGAAGGTGCCGATGTGCGTCTGAATACAGATTTCCTTTCAAATAAAGAAAGCTTTTCAGCGATGGCGCATAAGATCGTCTACACAGGCATGATCGATGCTTACTATGACTATAGTCTGGGGGAACTGGAATACAGAAGTCTGAGATTTGAGGATGAGATTCTTGATACAGACAATTATCAGGGCAATGCGGTTGTGAATTATACAGAGTATGAGGTGCCTTATACACGAATTATCGAGCATAAGCATTTTGAGTATGGAACACAGCCAAAGACAGTGATCACCCGAGAGTATCCGCAGGTATGGCATCATGGTGATGAGCCGTACTATCCGATGAATGATGAGAAAAACAATACATTATATAAGAAGTACCGTGAGCTGGCAGACAAAGAGGAGAATGTGATCTTCGGCGGAAGACTGGGAATGTATCAGTATTTTGATATGCACAATATCGTAGCTGAAGCACTGAAGTGTGCCAAACAGTACTTATAATCAGAGAAGGTGACTGGATTGAAAACAGTAATAGAATTGTATGATGCCGAAAACCGCAGATCGGAAGTTATGGAGAAGGCCGGAGAAATCCTGAAATCAGGCGGCCTTGTGGCATTTCCTACGGAAACAGTATATGGCCTCGGCGGTGATGCCCTGAATCCTGAAGCATCAGCAAAGATTTATGCGGCGAAGGGAAGACCTTCAGACAATCCGCTGATTGTGCATATTGCGGATATGGAGGCATTAAAGGTGTTGGCATCGGAAGTGCCGGAGAAAGCAAAGCTTCTGGCTGACCGCTTCTGGCCGGGACCATTGACCATGATTATGCCGAAGTCTGATGCGGTGCCTTATGCCACAACAGGGGGGCTGGATACAGTGGCGATCCGTATGCCGTCCCATCCTACTGCCTATGAACTGATCAGAAGCTCAGGGGTTTATATTGCGGCACCAAGTGCCAATACATCAGGCCGTCCTAGTCCGACAACGGCCCAGCATGTTTACGAGGATTTAAATGGCCGCATTGATATGATCATTGACAGCGGCAAGGTGGATATTGGACTGGAGTCCACAATTGTGGATCTGACCGGGGAGATTCCGACGATTCTCCGTCCGGGTTATATTACCAGGGCGATGCTTGAAGAAGTTGTCGGACCGGTGACTATTGACAAGGCTATTCTGGCAGAGCATGAGGATCCGAATCTCCGTCCAAAGGCCCCGGGAATGAAATACAAGCACTATGCACCGAAAGGTGATCTGGTCATTGTTGAGGGCAAAAAGCAGGCAGTGGCTGAGATGATCAATTATTTAACAAAGATGGATGCAGAATCCGGATTAAAAACGGCAGTTATTGCTTCGGATGAGAATTTATCGCTGTATGATGCGGACTGCAGGATCAATATCGGATCCCGGGAACATGAAGAGAGCATTGCGGCCAATTTGTATGAAGTGCTTCGTGAAATGGATGAACTGGGGGTTCAGAAGATGTATTCTGAGAGCTTTGCAGGGGGAAGCCTTGGCGCGGCTATTATGAATCGTCTGCTGAAAGCAGCGGGACATCATGTGATCCGTGTGTAGCCGGCGTAGCCATTGCTTCGTAGCGGATCTGAAAGTCGGTGTGCAAAATGGGGCATAGAGATGTCCCAGCATTATATATAACAAAGGAGAATGAGAAAATGATAGCACTTGGATGTGACCATGGTGGTTATGAACTGATGAAGGAAGTCATCAAATATCTGGAAGAACATGGATTGGAATATAAGAATTATGGTACGTATTCCACAGATTCCTGTGATTATCCGGATTATGCGAAGAAAGTGGCAGAAGCAATTCTTTCAGGTGAATGCGAAAAAGGTATTCTGATCTGTGGTACAGGTATCGGAATCACAATTGCGGCCAATCGCTATGAGGGAATCAGAGCGGCCAACTGTACAAACAGCTTTATGGCAGAAGCCACAAGAGAGCATAACGATGCCAATATCCTTGGTATGGGTGCCCGTGTCATCGGTGTCGGTACAGCGTTGAAGATTGTTGATACTTTCCTCAATACACCGTTTTCCGATGATGAAAGACATAAGAGAAGAATTGCGAAGATTGAAAACTAATGGATCAAAATCATCCGCCGGGCAGGCATCAGCGCCTGCTCTCAGCGGATGATTTTATACTATGTAAAAAAATAGATGCGTGATCAAGAAAAGGGGGATAAAGATGTCAGAAAAGAGACAGGATTATATCAGTTGGGATGAGTATTTTATGGGGGTAGCGAAGCTGGCAGGCTTGAGATCCAAAGATCCCAACAGCCAAGTGGGATCCTGCATCGTCAGCCCGGACAATAAAATTCTTTCTATTGGGTACAATGGTTTTCCGAGAGGGTGCTCAGATGATGTTTTCCCATGGAGCAGAGAGGGCGATGAACTGGATACCAAGTATTTTTATGTGACACACAGCGAATTGAATGCTATTCTGAACTATCGAGGGGGAAGCCTGGAGGGCAGCAAAATATATGTGTCACTGTTTCCCTGCAATGAATGTTCCAAGGCGATCATCCAGAGCGGAATCCGTGAGATAATCTATGATTCGGACAAATACGGAGATACACCGGCAGTTATTGCGTCAAGAAAAATGCTGGATGCGGCAGGGGTTCATTATCGTCGTTATATCCGGAGTGGCCGTGAACTGAAGATAACGGTATAGCCGGAAATAACGGTATAACCAAATGATTATAAGGTATTCATAAATTTTATTGGTAAAATATGTTCAATATGAACAGTAGGAAGATACAGAATTATGTATACAGTAGACATGTTAAATAATAAATATGAGCCTATGCAAAAGAATTATAGACATATTCGTTAAATTTTGCTAAAATAAATATTGTATGAATTTTGGAACAAATAGAGCAATCATAAAAGGGAGAGAGAGGATGAAGGATAAACATGGTATCGGACAGGCGATTGTGATGATCACACAGCTGGGTATCAATATGCTGGTGCCTGTTTTTATGTGTCTGTTTATAGGTATCTGGCTGGATAAGCAGTTGGGTACGGGATGGCTGACACTTGTTTTTCTGATTCTTGGTATTATGGCATCTATTCGTTCAATGTTCATCACATTAAAGCCATTGTTGAAGGGAGAAAGAGAGAAGAAGGATGAAGCATTTAAAAAGCAACTGGATGAGCAATTTAAAGACTCAGAATGAAGCACTTGTGGATCTGATTCTTGGTATCCTGATATTTGGCATACTGGTAGTATTTGTGGGACTGTTTGCGGCCCCGGATAAAGCAGCATTTGTGCTGGGAACAGTACTGGGTACGGCGGCTTCTGTGATTCGAGCTGTGCATATGGCGGTGACACTTGACAGACAGCTGGATTACAGTGAGAAGGATGCGAGAGCTTATGCGGCACGTAATTACAGCATTCGTTATCTCATTATGATCGCGGTACTTCTTGTTTCCACCAGACTGGGTGTTTCCGGTATGGCGGGAACGGTGATCGGACTGTTTTCGATGAAGCCGGCTGCGATTTTGAGTCCGCAGATTCACAAGTATGTGTATACCAGAATTTTTGGCAAAGGAAGGTGAAGTTATGGGCAATGAAGTCGACTTTATGGTACATGGATATGTTCCTCTGAATATTTTCGGCCATGAAGTCTGGTTGACGACAACACATGTCTGCCTGCTGATTGTCTGCCTTTTTATGCTGGTCATAGGGCTGATTGTCAACAACAAGATGAAGCACGCAACAGAGGTGCCGGGAATGGTACAGAACATTGCGGAGCTTTATGTGGAAATGATGGACGGCGTGGTCCAGTCAAGTATGTTCAGGCATTGGGGCAAATATGCCAACTATATCCTGACAATTTTCATGTTCCTTCTGTTTTCCAACATTTCGGGTCTTTTCGGACTCAGACCGCCAACTGCTGATTACGGTGTGACATTGCCGCTGGCATTGATCACGTTCGTTCTCATTCAGTTTAATGCATTCAAGTGGAAGGGTGTTGGAGGCTATGTGAAGGATCTGATGGATCCAATCCCATTATTCCTGCCAATCAATATTATCAGCGAATTTGCAACGCCGGTTTCACTGTCGCTGCGTCTGTTTGGTAATGTCATGGCCGGAACCATTATGCTGGCATTGTATTACGGCATGCTGCCTGTGCTGGCAACAGTAGTGATTCCGTCATTCTTACATGCATATCTTGACTTATTCTCTGGAGCGATCCAGGCATATGTCTTCTGTATGCTGTCAATGACATTTATCTACCAGAAAATGCCGGAATAAAATATCCGGACAATCAAAATTTATATTTTTTTAAGGAGGAAATATAATGAATGGTATAACAAATGAAGGTTTAGTATTAGCGTGTTCAGCAATTGGCGCCGGCCTCGCTGTTATTGCCGGTATCGGACCTGGTGTAGGCCAGGGTATTGCAGCCGGTCATGGTGCATCTGCAGTTGGACGTAACCCGGGTGCTAAGGGTGATATCATGCAGACAATGCTTCTTGGTCAGGCCGTTGCCGAGACAACAGGTCTTTATGGTCTGGTTATCGCTCTGATTCTGCTCTTCGCCAACCCATTATTTGGCAAACTGTAAGATCAGACAATATTGTTTAAGCAACAATATAAAACAGAGATATTCTGAAAGGAGGCTTAAACTTGGAGGACAGATTGTTTGGGCTTGACGTGCAGCTCCTGTTCGATGCGTTTGTACTGTTTGTTGTGATTATGATCATGTACGCCATCATGAGCAGGCTCTTCTTTAAGCCGGTGCGTGCCTTTCTTGAACAGAGAAAGCAGGCAGTGGCAGCAGATAGAGATGAAGCACAGCAGCTTCAGGAAGCAGCCGAGGTATCAAAGGCAGCATATGAAGAAAAGCTGAAGGCTGTACACAAAGAAGCCGAAGAGATTCTATCCGCATCCAGAAAAGCTGCAATGAAGCAGCAGGATGCCATTATTGACCAGGCGAAGTCAGAAGCCTCTGCAATCATGGAACAGGCAGACAGGGAAACAGTATCTGAAAAACAGCGTATCAAAGCGGATGTGAGAAAAGAGATGTGCGGACTGGCACTTGCAATGACAGGGCGGTTTGCAGATCATGCGGATCCACAGCGTGGCGAAGCCCTTCTTGAGGAAGCGCTGAAGGAAATGGGTGGTGAAGCATGGTTGAATTAATTGTTACAGCGATCAATGTGTTCATCCTGTTTTTCCTGATAGGATACCTTGTCTCAGATATGCTGTCCGGGATGCTCACAAAGCGTCAGGAACGGATTGCTGATGACATCAACACAGCCCGTATGAGTAAAGAAGAAGCGCTGGCTCTTAAGAATGATTATGAGCACAGACTGGCTGATTTTGAAAGTGAAAGGGCTGATATTCTTGAGAATACACGCAGGAAAGCTGCACAGATGGAAGAGAGAATTCTGCTGGATGGACAGCAGGAGGCTGACAGAGTGATTGCCCGTGCGAAGAGAGAAGCTGAGTTGAAGAAGACGAAGCTTATGGAAGATGTCAGACATGATATGATCATGGCTGCATCTATCACAGCATGCAAGCTGGCAGCAGAAACTCTTGATGACAAGAAGCAGGCGGTATATATTCAGGAAATGCTGGATGAGATGGGTGAATCAACATGGCAGAATTAATTGATAAGACGTATGGAGAGGCATTGTTTCAGCTGAGTCTTGAAGAAGGCAAAGTAGAACAGTATGCCGATGAGGTAAGAAGCATCAAAGAAGCCATTGCTGAGAACCCTGAATTCATGGTTTTACTGGACCATCCTCAGATTACGAGGGAAGAGAAAGTGGAAGTTATGAGAAACTGTCTGGATGGCAGAGCCTCTGACAGTGTGACCGGTTTCTTTGTTACCGTTATTCAGGCGGGAAGACAGCATTTTCTTATGGGAATGATTGATTATTTCCTGGATGCTGTCAGAAAGTATCAGCATATTGGCATAGCAGATGTGACCAGTGCCTGTGCATTGAGTGATGCGCAGAAGGCGGCCGTTGAAAAACGGCTTCTGGAGACAACAGGTGATGTCTCCATTGAGATTAATTATCAGGTAGATCCTGAGATCATTGGAGGATTGGTTATCCGGATCGGTGACAAGGTTGCCGACAACAGTATCCGGACAAAGATCAATACTCTGACGAAGGCTATATTAAACAGCTAGAAAGAAGGTGCCGAAAGCTCCATGAATTTAAGACCTGAAGAAATTAGTTCAGTTATTAAAGAACAGATTAAGAGATATAAATCAGAACTTGAAGTATCAGATATTGGTACAGTCGTTCAGGTAGCGGATGGTATTGCGCGTATTCACGGACTTGAGAATGCGATGCAGGGCGAACTTCTTGAATTCCCGGGTGACGTTTATGGTATGGTCATGAACCTGGAGGAAGATAATGTTGGTGCCGTTTTACTTGGCAGTAACAGAAATATCAATGAGGGTGACGTTGTTAAGACAACAGGACGAGTTGTTGAGGTACCTGTTGGTGACGCAATGCTTGGACGTGTGGTAAACTCCCTTGGCCAGCCAATTGATGGCAAAGGCCCTATTGATACCAATGCTTTCCGACAGATTGAGAGAGTAGCCCATGGCGTTATCGAGAGAAAGAAAGTCGATACACCGTTACAGACAGGAATTAAGGCGATTGACGCCATGATCCCGATTGGCCGTGGTCAGCGTGAGCTGATCATCGGTGACAGACAGACTGGTAAAACAGCTATTGCCCTTGATACAATCATCAATCAGAAAGGACAGGATGTCCTTTGTATCTATGTTGCAATTGGCCAGAAGCAGTCTACAGTTTCTTCTATTGTACACACACTGGAATCCTTCGGAGCCATGGATTATACAGTTGTTGTTGCAGCAACAGCATCCGAACTTGCACCACTGCAGTACATCGCACCATATGCGGGTTGTGCAATTGGTGAAGAGTGGATGGAGCAGGGCAAGGATGTCCTCATTGTTTATGATGACTTGACCAAGCATGCCGCTGCTTATCGTACACTTTCCTTGCTTCTCCGCAGACCACCAGGGCGTGAAGCATACCCAGGTGACGTTTTCTACCTGCATTCAAGACTTCTGGAACGTGCTTCCAGACTGTCCGATGATCTGGGCGGCGGTTCACTGACTGCACTTCCGATCATTGAAACACAGGCAGGCGACGTATCTGCGTATATTCCGACAAACGTTATCTCCATCACAGACGGACAGATCTATCTTGAAACAGAAATGTTCAACGCAGGTTTCAGACCAGCGATCAATGCCGGACTTTCTGTCAGCCGAGTTGGTGGTGATGCGCAGATCAAGGCAATGAAGAAGATTGCCGGTCCTATCCGTACAGAGCTTGCTCAGTTCAGAGAACTGCAGTCCTTCGCACAGTTCGGTTCCGACCTGGATGCGGATACACTGCAGAACCTGGCACAGGGTGAGCGTATCCAGCAGATACTGAAACAGCCTCAGTATCAGCCAATGCCGGTTGAGAAGCAGGTTGTTATGATTTATGCCGTTACAAGAAGACATCTGACAGATATTCCTGTAGATCAGGTACTTGACTTTGAAAAAGGTCTGCTTGAATACATGGACAGCAAGTGCGATGATGTTCTGACAGCTATCCGTACAGAAAAGGTATTGACAGAAGATATCGAAGCAGGTCTGGTAAAGGCAATCACAGAGTACAAGAAGGTATTTCTGGAAGAAAATAAGAGGTGATAAAGCATGGCCTCAATGAGAGAAATTAAACGACGCAAAACCAGTATTCAGAGTACGGCTCAGATTACAAAAGCCATGAAACTGGTTTCTACGGTTAAGTTTCAGAAGGCGAAAGTCAAAGCTGAAACCACTCGTCCGTATTTTGACAAGATGTATGAGACAGTGTCTTCTATCCTGTCAAGATCAGGCAATATTCACCATCGTTATCTGATGCAGGGTGAATCTCAGAAAAAGGCAGTTATTGTTATTACGTCCAATCGCGGCCTTGCCGGCGGCTACAACAGTAATGTTGAAAAGGCTGTTACCAGTGCCGGTTTTAATCCTGCAGATGTGCAGCTTTACACAGTAGGTAGTAAAGGACGTGACAATCTCTCCAAAAAAGGTTATGCCGTAGCAAAGGATTACGGCGATGTCATTGAAGCACCGACGTATCGTGCAGCAATGGATATCGGCCGTGATGTGCTGAATGCCTTTTCGTCCGGTGAAGTGGGTGAAATCTGGATGGCCTATACGGTCTTCAAGAATACGATCACTCATATTCCGAAGATGATCCGTCTTCTGCCTGTAGCTGTTCCTGAAGAGGAAACAGCCGAAGAGAAGAAAGACGGACCAATGCTTCTGATGAATTTTGAGCCGGAACCGGAAGAAGTACTGGATGCAGTCATTCCGAAGTATATCAATAGTGTTATCTACGGTGGTATGATGGATGCCGTTGCCTCTGAGAACGGTGCCCGTATGACAGCCATGGATAATGCAACAAGCAATGCAGAGGATATGATTGAGAATCTGACATTAAGCTATAACAGAGCAAGACAGGGTGCGATTACACAGGAAATTACCGAAATCGTATCCGGTGCAGAAGCGCTTAAATAAACAGAAGGGAGTGATAGCAGCATATGGCAGAGCATAGTATTGGCAAAATCACTCAGATTATCGGTGCGGTACTGGATATCAAGTTTGCCGACGGAAATCTTCCTGAGATAAACGATGCCATCCGCATTACCAGAAAAGACGGCTCAACACTCGTTGTTGAAGTTGCTCAGCATCTGGGTGATGATACTGTCCGCTGTATTTCCATGGGACCTACTGATGGTCTTGTGCGAGGTATGGAGGCTATCGCTACAGGCGGCCCTATTATGGTGCCTGTAGGTGAAAAGACACTGGGACGTATTTTCAACGTTCTCGGTGAAGCAATTGATAATAAAGAAGCTCCACAGGCTGAAGAACACCTGCCGATTCATAGAAAACCACCTGCTTTTGAAGATCTGTCTGATGAGCAGGAAATTCTTGAGACAGGTATCAAAGTCGTTGACTTACTTTGCCCTTATCAGAAGGGTGGTAAGATCGGTCTGTTCGGTGGTGCCGGTGTAGGTAAGACCGTCCTGATCCAGGAGCTGATCCGTAATATCGCAACAGAGCACGGCGGCTACTCTGTATTCACAGGTGTAGGCGAGCGTACCCGTGAAGGTAATGACCTTTACACAGAAATGTCTGAATCCGGCGTTATCAACAAGACAACCATGGTATTCGGACAGATGAATGAGCCGCCTGGCTCAAGAATGCGTGTCGGTCTGACAGGACTGACAATGGCAGAATATTTCCGTGATACCGGCAAAGACGTGCTGCTTTTCATTGACAATATTTTCCGTTTTACACAGGCTGGTTCAGAGGTATCCGCTCTGTTGGGCCGTGTACCTAGTGCCGTTGGTTATCAGCCGACACTGCAGACGGAAATGGGTGCGCTTCAGGAGCGTATCACATCTACAAAGACAGGTTCCATCACATCCGTACAGGCTGTATATGTACCTGCCGATGACTTAACGGACCCTGCTCCGGCAACGACATTCACCCATCTGGATGCAACAACGGTACTTTCACGTTCCATCGTTGAGCTGGGTATTTATCCGGCCGTTGATCCGCTGGAATCCACATCACGTATGTTGGATCCTCATATTGTTGGTGAGGAACATTACCGTGTTGCCAGAAGCGTACAGGAGATTCTTCAGCGTTATAAAGAATTACAGGATATTATCGCTATTCTTGGTATGGATGAACTTTCAGAAGAAGATAAGCTGGTTGTGTCCAGAGCACGTAAAGTTCAGAGATTCCTGTCCCAGCCTTTCTTCGTAGGAGAACAGTTTACAGGTCTGAAAGGACGTTATGTACCGCTGTCTGAGACAATCCAGGGCTTCAAGGAAATCATTGCAGGTAAATATGATGATATTCCTGAAAGCTATTTCCTGATGGCAGGTAATATTGATGACGTTCTTGCCAAAGTGAAATAAGTCTGGAGGATGAGATATGGAAGCCTTGATGCAGCTGCAGATCATTACACCGGATCGTCTGATGTGTGATGAATCTGTCAAAATGGTTGAAATGAGAACTGCGGAAGGCGAGATTGGCGTCCTTCCGGGACATATTCCGGTGACTGTCATGATGGCGCCGGGAGTCACTCATATCACAATGGCTGACGGAAGTATCCGACATATTGCGATTCATGATGGTTTTGTAGAAATACAGCCAGACAAGGTCAGCATCATGGCGGAAATTGCCGAATGGCCAGAGGAAGTCGATCTGGATAGAGCAAAAGCTGCGCTTTCCCGTGCGAGAGAGCGTATCACTAATCCAGGTCCGGATACGGATATTGCCCGCGCAAGACGTGCATGGGCCCGTGCCGCAGCTCGAATTGAATTACTTACCCGTGAGTGGTAGCAGATAAAAGACGCTGTCAGCAGCCGATGATGAAGAATCATACGCTGTTGATGGCGTCTTTTTGTTTTTATATAGACATTATTTTTAGCACAGAGAAAAAACTTTTGATGGGGATATCGGCGTGGTATAATGATAAACGGGAGAGCTTCAGAACGACAGAAAGAGAGTGACAAGCATGCAGGAAAATTATTACAAGCCGATTAAACTGGCAGAAAACATCTTTCACATTTATGAACCGGGCAATGTCTATACCACATTGATCATCGGCGAGGAGAAAGCACTTCTTATTGACACAGGGTATGGTTTTGGAGATCTGGCCGGTTTTGTCCGGACTTTGACGGATAAGCCGTTGGAGGTCGTGCTGACCCATGGCCATACAGATCATTGCGGAGGAAATTCACAGTTTCCGATGGTTTATATGAACATGATGGATGTGCCGACCTATCTCTGGTACGAAGCGACTCAGAAAACATTGATCGTGGAGAAGTTCAAAAGAGACCGTGCGGCAGCAGGACTGCCGGACGTGTGGCCCGAGGACTTTGATCAGGAGAAATGGAGTGCACAGCATACGCGGCATTTTGAACCGCTGAAGAATGGGCAGATTTTTGATCTTGGCGGAAGGAAAGAAGAAATCTTCTTTATGCCGGGACATACCGTCGGATCCATTGTGGTTTTTGATCATGAAACAGGACTTCTTTTTTCCGGGGACAATATCAGTGATAGTTTGTGGATCATGTTTGATACCAGTGCCAGACTCTCAGAATACGTTGAGCACTTGATGGATATCAAGCTGCTTCCGATACTGGGAATTGTGGCTGCGCATCGGGGGATCATTTTTCCGATAAGTATTATGAGTGATCTGCTGAGGACGATTAGCTGTATTAATCCGGAGACAGACAGGACATTTACACATCCAAGAACGGGGCAGAAAGCACTCAAACATCGGGAAGAATGTCGAGCCGTGGAAGATATCAAGTATATATATGTTGTCTACGATAAAGATAAGATTGAATAATTATTAAGAAGTTGTTCCTATATACGATCATATTTATCTTAAATATGTATGAAATATTGCGCTTTTGTTAAGAAAGTGTTATTATAAAAAGAAGATGAGTATGAGAGAGAGGGGAGCAATGTTAGCATGAAGAAGATAGGAAAAAGACTTTTGGCAGGATGTTTAATGTCCGTTCTTATTTTGGCGCAGATTCGTCCGGAGATTGTCTATGCTCAGGAGGTAATGACGGATGTTGCTTTACAGACAGAATCTGCTGTGCAGGAGACGGAAGAAACGGATATTGCAGAAACAGAAGCAGACAATCAGATAGCGTATATCGATGATAGTGAAGTACCGGGATCCGATGATATAGAAAGTACAGAGACAGAAAGTATGGAGACTGAGACTGAGACCGAGACTGAGACCGAGACTGAGACCGAGACTGAGATAGAGATGCATACGATTACAGGTGTGCAGGATCTGGCAGAGGAGGATCGCAGAATAGATATAGCCTATGCGGATAAACCATCCTTGGAAGAATTGGTTGAGGTTATGCCGAAGACAATGAATGTTTATCTGGATGGAGGTAAAGAAGTATATACGGTTCCGGTAACCTGGTATTGCGTCACCGGGGATTATGAGGAGACGGAAGGTCATTATTATCAGTTTAGCCCTTTGTTTGATGAAACACAGTATCAATTATCGGCAGATCTGGATTTATTGACGGAAGTTCCGTATATTAGTGTCTTTTTGTATGCCGGTGATGGTATTTCACTGTTGTCTTCAAATAGTGAGAGTTCGAATACAACAATTGTATTTAATTATCTGGTGGATGAATTGAAGATGAATTCAGCCGCCGCCTGCGGTGTGCTGGCAAATATTTATTATGAGTCTGGATTTGATCCTCATATGGAAGGAGATAATAATACAAGCTACGGTATTTGCCAATGGCATGCAGATCGCAAGACGAATTTAATTAATTATTGTAAGTCGAACAACTTGGATTACACGACACTTGAGGGGCAGCTGGCCTTTTTGAAATATGAATTGGTCAATAGTTACAGCAAGATTTACAATTATATGTTGGACGAGAAGAATACAGCGGATGGTGCCTATGATGCAGGATGGTACTGGTGCTATAATTTTGAAGTTCCGGCCAACAGAGAGACCGTCTCTGTGACACGAGGCAATCTTGCTAAAAATACATATTGGGAACAGTATGGAACAGAGACACTGGCGGCACCTGAATTGACAGATATTCAGAATACTGCGTCTGGTGTCTGGATAAAATGGAAAGTTCAGGCAGGTGTTTCCGGGTACAGTATTTATAGAAAAACTTCATTATCAGATGCCTGGGAGCATATAGGAACTGTAAACGGTGGGGATATAGATCGTTATACAGACAGCAATGTTAAAAGTGGTACGACATATTATTATGCAGTGGCAGCCTGTGAAGGTGAAGATTTATATGATACATATATTACTACAGAGGCTTTAAATTATAGAACTGGTCCAGGAACATCCTATTCAAAGGCGGGAACGCTGGATAAAGGAACACGTGTAAAGGTTGTTCCCGGTTATTCACAGACAACAGATGGTTACACATGGTATAAAATACACTATGCAGGAAGTGATTATTATGCTGTTTCAGAATACCTTAAGAAAGATACATCTGGTAATGCCAATTTAAAAGAGTCAGAGAAATCGGCCTATAAGAGTATTATTTATCTTTCAACAGTTACAGTATCCAAGACAGAAAATGTATCCGGTGGAGTGAAAGTTTACTGGAATAAAGTAAATGGTGCTAAGAATTATTATGTTTATCGCAAGGAAAGCGGTGGTTCATATTCGAGAATTGCCAAAGTTTCCGGAAGTACATTAGATTATACCGATAAGGATGTATCAAGCGGAAAGACTTATGTGTATACAGCCCGTGCAGTGTCAGGCAGTATAATGGGCTACTATAAATCAACGAGTACAATTGCCTATTTGTCATGTCCGTCATTGACCAGTGGAGAAAATGTAATGAATGGCGTGAAAATCATCTGGAATAAAGTTAACGGGGCAGATGGTTATATTGTTTATCGTAAAGAGAAAGGCGGTTCATATTCACGGATTGCCAAAAATTCTGCAAATACATTGAACTATACAGATAAGACCGCGGTCAATGGCAAAACTTATATCTATACAGTTCGTGCGTATAAAAACAGCACATTTAGTTTTTATAATTCCTTCAAAGAAGTATTGTGTCTAAAGACCCCTCAGTTAAATAAAGCTGTTTCAAAGCAGGGAGGGATGCAGATATCATGGAATAAAGTCAGTGGTGCTTCCGGTTATTATATCTATCGGAAAACGGGCAGCAGTAAGTGGCAGAAAATAGGAACTACCAAGAAGGGATCAGCGATTTCGTATAATGATGGCAGTGCAATTGGGGGCCTGACTTACAGCTATACAGTACGTGCGTATAAAGGTTCTACGTTATCGGGATATAATGGCACAGGTATTGTCCAAACATTTACACAGAGACTGTCCGATTATAAAACAACGGAAAAAGTTAATTATAGGACAGGGGCAGGTACGAATTATAAAATAGCCGGTACATTTAATAAGGGAGTTAAAGTAAAGGTTGTTTCAGATTATAGTGTAAAGTCAAGCGATTATACATGGTATAAAATTTATTACAACGGCAGGTATTATTATGTTGCCAATAAATATTTGAAAAAAGCATAATATTACGCTTGACTAACCTGATATCTGCGTATTATATTAATGATAATCTCTTTGCACTGCATCTATACAGTACAAACTGATCAGGCGGGGCGCACTTTTTATAAGCGATTGCAGCCGGGCCCTTTCGGGCAGCAGATGAATGGAATGATGAAGCATCTGTGGGACAGTTGGTGTTCCGCAGGTGCTTTTTATATTGAATGAGGAGTATCTGCTGCAGAATATGGAGAGAGCGAGTAGCAAAATCGTTTCATTTTCAGAATGGAGGGCGTTATTTATGAAGAATGTAAAAGCAAAGACAAATGAACAAATTGCAATGCAGGTTTCAGCGAATAGTATTGCTGTGAATTTGATGCTATCTATTTTTAAATTGATTGCCGGTCTTTTGGCATCATCGGGAGCTATGATTTCTGATGCTATTCACTCGGCATCGGATGTATTCAGTACAATTATTGTTATCATAGGTGTGAAGATTTCCGGTAAGGCATCAGATGAAGACCATCCATATGGACATGACAGATTTGAGTGCGTTGCTTCTATTATATTGGCAATCCTTCTTGGAGTTACCGGTGTGGGTATCGGATTGACAGGTGTACAGAAACTGATAGCCGGTCATTACGATACATTGGCGATACCGGGTATATTGGCATTGGCAGCGGCAGTCATTTCTATTGTGGTCAAGGAAATCATGTACTGGTATACAAGAAATGCAGCGAAGAAAATTAATTCCGGTGCGTTAATGGCAGATGCATGGCATCATCGTTCAGATGCATTATCATCTGTAGGCAGTTTTGTGGGTATATTAGGAGCCAGAATGGGATTTCCTATGCTGGATCCTTTGGCCAGTGTTGTCATCTGTCTGTTTGTTGTCAAGGCAGCTGTCGATATTTTCAGAGATGCCATCAGCAAGATGACGGATAAATCATGCGATCAGGAAACCGTGAATGAAATGCATGACTGCATTATGAATATTCAGGGTGTAGAAGACATTGACCTTCTGAAGACAAGAAGTTTCGGGTCAAAGTATTATGTAGATATTGAGATCAAAGCGGATGGTGATAAAAAATTGTGGGAGGCACATGCCATTGCTGAGAATGTCCATCATGCCATAGAGCATCAGTTCCCATTGGTCAAACATTGCATGGTCCACGTTAATCCGGCATAAAATAATAAATGCAGAATGCTGTGTTGTTTAAATGCGTAAGAAATGATAAAAAATTACTTAGACAGAGGTTTAGGTGAAACAGTATTGAAAATTTAATAGCGCGCGGTAAAAAGCTTTAGAATAGGCTTCAAAAAGGCCATTCAGACACAGGGGCTTCAACGGCGGCTGGTACTTAGACAGTGTATTGTACTGCCTTATGTACCATTGCCAGACGTTGGCAGCGGAAGCAATCCTGTGACTGAATGGCCTTTTTGAAGCCTTTTTATGTCTGGGGCCGCACGCCCTGAATTTTCGTATTTTTTTCATGAATTTTACATTTCCCTGGTTTTAGATTTTACATGGAAGTTTTATCTTTAATAGCGACACGAGAAGTCGAGTAGTAAAAAAGAAATCTCAACGAGAAGGAGAAATGAAAAATGAAAAAATTTATTTGTACAGCATTAACACTTGCAATGGTTGTAGGAAGCCTTGCAGGATGCGGAAGTTCATCATCTAAGGAAACAACAGCAGCAAGCGGTGCCGCTACGGAAGCTGCCACAGAAGCTGCTGCAGCAGGCGATTTTGATACAAGCAAAGAAATCAGTGTTAACTCACGTGAAGATGGTTCAGGTACAAGAGGCGCTTTCATTGAATTGTTTGGTGTAGAAGAGAAAGCCGCTGATGGTACAAAGGTAGATAATACAACAGTAGAGGCCAATATCACAAACAGTACAGCTGTTATGATGACAAGCGTAGCCGGTGATCCATATGCAATCGGTTACATCTCACTTGGTTCTTTAAATGATACAGTCAAGGCAGCTAAAATTGACGGTGCTGAGGCAACAACAGAAAATGTAGCAAATGGTTCATATAAAGTAGCAAGACCGTTTAATATTGTAACAAAAGACGGACTCAGTGATGTGGCAAAGGATTTTGTAGATTATATTATGAGTGCTGAAGGTCAGGATATCATTGAACAGAACGGTTACATCAAGATTGATCAGAATGCAGCAGCTTATGCAGGCAGTAAGCCTGAGGGTAAAATCGTTGTCGCAGGTTCCTCAAGTGTATCTCCGGTTATGGAAAAATTAAAAGAAGCTTATCTTGCAGTGAACACAAATGCAGATATTGAAATCCAGACATCCGATTCCACAACAGGTGTTACATCTACACAGGAAGGTATCTGTGATATCGGTATGGCTTCCAGAGATCTGAAAGATACAGAAACAGGTGTAACAGCAACAACAATTGCACAGGATGGTATCGCAGTTATTGTCAACAATGAAAACCCTGTAGAGAACCTGACAAGTGACCAGGTAAAATCTATCTTCACAGGTGAAACAACAGTCTGGGCAGATGTTCAGTAAGCAGTATTCGAGTCAATGAATTGGGGGCTGTCTCCGGACAGTCCCCATGTTTTAGGATGCAGGAGTATTTATGAAAGTTAAAGAAAAAGTAATGGAAATCGTTTTTCTGGTGGCGACCTGTGTTTCTATTCTGGCAGTTTTACTGATTTGTGTTTTCCTCTTTTCAAGTGGTATTCCGGCCATTGGTAAGATTGGACCGCTGAATTTCCTTGGAGGAACTGTCTGGAAACCAAGCAATAACTTATTTGGTATTTTACCGATGATTCTCGGCAGTATTTATGTTACAGCAGGGGCCATCATCATTGGTGTTCCAATTGGTATATTTATGGCTGTTTTCATGGCAAGGTTTTGCCCGGGCAGCCTGTATAAAATTTTGAAGCCGGCAGTAGAACTTCTGGCGGGTATCCCATCGATTGTTTATGGTTTCTTTGGTATGGAAGTTTTGGTGCCACTGCTCCGAAATACATTTGCGGCATTTAACTGCAAAGGTAATTCTATGCTGGCAGCATCCATTCTGTTAGGCATTATGATACTTCCCACCATTATCGGTGTTTCTGAATCCGCGATTCGTGCAGTGCCGAACAGTTATTATGAAGGATCTCTGGCATTGGGAGCAGATCATGAAAGAAGTGTATTCTTTGCGGTGCTTCCAGCTGCTAAATCCGGCATTCTGGCTGGCGTTGTCCTTGGTATTGGACGTGCGATCGGTGAAACAATGGCGGTTATCATGGTAGCAGGTAATCAGCCGGCGATGGCGCACAGTATATTTAAGGGTGTACGAACCATGACAGCCAATGTTGTCATTGAAATGGGGTATGCAACAGGTATTCACAGAGAAGCATTGATTGCGACGGGTGTTGTATTATTTGTATTTATTCTTTTGATCAATCTGTTGTTCTCGGTTATTAAAAGGAGGGAGAAATAATGAGTGAAGTAGACGGCGTTAAAGCAATTAATAAAGTCACTTTTGGACAGCGCCTGAAAGCTTATAAAAGAAGCAAATTATCTTTCCTTCTGGCAGTACTTGTTTTACTTTCAGCGATTATTACGATTGGCGTGCTGGGTTACCTGATATTTTATATTTTGATTAAAGGCGTCCCAAATCTCAGTCCAGACCTGTTCTCATTGACTTACACATCAGAAAATGTGTCCATGATTCCGGCGATCATTAATACGCTGATTATGACGATTCTGGCACTTTTGATTGCAGTGCCGCTTGGTATTTTCTCAGCTATTTATATGGTTGAGTATGCGAAAAAAGGAAATAAGATTGTGGGAGTGGTCAGTGTGACAACGGAAACACTGGCAGGTATTCCTTCTATTGTCTATGGCCTTTTCGGTATGCTGTTTTTCGTTACCTATTGCCATTGGAAATATTCTATACTGGCCGGTGCATTTACTCTCTCCATTATGATTCTGCCTTCTATTATGCGTACGACGCAGGAAGCCCTTTTGTCAGTGCCGGATTCATTCCGTGAAGGTAGTTATGGACTGGGAGCCGGTAAATTGAGAACCGTTTTTAGAATTGTTCTGCCGTCAGCAATTCCGGGTATACTGGCAGGTATTATTCTGGCTATTGGTCGTATTGTAGGTGAGACAGCAGCTTTAATCTTTACAGCCGGAACTGTACCGGATATTGCAAAAAACCTGATGTCATCCGGACGAACACTGGCGGTTCATATGTATGTGTTATCCGGTGAAGGACTGCATACGGATCAGGCTTATGCAACAGCGGTTGTGCTGCTGGTCGTTGTTATCATTATCAATGGATTATCTACACTGATCGCCAAGAAATTTACGAAGGCCTAGAAGAAAGAGAAAGGAATAGATATGGATAAATTTAATGTAGAACATCTTGATTTATATTATGGTGATTTCAAGGCGCTCAAGGATATCAACCTGAAGCTTCCGGCCAACGAGATCACCGCATTTATCGGACCGTCCGGCTGCGGTAAATCAACATTTTTAAAATCACTGAATCGTATGAATGATCTGGTGGAAGGATGCAAGATTACCGGTAAAGTGACGTTGGACGGTGAGGACATTTACGGATCGAATATGGACGTCAATGTGCTGAGAAAAAAAGTAGGTATGGTTTTCCAGAAACCGAATCCTTTTCCGATGAGTGTTTATGACAATATTACTTATGGACCGAGAACCCATGGTATTCACAAAAAATCCCAATTGGACGAAATTGTAGAACGCTCACTGAGAGGAGCCGCAATCTGGGATGAATTAAAGGACAGATTAAATAAGAGTGCCCTTGGACTTTCCGGTGGACAGCAGCAGAGACTTTGTATTGCAAGAGCACTGGCTGTACAGCCGGATGTCATCCTGATGGATGAACCGACGTCTGCTTTGGATCCAATCTCAACTTCCAAGATTGAAGATCTGGTTTTGGAATTGAAAAAAGATTATACCATCATCATGGTCACTCATAATATGCAGCAGGCGACCCGTGTTTCAGACAGAACCGTCTTTTTCCTGCTGGGTGAAGTGATTGAAGATGGCAAAACAGAAGAACTCTTCTCTATGCCGAGAGATAAGAGAACAGAAGATTATATCACAGGGAGGTTTGGCTAATGCGCAATCGTTTCGATTTACAGTTAAAGCAGCTTAATGACGACATTATTGAGATGGGCAATATGATTGAGAGAGCCATCGAAATGGGTGTTTATGCCCTGATTGGTCACGATACGGATAAAGCAAAGCAGACCATTGATTATGATATGGATATTGATCACATGGAACGCGATATTGAAGCACTGTGTATGAAACTTCTGCTTCAGCAGCAGCCGGTGGCAAGAGATCTGAGACAGATTTCCTCAGCATTGAAGATGATCACAGATATGGAGCGAATCGGCGATCAGGCATCGGATATTGCGGAGCTCTCACTTCAGCTGGGAGATGTATCGGATATCGCAGAACTCTCCTTGATTCAGAAAATGGCCAATGAGACAATGATGATGGTTGTCCGTGGCACAGAGGCTTATGTAACAAAGGATTTGGAAGTCGCACATAATGTCATTGACAATGATGATGTAGTAGATGATCTCTTCGATCAGATCAAAATGGCACTTGTGAAACGCATTCAGGAGAATCATGTGAAGAGTTTTGAAGCGGCGGATCTTCTGATGGTTGCCAAATATTTTGAACGAATCGGTGATCATGCCACTAATATTGCCGAATGGGTTATTTATTCCATTACCGGCAAGCATGTGGATGAGGCAGAGAATTAAGCCGTGCAATGAGATTACAGGAGCGATAAAAGAAAGGCGGGAGAGAATGATGATAAAGCGTATGTGGTATGAACTGAATATTTTGGCACTGAGAAAACATGTGCGTCCGGTCAGCCTGTTCCTGCTGGTGCATACATTGCTCTGGTGTGATCTGACATGGCTGGTTTGCCAGATAGGCTGTGATATCCTGGAGATACCAAAGGCGTTATATCAGATGGATATCCTTCTGATCACGGCCTATGCAGGCGTCTTTGGCGGATTGATCGGCGGAATGATCTATCTGATGCATGAGAATCTCATTTAGGTGAACGTGATCGGTCAGGTTTCTTTGAAAAAATACAGAATCGTAAAAATGACCCGTATACGGTGGAAGTTCCACTGCATACGGGTCATTTTCAGATAAAAATCTTCTGAACAACACGAAAACTCACGATGTCAAATAAAAATCCTTCTGTGATATCATTTCATTCATCTGCCCGGCAGAATGTACAGAGAATCAATGGAATGTTATATGTAAGTGGTAGGAATTAAAGCATCCTTGGTTCCCGTGATATTCTGAACACTGCCGACAGTGTCAATGGATGATTATCAGACACCGCAAGTTAAAGCGTTACAGCCATTATATCATTTCGCATGGAAAATATCAATGACTGAGGCTATGAAAAAAAGCAATAGACCTGTGAGTAAAAAAGAGGGCTTGCATTTCAAGGTAGCAGCTGTTAAGCTAGAAATGCAAAGAAAGGAAGGAGCAAAGGCTATGAAAAAGAAAATAATTGCTGTAGCATGTGCAGTGTCTATGCTGGTTTCACTGCCGTCTGCAGCTTTTGCGGAGGCAGATGTGTTTGTTGAATCGAATGAAGAAACAGACGTGGCTGTGTCAGAATTTGATGGGATTGAGAATTCAACAAAGGAATCTTATGATAAGGAGACAGATTTATCAGAAACACAATTTTCGGAATCTGAGACTGAATTTGAGGAATCGTATCAAACGGATGATACGGAATATGAAACTGAAAGTGAAGTTGAAACTGAAACAGAGCTGGATTCATATTATGCAGATGATCCGCAGTATGGGAAAGAAATGCAAAAAGAATATGGCATTAGTCTGATGAGTGCGAAACCTCAGAATTATGTACATAATTCACGATATGACGAAGGATATCAGATCCATTATGGTGTAGACGTGTCAAGCTACCAAAAAGATATTGACTGGGCAAAAGCAAAAGCCGATGGTGTTGAATTTGCTATTATTCGTGCTGCCTATAGAGGCTGGGGATCGGCTGGAAATCTGGTCAAAGATACTTATATCAAGAAGAATATAGAAGGTGCGAAAAAACAGGGAATAAAAGTAGGTGTGTATATTTATTCTCAGGCTATTACGAATGCAGAAGCAAAAGAAGAAGTAGATTTTGTCATTGATGCGATACAGGGGTATTCATTGGATTTACCACTGGTTATGGATTTTGAGTATGCCTATGTAAATAATGGAGAAGGTGGCAGATTATATGACGCACATCTTTCAAAAGACAAAGCAACAGAAATCTGTATGACTTTTTGCAAGTATGCTGAATCTTTAGGTTATGATCCGATGGTTTATGCGAATAAAAGTACACTTTCAAATAATTTAAATGCCAGTACAATCAGTAGTAAGTATAAAATCTGGCTGGCGCACTATACAACGCAGAGTTCTTATTCAGGTGCTTATGATTTCTGGCAGTATTCAGAAACAATCCATGTCAATGGCATTCCTGAAGAAGACGGCAAAGGTATAGACGGAGATTTCTGGTATGAAAAAGTCCAAAATGATATTTCTATCAAGGATTATAATGTGCCGGAGAGATTATTTGTGGGGGATAGTTTTGATGTTCAGGGCACAGTTTCTTCAAAGAAAAATTTAACTTCTGTTACAGTAGGTATTTATAATAAAAATGGAGATTTAATTTCAGGCAAAACAGTTAATCCAAATGCGGTATCCTATGATATTTCACAAATAAAAAATAGTATTATGTTCGATGATCTGGATTATGGCATGTATTATTACAAAGTAATTGCTAAGAATGAAATCGGCACAGAAACTGTCGTTAAACAGAGTTTTGCGGTTCTTGGACATAATGCAACCATCGATAATGGGACCTATTACATAGGAATTCAAAAGGATAATGGATATGTATTGTCGGTAGATAATAATAAGAATACAGAAGGCGCGAATATTATGCTGTGGACCAAAGCGGATCATGAGTATAGAAAGTTTGCTTTTACTTATGAGGGTGGTGGATATTATAGTATAAAAAACATCGGGTCAGGTAAGTATCTTAGTGTCAATCAGGAATCAGGTAAATCTGGAGCGAATGTACAACAGTCAGATTATAAAATGTTATGGTATATTATACCGGATGAAGATGGGTACTGCTACATATTGCCCAAAAGTTCATCAACAAGTTGTCTGGACTTAACAAGCGGAACTGTACAGAAAGGGCAGAATATTGAAATTTGGAAATACAATATGGGAAGTGCTCAGAAATGGCAATTAGAGTCCGTTTCAGAAACTTCTAAGACGGTTGCAAAAATTAGTGGTCAGACATTGCCTGACAATCAGACAGAAGGTGCCTCATTTTCCATCCGGGGCAAAATAACATCAGATAGTAAGATTACATCCGTAAAAGTGGGTATATATAATACATCAGGGGAAACGGTTATTGGTAAAAATGTTGCTCCAAATGCTCAAAGTTATGACTTGAAAAACCTTGATACAAGTGTTAAGTTTGGTAATTTAACGGCAGGTATCTACAGATATAGGGTAACAGCGGCAAACAGCGCCGGCACAGCGACATTGATAGACAAAAGGTTTGCAGTCTATAAAGATGGACAAACAATATCAATTGGAACCTATTATATCAGTATTGCAGAAAATACAGACTATGCCTTATCAGTAGATAATGATAAAAATACTTCAGGAACGAATATTCTTCTTTGGACGAAAGCAGATTATGAGTATAGGAAGTTTGAGTTCAGTTATGCAGGGGATGGTTATTACAAGATAAAGAATGTCGGTTCAGGACAGTATCTTGCAGTGACAGGACAATCGGGAGTATCTGGTACAAATGTAGAACAGTCTTCAACGGCTGCATTGTGGAGAGTATTGCCGGATGGTACAGGAAGTTATTATTTGCTGCCGGATAGTTCATCAACAAGCTGCCTGGATTTGGCAGGAGGAACGGTACAAAAAGGGCAGAATATAGAAATCTGGCAATATAATATGGGAAAGGCCCAGAGATGGAAATTACAGTCCGCATCCAGTACTGCAAAAACCACTGCAAAGATTACCGGACAGACACAGCCTCAAAATCAAAAAGAAGGGACATCCTTTTCGATAAGAGGAGAAATTAGTTCAGATAGTAATTTAACATCTGTAAAAGTAGGGGTTTATGATACAAATGGAACCAGACAAATCGGCAAAAAAGTGAATCCAAATGCTAAAAAGTATGATTTGAAGAATCTTGATACAAGTATTAAATTCGGAAATCTGACGGCTGGTGTTTATCAGTATAAAGTGACGGCAACAAACAGTGCAGGCACGGTGACACTTGTAAATAAAAGATTTGCGGTATATAAAGAAGAACAAACAATAACAGCAGGTATATATTATATTTGCAGTGCAGAAAATACAGAGTATGCCTTATCAGTAGACAGTAATAAGAATACTTCCGGAGCAAATATATTGTTGTGGACGAAAGCAGATAATAATTATAGAAAGTTTGCGTTCAGTTATGCCGGGGAAGGCTGCTATAAAATAAAGAATGTCGGTTCTGGAAAGTATCTTAGTGTGACAGGGCAGTCAGGAAATTCTGGTGCGAATGTGGAACAGTCTTCAACGGCCGCATTATGGAGAGTATTACCAGATGGTACGGGAAGTTACTACCTGCTGCCGAAGAATTCATTGACAAGTTGTTTGGACTTGACAGGAGGAACTGCACAAAAAGGACAGAATATAGAAATCTGGCAATATAATATGGGAAAAGCTCAAAGATGGAAATTGGCAAAATAATGATAAGGGTGGTGATCAGGTGATAACATCGGATGATATATTATCCCTGAATTTTTATAATTACGGGAATCCATTTACCGGAAGCTATCAGGGAATGAGATACCGAATTGTCAAACAGAAAGAGACAAAGGATGAGGAAGGCCGGACAATCAAGGAGGAAGGTCTTCTTGTAGCGATATGGCCGGAACCTTTCGCTTATGAGAAGACAGCGGATGAGCTGAAGACAACGAAGCTTTTTCCATTTAGTGAGGAGGGCAAGGCACAGGTGCTGGAATGGTTGAATTCGTCCTGGGAGAATGGAGAATGGAAGCCGGGATTTACGGCTTCCGAGCTGGATAATCTGACACAAAAGATGAAAGAAGGACATGAAGAATGAGAAGTACAAAGACAGAGAGTCTGGAATTGATCAAAGCATTATCAGAGGCGAAGGCACCTTCCGGGTTTGAGGATGCCTCCATCGCAGTGGCAGGGGAATTTGCAGAGACATTTGCAGCAGTGGAAGAGGATCATCTTCGAAATCTTTATGTGACACCGAAGAAGAGTCAGAATTCAGATAAACCGGTATTTATGCTGGATGCTCATGGAGATGAAGTGGGGATGATGATTCATTCGATTACACCAAAAGGAACATTGCATTTCCTTACATTAGGACGATGGGATCCAAATATCCTTCCGGCATCAAAGGTCATGGTGCATACAAAGTTTAACACTTGGATTCCGGGTATTATTGCAGCAAAGCCAGTGCATTTTATGACTGAGGAAGAAAAAGGAAAGCCCCTCAATATTGCAGATCTGGTCATTGATGTAGGGGCTGTATCCTATGAAGATGCCGTGGAGAATTTTGGTGTAAGAATAGGTGAACCGGCTGTATCAGCTGTAGATTTTTCGTATGATGAACAACATGATATCATGTTTGGTAAGGGATTTGACTGCAGAATTGGCTGTGCGGCTATGCTGGAATCAGTGAAGCGTCTTAGTGATAAAGATTTGCCTTTTGCAGTCAGGGGCGTGATGTCTGCCCAGGAAGAAGTGGGAGAACGCGGTGTTCAGGTGGCAGTTCAGAATACAGCACCTCAGGTTGCAATCTGTTTTGAAGGCTGCCCGGCCGATGATACATTTACTGAAGATTATGCGGTTCAGACAGCTATGAAGAAAGGTCCGATGCTGCGGTTTATGGATGTATCTATGATAGCCAATCCGCGCTATATGCGTGATACATTTGAGTTGGCTGAGAAGCTCAGTATTCCGTGTCAGGCTTCTGTTCGTGCAGGAGGCGGCAACAATGGGGCTTACGTGAATTTGACGGGACGCGGTGTTCCGGTCATTGTCATTGGTATACCGGTGCGTTATATCCATTCTCATTATGGCATTGCATCCTACAGTGATTTTGAGGCAGCAGTCGACTTGGCAGTGGCAGTTGTGGAGCATATGACACAGGAGAAACTTGAGAGTTTTTAAAACTGCAATGTTTTTAGCGGAACGAGAATATAGGGAGATTTAAAGAATGAAACAATATGATGTGATTATAATCGGTGCAGGACCGGGCGGTATTTATTCAGCATGGGAGCTGGCCATGAAGAAACCGGAGCTTAAGATTGCGGTTTTTGAGAAAGGCAGAGAGCTTGAAAAGAGAAAATGTCCGATCAACGGAGATACAGTTAAATCCTGTGTAGGATGTCCTTCCTGTGCTATTATGAGCGGCTTTGGCGGTGCAGGTGCCTTTTCTGACGGAAAATACAATATTACCAATGAATTCGGCGGTACGCTGCATGAATATATTGGCAAGAAAAAGGCCATGGAGCTGATGCGTTATGTAGATGATATCAATATGAGTCATGGCGGCGAGAAAACACGCATGTACTCAACAGGTGATACAAAGTTTAAGAAGATCTGTATTCAGAACAATCTGCATCTGTTGGATGCATCTGTGAGACATCTTGGTACAGATGTGAATTATATTGTGCTGGAACAGCTTTTTGCCGAGCTGAAGGATAAAGTTGATTTTTACTTTAACTGTAGTGTGGAGCATGTGACAAAAGAAGCTGAAGGCTATGGTGTTCATACGGCTAAGGAGAGTTATTTCTGCAAACAGTGCATTATTTCCGTTGGCCGAAGCGGCAGTAAGTGGATGGAAACTGTCTGTCAGGAGATGAATATCCCAACTAAATCCAATCGTGTGGATATCGGTGTGCGTGTTGAATTGCCGGCGGTTGTATTTTCAGATTTAACAGATGAATTGTATGAAAGCAAGATTGTTTATAGAACAGAGAAGTTTGAAGATTTGGTGCGTACGTTCTGTATGAATCCGAAGGGTGCGGTTGTGGCCGAGAATACAAACGGAATTGTGACAGTGAATGGTCACAGCTATGAGAATCCGGAACTGCAGACAGAGAATACCAACTTTGCCCTTCTTGTAGCCAAGCATTTCTCAGAACCCTTTAAGGACAGCAATGGTTACGGTGAAAGTATTGCCAGACTTTCCAATATGCTGGGCGGCGGTGTTATTGTACAGCGTTTCGGAGATTTGATCAGGGGAAGAAGAAGTACAGAAAAGCGTATCAAAGAGAGCCTTGTTGTGCCGACATTGTCAGCGACCCCGGGAGATCTGAGCCTTGTACTTCCGAAGCGAATTCTTGACGGCATTATCGAGATGATCTATGCACTGGACAAGATTGCTCCGGGTACGGCCAATGGAGACACTTTGCTTTATGGTGTGGAAGTTAAGTTCTATAACATGGAAGTGTCCATTGATGAAAACCTTGAGACAAAACACAAAGGCCTGTATATTATCGGCGACGGCAGCGGTGTGACCCATTCTCTGTCTCATGCATCTGCCAGCGGTGTGTTTGTGGCAAGACGCATTATGGAAGGCATCGAATAAAGATCATATACAAAATAGTTCCGGCGGCCAAACTTAACAGTGTATTGCGTTTCCAGATATGGAGAATAACAACACCTGCAATGGCGATCAGTAAAATAGAATGACTTGGATTCATTACGGCAGTTCCTTTCTTCTTTCAGCCTGTGTAAAAGCAGTGACAAATAAAACGGTAACAATAAGGGCCGGAAGCAGGAAATTACCTGTACCAAATATAAACAAGCAGATAATGCCTGCAAGAAGCCCGGTAACGGCACAGCGGCTGGCCATTTTAGGATGAGCCAGTACCTGATCCAGCAGAATGACAACAAAAAGTGCGGTCATTGAAAAATCAATGCCGGTAAAATCAAAAGGCAGAACCTGACCGAGAAGCGCACCGATGACGGAGCCGACGATCCAGTAACTCTGATCAAAAAGATTGATTAGAAACCAGGCTGGACGGTTTTTCTCTTCCGGATCTTCATTTTTACAGCTGCAGAGAACGGAATAGGTTTCATCCGACAGGGAGAAAATCATGTAAAGCTGCGTAAATAGCAGGCTTTTATTGACGGGAATAGATTTTCTATGTTACCCTAAGAGATGGATATTAATGAGAAATTCAATAAAAAAGCGGTGTTTACGGAGAAGGAATTTCCAATGGTCACTGATGGACAATTTTGAATGGTCATCAACAGTTGTATAGGATGGAGAGAAAAGAATGAATGAGTCTGCAGAGCTAACAATTAAAGAATTATCCGACATGGCCGTGGGTTCTTACCTGCTGGCAGATGTCAGGGATGAGATTTCCTTTGGTTACGGTGCGATTCCTGGGGCGGTCAGTATGCCGAATATTGTTGAACTGGCCAAAGAAGGAACTCTTGCAAAGGATAAGAAATATATTTTATATTGCATGAAGGGGGTGGCCAGTGCAGATGCGGCAATTGAGCTGCGAGAGCTGGATTACGATGCAGTGAGTCTGGCCGGTGGTTATAGCGCATGGCTGATGGCCAGTTTTGGCGGTGATGACAAGCAGGAGGATATTGAAAAAAGTCTTCGCAAGGGGCGTTTTCATAAGGCACTGTTCAGCAAATTTGCCAAGGCCATCAATACCTATGATCTGATTCAGCCCGGAGACAAGATTGCGGTCTGCATTTCCGGCGGTAAGGACTCTATGCTGATGGCGAAGCTGTTCCAGGAATTGAAGCGGCACAATAAGTTTCCATTTGAGCTTGTTTTCCTTGTCATGGATCCGGGTTACAGTGAGGTTAATCGAAAGCTCATTGAAAATAATGCACGGATCATGGGGGTGCCGATTACTGTTTTTGAATCTCAGATTTTTGAGGCAGTGTACGATATCAAAAAATCTCCATGTTATCTTTGTGCAAGAATGCGTCGCGGTCATCTGTACAACAAGGCAAAAGAACTGGGGTGTAATAAGATTGCATTGGGTCATCACTATGATGATGTTATTGAAACTATTCTGATGGGGATGCTTTATGGTGCACAGGTGCAGACCATGATGCCGAAACTGCACAGCAGCAATTTTGAGGGGATGGAACTGATCCGTCCGATGTATTTGATCCGTGAGGATGATATCAAGCAGTGGCGTGATTTGAACGGCCTGCACTTTATTCAGTGTGCCTGCAGATTCACGGATACCTGCAGTTCCTGCCGTCCGGATGGGACATCTGCTTCCAAACGAATGGAGATCAAGCAGTTGATCAGTGAACTTAAGAAAGTGAATCCTTTCGTGGAGGGCAATATTTTCAAGAGTGTGGAAAATGTGAATCTCAGCACAATCATCGCCTACAAACAGAATGGACAGGTTCATCATTTCCTTGATACCTACAATGACAAATAGGAGGTTTGCAAATGACTCATAAAATCATATGCTATGGTGATTCCAATACTTATGGTGCCTGCGGTTTTGTAGGCGGAAGACATGCTGCGGACAGTCGCTGGACAGGGATTCTTCATGATTCCGGTTTATATGAGGTTGTAAATTTGGGAGAGAACGGGCGGGAGATTCCATCGGACCGATGGGAGTTCAATGAATTGGCAGATTTTCTTCGTCAGGAGCCGGATTTTGATTTGCTGACGATCATGCTCGGCACGAATGATTTGTTGACCATGGTTCGCTCCGGAAGTGCCAAAGTGGCTGTGCGTATGGAGCAGTTTCTGACAGAACTTCTGAATACACAGCCAAACGTCTGCAGGACGGAACAGATATTGTTGATCGCTCCCCCTTCAACAGTACTTGGTAAAATGGCACCTTCATCCGCCGCATTGGATGAGGCTTGTCGTGAACTTGGAGATTATTATGCAGATATTGCAGGAAAACTTCATATACATTTTGCTAATGCATCTATCTGGCCTGTTGAATTGGGGCCTGACGGTGTTCATATGACAGTAACGGGACATCAGGTTTTTGCTGAAGAAATGAAAAAGGTACTGGCTGACATTTTTTAAATGTCGGTCAGTACCTTTTTATCAGTTTACCTTAAAAATTATTCTGAGACTTCAAAAACTGTTTCCAAAATAAGCTGTGAAAGTTTACTGCATCACACCAACTTTATCCGGAACGATGACGTCAGCTTCTGTACATGCCAGAATATCTTCAACTGTATATCCCGGTGCAACTTCGCGGAGAACGAGACCTTCCGGTGTTACTTCAAAGTAACATCTCTCAGTAACGATATCTGTGACACACTGATAACCTGTCAGAGGCAGTGTGCATTTCTTGAGAATCTTGGACTGACCGTTCTTCTCGCAGTGATCAGTTGCAACGATAATCTTCTTGACACCGGCACAGAGATCCATAGCGCCGCCCATACCAGGAACAAGTTTGCCAGGAATCGTCCAGTTGGCAATGCTGCCTTCCTGATCGACCTGCAATGTACCAAGAACAGCTGCGTCAATATGACCGCCGCGGATAAACATAAAGGAAGTTTCATTATCATAAACACTTCCGCCAGGAATGATAGAAGCAGGCTGACCACCGGCATCGATACAGTCGATATCAACGTCGTCCCAGCTTGGGGAAGGACCACTTCCCACCGTTCCGATTTCAGCTTCAAGCCAGAGCTCAACACCTTCAGGAAGATAGTTCACACACATAAGAGGAACACCGATACCAAGATTTACAAAATCACCATTTTTAAAGAATTTCGCGCAGCGGGATGCAATGAGTGCGCGTCCGGTTAATTCTGCCATTACTTATTCCCTCCTTCTGCCTTTTCTCTTGCTTTGGCTTCTGCCTTGGCTTTTGCACGCTGCCACATTGGACACAGTGGGCGTTTCTCGCCTGTGCGCACATAGACCATATCAACAATAGGTGCAGGTACGTGAATCTCTTCCGGTCCGAGTTCACCGACTTCTACGACTTCTTCTACTTCGGCAATGACAAAATCACCGGCGAAAGCCATCGTGCTGTTGGTAGCTCTGGAATTCAGATGGAAATAGAGATTGCCGGCTGTATCAGCTTTCGTTGCCTTAATCAGGGAAACGTCTGCATGGAGCGGCATCTCAAGGAGATATTCCTTGCCGTTGATTGTCAGTTTCTGCTTGCCGTTCTCAACTTCCGTGCCAACACCGGTAGGTGTCAGACAGCCGCCAAGACCGGCACCGCCGCAGCGGATACGTTCGGACCATGTACCCTGTGGACAGAATTCGATATCCAGTTCGCCTGCAAACATCTGATCGCGGGCAAGCGGATTGAGAGCGATATGTGTTGTTACAAGCGTTTTCACACGTTTTTCACGGATCAGCTTGCCCACACCCTGATCCGGCATACCTGCGGAAACAGCAATGGCATGGATATCCTTGACACCCTTCTCGAGCATACCGTCAATAATCTCATCGGCGGCAAATTCACCGTGCCAGTCGCCAAACATAATAGTCTGGCCATCATGAATCTTGCTAAGTGCTTCTTCTTTGCTTACAACTTTAGACAGCAATTCGACAACCACCTTTCTTAATTACTTATTCTGTTCAAAAATCTATTTGCCTTCAAAATGGGCTTTGCGTTTCTCCATAAATGCTTTGCAGCCTTCCTGGAAATCCATAGATGCAGCACATTCGCGCTGTGTAGGGATTTCAGTTTCAGCAAGCCACTGCTTGTAATCTGAATAAGCGGCATCGTAAATCTGTTTCTTGATATTCTTATAAGAAAGTAATGGGCCTGCAGCCAGCTTTCTTGCAAACTTCATGGTTGCTTCATCCAGTTCTTCTTTAGCAACAACTTTGTAAGCCAATCCGAGCTCTTTTGCTTCCTCTGCACTGACTGGGCGACCAGTAGCAGCCAGTTCCATTGTGCGGGCGGTACCAAGGCTCTTCGTCAGAAGATAAGTTGCACCTGTGTCAGGAACAAGACCGATATTGACAAAGGCCAGAATGAATTTGGCATTGTCAGCACAGATCATAAAGTCACCGCCCAGCGCAAGGCTGACACCTGCACCTGCAGATGCACCGCAAACGGAAGTGATGACGAGCTTGCTCATACGTTTGAGACCGTTAGCAACAACACCAACCTTGCCAATCAGACCATCCATGTTCACTTCACCGCCTGCCTGAATCAGATCATAGAAATATCCGATATCGCCACCAGCGGAGAAAGCACGGTCTGTACCTTTTAATACAACAACTTTAACATTCGGGTCCTTCTCAGCAGCATCCACTACATACATCAGCTCATCAGCCATCTGTTCGTCAATCGCGTTCAGATTCTTCATGTAGTTCATTGTGATCACAGCAATACCGTCTGCGTCAACGGTATAGATCAGTTTTTTCAGTTCCATAAAAAAACCCCCTTTAAAAGTACCTGTCGGCACATCACTGCAATGCAGAGATGAAATATAATTGTGCAGTATGCACAATACCTATATAGTTATTATACGATGACGTGTAAAAAACGTCAACAAGATTTTGCGTTATTCCGGCTACAAAACATGCAAAATGTCGTAAAAATAAAGTATTAACGGCAATTATATATAAAAAATAAACAAAAGTATAGCACGCTGGTAGGAATATTTCGATTTGTATTGACATGTTAGACAATATATCATATAATTCCTATCAATACACTAAGAAAAAGAAAAGAAGTGAGTCAGTTGATCAGATTTGAACATGTTTCCCGTGTTTATCACAATGATGGCCGGGAATTTGCAGCAGTGAACGATGTGAGTCTTGAGATTGAGAAAGGCGAGATATTCGGTATCATCGGATTCTCCGGCGCCGGCAAATCCACATTAGTTCGATGTATTAATTTGCTGGAGCGGCCGACTTCAGGAAAAGTCTTTATCGGTGACGAGGAACTGACTGCCATGTCACCGGCAGAACTGAGACAGCACCGCAAGAAAATCGGTATGATTTTCCAGCAGTTTAATCTCTTTGCTTCCAGAACGGTTTATGATAATGTGTCATTTCCGTTAAAGGGCAGCAATCTGACAAAGGAACAAAAGGATAAGAAAGTCCGTGATTTGCTGAAACTGGTAGAACTGGAGGAGAAGGCTTCAGCGTATCCGTCACAGTTATCCGGCGGACAGAAGCAGCGCGTGGCCATTGCCAGAGCTCTGGCTAATGATCCGGAGATTATTCTCAGCGATGAGTCCACCAGTGCGCTGGATCCGAGAACAACAAGAGCGATTCTTGACCTTTTGAAGAAAGTCAACAGAGAGCTGGGCATCACCATTGTGGTGATTACCCATGAGATGCAGGTTATTAAAGACATTTGTGATCGGGTAGCGGTTATGAAAGATGGTCGTGTTGTTGAGACAGGAACAGTATTTGATATTTTTGCCAATCCAAAGGAGCAGATTACAAGAGAGTTCGTTGAGAACACATCCAATATGTCCCGGATTTATGAATTGGTGGAGACCAAGAGCCCTGTGGTGGAGTTAAAACCGGGAGAGGCTATCTTGCGTTTCAGATATCTGGAGCGAAACGTGTCGGAAGCCCTTGTTTCACAGTTATCAAGAAAATTCGATTTGGATTTAAATATTATTTTCGGAAGCATTGAATTGATTGGTGAAAATCCAATCGGCGGGCTGGTGGTTATTGCCCAGGGAACATCGGACAATATCAATCAGGCAATTCAATACCTGAAGGACAAGAATGTAGGAGTGGAGGTGATTCTGGATGGTCGAACTGCTTAATCAATGGTTGCCGAATGTCATGGACAGACCGGATGTTTTTATCAAGAGCATTCAGGAGACCTTTATCATGGTGGGATGGTCAGGAGCTATATCATTTGTGGTTGGTTTATTTCTGGGAGTTCTGATTACAGTAACGAAGCCGGGAAATATTCTGGAACACCCGCTGGTTTATCAGATTATCGATAAGGTGGTCAACCTTTTCAGATCTGTACCCTTTATTATCCTGCTGGCTTGTCTGGTTCCCCTTAGCCGTCTGATCATGGGAACGGCCATCGGTGTCAAAGGTGCCATTGTGCCTCTGGTATTTGGATGCGCACCGTTTTTTACAAGACAGATTGAATCAGCGTTGGCGGATGTGGATCCAGGGCTGATCGAGGCTGCACAGTCTATGGGATTGGACAATAAAGATATTATTTTCAGAGTGTATCTGAAAGAGAGTATTGCAGGCATTGCCCGCGGTACAACTATTACCATTATCAGTCTGATCGGCCTGACAGCCATGGCAGGTGCCATCGGTGCAGGCGGTCTGGGAAACTTTGCCATTATGTATGGTCATCAGAGAAACATGCCGGATATCACTTATACAACAGTGGTTGTGCTGGTTATCATTGTTACGGTGGTACAGCTCATCGGCAATTATATAGCGAAAAAAAATACACATTAAAATTGAGTGACATCAGGAGGAGAGAGACATGAAAAAGAAGAGTTTTATTGCACTTGCATTAACAGCTGCACTGGCACTTGGCGCATTAACAGGCTGCGGAAGCACCACGGCAAAGGAGACAACAGGCAGCACAGATGCAGCAGCTGAGACAACAAAAGCATCCGAAACAGCAGGTTCAGAGGTAGCAGGAAGCGAAACAGCAGTTTCAGGTGAAACACGAGTGGTTAAACTGGGATTAACTGGCGTTATCTATGAAGACATCTGGAATCCAATTAAAGAAGAACTGGCCAAAGAAGGTGTTGATCTGGAATATGTTCAGTTTTCTGATTATTCCCTGCCGAATGAAGCCTTAAATGCCGGTGAAATCGACATCAACGCTTTCCAGCATCACGCATATTTCAACAATGATGTGGAAAAGAATGGTTATGATATTACACCAATTGCAGATACATTTATCATTGCTATGAATCTTTATTCTGACAAGGTAAAATCCGTAGATGAAATCAAAGATGGTGACGTTATTGCTATTCCGGATGATGCATCCAACGGCGGCCGTGCACTGAAAGTACTGGCATCCGCAGGGCTGATCACACTGAAAGCAGAAGCAGGCTCTAATCCGACGGTTGCGGATATCGATACATATAATGTAAAAATTGAAATCAAGGAAATGGGCGCAGCAGATATCCCATCTGTATTGCCGGATGTGACCGCAGCCGTTGCCAATGGTAACTATGCATTGGATTATGGTATTGATCCGAGCACAGCTATTTTTGAAGAAAAAGATTACGATGACGACAGCTATTTCTGCCTGATGGCTGTTCGCAGCAGTGACGCAGACGATGCAGTTTATAAGAGAATTGTAGAATTATTCCAGTCAGAAACAACAAAGCAGATTTTCCAGGATGAATTCAACGGTTACTTTGTTCCTGCATGGGAAGTACAGAAATAATAGACAGAATAAACATAACTATTCAGTACAATCTGAAGCATTTGCTGCCGAAGATGTGAGAAGATGATTCAAAGATGCAAAATTCCATCAGCAAAGGTGATTGTTGATGGATTTTGCATTATAACAGTGAGAGAATTGAACTGTTATGACAGAAAAGATGAGGAGAGCGAGAAAAGCCATGAAGGAAGCACTTTTATCAATTATAAAAGATGAAAACAGAATCATTACAGACCAAATTGACCCGCAGTATCTTTCTGATAATCTGGGGCGTAAAAAAGGAACAGCCGAAGCGGTTGTTTTCCCGGTATCTACAGAGGAAGTCAGCGGTGTCATGCACTATGCCTGGGAAAATAATCTGCCGGTGACACCGAGAGGTGCAGGTACGAATCTTGTTGGCTCCACTGTACCGTCAGGTCACGGCATTGTGCTGGATGTGTCTTTGATGAATCATGTCCTTGAGCTGGATGAGGAAACCTTCACGGCCACTGTTGAGCCGGGGGTTGTACTGGAAGATTTTCAGGCCTATGTTGAAAGCAAAGGTTTATTCTATCCACCGGATCCGGGCGAAAAGAAAGCCACCATCGGCGGCAATATCAGCACAAATGCCGGCGGCATGCGTGCTGTGAAATACGGTGTAACAAGAGATTATGTCATGGGGCTGGAACTGGTTCTGGCAGATGGCACCGTTGTCAAGGCGGGCAGCAAGAACAGAAAAGATACCTCCGGCCTTGATCTGAAAGAGATTGTTATCGGTTCCGAAGGAACACTGGCGGTGATCACCAAATGTATACTGAAACTGATTCCGAAGCCTGAGGACAGCCTCAGTGTCCTTCTCAGTTTCGACAGTCTGAAAGCAGGTATTGAGAGTGTCAGACAAATTATTCAGGCCAATTTGAATCCGACAGCCATGGAATTTATTGAGCGTAAAGTGATTCAGCTGGGGGAAGATTATCTGAAAATGTCATTCCCTGAACCGGAGGCCAGTGCGTATGTGCTGACAACCCTTGATGGCAGCAAAAATGAAATCAATGCTCACCTGGAAAGTCTTCGAAAAACGGCAAAAAAGAGTGGTGCACTTTCTGTCCTGCCTTTGGAAGATAAAGAAGAAGCGGCCAGAGTCTGGAAGATCCGCGGTATGCTGGTCAAAGGCGTGGAGGCTGTTTCAGAACAGGAACCAATGGATATTGTTGTCCCGATCAATCAGATTGATGCTTTTGTCAATTTTGTAAATTCATTTGAAAAAGAATGTGGTATGCGCATGATCAGTTTCGGACACGCCGGAGACGGCAATGTGCATTTGTGTGTTGTCCGAGGTGATAGAGACGATGAAACATGGGAAAAAGAGCTTGACGTTAATCTGACTGTTCTTTATGATAAAGCTTATGCACTGGGCGGTCTGGCCAGCGGCGAGCACGGTATCGGACTGAGCAAGCAGAAATATCTGCTGAAAGCATCAAAGCCGGAAAACATTGCATTGATGAAGCGTGTGAAAGCAGCTTTTGATGAGAAAAATATTTTAAATGCAGGCATTTCCTACAATGTCTAAAGGAGTATAGAATATATGAAACCGTTAAGTGATAAAACTGCCGGATTTACAGATTCGGTAATCAGAAGAATGACAAGAGTCTCAAATCAATATGGTGCTGTGAATTTATCTCAGGGATTTCCGGATTTTGACCCGCCGAAGGAAATCACAGACAGACTGCGTGAGATTGCACCGCACGGACCGCATCAGTATGCCCTGACATGGGGCGCACAGAACTTCAGAGAAGCCCTTGCGAGAAAACATGAACATTTCTCGGGTATGAAAGTAGATCCGAATAAAGAAATTGTTGTCACATGCGGCAGTACGGAGGCGATGATGGCTTCCATGCTCACCGTCTGCAATCCGGGAGATAAAGTCGTTGTCTTTTCGCCATTTTATGAAAATTATGGTGCAGATGCGATTCTATCCGGCGCACAGCCGATTTATGTGCCGTTAAATCCGCCGGAATTTAACTTTGATGCCAATGTACTGGAAGATGCCATGAAGCAGGATGGGGTGAAAGCCCTGATTCTCTGCAACCCGTCCAACCCATGTGGCAAAGTCTTTACACTGGAAGAACTACAGATCATCGCTGATCTGGCCATTAAATATGATCTGTATGTTATTACTGATGAAGTGTATGAGCATATTTTGTATAAGCCGAATAAACATATTTATATGGCCACGCTGCCTGGAATGCGTGAGCGTACAATTATCTGCAACTCCCTTTCAAAGACTTATTCCATTACAGGATGGCGTCTGGGTTATGTCATTGCACCGCCTGAAGTCATTGACAGAGTCAAGAAAGTGCACGACTTCCTGACTGTAGGCGCTGCAGCACCGCTGATGGAGGCGGTTGTGCCGGGACTGAACTTCGGTGATGATTATTATATCGAACTGCAGAACCATTACACCCATATGAAAAACCTCTTTGTAGGCGGGTTAAAAAACATCGGTTTGACCTTCACAGAGCCTCAGGGGGCTTATTATGTCATGGTAGATATCAGCGAGTTCGGTTATAAAGATGACTATGAATTCTGTGTGGATCTGACAGAGAAAGTCGGCGTCGGCGCTGTTCCGGGTTCCAGCTTCTTCAGAGAAGACGTGAACCAGTACATCCGATTCCATTTTGCAAAGAAGGACGATACATTGAATGCGGCGTTGGAAAGACTGGCGGATATTCGGAAGATATTGAAGAAATAAATTTTCTTTTTAGAAGCCTCAATATCCCCATGTCATCAGCTTCCACTTACCGCCATTAGAACGAGCCAGCCACCATTGCCAGCCGGTATATTCTTCATCAGGATTCCATGCACCGCCGCCATTTTTCGGAGAATGAAAATCGCTTGTAAACATAATGCACTGGTCGAAGGTTTTCTTGTTATCATTGGCAGCTTCCAGTTCGTTCATCCAGGCAATATGATCGGGGGTGTTGCATTGGTCATCTGAACTGTAGGAAATACTGTGCAGTTCACAGCCGTCAAAATCCTTGAATACAGTTTTAATGGCCTTGATGGCGGCATCCATATCTTCTTTGGAGTAGATGGAAGAGCTGCCATAATCAATGGTGACATCTGATATTTTGGCCTGCTTGCCGCATGCGGTTAAGGCAAAAAGACCGATGATACCTAAAAATAATAAATATTTTTTCAATGTTTCCGACCTCCGTTCTGTGAAATTTCTGAAATCCTAATATTTTTATGAGTAGTATAACATATAATTAGGAGATATAAATGAACGAATCCCTTAAGAAAAAATGACGATTTATTTAGGCTTTATTCATCCGTATACTGAAATAATTCCTCAACCGTTGTGTGAAAAACCCTGGCGATATCCATAGCCAGCTTTAGGGAAGGATTGTATTTGCCCCGTTCAAGATTGACAATGGTTTCCCGGCGGACGCCCACCAGTTCGGCGAGGTCAGCCTGTTTGAGGTTGTATTTTTCTCTGTAGGGTTTTAAATTGGTTAAAAGTGCCATGCTATACTCCTTTGGTGTCCATGATGTAGAAGAGAATCGTGCGTATAATGGCAAGAGCAATCAGGATACCCATCAGGCAATAGCCAATGAGGTCTGTTGTTATTGACAATCTGCCGACAGCACAGATGAAACTCAGAACAATGATTGCAGCGGCACCGATTTTCAGACACAGGGCATCGCAGCGTTTTAGGTTGGCCTCAGACATTTCATCCGGTCGTTCCTGTTTGTATTTCCTAAGGCGAGATGCGCGGGAGATAAAATAGAAGAATGTAAAGGCAAAGACAGCATATTGAATCGACGTATAATAGTTGTGCCAGTCATTTCTTGCCCACATCCAGTAGTAAAGGGCAATCAGAATGGCAAAGACAATCTTATCAGCAACAATTTCCCGTAATGATACTTTTCTCATAAAACAAATTCCTCCTTTGAAGTGATGTATTTCTCACTTGCTATGTGATAAATATATCACTTTTCAAAACGTGTGTCAAGACAAAATGTGCGAAATTTATCACTTAATACGCAGCCGTTGACAGCTTTGGAAAAGTATGTTATTTTGAGGTTAAGTAAAGTTTTCTTCGGAAATGAGCATGTTCTCTACTGGCGGTGACAGCCCGCGAGCCATTCGGTTAATTCGGTGTAATTCCGGAGCCAACAGTCAGTCTGGAGGGGAGAAGAAGGCTTTCCGGCTGGGCGCCGGATGCCGTTTTCTGCTCATTCTATCTAAGTCATCATATCAGCATCCGGTATTAATATTATTTCTTTTTGGAAGTAATAACTGCCGGGTGCTTTTTGCTTTGTTCAAGTCGAGCGACCGCGAGACTTGGCGCGTGATTCTGGTCAGCGTAAGCTGACATATTCTTTACAGAATCACTGCGCATCCTCGCGGAGCGTTTATCTCAGTCGGAGATTGGACTCCCACTGACACAAATTTGCTGTTACTCACCACCTGAAAGAGGTGGGAGTCTTCTCGACAGAGATAAAATTTCATGATGATTGAGGAGGAGATGGAGAATGGAAAATATGCAGACAAACAGAAATCCTTTGGAATCGGAACCGCTGACGAAGCTTTTACTGAAATATTCTGTTCCGACAACCTTGACTTTGATGGTTAATTACATCTATAATATCGCAGACCAGATTTTTGTGGGGCAGGGTGTGGGCATCACAGGAATGGCAGCCATCAATATCGCTTTTCCGCTGTCAATTCTTGTCAATGCGGTTTCACTGCTTCTGGGAGATGGTTGTGCGGCTAATGTCAGTCTGTGTCTGGGACGACGTGAACAGGAAAATGCCAATAAGATTTTTGGGCAGGCAGTGACCTGGATTGTTGCCAGCGGCATTGCGCTGGCATTCATTTGCGGTATTTTGGCACCGTATATCGTTACATTGTTTGGAACAACGGATACGGCTTATGGGGAGTCTCTGGCTTATATGCGGGTGATTGCCATTGGCATCCCGTTTCAGCTCATTTGTCCGGCTTTTACGGCGATGATTCGTGCGGACGGATCACCGCAATATACTATGAAATGTATGATGGCCGGTGCAGTGGTCAATATTATTCTGGATCCTGTATTTATTTTCGGGTTGAAAATGGGAGTCGTGGGGGCAGGTATTGCCACGGTGATTGGAGAAATGGCAGCAGGCATATTATGTCTGCTCTATCTGCGCAGATTGCAATCTGTACAGCTTGAAAAGGGCACATTGCGCCCGACATGGACGGTGACAAAGATGATTCTGCAGCTTGGTTTTCCGAGTCTGCTGACTCAGGGATTAACGGCGCTGGTACAGATCGTGTTGAACAATCTCATGCGGGTTTACGGTGAAGCCAGCATTTACGGCAGTGATATGTCGCTTTCTGTTTATGGTATGATGATGAAAGTCTATCAGCTTGCGCATTCCATGTTTGTCGGCGTTTCCTCCGCTATTCAGCCAATTAACGGCTATAATTTCGGAGCGAAGAATTATCAGCGTGTGCGTCAGACTTATCGATTGGCCACAGGAATCGCAGTCGTTATTTCAGCTGCATGGTGGCTGGTTTATATGGTATTTTCAAGACAGATAGCAGGATTGTTTGTTGCGGATAATCAGCTGTATTTTGACTGTACGCAGCATTGTTTCCGGCTTTATATGATGGCCTTTTTCCTCTATGGGGTGCATATGACGACGGCTTCCTTCTTCCAGGGAATCGGGAAGCCGACGAAATCCTTGCTGATACCGCTGATTCGACAGGGCATACTGCTTATTCCTTTGGCTTTGCTGCTGTCAAGAGCAGTAGGTCTTGACGGGGCACTGCTGGCGGCACCTGTGGCAGATACAGTTACTTGTCTGCTGTGTGTGGCTTTGGCACGAACGGAATTCAGGCGGTGGGAAAAAGCTGGGATGTTGTTACCATCTTAATAAATGAGAATGTTTATCAAAAATGCAGTATTCTATCAATGATGCTGCATTTTTATGATACACTGGTTAGAGATAACTAATATTGTGGCGAAAAACAGTCAATACAGAATGAAGAGAGGCGAGAGGAATGTTTCTGGAAATCAATCAAATCAGGAAATCTTACGGCTCAGGGGAGAGCCGGGTTGAAGTGTTGAAAGGGATTGATCTGTCCGTAGAGCAGGGGGAATTCTGTGTGCTTCTGGGACCTTCTGGTTCCGGTAAATCGACACTTTTGAATATTATCGGCGGTATTGACCAGGCGGACAGCGGGGATATCTGCATTCGAGGTGAAAGAATGGCAGATATGAAAGAAAAGAAGCTGACATTGTATCGCAGAAAACATCTGGGATATATTTTTCAGATGTACAATCTGATTCCGAATCTGACAGTCAGGGAGAATGTAGAAGTCGGGGCTTATCTCAGTGAGAAGCCGCTGGATGTGGATGAACTTTTACATACACTGGGACTTTACGACCACAGAAACAAGCTGCCGAACCAGCTTTCCGGCGGACAGCAGCAGAGAACGGCCATCGGCAGAGCCATAGTCAAAAATCCGGATATTCTGCTGTGTGATGAACCGACAGGCGCGCTGGACTACAATACATCTAAGGAAATCCTGAAACTCATTGAAAAGGTCAATCAGAAATACGGCAACACAGTGATTATGGTCACCCATAATGATGCCATCAAAGATATGGCGGATCGTGTGGTACGTCTGAGAGACGGCATGATCCGCAAGAATTATCTGAATGAGCAGAAGCTTTCGGCGGATGCATTGGACTGGTAGGAGGTGGTACAGATGAAGAATCCACTGAATCGGCGTCTGACAAGAGAATTAAAAGGAGAATTGGGAAAATATCTGGTGATTCTGATTCTTCTGATCGCAACCATCGGGTTTGTATCCGGTTTCCTTGTGGCGGATGGCAGTATGCTGACAGCTTACAATGAAAGTTTTGAAAAATACAACATAGAAGACGGTCATTTCACAGTTGTCAAACAAATGAACAAAGCCCAGAAAAAGAATATTGAATCTCTGGGAATAACGCTTTACGATTTGTTTTATGTGGAAGAAACGTTAGTGACGAATGATAGTACGCTTCGAATTTTTCCAGATCGCAAGGACGTCGATAAAGTATGTCTGATGGAAGGAAGTATGCCGGAGAAATCGGACGAAATTGCCATCGACAGAATGTATGCGGACAACAACAGTCTGAAAGTAGGCGATGTGATTGCATCAACAGATCACAGCTGGAGAGTGACTGGATTGGTGGCCTTGTCTGATTACAGCGCATTATTCTCGGACAATAATGATTCAATGTTTGATGCGATCAAGTTTGGGGTGGCCATTGTGGCTGAGAAGGGCTTTGCACAGCTGGATCAGTCTAAAGTGACCTGGCAGTATGCATGGAAATACAATCAATCGCCAAAGAACAACATAGAAGAGAAAGAAATGTCGGATGATTTGATGTCAGATATCAATAGCACTATTGTACTGGACAGCTATACACCGCGTTATCTGAATCAGGCGATTAATTTTACCGGTGAAGATATGGGAAGTGACAGAGGCATGATGATTGTCCTGCTGTATATGGTTATTGTGATCATGGCTTTTGTGTTCAGTGTGATCATCAGCAACACCATCAGCAAAGAGGCCAATGTCATCGGCACGCTTCGGGCATCCGGTTATACGAGAAGCGAGTTGGTGCGGCATTATATGATGGTGCCGATTTTTGTCACTTTGATCGGTGCCGGTATCGGCAATATTTTGGGATACACTGTTTTGAAAGATGTTTGTGCGGGCATGTATTATGGCAGCTACAGTTTGCCGACCTATGTTACATTGTGGAACTCGGAAGCCTTTGTATTGACCACCATTGTGCCAGTGGTGCTGATGGCAGTCATCACCTTCGCGGTATTATCTTACAAACTGACACTTTCACCGCTGAAGTTTCTGAGACGTGATCTGAGCAGAAGAAAACAGAAACATGCGTTGCCGTTGAGTGTGCATATTCCGTTTTTTAATCGATTCCGTATCAGGGTCATTCTACAGAATCTCAACAATTATCTAGTGCTTTTTGTCGGCATATTATTTGCCAATATGCTGCTGCTCTTTGGACTGGGATTGCCGGTAGTACTGGATCATTACAAAGCGACCATTGGCGACAATATGCTGGCCAATTATCAGTATCTGCTTCAGATGCCTGTGGGAACGGTGGATGAGGATCACAAGCTTGAAAGCATGCTGAATATGTTGATGTTCAATCGTTTTGTTGAAACGGATAATGAGGATGCGGAGAAATTCAGCGCATATTCTTTGAAAATGCAGCAGAATACATCTAAAACAGAGGAAATTTTGCTTTATGGCATTGAGTCGGACAGCCGATACGTTCACTTGGATTTGCAGCCGACGGATGTCTATATTTCATCGGCCTATGCGGATAAATATCTGATTCAGCCAGGAGATACCATTACGCTGAAAGAAACCTATGAAGATAAGAGCTATGATCTGACGGTAACCGGTATTTATGATTATGAAGGTGCATTGGATGTCTTTATGTCGAGAGAAGCATTAAATGACATGTTTGATCTGGGCAGTGATTATTTTTGCGGTTATTTTTCCAACAGTGAAATTACGGATATTGATTCGAAATATATTGGATCGGTGATTGATATTGATGATATGACCAGAATCAGTCGTCAATTGGAACAATCCATGGGCAGTATGATGTATATGGTTGATGGATTTGCAATGCTGATATTTATTGTTTTGATATATCTGCTGTCCAAAATTATTATAGAAAAAAATACCCAGTCCATTTCTATGAGCAAGATTCTTGGCTATACCAACAGTGAAATTAGTCGGTTATATATTGTTTCAACCCTCGTGGTGGTGGCTGTGTGTATCCTGATCAGCATGCCGATTGTTTATGAGGGATTGGTTTATATTTTTCGGTGGATGCTGATCAACAGTATGTCCGGATGGATTCCGATTTATCTTGGCAAATCAATTTATGTCAAAATGTTTATCATGGGTGTTGTTTCCTATGGTGTGGTTGCTTTGCTGGAGTACAGGCGTATTCAGAAGATTCCGATGGATACAGCGCTTAAAAATGTGGAATAGACGGGAGGCAGTGCGATGAAAATAAAAAAGCGATTAAAAGATAAGGCGGGAATGCTCGTATTAACAGTGGTGCTTGTGGTGGCTGCGTTGATAGCGTCTGTTGTGAGCGGTTGCACGGAGCAGGTCAAAGCAGGGGAGAATGAGGTTTCAGCAGAAACTTCAGCTGATACTGACAATAGTAGCCATAAAGAAATTAGGACAACAGATGCAGATAAGAATGGTAGTAAGAATGCTCAGGTATCGGATAGCGATAAAAGCGCTGACAAAGGCAGTGATAAAACAGATAAAACGGAAACTGTCTATGCCAAGGCAGATTCATCCGGCAAAATTTATGATGTGTCTGTGGAGGCAGTGCTGAAAAATGAAGGAGAGGGTGAAATCACAGATTATTCGACACTTTCTGACATTAAGAACACAGAAGGCGACGAAGAATTTACAGAGAAGGGCAGCAACGTGGTTATATGGGAGAATCATGGTGAGGACATTCAATATAAAGGTACTTCTACAGATGCTCTGCCGGTGGATGTCAAGATTACTTATTATCTGAATGACAAACAGGTGACTGCGGATGAATTAAAAGGACAAAGCGGCAAAGTCAGAATCCGCTTTGATTATACCAACAAGTATTCTCAGAAAGTAGAAGTAAATGGAAAGACAGTTGAGGTATCCACACCTTTTGTTGTGTGCTCAGCCATGTTCCTGTCATCGGATAACTTCAGTAATATTGAAGTGACCAACGGCAAAACCGTGGAAATGGATGACCAGAACATTGTAATTGGTTATGCCATGCCGGGACTTTCCGACAGTCTGCAGTTGAAGAATTATGAAGCCACAGAAGATGTTGATGTTCCGGAATATGTGGAACTGACAGCGGATGTGACAGATTTTTCACTGGATTTCACAGCAACCATTATCTCCAACGGTATGTTCGGCAATATGGATACGGATGACTTGAAAGATGTAGATGACCTGATTGATGCCATGGATGATTTATCAGAGGCTTCAGACAAACTGGTGGACGGCGCTGCAGAGCTGGCAGATGGTGCGGATGAATTGGGTGACTATTTTGGACAGTATCTGACAGGGGTATCTGCAATGGATGAAGGTTCCGCAGGTTTAATGAAAGGGCTGAAAACCGTCAATGACCAGAAAGGCGCACTTCTTGAAGGTGCCAAAGGCCTGCAGCAGGGACTTGAAACATTGAATCAGTCATTGGCAACAGTGAATCTGGATGGACAGTCTGTGGATATGCAGCCGATGTCAGCAGCCGCAGCAGCACTGGCACAGGATACAGCAAAATTAAAAGAAGCGCTGACAGTCATGCAGTCAACGTTAAATGATGTGAAAACCTTTGCCAATGATGCAAAATCTTATAAGGAATCTGTTCAGAAAAAGACTTCCGAGGCAAAAGGTGCACTGGATGCAGTGGATTTGAGCGAGGTAGAGAAAAAGGCAGAATCAGAAGCAAAAGAGCAGGCATCAAAGGCTGTGAAAGAGGCTCTTGCGGGTACAGATTTGACAGATGATCAGAAAGCTGAGATTCAGTCAAAAGTGAAAGACAGTATTTCAATTTCTGATACAACGGATACGGCTTCAGGAAAGATTGCCGAGGCAAAAAATGCGCTGAAAGATATGCCGGATCTTGAGATTCCGGAGTTTTCACTGGGTACAGATACAATTACCGCATTGGTTGAAGATATGCAGAAGCAGCTGCAGGCACTGGGACAGTATTCAGAAGCCTTGTCGAATCTTGGCACACAGATGTCCGGACTCTCAGGCACACTGGAACAGTTAAAATCCGGTGTCAGCAGCCTGGCCTCCGGCAGCGGTCAGCTTACCGAAGGCGTGCAGGCTTTGAACGATGGTATTGAGCAGCTTTATCAGGGATCGGTGGCATTAAATGACGGTACGGGACAGCTCATCACAGCCGGAAATGCTATCTCTAAAGGATTTGATGGCCTGTCAGAGGGAACAGATGCCCTCAGTGACGGCATGAAAGAATTTGACAAAGAGGGCATTCAGGAACTGAAGAAACTGGCCGGGGATGACCTGGAAAACATTATTACACGTGTACGTGCTCTGAAAAAAGCAGATGAGCAGTACAACAACTTTTCTGGTCTTGAAAAAGGCAAAACCGGAAGTGTACGCTTTATTGTAGAAACAGACGAGATAAAAAAGTAAAGCTATTCTAATATTTTAAATTGGTTCTTATGATAATCTATCCGGCCTTCCCGGCGCAATTTGCTGAGTTCTGCGGACATAGCACTGCGCTCGACGCCGAGATAATCCGCCAACTCCTGGCGGTCATAAGGAATCGCAAAAATTCGGCTTTTATTTTGTTTGGCCTGCATCAGCAGATAAGCCATCAGCTTTTCCTTGGTGGTCCGTTTGGAAGTCAGCTCAATCTTCTGATTCAGCATAATGTTTTTGGCGGCAACAATATGTAGAAGGTTGGCGATAATCCGATTATGAAATTCACAGGAATTGCCGCAGGTGGTGATGACACGGCGGCAGTCCAGCAGAAGAATCTCACTGTCGGTAACTGCGGTTGCAGTGACCGGCAGTTTTTCTATGCCCGCGCAGGCAAAAGCTTCGCCAAAGAGCTGTGACGGCTCCATCATGGAAATGATATTGCGGTTGCCGAAAAAATCATCTTTGGCAATCTGGACTTTGCCGGTTAATACAACACCAATAAGACTTGCCGGTTCCCCTTCCCAGAAAATCGGCTGGTTCTTTGAATAGGAAGCAGTCCGTGCTCCGAGACAGGTCAGCATGCCATCTAAATCATCCTCAGAGATACCTTGAAAAAGTGCTGATTTTTTTATCACTGGAAAATATTCTCTCATAAAAGAACTCCTTTTGTTGGAATTACAACGTAACTTTTGGGCAAAGTATACTATGATAGGTTCATAAAGTCAAGGAGGTATTCCAATGGAAAATAATATGTTTTGTTTTCAGTGTGAGCAGACAGCCGGATGCGGCGGATGTACAGGCAGAGCAGGTGTCTGCGGCAAACAGGCAGATACGGCACAGCTTCAGGATCAACTGACAGGGGCACTCATCGGTCTTGCCCGTGCGGCAGAGGGAAATGTACCGGGACCTTCCACTGATAAAGTCATTATCGAGGGATTATTTACAACCGTCACAAATGTGAATTTTAATAATGAAACCATTAACGCTCTGATCAATCGTGTCCATGAGGAGAAGCATAAACTGGTGCCGGACTGTGGATCATGCGGTTCTCCATGCGGCAGAACAGAAGATTATGATATGAAAGGCATCTGGGAAGCAGATGAGGATATTCGTTCATTAAAATCACTGATTCTTTTTGGTATCCGAGGTATGGCAGCCTATGCTTATCATGCTGCTGTGCTTGGATACACTGACAAAGATGTTAATCAATTTTTCTATAAGGCTCTTTTTGTCATCGGTGAAAATTGGAAAGTGGATGAGCTTCTGCCGGTAGTTATGGAAGTGGGAGAAGTGAATCTGAAGTGTATGGCACTCCTGGATAAGGCCAATACAGAGACTTACGGGACGCCGGAGCCGACAACCGTTCCTTTAACTGTAGAAAAAGGCCCGTTTATTGTTGTGACAGGTCATGATCTGTATGATCTCAAACAGCTTTTGGAGCAGACAAAAGATAAGGGTATCAATATTTACACCCATGGCGAGATGCTTCCGGCTCATGCTTATCCTGAGTTGAAAAAATATCCGCATCTTAAAGGCAATTTCGGTACCGCATGGCAGAACCAGCAGAAAGAATTTGCCAATATGCCAGCACCGGTTCTGTTTACAACCAACTGTCTGATGCCGCCGAAAGCAAGTTATGCAGACAGAGTATTTACTACAGAGATGGTGTCTTATCCGGAAATCGTGCATATCGGCGATGAAAAAGATTTCTCACCGGTGATCGAGAAAGCACTGGAACTTGGTGGTTATAAGGAAGATCAGCATTTTACCGGCATCAACGGCGGGCATGAAGTGACAACCGGTTTTGGTCACGGCACAATTCTGTCAGTGGCTGATAAAGTGGTTGAAGCGGTTAAAGCCGGAGATATCCGTCATTTCTTCCTGGTGGGCGGCTGTGACGGTGCAAGACCGGGCAGAAATTATTTCACGGATTTTGTGAAGCAGACACCAAAGGATAGCATTGTACTGACATTAGCCTGTGGTAAGTACCGTTTTAACGATTTAGATCTGGGAACCATTGGCGGTCTGCCTCGCCTTATGGATATGGGACAATGTAATGATGCTTATGGCGCGATCCAAGTGGCAGTGGCGTTGGCCAATGCCTTTGGCTGTGGTGTCAATGATCTGCCGCTGTCCATGGTACTGTCCTGGTATGAGCAGAAAGCGGTCTGCATCCTGCTGACGCTGCTGCATCTCGGCATCAAGAATATTCTTCTCGGACCGACACTGCCGGCATTTATCTCACCAAATGTACTGAAGATTCTGGTGGATACCTACAATATCGGTGCGGTGACAACACCGGAAGCAGATATGGCGCGATGCCTTGGAAGAGAGTAATAATTGCGATAATGAGTGAAACTCATAAAGCGTGTTTTATCTCGTCAGGGCAGAGAGCGTGCAGTCTGAGACGAATTTTTAACGATGTCGAAAATAGTCAGAAAAACAGGCGAATCTCATGATGAGAATGGCAAAAACAGGAAAACAGCATGTCAATCTGCACAAAAACAGAGACTTAAAATATGAATAACTAACAATTTGACAAAAAAGCAAGAGAATTCTCTTGCTTTTTTTGTTGAAGTGGTATATGATGTAATTACAGAGTTGGAAACGTTTCCAGAAACGTTTCCGGGAAGGTTTTATCTTTAAAACGAGGAGGAATCATAATGAAAAAAAGAAGTTTATTAGCTTTGGCCATGGTTGGCGCACTCAGTGTTTCCATGCTTGCAGGCTGTGGCAGCTCTTCAACAAAAGAGACACAGGCTCCTGCAGGTTCTGAGGCAGCAACAGAGGCAGCAACAGAGGCAGCGAAAGAAAGCACAGCAGCAGGCGACGGCAAGGTTTATTATCTGAACTTTAAGCCTGAACAGGATGCACAGTGGCAGGAACTGGCTAAGCTGTACACAGAAGAGACTGGTGTTCCTGTAACAGTTTTAACAGCTGCATCAGGTAATTATGAGACAACACTGAAGTCAGAGATGGCTAAGACAGATGCACCAACATTATTCCAGGTAAATGGTCCTGTTGGTCTGGCTTCTTGGAAAGATTACTGCTACGATCTGAAGGATTCTAAGATCGCAGGTGAACTGACAAATGATGAATTTGCTCTGATGGATGGCGATTCTATGGCAGGTATCGGCTATGTTATCGAGACATACGGCATCATTTACAATAAAGCCCTTCTTGAAAAAGCAGGTTATACACAGGATGATATCAAGAGCTTTGATGATCTGAAGAAAGTTGCTGAAGACATCACAGCACGTAAGGATGAGCTTGGCTTCTCAGCCTTTACATCCGCAGGTATGGATGGCTCTTCTGACTGGAGATTCAAGACACATCTTGCAAATCTTCCAATCTACTATGAATACAAAGCAGACGACATCGATACAACAGATGCCATCAAAGGTACATACCTTGACAACTATAGAAATATCTGGAATCTTTACATCAACAACGCAACATGTGATCCGTCCCTTCTTTCCACAAAGACAGGTGATGATGCAGTTGCTGAATTCGTAACAGAACAGGCTGTATTCTATCAGAATGGTACATGGGCATACAACGATGTTGCAGAACTCGGTGATGACAACCTTGGCATGCTGCCAATCTACATCGGTGCTGAAGGTGAAGACAAACAGGGTCTTTGTACAGGTACAGAGAACTACTGGTGTGTTAACAGCAAAGCAAGCGAAGCAGATATCCAGGCTACACTTGATTTCATGTACTGGTGTGTAACATCTGAAGTTGGTACAAAAGCTATGTGCGGCGGCGAAAGTGCAATGCCATCCGGTGACGCAGGCATGGGCTTCGTTATTCCTTTCAAAGGCAATCTTGAATCATCTAATCCTCTGGTTAACATCGCTAACCAGTATGTAGCTGATGGCTATACACCAGTTGCATGGACATTCTCCACAATGCCTTCAGAAGAATGGAAGAACGGTGTTGGTTCTGCTCTGACAACATACGCAGCAGACCAGACAGATGATAACTGGGCAGCAGTTGTAAGTGCATTCGTAGACGGATGGGCTAAAGAAGCAGCAGCTTCCAAATAATCAGGAACGCAAACGGTTTTATATCGTAACTGTAGATTAAAAGACAGTGGGCGGGCATCCCTTGCCCGCCCACTGGTTTTTTATGCGGGTAGAATCTGCCAAGCATATTTGGACTCGCACTGTTATCAACTTAAGAGGGAGGTTGATTCTGTGGAAAAGGCTATTAAACGTTATCTTCCGATATTCGTTTTACCGACTCTGGCTGCATTTATCATAGGCTTTATCGCGCCGTTTATTATGGGTGTTGGACTGTCCTTTTGTGAATTTACGACAGTCAAAGATGCGAAATTTGTAGGTATCAGCAATTATGTAAAAGCATTTCAGGATACAATTTTCAGACATTCGTTTTGGTATACGGCACTTTTTGCGATTGTATCACTGATAGTGATTAATGTCTGCGCCTTTGCACTGGCGCTGGCTCTGACTAGGAAAATGAGAGGAACAAACATCTTCAGGACGATTTTCTTTATGCCGAACCTGATCGGTGGTATTGTTCTTGGATATATATGGCAGCTGATTTTTAACGGTATTCTTGCAAAATATTCCACAGCGCTGGCATTGAACCAGTGGCTGGGCTTCTGGGGACTGATCATTCTGGTATCCTGGCAGCAGATTGGTTATATGATGATCATCTATATTGCCGGACTTCAGTCTATTCCTGGAGAAGTTATGGAAGCAGCACAGATTGACGGTGCCAACAGCTGGCAGCGCTTATGGAAAGTTACCATTCCGATGATGATGCCGTCTATTACGATTTGTACATTCTTATCCATTACCAACGGATTTAAGCTTTTCGACCAGAACCTGTCATTGACAGCTGGTGAGCCGTCCAAATTATCTGAAATGATGGCGCTGAATATTTACAACACATTCTATGGCCGTTCAGGATGGGAAGGTGTTGGGCAGGCTAAAGCGGTTATTTTCTTTGTCATCGTTGTGGCTATTGGTCTTGTTCAGCTGAGAGCAACACGTTCGAAGGAGGTGCAGCAGTAAATGAAGAACAAAAAGACATTGAGCTGGATCGGTACAATCTTTTTTACTATATTGGGTCTCGTTTATATTGCACCGATTATTATTGTATTATTTAACTCATTTAAGAAGAAATCATTTATCAATCTGGAACCCTTTAAGCTTCCGTCAGCGAAGAACTTCATTGGTTTGGACAACTATACAACTGCATTGAATCAGTATGGTCTGCTGAAGGCTGTAGGATGGACAGTATTTATTACTGTGGGTTCTGTTATCGTTATTCTGATCTGTACTTCTATGTGTGCATGGGCAATTACCCGAGTGAAGAATAAGTTTACGAATGCATTTTATTTATTATGTGTTTTCTCAATGGTTGTACCATTTCAGATGGTCATGTTTACATTGTCATTAATCGCGGACCGACTGAGATTAAATACACCTTGGGGCATCATTATTATTTATCTGGGATTTGGTGCCGGGTTGGCCGTCTTTATGTTCTGCGGTTTTGTTAAATCCATTCCTATTGAAATAGAAGAAGCGGCTATGATTGACGGATGCAATCCGGTGCGTACATTCTTCTCAGTTGTATTGCCGATCATGCAGCCAACTTATATTTCAGTGGGTATTCTTGAGACAATGTGGATCTGGAATGACTTCCTGCTGCCATATCTTGTTTTGGATATTAATAAATATAAGACGATTTCCATCGCAATCCAGTATATGAAGGGCAGTTATGGACGAGTAGATATGGGCGCGATCATGGCGGCGCTGATTATGGCGGTTATTCCTGTTATTATCTTTTATCTTGCCTGCCAGAAATATATTATCGAGGGTGTTGCAGCCGGTGCTGTTAAGGGTTAGAATTATATGCGGAAATCCTGCTGAGAAATGTGTCTGCGAAGCAGACTGACATTTTGTATCAGGATTCGCAGACAGATATTGAATCTGAAACCTGAAGAGAGAGGTAAAAACTGTGACAATAAAAGACATTGCAAAGGAAGCCGGATATTCCGTAGGTACAGTCTCAAGGGTACTGAATAATCATCCGGATGTTTCTGACAAGGCCAGGAAAAAGGTCATGGCCGTTGTCAAAAAAAATCATTTTAAACTGAACAATAATGCGAAGCATCTGAAACAGCAGTCTAACAGTGGTATTGCAGTGATTGTCAAAGGTAATAATAACATGCTTTTTGCAACGATTGTTGAAAAGCTTCAGGGATTGATCAAAGAGCGTGGCTATGTCTGTCTGATCTACTATATTGATGAGGATGAGAATGAAGTTGAACAGGCACTGCAGATTTGTCGTGAACGGCAGCCCATGGGCATTCTTTTTCTAGGCAGCGATTTAGAGTATTATCGCGGTCGTTTTGGGGATGCCGGCATTCCGGGGCTGCTGGTTACAAACTCGGCAGAGGGGATGGAACTTGAGAATCTTTCAAGCGTCAGTACGGATGATGAAGGTGCGGCACAGACGGCGATAGAGTATCTGTTCACGCTGGGACACAGAGAAATCGGTGTATTAGGCGGCAAATTGGAGAATTCTTACGCAGCAAGATCCAGATATATGGGCTGCCGGAGAGCATTTGAACTCCGTGGACGGAATTTTGACAGGAGCCGACAGTATGAAGGTGCCAGATTTTCTATGGAAGATGGTTATCATGGCATGCTGAGAATGCTGAACAAGATGCCTGAGGTGACAGCCGTTTTTGCTATGTCAGATGTGATGGCGATTGGGGCCATTCGGGCCATCAAAGACCGGGGCCTTCGGGTACCGGAAGATATTTCGGTGATTGGCTTTGATGGTATTGTACTCAGTCAGTATATGTGTCCGAGATTGACGACCATCAAGCAGGATAGTGAGATTATTGCCAGACGTAGTCTGGAGATACTGCTTGGCAATATCCGGGAGGAGCTTCCGGTGACGTATGAGAGAATTCCGTCACTTTTTATAAGGGGTGAAAGTACCTGCGCTCTGTTAGAACAGAATAAAGGAGATGAGAAAAAGTGAGGAAAAGCGGTATTTTGATGCACCTGGCGTCTCTGCCGTCTGAATACGGCGTTGGAACGATGGGGGCAGCGGCAAGAAAGTTTGCTGATTTCCTCAGCGATGCAGGCCAGCAGTATTGGCAGCTTCTGCCAATCTGTCCGACCAGTTACGGTGATTCGCCGTATCAGTCCTTTTCTACATTTGCAGGCAATCCTTATTTCATTGATTTGGATTTGCTGGCGTCTGAAGGGCTTTTGGATAAAAAAGAATATGTATCTGTTAATTGGGGTGATGATGTATCACGAATTGATTATGGAAGACTTTATGAACAACGCTATCCGGTCTTAAAATTGGCCGCAAAACGTTTTTTGGAAAATGAACCGGAAGATTTTGAGACATTTTGCGAGCTGCAGGCTTTCTGGCTGGAAGATTATGCGCTGTTTATGACATTGAAGGATGCCCATGACGGCTGTTCATGGTGGCAGTGGGAGGATGAACTGAAAAGACGCGATCATTCGGCCATTGATAAAGTACGCGAAACAATGGCTGAACAGATTGCTTTCTGGAAAGTGCTGCAGTATTTCTTCTTCCGTCAGTGGAAGAGTCTGAAGCAGTATGTCAATGACAAAGGCATTGATTTTATCGGTGATCTGCCGATTTATGTTTCCCAGGACAGTGTGGATGTCTGGGCCCATCCGGAACTTTTCCAGCTGGATGAGAATCTGATGCCGAAGGAAGTTTCCGGTTGTCCGCCGGATGGCTTTTCTGCCACAGGACAGTTGTGGGGCAATCCGCTCTTTGACTGGGACAAGATGGCAGAAGATGATTATGCATGGTGGGTTGGAAGAATCGATTATTTCTGTCATATTTATGATGTACTGAGAATCGACCATTTCCGAGGCTTTGATTCTTATTTTGCGATTCCGTATGGCGCTGAGACAGCCAAAGACGGTTACTGGAAGCAGGGGCCGGGCATGAAACTTTTCAATGCGGTGGAAGCCAAGATTGGTAAACAGCCGATTATTGCCGAAGATTTAGGCTTTCTGACAGACTCTGTCAAGAAACTTTTGGCTGACAGCGGATTTCCGGGTATGAAAGTCTTTGAATTGGGCTTTGACAGCAGGGATACCAATGGCAACGGCTATCAGCCGCATAACTTTATCAGGGACTGTGTGGCTTATACAGGAACTCATGACAATGATACTATTCAGGGCTGGTTTGCATCCGCGGATCCTGTTGATGCCGAATGGGCCAGAGAATACTTTCGACTGACCAAAGAGGAAGGCTATCACTGGGGTATGATGCGGGCTTTGTGGGGCAGTGTGGCAGACACAGCCATCGTGCAGGCGCAGGATCTTCTGGGACTTGGCAGCGAAGCCAGAATGAACGAGCCGTCCACTGTGGGGCGGAACTGGCAGTGGCGGGCATTGCCGGGAGTGTTCACAGAAGAACTGGCACAGAAGATACATCGGATGATGGTGCTGTATGAGAGAGTGAACTAAAACAGAATTTAAGAGAGAGATTATATAAAGCGGCCGTGAGTGGAAAACTCACGGTCGTTTTTTAGAGTCCTATCAGATAGAATATAAAAGACAAGTTAGTATTGAGCTTTTAACTTTTTTACTGTATACTGTTAAAGGTGAAAGTGATAAAGCACAACTTTTAATAACTATGGCGTTTTGCTATTTAGGGAAGGAAATTTAGAATGTTTATTGTACAGCTTATTGAAGCCACCTACAATTTTCTGTGGGGCGACTTATTTCAAATTCCGCTGCCGGGCGGCGGTTCTATCGGCATTTCACTGCTGATTATATTTCTTGTGCCGGCGGCGGTTTATTTTACGATTCGTACGCGTTTTATGCAGCTTCGCCTGTTCCCGGATATGGTGCGTGCACTGACGGAACAAAAGAGCGGGGAAAATGGTCTGTCACCTTTTCAGACTTTGATTGTATCCACGGCCACCCGTGTCGGTATGGGGAATCTTGTGGGTGTTGTAGCGGCTATTTCTGCCGGTGGTGCAGGCGCCGTTTTCTGGATGTGGATCATGGCGGTTTTGGGTTCAGCCACAGCTTTTATTGAGGCCACACTGGCACAGCTTTATAAAGAAAAAGACCCGCTCTACGGCGGTTATCGCGGTGGACCGGCTTATTATATTCACCGCTTTTTCGAGCGCAAAGAAGGCAGGAAGAAAAGGTATGTTCTGCCGGCGGTATTATTTGCCATTTCGGGTCTGATCTGCTGGTGCGGTATCAGTCAGGTCATCAGTAATTCGGTTTCGGAATCATTTAACAATGCCTTTAACATTCCGCCGCTTTATACAACGATCGCACTGGTAATTTTGGCGGCTGTGATCGTGCTCAGGAAAAATGCGACGGTCAAGGTGCTGGATGTATTGGTACCGGTGATGGCCGTTTTATATTTTGTGATCACATTGATTATCATCGGAATGAATATAACGGCATTGCCGGGGGTTTTTCAGCGTATTTTTGAAGAAGCTTTCGGCATCCGGCAGTTTGCCGGCGGAAGTTTTGGCGCTATTTTGATGAATGGTGTAAAACGCGGCTTGTTTTCCAATGAGGCCGGTTCGGGTTCTGCACCTTGTGCGGCAGCTGCTGCAGAGGGAAAGACACCGGTGACCATGGGACTGGTTCAGTCTCTTGGCGTCTTTATCGATACCATTGTGATTTGCAGCTGCACCGCATTTATTATGCTGCTTGTACCGCAGGAAGTGACAGATGGTCTGTCAGGTATGGCACTTTTGCAGACGGCCATGGAATTTCATCTGGGGCGATTTGGCGTGATTTTTATTGCAGTCACATTAGCTATGTTCAGTTTTTCAACATTTCTCGGTATTCTTTTTTATGCCCGATCTAATGTGGCGTACCTTTTTGGTGATAAATGGTGCTGGCAGACGGCCTATAAAGTATTGGCGCTGGTTATGCTGTTCATCGGCGGTATTGCCGCCTATACATTTGTATGGGATCTGGGTGATGTGGGCATCGGCCTGATGACATTGTTTAATATTTCAATCCTATATCCGTTGTCGAAGGAGGCATTTCAGGCACTGGGCCAGTATGAGAAAGAGAAAACGGAGAAATAGGATTTTTGTAAAGTATTTAAGTCATTTGCATCGGATAATGCCTAGCAAAGTTGATATTTGGTAAAGACGGTAAATTTTGTAAAAAAGTACTTGCCATCTGTTTTAAAGTCTGCTATGATAGTGCCAGACAAAGACGTCAGAAGAATATATCTTTTGGCGTCTTTTTTTTATTCGTAGGAAATGACCTTTCCTATAGAGTTCATTCAGCGCGCGCATATTTTGAACGAACGAATTTTGAATACGAATCGAGAGATGACTGATCTGAGAAAAGATGGATTCGAGAGATGATTGGAGGAATATGTGATGAATGCAGGAGATACTGGTTTTATGATGATTTGTGCCGCCATGGTGTTCTTTATGACACCGGGACTGGCCTTCTTTTATGGCGGACTTGTCCGCAGGAAAAATGTTGTCAATACGATGCTGGCTTGTACAGCCCTGATGGGTCTGTCTGTGGTGATGTGGGTTTTGTTTGGCTATTCGTTGTCATTTGGCGGCAATCATGCCGGTATTATCGGCGATTTCAGATGGTTTGCGTTAAATGGCATTGCTATAAATGAGGCAGGGCCTTATGCAGCCACCATTCCGCATCTTGTATTTGTTGCTTTTCAGATGATGTTTGCCATGATTACCCCTGCATTGGTTACAGGTTCTCTGGTTGGCCGAGTGAGATTTAAAGCGTTATTTATCTTTATTTTGCTGTGGTCGGTTGTTGTTTATTATCCGATGGCCCATATGGTATGGGGAGAAGGCGGATTTCTGGCAGAAATCGGTTCTGTGGATTTTGCCGGCGGCAATGTGGTCCATATCAGTTCCGGTGTCAGTGCCCTTGTATTTGCCATGATTCTTGGTAGAAGAAAAGGCTATGGCAGTACCGCTTACAAGGTTCATAATATTCCATTTGTGGCCCTTGGTGCTTTTATTCTCTGGTTCGGCTGGTTTGGATTCAATGCAGGAAGTGCCCTTGGTGCCAATGGACTGGCAGCCCATGCATTTATGACAACGGCACTTGCCAGTGCCAGCGCTATGATGTCCTGGATGTTGATCGATGTGATCAAAGACGGCAAGCCGACCCTTGTAGGTGCTTCCACCGGTTTGGTGGTTGGTCTGGTAGCCATTACACCCGGGGCAGGCTTTGTACCGATCTGGTCAGCGATTATTATCGGTGCAGCGGTCAGCCCGATCTGCTGTTTTACAATTTCATTTTTGAAGGGTAAGCTGAAAATTGATGATGCACTGGACGCTTTTGGCTGTCATGGCATTGGCGGTATCTGGGGTGGCATTGCTACTGGTTTCTTTGCCAAGAGCGCTATCAACAGTGTGGCCCGCTGGGACGGTTTTATCTATGGCGATTATCATCTTCTGTTGGCACAGATCATCGGTATTGTGGTGACTGCGGCGGTTGCAGTTGTCGGTACATTGATTTGTCTGGCGGTCGTCAGAATCTTTACACCGCTTCGTGTGGATGAGAGAGAAGAAAAAATAGGTCTGGATATTTCCCAGCATGGTGAGAGTGCTTATCCGACATTCAATGGTCTGGATTCATAATGACGGAGTGAATGGTGCTTATATTCAGAACTTGTAAGTCAGGACTGAATAGTTACAGAAATAAAAGTATGATTTGCATAATAAAGGAGCGGACAGATTATGATGATAAAAATAGAAGCCATTGTGCGTGAGGAAGTTTTTGAGGATGTCAAGGAAGCACTGAATAAAATAGAAGTCAACGGCATTACCGTTTCACAGGTCATGGGGTGCGGGGCACAGCGTGGTTACAAAAAGCGCGTGCGTGGTACGGAAGTAGATGTGATGATGCTGCCGAAAATTAAGTTTGAAATTGTCGTATCCTCAGAAGAATGGGAGCAGAAAACCATTGCTGCGATTCAGAAAGCCGCTTTCACAGGCGAAGTCGGTGACGGCAAGATTTTCAGTTATGAGATTCGCTCGGCTATGAAAATACGAACAAGAGAATGCGGATATGACGCATTGAATTAAACGATATTTTAATGTCAGGATCGTTATTAGACAATCCTGACATTTTTATTTACGCGAGCAACGAGCCAAAGTCCGTGCTTGCACGAGACCCTGGCGTTGCTAAGCGCCAGTGGCGCTTGTTTAGCAACGACCGAAACGGAGTGTAGAGGCCGCGATAACTTGAGAAACTCGCGGAGCGTGTTTCTCCTAGTTGGTTGATTTTTGAAGAAGGGGGGCTTAATATAAAGAACTGGATCTTTAGAGGCGAAAATAATGATACAACTTTTTCCATTTTGGGATGAATTGGAGTGCTGTTGACAAAAATGGAATCCTGATGGATAATGATATGCAGAGGGAGAACGACAATAGAAGGAGTGTTATAAAAATGGGAACTGTGGAAAAAAATCGTTTTAGTGAGTTATTGGAGGAACTGCTAAATACGGCTGAGATTAAGAATGCAAATCTTGCCAAGTCTCTGCAGTATGACGTCAGCTATATCAGCAAATGGATCAGCGGACGTATGCTGCCGGCGGAGAAGACGAAGCGCAAAGTTTTACAAGGGATCAGTCATGAAATTGTTAAACAGGGTTCAAAAGAGGGTTGTGAAATATTAAGTTCCAATTATCAGGTTGTTTCAGAAGAGGAACTTGAAGCTGTTATCTATGATAATCTTGAGGCAGAATATGATTATGTACAGGAGCTGCAGCGGACATACGGTATGTCCATCGAACCGAAGACACACTTTTTTGCAAGTCTGAGTCCGGCACAATATATAGCGAAAATGCATCATCCGGTGCTTAGAAGAGTCCAGATGTTGAATATTATGGCTGAGATGGATCTTCTGGCACTGGTTCATGAATACAGGCTTCAGATTGTTCAGGGAGATATGCGTAAAGAGGCTTATCGTTATTATCCGGATGTACATTTTTCACTGCTTATCGATCTTGCACCGGAGAAGATAGATTATACATATGATCCGATATTTTTATTGAATATGATTGCAGATATGTCCCGGGTTGACTTTAATTTTTATAAAGGAAGTCAGGCGGCAGGCCGTATGATTTTTGCAGTTAAAGATGATTTTCTGATTAGTGGCATGCTGATGAAAGATGACAGATGTATGGGTGTGACAATCAGCACGGATGCAGAAAACTGTAATCCGATTTATTACAGTATTGCGGATATCTGTACAAGAGAAATGCTTCTTTGCAGAAAGACAACGATGAATGAGATGATTGAATCCAATGATTATGTACATTCTTTACTGGCAATGAACAAGAAGTGTTTGATCGGTCATATGACGGAGCATTTTCTGCCGGATGATCTTTTTGAGGAATTATTGGAGATAGTAAAGACGAAAAGTGATGTCAATTTTGATGAGGCAGCCCTCAGATATCTTCATGCATTGACAAAGAAAGCCCTGGAAGAGACAGTGCTTGAGATTATGATCGACAGTGATGCATTTTTTAATCTGGCTGTAGAGAATGAACTGGATTTTTTTGATTATAAAATACGATTGTCATTGGTTCAGAGGAAAAAATATATCAGTTATTTACAGCAGTTATGTAATCAAAGGGACAATTTGAAGATTAAGCTGATTTATGGTCAGGTTGTGTCGGATTTCCAGTATAATCTGACACAGTGTATATTCCTTTCCGATACGATTTCATATTTGCGTCTGGATACAAAGAGCAGTGAGAATGATCTGATTGTTTTGAATCACCCGGATATGCAGGTGATTTTCACGCAGTTTTTTGATACGGTATGGAATGGGGAATGTGGAGAGGTTCTTTCAAGTAAGGAGGAAATTGATTCCTTTATTGAGCAGATTCTTCATCGCATTTCTATTCTGGAAAGTGTCGAATAGAATTTGCACAGAAAAATGCATGATAAATACCGGTTAAATTCCTGTAAACAAAGTATTTACAGGAATTTAACCGGTATTTTTTTGCGACTATTCAGACGATTTAAAATAGAGATTCCATTTTATTCCATTCGATTCCCAATATTTTATGTTAAACTATGACATGTATCGACAGAAGTGTAAAAAGAATTTGTAAAAAAGTCGAATGATCGGAATGAGTGTATAATTGTAGCAACTCAGACAATTTACGATTTCGATAATGATGTAAAGTTTAGATAATGATGTAAAGTTTACTTGAAATTCGGAAGTGAAGAAGTAAACAAAGAAGTGTTTAAGAGAAGTCGATACAATCATCTGAATTTATGGAGGGAAAACGACATGAGTCAAGTGTTAACAGGAAAACCGAGTGTAGATAAACCATGGATGCAGTACTATCCGGAACAGCTGATTAAAAATTTGAAAGTTCCAAACAGTACAATTGGAGAATATTTGGCAGCAGCCTGTCCGGGCAAGGATGTTACAGCCATTCATTATTATGGCAAGGATATTACATGGGCACAGATTGAAACAGAAGTTAATAGAGTAGCGAAGGCGTTAAAGGCCGTTGGATTTGGTGTTGGGGATCAGATTCCGATGTTTTTGCGTTCCGTACCGGAATTTATCTATCTTCTTCTGGCAGCAGAAAGAATTGGTGCATCTCTTCTTTGCAGAGACAATACAATTGAAGAAAATGTTGAAGCAGTAAAGAAAGCCAATGCCAAAGTTATTATTGCACATGATTTCCTTTCTCAGTGCGATCTGAATGCTTATAGAAATGAAGCAGGTGTTCAGCAGATTGTTCTTTTAAAACCACTCCGCAGTGGTGATAGGAGTTCCATGCCGGATTACTGCAAAGACGCTCTCAATGATTTATATACAGATTATCCGGCCTATGGTCCGACGACGATCAGCTGGGATGAATTCATTGAATTAGGAGATGCATATACTGGTGAAGTAGATGCACCGCGCGATATTAAACGTCCATTATTCCGTGCTTATACAAGTGGTTCTACAGGCCCTTCCAAGCAGGTTATCCATAGTGCATGTACAATGCTGGGCGCGATTCAGCAGATGAACTTCTACGGTGATTCCAGTGAATTCCGTCCGACATGGCTGGTAACGATTCTTCCTCCTGTACTGGTTGCAGTCGTTGTCTCCATGCTTCTGCTTCCGTTGTCATCCAACAAACTTCTGATTATGGATCCGTTTGTGGATGTCAAGGATATTGACCTTGAGATGATGCGTTATCGTCCAAACTGCTGGCCTCTGATTCCGATGTTCATTGAAATCATCATGAGAAACGGTCGTATTCCGGATGATTATGATATGTCTCATCTATTCTCAGCGGGGGCAGGATGTGAAGCCTACAACAATAATCAGTTGAAGAGAGCACAGAAGTTCCTGAACGACCATAATTGTAATGCTCGTTTCACAATTGGTTACGGATGCAGTGAAGCCGGTTCTAATATCGGTCTTCCGATGTCTGCACAGCCTTTAGGTGATGGTAATGTTGGTATTCCTATGCCGCTTACAACGATTTCTATTTTCAAACCGGGCACAGAAGAAGAGCTCACTTATAATGAAATGGGTGAAATCTGTCAGTGCGGACCAGCGACAATGATCGGTTATGACAGCAAGAGTGCCACAGAAGAAGCAATCAAGATCCATTCAGATGGTACAAGATGGCTGCATACAGGCGATATCGGTTATATGACAGAAGATGGTACGCTCTATGCTTTGACACGTGGAAAGGCACCGCGTTTTAACGGTGGAGATCTTGCAACACTTCCGATGGAGAATCGTCTGGCAGATGCCAATATCGAAGGTATTGACGATGAATTCTTTGTGATCATGCCGGATCCGAATCATCATCGTTGCTTCCTGCCATACCTGTTTGTTGTTTTGGATAAAGGTTATACAGTAGATGATGTTCGTGAACAGATTCTGGATTGTCTTGAAGAATATATGCATCCGGTAAAAATTATTCAGCTTCCGGAGCGGCCATTCTTCCATTTCAAGACAAATCGTATTGGTCTTGCACATGACATTGAAGCAGGTAAGTTTGGTGAATTCGAATAAATAAAATAATATAACAGAAAAGTATAATAAAGGCAGTCTGTATTCATTGCGAGTATGGACTGTTTTTTTTATGTAATAGGAAATTCCGTTGGAACTCCCTATTACATAAAAAGGCACTGCGTGCCAGAAAGCGCAGTTCGCGGAGAGGAATATATAGCTGTGCTATCCGCTCGCGCGCGAAAGTGTGCGTTAAGCGCACACTTTGTTGTATATTTGGGTAAAATACTTGACGGAATAAAAAATTAGCTGTATGATATCTAACAGACTAAATAGTTTACATTGTAAACTATTTGCGGTGATGATATGGAATTGGAACTACCTGACAGGATTTGATGGATAGAAGGCGAATAGGATATACGGAATGAGAAATACAGAAAAGGATCAAAATTGGAGAGAAATGATCAGAAAGCAGGGAGAACTCAGACATTTTGGCAGCATGGCGATTCGCAAAAGCAGTAAAGGCGATATGATCTCGGCACAGGAGGTTGATCTCTTATTCAGGACCGCTTTGTCGGTGGGCATGATGACTCCGGGCCAATTGGCATTGGATATGGGGGTCAGCAAGACGATCATCAGCCGGCTGATAGAAAGCCTGGAGAAAAAGAGGTTGATCGTGAAAGAGAGAACACAGACGGATCGGAGAAGCTATGGTGTCAGTGTGACAGAAGCTGGCAAAGAAGAAGTGGATCGGATGTATTATTACTATCTGGATCCGCTGTATACATTGAGAGAACAGATGGAGACGGAAGATTTTGAGAAGTTATTCAGTCTTATTGAAGAAGCTAATAATATTTTGAATAAGACAAACTGCAGATAGGCAGCAGAATGCAGATAGCATCTGCGGAGTTTGCAGTGAACCGGTCAGAAATAGAAAGGAACAGGTGAAAGTTTAATGACATTTTATCAGGAATTGCAGCTGAGCTCCACAGGCTCCAAGCAATTGATCAGGAACACAACAGATAAGAAAGAAAAGCGCAGACACATTTTAATTTATAATTTTAAAGTTTATCTGGTGATGGCCTTCTGTTTTGCAGTTGTTACTTTATATAGTATGATTTTCGGATCAGACAACAGTGTGGCAGGGGTCGTATTCCTTCTGGCGCTGCTTGTCCTTCGACAGGCAGATTTTGGAATCAGAACCCATCATGGCCTGTTGTGTATCCTGGGTATTTTTACAATTTTGATTGTCGGACCGAGAGTGTCCAATATGGTTTCCCCGTGGCCGGCTTTTGCCATTAATCTGTGTTGTATTTTCGTGCTGATGGTTCTTGGCTGTCACAACGTGATTATGTATAACCATTCAACATTTGTATTGGGATATTTATTGCTGCAGGGGTACGATGTCAGTGGCAGATCTTATTATTTGAGAGTGATCGGACTTCTGATCGGAATGTTGATTTGCATGGCTGTATTTTATAAAAATCAGCATAACCGTCCTTATAGAAGACATTTTCTGGACATTTTCAGAGAATTCAATATTCGTTCCGCCAGAAACTGGTGGTATATCAAATTGACGCTGGTTGTATCTACCGCATTGCTGATTTTCTCATTGCTTGAGCTGCCGAGAGCCATGTGGGCAGGAATTGCCTGTATGTCCGTCTGTTTGCCGTTTTCATCAGATATCATCGAACGTGCCAAAAAGAGAGGACCGTATAATATCGCAGGATGTTTGATATTCATCGTGTTGTATTATGCTTTGCCGGCAGAACTGCATCCCTATATCGGTATCATCGGCGGAATCGGCGTAGGCTACTCTGCAGGATATGCATGGCAGACCGTCTTCAACACCTTCGGAGCCCTCTCCATCGCGGCAGGACTCTTTGGCGTAGCAGGTGCTGTCGCACTTCGAATCGGAGCCAACGTCTTTGGATCGATCTATACCGTATTATTCGACAAAGCCATGAATAAAATTGTGCAGTTAGTGGATAGTCGGGAGTGCAGGAAAACAGTGTAAATCCGTATTCTACATAGTTGATAAAAATAAAACCATAAGATATTTCTTACGGATGAAAAATAGAGTCGGTTAGTTTTATTTAAAAGATGTGACATTTGAATGAAGTTTAAATAAACAGCTGCGAAATTCATAGACTTCAGAAAAGGGAAAATAAAGCCAGACGTTGGCAGCGAGAGCGGCCTGCTATGAACTCTGGCTTTATTTTCCCTTTTGACAGAACTAGGAATTTCGCAGCGTTAAATAAAATAATTGTAACTGTTCAGAGCCAACCTCCAAAATGCTACGCATTTCGTCGGTGTGGCGTATCCGCCAAATAAAATTTCAAAAACAGTCTTAAAAATGCAAGCATTTTATACCTGTTTTTGAAATTTTGCCTGGCTCTGAACAGTTACAAATAATTCTGTTTTCCCGGACGGAAGAAATAGCGTATATGCATAGCTGCAGAGAGGATCAATGTCAGGAATTCTGCAACAGGGATGGCGATCCAGGCACCATTCAGGTCAAGGAAGGAAGGCAGAATTAATAAGCATAATACAATAAATACCAGTGTCCGGCAGAATGAGATAATTGCAGATACAAGTCCGTTGGACAAAGCGGTAAAGAAACCGGAAGAGGTAATATTTAAGCCGCTGAACAGGAAATTAACTGCAAAAATTCTAAATCCGGGAGCTGCCAGGCGAAAGGTTTCGGCATCATGCGTAAAAATTGTAACAATCGGTGTAGACAAAGTAATGGCAGCGATTGTAAGAAGAATTGAGGAAATACCAACAAAAAGGAATGATATTTTGTGTATATTCTTCAGTTCTTTTTTGTTGCCCGCACCGTACTGGAAGCCGACAATCGGGCTGATACCGATGGAAAATCCCAGATAAAAAGCGTTAAACAGGAACTGACCATACAATAAAATGGTGATAGCAGCCACACCGTGTTCACCAGCCAGGCGCATCATGACAATATTAAAAAGGAAAGTGATGATGGCGTTGGAAAGCTGAGAAATCATTTCTGATGAACCATTATAGCAGGCCTGCATGAACTCTTTCAGATGAAGTGAAAGGCGGGTGAAATGTAGACTTCCTTTGGAAAATGCGAAAAATACGAGGCCGGAAACAGCAGGAACCATCTGTCCGATACCGGTGGCGAGACCGGCACCGCTGATGCCCATCTGACAGACAACAATGAATACATAATCTAAAACTGCATTCAGGATACCTGCGATCATTGTCAGAAAGAGTCCGAGATTCGGACGTCCTGCAGTAACAAAATAGGATTGGAAAAGACATTGGAGCATGGCTGCAGGTGCAAAACTGATGACCATGGCAAGATAGCTGTTGCAGTCCGCCAACAGGAGATCACTGGCTCCGAGAATTCTGGAGATGGAAGACAGATTCAGGCGTGTCAGTACAAGAATAATGACACTGATGATCAGTCCAATGACAACAAACTGGGTCATGCATTCTTTGGCTGTTTTGTTCTTCCCTTCCCCCATATAGCGGCTGATGATGGCATTGCCTCCGGTTCCAAGCATGGTTCCGATAGCAAAGACGATATTAATGATCGGGTAGACAATATTTAAAGAGGAAAGGGCATTGCTGCCGACAAAGCGGGAGATAAAAATTCCGTCAATAATGGTATATAATGACATGAACATCATCATGATAATGGAAGGTGCTGCAAATTTTAAAAGTGATATCGGTGTAAAATGTCCGTTAATAGAGTGACTCATAATCAAAATCCTTTCGAAATATAGTGTAACTTGAATCAACATTTGATAGAATATACTATAGGGTAACCCTATAGTCAAGGGGTAATACAAATATTTACAATTGTATGGGTAAAAAGGACAGATAAAAGCATTTTACAGGAGGGATAAGAATGGACAGGCATGAATATATGACAACGGGAGAATTTGCAGCGGCCAAAGGGGTTTCAAAGGATACATTGTTTCATTATGATGACATTGGATTGTTTTGCCCGGAGAAAGTATCCGAAAATGGCTACAGACTTTATTCTATTTATCAGCTGGAAACCTTTGATACCATACGGATGCTGCGGGATCTTGGGATGCCTTTAAAAGAGATCAGAGATATACTTGACAATCGCAGCCCTGAGTGTGTGATGCGTGTTTTTGCGGAGCGCGAGCATCAGATTGATATTCAGATAGAAAAACTGAGATCAATGAAACAATGGTTATCCAGACGTCGTGAAAAGATAGCCAGTGCAGAAAAAACAGATTTTTCTGAAGTGACAATGCAGAAATTTCCTGAAAGATATTATTTATACGGGCATGTGACAGATGGTTCGGAAAAGTCCCTTTACCGGAAAACCAGTGAGTTAATTGCGGAATTCAAAAACTCAGGCATGCGTAGTGATTATGATGTGGCGTATATCCAATATGAAGATAATGTTGCAAAGGCGAATTTTACGGAGTATGACAATACGATTTTGCTGATGGATGAGCGGCCTTTGAAAGGAAAATACCAGACCTTGCCCGGGGGAAAATATATTGTTGCCTATCATGTCGGCCATTGGATAAATATCGGACAGGCTTACTGGCGGTTGCTTCAATATAAAGAAGAAAATCATTTAAAAACAGAGAAATTTTATATTGAGCGGTGTGTGGTGGACAATTTTATCGCCAAGAAAATAGATGATTATGTCAATGAAGTGGCAGTGCGGATTGTGGATGAGTGAGATGGATAGAAAAGCAGGCGTTGAAAGACAGCTTTAGATTTAAAATTGACTGGGAGAGAACAAATGGAAAATATACACGGCGGCGATATTTATCAATATGAAAAGATTCTGGATTTTTCGGCGAATATTAATCCTCTGGGGGCACCGGATTCAGTGAAAAAAGCATTGACAGAGGCAATCGGACAGATTGGGTGCTATCCTGAAATGTATAGTGAAAGTCTGCGAAAAGCGATTGGGACAAAATACCATATAGAAGATAGTCAGATTATCTGCGGCAATGGGGCGGCGGATGTGATTTATCGGTATGTCTATGCTGTAAGACCGACAAAAATCATGGTGACAGCTCCCTGTTTTGTGGAATACGAGGCAGCCTTTTGCAGCCTTTGGGTGGATCATATCAGCGAAAAGGAAGGTATAGCTAATCAGCTGAAGACGGAGGAAGCAAGCCATAAGATTGCAGTTTATCCATTGAATCATCGGGACTTCTGTATAAAAGAGGACATTTTAGAGCAAATTGAGAAGGAAAAACCGGGAGTTATTTTTTTATGCAATCCCAATAATCCAACAGGGGTTTTGATACCTTCGCTGCTTTTGGAAAAAATACTTCAGTTATGCAGCAGAGAGAATATACGCTTGTTTCTGGATGAATGTTTTCTGGATTTTACAGGGCAGGAGGAACAATTAACATTGGTTGGAAAATTGAATCAATATCCTAATCTATTTATCTTGAGGGCTTTTACAAAGATGTATGCCATGGCCGGTGTTCGGCTTGGATTCGGAATAACGGCAGACACGGAAGTGATTGAGCAAATGTATCAGGCAGGGCCGCCCTGGAATGTATCAGTGCTGGCCGGTGCGTCAGGTAAAGCAGCACTGAAGGAAGATTGTTTTGTAAAGGAAACAGTCCGGTACATCCAAAAAGAAAAAGAATATCTGTATGATATATTGGATACACTGAAAATACAGTACCGGAAGAGTACAGCCAATTATATTTTACTGAAAGCGGATACAGATTTAAAGGAGCGGTTGATTTCGGAAGGAATATTGATCAGGGACTGCAGCAATTACAGAAATCTTTCAGAGGGGTATTACAGGATTGCTGTCAAAAGTCATGAGGATAATCGAAAATTGACAGCTGCCTTGACACAGATTTTGGGCAATAAATAAGGTTGGTAGCGATTGATCTCTTTGTAAGATAAAACCAAAAAAATTGAGAAAATGAAAAAAAATGATTGACAAAGTGAGGAGTATGATGTATTATACTAATAACAGTAATTATTACTGTTATTAACGAGAAACAAAACAAAAACAATAAATAAAATCAGATTAGAAAAGGAGATTACGATTATGAAGAAATGGGTTTGTACAGTATGTGGTTATGTTTATGAAGGCGAGAATCCACCGGAATTTTGTCCGGTATGTAAGCAGCCGGCCAGCAAGTTCAAAGAGCAGTCCGCAGATAAGACATGGGCGGCAGAACATGTTGTAGGTGTTGCTCAGGGTGCACCGGAAGATATCATGGCTGATTTAAGAGCAAACTTCGAAGGTGAATGCTCAGAAGTTGGTATGTATCTGGCAATGGCGCGTGTAGCGCACAGAGAAGGTTATCCGGAAATCGGTTTATACTGGGAGAAGGCAGCTTTTGAAGAAGCTGAACATGCAGCTAAGTTTGCAGAACTTCTGGGTGAAGTTGTAACAGACAGCACAAAGAAGAATCTTGAGATGAGAGTAGATGCTGAACACGGTGCAACAGAAGGTAAATTCGATTTAGCTAAACGTGCGAAAGCGCTGAACCTGGATGCTATCCACGACACAGTTCATGAGATGGCCCGCGACGAAGCCCGCCATGGAAAAGCATTCGAAGGTCTGCTGAAGAGATACTTTGGCTAAGATTTAAGGCAATAGAGTTCGCTTGATAAATTGCTCTATACAATTCTGTAAAACGAATAGTATAGAGCAATTTTTTGTGTTACAATATAAAAAGATTACGTATATTTTGAAAATAAAAGGAGAATGAAGTATCGGAGAAACATGTGGGTTCGAAATAGTGGGGACAGGTATACGAAAAAATAAAGTTAGAATAGAGGAAATTGAACTGTGAATAACAAGAAAAACAAACAACTGAGCTATCTGGAAGGTGTAAAGGAAGTGGTGATACTGACAGCGGCAGTGGCAATTATTGCTGCTGCTGTGTATTTCTTCCTTGTCCCGAGTCATACATCTGTCAGCAGTATTTCGGGTCTGGGAATTGTGCTTTCCAATTTTGTGCCGCTGCCGTTATCGGCGATTACCATGATTTTGAATGTGGTGCTGCTGGTGATCGGATTTTTTACCTGCGGCAGGGAATTTGGTATAAAAACGGTTTATACAAGCATTATGCTGCCTGTATTTATCGGTATTTTTGAGAAAATATTTGCGGGTTATGATTCCATGACAGGAAGTCAGGAACTGGATGTGATTTGCTATATTTTGGTTGTCAGCGTGGGATTAAGTATTTTGTTTAACCGCAATGCATCTTCCGGCGGCCTGGATATTGTGGCGAAGATCATGAATAAATATTTACATATGGAACTGGGAAAAGCCATGTCCCTCTCCGGCATGTGTGTGGCATTGTCTGCTGCACTGGTCTATGACAAGAAGACCGTGGTTCTGAGTATTCTCGGCACTTATTTCAACGGCATTGTGCTGGATCATTTTATTTTCGACCACAATATCAAGCGCAGAGTCTGCATTATTACAGAGAAGGAAGAGGCTCTGAGAAAGTTTATTATTCATGAGCTGCACAGCGGCGCAACGATTTATGAGGCCATTGGCGCTTATAATAAAGAGAAACACAATGAGATTATCACGATTGTTGATAAGAGCGAATATCAGAAACTGATGGCGTATATCAATCATGAGGATCCGAAGGCCTTTATTACGGTTTATAATGTATCGCATATGCAGTATCAGCCGAAGGTGTGGGAATAGATATTGTCGGGTTTTAAGTTTAAGGGGGACCGGCGATTGATTCCGCCGGTAAAATATAAAGAATAGAGATTACAGGAGGTAATGTTTATGGAGTTTAAAGATGTTGTCTACGGACGCAGGTCGGTGAGACAATTCAAGGATACACCGGTGGATGACAAAATTTTGAAAAAAATTGTAGATGCGGCCCTGTGGGCACCATCGGGAGTGAATCTCCAGCCATGGTATTATGTGGTTATCCGTACACCTGAGAAGATGACAAGATTGAAAGAAATGATGAGCGTTGTTTCTGACAGGGATAAACCGCATCTGGAAGAACGTTTTTTGGCTCACCCGGAAGTTGTAAAGACGACACTTTCGTTCATCAGTACACTTGGCGGGGCGCCTGCGGTAGTACTGGCTTTCAGGGACAAGCCGGATTATACATGGGCCCTTCTGGATGAAGGTGTTGTTCAGAGTGTTGCAGCTTCCATGGAGAATCTGGTTCTCAGTGCCTATGACCATGGTGTGTCCAGCTGTTGGATGACAGCAGCAAACCAGGCTCATATGACAAAGGATCTTAGAGATGAATTTGCACCGGGACATGGTGAACTGGTGGGAATTATAGCTTTGGGATACAATGCAGCGGAGGAGGCGCCAAAGGCACCGAAGAGGAAAGCAGATAAGTTTGTGCTGATTTGACAATCACGTTTGTGACAGAGATATTTATTTTGAATTGACAAATTTATTGTAACTATGGGGCATCCATGGCAATTCTACCACGGAGAGGTGTTGATTTTTAGCTGGTCATGTTATGCTGAAAAGGTAAAAAGGAGGATTGCCATGGATACAGTTAAGATTGGAAAATATATTGCCGGAAAGAGAAAAGCCCTTGGAATGACGCAGGCACAGGTGGCAGAGAAACTGGGAATGAGTGACAAGTCCGTTTCCAAGTGGGAGCGGGGCATCTGTCTGCCGGATGTTTCTGTTTATATGGCGTTGTGTGAAATCCTCGGAATATCTCTCAATGAATTTATTGCCGGGGAAGATATTGAACCTGCTGAGGTGGTTCAGAAATCCGAGGAAAATCTGATCCAGGTGACGGAGGATGGAGAACACCGCAAGCACAAATTGAAAAAAATCATTGTGTTGCTGGCAGTTTTCGGAAGCGTGATGGCGGGGATTCTGATTTATCTGTTGACGTTTAAAAATCAGCCGAGAGTGAATTACATAGAACCGCTGGCACAGGATAGTACAGAGATGAATATTGCCGGTATGCTTTCAGATGCGGATGGCGCTTTTTTATATGATTATGCTGTGGATAAGGAAATTAAAGGTATATCATTTGAATTGGCTGTTTACAAAAAAGGTGTGTTGGAATCCGAAAGCTCGCTGGGAACAATAAGCTGGTCCGAGCTTGAGCAGATTTCGTTAAGAAACGGAATGATTGCGGTTATACCGGATTTTCAGAATTTGTAACTGTTCAGAGCCAGGCAAAATTTCAAAAACAGGTATAAAATGCTTGCATTTTTAAAACTGTTTTTGAAATTTTATTTGGCGGATACGCCACACCGACGAAATGCGTAGCATTTTGGAGGTTGGCTCTGAACAGTTACCAGAATTTTAAAGTTAAACTGATTGCTGCCGGTGAAGGAACAAAATTTTCTACGGAATTTAATATTTTGGAGGATGTACAGGGTAGAAATTATTACGGACGGTCAGCAAAAAGCATTGATGAAGGGAAAATAACGATTCAGCCCGGAAAAGAAATCGGCATATTGGCTTTGTATTATGCAAAAAACGCGTTGAGTGTGACACCATTCTCAGATATTGAAAATGAAAAGGTTGACAGCTGTAATGATGAGGTTTATTATCTGACAGTGAAATTCGAAAAAGACGATGATGCTTGGGATTAAAAAGTCAAATACAGCGTATAATATAGGTGAATGAAATAATAAGGCAATGAAGGTGCAGCGTATTTAGGACGCTGCATTTTCCATTGTAGAAATAAATATTTTCTTTGGAAGATTGGCTGGAGAAAGAATAGAATGTTGCAAAAATGATAGAATCTCAGCTGATATGTTATACTGATTTAAAGGCAGTATTGGAAACATTTATCAGTCTTTTGCGGGCATGGAAGTTTATCCGACATTGGAAGAGAAAGCGGCGCATTTGCTGTATTTTGTGACGAAGAATCATAGCTTTTTCGATGGCAATAAGAGAATTGCAGCAGCGATGTTCTTGTATTTTCTTGATAAGAATGATGCACTGTTTTCAAATGGTCAGAAGACAATTGATGACCATACACTGGTAGCGCTGACGATTATGGTTGCTGAGTCCAGACCGAATGAGATGGAAATGATGATTACGGTTGTAATGAATTGTATGAAATAAGATAGGCAGAGAAGAAAAAGGAGAATATGCCGGTTGGCTGGTTTAGGAAAATCAGTTGACCGGTTTTTATTTTATAAAGATAGAGAATCAAAGACTGGCATTTTAATTTGATCAATAATGATTTCAATTTGATCATTTGCAAGCAAAATGATTAAATTGAATGGATTTTTGACACATTAAATGTTATAATTTAATTACATCAAAATAGGTTAAAATAGTAATATTAAAATCAGAATGAGGAATTTGGATGAGGAATTTTGAGTTTAGAAGAGAATATGAAAACCTTCTTACACCTGACATAGTGGATTTGATTGCACAGATTCATGAGTATAAAGGACAGCAAAAACTGTTTATAGAAGCAAATCAGGATGCACTATCTGAATTACTTGAGATTGCCAAAATTCAGAGTACGGAGGCATCTAATCGAATTGAAGGAATTACCACTACGGAAGACAGGTTGAAGAAAATCGTCAAGGACAAAACAACGCTGAAAAATCGGAGTGAACGTGAAATTGCAGGTTATAGAGATGTTTTAAATACTATTCATGAAAGTTATGATTACATTCCGGTGCGCCCGGGAATGATTCTGCAGCTGCATAGAGATCTTTATAAATTTAGTGGCAGCGGTATTGGCGGAAATTTCAAAAATTCAGATAACGTCATTGCAGAAACATTGCCGGATGGTACAAGCAGAATTCGTTTTAAACCAATTCCAGCTTGGGAAACATCAGAGGCGGTAACAGCTTTGTGTAATGCATTTAATGATGCAGTGAATACACGGGAAATGGATCCGCTGCTATTGATTCCGATTTTTATTCTGGATTTTTTGTGTATACATCCTTTTAATGATGGCAATGGCAGGATGAGTCGTTTAATGACCTTGTTGACATTGTATCGCGCAGGCTATCTTGTTGGAAAATATATCAGTATTGAGAAAATGATTGCGGACAGTAAAGAGACTTATTATGAAGTTTTGCAGGAGAGTTCCTATGATTGGCACGATGAAATGAATGATTATGCGCCGTTTGTGCGATATATGCTGGGGATGATTGTGGGAGCGTACAGAGAATTTTCATCCAGAGTGGAATTGCTGACAAATCGTAACCTTTCTAAACCGGATAGAATTCGGGAAATCATTAAGAGTTCTTTGGGAAAATTGACAAAGACAGAAATTATGGCAAAATGTCCGGATATCAGTCAGGTAACCGTGCAGCGGACATTAAAGGATTTACTGAAGAATAATGAAATAATTAAAATTGGCGGAGGCAGATATACGGCCTACGTTTGGAACAGGGAGAATGAATAATATGGTTACAGGAGAATTAAAAAGTAAGATTGACAGTTTGTGGGAAATATTCTGGACAGGTGGCTTGACAAATCCTCTGGATGTCATTGAGCAGATGACGTATTTAATGTTTATTCGCGATTTGGATGATGCAGATAATTTGCATGCAAAAGAGGCAGCAATGTTGGGGCTGCCTTATCAGAGTGTTTTTGCCAAAGAAGTTCAGATTGGTGAGCGTACGATTGATGGCAGCCAGCTGAAGTGGAGTGTCTTTCATGATTTTCCAGCAGCAAAGATGTATAGTACGATGCAGGAGTGGGTATTTCCATTTATCAAGAATTTGCATGGGAATAAAGAAAGTGCCTATTCAAAATACATGAGCGATGCTATTTTTAAAATTCCTACACCGTTGATGCTGGATAAGATTGTGACGGCTATGGATGCTATCTATGAACAGATGTCACAGCTGAAGGAAGCAGATACTCGTGGTGATGTTTATGAATATCTGCTTTCAAAGTTAGCGACGGCAGGTGTTAATGGACAGTTCCGTACACCTCGCCATATTATCAAAATGATGGTAGATATGATGGAACCAAAGGCGGACGATATTATCTGTGACCCGGCCTGTGGAACATCCGGTTTCCTGGTAGCAGCCAGTGAATATTTAAAAGATAATTGCAAACAGGAAGTATTTTTTAATCGCCAGAATAAAGAACATTATATGAATCATATGTTTCATGGCTATGACATGGATCGCACAATGCTCCGTATTGGTGCTATGAATATGATGACCCATGGTGTGGAAAATCCTTTTATTGAGTATAGAGACAGTTTGTCTGACCAGAATCCAGATAAGGAGAAATACAGTCTGATTCTTGCAAATCCACCTTTCAAAGGCAGTCTGGACTATGACATTGTATCGGCTGATTTGCTGAAAGTATGCAAGACAAAGAAAACAGAATTACTGTTTCTGGCGCTTTTCCTGCGTATGTTGAAGGTGGGCGGCCGTTGTGCCTGTATCGTTCCGGATGGTGTTCTTTTTGGCTCATCCAAAGCCCATAAAGCCATTCGTGAAGAAATCGTCGAAAATAACCGTTTGGAAGCAGTCATCTCGATGCCGTCTGGTGTATTTAAGCCTTACGCAGGTGTTTCAACAGCGATTCTGATATTTACAAAGACCGGACACGGTGGCACAGAAAAAGTCTGGTTCTATGATATGAAAGCAGATGGCAAGAGCCTGGATGATAAAAGAACACCTGTGGCAGAAAATGATATTCCGGATATTGTAGCCAGATTTCATCATCTTGAAGGCGAAGAAGAACGTCAGCGCACGGAGCAGTCTTTCTTTGTAACGAAGCAGGAAATTGCAGATAATGATTATGATTTGAGCATTAATAAATATAAACAGGTTGAATATGTACCGGTGGAATATCCGCCAACATCGGAAATTATAGCCGATTTGAGACAGCTGGAGAAAGAAATTGGTGCAGCAATGGATGAACTGGAGAAAATGTTGAATGAGCAGTAGTTGCGTGGGTGGAAAAGAGAGAAATTCGTGTTTGTGGGGATGGTGTAGATGGTAAGAACAGTAGATGAGTGCTTCTTTCTAATACAGAATGGTGTTAATATTAAACAGGGAAACAGGGAGGATGGTTTCCCTATTACAAGGATAGAAACAATTGCAAATGACAAATTTAATAGAGATAGAATGGGATATGCAGGGATAAAGGATATTTCTAAATATGAATCTTATGTTTTAGAAGATGGTGATTTACTGATGTCGCATATTAATAGCGTTCAGTATTTGGGAAGAACGGTTTTATACATTAAAGAGCCAAATGAAATTATTATTCATGGAATGAATTTATTAAGACTCAGGGCTAGAAGAGATATTGTTAATCCTGCTTATGCAAGATATTGTTTTTATGGGCAGCAGTTTAAAAGTCAGATAAGGAATATTACAAAAAAATCTGTTAACCAAGCAAGTTTTGCAGTGAAAGACTTGAAGAAAATTAGGATAGATATTCCGTCAATATCTAAGCAAAGTGAGATTGTTGGACTTTTAGATAAAGTGCAACAGATAATGAAATTAAGAAGGAGAGAATTGTTGGACTTAGATGACCTTATAAAAGCCCGATTTGTGGAGATGTTTGGAAATCCAGATAATAATACAAAAGGGTGGGAAGAATGCGCATTATCGGAGAAACTTGACGTATTAGGTGGATATGCTTTTAAAAGTGATCAGTTTGATGAAAATGAAGGAGTTCCTGTACTTCGTATTGGCAATATTAATGCTGGATATTTTAAATCAGTCAATATGGTGTATTGGAAAGAAGATAAGAAGCTTGAAAAATATATTATGTATCCGGGGGATTTGGTTATGTCATTAACAGGAACTGTTGGGAAGGATGACTATGGCAATGTGTGCATATTGAATAATGATTATGAGAAGTACTATTTGAATCAGAGAAATGCGAAACTTGAAATAAAAGAAGGAATAAATAAATATTATTTATCTCAGTTACTTAAGTTTCAAAGAGTAAAGAAAAAGCTTACAGGAATTAATAGAGGAGTAAGACAGGCGAATATTTCAAATAGGGATATTCTTAATTTGGTCGTGCCAATTCCACCAATGGATATTCAAAATCGGTTTGCTGATTTTGTCAATCAAGTCGACAAATCAAAAGTTGCCGTACAGGCAGCTTTGGATAAAGCACAGCTGCTATTTGATAGTTTGATGCAAGAGTATTTTGGATAAAAAATAATCGGAAGGGAAGTGTAATAAAATGGCGAATGTGATAGCTGTTATATGGGATTGTGATAAAACTCTAATTGATGGGTATATGCAAGACCCTATTTTTAAGAAATTTAATGTAAATGCACATGAGTTCTGGAATAAGGTGAATGAAATCCCTTTAAAATATAAAAAACAGGGAATCAGAGTAAATGCCGATACATATTATCTCAATTACTTTATCCATTGTGCTCAGAATGGAGAGTTTTCAGGGTTGAATAATCAAATGTTACATGACTTTGGAAAAGAACAAAAATTTTATCCTGGTATTCCTGAAATATTTGCAAAAACAAAGGAGATGTTTAGTAATGATCCAAGTTATTCAGAATACGGAATCAAAGTAGAGCATTATATCGTAAGTACTGGGTTTGCAGAGGTGATTCGCGGTTCAAAATTGTACGAATATGTCGAGGATATATGGGGATGTGAGTTAATAGAAGATGAGGATGAGAACGGGAAAAAAGTTATTAGTGAGGTCGTGTACACGATTGATAACACTACTAAAACTAGAGCTATTTTTGAGATAAACAAGGGAAAGGATGTAGAAGTGAATGCTAAGATTCCAAAAGAGTTAAGGCGTGTACGGTTTGAAAATATGATATATATTGCAGATGGGCCAAGTGATATTCCGGCATTTTCTGTTGTTAAACAGAATGGTGGAGCAACTTTTGCAATTTACCCCAAGGGTGACTTGAAAGCAATGCAGCAAGTAGAACAGATGAGAGCAGATGGCCGTGTAGATATGTATGCCGAGGCTGATTATTCAGAAAATAGTACGGCTAATATGTGGATTACCAACAAAATTCAACAAATTGCAGATAGAATTAAGAAGCAAGAGCAAGATAAAATACTTAGTTCTACATCAGGGACACCACACCATTTGACATGAATTAAATAAGGCTAGGAGTTGGGGAAGGATGTTGGTATACATTTGAAAGGAGTATATCGACATGGAAGAAAAACTGGTGAATATTTTAAATGAAATGGATGAATATTTGAATATTGCTCAAATGAAAAAATTGCAGGAAGTGCTTTTGAAGAATTTAACAGAAAATGTTGCAGCAAAAGTAGAAATTACCAATGCGGACTATTTGCAAATGTTTCTTGCTTCAAAACAGATTGAGGGATGTTCTGAACGAACATTACAATATTACCGTGTGACGGTAGAGCGTTTTTTTCAAAGTATTTCATCGCCAATTCGAAAAATCACTACAGAGGAGATAAGAGGATATCTTTCGAATTATCAGCAAAACAATAGGTGCAGTAAGGTAACTGTTGATAATATCAGACGGAATATTTCAAGTTTTTTTTCTTGGTTGGAGGAAGAAGATTATATTCTAAAAAGTCCTATGCGGCGAATTCATAAGATAAAGACGAAACAGCAAGTGAAGGAAATTATTTCGGATGAAGCAATTGAGCAATTGAGAGACCATTGTGCTTGTACACGAGATTTGGCAATGATTGATTTACTTTATTCTACAGGAATTCGTGTTGGTGAGTTGGTTAATTTAAATATTTCAGATGTGGATTTTGAAGAGCGTGAATGTGTAGTGTTTGGAAAAGGTGATAAGGAACGTAAGGTGTATTTTGATGCGAAATCAAAGCTGCATTTACAGAAATATTTATCCAGTCGTTAGGCGGATTAACAAAGTATTTGACAATGAAAATTTTGGGTACACTTGATTTTATTGTTCCGTCAATAAAAGAACAAGAAAGATTTGATGAATTTGTAAAGCAAGTAGACAAATCAAAATTGTTCGCCTTAAGATTGTTTTTTGGCATAGAAAAGGTGCTTATGTTATTGCGCTATAAAGGGGTTATAGTCTATGAAAAATGTTTTCTTTGAGGATGAAGAAATTACGGACAATGATTTATACTTCATCTGTTATATGATAGAAAGAGTGGCGCGTAAACTGCATCAGCGAAATAAATATGTGGTGAATAATGTAGAGCCAATGGAATGGCGGCGATTAATCAGCCTGGCAAATGTACTACATTGTGAAAATCCACTGAAAGTTGAACAGGAATGGATTGACGAGAATGAATTGAAAACAGGAACGTTTGATATCACAGATGTTGATAAAGAACTGGTCGACGAAATTCCATGGGAAACACAGATGGGAAAAGTCTATACGCGATTGATATTAAATACTTTAGGTGAAAATGAAGATTATATTGGTGGTATGATTCGTGTATATAATGATGACATATGCGAAACCATTGATAATTATAATGCCAGCGCATACTATGAGCCATCGTATGTAATCGCAAGAGCTTATAATGAAGGTGGTTTTTAAGGCCGTATTGTTTTAAATGAAGATGGTGTTTGCACGTTTACATTGGAAAATGCACAGTTATTATGTGGAAGCATAACACACATGAAAATCTCCCAGAAAGGAAGGATAAAATGCCTGATTTTATATTACAGCTTTTCAATTCTCCATATTGGGCACCTATCAGCAATGTTTTTACAGCCATTGGTGTTATCAGCGTTATCCTTGCCATTGTCCGTTTTGTACATAACCGTCGTCGCAAAGAATGGAAAAGTAATGTCTCTATTTAGGATTAGCCGACAGATTACGATGTTGAAATGGAATGCCGGAATGAAATTTATTCGAAAATATGGACCGAGGAGCCGACGATGGGCATATTAACAATTGTGTTCAGGCCGGTGGATTGTGTGATACCGAAATTGAAGGTGTATGGCGTTAACAGTTGTGGAAGGACGGATGGGGTTATAGACACTTTTAGGGATTTGACACCGGAGGATGCGGTTTGTTTTCGGCTTGAGAGGGCAGAGTGCATACCTCGTTATAAAATACGATGGTATTCTGAATATGGGGAGTATGCGGAACATGAATTTAGTGATAATCTCAGAAATGGCATCAATACAGTGGATGGCATTGAGTATCATATAAATTTTGTGTCGGTGCTACGAAGAGCTTTGGATTTGCGGTAATCATGTGAGGGGTGATGGAATGACTAATTTTGACTTTTTGAAAAAAGAAAAGAAGTTCAATAGTTTTGCGGATGTGGCTGTTTCTGCTGAGAAAATTTTGCCGATTGATTATGCGGCGTCGGTTTTAAATTGCAGACGGGCCATGGAGTTTGCTGTTAAATGGATGTATTCTGTTGATGGTTCGCTTGTTGTTCCCTGGGATGATAAACTGGTGAGTCTCATGAGTACAGATGAGTTTAGGGATATTGTGGATGCAGATTTGCTTCAACGGATGCATTTTATTTGGAAGATGGGCAACAATGCGGCTCATGCAGGAAAGAAGATTTCAAGGGAACAGGCAGTGCTTTGTCTGGAAAATCTGTACATATTTATGGATTTTGTTGCTTACTGTTATGCGGACGAGTACGAGGAAGGCGCTTTCAATGCAGCGTTATTGGAAGAAAAGCCTGCGGTGACGGTTCTTCCTAAAGAAACAGAACTGAAGCTGGACAAACTCATGAAGGAAAATGCCGAACTGCGTGAAAAATTGACTTCAAGACGTGAAGAGCAGCAGCAGACATATGTTCCAAAACCTTTGGATATTTCTGAATACAAAACCCGCAAAATTTATATTGATACGATGTTGGAAGATGCAGGTTGGATTGAAGGCCGGAACTGGCTGAATGAATATAAAATTCCAGGAATGCCGAATAAATCAGAAGAAGGATATGCAGATTATGTGCTGCTGGGGGATGATGGTAGGATTTTGGCTATTATTGAAGCAAAGCGTACATGCGCGGATGTTTCTAAGGGCAGGCAGCAGGCGAAATTATATGCAGACTTAATTGAGAAAAATCAGGGACAGCGACCGGTTGTATTTTTAACCAATGGTTTCGAAACACGTATTGTGGACAATCAGTATCCGGAGCGCAAAGTGGCAATGTTTTATTCCAAACGTGATTTGGAAAAGCTGTTTAATTTGCAGAAAATGCGGTCCAGTCTGCAGTATATTACAGTAGATAAAGAGATTGCAGGCCGTTACTATCAGGAAGCTGCAGTCAAGGCTGTTTGTGACAGCTTTGGAGTGAAAAACAGACGAAAAGCATTGCTTGTTATGGCTACCGGTTCAGGTAAGACCCGTACGGTTATTGCATTGGTGAAGGTTTTGCTGGAGCAGGGATGGGTGAAGAATGTTCTTTTCCTGGCTGATCGTAATTCTCTGGTGACTCAGGCAAAAAGAAGTTTTGTTAATTTATTTCCAGATTTATCTGTGACGAATCTATGTGAAGAAAAAGATAATTTTGGGGCACATTGTGTCTTTTCCACTTATCAGACTATGATGAATTGCATCGACTCAGTTCATGATGGAGAGGGAAAATTATTTACTTGCGGACATTTTGACCTGGTTATCTGCGATGAGGCACATCGTTCCATTTACAATAAATATCGGGATATTTTCAATTATTTTGATGCTCCATTGGTTGGATTGACAGCGACACCAAAAGATGAAATTGACAAAAACACATATGAAGTTTTTGAACTGGAAAATGGTGTTCCGACTTATGGATATGAATTATCTCAGGCAGTAAAGGACGGTTATCTGGTAGATTTTATGTCGGTGGAGACACGGTTGAAATTTATCGAACAGGGTATTGTGTATGACGAGCTTTCTGCTGAAGATAAGGAAGCTTATGAAAATACTTTTGAGGATGAAAATGGAGAACTGCCGGAACGTATTGCTTCGTCTGCATTGAATGAATGGATTTTTAACAAGGATACGATTCGTGAAGTGTTAAACGTTTTAATGCGTGAAGGCCTTAAAATTGATTATGGCAACAAAATAGGCAAGACAATTATTTTCGCCAAGAACCATAAGCACGCGGAGAAAATTCTTGAAGTATTTGGCAAAGAGTATCCGCATTTGAATGGCTATGCAAAGGTGATTGACAATCACATTAACTATGCCCAGAGTGCAATTGACGAATTTTCTGATGCGAAAAAACTGCCGCAGATTGCTATTTCGGTTGATATGCTGGATACAGGTATAGACGTTCCGGAAGTGTTGAATCTTGTTTTCTTTAAAAAAGTGATGAGCAAGGCAAAATTCTGGCAGATGATAGGCCGCGGTACGCGCTTGTGTCCGGGATTGATGGACGGCGAGGACAAGCAGAAGTTTTATATTTTTGATTTTTGCGGGAATTTTGAATTTTTCCGTATGAATAAAGGCAAACCGACAGCCAATATGATGGCGCTGCAGGGGGCATTGTTTAGTCTGCAATTTGAAATTTCTTACAAATTACAGGCAATGGAGTATCAGACGGAGAGGCTGATTGCGTATCGAAAAAACCTTGTTGAGCAGATGGCAGGTAAGGTAAAAGAATTGAATCGGGAAAACTTTGCGGTTCGTCAACATCTGAAATATGTAGATCAATATGCGGTAGAAGACAATTATCAGGCTTTGACTTATGAAGACACACTCCTGGTACGTCAGGAACTGGCTCCGTTAATTGAACCGGAAAAGGATGATGCGAAGGCTTTGCGTTTTGATGCCCTAATGTATGGTATCGAATTGGCCTATCTGGCAGGAAAGAAATATAGCCGCGGTTCCAATGAATTGTTTAAGAAGGCTTCAGCAATTGCAAATGTGTCCAATATTCCGGAAATTATGATGCAGGCGGACTTGCTTGACAAGATTCTTCATACGGATTATGTGGAAAGAGCAGATATTGATGAGTTTGAGCATATTCGAAAAAATCTCAGGAACCTTATAAAATATATTCCAACCGGCCGACAGACATATAATACAAATTTTGATGATGAAATTTTGTCTATGGAGTGGAAAGAATCAGAGTTGGAAAATGATGATTTGAAGAACTACAAAGCAAAGGCAGAATATTATGTCCGTCAGCATCAGGACAATACGGCGATTGCAAAATTAAGAGAGAATATACCGCTCACATCGGCGGATATTAAGGAACTTGAAGAAATTCTCTGGAGCGAAGTTGGAACCAAGCAGGACTACGAAGCAGAATATGGTGAAAAACCGTTGGGCGAGTTTGTCAGGGAGATTGTTGGACTTGATATGGCCGCAGCGAAAGCGGCATTTTCAGAATACCTGGATGAAACAAACCTGGACAGTAGGCAGATTTATTTTGTCAATCAGATTGTTGAATATATCGTTCAAAACGGCATGATGAAGGATTTTTCAGTTCTTCAGGAGCTGCCTTTTACGGAACAGGGCAGTATTGTGGATGTTTTTACTGATTTATCCGTATGGATGGGTATTAGAAAGGTGATAGAACAGGTCAACGCCAATGCATTGGCGGCGTAAAAAGTTATAATAATATGTAACTGTTCAGAGTCAAGCAAAATTTCAAAAAACAGGTATAAAATGCTTGTATTTTTAAGACTGTTTTTGAAATTTTATTTGGCGGATACGCCACACCGACGAAATGCGTAGCATTTTGGAGGTTAGCTCTGAAAAGTTACAATAATATAATGAACCTATCTGGTGAAAAGTGAGGAATTATTATGAAACAGGAAACAATAGACAGAATTAGAAAGTTTACAAAAGACAGGGAGTGGGAGCAGTTTCATTCTCCGGGCAATTTGGCAAAATCCATAGTCATTGAAGCGGCAGAATTATTAGAGTGTTTTCAGTGGAATGATAAGGAGTATGATTTGCAGCATGTAAAAGAGGAATTGGCAGATGTGATGGTGTATTCCCAGAATCTGTTGGATGCCCTTGGATTGGACGCGGATGAAATTATCAATATGAAGATGACAATGAATGAGGCAAAATATCCAGTGGAGAAAGCAAAAGGCAGCGCAAAGAAATATAATGAGCTTTAAGAAGGAAGCGGGCTGAAATAGTGTGTTATGGCGGCCACAGTGCCTTATCGGGATGGAGATAATCCGAAAGAGCAAACCGCTTTATATTATTCGAAAATGGTGGGGAGAAAACAATGCAGGCTTATACATATGTATCAAAAGGAAAATTTGAATTAAGAGAAAAATCGAAACCGGTAATCATGCATGAAAGGGATGCTATTGTAAAGGTAACGCTTGCGAGTATCTGTTCCAGTGATTTGCATATCAAGCATGGAAGTGTTCCACGTGCAGTTTTGGGAATTACTGTTGGTCACGAGATGGTTGGAATTGTTGAAGAAGTTGGAGGCGCTGTTACGCATGTTAAACCGGGAGACAGAGTAACAGTAAATGTGGAGACATTTTGTGGTGAATGTTATTTCTGTAAAAAAGGTTACGTCAATAACTGTACTGACAAAAATGGCGGTTGGGCTCTTGGTTGTCGCATCGATGGCGGTCAGGCTGAGTATGTGCGTGTACCGTTCGCAGATCAAGGATTAAACAAGATTCCAGACGAAGTTACAGAGAGACAGGCATTATTCGTTGGAGATGTTCTGGCTACCGGCTACTGGGCAACTCGTATTTCTGAAATTACAGAAGATGACACAGTACTGATTATTGGTGCAGGTCCTACAGGAATCTGTACATTGCTTTGCGTTATGCTGAAGAATCCAAAGCACATTATCATGTGTGAGAAAGATGAAGAACGTATCCAATTTATTAATAAGCATTATCCGGATGTACTTACTGTTTCTCCGGAAGAATGTGAGAAGTTTGTTAAGAAAACAAGTGATCATGGTGGAGCAGATGTTGTTCTCGAAGTTGCCGGAGCAGAATCAACGTTTCGTCTTGCATGGGAGTGCGCAAGACCCAATGCAATTGTAACAATCGTTGCACTTTATGATAAAGCACAGAGCTTACCGCTTCCGGATATATATGGTAAAAATCTTATTTTCAAAATCGGCGGAGTAGATGGATGCGACTGCGATGAGACATTGAAACTGATTGCTGACGGAAAGATTAATACAGAACCACTTATTACGCATACCTATCCTTTAAGTAAGATTGAAGAGGCTTATGATCTCTTCGAGAATAAGAGAGATGGTGTTATAAAAGTAGCTGTTGAGTGTTGGCATTAGTTGTTATCGCAGCACTTCTGACATTTCTTCTACCAAAGGGATTTTACGAAACATAGGATATTTTATTGCACTTGATAATTGGGAGTGATTTATGATGAAATTAATTCAGAATATTGATGTTTATGCCCCACAGCATCTGGGGAAAAAAGATGTACTTACAATCAATGATAAGATTGTTAAGATTAAAGATGCAGGTTCTATATCCGCAGACGGATTTCTTTCTGAGGCAGAAATAATCAATGGAGAGGGGTTACTTTTAACTCCAGGATTCATTGATAGTCATGTTCATGTACTCGGAGGCGGTGGCGAAGGTGGATTCGCCAATCGTACTCCGGAAGCAACTATGGAAGGAATTACGAAGTTTGGAGTAACAACAGTTGTTGGCTGCCTTGGAACAGATGGAATCGGTCGTGATATGTGTGCACTGGTTGCAAAGACAAAAGGATTGAAGTAATTGCAAAAGGAAATACAGTTTATACAAAATAAAGTATATTGATGTGGAATATACTCTGCCTAATGGACAAAAAGTGAAAATCCAGAGCTGTTGACTTATAAAAAGAGATAATATAAGCAAAAGAAAAGATAATATGAGCAAAAGAAAAGTCTTGACAAATAAACGACCGTTTACTATTATGAAGATGTAAACGATCGTTTATTTTTTGAATTGGAGGTTTACCAGCGTGGGTAATAGGAAAGAAGAGATATTAATTGTAGCCTTGCATCTGTTCGCCAGAGATGGTTATGAGGCTGTCTCCGTCAGCCAGATAGCAGGAGAGCTTGACATGACAAAAGGGGCATTATACAGACACTATAAAAGTAAGAGAGATATTTTTGATTGTATTGTGCAGCGTATGGAGCAGCAGGATGGTGAACAGGCAGTAGAATATGATATGCCGGAAGAGGAAAAAGAAAAAATGCCTGAACAGTATGAGAATGTATCTCTGGATGATTTGGTGGAATACAGCAAGTCTATGTTTGAATACTGGACAGAGGATGATTTTGCATCATCGTTTCGAAAAATGCTGACCATAGAGCAGTTTCGCAGTGAAGAAATGCAGAATTTATATCAGCAATATCTCGTGGCTGGACCTGCTTCTTATGTGAAAGATTTATTTGAAAGTATTGGAATTGCAAATGCTAAGGACAAAGCTGCCGGATTTTATGCAGTTATGTATTTTTATTACAGCATGTATGATGGAGCAGAAGATAAGCAAAATGTAAAAGATGAATTTGTATCAGCTATAAAAAGTTTGGTACAAGAGTTGAAGTGAAGGAGAATCAGATCATGAAAAATAATATAGTAATCCGTTTAGAAGAAAAAAGTGAATATCGCGAGGTGGAAAATCTGGTAAGAGACAGCTTTTGGAACGTATACCGCTCCGGATGCCTGGAGCATTATGTCATTAACCAGCTGAGAAATGATCCGGCATTTGTACCGGAACTTGATTTTGTGATGTATCTGGACGGAGAACTTGTCGGGCAGAATATCTTTGTGAGAACTGCAATCACAGCAGATGATGGAAGAAGCCTTCCAATTATGACGATGGGACCGATCTGTATCAAGAATGAATATAAGCGGAAAGGATATGGTAAAATCCTGCTTGATTATTCATTGGAGAAAGCTGCAGAGCTTGGCTGTGGTGCAGTCTGCTTTGAAGGAAACATTGATTTTTATGGCAAGAGTGGATTCAGACAGGCAAGCGAGTATGGTATCCGATATCATGGATTGCCAGAGGGGGAAGATGCATCATTCTTTTTGTGTAAAGAACTTTTACCTGGTTATCTTGATGGGATTACCGGAGAGTATGCCACACCGGAAGGCTATCTTGTAGATGAGCGGGAAGCAGAAGAGTTTGATAAGCAGTTTCCATATACAGAATTATTCCAAGAGGCTATCGTGTATGGGCATCTCCAGCAGAACTTTATGATGCGATGATTTATGTTTCGGATGCTCATCCGATAGAAGTGATAGAAGATTAGAAAAAGATTGACAAGTTACCAATTGGTTACTATAATGTAAGTAACCGAATGGTAACTAATAAGAGGCGTGGACAATTTTTGCATTCATATTACTTTTTAACATATGGATTCTATTAAAAAAGGTAAATCCAACGTATACTGCGTCATTTAAGGAAAGATGAAACAAAAGGAGAAAATATGGAATCAGATATAATTAAAATCAGCCACTTGAATAAAAGCTTTGGCGAAGTAAAAGCGGTAAATGATTTAAGCTTTCGTGTGAAAAAAGGAGAATTGTTTGCATTTCTAGGAGTAAACGGTGCAGGGAAAAGTACAACCATTTCTATTCTTTGTGGACTGCTGAAAAAAGACAGTGGAACGGTTCAGGTAAACGGAATAGAAACTGACAAAGCCGGCGCACAGACAAAAAGGATGATTGGTGTTGTATTTCAGGATAGCGTACTTGATAAACCGCTTACGGTGAAAGAGAACCTAATGAGCAGAGCTGCTTTGTATGGCATTACAGGAAATGCCTTTGATAAGAGATTACAGGAGCTAGTCGAGATTTTGGATTTTGACGAGTTTTTAAACAGACCAGTAGGAAAGCTGTCGGGAGGTCAGAGAAGAAGGATTGATATTGCCCGCGCATTATTGCACAGACCGGAGATTTTGATTCTTGATGAGCCTACCACAGGGCTTGATCCACAGACAAGGCAATTAATCTGGAATGTTATCGAGAAGCTTCAGAAAACTGAAAATATGACAGTATTTCTGACTACACATTATATGGAAGAGGCTGCTAATGCCGGTTATGTTGTGATTCTTGACAAAGGAAGTATCGCAGCGGAAGGTACACCGTTTGAACTTAAAAATGATTATGTACAGGATATCGTGTCTATTTATGGTGTTTCCGAAGATGAAATAAAGACATTGAACAGGGAATATAAAAAAATACGTGACGGATATCAGATAAAAGTAAAAAATACGAAAGAAGCTACGGAGCTTATTGTAGAGCATCAGGATCTATTCATGGATTATGAAGTAGTAAAAGGCGGAATGGATGATGTATTTCTTGCAGTCACAGGGAAAAAGCTAGGAGGTGAACGCTGATGAGAACAGTATTGGCATTAATGAACAGGAACAGAAAATTGTTTTTTAAAGATAAAGGTATGTTGTTTACAGCAATGATCACACCAGTTATTCTGATTGTTCTGTATGCTACGTTTCTTGCAAAGGTTTTCAGAGATTCTTTTACAGCTGCGATTCCTGATATGATCACGATTTCGGATGAGCTCATTAATGGAACCGTGGCAGCACAGCTGACAGCATCACTTATGGCAGTAAGCTGTATCACTGTAACATTTTGTGTGAATCTGACTATGGTGCAGGACAAGGCAAATGGAACAAGGAAGGATTTTGATGTTTCACCGATCAGCAGGGGGAAAATCTATTTAGGATATTTTCTGTCAACGGTCGTTAATTCTTTGATGGTCAATGGACTTGCATTTGTATTATGTCTGGGATATCTATTTAAAATGGGATGGTATATGAATGCAGCAGATGTATTATGGGTTTTATTTGATATGATATTGCTCGTCCTGTTTGGAAGTACGCTATCAAGTATCATTAGCTTTCCATTGACAACACAGGGACAGCTTTCGGCTGTAGGTACAATTGTCAGTGCAGGATATGGTTTTATATGTGGTGCTTATATGCCGATTTCAAATTTTGGTTCAGGTCTTCAGAAGGCACTGTCTTATCTTCCGAGTACATATGCCACTTCATTGATTAAGAATCATATGCTTCACGGAGTTTTCAGAGAGATGGAGAGAAAGCATTATCCGGATGAAATGGTTGAAGCGATAAGAGACACTCTTGATTGCAATCCGGTATTTCATGGAAATGTGGTAGGTGTAAATCAGATGATCGGTATTATGATGGGAAGTATAGCTGTATTCGGAATTATTTATTATTTTGTTACATTGCTGCCAAAGGGTGAGGACAGACGATAGATAATTAAAGTTACCAAAAGATAACTTGATGGCAGATTTAAATTAGGAGATAGACATGGAAAGCAAAGAAAAGAACACAAAGGAAAAAATATTGGAAGAAGCCTTAAAGTTATTTGCACAGAGTGGATATATGGGAACATCCATGAATGATATTGCTTCAAAACTTGGAGTAACCAAGGCTGCATTGTATAAGCATTATAAAAGCAAGCAGGAGATATTGGACAGTATTATTGAAAAGATGGATGAATTGGATATTGCGAGAGTAAAGCAGTATGAAATGCCGGAGGGTGATCTGGAAAAGGTTACAGCCGAGTATAAAGAAACGGCATTTGATAAGATCAAGCAGTTCACAAAGGTTCAGTTCCTTCATTGGACAGAGGAAGAATTTTCAAGCTGTTTTCGTAAGATGTTGACATTGGAACAGTACAGGGAACCACAGATGGCACAGTTATATCAGAATTATCTTGCGAGCGGACCATTAACTTATATGGAAGCTTTGTTTTCAGGAATGCTGGGAGATGCAGGAAAAGCCAGACAGACAGCACTTGATTTTTATGGACCTATTTTTTTACTTTACAGCATATATGATGGAACAGAAAACAAGAGCCATGTGATAAAGTTACTGGAAGAGCATATGGATCAATTTTTACAGGAAATGCAGATAAGATGAAAGGGTGAAACGATTTGAACGATGATTCAGAACGAGTATCTTTACAGAATTTGAAGGCAGTTACTGAGTGGTACAAAAGCATTAATTAGGCTCAGTTGAATTATGCATAACGTTACAGTATAGAAGAAGTGATACTATGAAAGTAGAAATAGTGGAGAGATTTATGGAATATATTAAAGTGACAAACGAGAATATAGACAAAGAGCACATATGCTGTGCTATTTCCAATAACAACGATATTCAGGTGTCATCCAAAAAAGAATGGTTAAAAGAGCAATTTAGGGAGGGGCTTGTTTTTCTGAAAAGTGTAGAACGGGGGAAGTGCTTTATTGAGTATCTGCCTGCTGAAAATGCATGGAATCCGATTACTGCAGATGGCTATATGTATATTGACTGCCTGTGGGTAGCCGGTTCTTTCAAAGGACATGGTTATGGAGCAGATCTGCTGGATGCCTGTATGGAGGACAGTAAGAGCAAGGGGAAAAAAGGGCTGTGTATATTATCTTCCGGAAAGAAAAAACCATTTTTGTCAGATCCAAAATTCCTGCAGTATAAGGGATTCAAGGTTTGCGATGAAGCGGACAATGGGATTCAGTTATGGTATTTGCCATTTGCAGCAGATGTGCCTTTGCCTGAATTCAAGGAATGTGCCAGACATCCCCATATCGAGGAGAAGGGCTATGTTTTATATTATACCAGCCAGTGTCCGTTTAATGCGAAATATGTTCCGATTGTAGAAGAAGTTGCAAGAGAAAATGGCGTATCATTCCGGGCTATTCATTTACAGAGTAAAGAAGAAGCGCAGAATGCACCTACTCCGGTTACAACTTATGCGTTGTTTTATAATGGGGCATATTTAACCAACGAGCAGATGAATGACAGGAAATTTTTGAAATTGTTATCAAAGTAAATGACAAATAGATGGAGGGAAAAAGGTTGAAACTCTATTTTGAAAATATGGTAACAACAGTTACTACACTTATGATTTTATCGCTGGTCGGGTTTGTTGTATATTCAATCAGTAGCAGAAGCAACATTAATTACTGGGGCAGAAGGAGTCTGTTTGTTTTGGCCTATGGTCTTGTTATATGCTGCTTTGCAGCTGCAAGAGACGGACTGGATAAAACAATTCAGTATACGATAGATGGAAGCTGTAATCCTGGAATATTTTCACTTGTGAGCGTTCCAAACATTGTTGGCTGTGTCGGAGCCGCAATCATAATGATTGCAGCAATAGCAACACCAATAGCAAAATCACAGCATATGCGTGAGATATGGTTTTATGTAATGTCCGGCGGAGTGATGCTAAAGATTGTAGTTATGGAGATCGCAAGAATTATACAGATGTTTTAGGAGTGTTTTCATGAGAGTAGAGACTGAAAGAATGTATCTTTATCCTTTAAGTGATGAAGAAATGCGGTTAGTTATTGAAAATGAATCTGATCCTGAGATGAAACAGGCTTACACGGAGATGCTTGAAGGGAGTCTTTCAAATTCTGATAAGAGAATATGGTATGCAATCTGGAATATGGAATTAAAAGATGAATCAGGAATTATAGTAGGTGATTTTTGCTTTAAGGGTCTTAGTGATGATGGAGTGATTGAGATTGGATATGGTCTGAAAGAAGAATACCGGCATTACGGATATATGACAGAAGCATTAAAAGCAATCACGGAATGGGCATTGTCACAGGAAAGTGTGAAGCAGGTGGAGGCGGAAACTGATGCAGAAAATATAGCCTCACAGAAAGTCCTTTTGCAATCAGGATTTATCAGTAATGGAAAGATGGGAGAAGAAGGTCCAAGATTTGTAGTTTCTTTAAAGAGATAAGGTGATTGTAGTAATGGAGCTGATTATGTAGAATTGGAGTAATAATTATGAGAATTGAACATGTTGCACTTTATGTAAAAGATTTGGAAAATACACAAAAATTCTTTATGAAATATCTGGGAGCAAAATCAAATGATGGATATCATAATCAGAAAACAGGCTTTTGTTCTTATTTTCTCACATTTGAGGATGGTGCACGTATTGAAATCATGAATATACCGGAAATGGCTGATTTACCGAAGAAACTAGCTCGTACTGGATATTCACATATAGCTTTTAGCGTGGGAAGCATAGAAAAAGTGGATGCATTGACAGCAGAATTAAAAGCGGATGGTTATGAGGTTATCAGTGGACCACGGACTACGGGTGATGGATATTACGAAAGCTGTATCGTTGCGGTTGAGGATAATCAAATTGAGATCACAGTATAATTTGAAAATGCAGGCATTTGAAAGGAAAAAAACATGGCTTCAAGCAAAGAATATTTACATTTTATATTAGAGCAGTTATCTGATTTAGAAGAAATTAATTATCGTGCAATGATGGGAGAGTATATCTTATATTATCGGAGCAGGATTGCCGGAGGCATATATGATGACAGGTTACTTGTGAAACCAACAAAATCTGCAGTTTCTTACATGGTAACTGCGACTTATGAATTACCGTATGAAGGGGCAAAAGAGATGTTGTTAGTAGAAGACGTTGACAGTAAAGAATATCTGACTGGACTCTTTAAGGCAATGTATGATGAATTGCCGGTTCATAAAGCACATAAATAGAAAATGGCTATAAATTAATCAAAAAATCAATCGTAAATTTTTACGATTGATTTTTTGCGTATTTATGCATATAATATAATCAATGAATTTGGAAAGGATGTGATCATTATGCGTGAAACGAGAATATTAGAGTTCAAGGAAACGATTACGAATACTTTTTTAAAAACAGTCAGTGCCTTTTCAAATTACGATGGTGGAACAATTCTTTTTGGAGTGGATGATGATGGAAATGTAAAAGGCTTGCCGGATGTAAGGCAGGCGTGTCTGGATATCGAAAATAAAATCAATGACAGTATTTCGCCTCAACCAAACTATATACTTGAAATACAGAATAATGATCAGATGATAAAACTCACTGTAACCAGTGGTCTTCAGAAGCCATATTTATATAAATCAAAAGCATACAAAAGAAATGATACAGCGACGATAGAGGTAGATACTCTGGAATTTTCAAGACTTGTATTAGACGGCAAAAATATTAGATTTGAAGAATTGCCTTGTAAAGATCAGGATCTGTCTTTCGAAGTTTTGCAATGTAAGCTGAAAGAAAGTATTCAGATTGAAACTTTTAATCCAGATACATTGAGAACATTGAACTTGTATGACAATGTAAATGGTTTTAATAATGCAGCAGGGCTTTTGGCGGATAAAAATCATTTTCCGGGAATTGATATTGTCAAGTTCGGGGAAAACATCAGCATTATTCAAAAGAGAACAACGATTGAAAATACATCCGCTTTGGATGCGTATGAAAAGGCACTTGCTGTATTTAGGGACTACTATCAGTATGAAGTAATACAAGGTGCTGACAGAAAGAAGATGGAGAAAATACCAGAAGCAGCCTTCAGAGAAGCAATTGCGAATGCTCTGATCCATAGGGTATGGGATGTGGATACACACATCAGAGTTTCCATGTTTGATGACAGAGTAGAAGTTGTATCTCCAGGTGGATTGCCATCCGGAATAACAGCGGAAGAATATTTGTCAGGTAAACTTTCCGTTTTAAGAAACAGAAATCTTGCAAATGTGTTTTATAGATTGGGATTTGTTGAGATATTTGGAACCGGAATTACAAGAATAAAACAACTGTATGCGGAAGGTCTGATGAAACCGGATTTTGAAGTGTCAGAGAATGCTATAAAAATTGTGCTTCCTTTATTTGAAAAGGATGCTAATTTAAGCGAAGACGAAAAAGTAATTTATAAACTCTTAAGCAAGACTATGCTGAAACCAATAAGTGAAATTGCACCATATATACCTTTTGGAAAATCAAAGACAACAAAGTTACTGAAAGATATGGGTGAAAAAGGTGTGATAGCAATTGAAGGTAAAGGCAGAGGTACGAAATATATAATTAAGTAATTGGGGATATAGGGGATTTTAAATTTATAAGAGAGGAAGTAAAATTGCATGATAAAAGTACTCTTTATCTGCCACGGCAGGGCTTTGGGTACAGTTATAAGTGGCGATGAAGTGCGATAGAATGGTGCAAATCGTGGTGGATGAGAGATGTAGGTACTACGTTTTTTATACGGATGAGAATGGAAAATGGATGAAATATTTAGTCATCACGGCAGGACGTCCTAAGAAGATTTATACTATGGCGGAACTTGACCGAATAAGGACAGAATTTTGTGGGTGTGAAAGAAAAGAATTACTGTTTTACTACGAATCAGCAATGATGGAATTGTGGTCTGTGGCTTGACGTATTTACATTGACTTATAAGGTATCCAGAGTGAAAAATGGGATTAATAAATGGTCTAGGAGGTAGTCAAGATGTAAGAAACCAAGAGTAATAGAATAGAAGTACCAATTAAGGATAAGTATCTGCTTACAATCAGGGAAGCAGGTGCTTATTTTAGTTTGGGGACAAAATATATGCATAGAATTGCTGAGGCTAATGAAGGTGAATTTGCTACTTTATAGGTAATAAATATATGATTATCAGAAGAAAATTTGAGGAATACATGGACAGAATGGCTATGAAAAACGATATTGAATAGGTGGGACTTTGTATTGTAAATGTTCCACACTCATGATATAATTTTGGCATTATGGGAGGAACTATATATGAATAAAACATATTCAATGAGTATTAGGGTAAGTGAAGAAGAACTTAACAAATTAAAACAGGCGGCAAAACTAGAGTCGTATTCTTCTTATAGTGAGTTTGTGAGACGAATTGCGTTAAAAGAAGCCAATAGAGTGATAAAAAATTACCAAAATGAAGAAATATAGAAGAATATAAAAAAGGAGATCTATAATATGATTACCGTAAATGAACTACGAGAAGTGCTTAGGTCAATTGGATTTGTTGAAAAAAATGATGTTTTTTCAAATTCGTATTCATCAGGTGCATGCATTGATGTAAATTTTAAGGAAAAGAAGATTATTTATTCGCCAGTTGATGAAGATTTTAAAGAAGGATTATTTCCAACAAAAGAAAAGCAAGCAAATGGTTTTGTGATTCATAGAGATACTACACTTAATTTTAATGTAAATGAGAATTTCGTTTGTCTTATTTGTGTGCATTTTCTATTGAAAAAAGGATATGAGGCGAAACACATTGTTTTTGAACCAGCATTCAAGGTAGGTCATGTGAATAAACCATCTTATGGCGATATTCTTGTTTTTGATAAAGAATATAATCCGCTCGTATTGATTGAAAATAAAACCTTTGGAAGTGAATTTAGTAAAGAATGGAACCTTATGCAAAAAGATGGAGGACAGCTTTTTAGCTATTTAGGACCTCTTGTAAATGAAATGGGGCTTTGTGAAAATTTAGCACTTTTTGCGGTCGATTTTGATGATACAGATTTAATCCCTAAAAGTCATATTATTACGCTAAAGGATAACGAAAAGCGTATTGCTGAACTTGAAAATCCGAAAACATTTGCAGATGCAAAAGGCAAATATTTTGAAGTATGGAGCGAAACTTATGGAAAATCCTTTGAAACCAAAGGATTATTTGAAAACGATATTGCACCCTATACGATTGGAAAACTTAAATATACTATTTCAGATCTAAAGGGATTATCACATGCAGAAATAAAACCTATATATCATGAGTTCGCAACTATTTTGCGTAATAATGCAATTACTGATTTTGAACATTCATTTTATATATTAATAGATTTATTTCTTTGTAAAATAACAGATGAATTAAATAATCCAGAAGATTTGCAATTTTATTATAAAGGTGTTGCCAGAGATACTCCGAAAGAGTATTGTAATCGTCTTTTGAAATTATATCAGCAAGGGAAAAAACAACTTTTTGATGTAGATGTTGTCAATAAAGAAGAAGAGGATATAAAACAGATATTCGAAGATACTAATCGTTCTATTACAAACGGACTTTTTGCTGGTATAAAAGAGCTGTTTGAAGAAATAAAATTTTATAACATAAAAAAATTCAATTTTATTGATGTAGAAAATAAAGAAGAATTTGATATGAATTTTCAAATTTTAATAAAGATAGCGGCACTTATTCAGGATATAAATTTAACTAACAGTGATACAAATCACTTTTTCGGTGATTTGTTTGAGGGACTTCTTTCGAAAAATGTGCATCAAACGGAGGGACAATTTTTTACACCATTACCAATTGTTAATTTTATTATTAATTCATTACCAGAATTTCCAAATTCTGAGAATATAAAAGTATTGGATTATGCCTGTGGAGCCGGTCATTTTTTGACAGAGTTTATAAAAAAATATTCTAAAACTCAAGTATATGGAATAGAAAAGAGCCAAACATTAAGTCAGGTTGCTAAGATAGCCACGATAATAAATGGTTCAAAAAATTCTCGTATTGTTTTTAAAGATGCATTAAGTTATTTGAATACTTTAGAAGCAAGATTTGTTTCTTTTGATAAGGAGAGCTTTGACTGTATTATTGCAAATCCACCTTACAGTGTAAAGGGATTCTTGGAGACTCTTGATGAGAGAGATCGAAGACAATTTGAACTTACGAAGGAAGTTGATGAGAAATCATATGCCAATAATAATTCGATAGAATGTTTTTTTATAGAACGAGCTAAGTTTTATTTAAAAACAAATGGAATAATGGGAATTATTTTGCCGAGTTCATTATTGAGTAACGAAGGGATTTATGCAAAAACGAGAGAATTACTTTTTGCAAATTTTAATATCCTTTCAGTAGCAGTGATGAATTCTAGAACATTTGGTTCAACAGGAACAAATACAATTATTCTTTTTGCACAAAAGGTTGGGAAAAATGCGGAAGGTTTATTAAATACGTTTATAGCTAAAAAAGATTATAAGCAGTATTTGAGTTGGGAAGAAATTGATAATTATATTGAAAAACAAAAATATGACAAGGATGAGTTTATTGATTTTATGCAAGATGGTATTTTAGGTGAAAAAATATCAAATCATGAAATATTCAAAGATTATCGAGACAGTTTCAAAAAAATTACAATCTCTAAGCAGTTGCAAAAAGAGTGGTTCAAAAAGTCGAGTTTGTATAAAGATAATTTGAAAGAAAAATCAAAAGAATATAAACAGATTTTCTTAGCTTTTTTGGCGTCAGAAGAATATGCTCTTTTAGAAAAAGAAGAACAGGAACGACAATTTATAAATGAGGCAAAAAATATAGAGTGCGATAAGTTAATAACATTTATTCAAACAAATAGCAATGTAGTTGCTCTGCTGCAATCGCCTCCGGATAAAGTTAATGGAAAGACGAATAAGAAGGAGATTGTTGAATTTTTAGGTTATGATTGGAGTAATCGAAAGGGCGATGAGGGAATAAAGTATATTATTGACAAAAAAATGAAGATATAGAGGAAGATGATAGTGATAAGGATGCAGAAGTTGTTGCAGCAATTAATTCTATTAAATACATAAAGACACCTTTATATAATCCAGAGAATTCAAATGATACTTCTAAATTTTCTTATGGTATAAGAAAACATGTGACAGAAAATTGTTCTAAGTTTTCGTTTGGAACAAAAAGTGGTGAAATAATGGAAGCGTTTAATGCTGAAATACCACAATTATTTAGTTACAGACGTTTATCAGATATGATAGATTTTAGCCATGCAGTATTTAACAAAAAAATAGATATAAAAGAAAATAAAACGATTGAAATAATAACTAAATGGCCAATAAAAAAACTGGGTGAAATTGCAGAAATAAAAAAGGGAAAATCTATTACATCATCAGACGTAAAACCTGGAAAGATAAAAGTTGTCGCTGGAGGACAGAATTATGCTTTTTTTCATAATGAGTCTAATTGTTCTAGCAATACAATAACAGTTAGTGCTTCGGGAGCATATGCTGGTTTCGTGAACTATTGGGAAGAACCTATTTTTGCTTCTGACTGTTCCACTGTTAATTGTAGTGATTTGTTAACTCAAAAATACATATACTATTATTTAAAATATATGCAAAATTCAATATATGATTTACAAAAGGGACAAGCTCAGCCTCACGTATATCCAGATGATTTAAAAGAGTTTCCCATTCCTTTCCCATCTATTGATGTACAAAAGAAGATAGTAGATTTATGTATAGAGGAAGAGAAAAAAGCGAAGAATGCATTAAAGGAGATTGAAGAATTAAAAGATAGTATAAACGGTATTGTAAAAACTATTAGTGGAGAAAAATACAAATTAGGAAAAATTGCTCAGTTTAGGAATGGCCTAAATTATAAAAAAACTAGTATGGGAGAAGAGGTAAATATAGTTAGTGTCGCAGATTTCAAAGATAATAAGTCTCCAATTTGGCAAGAAATACAGCAAGTAAGAATTGATGGTGAAATTAAAGATGATTATTTATTACATAAAAATGATTTGCTAACAGTTAGATCAAATGGATCGCAAGAACTGGTTGGACGATTTATGTATATAGATCAAGAACCGCAAGAAAAGACATCTTTTTCAGGTTTTTCAATTAGAGTTCGTCCTGATTGTGATGTAGTGATAAGTGAGTTTTTATATTACTTATTGTCATCTCGTGATATAAGAAATCAGCTTACGATTGGAAGCAATGGTTCTAATATAAAAAGCTTAAATCAAACTTTACTTTCGAATATTGAGATTCCTATACCAAGTATTGAAAGTCAGAAGGAGATATTGGAAAAGTTGTTGATGCACGAGAAAAGAATAGTAGAAAAGAGAATGATGGTAGATACATTAGAAAAAAGGAAAAAGGAAGTATTCGAAAAAGAATTAGTATAATTATGTCTTATGATACGGTTGATTAACTGATAGGGGCATCGTGAATCTCTACCCTCTTTCATCTTAAAGACCGATGCCCCCTCTCACACATATTTTCGCGAAATTGTACAGGGGGTATTGTGTTAACTTGGTTTTAGCAACTCGAATGGCTGAAATTAAGTAAAAATCTATAAATGAGCAAATTTAAAAAATTGCACAAAACTACACTGCTAATTTCATAAACGAATCAAAATCATTGGTGCTAGAATATAAATAGTACAAGTCAAAATGAGAATCCCTAATTACAAATTTTATGGTACTATGTAGTTACCGCACTGAAGGAGGATCTCATTATGGCAAAGCACTATGACAAACAATTTAAATTGGATGCAATCCAGTATTATCATGATCACAGAGAATTAGGATTGCAGGGTTGCACTTCAAACTTAGGAATCAGTCATCAGACACTGTCTCGCTGGCAGAAAGAACTGCGTGACACCGGAGACATTGAAAGCCGTGGTTCCGGCAACTATGCTTCTGATGAAGCAAAGGAAATTGCACGTTTAAAACGTGAACTACGTGATGCGCAGGATGCACTTGATGTATTAAAAAAAGCCATCAACATTCTGGGAAAATGACGGAAGCCATTTACCTCGAAGTTACTGAGAAGGCAGAAGCAGCCCGCAAGGCTAAACGCCGTGTTTCTGTCTCCGGAATGTTGAAAATATTTGGCGTTTCACGTTCTGGCTATCGCGCATGGCTGAAACATGTTCCTTCCAATGCTGAAAAGCGTCGGGAATCAGTAAAAGCCAAAATCAAGGATATTTACGATAAATCCAAACAGAATTACGGTGCTCCCAAAATCACACAAGTGTTGCGAAAAACAGGAGAGACTATTTCCGAGCGTACTGTTGGGCAGTACATGAAACAAATGGGCATTAAGGCTCAGCGGGTAAAGCCGTGGACAATCACCACAAAAGACTCCGATTTCAGTAGCAAACTTCAAAATATCCTTGATGAACAATTTAATCCAGAACGGCCAAATGCAGTTTGGTGTTCTGACATTACCTATATCTGGACGATAGATGGCTTCGTCTATTTGACCAGTATTATGGATTTATATTCCAGAAAAATCATTGCCTGGACATTGTCAAATACATTGGAAGTGTCCTGCGTGATTGAAACAATAAACAAAGCTAAGGCAAGACGAAAAATCAAAGAACCATTGATTATGCATTCCGATCGCGGTGTACAGTATGTTTCCAAGGAATACCAACGTATCACTGCAAACATGCAGCGCAGTTATTCTAAAAAGGCTTATCCCTGGGATAATGCCTGCATTGAATCATTTCATTCAGTGATCAAGCGCGAATGGCTGAATCGCTTCAAGATCCGCGATTATAATCATTGCATATCGATTGGTGTTCGAATATCTGGAGGCATTCTACAACACCAATCGAATCCATAGTCATTGCGATTACATGTCACCAAATGACTATGAAGAACTATATCGCAGATTGCAACAGGACGAAGAGCCAATCGCAAGTTAAAATGGGGAAAACCTCATTTTAACTTGTACTAAATCTTGACATAGGACCAACATTGATGATAAAAATTAGTAGTAACCCTTTCCCCCTTTTACTACCAACTTTACTACTAACAGGAAGTAACAACTTGCTCAATTCTGCTCTGATTTGCCATAATCTGTAATTTCAGAGCATATCACAATAACCCCGGAAAACCTTGCAAAACAGGGCATTCCGGGGCAAATCAAGGAGAACCAAAACTATGATAAAAGTACTATTCATTTGCCACGGCAGGATTTTCTGTTCAGAATGAAAAGTCTCAAATCGTCTTAAATACTTCTATAAATAGCATTTCTTGTGTTCCATTCTCAATTTTACCAATGATTTACCAATATTTCTGGAGAGTCAGACTTGCAAAACCAGAATGAGGAGATTAAAAATATGAGCAAATTGAAACCAAGAATAACGGAAAACGGAATTGATTATATCCTTGTCGGAGATTACTACATCCCGGATTTGAAACTGCCGGAGGAACACCGCCCCATTGGGAAGTATGGACGGCTACATCAGGAATATTTAAGAGAAGTCCACCCAGCCAGATTGAACACATTGATATTGACCGGGGAGTTATGGACATATCTTGCAGACCTGAACGAACAGGCACAGGAACGGTTAGACATCATCATGGAACAGATGAAAACTGCCGAGGGCGTAACCGAGGAATTGAAGCGTACCCATCAAATGGAATGGGTGCAGCGTTGCAATAACATTCACAACCGGGCAGAAGAAATTGTTTTGCATGAGATGATTTATTCGTAATGATATGTTAAGAGTTAAGCAAATATGAAGTTGTCAAGTTTTTTCAAACAGCCTCATTGCATAGAAATGACAAACAGATTATTCTTAAAGCAGGAGGTGGCAGAAATGGCAAACGAAGATAAGAAAGATTTTAATGCTATGTTGCACGACAATAAGGATATGCCAAAATTTCAAATCATTACAGACCAGAAAAGTATTGAAAAATATGGTGGCAGTAAAATGTATTTTGCACCGCCAATCGACTATGACAAAGTAATGAAAAAAATTCCGTATGGTAAAGTGATTACCGTCGGGAAAATACGAGAATACTTTGCGGAGTTAAGTAGTGCAGATTTTACAGAACCGATTACAGCAGGAATTTTTGTTTCTATTGTGGCATGGGCGAGTTATCAGCGTTCAGAAGATGAAACGCCTTATTGGAGAACATTGAAAGCAAACGGAGAACTAAATGCTAAATACCCAAATGGTATTGAAGCACAAAAAGAAAAATTAGAAGCAGAAGGACACACCATCATTCAAAAAGGGCGTAAAAATGTACGATACTATGTAAAGGACTATGAAAACTCCCTCTTTGATTTGAAATAGGTAAATTTGAATTTGGCAGATGTAAAAGGATTTTGACACTCATAATAAGTGATGTCAAAGCTATTTTGTAGACAATAGTGGGTGTTTTTCCTACAATAAAAGTGCAAGGAGGTATAGTGGCATGGAGCATGATATTGGATGCAAAATCAAGGCAGCCCGAATTGAAAAAAAGCTGACGCAAGAACAGGTTGCCGAATTGTTGGGTGTGAGTCGTCAGACCATCTCAAATTGGGAAAATGAAAAATCCTATCCAGATATTATCAGCGTCATTAAAATGAGCGAATGCTACGATGTCTCTCTTGACTATCTATTGAAAGGAGAACAAAAAATGAAAAGCTATTATGATTATCTTGAAGAAAGTACGAATGTTGTGAAAAGCAATGCCAACAGAAACAAGATTATTACGATTCTCTCCTATCTCTTGATTTGGGCGTTTGCAATGATAGTGTTCTGGTTTTTTGCAAGTGGAAGTGACGCTATGGGTTACAGTTTGATGTTTCTTTGGTTTATTCTTCCTATATCCACATTTATTGTATCTATTGTTATTGGTAAAAATAACTTTTGGGGAAAAGGAAAATGGGCATTCACTCTTTTCTTTGGCGTAATGTATATGCTTGCTGAATATGGCACATTCAAAATGGCAAACAACATTGCTTTTAACAAACTGAATGCCCCTGACTTGGGAATGATTGTAGCCGGAGCAATAATCTCTGCAATCGGTATGTTGGTAGGTTCACTGTGGAATAAGAAACGCCACAATCAAAAAAAATAAGTAACAAGAAAAATCCCAACTTGTTATTCTGAAAATTTAACTGAATAACCACAGCACAAACCGCTGCTACATGGAAGCTAACAAACCATGCAACAGCGGTTTTTCTTTACCGTTTTTTCCTCTGACTGATAGGCGTTCCCATTTTCTTTGATTTTTTGAGAATCCGAATCAGCCAGCGAAATTCTTCGTCTGACAGATTTTTATAGTTGATACCAAGCTGCTTGCAGTAAAGAACAACCAGCTTTTCATCCCGACTGCCCTTGAAATTTTCGACTGCTTCCAGATTTTCTTTCAGTTCATCGGCAACGGTAGTTTGGGGTGCGCTCTCGCTGTCCTTTTTGTGGGCTTCCCGAATATCCCGGATAATGAGATTGAGGTCATCCCGTACCATGTGGCTGAAATACTCATCATCACTGATATGGGCAGCTTGCAGCACCTTTAAATGCGGGTCATCTTCGCCGGGGCGATACCGTTCAATGATTTCATGTCGGACGGTATCGACAAGGGCATTGAGGTTCTGAATCTGCATGGTGGCAATCCCATCCACATAAATCTCAATGTCCGCAAGAAACTTGATAAAGTCCTTATGGGTGGCAAGTTCGCAGAGCAGGCGGTTGTTAATCCGACCGCTTTTCAGGAGTGCCACCATTTCATCACTCAAATGCAGCTCCCTTAATGGCGTGTTGATCTCTGTCCTGTTCTCTGACCGGCAAAAGAGATAATCGAGGGACACCCCATAAAAATCTGCCAGCAGGATAAGGTTGCCATGATTGATTTCCTTATAGTCATCTTTTTCATAACTGCCAAGAGCCGATTTTGAAATACCCGTTTGCTCTGCCAGTTCTTCCAGTTTTAATCCTTTGTTTAATCGTAAATCTTTTAGCCGTTCCTGTATTGTAGTAGCTCCGTTCATTGAAGCAGCTCCCCCTTTTTGACAACATATATAACCGTTGAATTGATTATACCATATCAATTCCGCAATCGTGGAAATTTCTGATTTTTACCCCTGATTCCTACTTTGTGGACATACGGCACAGGGCACAAAAATGTTCTATGATACAGGTAGTTCATCGATGGATTATTCCAATCGAATGACCAGCCTG
>NZ_JAAXCM010000043.1 GCF_019734885.1 Pseudocoprococcus catus | reverse complement strand
CCGGCTTCCTTTCTGTAAACACGGTAGCCTGTCGCTGTGGATACCTTGTTCCAGCTCACTGTGATGCCGCCTTTGCCATTATCCTTAGCTGCTTTCAAGGTTACTTTCGCAGGCAGTTTTGTCGCTGTCAATCCCTTGTTGTCAAATCCACCAAGAACTTCCTTGCCGTCCGCATGCTTAAATGCACGGACGGTGTACACATAAGTCTTTCCTGTTACACCGGAACCGTCCTCATAACTCAGCTTGTCTGAAGCTACATCTGTCACTTTCTGCCAGCTGCTTCCTGTAAACTTCTTGTAGATCCGGTAGCCTTCCGCACCTTCCACTGCCTTCCAGCTGACGATGATGCTGCCCTTTCCGCTGTCTGCTGTCTTATCAAGAATAACTGTTCCAAGGCTCTGACTCTCTGCCTTCACAGATGCACTCACACCTGTATTATCAAATCCGCCGTAGACATCACTGCCATTGACTGTCTTATAGGCACGGACTGTATAGAAGTAAGTAGTTCCTGCTGCAACGGTGCTGTCTGTATAGCTTGTTGTACTTTCGGATGTCACATTGACCAGGCCTTTCCAGCTGCCTCCGGATGTTTTTCTGTAGATACGGTAACCTGTGGCACCTGAAACCTTTTCCCAGGTCACATTGATGCCTTTCTTTCCATTATCTTCTGCTTTCTTTAAGACAACTGTTGCAGGAAGGACCGTTGCTGTCACACCCTTACTGTCAAATCCGCCCAAAATATTTTCTCCAT
>NZ_JAAXCM010000024.1 GCF_019734885.1 Pseudocoprococcus catus | reverse complement strand
ATTGTGCAGAACAAGCTGAAATCCCGCCAGCGTCCGGGGCAGACCAATGAAATCAGCCTGTTTGCCGGACTGATAAAATGCGGCGAGTGTGGGAAGTCGCTGACGATACGCTACACAAACGCAAAACATCCCCAGCGGATTTACTCCTGCAAGACCTACAATGCCTTTGGAAAGAACCACTGCACCCAGCACCGGATTGACTATGACACCCTTTACAGCCATGTGCTGCGGAAAATCCGGGAATGTGCCAGAGCTGCCCTGATGGACGGGGAAGCGGTTGCTGACCGCCTGACCAATACCTGTGAAGCCGAGCAGCGGGAACAGCGGGAAGCAATGGAACGCTCCCTTACAAGGGACGAGGAACGGATTGAGGTTCTGGACAAAATGGTCATGCGGCTTTATGAGGATATGATTGCAGGGCGTATCAGTGAGCAGAATTTCAACACCATGCTGGAAAAGACACAGACCGAGCAGACGGAGCTTAAAACAAAAGTGTCCGAGGGCAGAAAGCGGCTGTCCGATGAAGTCCAGCTTGCCAATGACGCAAAACAATGGGTGGAAGCCATTCAGGAATACGCCAACATCACAGAGCTGGACGCAGCCACCCTCAACCGCTTAATCAAAGAAATCGTCGTGCATGAGCGCATTGACGAAGATAAAACAAGACACATTTCTATCGAAATTCATTTTAATCTCAAACCCATCCCGGAGGTGGAACAGGTCACTGCCTGACCTGTCCCGCCGGGACGGTTCTCTTAAAAA
>NZ_JAAXCM010000066.1 GCF_019734885.1 Pseudocoprococcus catus | reverse complement strand
CCGGCAGACCGCCCCCGTCAGTGCGTGTTTGGCGGCACTTCCAATGCCCTTGACTTCCTGCCCCTTGACCGTTCCGGCAACCGCCGCTTTATCCCCGTCATGGTGTACCCGGAGCAAGCCGAGGTTCACATTTTGGAGGACGAAGCTGCTTCCAGAGCCTATATCGAGCAGATGTGGGCGGAAGCGATGGAGATTTACCGAAGCGGCAGGTTCAAGCTGGCTTTCAGCCCCGACATGCAGCGGTATCTCAAAGAACACCAGCGGGATTTTATGCCGGAGGACACCAAAGCCGGAATGATACAGGCGTATCTTGATAGGTACACCGGGAGCATGGTCTGCTCCAAGCAGCTCTACAAGGAAGCTTTGAACCATGCCTTTGACGAGCCGAAGCAATGGGAAATACGGGAAATCAACGAGATTATGAACCAATGCATTGACCGCTGGCGGTACTTTCCGAATCCAAGAATGTTTTCCGAATACGGCAGACAAAAGGGCTGGGAGCGTGAAAACCCGGCAACGGACTTATGCAACCCGTCTGAAAAAGCAATGGATGGCTTTGTGGAGGTCACAGAACAGATGGAGCTTCCATTCTGAAAATGACAGCCCGTTGCACCCCCTGTTGCTATCCCGTTGCCGAGCCGGTTGCCGGGGAAAACCCCTTATTTCCGGGCTTTTCTCCCTTATAACAACCAAAACAACAGAAAAATAAAAGAAAAGTATAAATAGTAATCATCGCCAGATTGAGATTGTTTGCAAGGTCTTTTGAAGCCCGTTGCCGGACTTCGTTGCCGACACCCTCTGTCTGGCTAT
>NZ_JAAXCM010000051.1 GCF_019734885.1 Pseudocoprococcus catus | reverse complement strand
TCCTCTGCTGTAAAATGTTCCAGAGAATTTTCTTTTACCTGAATGCAGATATAAGTAATTCCAGAAATATCGGATGCAAAAAACTGACGCTTTGCAGTAGGTGCGATTTTTAGCCAGTCTCCAGTTGAAAGGCTGATTTCTTCTCCATCAATTATGGCTTTGCCGTTACCTGAAAGAATTCCATAGATTTCTTCATTTTCTTTATGAGAATGAACAAATGGGACATTTGCTCCTGCAGGTAGTTCGTTTAAACTGATTTCTGCACCTGTTAAAGACAACTTTTCATGCAGTTCAATTCGGTTTTCCTTTCCAATAGTTGTTTTTGTGTAATTTGTCATAATAATACCTCCATAGTTGATTTGTAGTTTCTGGTTGCTTGGTATTAGTATAGTGTGAGACACATACAAAAACAAGTACGCACCTTTTTGTAACTGTACACTCAAAAATGAATGTGTTACAATAGACTCGGAGGTGAGAATTATGCGAGCAAAAGAAGAATTACCGGAATGCCCAGTTGCAACAGCGGTATCTCTCATCGGAGGAAAATGGAAACTGCTGATTTTGCGTAACTTGAAAGAGCGTCCATGGAGATTCAATGAGCTACAACGAAGTATAGATGGTATCTCACAAAAGGTTTTGACAGATAGTTTAAGACAAATGATGAGTGATGGACTGGCATATCGCCACGATTACCATGAACAGCCACCGAGAGTTGAATACGGATTAACGGAACTCGGAACAAAAATGCTTCCAATTGTTAATTCACTTGCTGACTTTGGTAACTACTATAAATCACTTATTGAACAGAATTAAGTACGTTAGTATTT
>NZ_JAAXCM010000053.1 GCF_019734885.1 Pseudocoprococcus catus | reverse complement strand
CTGGGGAAAAATGAATCGCGGGGCACGCGAGGATAGCTTGTAGATACTTGGCTCAGTAGAGCCATTGAGCAAGAAGCCCCCACTTCAAAATCTGTGATTTAAGTGGTGGGAGCATGTCACGATTCTTGGTCATATTACAATTATAAGAATCAAGGAGCTGATACGTGTCTTTTATGTCATGCTGACAAAAGGTGTGGATTATGATCCGAAAAAGATGGTCAGTGACATCAAGAGACCGGCAGTTTATCAACAGGCTGCGTAAGAAAGACAAGTAACTATAGTGGAGGCTGTCATGTGGACAGCCACTGGAACAAGCAGAATGTAACAGATAACGTCCACTGATCACAGTGCTGGAACAGGAAGCGAGTCAGTAATCAATAATACAAAGAATGAGCCAGTAGTCGGCAGAAATCATCACCATGGGGCATATGACCCCGTTAAGGAGCATAGCTGACACCCTGGTTATGGGCAGGCAGGACGAAGGAAGTTAGGACCTCTGGAGACAGAGATGATCCTGGTGGATATAGGAGGTAGCTGCCATAGAGGGATGGGTATACACAAGGCCAGTAAAGCGGAAATCAATGACGTTTTATTTCGTATACCCTCTAACCACTATTTCAGTACCTGATACATAGAAATGCTCATAGCTGTGGCTTATTCACTGAGATATAAAAGGTTGAAAAACCTTGAATTTTCAATAAAAAACACTTGATTATATGAGGAGGTTGTTAACAGCTAAATATAAATTATAAAATCATATAAGTCAGTGTTGAGTTTTATAAGACATTAGAGTAGAATATGATTGAAAGGAGTTGATACTTTGAGTAAATATTATTCTATACATGAATTTTCAAAAATTATAGGCGTATCTGCTCAGA
>NZ_JAAXCM010000067.1 GCF_019734885.1 Pseudocoprococcus catus | reverse complement strand
ATTTTTTTCCTTTTAATTTATAGCTCTAATTGTCCAAACAATTTTGTCTTAATATCCACACAAAGCAACATCAACTGTTCCTTGTCCTTAAAATCAACATTATTATAATAAAGAACTTTTATCTCCGAATACATTTCCGGATCTATCATTGTATTGAAGCAAATTATATAATCATATTCATATATACTGGTTATCCTTTTAGAACATAATTTTTCTGGGCACGAAATATTATTGAGTTTACAAAAAACTTTAATGTCATTCATATTCAAAATTCCTTGACCTATACCCGCTGTATCAATAAAAATATCCTCTTTACGGCATATAGAACGCAACAGTAACGCTATTATATGAGACAAAAAAACATTATCCTCATCCAGTATTAATACTTTATATGGTACTTTTTTTATGTGCAATTTATCAACAAATGCTTTCTGTGCCAACAGCAACTTTTCCACTTTGTAATCCACTACCTGCATGAGTTCACTATAGTTATCCTTGTTTTTTATCTCTTCAAAAATATGAAGTATCGTCCATATCAAATCATATTTTTCATTATCTAATGCATAAGCATAACTGTTCCTCAACAATAACCAACCCTTCTCACGGTGCATATAATACTCATTTTTATGATACGATAATAAAACATATGGATTTCTTTCAATCTGAAAACTTTGTTGTATAATTTGATTATATTTACCAAAAGCTTTTTCATTCATTCCATAAGCATTTGTAATTAAATCAAATAACGTTGCAACTGCATACATACGAATCAAGAATCCTTCTTCTCTTAACATCACTTGTACTTTCTCAATACTTTTCTCATGCCTTCCAATTGATATAGAATCTATAGCTTCAAGACGTACCAGTCTATTTTGATCAAACAGCATTCCATATAAAATTTCTTCTATTTCATCGCTATCAAAAAGTACCAATTGTCTTGC
>NZ_JAAXCM010000052.1 GCF_019734885.1 Pseudocoprococcus catus | reverse complement strand
CGGGTATTGCGAAGCCCCCGTTCCCGGTTCCACCATGTGGGGCAGGGGATTTTTTCTTCCTCCAGCCGTCTGCGGATATAGTTCGGACCATGACCGTTTAGGGCATATCCGAAAATCAGCCGCACAATCGGGGCGGTTTCCTCGTCAATGAGCAGATGGTTTTTGTCCTCCGGGTCTTTCCGATACCCAAACGGGGCAAGACACCCGGTAAACTGTCCTTTCTGCGCTTTCAGAAGATAAGAGGAATGGACTTTCTTGGAAATATCCTTGCTGTACATCTCGTTCAGGATATTCTTGAACGGGGCAATGTCGTTGTTATCCCGTAAGGTGTCGATACCGTCATTCATGGCGATATAGCGCACCCCGTTTCTTGGGAAAAAGTCCTCAATCAAATGCCCGGTTTGCAGATAGTTACGCCCCAGTCGGCTGAGGTCTTTCGTGATAACAAGGTTGATTTGCCTGCGCTCAATGGATCTCAACATTCTCTGTAAATCAGGACGCTCCATATTAAGACCTGTGAAGCCATCGTCCTGATAGACTGCCACAACCTCCCATCCCTGCTTTTCGCAGTATTTTTCCAGCATATCACGCTGGTTTGCGATACTGGCACTTTCGCCTTGCAGGTCATCGTCCTTTGACAGTCTGCAATAGACCGCTGCACGATAGCCCCCGGCAAGTGCCGAACCGATTGTTCTGTATTCCATTTCGTTCATCATAGCCATTTACCCACACAATCCAGACGGTATCCGGCTCTTTTGAACCTCATCTTCATTATACTTCAATTCTTTCTTTTTAGCAAGATATTCTTTTGTATTTGTCTTGCCGTATTTCTGGGAAATCAGGCTGACGAACACATCGGTGGCGTCCAGCTCCCCGTCAAATACAGTGGTCACATGAATCTCTGTTTTGTTTTTTGCCATAGGCAGTTATCCTCCATACATGAAAATAGCCAGACAGAGGGTGTCGGCAACGAAGTCCGGCAACGGGCTTCAAAAGACCTTGCAAACAATCTCAATCTGGCG
>NZ_JAAXCM010000001.1 GCF_019734885.1 Pseudocoprococcus catus | reverse complement strand
AGAAAGAACAGATAGCAAAGACATTTGGCTGCTGCCGTTTTGTGTATAATCGGACACTGGCGTATCGAAAAGAAGCATATGAGAAAGAGAAAAAAAACGTAAATAAAACCAACTGCAACAATTACTGTAACCAGGTTCTAAAAAAAGAATATGGATGGCTAAAAGAAGTAGATAAGTTTGCCCTTACGAATGCAATTTATAATATGGACGCTGCCTATCAAAAATTTTTTAAAGAACATACAGGGTATCCGAAGTTTAAGAGTAAACATGACGGTCATCAATCATACACAACGAATTTTACCAATGGGAATATAACGGCAGATTTTGACGGAGGAAAAGTAAAGCTGCCTAAACTAAAGGAAGTAAAAGCAAAACTGCATAGAAATTTTATCGGACAGATAAAGTCTGCAACGGTATCGCAGATGCCGAGCGGAAAATATTATGTATCAATTTTGGTGGAAACGGAACATGTGGAACTGCCACATACAGATCAAAACACAGGAATAGATCTGGGCATTAAAGATTTATGTATTACTTCAAAGGGAAAGAAATATGAAAATCCAAAAACCATCAGGAAATATGAAAAGAAACTGGCAAAGCTGCAAAGACAGTTAGCGCATAAAGAAAGGAGAAGCCGAAATTACTGCAAGATCAAAAAAAAGATAGCATTATGCCATGAGAAAATAACAAATAGCAGAAAAGACTATCTGCACAAGATATCCCATGAGATTATCAGCGAAAACCAAGTGATAGTTTCGGAAAATCTGCAGATACAGAACATGGTGAAAGATCATCATTTAGCAAAAGCTATAAGTGATGTTTCATGGTATGAGTTGACAAGACAGTTAGAATATAAGGCAAAGTGGAATGGTAGAAAATATATAAAGATAGATACATTCTATGCCAGCAGCCAGTTATGTTCGGTTTGCGGATACCAAAATACAGAGATAAAGGATTTATCAATAAGAGAATGGTCGTGTCCTGTTTGTGGTGTAAAACATGATAGAGACATTAACGCTGCAAAAAATATACTGACGGAGGGATTACGACAAATAGCATAAGAAGAATAACTATATAGGGCAGGGACTGCCCGAATTTACGCCTGTGGAGATAGTAGGTCACGAG
>NZ_JAAXCM010000006.1 GCF_019734885.1 Pseudocoprococcus catus | reverse complement strand
TGAAGTGAACCCCTTTTGTTAGACAAAAATGTAAGTCTAATGAAAGGGGTTATTTCTATGTCTGGAAGAAAAATGTATAGTACAAAATTCAAGCTAGAAGTTGTTCAGCGATATCTAAAAGGGGATATCGGTTTAAACAGTTTAGCTCGAGAATATCATATCCCTTCAAAAGCCTGTATTCAAAAATGGCTTGCTCTTTACAGAGAGCATGGTGTGTCCGGCCTTTGTACAACCAGCGGAACTTATAGTGGAGATTTCAAGATTGCTGTTGTAGAATATATGCATAATACAGGTGCATCATTGCGGCAAACAGCAGCACATTTTAACATTCCTTCCAAAGAATCAGTGGCGAAATGGGAACGTATCTATTATGAGGAAGGTAAAGATGCCTTGTATGAGGAAAGAAGAGGAAGGGCACCTAAAATGGGAAGCAAACGAGCACCTGCGGCTAAGAAAAATACGGATAAAAACGAAGATCTGCTTGCAGAAGTACAACGGCTTCGGATGGAGAACGAATATTTAAAAAAATTGAACGCCTTAGTTCAAGAGCGGGAAAAATCCGAGAAGAAGACAGAGTAGCTGTTATATCAGAACTAAGGCAAAAATATAAATTGACAGCATTATTAGAATTGGTTCATATGCCTAGAAGCACTTATTACTATTATGTAAAAAAAAGTAAAGAGCCTGATAAATATGCAAATATTAAAAATGAAATACATGCAATTTATCATGAAAATCGAGGACGATATGGATATCGCAGGATCACACTCGAATTACAGAACAGAGGTTATTGTATCAACCATAAAACAGTTCAACGTTTGATGAAAGAGCTTGGAATTAAGTGTATGGTTCGCATAAAAAAATATCGCTCATACAAAGGTGAAGTGGGAAAGATTGCTCCCAATATCATCCAAAGAGACTTTTCTGCCACTGCGCCTAATCAGAAGTGGACAACTGACATCACTGAAATTTCTTTATTCGGAACCAAGATATATCTCTCACCGATTTTAGATATGTATAACGGTGAAATCATAAGTTATAATATCAGTGAGCGTCCAGTCTTAGGTCAAGTAATGGACATGCTGGATCAGGCGTTTGAGAAAATACCTGATAACACAGGGCTAATATTTCATAGTGATCAAGGTTGGCAATATCAGCATAAGCAATATCAAATGCGTTTAAGGGAAAAGGGGATTCGACAAAGTATGTCCAGAAAAGGAAACTGTTTGGACAATTCGATAATGGAGAACTTCTTTGGATTGTTAAAATCGGAATTACTATACCTAAATAAATTTAAGTCAATGAACGAGTTTAAAGAAGAGCTAATAAAATATATAGATTACTATAATAACAAACGAATAAAGAGCAAACTAAAAGGACTGAGTCCTGTACAATACAGGATTCAATCCCTTGTAGCTTAGCTCTCAAATTTGTCTAACTTTTTGGGGTCAGATCA
>NZ_JAAXCM010000027.1 GCF_019734885.1 Pseudocoprococcus catus | reverse complement strand
CAATGTCATTAACTTAAAGCAGAAGATATTTATTCTAAAAGGATTAGATATCTTCTGCTTTTTTTGATATGCTTACATTGTAAAGAGAAACCATGAACCTGCCGCAGAAAAGGATGTGATGCTCATGAAACATTCTCAAAAACGTACATTCATGGATATAGAAAAAATGAATTCTAATGAATTTAAGGCATTTTGCCGGTCTGGTAATCAAAATCATTTTACCAGAACTAGAAAAATGCCTCTTCAGGATCTTCTTTTCACAATGATAAACAGAAAGGGGCTGACATTGGCATTGGAACTGAGAAATTATATGAAAATTGCTCATCCGGGAACATTCATTTCCAAACCAGGATATCTGAAACAGCGTATGAAACTTAATCCAGATGCTTTTTTAGAACTGTATAAATATCATAACCGCAACTTCTATGCGGATTCCTCTTTTTCAACTTATAAAGGCCATTTAATATTAGCAGCAGACGGCTCAGACATTAATATTCCTACCACTGCTGAAACGCTGGAACTGTATGGTTCTGCAAGCCGAAAAAATACAAAACCCCAGGCTCAAATAGGATTAGGCTGTATCTATGATGTAATGAATCGCATGATACTAGAAAGCGATTGTAACAAAGTAAAATTTAATGAGATGCGCCTGGCAGAAAAGCAATTAGAGCGGATACCGGAAACCATAGGAAATATTCCATTTATCATTATCATGGACCGGGGATATCCGTCTACACCTGCGTTTATACATATGATGGATAAAGGTATTAAATTTATCGTACGTTTAAAAAGCAGTGATTATAAAAAAGAACAAAGCAGTCTGTCGGGAAATGATCAATTGGTTAAAATAAAACTTGATAAGTCAAGAATCAGACACTATGAAGGGACGATAGATGGAGAACGTATGAAAGAACTGGGAGAAATTTCATTACGTATGATAAAAATCCCATTAGAAAATGAAAGCTTAGAAGTGTTAGCCACGAATCTCTCAAAAATTGAATTCTCTACAAAAGAAATTAAAGAGTTATATCATATGAGATGGGGAATAGAAACTGCATACGAAACCTTAAAAAGTCGGCTACAATTAGAAAATTTCACAGGAACAAAAGCAATTTTGTTATTACAGGATATATACAGTACCATATATCTGAGTAATTTAGCTGAAGATATCATATTAGACGCAGAACGTGAACTGGATCAGAAAGAGACAGAGAAAAAGCATAAAATGATGATCAATCAGACAGTTAGTATTGGAATCTTAAAAAATGATCTGATCTATATTCTTCTTGAGACGAATGAGAAAAAGAAAAGTATGTTGTTTCAACAGATATATGAAGATATCAGTAAGAATCTTGTTCCGATTCGTCCTGACCGTCATTACAAAAGAACGAAAGGGCAGTTAGCAGGAAAATATTCAAATACTCATAAAAGAGCGTATTAGCTAAAAAGATATGAATAGTAGAAACAAGGGATAAGTATGCCCATATCAAAAGTAAAAAAGCAGGAATCATAATTTATAATAATTACGATTTCTGCTTTTTGCTAAAGTTAATGACATTG
>NZ_JAAXCM010000064.1 GCF_019734885.1 Pseudocoprococcus catus | reverse complement strand
TGTAAGCATATCAAAAAAAGCAGAAGATATCTAATCCTTTTAGAATAAATATCTTCTGCTTTAAGTTAATGACATTGCATAAATAAAGGCTTTGCGGGCAGTCGAAAAGACAAAATGGAGTGCAAATGGAGTTTAAAAATTATTTTTTTCTCTTGTTTATATTCCAGATTCACCTGCAAATTTCGTGAAATCGGTTATTCTCATAAAATAAAATTAGAGTAAATATGAAGAACAGTTTGTTTTGATTGAAGTGATTTTGGTCAAGGCAGACTGTTTTTTTGTTGTTGACTCTTTAAATTAGCATAATACTAATCTACTTGCCTGTCTCTGGAAGGTTCTGTATACGAATGTATCTTTATATTTTTTTATGCGCATACTTCCCATTATGGGATTAAATGATTGAAAAGTTGAATACTAATATTTTTTCATTATTACAGGTACAATAAGAACATGTAATAGCGGAAATGAGGTATAGTTACTTGCAGATAGAGAAGTATATTGCGGATAAAATAACATCTTTGTGTGAAAAGCGTGATATCAGTAAATATAGATTATCGCAGCTGTCGGGAATTTCCCAGTCGTCACTGGGAAGAATCATGGCGCAGGAAACAGTAATGTCAATGCTGCGTGGACTTCGGAAGTAGAAGAACAGTTCGAGTATATGTATCGGCTGTTCTTTTTTTATTTTTTGGGGCGTTAAAACGGTAATGTTTTTCTTGTGTACAGTAGAGTGCTATAGTATAATAAAGCCAGTTATTTTGCATAAGTATGAAAGCTATAATATGGAAATTGGCAAACCAGATGAAAGTCTGGGACGCAAAGCTACAGGGCCTGTAAAATGGCAGCCAGTTGTATGAAATGAGGTGCACTGTCTGTTTGGCAGTGCTTTTTTATGGTAGAGCACTTGAATAAGTAATACAGAAGCTGTTTGGAAAAATATTGTGAAAAATAGCGGGGAGGTTATTGATAATTAATGAATGTAAAATTAAAATCTGGAAGCAAGCAAGCAACTGTAGCCTGGAGGGTGGGAGAAAGATGAAGAAGTGCAAATTAGTACAGAATATAAGAAATTTCAAATTTTGTTATTTTATATTTTGCACAATTATATGTTTAATGGTTTTATCCGTTCCTACATTTGCCAAAGAAAACTCTGACAATGTTATCCGGGTAGGATCTTTTGAAGAAACTTATAATACCGTCAATGAAAAGGGAGAAAGAAGCGGCTATGGTTATGAGTATCTTCAAGATATTGCAGGTTATGCAGGTTGGACATATAAATACATAACAAGTGATTGGAAAAACTGCTTTACACAGTTGGAAAATGGAGAGATTGATATTCTTGGTGGCATTTCCTATACAGACGAACGTGCTGAAAATATGCTTTTTTCCGATATGCCTATGGGGGAAGAGAAATATTACATCTATACGGATGCATCCAATATGGATCTTACAGCAGGAAATTTGGATTCTTTTGAGGGAAAAAATATTGGTGTGTTTAAAGATAATATAACGGAGGATGTGCTTAACGAATGGGAATCAAAATATGGTCTGCATACGAAGCATATCAATGTTTCTAATACCGCAGAAGTTATGGACAAACTGTCGAAACATGAAATTGACTGCTTCGTTTCGGTAGAAGAACCCCGTTGGGAAGAATCGGAGATTTCGCCGATTACAAGTATTGGAGAGACAGAAATCTATTTCGCTATAAATCCAGAACGTCCGGATATCAAAGAAGCACTGGATAGTGCTATGCGCAGAATCAAGGATGACAACCCATTTTACACTGATGATCTCTACAGGCGTTATCTTTCTGCACAGAGCAGCTCGTTTCTTTCAAAAGAAGAAAGGGAGTGGATCGAGCAGCATGGAGCAATCAGGATAGGGTATCTGAATCAGGATGGAGGTATCAGTAGTGTAGATCCATCAACAGGCAAATTGACAGGTGTTATCACAGATTATGTGGATCTTGCAGAAAATTGTCTGCAAGGTCAGACTCTGGAATTTGAATTAAATGGATATGATACAAGAAGTGAACTGCTTCAGGCATTGCAGGATGGAAAAATAGACCTGATTTTTCATGCAAACCAGAATCCATACTTTGCGGAAACAAATGGATTTGATTTGTCGAATACGCTGTTGACTCTCAATATGGCAGCAATTACGGCAAAGGATTCTTTTGATGAGAATAAAGAGAATATAGCTGCTGTTGAAAAAGATAATTTTGTATTGAAAACATATCTTTCATACAATTATCCACAATGGGAGGTTATGGAATATGAGACATCAGATGCAGCAGTAAAAGCAATGCAGAAAGGGGAGGCAGATTGTATTGTAAGCAATTCAGGTACTGTTTCAGACTATTTGAAGAATAATAAGCTTCATAGTGTTTTCCTGACAAAAGAAGCTGATGTTTCATTTGCTGTTCAGCAGGGAGAACCGGTTCTTTTGTCCATTCTGAATAAAACACTGACATCTATGCCTACAACTCAATTTTCAGGTGCAGTGGTTTCGTATAATGCTTCTTCACGAAAAGTTACAGCGAAGGATTTTATTCAGGACAATTTACTGGCTGTCTCACTCATAGTTGGAATCTCTATTTTTGTTGTCCTGTGTATAATTCTTGATTCTTTGAAAAAATCAAAACGTGCGGAAGAAAAATCCAAGAAGTCTGCTGAGCAAGCATTGAAGCTGAATCAGGAGCTTGAAGAAAAACAGCAGGAATTACAAAATGCACTTGTAGAAGCACAGAGTGCCAATAAGGCTAAGACTTCCTTTTTAAATAACATGTCTCATGACATCAGGACACCGATCAATGGCATTATGGGCATGCTTACAATTCTTGAAAAAAGCGGAAATGATGGTGAGCGGGCAAAAGATTGCCTGAATAAAATAAATGAGTCTTCGAAACTGCTATTATCATTGGTAAATGATGTTTTGGATATGGCAAAGTTAGAATCGGATACCGTGGTTTTTAGTGATGAATCCATCAATCTGGATCAGGTATGTCAGGAAATCACGGAGTCACTATCTTTTCAGGCAGAAGAAAAAGGACTTCATGTTATAGGAGAACATGATGATTACAGTGGTATATATGTTTGGAGCAATGCAGTTCATCTGAAAAAAATATTGATGAATCTGTTTACAAACAGTATGAAGTACAATACGGTGAATGGTTTTATTTACATGAGTATGAGAACGATTGAAAGATCAGAAGATCACATGACATGTGAATTTAAAATAAAAGATAATGGAATTGGAATGTCAGAAGAATTTATAAAAAATGAATTGTTTACTCCATTTGTACAGGCAGATAATTCCCCACGTTCTGATTATAATGGGACAGGTCTGGGAATGCCTATTGTAAAACAACTTGTAGAAAAGATGGGTGGAACCATAACAGTTGAAAGTAAGCTGGGTGAAGGGAGCTGTTTTACTGTAGTACTTCCATTTGAAATTGATACGAATGCACGACCGGAAGAAAAAGAAGATTTTGATGCAGATATATCAGATATCCGGGTATTGCTGGTTGAAGATAATGAGCTGAATGTGGAAATAGCAGAATTTATGCTGACGGAAAATGGAGCTAAAGTAGAAACAGTGAACAATGGGTTAGAAGCTGTTCAGCATTTTGAAGCTTCCGAACCGGGAACATACGATGTTATTTTAATGGATGTTATGATGCCGGTGATGGATGGTCTTACTGCTGCAAGAACAATAAGAGACCTGGAACGGCAGGATGCAAAAACAATCCCTATTATTGCTATGACTGCAAATGCATTTAGGGAAGATGCAGAAAAGTGTATGGAAGCAGGAATGAACGCACATCTTGCAAAGCCGTTGGATGATGAAAAAATTAAGCAGACCATAAGCGAAGAGTTGAGAAAGCAAAAGGCCTGTCATGAATGATTATGAGGCAACCGCAGCAATCAGGAGCCTTCCAGGTGCATGGGATAAGCAGACAGGAAACATAGAGAGAGGATTTTGTTATAACAGAAATGAAATATATATTTCCGAAGCAACTGCAGTCTGTGGCTGCTTTGGCTTTTATAGCCGTGCTGATAATTCTGCAGCATATTGTACAGGTGCCACTTGCAGTGATATCAGAGTGGGAGTTGCTTCATTGTTCACAAGATGAAATCTACATTGTGGAAAATCCTTCTGTTTTTGCAGTATTGTGTGGAAAAGAAAAAGAGGAAAACACAAGAAGAGCGTATATGTGTATGAATGGACAGCCGAGACTGGCCGGACTGATGGTACTGGAGCTTCTGGCAAAGTCTGGAACCAGAGTGTATTATGCGGGAGATCTGGATCCGGAAGGTATACTGATCGCACAGAAATTATCACGGTATTATAAAGGAGAATTTCATTACTGGCATATGGAAACGGAAGATTATGAGAAGTGTAAGTCAGAGGAAGTTATATCGCCGAAGCGAATGAAGATACTGGAGCGGATTAGGGATGATAGATTGAAACCGGTGGTGGAAAGAATTAAAGCGTATGGGACTGCCGGGTATCAGGAAATGTTGATGGAGGAGACAAAATGATGATCAGAGACGCAAAAGAAAAAGATATTCCGAGAATTTTAAAGCTATTAGAACAGGTACTGCAAATTCATGCAAATATAAGACCTGATATTTTTATCCCAGGTACGACAAAATATACCATAGACGAATTGAGAGAGATTTTAAAAAATAAAGAAAAGCCAATATTTGTTGCAGTGGATGAAGCGGATGTTTGTGTGGGGTATGCGTTTTGCCAATTACAGGAGCAGCCTGTTTCAAACAATATGGTACCATTTAAGTCGTTCTATATCGATGATTTGTGTGTTGATCAAGAAGCACGGGGCCAGCATATTGGTGAAAGTCTGTTTGAACATGTAAAAAAAGAAGCAAAGCAACGGGGATGCTATGAAGTGACATTGAATGTATGGACAGGAAATACTTCAGCAGAAAAATTTTATGAGAGAATGGGAATGCGAACGAAAAAAAGACAAATGGAATACACGGATCTGTAAAAGGATAGCTTGAAACATTAGATTGTGAGATGAAGGCAAGGGGAAATGAAATATGATCACAAATCATCTGATTTTAGATTTTTCACATGTATATTGTGACGAGAAGATTCCAAAGAATGATAAAGTGCATTGGCTGGACTGTTCTGATATTACGGAATGTGATTTATATTGTTCCAAACGTGCAGAAGAAGAAATCAGAGCGAGAATTGCGCCCTATGGCATTCACGGAATTCATTTTCTGGATTCTGGAAATTATCACTATGTAACAGGCATCATGACGGCGTTCATTAAACAGAAATTTTCTTTAATTTTGCTTGACCATCATACAGATATGCAAAAACCGATGATTGAGCAAATGACAAGCTGTGGTGACTGGGCAGGAAAAGTATTAAAAACAAATCCATGGTTACAGCAGTTGATATTGATTGGACCGCAGGAGAGCGATATTTTGCAGGTATATCGTGAAAAAGAAGGTCTGGTGTCTGACGCAGAATTGCAGGAAAAGCTGATTACTTTTTCAGAAGAAGAGATTCAAAGTGTAGAAGATGAAAATAAAATTTCGAGGATAAAAAGGAATCTTCCGGTTTATATTTCTATTGACAAAGATATTTTGGATGAAGAATATTCAGAGACAAATTGGAGTCAGGGAAAAATGTCATTGCCTGTGCTGGAACGGCTGCTGATGCCATTTTTAAAAAGCGGAAATATTCTGGGCATTGATATCTGCGGGGAATGTCAACAGGGAATACCATTGCCGCAGTACCTGGAAGCAGAGCAAATTAATGGAGAAACAAATAAAGAATTGTTTGATTTTCTGATGCATTACTGTAGAAATTTTTGAGGACTGTCATCGGCGACATACAGGCATTGCGATTCAGAATTTAAGGGAATTAAGTGAAAAATTGATGCAGTGTTCTCTAAATATAGGTTGTCAAATATTTCCATGTTAGTTATAATAAAATGGAACAAATTGGTAAAAATTGGAAATTTTAGCTCGGAAAGCCAATAGAATATATGTAAAAGATGTTAAATGGCGAGAGATTCTTAAAAAGGAACAGCTATTAAGCAAATATAAAGGAGGAAATTCATATGAACGTTACAGAAATCAGACGTCCGGCTAACATGGAAAGAATTACAACACCAGAGCTTGCACAGACTTTTATTGAAGAGCAGATTGCATTGATCAAAGAACAGGTAGGAGACAAGAAGGTACTTCTTGCACTTTCTGGCGGAGTGGATTCCTCAGTTGTTGCTGCACTTTTAATCAAAGCCATCGGTCAGCAGTTAGTATGTGTCCATGTGAATCATGGTCTGCTTCGTAAGGGTGAGCCGGAGCAGGTCGTTGAAGTATTCCGCAATCAGATGAATGCCAATCTGATTTATGTGGATGCAACAGATCGCTTCCTTGATAAGCTGGCAGGTGTTGAAGACCCTGAGACGAAGAGAAAGATTATTGGCGGAGAATTCATTGAAGTATTTGCAGAAGAAGCCAGAAAGCTTGACGGTATTGAATTCCTGGCACAGGGTACAATCTGGCCGGATATTCTTGAGTCAGAAGAAGGCATCAAGGCACATCATAATGCGGGCGGCCTTCCGGAAGATATGGACTTTGAACTTGTTGAACCTGTCAGAGTTCTGTTTAAGGACGAAGTACGTGTTGTAGGTGAAGAACTTGGTCTGCCACATAATATGGTTTATCGTCAGCCATTCCCTGGACCTGGACTTGGCGTTCGCTGCCCGGGTGCTATTACGCGTGATCGTCTGGAAGCAGTACGTGAGTCTGACGCCATTCTCCGTGAAGAATTTGAAAAGAACGGTCTTGGCGAAAAGATCTGGCAGTATTTCACAGTTGTTCCTGATTTCAGATCAACAGGAATTAAAGGCGGAAAGCGTGCTTTTGAGTGGTGCTGCATCGTTCGTGCCGTATGTACAACAGATGTCATGACAGCAACAGTTGCTGAGATCCCACATGAACTGATGGTACATATTACAGACCGTATTACACATGAAGTCGCAGGCATTAATCGTGTGCTCTATGATTTCACACCAAAGCCAACCGGAACAGTGGAATTCGAATAAAACGAATCGATACAATATAAAGCTCTTAGCTGTGGGTCAAAACCCATAGCTAAGGGCTTTTGTCATACCTATAATCGGAAAAATTGTATCACTATAATGTATAATTCCACTTTCTGTTTGACGGCTTTTTGTGTATACTAAAAGTAGCAGAAATATCTTCGCGAAGCAGACGAAGGATTCGTGTCAGATGGATGAGCGGGTTCAGGTATGCAGCGCATATAAAAAGAGTTTCTGATGACGTTGCAGGAGGAAAGTTTATGGGAACACGAAAAAAGATTTTGTCATTGCTGCTGATGATTGTATTACTGCTTCCGATTGGAATGGGGCTTCATGTGGAAGCGGCAGATGAAACGAAACAAGTTGACGTTCTGTTTACACACGACACGCATTCGCATCTGAACAGTTTTTCGACAATTGTAGATGGGGAGCAAAAGGAAGTCGGAGGATTTGCCAGAATAAAAACGCTGATCGACGAGAAGAAGAAAGCGAATCCGGACACACTTGTGCTGGATGGCGGCGATTTTTCAATGGGAACGCTGATTCAGACGGTCTATGATACGGAAGCGGCGGAGCTGCGCATGCTTGGTTTTCTTGGATATGATGTGACGACATTTGGCAATCACGAATACGATTACCGTTCAAAGGGTCTGGTGAATATGCTGAAAGCAGCTGTAAAGTCCGGTGAGACATTGCCGGCACTGGTTGTCTGCAATGTGGATTGGGACAGTATGGAACAGACTGGACTAAGTGATGGACAGCAACAGATTCAGTCTGCTTTTGAAACATACGGTGTGAAAGATTACGTTGTGCTTCAAAAGGGAAATGTAAAAATTGCAGTGTTAGGTGTCTTTGGAACAGACGCTTTGAAATGTGCACCGACATGCGAACTCATTTTTAAAGACCCGGTTGAGGCTGTTAAGGAAACTGTAGAGGAAATCAAGAAGAATGAAGATGTCGATATGATTGCCTGCGTGTCTCATGGCGGTACGTGGGAGGATGAGTCGAAGTCGGAGGATGAAATCCTCGCAAAGGCGGTGCCGGATATTGATCTGATCATCAGCGGACATTCGCATACGGAGCTGAAAACAGCCATTTGCCATGGCGATACATACGTTGTTTCCTGTGGTGAATACGGAAGAAATCTCGGTTCCCTGTCGATGACACAGAAAGCGGACGGCCGATGGGAGCTGACAGATTATACGCTGATTCCGGTGTCTTCGGAGGTCGAGCCGGATCAGGCAACGCAGGAAAGAATCAATGCATTAATGGATACGGTGGATACGAATTACCTTGCTGGTTTTGGTTATACAAGAGAAGAGGTTCTTGCAGAAAATGCAGTGGAATTCAACAGTCTGGATGAAATGGGGACAAAGCATGAAGAGCTGAATCTCGGTGATATCATGTCTGATGCGTATATTTATGCTGTCGAAAATTCAGAGTATTTTGATGGAGATCCGGTAGACGTGGCAGTTGTTCCGAGTGGTACGGTGCGAGACACCTATACAAAGGGCAACCTGACAGTTGAAGATATTTTCAATTCATTTTCATTAGGTATCGGCAAAGACGGTGTACCCGGATATCCGCTGATTGACGCGTATCTGACGGGAAAAGAGCTGAAACTGGCAGCAGAAGTGGATGCTTCCGTTTCCGACTTTATGACAACGGCACGGTTATACTGCAGTGGTTTGAATTTTACCTACAATCCGAATCGAATGATTTTAAATAAAGTGACGGACTGTTATCTGACGCGCAAAGACGGGGAAAGAATCGAAATACAGAATGATCAGCTGTATCATGTTGTGACAGATTTATATACCGGGCAAATGCTTGGATCCGTCATGGATCTGTCGTACGGATTACTTTCACTTCAGCCAAAGGACAAGGACGGTCATCCGATTGAAAATCTGGAAGATTACGCAATTATGGAAGGTAACAGAGAGTTAAAGGCCTGGGATGCGATTGCCAGATATATGCAGTCTTTTGATGATACGGATGGTGATGGCATTGCCAATGTACCTGAGTACTATGCGATGACACACGGTCGTAAGGTGGTGGACGACAGTAAAAATATCATAGATCTTGTGAAGCATCCGAACAAGTTCTCTGCGATCATTATCATGATTTGTCTGATTGTTGTTGCTATCATTGTGCTTGTGATCATTTTGATCCGAAAGCTGATTCGGAGAGCCCGAAAGAAGAACAGTGAAAGCAAGGAGGAGTAAGCAATGCCCGGGTTTATTGAACTAAAAGATGTGCGTAAAATATATCGGATGGGAGAAGTTGAGATCAAGGCAGTGGACGGTATCAATTTTTCCATTGAACGTGGAGAATTTGTAGTTATCGTAGGGCCGAGCGGTGCCGGTAAAACAACTGTTTTGAATATTCTTGGCGGGATGGATCAGGCCACTAGCGGTGAGGTGTGGGTCAACGACAACAATATTGCCGAATATTCCGCAAAGGCTTTAACAAAATATCGAAGAGATGCCATCGGCTTTGTTTTTCAGTTTTATAATCTGGTGCAGAATCTGACGGCAAAGGAAAACGTGGAACTGGCTGCCCAGATTTGCAAGGAGCCTCTGGATGCAGAGCTGGTGCTGGAGGAAGTCGGACTGACAGCGCGCAAAGATAATTTCCCGTCACAGCTATCCGGCGGGGAGCAGCAGCGCGTCGCAATTGCAAGAGCTTTGGCTAAGAATCCGAAGCTGCTATTGTGTGATGAGCCGACGGGTGCACTGGATTATCAGACAGGAAAGCAGATATTGAAATTACTGCAGCAAACCTGCTGGGATAAGAAGATGACAGTTATCGTCATTACACATAACTCCGCAATTACACCGATGGCGGACCATGTCATTGAGATCAAGAATGGTCGTGTCGGGCGAGAATATCGCAACGAGAAGCCGCTTTCAGTCGATACAATTGAGTGGTAGTGGATCTGTTCAGACGAAGCGTATTCACGGTGCCCGTTATGTGATAGAATAGAGACAGAGATAGAATAGAGACAGGACATCCGTTTGAAGTGGCAGGAGGATAAAGACAGATATGATTATTTCAAATCAACAGGACAATGAGATGGAGCATTTAAATAAAAGGATTCAGACAGTGGCTGTTCTTGGCGCCGGTGCAGTGGGCTGCTATTTAATTGCGGGCCTTGCGCCAAAGCTTGGTGAAAACCTCTGGATTATCGCAGAAGGCAGCAGAAAAGAGCGGCTGGAAAATGAAGGCCTGATAATCAATGACGGTCAGCTGTCACTTTGTGTCAAGACGCCTGAGGAGGCTAAAGGTGCCGATCTTCTGATTGTAGCTGTCAAATACGGCAGTCTTGAAGGAAGTCTGGATGCCATTGAACAGATCGTTGATGATGAGACGATCGTGATGAGTGTGATGAACGGTGTTGACAGTGAAGAGATCATTGGCCACCGGATCGGCATGCAGCATATGATGTATTCGATGATCAAAATCGCATCTGAGCGCACCGGCCATTGCGTCCGTTTTAATCCGGAAGTGACGGAGGGTGTTTATTTTGGGGAGGCAGACGGCAGCCTGTCGTGGCGTGTTGCGGCAATAGAGAATCTTTTCAATGATTCCGGTGTGCGATTCCATATTTCAGAAGATATCCTCAAAAAAATATGGGCGAAATATGCCCTGAATATCAGTATGAATCTGCCGCAGGCCATCATTGGATGTGGTCTGGGCGGTTACAGAGACAGTGCGTATGTGATGGATATCAGTACAAAATTAAAGGACGAGGTAGTGGCAGTGGCCCTGGCCGTCGGCATCGATATCCGGGAGGAAAAGGCGGCGAGCTTTGACAGCAGGACGGTTTCGCCGAAGGCCCGCTTCTCAACACTTCAGGATCTGGATGCAAAGCGGCATACAGAAGTGGATATGTTTTCGGGAGTGCTCCTCCGACTTGGAAAGCAGTTGGAAATTCCGACGCCATACAATGCGTTGGCGCTGGATATCATCAAGGCACTTGAAGAAAAAAATGACGGCAGGTTTGATTATCAATAATCCGGGGGAGAAAATAGAAAAATGAAAAAGAGAGTAATCACAGGGATGATGACAACATTGGTGATAGTAAGCCTGGCAGGCTGTGGTGCAGGTCAGAAGGAGACCGTGGAAAGTACGGCACCGGCAACAATGACAGAAACAGTTGCGGCCTCTCAGGTGGAGACAGCTGAAGCAATCGAGACAGAGACGACGGTGCAGGCAGACCGTGCATCAAGAATCAAAGCCTATCAGGCAGCATTGGAAAATATTTATCAGAATCATATTTTGCCGGACGGATCAGAATTGAGAGATGACATCAGTGGTGAGATGTCAGGCAACAAATTTGCTGTTTACGATGTCGATCATGACGACAGAGAAGAGCTTGTTTTCTACTATACGACAACAAGCATGGCATCAATGACAGCGAAGATTTATGATTACGATGAAGCAAGCGGTGAATTGTATGAGGAACTCTCACAGTTTCCGATGCTGACATTTTATGACAATGCAACGATTGGAGCCGGTATTTCGCATAATCAGGGCTATGCCGGTGAGTTCTGGCCGTATATGTTTTATACTTATGATGCGGCCAATGACAGCTACCGGGCCGAATACTTTGTCGATGCCTGGGATAAATCTTTATCCGATGTCAATTATAACGGGGAAGCCTTCCCGGATGATGCGGACAAAGACGGGGATGGTATTGTGTATTACCTGGAGGCGCCGGATGGCAGTGAAACCGGCGAGCCGCTCGACAAGGATGCTTTTGATCAATGGATCAGTGAGAATGTCGGCAATGAAGAAAATATTCCGTTTCAGGATTTGACAGAAGACGCAATCAGTCAGATTCAGTAAAAAAAAAGAATGAAATATACATGTGCTGATCGTGTTTTTTTTATAGAAACAGAAGGTGCGTAAGGGGGAATTGGGGATGGAACAGAGAGAAATCAGAACACTGGTCAATAGGCAGCGCAGGTTCTTTTATACAGGAAAAACGCAGCATATGGCATTTCGTGAGATTGCTCTGCGGCGGCTGCAGATCAGCATTATGGCACATGAGGATGAGATCAATCGGGCACTCAGACTGGATCTCGGTAAAAGCGCATCTGAAGCGTATATGTGTGAAACCGGCATGGTGCTGGCAGAGATCAGCTATATGCTTAAACATATGCGGCAGTTTGGCAAGGATCAGACGGTGCGGACACCGCTGGCCCAGTTCGCGTCCAGAAGCTTCAGAAAGCCGTCGCCATATGGGGTGACATTGATCATGAGTCCGTGGAATTATCCGTTCCTTCTGACGATGGAGCCTCTTGTGGACGCACTGGCAGCAGGCAATACAGCGATTGTTAAGCCGAGTGCCTACTCGCCTTTTACGAGTGAGATCATGGCGAAGATCATATCGGAATGTCTGCCAAAAAAATACGTTGCGGTTGTGAACGGCGGACGTAAAGAGAATCAGTGGTTGTTAAAGGAAAAGTTTGATTATATCTTTTTTACGGGCAGTCAGGCAGTAGGTAAAGAAGTGATGGCACATGCGGCGAAGCATCTGACACCGGTGACATTGGAGCTCGGAGGCAAAAGCCCGTGTATCGTTGACGAGACAGCCAATATAAAGCTGGCGGCCAGACGTATTGTCTTTGGCAAATATCTGAACTGCGGTCAGACCTGTGTGGCACCGGATTATGTGTACTGCGCAGCTTTGGTTAAGGATGTACTTGTTGACGAGATGAAGAAACAGATCAGGAAGCAGTTTGGAGACGATCCGCTGGCGAATGCCGATTACGGCCGCATTGTCAATGAGAAGCATTTCAGACGTCTGATTGGACTGATCGATCCGACGAAGGTTGTCGCAGGTGGCGAGTGTGATAGCACACTCCTTCAGATTGCACCGACGATCATGGATCAAGTGACATTTGAAGATGCCGTGATGCAGGAAGAAATATTCGGACCGATTCTGCCGGTGATGACCTTCCATTCACTGGATGCGGTGATCAGCCAGATCAATCGCAGAGAGCATCCGCTCGCCTTGTATATGTTTACGGAGAGCAAGGCCAATGCCGATCGTGTGATGACAAATTGCGGCTTTGGCGGTGGCTGTATTAATGATACGGTGATTCACCTGGCGACAAGTGAGATGGGCTTCGGCGGTTTTGGGGAGAGCGGCATGGGGTCTTACCATGGCAAGACCGGTTTCGATACCTTCAGTCATTATAAGAGCATTGTCGACAAGAAGACATGGATGGATCTTCCGATGCGCTATCAGCCGTATAACAAAGTCTTTGATTTCCTGATCCGACTGTTTATGCATTGATGGCTGCGTTGAAACCGAATTTTCAAAAGAGATAGACTTGTACTTATGCATATTATTTGATATGATAAAAGACGATTTAATTTAGTTGTGCGCCGAATTAAAGTGGTGGCGGCAACAAGACTGGATGGAGGAAATTATCATGGTTATTGCAAAAAGAATGGAGCCGCTTGTTGCAGGAAGCTCTATTATCCGTAAATTATTCGAAGAAGGCAAGGAAATGGCCAAAAAGGTGGGCGCTGAGAATGTCTATGATTACAGCCTGGGCAATCCAAGTGTTCCGGCACCGGACGCTGTCAAATCGTCGATTATCAAAATCCTGGATACAGAGGATCCGCTTTTTGTGCATGGCTATATGAGCAATTCCGGCTATGAGGAAGTCAGACAGGCTGTGGCGGATAATCTGAATGAGCGTTTCCAGTGGCAATATAAAATGGAAGATATCATTATGACAGTCGGCGCTGCTTCCGGTATCAATGATATTCTGAATCTTTTTCTGGACAGCGGTGATGAAGTGGTCGTCTTTGCACCTTTCTTTGGCGAATACAGGAACTATGTCATCACCGCAGGCGGTGTTTTAAAGGCAGTGCCGGCAGACACAGAGACCTTCCAGATTAATATTGACGGATTGGATGCAGTGATCACGGAGAAGACGAAGCTGATCATTGTCAACAATCCGAATAATCCAACCGGCGTCATCTATTCAGGAGACACTCTGGACCAGCTGCAGAAGGCACTGGAGCGGGCCGAAACGCGCATCGGGCATCCGCTGTATGTGATTTCAGATGAACCATACAGAGAGCTTGTTTATGATGATAACCAGCTGCCGTTTATGCCGGCCCATGTCAAAAACTGTCTGATTGTTTACTCTTTCAGCAAATCACTTTCTCTTCCGGGAGAGCGTATTGGCTATATCGCTGTTTCACCGAAGATGGATTATTATGAAGAAGTAAAAGCCGGACTGATCACAACGAACAGAATCGGCAGCGTGAATGCCCCATCCCTGATGCAGCTTGTCATCAAAGAGTGCCTGAATGAGCGCCCTCAGATTGAAGTTTACGATCAGAACAGAAAGATGCTTTATGAGCATCTGACAGCGCTTGGCTTTGAATGTCTGAAGCCACAGGGGGCCTTTTATCTTTTTGTGAAATCACCGATTGAAGATTATGCCGCTTTTGTAGAAGAAGGCAAGAAACAGCATATTCTGATGGTGGATGCCTCAAGTTTTGGATGCCCGGGCTATGTGCGTCTGGCTTATTGTGTATCCACTGAGATGATCAAGCGTTCTTTCCCGGCCTTTGAGAGATTGGCAGAAGCATGCAAAGCAATGAGATAGAGGAAGAGGTGACCGAGATGAAAGCATGGCAGGATAAAATTCGTTCAGTTGTACCCTATACACCGGGAGAACAGCCGAACAGACCGAATATGATCAAACTGAACACGAATGAGAATCCATACCCTCCGGCACCGGGTGTGCGGGATGTATTGGATCATTTTGATGAAGACAGATTGAGACTTTACCCAGATCCGACAGCGGGAACTCTGGTTGGCGCACTGGCAGATTATTATCATGTAGGAAAAGACCAGGTATTTACCGGTGTGGGCTCTGATGATGTGCTGGCCATTGCCTTTATGACATTTTTTAATTCAGATAAGCCGATCTTTTTCCCGGATATTACCTATTCTTTTTATCCGGTATGGGCGGATCTTTTTAAGGTGCCGTATGAGACAAAGCCACTGAAAGAGGATTTTTCCATTTGTCCGCAGGATTATTATCCGGACAACGGCGGTGTGATTTTCCCGAATCCGAATGCACCGACTTCCCACTATGAGGACTTATCTGTGATCCGAGAGATTCTGGACCACAATCAGGATGTGATTGTCATTGTTGATGAAGCATACATAGATTTTGCCGGCGAAAGTGCCCTGAGTCTGTTGGATGACTACGAAAATCTGCTGATCGTGCAGACATTTTCAAAGTCACGTTCCATGGCGGGAATGAGAATCGGTTATGCCATCGGTCATCCTGAGCTGATCAAGGCCATGAATGATGTGAAGTACTCCTTCAATTCCTATACAATGAGTCAAACTGCACTGGCTCTCGGTGTAGAAGCTGTCAGAGATGATGTTTACTTCAAAGCATGCACTGCGAAGATCAGAGCAACCAGGGAAAAAGCCAAACAGGCATTTACAGATCTTGGATTTACTTATCCGGAACCGGGTGCCAACTTCATTTTCGTCACTCATCCGGACTATCCGGCCAAAGAACTCTTTGCAGCCCTTCGCGAAAAAGATATCTATGTCCGCTACTTCGATAAACCGCGCATCAACAATTACCTGCGAGTCACCATCGGAACAGACGAACAGATGGAAGCATTATTTGCGTTCCTAAAGGAATATATGAATCGATAAATTTAATGAGATAAATTCAGTAAAGCTGCCATAAATAAGCACTTTTGTGGCATTTTGCTGTTATCTTAAAGCTTTCATAGACAGCTGTCGAACGGTCATCTATTCCAAATCAGGTGCTTACAGCACGTCCGGTACTTAAGCGGCGTATTTTGGCGCTTTATGTACCGCTGACAGTGCTGTGCAGTGCGAGCGTGCCTGAATTGGAATAGATGACCGCACGACAGCGTCTAAAAAGGAGAAACAAAATGTCACAAAAAACAGTCACCGTTTCCGTTCGCCGGCTTGTGGAGTTTATTCTCAGATCTGGAGACATTGATACCGTTTCCGGCGCGTTTGGAGAAATGGATGCAATGCAGCAGGGTGGCCTGATGCATCGAAAACTTCAAAAAGAGGCCGGGCCTTCTTACAGGGCAGAGGTGTCTCTGAAGCATACGACAGAAATGGATGAGACGCTGGCGATTACTGTTGAGGGACGTGCCGATGGTGTCATAACAGAAACTGAGATGGCAGCGGATGAAAGCGGCGAGCTGGGACTGAAAGAAGTTGTGACAATTGATGAAATCAAAGGTACTTATAGAAATTTAAGGTATATCACAGAGCCTGTGCTCGTTCATCTGGCACAGGCAAAGTGCTATGCCTTTTTTTATGCAGAAAAAGAGGATTTAGAGGAAATACAGGTCCAGATGACGTATGTGCATTTGAAGACGGGGAAAGTTCAGCGTTTCAGGGAAAAAATGACACGAAATGAGTTGGAAGTATGGTATACTGAACTGATAGACAGATTTGCGGTCTGGGTGCGTCATCAGATAGCCTGGATTAAAAAAAGAAATCTTTCTATTGGTGCCGGCAGTTTTCCTTTTGAGTACAGAGAGAGTCAGAAAAAGCTCGTCTCAGGCGTGTATCAGACGATTCTGAGACATCGGCGGCTTTTTGTAGAAGCACCGACAGGTACCGGCAAGACGATTTCCGCCATTTATCCGGCTGTTCAGGCGATGGGAAATGGGTTGACAGAGACAATTTTCTATTTGACGGCGAGGACTATTGCCAGGACTGTTGCGGAAGATACATTCGGACTTCTTCAGGATAAGGGACTTGCCATGAAGGTGATCACCCTGACGGCAAAGGAGAAAATCTGCGTGCTGGATAAAGTTCAGTGCAGTCCGGAGTACTGTCCAAGGGCAAAGGGGCATTATGACAGAATTAATGAAGCCCTTTATGATCTGGTCACCCAAGAAGACCGGATGACCAGGGAGTGCATCCTGGCTTATGCCGGCAAACATCAGGTTTGTCCCTTTGAGTTTCAGTTGGATGCGGCTTTATTCGCGGATGCGGTCATTGGTGATTATAATTATGTGTTTGACCCGAATGTGGCGCTCAAACGTTTTTTTAGTGACAGAAGCGGGGACTATCTTTTTCTGATCGATGAGGCACACAATCTGGTGGATCGTGCCAGGGAAATGTACAGTGCCGTGATGTCAATGACTGAATTGACCCATGCCCGTCACGCAGTGGAAGATAAAGCTGTGGACCGGCGACTGGTCACTTATATGGATCGTTCGATATTGGCCATGTCTGCGCTTCGGGAGTCTTCAGACCAGTCCTGCCAGCTGATGGGGAATATCGGCAGTCTGATCGTTTACCTGACGAAGCTCAGTGAGCAGCTGGAGGAAACACTGAAGGAGGGCGTTACTGCGCCACTCAGGGAAGTTCTGATGGAATTTTACTTTGACATTCGACGCTTTATATGTGCCTTTGACCGGTCGGATGACCGCTATTTGATCTATGCGCTTCGAAGTGAGGACAGCTTTGAAATCAAGATTTTCTGTGTGGATCCTTCCAAAGATCTGGGAGAACGTCTGGCAAAGGGATGCGGAGCCGTATTTTTCTCTGCAACGCTTCTTCCGGTGCAGTACTACAAAGAAATGCTCAGTGATACAGCAGCATCGGATTACGATCTTTATGTGGATTCACCTTTTGCGGAGGAAAACCGTCTGCTTGTAGCGGCAACAGATGTAAGCAGCCGCTATACAAGGCGGGGTAGAAAAGAGTATGAACGGATGGCTGCATATATCCGGGATATTATTCGCGGCAAGCATGGCAATTATATGGTCTTTTTCCCGTCATATCAGCTTATGAAGGATGTTTTTGAAGTTTTTACGGAAATGGAATTAATGAAGGCAGGCCATGGTCTGCAGCTGGTTGTGCAGGAATCCGAGATGAGTGAAGATGCAAGACAGAAGTTTCTGGATGCTTTTCAGGCGGATGCTGCAGATGCGGTTATTGGTTTCTGTGTGATGGGCGGTATTTTTTCGGAGGGCATTGATCTGAAAGAAGACCGGCTGATCGGTGTCATCATTATCGGGACAGGACTGCCGCAAGTTGGAGAAGAGAGAGAGCTTTTAAGTCGGTATTTCAATGAGAAATCCGGCAGAGGGTTTGAATATGCCTACCTTTATCCGGGGATGAACAAGGTTTTGCAGGCAGCAGGACGTGTGATCCGAACGGAGAAGGACAGAGGCGTGATCGCGTTATTGGATGAGCGATTTAATTACAGTCAGTACAGAAAAATGTTCCCGAGAGAATGGCACAATTGCAGTAAGACCAGTCTGAATACAATCGTGCAGCAGGTGGAGGATTTCTGGACAGATAAAGCATAGGATCAAATTAGGATTAGATTGAGAGAAAAATATTTTCAGGCAGATGAGATATTTGATATAGATAATAACAGGAGATAAACGGAGGCGATAAAGTTGAGGATTGGTTTTATAGGGCTCGGTATTATGGGCGAGGCCATGTGCTATAATATTATCAGAAAACATGACGGTGACGTCTATATTTATGACGTAAAAACAGAACCGGTACAGCGGTTGGCGGAAAAAGGTGGTATCGCCTGTGACAGTGCCATTGATGCAGCAAAACATTCGGATGTGATCATTACGATGCTGCCGAGATCAGAAGATTCCCTGTCAGTATATAAAGAAATACTCCCGGCCGTCAATGCAACGAAAATCTGTATTGACATGAGCACCATTGATCCTTCCGTTTCATTGAAAATCAGTGTTATGATCCAGGCTCATGGCGGACATTTCCTGGATGCGCCGGTTGTTAAGTCGAAGGCGGCCGCGGTGCTGGGCAATATCGGCATTTATGTAGGCGGCGAGAAAGAAATTTATTTCCAGGTGAAGCCAATCCTGCAGTATATGGGATCAAATGTACTGTATATGGGATCCAGCGGCAAGGGCATCGGTATGAAGATCTGTCAGACCACGCTGCTGGCACAGATTCAGAATGGTGTCAATGAAGCCCTGGCTATGGCTGTGAAACAGGGCATTGATGTGGATCGTTTTACAGCGGCCCTGTCTTTTGGCGGTGGTCAGAATGCGTATTTTGATGAACGTCAGATGGCCATCAAGAACAAAGATTATACGACGACATTTTCGGTCCGGAATATGTCCAAGGATATTGATATCTGTCGTCGGCTGGCAAAGACGGAAGGAGTTCAGACAGAAAGTCTGGAAGGCATCAGGGAAGTCTACGACCGGGCACTTGAGGCGGGATATGGTGATAAGGATTACAGTTCTGTTATTGATATGGTCTTTGAGAAAAACTATGTCAAATATAAACCTAAATTATAAAAGCGATAGATTGTTGAAAGTGCGATTATAAAAGTATTATTCAAAAGTGAATATTGAATATTGTATACAAATTGTATAAAATTAAAAACTATAGGAAACTGTGTTGAAAGAAAAAGAAACTATTGTTAAAATATTGTTAATCACTCGGGGAGGAGAATGATTAACTAAAATAAGGAGGAATTGCTATGACAATCACAATCTGTATTGGAAGTTCATGTCATCTGAAAGGTTCAAGAACAATTATTCAGAAACTGGAAGAATTGATCACGGAGCGTCAGTTAAACGACAAAATTGAGCTCAATGGTTCATTTTGCATGGGCGAATGTTCAAATGGTGTTTGTGTAAAGATTAACGATGAATTGTTCAGCGTTTCACCGGAGACTGTGAATACATTTTTTGAAAATGAAGTACTCAGGAGGCTTTAAGGGTGGGCGTCATTGGATTTAGAAAGGCAAAGTGCAAGGACTGTTATAAATGTGTCCGTTTGTGTGAAGTAAAGGCCATTCGTATCAAGGATGAACATGCACAGTTTGTTGCTTCAGAGTGTGTGGAATGCGGTCAGTGTCTGGAGGCCTGTCCACAGAATGCGATTACATTTATCAAGGATATTCAGTGGATCAAGTCCATGGTGAAGAACCGGGAGAAGACCGTTGTATCTCTGGCACCGGCGTACCTGGGGGTATTTGGAGATGCAGATCCGAACCAGATGGCGGCAGCCCTTCATCAGCTGGGATTTACATATGTACATGAAACGGCAGAAGCTGCCGGATATGTTGTGCAGGAATACATGAATTATTGTGACAGATCCGATAAGGATGCAGTCCTTCTGACATCATCATGTTCTGCCATCAACAACTTGATTGAGAAATATCATCCGGATATGCTGCCGTATCTTCTGCCTGTTGTGACACCGGCTATCGCACATGCAAGAATGCTCAGAGCACAGTATGGACCGGATGTGAAGATCATCTATATCAGTCCATGTGTCTCAGATGGAGGAGATGCATTAAAGGATCCGAGAACAAAAGGCATCATCGATGCGGTGTTGGATTTTGCAACACTGCGTGAATGGCTCAGAAGCGAACAGATCAAGATTCCGGAATGTCCGAGCAGCCATATGGACAGTATGGATCCAAAGGTGATGCGTCTGTTTGCTGTCAGTGGAGGGATTCTTTCTGCTATTAAGGCTGCAAAAGGCCGTAAGTACAAGCACAAGCGACTGTATGTCAGTGGTATCGGACCATGTGAAGAGCTTTTTGAATGCATTCGCAACGGTGAGATCAAGAATTGTGTTATTGAGCTGAATTCATGTACCGGCGGCTGCATCAACGGACCAATGACCGGAGGCAAGAAGCGTGACCGTTTCAGATCCAAGATCAGTGTCAGCCAGAAAGTAGATGAGCATGAGGCACCGGAATTGCCGCCGCTGCCGGAAGGTGTCAGCCTTTATAAGGAATATACGGCACGCTGCGAAAAGAGAATTGTCCCGTCAGATGAGCAGATCCGTGCGATCCTGTCCAAGATTGGCAAGGATTCACCGGAGAAGGAATTAAACTGCGGTGCCTGCGGTTTCCCGACATGCCGTGATAAGGCCATTGCTGTATACCGCGGCAAAACCCAACTGACCATGTGTATTCCGTATATGTATGAGCAGGCCAAGGGTATGTCTGATATTATTCTGGCTGTGACACCAAGTATGATCATTGTTGTGGATAAGGATTATTATATCTGTGAATTCAACAATGCAGCAGAGGTCGCTTTTGGTGTATCCCAGCAGAAAGCGCTGGGACATCCGGTATCTGAATTTATTTCCACAGAATATTTTGAAAAGGTTTTCCGTGAGAAGCGAAGTATTATTAATCAGCGTGTAGATTATGATGCCTATCATATTAAGACAATGCAGAATATTATCTACATGCGTGAGCAGGAAAAGGCCCTTGTGATTATGCGTGACATTACGGAAGGTGTGCGCAAGCAGGAGCAGCTTCGGAAGGTGAAACTGGACACAGTGGCTATGGCTCAGAATGTCATCAACAAACAGATGATGGTGGCTCAGGAGATTGCCGGTCTTCTTGGTGAGACAACAGCTGAAACGAAGTCAACCCTTCGCAAATTGAGAGACACACTGATGGACAGTGATGAGGATATAAAGATATGAATGTAAGTCTGGATGTCTGCAGCAAGAGTCTGAACAAAAGAGAAGAAGAACTTTGTGGTGATACTGTCGAGATCGTTAAGACAGCGGATGCTGATATTATCATTCTGTCAGATGGTATGGGAAGCGGTGTAAAGGCCAATATCTTATCCACATTGACCACCAGGATTCTCGGTACGATGCTGAAAAACGGCGAGACCATTGAAGACTGCGTGGAGACCATTGCTATGACACTGCCAATCTGCAAAGTAAGGCAGGTGGCCTATTCCACATTTGCGATCCTTCAGATTTTCAGAGATGGGCGTGCCTATCTGGTGGAGTATGATACACCGGCCTGCATTGTGATCCGTGACGGTCAGAAGCTTGATATTGAGCATACAGAGCGGGAGCTTTCAGGCAAGATTATCAGAGAATATCGTTTTAACATTCAGGAAGACGATTATTTTGTGATGATGAGTGACGGTGTGACCCATGCAGGGGTTGGCGGTCTGTATGGTTTTGGATGGGGACGGACGAGAGTCGGTGAGTTTATCCAACAGAGGTTCAATGATACGAAGATGACGGCAGCACGCCTGGCATCCTATGTGATCAATGAGTGCAGTCAGCTGTACCATCAGCGACCGGGAGATGATACAACCGTTGTTGTGGCGAAAGTGACAGCACGAATGGACCTGAATATTTTCACAGGTCCTCCGACAAAGCGAGAAGATGACGAAAGTGCTATCCGTGAATTCATGCGCTCACAGGGGCTGCATGTTGTCAGCGGCGGTACAAGTGCCACAATAGCGGCACGTGTATTAAACAAACATATAAAAGCATCCCTCATTTACGAAGATCCGGATATTCCTCCGACAGCTGAAATTGACGGACTGGATCTTGTGACGGAAGGTGTTCTGACACTGAACCGTGCGGTGAGTATGATGCATGAATATAATGAAGGACGGCAGGATCAGTCGTTTTTCAAACGGCTTGATGAGAAGAATGGCGGTTCGCAACTGGCAAAACTCATTATTGAGAGATGCACGCATCTGCATTTATTTGTAGGTGAAGCGATGAACCCGGCTCATCAGGCAGCTGGTCTTCCATTTGATCTTAGTGTCCGCATGCGTTTGGTGGACAAGATCATTGAGGAAGGCAGGAAGATGGGAAAAACAGTCAGTGTTAAATATTATTGAGGATGATATGTATGAAGACAACATTTATTACTGATATTAATAAAATTAAATTTGAAGTCAATACAGAAGTTGCCCGGCTGGCTTTTGCAGGAGAATTGGACGAGAAAGCCAATGAGATTCCTTACAAGCTGATTCCGGGACGTACACCGCACTACAGATGCTGCGTTTATAGAGAACGTGAGATCATCCGTGAACGTGTACAGCTGGCTATGGGACGTTCTGCCATGTCCGGCCAGAAGAACAAGAATATTGTGCAGGTGATCGAGGCTGCCTGTGAAGGCTGTCCGATCAACAGATTTAATGTGACTAACAACTGTCAGATGTGTATGGCCAAAAAATGTCTTGGCGCATGTAATTTTGGCGCCATCAAGTTTGAAGGCGGCCATGCCGTCATTGACCATAAGAAATGTAAAGAGTGCGGTAAGTGTGCAGAGGCTTGTCCTTACAATGCCATTGCCGACCTGATGCGTCCATGTAAGCGCAGCTGTCCTGTAGATGCCATTACAATGGATGAGGACAACATTGTTGTTATTAATGAGGAGAAATGCATTAACTGCGGTCAGTGTGTGATCAACTGTCCGTTCGGTGCTTTATCAGACCGTTCATTTATGGTGGACGTAATCAAACTGATCAGCAGCGGCGCACCGGTTTACGCCATGGTGGCACCGGCTATTGAAGGGCAGTTCGGCCCTGATGTCAGTGTCGGTATGATCCGTGAGGCTGTCATGAAGCTTGGTTTCAGAGACATGTATGAAGTATCTCTGGGCGCAGATTTTGTTTCAAAGAATGAAGGACAGGAGCTTCTGGAGCACTATGAAGCCGGCGAGAAAATGACAACATCCTGTTGTCCGGCTTTCGTTTCTCTGATCAAGAAGCATTATCCGCAGGTGCTCAAGTATATGTCTACAACTGTTTCACCGATGACAGCTACAGGACGTCTGATCAAAGCCATGCATCCGGATGCTGTATGCGTTTTCATAGGACCATGTATTGCCAAGAAATCCGAAGTCATTGATTCCATTACTTTCGGTGGTGCGGATTATGCCATGACTTATGAAGAACTGGCCAGCATGTTTGAGGCGAAAAATATTGATCCTGAGGAATGTACAGAGACCCTGCAGCAGGGAAGTAAGTTCGGCAAGCAGTATTCTGTATCCGGCGGTGTAACAGCAGCCGTCCTTGAAACATTCAAGGAAGCCAACAAAGAAGTTGATCTGAAGGTTAAGACCTGCAGCGGTGCACAGGAATGCAAGAAAGCACTGATGCTTCTGAAAGTCGGCAAGCTTCCGGAAGACTTTATTGAAGGTATGGCATGTGTCGGCGGCTGTGTTAACGGTCCAGCAATGCTTGGTAAATCCAGAACATTCCTCAAGGACAGAAATGGTCAGATCGCCAAGGCGGATGATCGAGGTGTTCTTGAAAATGTTGCACAGTACGATGAATACGGTATTAATATGACGAGAAATCATCAATAAAATGATTAAAATGCGTTCGTATATTTCGAAAAGGATATAAAAAGGAGACTCTTCAACAGGCACGTTTGCACTGCCTAGCTCTGGCAGCAGTACGTAAGATGCTAAAAAACAGCATCTAAGTACTGGCCGAGCTAGAAGCACCTGTTTGAAGAGTCTCCTTTTTATATCCTTTCTCCGAAGTGTTTAGACGCATTTTATATGATGTATTGATGGTTTCTCGAAATCGGAGGAAGAGTGGGGAATAATCGAGGAAGATAAAATAGTGAGCAATTTTTTTTTTGATGGTTTTGACTGCACGCTGTGATGGGCAGAAGTGTATAGGAAATAGTCTTCTTTTTTATCACCTTTTCCGAAGTGTTTTGTACGCATTTTATATTTTATTGCAGGGATGAATGCTGTGGTTGAGTACATTTTTTCAAGAAAATGTAGAGAATATAGGAAATAGATATTGACGAAAAAATGTTTATATACTAAAATAATGATAACGATTATTATTTATAAAAGTGGAAGCTGGTATATGAAAGCTGGCTTCGGAGAGTTATATTGAGTTAGATTTAGTATAGAATTGAGGAGATTAGTATGCCGGGATTGAAGTACAGCAGACAGAGAGAGTCTATTATTAATTGCCTGAAAGGGCGGAAGGATCACCCGACAGCAGATATGATTTACGCGTCGGTGCGGGAGGAGTATCCGAAGATCAGTCTTGGGACGGTTTACAGAAACCTTTCTTTATTAGTGGATCAGGGAGAAATTCTCCGCTTTTCATGCGGGGAAGGACAGGATCATTATGATGCAGATACATCACAGCATTATCATTTTGTATGCAAGAAATGCAGGGCTGTTTCAGATTTGCATATGCCACCGTTGGAACATATCGATGTGCTTGCGAAGGATGGTTTTGACGGTGAGATAGATGGTCATTTCGTTCTGTTTTATGGCACCTGCGGGAAATGCAAAGAAAATGAAAAAAATAGTTGACAAGGCGGGAAAAGTGGTGTAATATACAGATAACAGTAATGATTACTGTTTTGAGAGAAACATATTAATCGTAACCGTTCCGTATAATGGGGAAGCAGTCAGCGGGCATATAGCTGAAGGCAGTTAGTATGGATCGGAATGGTTACAGGATATTATAAAGTATGAAAAGGAGATTATAATTATGAAGAAATGGGTTTGTACAGTATGTGGTTATGTTTACGAAGGTGAGAATCCACCAGAATTTTGTCCAGTCTGTAAGCAGCCTGCCAGCAAGTTCAAAGAACAGTCCGCAGATAAGACATGGGCTGCAGAACATGTTGTAGGTGTTGCACAGGGCGCCCCGGAAGATATCATGAGTGATTTAAGAGCGAACTTCGAAGGTGAATGTTCAGAAGTTGGTATGTATCTGGCAATGGCTCGTGTGGCTCATAGAGAAGGTTATCCTGAAATCGGTTTATACTGGGAGAAGGCAGCTTATGAGGAAGCTGAACATGCAGCTAAGTTTGCAGAACTCCTTGGCGAAGTTGTTACAGACAGCACAAAGAAGAACCTTGAGATGAGAGTAGATGCTGAACACGGTGCAACAGAAGGTAAATTTGACCTTGCTAAACGTGCGAAAGCTCTGAACCTGGATGCAATCCATGATACAGTGCATGAGATGGCCCGCGATGAGGCCCGCCATGGAAAAGCGTTTGAAGGACTGCTTAAGAGATACTTCGGCTAATCACAAAGCCGCATAGAATAAGGATTTTTATAAGAGGGAACCACGAAAGTGATTCCCTCTTTTCAGTTTCGTCGATCTTGATCCTTCCCTTTTTACAAGTCGTAGTCTTGGATTTCAATCGATGGGCAGCGGATTAATGGACCGCAGATATAATAGCCTGTCCTCGTTTAATCATGCTGGATAACTTTGCCTGATTGAGTGGTTTGCGTTTGTAAAGGACATAATCATAAAGATCCTGTCTGTATTGGTGTACTTCTCGGAGCAATGAATTTGTAGCAGAACCATGAAACGGCTCACTGAAGATATCTTCAAGGTTTAAAACGATGCGCTCTCTTGACTTTATTTCTTTCATAGCCCAGTCTTTACGATATTCCGTTGTCATTAAATCAAGGTACATATTGAGCAGATTGATTTGGGCTTTTCCAAGGCTCTGAAGCTCTGCCTGAGCTGTCTTTTTAAGTTCTAAACTTGAATCACCGTAGAAAATTGCATCTTTATTGTCAAACCAAAGCTTCCAATTGAAATCATAGGTTTGACTATTCCAACATTGTTCCACAAGTTTGTACATTTCTTGTTGGAAATATTTTTTTGACCTTTCCTTTTCGGCTTTTTCATTTGTCTCTTTTGTGTGATTATACAGACAAATACCTACGATTACACCAATAACGCCGTATAGATGTCCTCCGCTCAGGAAAATAAGGATACCGATGATAGAAATGATGATGCCGACAGCTTCTGTTTCGAGACAAAATAGAACAACATTTACAAGGATTATAAAGAGGAGGGCTAATCCGATAATAGTTAATAACATTGATGTATCAATTCCTTTCTTTTCTGTTTATTTGATTTTTGATGAGTTGTGAAAAATAATTTGTTTTCTATGCTGTTATTCTATCATTCAAATTAGAAGCGGGTGGTCCCGGGTGGGTAAAAAAACAGTGATTTGGAACTTGTAGGCGGCCGTGATAATCGCTATAATAATGAAAGAGATAAACGGGCGCTTCACAGTGCGACCGTGTCAAAGGAGTCGATCAATGATAATTACAATACTACTTGCAGGGCTGCTTCTTATACTTGTTGCAGGCATCAGGTGTGGCTTTGCGTTGAATGATTTAATACGGATGGCAGTCAATGGCATAAAAAAGGCTGTGAATGTCCTGATTGTGCTGGCGGTCGTCGGCATTTTGACAGCGATGTGGAGGGCAGATGGTACGATCGCTTATATCGTATCATCTGCAGCGGGGTTATTTAAGCCATCTATTTTGATCGTGACCATTTTTTTGATGAATTGTCTTGTTTCTTTTATGACAGGGACTTCATTTGGAACAGCGGCAACCATGGGCGTGATCAGTATGACGATTGCAGGAACAGCGGGTGTCAATCCGATGGTCAGCGGTGGTGCGGTGATTTCCGGCTGCTTTTTTGGTGACAGAAGTTCGCCGCTTTCAAGCAGCGCAATTTTAGTTGCCTCGATTACAGAGACTAATCTCTTTGATAACATCCGAAATATGTTAAGGACGGCAGCCGTTCCTTTTGTACTGACATGTATTATTTATGGGGTCATTGGACTTGGCGGTGTCAATCAAGTTGATGCAGTTTTCGTATCGGATGTTTTTGCAAAAGAGTTTCAGCTGAATAGGTGGATGATTTTGCCAGCTGTGATTGTGCTTGGACTTTCGATGCTGCGTGTCGATGTGAAGAAGTCAATGACATTGAGCATTGTATGTGCAGTCATCCTTTGTATTGTATTTCAACACAGATCAGCGCCAGAGATTATTCGGATTATGCTAACAGGTTATAAGGCTACAGATTCGGCGGCTGCGCAGATGATTGATGGCGGCGGCCTGTTATCGATGAAGAAGGTCTTGATGATTGTCTGTATGACATCGACTTATTCGGGAATTTTCAGTGGTACCGGAATGCTGGATGGTATAACAGAATATGTAAAAAAATTTTCCAAAAAGACGGGAAGATTTTTATGTATCGTGTTGCTTTCTGTTATTACAAGTATGGTTGGCTGCAATCAGACAATCGCGATTATGATGACAGAGCAGCTTGGCTGCGTTTTGTATAAAGCACAAGAGAATTCGCAGAGAGCAGTTGATCTGGAAGATTCTGCCGTTTTGATTTCGGCACTTATTCCGTGGTCCATTGCAGGAGCTGTGCCGGCAGCTACGATTGGTGCACCGCTATATTGTCTTGCAGCGGCATGCTATCTGTATTTAATCCCGATTTGTCGACTGGTTAGAAAAAAGAATATCTTTCCGGGATGCAACAATTAAGAATAATATAAGAAATAAGTCAGTCAATCGTCCTTGACAGAAGATGCAAAAAAAATTACAATATCTATTATACATGGAATTTGCTCCCAATTCCGCTGAAAATAAGGATGGGAGCCTTTTTATCATAATTGGAGTATAAATTCCGCCTGTGGTAAACGCTCCGCATGGATGCGCAGCGATTTTTAATGGATATTTAGTTTGATCATTGAGTTTTGTCTGCACATGCAGACAGATAGATTTAGGAGGAGACGACAACATGCCGATTAAAATACAGGATGATTTGCCGGCAAAGTCCGTGTTGGAGGATGAGCACATTTTCGTGATGACGGAGACGAGAGCTTTGTCTCAGGATATCCGTCCTTTGAAAATTGTGATTCTGAATCTGATGCCGACGAAGATTGAGACAGAGACGCAGATTCTGAGACGCCTTTCCAATACGCCGCTGCAGATTGAGATTACGCTTTTGCAGACAGCGACCCATGAGTCGAAGAATGTATCTGAAGAGCATATGATTGCTTTTTATCAGGAATTTGACCAGATTAAGGATGAGAATTATGACGGAATGATCATTACCGGTGCGCCGGTGGAGATGATGCCATATGAAGAAGTGGAATACTGGGATGAGTTATGCGAGATTATGGAGTGGAGTAAGACACATGTGCATTCTACCTTCCATATTTGCTGGGGTGCCCAGGCGGGGCTTTATTATCATTACGGTATTCCGAAGTATATTCTGGACAAGAAGATTTCCGGCGTATTTTCCCATAAAGTGCTGAACAAGAAGTCCAGATTGTTCAGAGGTTTTGATGATACATTTTATGCGCCGCATTCCCGTCATACGGAAGTGAGAGCCGAGGATATCGAGAAGGTGCCGGAGTTGAGGATTATGGCAGCTTCCGAGGAGGCCGGTGTTTATGTTGTGGGCAGTGCGGATGATTCCCAGTTCTTTATTATGGGACATTCAGAGTACGATGTGGATACATTGGCGAAAGAATATTTCAGGGATGCAGAGAAGGGAATGAATCCGGAAGTGCCGAAGCATTATTTCCCGGATGATGACCCGACGAAGCAGCCGGAGATGAAGTGGAGTGCCCACGGACAGTGGATTTATTCTAACTGGATGAATTATTTTGTTTACCAGACAACACCATATGAATTGAAGAACGGTGTTTTTGTACCTGTAGAATAGCATAACAGTTACCCTGTGAAATGAGTGACAGGTAAGCGTATACCGGCGAAGCGATACAGTAATGCCATGGTATACAATATAAAAAGGATGATTTTATGACGGAAGATTATAAGGGACTATCTGGGAGTGAAGTCAGCCAGAGAGTTGAAGCGGGAAAGGTCAATACCACCACCAACAGTATATCCCGAACGAAGAAAGAGATTTTTCGGGCGCATTTATGTACCTTCTTTAACTTTCTGAATGTTTTTCTTGGTGCACTTGTTCTGATGACAGGACAGATTAAGAATCTGACTTTTATGTTTACGATTATTGCCAATTCAGTCATTGGTATTATTCAGGAGTTAAAGGTCAAGAGTCTTGTGGATAAGTTGTCTGTGATTACAGCTTCGAAGGCGACGGTTATCAGGGATGGCACGAAGAAGCAGATACCGCTGGATGAGCTTGTTGTGGATGATGTGATGGTGCTGGAAAGCGGTGATCAGATTGGTGCGGACTGCGTGGTTCTGGAAGCCCAGGGCATTGAAGTGAATGAATCCATGATTACAGGTGAATCTGTGGCTGTGAAGAAGCATGAAGGCGATGAGATGTTGTCGGGAAGCTTTCTTGTGGCCGGAAGCGGTGTGGCAAGGGTTATTCATGTGGGCAGTGAGAATTATGCTACGATTCTGGCAGCCAAAGCCAAAGACAAAAAGCGTGCCACGTCGGAAATGCAGGATTCCATCGGCAGGATTATCAAGATTGTCGGTTTCCTGATTGTACCGGTTGGTATATTGCTTTTCCTTTCTCAGAGAGCCATTGAGGGAACCACCACATCCGATGCCATTGTCAACACCGTTGCCGGTGTCATCGGTATGATTCCGGAAGGGCTGGTACTTCTGACAAGTGTTTCATTTATTTTGGGTGTTGGCCGTCTGGCAAGAAAGCAGGCATTGGTGCAGGAGATGGAAGCCATTGAAGCACTGGCCCGTGTGAATGTGCTTTGCCTAGATAAAACCGGTACCATCACCACCGGTGATTTGGAAGTGGTGGAAGTTGTGCCTTGTGGGACTATGTCGGATGAGAAGATCAGAGAGGCCATGAATGAGATCACATTTGCATTCAATGATGTCAATCCGACCCAGCAGGCTTTGATGAATTATTTTGAAAAGACGCAGAAATGGCAGACAACGGATTTGATTCCGTTTTCCTCTGCAAGAAAATATCGTGCCATTGCCTTTGGCGAGCACGGAGCTTATGTGCTGGGCGCGCCGGAATTCATTATGAAGAATGATGAAGAACTGCTGAAGAAGAGCGAAACTTATGCTTTGCAGGGCTATCGTGTGCTTTTGCTGGCGGAGACGAATCAGATTTCAAGTGCCGATGGTGCGGTGGGAACACCAAAACCTGCAGCGCTTATTGTTATTTCCGACTGTGTCAGAGAAGAAGCACCGTCCACATTTGCTTATTTTGAAGCACAGCATGTGGCGATTAAGGTTATTTCTGGTGATAATCCGGCGACAGTTTCACAGATTGCCCAGAAGGCCGGTCTGAAGGATGGCGACAAATATATCGATGCTTCCACTTTGCCGGAGAGCTTTGATGAGCTGAAAAATGTTGTCAAGAACTACACGGTTTTCGGCCGTGTAACACCGGAGCAGAAGCAGCGCCTGATCAAGGCTTATCAGGCCAATAAATCGGTTGTCGGCATGGTGGGCGATGGTGTCAACGATGTTCTGGCTTTAAAGGATGCTGACTGTGGTATCGCCATGGCGGCGGGCAGTGATGCAGCGAAACAGGTGGCACATATCGTGCTGCTGGATTCAGATTTTGTTCATTTGAAGGAAATCGTCAGCGAAGGCCGTATGATTATCTCCAACATTGAGAGAGTGAGCTCTCTGTATCTGACAAAGACGATTTATTCATTGCTGTTGAATGTGATTTTTATCTTATTGGGACGTTCCTATCCGTTTGTGCCGATTCATCTGACACTGATCAGTACGGTGGCCATCGGTATTCCAAGTTTTATTCTGGCATTAGAACAGACCGAGACTGTGACCCAGAGCGGCTTCCTAAAGCATGTGCTTCGAGTCGCACTGCCTGGAGCTTTGACCATGGTGCTGAATATGCTGCTGATTCAGGGAATTTCTATTGTACTTGGGTTTGACAGCGGCATGACTGCGACGTATAATTTGATTGTGGCAGGCATGGTCAGCCTGATGGTACTGATGCGGGTATGTAACCCGATGAATAAGATCCGAAGTATTTTGTGCAACACGATGATTGTGATTTTTGTGGCCTGTGTCATTTTATTCCCGGATCTGTTCAGCATCAACAGTGTATTCAGCTGGAGAATGATCTTTATTGCACCGCTTGTTATTTTTACTTATTACAGTATGAAGTATCTGTCGGCAATTGTTCATTTTCTGTTAAGAAAACATATTTAGAATCAGGAGGCCGTCGCTGCCTGTCGAAGTCTTTCGGCAGTGGCGGCGGTTTTTGTTTACGCGAGCAACGAGCAAAAGTCCGTGCTTGCACGAGACCTTGGCGTTGCTAAGCGCCAGTGGCGCTTGTTTAGCAACGACCGAAACGGAGTGTAGAGGCCGCGATAACTTGAGAAACTCGCGAAGCGTGTTTCGTCTCGTTTTTCTGTAATTCGAGCATTAAAGATATAAAGATATCGCTGAGTGATTGAGTCATCAGCGTTAGGGAGGTATTTGTATGGATATAAAAACTTTTGCCAAGGAACATTTTGAAGAATATCAGGCACTCATCTGCAAACTGACGTCAATTCCGGCACCCTCACATCATGAGGAAAGGAGAGCGGCGTTTATCTGCGAATATCTGCATCAGTTGGGATATGGCCAGGCGTTTATTGATGATGCGAAGAATGTGATCTGTGAGATAAAAGGCAGTGATTTAGAGGCACCGGTGCATATTTTTATGGCGCATACGGATACGGTTTTCCCTGATGAGACAGAGATTCCGGTTGTTGTGGAAGACGGCTGTATCAAGGCACCGGGAGTTGGGGATGATACCACCAATGTGTGTGCGATTCTGATGACTTTGAAATATTTATCAGAGAAACAGATTGTGCCAAAACAAACCATGGTTTTTGCCTTGAATTCCTGTGAGGAGGGACTTGGCAATTTGAAGGGATGCAGAGCCCTTGTGAAGCAGTATACAGGAAGAATCGGACAGTTGGTTTCTTATGATTGCGGGTACAATGCGGGAACCGTCTGGGCTGTCGGTTCGAGACGTTATGAGATTCATATTCGGACTACCGGTGGACATTCCTATGCAGATTTTGGAGCGACCAATGCGATTGCCGTGGCTGCAGATATGATTCATGATTTTTATGAGATAGACACCAATACGATGCCGGGAAAAACGACGTACAATGTAGGATTGATCGAAGGCGGTACATCAGTGAATACCATTGCTCAGGATGTGAAGATTCTCTATGAATATCGTTCAGACAGAATGATGGGACTGGAGCTGATGGAAAGAGAAATGTCAGCGATTGTTGATAAGTATACTGAGCGTGAGGATGCCAGAGTGGATATTGAGATGATCGGGGACAGACCTTCTATGGGGCAGGTAGATAAAAAGAAAATGGCGGAGCTGCAGAAGCGGGCAGAAGGGATTATTTTCAGAAATACCGGTGTGATGCCGATGTTCGGAAGCGGATCCACAGACTGCAATATTCCGTTGTCCATGGGCATACCGGCCATCTGCTTCGGCGTCTATCTGGGCGGCGGACAGCATACAAGAGAAGAATATGTCCGAATCGATTCACTGGAAACAGGCCTGTGTGCGGCCATGCAAATGATTTGCGAGGATATGACGAACCCGTTGTAGGAAAGCTGGGGTTCTTGGTTGTTAACGGCTGAATATATGGTATTCCTCCCTGAAACGTCGCACACCCGTGCGAAATGTTTCAGGGAGGAATACCATATATTTCAGCCTGCGAATAGAAAGAACAGGAGCTTTGACAATAGAGGGTTTGTGATATCCTCTTTTATATAAAGCGGTTACGAGGATGAAAAGAATAGGAAGTGGGACAGATATGAAGATCAATAGAATGGCAGTTGTACAGGGGCTGAATCTTGAGACTGTTCCGGGACAGTTAAGATATGGCTGCAGCATGACTGATTTTGAGGACTTTTATGACATTGCTGAATGCGTGAATGAAAAAGCATATTTGGGCAATCAGATTGTTTTTGGCGATTATGAAACGGGGGCAGTGTATACACCTTTTGAAAAGGAAAGGAATATTGCCTATGGCGGAGTTGAATGGATAGAAGGTTATTTTTATTTTTTAAAGGCTGATTTTAGCAAAAAGACGGTGACAATTATGCAATATCGGCCGGATTGGGAATGTAAGGAATACTTCAGTATCGAAATGGCTGAAGTGGAATTGTATAATTTGCGTATTGTTGGGACACCGGTCCATTTGATTAGCCAGAGTGAAGAGATGAGGTGTTATTATCCTGAACAATTTTCAATTAAGCTTTCAGTTCGGGAAAGTGTGATTGAAATTGTGGATAATCTTATCTATTGCAGCAGCTGGGAAGAAGAAGGTATTGCTGATGGTGGGATCACGGAAGATTATAAATATTATGAAAAACTGATCGTCAGAAATAGATTCGGTGATGTGGTGTCAGAGGAACCGGGGGCATTGACACGGCTGCCGAATGGCCAGTGGTGGTTGTCGTAGAAGTTGCCGCGGATGTATCAGATAACAGGTGTGAATTACCTTTTTCATGCAAGCGGGAATGCCGCCGGTTTGACACCGCTGCCTGACAGAGATGGAAAACCGGTGTTTTCTCCGATTATGAGTGAATAGGTTTACTGAATAAATATTAGGTCATGTTGTAATAGGCTGCATAAATGCCATTTTTATCAAGCAGTGTCTCATGTGTTCCGCGTTCGGCAATGCCGTTTTCAGTGAGGACAATGATTTCATCTGCATTTTTAATAGTGGACAGACGGTGAGCGATGGTGATCGTTGTACGGTTTCTGGAGAGTTCCTCCAGACTGTGTTGGATCCATCGCTCACTTTCGTTGTCCAGGGCACTTGTTGCTTCATCAAGAATAAGAATCGGCGGATTCTTCAAGAAGACCCGGGCAATGGAAATACGTTGCTTCTGGCCACCGGAAAGTCTGGCACCACGTTCACCGACAAAGGTATCATATTGATCGGGCAATTCCATAATGAAGTCGTGGATATTGGCACGTTTGGCAGCTGCAATAATTTCTTCTTCTGAGGCATTCGGTTTACCGTAAGCAATGTTATCGCGGATGGATCCGGAGAACAGATAGACATCCTGCTGTACAACGCCAATCCGGCTTCGCAGACTTTTTAGAGTGAGGGTGCGGACATCGTGACCATCAATTGTGATCCGGCCATCGGTTACATCGTAGAAGCGGGGCAGCAGGGAGCATATGGTTGTCTTACCGCCGCCGGAAGGACCGACCAGTGCGACGGATCTGCCGGCAGGAATATCAATGGATACATGGGAGAGAACGGTTGTCTCATCGTCGCTGTAATGGAAGGAGACATCTTCATAGCAGACATGACCTTTCACATTGGCAAGATCCACGGCATCCGGTGCATCCTGAATTTCCGGCACGGTTTCCATAACATCAAGAAAACGGCGGAAACCGGAAAGACCCTTCTGCATCATTTCCATCAGTTCTACCAGAATCTGTATCGGACTGATGAAGATGCCGATATACAGGGCATACATAGCCAGGTCGGCAGCAGACATTTCGCCATTGGCGATTAAGAAACCGCCATAAACCAGTGTGACAAGATACATCATGCCCTGGAAGAACAGATTGGAGCTCATGAATTCACCCATACATCTGTAGTTGTCTTTTTTGGAAACAAGGAATGCCTGATTGCTCCGTCGGAACTTTTCTTTCTCGATGTCTTCATTTGTAAAGGATTGAACCACACGGATGCCGGCTAAAGTATCCTGCAGGCTGGCATTGACATCCCCGATTTTTCTTCTGTTTTCCATGAATGTCCGCTGCATCTTCTGATTTTGACGGAAAGAGAAGAAAAACATGACAATGACAAGAAAAATCAGAGGCAGAGCAAGCTTCCTGTTGATGACAAAAAGGAAGATGAAGGCACCGACAATTTTGATCAGAGAAATGAAAAGATTCTCCGGACCATGGTGGGCAAACTCAGAAATATCGAACAGGTCACTGACCAGTTTGCTCATCATTTGTCCGGAATTATTCTGGCTATAATAAGAAAAAGACAATTCTTCATAATGCTCAAAGAGCTGCTGACGCATATCCCGTTCCATGTTGGCACCCATCATATGACCCTGATAGCTGACATAATATTTGCACAGGCTCTGGATCACGTACATCAGGAATAATCCGATGCCGATCCATGGGAGGGCATGCAGGATCATGCTTTTATCCTGAGTGAAAAGTGTTTTGGTGGCTGTCCGCAGAATCTGCGGGTAGGAAAGGTCTACAAGGCTGATGATGGCTGCACAGAGCAGGTCAATAAAAAAGACCACTTTATAGGGGCCGTAGTAATGAATGAATTTTTTGAGTGTATGCATAAAAAGTTCCTTTCATCATATGATTTCTATTTGGTCAGTCATGACGTTGATTTTATTATAAAGGAATACGGGCACTATGACAAGCTGTTCATTCAAGTCATTTACCGACCTCTGTTTTTATGGTATAGTGACAATCTGGATTGAAGCAGGGTATATCATCAATTTGGTCATACTATGTTTTTTACTTTAATCAAGATTAGAAAAAATGTAAAATTAAATAGTAAACAGGTCGGAAAAAATGTAAAAAATATAATTGTGGCAAATTTCATCCTAAGAAAGCGGTGCGTTTTTCTACTTTAAAGTATATGGATCAGGAATGGATGGTCAACATACCGCTGTATGCGGTATGTAACTTATAAATCCGGATTTGTGAAGTTGGAGGAAAAGGTATGACAGAATGGGAAAAATCCTGTTTTTGACGAATAGAGAAAAGAACATTCAGATGTATTAAAACGTTAATCGCATCTGATGCCATACCACATTTCCGTGGACAGATTCTGAAATGCCTTCGTCCACGAAACCAAAGGAGGCATAATAATGGATCAGCTTGTCTTTGCAGGTTAATACCAGACCTTTTCGGTGCTGGGCTTTTGCGTCGAAAATGGCTCTTCGGATTAATTCTCCTGCATAGCCATGCTGACGATAAGAGGGGATGGTATTGACACCGAAAATCATTTGCCATGCCCCTTTTTCATTGTGCATAGAGGCGTTTTCATACATTTCATCGGTCAAATCCGGCTGGTCGGTAACAAATCCATCCACAAAAGAAATGAGTTTGTCTGCATCAAACATCAGCCAAAAATGATCGCCGTAAAATTTAATCCGTTCTGCAAATTCTTCTTTGGTTGCGGCTTCTGCTGCAGGAAAACATTCTGCTTCGACAGCAGCGACCGCTTCAAGATCATTGATGGTGGCTGTTCTTATCTCCCTCTGATGCCATAGATTAATTGATTCGATATCTGCTTTTTTAAATTCATCTTTTATATTTTTTTCATTGTCCATGTGAACCCCACCTGCATTTAAATTTTGGGGGATTATATCATAAATTAAAATATTTGTCAATCAAAACATATGAAGGATATTCGGGCCAGTGTGGATGTATTGATACATGAAAATATACAGCCACTTATTTTTGTGATATAGTGTTGGTAGAAACAACTGTACTTGGAGGTATACGATGATTTTTTGTTTTTCAGGAACCGGCAACAGCCAATATATTGCACAGCGGATTGCGGAGGCTCTGCAGGAACCGATGATAGATTTAAATGCCAGAATTAAGGCAAATAATACAACAACTGTGGATACCGGCAGTGATGTTATCATGGTGACGCCGACTTATGCATGGCGTATTCCAAAAATTGTCTCGGAATGGATGGAGAAAACAAAGTGGACAGGTGCGAAGCGTATCTGGTTTGTGATGGACTGCGGCAGTGAAATCGGCAATGCGGCGAAGTATAATCGTGGTCTGGCAGAACAAAAACAGCTTCACTATATGGGAACAGCACAGATTATTATGCCGGAGAATTATATCGCCATGTTCAATGCACCTCAGGTGGATGAGGCACAGCAGATTACGGCAAAAGCGGAACCTGATATTCAGGCAGCAATCAAATGTATTCAGAAGAAGCAGGAATTTCCTGTACCGAGGAATAATTTGTATGACCGTTTGATGAGTGGACCGGTGAACCCGATTTTTTATAAAATGATTGTAAAAGCGGATGACTTTAAAGCAAGTGAAGCCTGTACTGGATGCGGATTGTGTGTTAGAAAATGTCCGATGAACAATATTCAACTTCGGGAGAAAAAGCCGGTGTGGGGTAGAAATTGTACCCATTGTATGGCCTGTATCTGCTATTGTCCGACGGAAGCCATTGAGTATGGCAAGAAGAGCATCGGCAAACCAAGATATCAATTTGAAAAGCTGACAGGGGTGAAGTGATGGAGATAAAACTGCATTATCAGGAAAAAGGGGAAGGCGAACCGATGATTCTTCTGCATGGAAACGGGGAGGATGGTTCTTATTTTGCACATCAAATGGACTATTTCAGCAGGAATTATCGTGTGATTGTGGTGGATACAAGAGGACATGGACAGTCACCCAGGGGAACGGCGCCATTTACCATTGCTCAGTTTGCGGATGATTTGAAGGATTTTATGGATGAGCTTGACATTTCAAAGGCAGTGATTCTTGGTTTTTCAGATGGGGCAAATATTGCTATGAAGTTCGTTCTTAAATATCCTGAAAGGGTAAAGGCTCTGATATTAAACGGAGGCAATCTGAACCCGAAAGGTGTAAAGCCTATCACGCAGATCCCGATTGAGATTGGTTACAGAATAGTCTCGAAATTCGCTTCAAAATCAGCTGGGGCGAGGAAAAATGTGGAAATGTTGAGATTGATGGTGAATGATCCGAATATTGAGGCAGAAGAATTGTCCAAGATTACGGTTCCGACTCTTGTTATTTCCGGAACGAAGGATATGATTAAGGAATCTCACACAAAGGAGATTGCCAAAGCGCTGCCCAATGCAAAGCTGGCTATTATAGAGGGCAGCCATTTTATAGCCAGTGAGAATCCGAAGGTATTTAACCGGGTGGTGGAGCAGTGGTTGTCGGGGGTGCAGCATGAAAGATGAAGCAGAATATCAATGCTAAGCCTGTGGCGTAATTAAGGAAATGTAGTGGTTGACAATTAAATAAAGAAAAATATATAATAAATTATGTCGTACGACTAAATTGATTTTGAAATCGCTGAAATTTAGTCGTACGACTAAATTATATAAACTAATTACTAAAATTTAGTCGTACGACTGAATTTATTATGAGGTGTATACTGTGAAGATTAAAAACGCAGCTGATTTTGGACAGATAATACGAAAGAGAAGAAGAGAACTGGGTTATACACAGGAGTTTGTAGCTGAGTTTACAGGGGTGAGTGTGACTTATATATCACAGTTAGAAAGAGGGAAAAAAACGGCAGAAATTGAGAAGGCAATAATGCTTGCGAATGTTCTTGGATTGGATTTATGCATAGAAAAGAGAGGGTAGTGCATGAAGAAATTAAAAATATACATGGAAATTTGCGGGAAAAGTCATCTGGTTGGACACATTCTGGTGTATAAAGATGGGGGCGCAGAATTTATTTATGATGATGGGTATCTCGAGTGGCCTGAATGCAGACCTATATCTATTAGTTTGCCATTAGAAGAAAAAAGTTTTAATTCGGATAGAACAAAAAAATTTTTTGAAGGATTACTTCCAGAAGGATTTACTAGAAGATGTGTTGCAAATTGGCTCCATAAAGATGAGACTGATTATATATCAATTTTATCTAATCTCGGAAGGGAGTGCCTTGGAGCTATAAAAGTTGTTTCTGAGGAAGATGAAAATGTTGAATCTTCATATCGTAAATTGTCGGCTGAAGAAGTAAAAAGATTGGCGCAGGAAGGTGCAACGGAATCTGCAGAACTTGTTACAAAAGCGCATCTATCATTGACAGGGGCATCAGGAAAAGTTGGATTGTATTATGATAATGAAAAAGATGAATGGTATCTTCCATATGGGGATGCACCGAGTACACATATAGTCAAACAAAGTCATGTAAGGTTAAAAAACATTGTAGCAAATGAACAATTATGTTTGTTGACAGCAAAAAAATTAGGAATAGAAGTTCCCGAAAGTTTTATTGTAAAAACGACAGGTATTGATAGTGAAGACGTACTTTTTGCAACAAAAAGATATGATAGAAAAATTTCTGTCAATAACAAAAAAATAAATGGGTTAACAATTCCTTATAGACTTCATCAAGAAGATTTTGCCCAGGCATTGGGCATAGCTTCAAGTGACAAATATGAAACGAATAATGAAGAGTATTTAGTGAAGATGTTTTTGATATTGCGTAATTATTCAGCTTCACCAATTGAGGATCAGTTAAAGCTGTGGGATATATGTGTATTTAATTATTTAATTGGAAATACCGATAATCATGTAAAAAACTTGTCATTGTTATACAGTGAAGATTTAAAGTTGATACGTCTTGCGCCAGCTTATGATATAGTAAGTACGATAGTGTATGAAACAAGTACTGAAAAAATGGCATTACGTGTTGGCGATGTCTATAAACTTTCTGACATAAGAAAAGGTGATTTTGAAAAGGAAGCAAAAAAAGTTGGCCTTGGAAAAAATATCGCAATGAAAAGATTTGATTCAATGAGCGGAAAATTTTTAAAAGCAATCAATGAGGCAAATGAGCAATTGATGGACAAGGGATTTCGGACAGAGCAATTAAAAGAAAAGATATTGTCAAAAGGTGGAATTGCTTATATTACAAAATGAATTTAAGGTGGGGTAATAATGTTTATACAACCGGACCATACATACAGAGATATTCAGGAAAAATCCTTCCAGCAGTGGCTGGATGAAATGGAGCAGCATGAGGATTTGGCCGTCAGCGGCGGCGTCAAACTGGCCAGAGAATATGTACAGCATCTGAAAGATGAGATAAAGCGTCAGGAAGAATCCAACCAGCTGAAAATAGACTATATGAAAAAACTGAAAAACGGCAGATAGAGAAAGAAAATAACAGAAGATGAAACAGACAGCAGAATGACTGGAACAATGGAATGGTCATATCTATGGCTTTGTCCGTTGAAACGTTTCGCACGGGTGTGCGTTGTTTTAACGGACAAAGAACATGAAATATGACCAGACTGTGCCTATGTGCTGTCTGTTTCATTTTCTGTTATTCAAAGCCTATTTGTTTTCGGCTCAAAATTTTTAGTTTAATTCGGCGATTCGCGATACCCCCACATAGATTTGGCTGATCTTATACCATGTGGCATAATCCGTCACCCCGGTCTGAGGGAGATTGAAGATTTTCTGGAAGGTCCGTACAGCCTCTGCGGTCTGATTGCCATAGATGCCGTCTGCCGCTATTTTCGGAATAGCTGGATAATTATCGGAGATACGGTTTAATTGTTCCTGCATCTGCTGGACCTTCTGGCCGGAACTGCCGATGGTGAGATCGTAACCCGGCCAGGAGCTTGGAATGCCGCTGATCTGTTCTGCAGAATTAATATAGATATCATCCCCGTAGTAATAGCGCAGAATCTCAATGGGTGAATAGCCCTGTTCGCCCAGATCCTTAGAGCCCCACTGGCTCATCCAGTTTGGGCAGGAGACCCGGCGACCGTCACAGTACTGGGTGAGAATCGGCTGCAGGACACCCGGACGGGAGAGATAGTTGGAGAAAATCATATCCACTGTTTCGGATATGTTTTCAAAAATATTTCTTCCATAGACAAAGAAATGGTCGTAGGCAGTGGAGTTGGTGATAGTGAAATTATAACCCTTATTGCGATACCATTCAGTGAACACTCTGTTGAGGGTGAAGGAGATAATGGCCAGACAGTTGGCGATAATGGAGGATTCCGGCCAGGTGGCGTAGATTTCACTGGAAGCGACATTTTTGATATATTCTTTAAATGGAATATAATAATTGGCAGCTCTGGTATCTGTAGGCGGTCCGTCGTGGACGATGATGGTTTCGGGAATGACAACACGGCTTAGTACGACTTCACCGGATTCAGAGACATCTTTGATTTCCGCTTCTGCGATTTTAGGCGGGAAATTACCGTATAGGGTATGAGGCGGTACAACGATCGGAGAAGCTTCGATGTTGGTCAGGGGCATAAGTCGGGCGCTCTGAAGGGCAGTAACGTTGGCTAGTATCTGAGCACCGCTGATTGTCAGATTGGAATAACCTTCAGCCTGAACGGTGAAATTATACTCTGAATAGGGTTGGGCACTGCTGCTCTCCAGACTGTAAGAAACAGGAGGGGCAGGCAATTCAATGGTGGGTGTTTCACCGGAATTATCTGTTGTCAGTTCCTCAATAATATTGTCTGGATTTCCGGTATCTGTAATCTGGATTATGGCATTTTCGATGGGAGTATAATCATTGCGGCCTGTGACGGCAAGCTGCAGGCGACCGTAGGAAGCGGCGGATACCTGAGCCGGCATAACAGGAACTGGGGATGAAGCCATGGGCGTAAACCTCAATAGGGAATTGATTTATTATATGCATATTTGACGAAAAGATGACGGAGAAAGCATGCATTATGTGAAAAATTATGCATACAAAAATTTTCAGATAATCATATAATTATTTAGGTTGAATTTGCTTTTAATCTATGGTATACTTCATGCAGTTTAAAATTCAGTGTCGAAAGATATTGAATATAAGTGACTTTTGGAAGTTATTTACAAAAAAGGACAGGAGTGGAAGTATCAATGATGTGGTTATATTCGCAAAGTTTGAAAATGCATATTTATACAAAACTCTCCATTTCTTGTTTATATTTATTAACTTAAAAAAAGAGGTTTCATGTTATTGTCTTTTCTATTTTTGACATGAAATTATCTTTTTTTTTTGCAAATTAGGAGAAAGGATCAGGTGAGAAAATGAAAGCGTTTCTGATTTTGGCAGACGGTACTGTTTATGAAGGAGAAAGCATCGGTTCTACCAGAGAAGTTATCAGTGAAATTGTGTTTAATACATCTATGACAGGTTATTTGGAAATTTTAACAGATCCGTCCTATTGCGGCCAGTCTGTCGTTATGACGTATCCGTTGATTGGCAATTATGGTGTATGTTATGAGGATATGGAGGATCCGGAATCTTATGTAGACGGTTATATCGTCAGAGAGATCTCCAATAGCCCAAGCAACTTCAGAAGTGAAGATAAACTTGAAAAATTTCTGGTGGATCATGATATCGCCGGCATCCAGGGCATTGATACACGTGCATTGACAAAACGTCTGAGAAACTACGGTACAATGAACGGCATGATCACAACCAATGAAAATTTTGTTCTGGAAGAGGTTCTTCCGAAGATTAAGGCTTACAAAGTAACAGATGCGGTAAAACGTGTCAGCTGCAAGGAGAAGACAGTCCTTCCGGGTGACGGCATGAAAGTAGCTTTGATGGATTTCGGCGCAAAGAAAAACATTGCCAAATCCCTGAATGAGCGCGGATGTGAAGTAACGATTTATCCGGCGTATACATCTGCCGAAGAGATTATTGCTTCCAATCCGGACGGTATTATGCTGTCAAACGGCCCCGGCGACCCAAAGGATTGCGGACCGATCATTGAAGAACTGAAGAAGCTTTATGCAACAAATATTCCGATTTTTGCAATCTGTCTTGGACATCAGCTGATGGCGCTGGCCAATGGCGCTGATACAAGAAAGATGAAATGGGGGCATAGAGGTGCCAATCATCCGGTCAAAGATCTGACAACAGGCCGTGTGTATATGTCTTCACAGAACCATGGTTATGTGGTAGCAGATAAGACAGTACCGGAAGATGTAGCTGAGATCAGTTTCATTAATGCCAATGATGCCAGCACAGAAGGTCTGCATTACCTTGGCAAGAATATTTTTACGGTGCAGTTCCATCCTGAAGCCTGCCCGGGTCCACAGGATACAGCGTTCCTTTTCGATAAATTCATAGACATGATGGAGGTCAATAAAGATGCCGAAGAATAATAGTATTAAAAAAGTTCTGGTTATTGGTTCTGGTCCGATTGTCATAGGACAGGCAGCAGAGTTTGATTATGCAGGTACACAGGCCTGCCGTTCTCTGAAAGAAGAAGGTATTGAGGTTGTACTGGTCAATTCCAATCCGGCAACCATCATGACGGATAAACAGATTGCGGACAAAGTGTATATTGAACCGCTGACAACAGAGGTTTTGAAGAAGATTATCAAGAAAGAAGAACCGGACAGCATTCTTCCGACACTTGGCGGACAGGCTGCACTGAATCTGGCTATGGAGCTGGATGAGAGCGGATTCCTGGTTGAAAATCGTGTCAGAATGATCGGTACTTCTTCACAGACCATCAAGAAAGCCGAAGACCGTCTGGCATTCAAAGAGACAATGGAGAAGATCGGCGAGCCATGTGCAGCCAGTGAAGTCTGCACAACACTTCAGGGATGTTTTGATTTTGCAGAGAAGAACGGTTATCCGGTTGTTATCAGACCAGCTTATACACTGGGCGGCAGCGGCGGCGGTATTGCACATGATGCACAGCAGCTGCATGATATTGCCAGCAATGGTCTGAGACTGAGCCGTGTCGGTCAGGTCCTTGTTGAACGCTATATCGGCGGTTGGAAAGAAATTGAATATGAAGTAATCCGAGACAGCTACGGCAACTGCATTACCGTATGTAATATGGAGAATATCGATCCTGTGGGCGTTCATACAGGCGACAGTATCGTTGTGGCACCTTCACAGACTCTGGGGGATAAAGAGTATCAGATGCTTCGTACATCTGCTCTGAACATCATTCAGGAACTGGATATCCACGGCGGCTGCAACGTACAGTATGCACTGAATCCAAACAGTTTTGAATATTGTGTTATCGAGGTTAATCCGCGTGTATCCCGTTCTTCAGCGTTAGCTTCCAAGGCAACGGGTTACCCGATCGCCAAAGTTGCTGCCAAGATCGCTCTGGGTTATGCCTTGGATGAAATCAAGAATGCGGTTACCGGCAAAACATACGCCAGCTTTGAACCGGCCCTTGATTATGTGGTTGTCAAAATCCCGAAATGGCCTTTTGATAAATTTATTACAGCGAAACGTACACTGACGACTCAGATGAAAGCCACAGGCGAGGTTATGAGTATCTGCCAGAATTTCGAAGGTGCGCTGATGAAAGCCATCCGTTCTCTGGAACAGAATATTTACAGCCTGGATTACGGCAAATACCATGAGCTGACAGATGAAGAACTGAAAGAACATTTATATAGAATTGATGACAGACGTCTTTTCTGTATCGCAGAGGCTATTCGTCGTGGTTATACACTGGAAGAAATCCATGCCATCAATAAGATCGATCTCTGGTTCCTGGATAAGATCGCCAACCTTGTCAAGATGGAACAGCGTCTGAAAACAGAGCCGATGTCTGTTGAACTGATGAAAGAAGCAAAGCGTATGGAATTCCCTGATAAGGCCATTGCTGAGTTTACACATCAGTCCGAAGCAGAAGTGAAAGCTTATCGTTACAGAAACGATATCGTTGCAGCATTCAAGATGGTTGATACATGTGCAGCTGAGTTTGAATCCGAAACACCATATTATTATTCATGCTTCGGCAATGAAAATGAAGTTGAAGTTGGCGAGAAGATGCGTAAGAAAGTCCTTGTACTGGGTTCAGGCCCAATCCGTATCGGTCAGGGTATAGAGTTTGACTACTGCTCCGTTCACAGTGTATGGGCATTCGCAGACTGCGGTTATGAGACAATTATTGTCAACAACAACCCGGAAACAGTCAGCACGGACTTTGATATTGCAGATAAACTGTATTTCGAACCATTAACACCTGAAGATGTGGAGAATATCGTTCGTTTGGAGCATCCGGACGGTGCGGTTGTTCAGTTCGGCGGCCAGACAGCCATTAAACTGACACAGGCCATCATGAAGATGGGTGTGCCGATTTACGGTACACAGGCAGAGGATGTAGATGCAGCTGAAGACAGAGAGCTGTTTGATGAAATCCTTGAGAAGTGTAAGATCCCGAGACCTGCAGGCACAACAGTATTCACAACAGAAGAAGCATTGAAGGCAGCCAACCATCTGGGTTACCCGGTACTGATCCGTCCTTCCTATGTTCTTGGCGGACAGGGTATGCAGATTGCAGTTAATGACGGCGATATTGTCGAATTTATGAATATTATCAATCAGACAGTTCAGGAACATCCGATCCTGATCGATAAGTATCTGATGGGTAAGGAAGTCGAAGTGGATGGTGTCTGCGACGGCAAAGATGTCCTGATCCCTGGCATCATGGAACATATTGAGAGAGCCGGTATCCACAGCGGTGACAGTATTTCCATCTATCCTGCACAGCATTTGAGCGATGCCGTTATTGACAAGATTGAAGACTACACAGCGAAACTGGCGAAAGGCCTGCATGTCAAAGGTCTTCTGAACATTCAGTTTATTGTATATCAAGAAGAGGTTTATGTTATTGAAGTAAACCCTCGTTCAAGCCGTACGGTACCTTATATCAGCAAGGTAACAGGTATTCCGATTGTCGATATTGCATCAAAATGTATCGTGGGCAAGACGATCAGAGAGCTTGGTTATGAGCCGGGTCTTCAGAAGAAAGCAGATTATATTGCCATCAAACAGCCGGTATTCTCATTCGAGAAACTGCGTGGTGCCGAGACAAGCCTTGGACCTGAAATGAAGTCAACGGGCGAAGTTCTTGGTATTGCCAAGACATTTGAGGAAGCCCTGTACAAATCATTTATCGGTGCCGGCATCAATCTGCCGCGGACAAAGAAGATGATCTGTACAGTCAATGATGCGGACAAAGATGAATTAGTACCGATCGCAGCACGCTTCCAGAAATTGGGTTATACCATCTATGCAACCCGCAGCACTGCAGATAAGCTCATTGAGAATGGCATTCCTGCCATCAAGATCAAAAAGATTTCTGCAGGCTCACCAAATGCGCTGGATCTGATCCTTGCCGGTGAAGTCGACCTTGTTATCGATACACCGACACAGGGTCGTGATAAGAGCAGAGATGGTTTCCTGATCCGTCGAAATGCCATTGAGACAGGATGCACATGTCTGACATCCTTGGATACAGCGGCAGCATTGGTAACAAGCCTTGAAAATGCCAATATGGAGACACTTTCCGTGATTGATATCGCAGAAATCTAAAAGCTTCTGACATTTTTGACGGTATGAAAAGATTCATGCTGGTCAATTGAGAAAAAGTATGCTAAACTAAATACAAAATATGGAAAAGGCTGCAAGGGGGCAGTGTGTGGAGTGAGAATTCCCTGCCCTTTTGCGGTCTTTTTGTATATGCCTGACGTAAATTTTTTACAATATTGACAAAGAAAGGGCATTATTGATATAGTTGAACTATCTTAATATAAGGAGAGAGCGTAATGGCAAAATATACAAAAAAGGACATTATTCAGATGGTGGAAGATGATGATGTTGAATTTATCCGACTCCAGTTTACGGATATTTTCGGAGCATTGAAGAATGTGGCGATCACAGCCAGTCAGATTGAAAAAGTACTGGACAATGGCTGTATGTTTGACGGCTCTTCGATCGAAGGCTTTGCCAGAATCGAAGAATCCGATATGTATCTGGTACCTGACCTGAATACATTTGAGATCTTTCCGTGGCGTCCGCAGCAGGGCAAGGTGGCACGTCTGATCTGCGATGTTTACAAACCGAATGGTGAACCTTTTGAGGGCGATCCCCGTTATATTTTAAAGAAAGTGATCAAAGAGGCAGATGCGATGGGCTATACATTCAATGTCGGTCCTGAACTGGAATTCTTCCTTTTCCATACAGATGATTACGGTATGCCGACGACAGAAACCCATGAAAAAGGCGGTTATTTTGATCTTGGTCCTATTGACCTTGGTGAAAATGCAAGACGTGATATGGTACTGACCCTTGAGGATATGGGATTTGAAATCGAGGCATCCCATCATGAAGTTGCACCGGCACAGCATGAGATTGACTTTAAGTATACAGATGCTCTTCATACAGCGGACAATATTGAAACCTTCAAGCTGGTTGTCAAATCCATTGCGAAACGCCATGGTCTTCATGCGTCCTTTATGCCGAAGCCGGTTTACGGTGTGCCTGGTTCCGGCATGCATATCAACATGTCACTGGATGACCAGGATGGCAACAATATTTTTGGTGATCCGAATGATGAGAATGGTCTCAGCAAAGAAGCCTATTATTTCCTGGCCGGTCTGTTAAAGCATGCAAAAGGTCTGATGGCATTGACGAATCCGCTGGTCAATTCCTATAAGCGGCTTGTACCGGGGTATGAGGCACCGGTGCATATTGCCTGGTCGTCCATCAACAGAAGCCCGCTGATCCGTATTCCGGCAACCCGAGGAACCGGACGTCGTATTGAACTCAGAAGTCCTGATCCGGCCGGCAACCCGTATCTTGTACTGGCAGCATGCCTGGCAGCGGGTTTAGAAGGCTTAAAAGAAAAGAAAATGCCGATGCCGAATGTGGATAAGAATATTTTTGAGATGACAGCAACAGAAAAAGCAGCAGAAAGCATTGAAGAACTGCCGCTGAATCTTTTTGATGCAGTTAAAGAGCTTGAGGCCGATCAGTATATCTGTGATACTCTGGGCAAACATGCCAGCAGCAAATACATCGAGGCAAAATACGCGGAATGGGATGAATATCGCAGACAGATCACAAACTGGGAGATTGAACAGTATCTGTACAAAATTTAATTTTTTCCCCTTCTTGATGAATCATTAATGGAGGTGGAAAAGGGTGGTTAATATTATCGTTGTCTTTTCAAGCCAGAAGGATGGCATTAATATCCGCAACCTTCTGATGAGGCACGGGCATAATGTGGTCACTGTCTGTACCAACGGAGCCGCTGTCAGTCAGGCAGTTGATCAGATGGAAGGCTCCGACGGCATTGTTGTGTCGGGCTATAAGTACCAGGATATGACTTACAGTGACCTTCTGGCGGATCTTCCGGATACATGGCAGATGATCGTTATGGCCTCTCCGGGTAATCTGAGCCATATTTTTGAGTACAACGTTATTAAAATTCCCATGCCGGTCAAAGTCTATGATCTGTTTACAACATTGCAGGCCATTGAGACAACCATTATGCGCCGACGCAAGAAGCGCAGAGAAAAGCCGAAGGAGCGTTCATCCGCTGAGAGAGCCTTGCTTGAGCATGCCAAAAGCCTTTTGATGGAGACAAAGAATATGTCCGAGATCGAAGCCCACAGGTACATACAGAAATGCAGCATGGATAACGGAACTAACATGGTAGAGACAGCGCAGATGGTTATCGAGATTTACTCTCAGGCGTAAAGAGGTGTGCGAAACTTCAAGGGTATTGAACTGTTGAGATATTTAACAGTTTCGTAGCGGCAAAACACGAAGGCTGTGAATTGATTGAATCACTGCATTATTCAGATGCAGCGATTCAATCGATAATGAGGTTTATTGAGTTTTGCCTTAATAATTCAAGGTTATACGACTGTTAAATACCTCAATATTTTCAAAGGCTGTGAGTTTCGCAAATATTATTTAAGCCGTAGGGGTTATAGGGAAGTGTAGCTATGGACCTATTGTTAACTTAAATATAAAAAAGGTTGACAATAGGCTTTTCATGGTTTACAATACCAACATCAGAAATTTTTATTTGAATGAAAGAAACAAGCATTTGCAAAAAAAGTTATAGTTTTACACGGATAAAGTTGTTCAATCAGTAGATTTAAATGCAGGTGCTTCCGACGCGGTCGGTACTTAGGTGCTGTTTCTTAGCACCTTATGTACCGTTGCCAGCGGCGGGCAGCGAGAGCGGCCTGCTTTAAACTACTGATTGAACAGCTTTTCTTGAATGATTCTTTTTTTGGAAATGCTTGTTTCTGCATTAAAAAGAGATGTAGAGGAGTTGTTACCATGGAAAATGAATTTTCAAACAGAATTTCGGTGAAGAATATTGTGTTGGCCGGCATGTTTGCCGCATTCCTGGCGGTTATGTCCCAGGTTTCCCTGCCGATGCCGACAGGTGTCCCGATTACGGTGCAGGTTTTTGCGGTTGCTCTGGTGGGAGTGATTCTTGGCTGGAAGAGAGGTGTTCTGGCGGTTCTTGTGTATATTTTAATCGGTGCTGTCGGCGTTCCTGTTTTTGCTAATTTTAAAGGCGGTCTTTCTGTCCTGACAGGTCTGACAGGCGGTTACATTATTGCATGGCCGGTGATGACGATTTTATGCGGTATCCAGCCAAAGACTCAGAATACAAAACTCAATGTTGCCCTGAATATCATTTTATCTTTGGTTGGACTGGCTGTCTGTGAGAGTGTAGGTGCACTGCAGTGGGCATTACTTTCAGGAAGTGATCTGAAGGGAATTATCATTTATTCTCTGACAGCTTTTGTGCCAAAGGATATTATTTTGACGGTACTGGCTGTGCTGATCGGACGCCAGGTGCGTAAGATGGCATCCAAGGCTGGTGGTCTTTAAAATGTTTTTGGCAGTTTAAGGATAAGATTAAAAACAAAAGAACATTCAAAAGCAGGATTCAGATCGCGTACATTTCGATGTACGCGATTTTTGCATAGAATATTCTGCCCGAACAGCTATTGACAAAAATTATTAATAAGGATAGACTAACTCCGTAAGAATTGATTTTTTTTATCAATAGGAGACGTAAGATGACTTTAAGAGATTTACAGACAGGCGAATCTGCCGTGATTCTGACTGTCGGCGGAAGCGGTGCCCTGCGCCAGCATTTTCTGGATATGGGCATGATTCCGGGCGTGGAAGTAACACTTGTGAAGTATGCACCGATGGGAGACCCAATGGAATTGAGGCTTCACGGCTATGAGCTGACGCTGAGACTGGCAGATGCTGAGCAGATAGAGATTGAAGAAGTTCAGAAGGCAGGAGCCGAACATGAAGCCTCTAAGGCGAGAAAAGATGGAAGATTGAAGGAAAGCGGGCGCTTTACGGATCATCCCGGTCTTGGTGAAGGCGGCAAATATCATGAGAAGGAGACTGAGCATCCGCTTCCGGATGGGACAACACTGACATTTGCACTGGCAGGCAATCAGAATTGTGGTAAGACGACACTGTTTAACCAGCTGACCGGTGCCAATCAGCATGTCGGCAATTTCCCGGGAGTTACTGTGGACCGCAAGAGCGGTGTGATCAGAGGGCATGAGGATACACTGGTGACAGATTTGCCGGGTATTTATTCCCTGTCACCCTATACAAGTGAGGAAATTGTCTCACGGCAGTTTATTCTTGAGGAAAAGCCGACAGGTATTATTAATATTGTAGATGCAACCAACATTGAGAGAAATCTTTATCTGACCATGCAGCTGATGGAACTGGATGTACCGATGGTGCTGGCATTGAATATGATGGACGAGATGCGCGGCAATGGCGGAACCGTTGATATCAATGAGATGGAGGCACTTCTTGGAATTCCGGTTGTACCGATTTCGGCAGCGAAGAATGAAGGAATTGAAGAGTTGGCCAGTCATGCGCTGCATGTGGCGAAGTATCAGGAATGCCGAGGAAGAAAAGATTTCTGCGATGAGAGTGACCATGGCGGTGCGGTTCACCGCTGTCTGCATGGTATTATGCATCTGATTGAAGATCATGCCATACAGGCCGGCATCCCGGTGCGCTTTGCGGCCACAAAGCTGGTGGAGGGCGACAGCGGCATCCTGGAAGCTTTGAAACTGTCACAGAATGAGCAGGAGATGCTGGAGCATATTATCTGTCAGATGGAGGAGGAGCGCGGACTTGATCGTGCAGCGGCCATTGCGGATATGCGTTTTGCATTTATCCAGCACCTGACAGAAGCATGTGTGGTCAAACCGCATGAAAGTAAGGAGCGCGAGAGAAGCCGTAAGATTGATCAGATCCTTACCGGCAAATATACAGCTATTCCATCTTTTATCGGTATTATGGCGTTGGTTTTCTGGCTGACATTTAATGTGATCGGTGCATGGCTGCAGGGACTGCTTGAACAGTTCATCGGATGGCTGACGGAGCTGGCAGATGCCGGAATGACTGCGTGGAATGTGAATGATGCCCTGCATTCGTTGATTATTAACGGCATTTTTAATGGTGTCGGCAGTGTGTTAAGCTTCCTGCCAATCATCGTGACGTTGTTCTTCTTCCTGTCCCTTCTGGAGGATACAGGTTACATGGCCAGAGTGGCTTTCGTTATGGATAAGCTGCTGAGAAAGATCGGACTTTCGGGACGAAGCATTGTACCGATGCTGATTGGTTTTGGGTGTTCAGTGCCGGGAGTTATGGCCAGCAGAACACTGCCGTCGGAACGAGACCGTAAGATGACGATCATGCTGATACCGTTTATGAGCTGTACAGCCAAACTGCCGATTTACGGATTCTTTACAGCGGCTTTCTTTCCGAAGTATAGTGGTCTGATCATGGTTGCACTCTATTTTGGCGGTATTGCAGTAGGCATCTTAGTGGCAATGATTGCCAAAAATAGTATTTTCAAGGGGGATGCAGTGCCGTTTGTTATGGAGCTGCCGAATTACAGAATGCCTGGAGCCAAAAATGTTCTGCAGCTTTTGTGGGATAAGGCCAAAGATTTTCTTCAGCGAGCATTTACGGTTATATTCCTTGCAACGATTATTGTCTGGTTCCTTACAACATTCAGTCCGCATCTGAATATGGTGACAGAGTCCAAAGACAGTATCCTGGCGGGGATTGCCGGCGTTATCGCACCTGTTTTTGCACCGCTTGGATTCGGTGACTGGAGAATATCAACAGCATTGATCACCGGCTTTATTGCCAAAGAGAGCGTTGTTTCCACATTATCTATTCTGTTTGGATCAACGGCAGCCCTGACATCACTGATTTCAACAAAGGCAGCGGCAGCATTACTTGTTTTCTGTTTACTTTATACGCCTTGTGTAGCAGCGATCGCATCAATTAGAAGAGAGCTGGGACAGAAGTGGGCCATTGGAGTTGTGATTCTGCAGTGTGCTATTGCCTGGATCTGTGCATTCCTGGTTTATCATGCGCTGATGTTTTTGTAATGGATTTTGAAATTGGATAAAGATATGTCTATGTAGAATAAAAACGACCATACTGAACGAAAGAAAATTCAGTGATGGTCGTTTTTCTTTTATCCGTCATTGACCGATGGATAGAGTTGTAATAAAATAGGAAGAGTCAAAATGGCCGAAAGGAGTAAATATCATGCGAACGGCTGAAGAACTTCGTAAAGAACTGCGTGGAATGGACAGGAGAAGTTATCCTGCATATAAGTCACTGGCCGGAACCTATCAGTTTGAAAAATATAAATTAATCATTGATCATGTACAGGGAGATCCTTTTGCATCTCCCTCCAGTCTGCATGTGGAAATGCCTCACCGGCAGGCGGGAATACCGGAGAGGTATTATGAGAGCAATTGTGGGGAAATTGCATTGAGAGATTATATTGTCCGTGAAGCAGGACGGCAGTTTGAAAAATATAATTTTAAAGCAAAGGGTTCAGGAAAGAGCGGACTGATGAGTATCAGCAGATGCGGACAGGAGGTACTTGAGCGCAGTGCCTGTGAGATTGATGCTGTGGGAATTATTCTCAGATTTCATGTGGGATTTCCGGCATCTGGAAGGACGATTCAGGCAAAAGAGCTTGAAAAGATATTGTTTGAGTTTTTGCCTGAATGTATTGAAAATGCTTTGTGCTGGAGACGGCTGGACCATCAGAAAGTGGAGCAGGCAGTCTGGTTGGCAGAAGATCAGAATGTATTAAGAAAAATACTTGCCGAAAATCATTGGGTCGCTTTTGCAGCAAATGGTTCTATTTTGCCGAGAAAAAGCGGCGTGTCTGAATTGCCGATGTCAGGGAGCGTACCTTTTCAGTCTCCGGATACATTAGAGAAAGTGATCGAATTGCCTCATCGAGGGAAAGTCAGTGGTATGGCGATTCCGGAAGGTATCACTCTGATCGTCGGAGGCGGTTATCACGGCAAGTCAACCTTGCTTGAAGCATTGCAGAATGGTGTATATGATCATATTGGCGGTGACGGCAGAGAATTGGTAATCACAGATGAAACAGCTGTCAAATTAAGAGCGGAGGATGGCCGCTCTGTGAGAAATGTAGATATCTCGATGTTTATTAATGATCTTCCGAACGGCAGAGATACCAGCTGTTTTTCAACGATGGATGCCAGTGGCAGTACTTCCCAGGCAGCCGGAGTTGTGGAGAGTATGGAAGCAGGGACCAGACTGCTTTTGATTGATGAAGATACATCGGCTACGAATTTTATGGTGCGGGATGCACTGATGCAGCGTGTAATTTCAAGAAAAAAGGAACCAATCACACCGTTTATCGAGCGAATGCGTGCACTGTATGAGCAGGCCGGAATATCCACAATTCTTGTTGCCGGAAGCTCAGGAGCTTTCTTTTATGAAGCAGACAGAGTTATTCAGATGGATCGTTATCATGTAGTGGATATCACGGATAAAGTCAGAGAAATCTGTGGACAAAATGAGAACGGGCAGATCACTTCGGCACAGTTTGAGATGCCGGCCTTTGACAGAAAGAATCCGTCAGCCGGACACAAGCGGGAACAGATGCACGGCGGAAGAGACTGCGGCAGACGAAGAGGACGTCAGGGATCCGGCGGTTCTGAGAGACCGCGTGCTATGAAAGTGAAAGTCATGGGCAGAGAAACAATGGTCCTTGACAAAGAAACAGTGGATCTGAGATATGTGGAGCAGCTGGCAGACAGCGAACAGACGGCCGCACTGGCGTATTTTATGCGTTATCTTCTGGAAAAGAATCAGACAGTACAGACTGTACAGGAGACGGTGGACGGTGTAGAGAAAATATTTGATGCAAGAGGATGGCAGGCCTTTTGCAGCGGTTATGTGCCCTGTGGTCTGGCACGTCCGAGAAAACAGGAAATTTATGCGGTGCTGAACAGATACCGCGGCTAAATATAAGGAGAAAATTATGCTGAATCAGTTTTCTAGAACAGAATTACTGCTGGGACATGACAATATGGAAAAACTGAAAAATGCCAGAGTGGCAGTTTTTGGGATTGGCGGCGTAGGCGGTTTTACAGTTGAAGCCCTGGCCAGAAGCGGTGTCGGTACATTGAATCTGATCGATGACGATAAAGTGTGTCTGACCAATATCAATCGTCAGATCATTGCCACAAGAAAAACTATTGGACAGTACAAGGTAGATGCAGCAAAGGAGAGAGTCCTGGATATTAATCCTGATGCGGTTGTGAATACGTACAAGACATTTTTTGTGCCGGATACCGCGGATGAATTTGATTTTGCATCGTATGATTATGTTGTAGATGCCATTGATACGGTGACAGGCAAAATTATGCTGGTGGAAGCCGCACAGAAAGCGGGAACACCGATCATCAGTTCCATGGGGGCAGGCAATAAGCTGGATCCGACAGCTTTTGAAGTGGCAGACATTTATAAGACATCTGTATGCCCTCTGGCGAAGGTGATGCGGCGTGAACTGAAGAAAAGAGGAATTAAGAAACTGAAGGTTGTGTATTCAAAAGAAAAAGCACTGACGCCGATTGATGATACGGAAAACAGCTGCAGATCACATTGTATTTGTCCTCCGGGGAGTGCAAGGGCATGCACGCAGAGACGTCAGGTACCGGGAAGCACAGCCTTTGTGCCATCTGTTGTCGGACTGATCATAGCCGGCGAGGTCATTAAGGATCTGACAGTACGCTGAAGCGGAGGAAGGCTTTATAGCACTTTTTTTCTCTAAATTATGGCATAGAAAGTATAAATGTGGTATACTCATTATACCTTTGGGGGTTTGTTTATAGAGTTAAGAAAGGATTTGTATATGCTGAATGAGGAGAAAATTCGCTGGATGACGAAGGCATCGATTTATGAAAAGCGGCAGGGCCGTATTGATCTCGGACGCAATGAGTATTTTATGGGTGATTACGTCAGACTGCATCTTTTGAAGAATGGCATTAGTCTCACAATTGCGTATATATTGTTGGCAGGACTATATGCTGTATATAAGATTGAAGAGATATTTGATATGGCAGCCAATATGCAGTTGGGATTGCTGCTGAAAGAAATGCTGCTTCTTTATATTATTCTGCTTGTTATCTATACGGGAATTGGTATTGTTTATTATTCGTGGCAGTATCAGTCAAGTCGCAAGCAGGTGAAGAAGTATTACCGTATACTGCGTCATATTGATCAGTGCGGAGAGAAGAATGTCCGGACACAGGAGGATAAGAGATGACAGAGCTTTTTGTAATGCGGGATAAGATCAGCCGTTTTGTCAAAGAATACGAGACATGGTTTTTGATCATTGCCAAGTTTATCGGAATGATGTTTGTATTTAATTGTGTGAATTCACAGTTAGGATATTTTGAAATTCTGGATAATCCAATGGTAAATGTATTGCTGTCATTAATCTGTTCGATTATTCCGGGCAGCTTTTCAGTTTTTATTGTTGCGGCTGTAATTACAGCACACATGATGAAATTATCGGTGCTCATCGGAGCTTTGGTAATTGTTGTGATGCTTATTTTATATCTGATGTTTCTGAAGTTTGCACCGGAGCAGAGTGTGGTTCTTCTGGCAGTGCCTGTTTTGATGCAGTATGATATGCATTTTATGATACCGATTCTGGCGGGGATGTTTTTTTCGCCTTATGCGGTTGTGCCTGCGGTGATCGGTCTCTTTATGGTGAAGTTCCTGGGCTATGCCTGTGGAGCAGCATCCATTGTCGGAACAGGGATGTCCTTTAATCTGGATGCCATCGTTGAGGCGATGGGTACAATTATTGGACAGGTAACAGATGATAAGATGATCTGGCTGTATGCGATTGCAGCAGCAGTGGCGATGGCAGTTGTTTTTATTATTAGTCAGTTTTCATTTGATTATGCGTGGTATGCTGCAATTGCAGCAGGTGCGGCAGCAGAGATCGTTGTTGCATTTTTCTGTGCGGCGGCTTTTGGAATAGATCTCAATATTATTGGTCTGGTTGCGGGTGCGGTGATTGGGGCATTATTGGCGATGTTGCTGCAGTTTATGAAGTGTGCGGTAGACTATTCCAGAAAAGAATACGTACAGTTTGAGGACGATGACTATTATTATTATGTGAAGGCGATACCGAAGATTTCGGTTTCAGGTGCAGAGAAGAATGTCGTTAAGGTTAATTCTCAGACAAAGAAATCTGTGAAGAATGGTGTTCAGGCTTCACAGGAGAACAAATAAAGTATTAGATTTATACAGGACAGGGGGGATGATATGAAATGCATAGATGGATGAGTATGTTGAACAATATTGGCTTTCCGCAGTCATTTCATCTTACCTATATTGTAGAAATCCTGATTTTGACAGTGATTATTTATGAGCTGTTGATCTGGGTTAAGAATACGCGGGCGTGGACATTGCTGAAGGGCATTGTTGTGGTGACAGCCTTTGCTTTGATTTCCTATTTCTTCCATCTCACTACGCTGACGTGGTTGATGTCAAAGACAGCAGGTGTGCTTGTGACAGTTGTTGTCATTGTTTTTCAGCCGGAGCTGCGGCGTGCCCTTGAGCAGTTGGGAAGGAAAAATATTATTTTTTCTATTTTCGGAACATCGGCAGTGATTGCAGAGGAAGACAGAAGAAGTCGTGACAAGATCAACTCCGAAATTGTGAAAGCGGTTTTTGAGATGAGCAAGGTAAAGACCGGTGCGCTGATTGTGATGGAGAAGAAGGTGATTCTCAATGAATATGAACGCACAGGTATTCCGATTGACGCATTGATTTCAAGCCAGTTGCTGATGAATATTTTTGAACATAATACACCGCTGCATGATGGTGCTGTGTTCATAAGAAACCAGAGAGTAGTGGCTGCGACTTGTTATCTGCCGCTGAGTGACAATATGGAGCTGAGCAAAGAACTTGGTACGAGACATCGTGCAGGTGTTGGAATCAGTGAAGTTTCAGACAGTTTGACAATTATCGTTTCTGAGGAAACGGGTGCGGTTTCTATTGCAGAGAGCGGTAAACTGACCCGAAGTGTATCTCCGGATGATCTGAAAGCAAAACTGGCAGAGATAACCCAGGGTGTTGATGAGGGCAAGCGAAAAAAACTGAGGGAGAGGATTAAGAATGAGAGAAAGACTGACGCATAATTTTGGTCTGAAGATTCTGTCATTGGCCCTCGCAGTTTTGGTGTGGCTGGTGGTGTTGAGTATTGAAGATCCTGTTTATACAAGGGAGTTTTCAGATATCAGCGTAACAGAGATCAATGGTGATCAGATTACGGAAGCAGGCAAAGCCTACAGTTATGTAGGGGGCAATACGGTCAGCGTAAAGGTCAAAGGAAAGACATCTATTGTCAATCGATTATCCAAGGATGATCTTCTTGCGGTTGCAGATCTGTCTACGTTATCCATTACAGGCGCTGTTATGGTGGATGTCTCCTGCCCGAAATATCCGAATTTGGAGATCACACCCATTGGAAGCAGTACAGTACTGAAGGTTGAGATTGAAGACTTGGTTGAGAAGTCACTAAATATAAAGGTTGTTACAAGCGGCAAAGTTGCTTCAGGATATTATATTGGTCAGGGAGTTGCGACACCGAATATGGTGACGGTATCCGGTCCGAAATCAGTTGTTGATCAAATTGCGGAAGCAAATGTCAGTGTTGCTGTCGGAAGCAGCAATACATCTGATATAACAACGAATACAACGTTGAAATTATTAGATCAGAACGGCAGTGAAGTATCCAGCTCCACGTTGAATATTTCTCAATCAGATATCAGTGTGAATGTGCCGATTTATCAGACGAAGACGGTACCTGTTAATTTTGGTGTAACCGGTCGGGTAGCAGAGGGATATCGTGTGGTATCAGCTGTTTATGAACCGAAGGAAGTAACAGTTGCCGGTCGTAAGGAAGATCTGGATAAGATTGATCAGGTGACATTGAAGGATTATGATATATCCGGTAAGAATGATAAGATCGAAGACTCTGTATCAATTGCACAGAATATTGCCGAGCAGCTGCCGGATGGTGTTGTTTTCACTGATAAGGAAGCAACGGTGGCATTAGTTGTTGATATACAGAAGATTACAGAAACATCTTTTGAATTGCCTTTAAGTAAAGTTTCGTTGAAGGGGAGCAGTACAGATTATACTTACGAGAAAAGTGTAACCGGTTCTTCTGATAAAGCAGTTACACTTAAGGTCAAAGGTATTGCCAGTGAAGTCAATGCACTTACTGCAGATAACCTGACGGCATTGATCGATGTCAGTGATTACGGAGAAGGTGAGTATAATTTGCCATTAACGGTTATTTTTGATGATAATCTGGAATTGGCTGAAGATGCATATGTACACGTTGTGATTTCAAAGAGCAGCGGGGAATAGAGAATAAAGTATTCGGGGGGTACTAAAAATGGTAAGTGTAGAGATTGAATTACATAATCCATCAGGACTTCATCTGAGACCGGCAGGCATATTATGCAAAGCGGCAACAAAATTTCAGTCACATGTGGCAATTAGAACAGCTGATGGAACGGAGGTTAATGCCAAGAGTGTTTTAAGTGTTTTGTCGGCATGTATCAAAAACGGAGATGTGATCACGATGATTTGTGATGGAAGCGATGAGGCAGAAGCATTAGAAGATTTACGGCAGGTCATTCAGGAGGGACTCGGAGAGCTTTAGCAAATGGGCAGGGAAAAGATTCTTTTCCCTGCTTTTGTCGTTCCTGTAAAGCACATGCTTGACAGGAAAACTTTTTTCTGCTAAAGTAGTACATGGACAACTTTTGTCGTGGAATTAGGAATGAAAAGGAATGAAAGACATGGGGTTAGTATTTTAAGTCCGACACTGTTTAAATTAATTGTATATGGAGTGGTTCTTCGACTCCGTCACTCATAGATCGAGAGATAGAATTCGGAGGAAACTGCTGACTTATATAAAGCTGATGGAATTCTTTGGCTTTATTTTCATACAATGATTCAGATTTAAACGGAGGAAAGAATAATGTTAAATTATAAAAGATATAAAAGAGTACCTGTATTGAATTATCCTGAGAGACAGTGGCCGAATAAGGAAATCCAGAAGGCCCCGATCTGGTGCAGCGTTGACTTGAGAGATGGCAATCAGGCGCTGATTGAGCCGATGGTTGTAGAAGAAAAGATTGAGTTCTTCAAGCTGCTTGTAAAACTGGGATTTAAGGAAATCGAAGTCGGTTTTCCGGCTGCTTCCCAGATTGAATATGATTTTCTGAGAACACTGGTTGAACAGAATCTGATTCCGGACGATGTGAAGGTGCAGGTACTGATTCAGTGCAGAGAGCATCTGATCAAGAGAACATTTGAAGCTATTCAGGGCTGCAAGAATGTGATTATCCATATTTATAATTCAACATCTACGCTTCAGAGAGATGTTGTATTCGATATGAATCGTGAAGAAATCAAGCAGATTGCCATTGATGGTACAGAGATGGTCAAGAAATATATGAAGGGATTTGACGGCAATATCCAGTTGCAGTATTCACCAGAGAGCTTTACAGGAACTGAGATGGATTTTGCGCTTGAAATCTGTGAAGCTGTTAAGGATGTATGGCAGCCAACTGTTGAGAATCCGATTATTTTTAATCTGCCGGCAACCGTTGAGATGACGACACCGAATGTATATGCAGATCAGATTGAATGGATGTCTACACACTTTACAGATCGTGATAAGATTATCCTGAGTATTCATCCGCACAATGACAGAGGCTGCGGTGTAGCTGCATCAGAACTTGCTTTACTTGCAGGTGCCGATCGAATTGAAGGTACACTGTTCGGCAATGGTGAGCGTACAGGCAATGTCGATGTGCTGAATATTGCTTACAATATGTTTTCACAGGGAATCAATCCGGAACTGGATATTGAGAATGTGAATGAGATTATCGAAGTTTACGAGAGATGTACAAAGATGGATATTGATCCTCGCCATCCATATGCGGGTAAGCTTGTCTTTACTGCATTTTCCGGTTCACATCAGGATGCCATCAACAAAGGTGTCCATGCATTGGAGCAGAGAAAGTCCCCATACTGGGAAGTTCCGTATCTGCCGATCGATCCATCCGATCTCGGAAGGAAGTACGAGCCGATTGTTCGAATCAACAGTCAGTCCGGCAAGGGCGGTGTGGCATTCGTTATGGATCACTACTATGGCTTCAAGCTTCCAAAGGTGATGCACAAAGAGCTGTCTGATGAGATTCAGGCAATTTCGGAACGTCAGGGAGAAGTATCACCATCACAGATTATGGACAAGTTCAGAGAGATGTATATCAATGCCAAGTATCCTCTGCATTTCAGAAAGATGAGAACAGAAGATATCTCCGAAACAGTAGAAGGTTACGATACAAAGGTTGTTCTGACTTATACATTTAAGGACGAATTAAAGACAATCGAAGGTTTCGGCAACGGACCGATCGATGCTGTGAAGCATGCACTGTGCAATCAGGGTGGTTTCAAAACAAAACTGACGATGTATGAAGAACATGCACTGACGACAGGTTCAGACTCACAGGCAGCATCTTATATTGAATTGATGAATTCAGAGACTGGTGAGAGAGCTTTTGGTGTTGGTATTAGTTCCAATATTACACGTTCATCCGTTCGTGCGATTTTCAGTGCCATGAACAGACTTTTCTTCAGAAAGAAATAAATGAGATGAAACACGTTTTGCGAGTTTCACTCGTTATCGCGATATTCGGCAAGGATTCATGCAAGCATGGCTTTGCCTCATTATCCGCGTAAATAATAAAAACAGCTGTGGTGCTGCTGCATCACAGCTGTTTTTTACAGCTTTTCTGATAAAAATTAAATTTTTGTTACAAATCGACTTTTAAAATGTTAAATTTTATGATAGAATAAGTGCAGTTATGCGGATATATAGATAAATTCTTTATGTCGGTGAGAAAGATTTCAAAAAGACAAGAGAAAGGCAAGTGAGAAGAAGAAATATGAAAAAGAAAATACTGGCAATGTTAATGATTATGATTATGTGTGTACCTTTTGTGACACCGATTCAGGCAAATGCAGCCAGTCAGGCTTACAGGGAATGGTCACAGGCAGATCCGGAATGGGGAAGCATTCATTTGGGAGCCAGTCAGTACACGATGAAATCATCGGGATGTCTGGTTACAGCGATTGCAATGCTGATCTGTCATACCGGCAGTGCAGATGCATCCAGTTTTACACCGAAAACACTTGTTAATTATCTGAACAATAATGGTGGTTTTACTTCCGGCGGTGCATTGTATTGGGCGAAGGTTAATGGCGCTGCGGATGGCTTTACGCTTTATGAGAGTAAGGTCAGTATGGCGAATATGACAAAGGCCCAAAAGATTTCTACAATGGCCAAATATATTAAAGATGGTTATGGTGTTATTATTTCCGTACGCAATGGCGGACATTGGGTGACTCTTGACAGAATTGAAGGTGATACAGTTTATATGTTGGATCCGGGTGTCAGCAGCACAAATCTGTTTGATACATACAGCGAGTCATCCATTGACAGATTGGCTATTTACAAAGGAAAGAAGAGCGGCGGAACTGTTTCCGGAAATCCTTCCAACGGATCTTCTGATAATAATTCCTCAGAAGATTCAGACAAGGTTATTGCGACAGGTACAGTGAACTGTTCAAGTCTTTATGTAAGAAGCGGTGCCGGTACAGGCAACAGTATCATTACATCTATCAGCAAGGGTACAAAGGTAGATATTCTTGGTGAGGCAAAGGACAGCAAAGGTACAAAGTGGTACAAAGTGAAAGTCAGCGGCAAGACAGGCTATGCCTGTGCAGAATATATTACAGTTAGTTCTTCGAATGGCTCTGACAGCGGCAATGATACAACAGCTGCTTCGGGTACAGGTAAGGTTAATTGTTCTTCATTGAATGTGAGAAGCGGTGCCGGTACAAAGTACGATGTAGTGACAACTGTATCAAGAAACCAGGCTGTAACGATTACAGGAACCACTAAGGACAGCAGTGGCGACAAATGGTACAGTGTGACATTTTCTAAGAGCGGCAAGAGTTATAAGGGATATGTTTATGCAGAATATATTACCGTGACAAAGAATGACAGTAATAGCAACAATAGCAATAACAACAGCAATGACAATACAAATCAGGATACAATGTCAATTGCGGCAGTTGTTAACTGTGATGCTTTGAATATGCGTTCCGGCGCAGGCACAAACTATTCGGTTGTCACAACATTGACTAAGAATACTGCGGTTACAATTACTGCTGAGGCAAAAGACAGCAATGGTACGTTATGGTACAAGATTACAGCAGGAAATAAGAAGGGCTATGTGCATTCTTCTTATTTGACGAAGAAGAATGCAGGCAATTCCGGAAATAACGGCAGCAGTTCCGACACAGATTCAGATGTATCCGGCAAGACAATGAAGGTTGCATATGATGCTGTGAATGTGAGAAGCGGTGCAAGTACTTCAAAGGGTGTTGTGTGCGTTGTTTACCAGAATGAGACAGTGACTGTAACTGGTCAGACAAAAGACAGCAGCGGCAGCATCTGGTATAAGGTCAAGACTTCTGCGGGTAAGACAGGCTATATCCGTTCTGACCTTTTGAAGGATGCCACTACATCAGGCGGCAATAATTCAAAGAAAGATGATACAACGGATACGACTTCAGATATGAAGGGCCAGAAGATGCAGGTAGTGGATGATGGCGTGAATATGAGAAGCGGTGCAGGATTATCCAAGAGTGTTGTAGAAGTCATCTATATGGAAGATACCTTAACAGTACTTGGTGAGGCGAAAGACAGCAATGGTACGGTATGGTACAAAGTCAAAGCACAGTCCGGCAATTCAGGCTATATTCGTTCAGATATGCTGAAAAAGGCAAGTACTTCTTCAGACGGCAACAAGTCAGATGACGGCTCAGAAAGCAGTCAGACATCAACAGGTTATGTTATTGATGGTTCACTGAATGTGAGAAGCGGCGCTGGTACATCATATAAGGTTCTGGTTGTTCTTGATGAGGGAACAAAAGTTAATATAACTGGAAATGTACAGGATGAAGATGACGACAAATGGTACCATATCAATGTAAAATACAGTGGTACGAATTATGACGGCTATGTCTATGCACAGTACATTGAGATCAGGTAAATATTCAACAATTAAAGCTTCAAAACCTGTGGTAAATCTTGCATTTACCACAGGTTTTCATTGTTATTTTGACAAAATAAGATTATAATTAGAGTGCAGGAATTCGAATAATAAATGTGTCTGAGGAGCGGACACAGATTCTGTACTGAATTCACGGGCGAATTCTGAATTGTATTTTAAGGAGAAGAAGTAGTGGAAAACAGAGAACAATACAAACGCCTGATTATGTTTTTTGCATCAATGCTGATTTTGCTTGTGCAGGTTGCGATTTTCTATTATATCTGGCATCGATATTACAATTACAGGTCAGTTATTGGTGCACTGTATTGGAGACGAGGCAACTGGGCATTGATGGGGGTCTATGCATTTATTAATTTCTTTTTTTCAAAAATTTATGGCGCATATAAAGTAGGCTATCTGAAGGTATCAGATGTCATTGCCTCTCAGATACTTGCTGTTTTGTGCTGCAACGGTGTCACATATGTGCAGCTGGCATTGATTGGCCGCTGGCGTTTCAGCGCTTATCTTGAGCCGATTATCCAGATGACTATTTACGATATTGCGGCAGTGCTTATATGGGTCATTTTTATGAGATGGATCTATGTTAAAATTTATCCGCCGAGACAGCTGCTTTTGGTGTATGGAGATATTAATCCAAAGGCACTGATCAATAAGATGACATCCAGAACAGATAAATACAGTATTGTAGACATGATTAATATTTCTGAGGGTTATGATGCAGTTATTGAGCGGATCAGTTGCTATGAAGCGATTGTTATCGGAGATATTCCTTCAGTATACCGCAATAAATTTTTAAAGTTCTGCTATGCACATTCGATTCGATGTTATAGCATTCCTAAGATTTCAGATATTATGATTAAGAGCTCGACAACCATCAACCTGTTTGATACAGAACTCATGCTTTTCAGAAACCGTGGATTAACCGCGGAGCAGAAATTAATAAAGCGTATATCAGATATTGTCTTTTCATTGATCATATTGGTTGTCTTTTCACCAATACTGATCTTGGTAGCTGTTTTAATCAAAGTGTATGACGGTGGACCGATTTTCTACAAACAGGAGAGATTAACTTATGATCATAAAGTTTTTATGATTTATAAATTCAGGAGCATGAAAGTTGACTCTGAGAAGACAGGTGCACAGTTGGCGAAGAAAGATGATGACAGAATCACACCAGTAGGACATGTTATACGTGCCCTGCATATAGATGAATTACCGCAGCTTTTCAACATCCTGAAAGGCGATATGGCTTTTGTAGGGCCGCGTCCGGAACGTCCTGAAATTGCAGAATTGTACAAAAAGAGTATTCCGGAATTTGATTTCAGACTGAAGATGAAAGCCGGTCTTACAGGATATGCGCAGGTGTTTGGCAAATATAGCACAACACCGTATGATAAGTTGAAATTGGATTTAACGTATATTGAGAACTATACATTTGCATTGGATTTGATGATTATTATACAGACCGTCAAGATTCTGTTCCAAAAAGAGAATTCCGAAGGTGTGGATGGTGGACAGAAGACGGCACTGCGTACGGAGGATAAGAAGAATTGACACCAATTGTATCTGTGATTATGCCGGTTTATAATGGATCGGCATATATAGGGAAGGCAATAGAATCAGCACTTTTGCAGGGGGTTCCTCTGGAAATTATTGTGATAGACGATGGTTCTACAGATAATCTGGATGATGTATTGAAAAAGTATGCAGACACGGATGTGATTCGTGTCATACATAATAAACACAATATAGGTGTAGCCAGAAGCCGAAACAGAGGCGTTAGAGCTGCAAAGGGTGAATATATTGCATTTCTGGATTGTGATGACTGGTGGGAGCCGGGAAAGCTTAAAGCACAGCTTCATTTGATGAAAAAAACAGGCTGCGTTCTTTGCGCGACAGGTCGGAAGCTTGTCACTCCGGATGGACATTCAACAGAAAAATTTATTAGGGTAAAGGAACATTTGACTTACAGAGATTTGCTTGTTCAGAATCCGATTAATTGTTCATCCGTGGTTATTCGTAAGGATGTGGCAGCTGAATTTCCGATGGTACATGATGAGTGCCATGAAGATTACATTATGTGGCTTCAGATATTAAAGAAATATCGAAAGGCATGTGCAATCAACAAACCGCTGCTGAATTACCGACTAAGTAATACCGGCAAATCAGGGAGTAAGTTACAGTCAGCAAGAATGACATTTAAAGTCTATCGATATATGAATTTTGGGTATTTTAAATCTTTGATGTGTTTTGTGGGATACGCCTTTAATGGTGTGAAGAAGTATTATTTGCATACATAAAGTGATTAAATCATAAAAATTAAAATTTTTTTCTTTTTTTTCATTGTTTATGTCACAATCCGTCGAAAAGAACAGTATATATAGTATAAGAGCTCTGCAGGAGGCGAAACCATGACGGATGATTCGGGGACTAGGTATGATCAAAAGAATGAAGAAAAATTTACATTGTTGTTTGAGATGTATGGGAAGGCAATGAGAAGAAAAGCCTATGCCATTCTGAGAGACAGAGATTGGGCGGAAGATGCTGTTCAGATAGCATTTGAGAAAGTTTACCGCCACATCAACAACATTGAGGATCCATATAGTCATCGTACAAAAAGCTATTTGATTACGATTGTATCACATGACTGTTATGAGATGCTCAAGAAGAATCAGAAGTATTATCTGATGGACGATTGCACAATGCAGGCTGATTTCGGAACGCGTATGGTTAAAAATGACAATTCATCAGACAATCTCTATTATGAATCTCTTGTTAAAGAGATTTATAAGATGCCGGAGATTTATGCTGATTTGTTGATTATGCATGCGGTGCACCACTATACATTGCAGGAAATCAGTGAGATGATGGAATTGAAACCGGCAACGGTCAGAAAAAGAATGCAGAGAGGAAGAGAGCTTCTCTGGAAAATCGTGTATGGGGACAAGTAAACATCCCAATAAAAAACAGACCTTTTTAGGTCTGTTTTTTATTGACGTGAGTAATGAGCCAAAGTCTGTACTTACACGAGAACTTGGCGTTGCTAAGCGCCACTGGCGCTTAGCAACGACCGAAACGGAGTGTAGAGGCTGCGATAACCTGAGAAACTCGCGGAGCGTGTTTCTCTAGTTGAAAATATTAATAACCGGCTTCGTTATAAAGCTCATTACTGATTTCGTTAACTGTAGAAGATGGTGAATACTCCTCGTTATTGAAAAGATATGCATGAAGTTCCTTGACATTCTGTTCAAGACCTTCTGCAAAGACATAGCTGAGATCCTGATAGGAACTGGTTGTCTTCTCAAACGGCCAGCCGCTCTGATCCACAATATTGTAGCTGAATATATCCTTAGCCAGTGAGATAAGATCTGTGCTGGACATATTAGTATAAACTTCAGGAAGAATCGTATCAATGACGTTCAGTAAAGTTCCGATGTTGGCTGTTTTGGCCTGTTCAAATACTTTGGATAAAACAATACGCTGACGCTCAGCACGTTTGAAGTCGCTGTCGATCTTTCGGATACGGGCATAAGCGGTTGCCTGTGTACCGTTGACATGCTGAGTTCCGGGACCGTCCAGATAAGGTGAATCTGAACCGGTAACTCGATTCTGTTCTTTGATCAGAGGGTTGATCAGACTGAATTCTGCATCGCTGATATCAAGATCAATACCGCCGATGGCATCGATAATCTTGGCAAGTACGCCAAAATCAACAGTTGCAAATTCAGTGATATCCAAGTCAAGATTGGTGTTCAGCATACTCATTGCCAGTTCGGCACCGCCGTAGGCATAAGCATGGGTGGCCTTGGTGAAGCCATATCCGGGTACTTTCAGACATGTGTCTCGATAGATGCTGGTAATCTTCACATCCTTTGTTTCCTGATTAATACTGATTACCATGATACTGTCAGAACGTGCACCGGTCTGAAGTGAACCGTCACGGGAGTCAACACCGAAAAAGGCAATGTTGCGGTAGCCCTTTAAAGCTTTCTGAGTTGTGACGTCTACGTCGTTGTTGATGACGATATTAGCCTTGTTGACTTCATCTGCTGTTGCAGTTTTGACAAGAGAGAGCTTGGCATAAACAAACACAACAGGAATCAGGATCAGAATCAGAATCAGTTCAACGGCAAAAATAATGCCCCAACGCTTGGCTTTGGATGACTTCCTTTTCTTTCTTCGTTTACTCATTGTAGAAATCCTCACTTTGTAATCGTTATGTACTTTCGATTGGTTAAAATAAATCTGTATTTATTTTGTAAATTGTATGGCTTAAAAAGCATAAACAATCTTAATAATACTCTAAAAATGCTGATATGACAAGCTTTTTCTCTATATCTAAATAAATCTTATAACATAAATTTTTCATTTTTGGTTCACAATCTTAACACAATTAGGTGTTAGTATTAAGCCATAAAAAGAAATTAAGACGAAAGGGGTTTTCTATTATGGCATTTGATGATCAGGATAGAGTTAATCATACAGATACAGAGAATCGTTCAGAAGAACATACGACAGTGGAAGGAACACAGCAGAAGAATGAGGAAGCAGAGTCTTCGGGGTTATACAGAATGACAAGAGAGGATCTTAAAAATTCTACACTGTATACAGAGCCGGTCCACAGCAGCACGACAGCTTCAGAAAACGTGGGTGAAACCGGACGTTCAGCCGGACATACAGGCAGCTCTTATGCAACAGGCAATGACTACAGTTATTATCATGCACCTCAGAACAGCAGCAACAGCGGTAATGGCGGTAATGGCGGCAACGGAGGATATAACGGAGGCGGAGCGGGTTCCCATGGCGGTCCGGAGAAGAAACATACACATAAGAAAGGCGGATTTGGTAAGACAGTGGCTAAGGCAGCTTGTCTGGGTGTTGTCTTCGGGCTGGCAGCATCAGCCGTTATGTTTGGTGTGAACAAGGCTACCGGTATATCTTCATCAGCCAATAACAGCAGTACAGCAGCTTATAATGTCAATATAGTGAAGACATCTGCAGCTGGTGTGGAAACAACAGATTCAAAGGATGTATCAGATATTGTGTCTAATGTTATGCCGGGAATTGTTGCAGTGAATACAACGGTTGAATCGACTTCAACAGACTGGTTCGGCAGACAGTATACGCAGGAATCCAAGGGTGCCGGTTCCGGTATGATCATCAGTGAAGAGAATAATACTTTATATGTGATGACCAATTATCATGTTGTTGAAGGTGCCAAAGAAGTATCTGTTCAGTTTAATGATGGCAATTCAGCAACAGCAACCGTTAAGGGATATGATGAAGACAAAGATGTCGCAGTATTGACAATTGATATGTCTCAGTTATCAGAAGATACAAAGAATGCCATTGCAGTGATGGTAATGGGTGATTCAGATCAGCTGAAAGCCGGAGAAAGTGCCATTGCCATTGGTAATGCATTGGGTTATGGACAGTCTGTAACAACCGGTGTCATCAGTGCGGTCAGCAGAGAAGTATCATTAACAGATAAGACAATGACACTGGTTCAGACAAGTGCAGCAATCAACCCAGGCAACAGCGGCGGCGCATTATTGAACGGCAAAGGTGAAGTCATTGGTATGAATACTGTAAAGTATTCCGATACATCTGTTGAAGGTATGGGCTATGCAATTCCTATCAATACAGCTTTGGAGACAGCAAAGGGTATCATTGATGGTACAATCGTTGCAAAGACAGATGAGACAACGGCATTCCTTGGTATTACAGGCGGTACATTGGATGAGGATACAGCTTCTGCTTATAACGCACCGGCCGGTATCTATGTCAGCAATGTAGCATCCGGTTCAGCGGCACAGCGTGCAGGTTTGCAGGCAGGATGCATCATTACAGGCTTCAATGGTGAAGACGTTTCAACAATGGAAGATCTGCAGAAACTGATCCAGAATTGTGCACCTGGTGACAGTGTAACAATTACAGCACAGTTCCCGGACAGTAACGGCAATTATTCAGAACAGACACTGACAACGATTATGGGTTCAAAGGCTGATGCAGAAGACAGCAGCCAGAGCACACAGCAGAACGGGCAGAATCAGCAGAATGGCCAGTATGGTCAGGGTCAGCAGTATGGTCAGTAATTAATAAAATGATCAATATAAGAATAAAATAAATAAATGAAAGCTGCGCAGAATGTATAATTGCATTCTGTGCGGCTTTTTGGCATGGAAAAAAGAAAATGATGACTGAAATAGCGTCTATTTAATCGACAAAATTAAGAAAAATGTAAATTGAACGCTGGCATAGATTAGGCTATAATAGATGTTAATACAGGAGGATGATCAAATTTCATGAGTGATTACAATAAAGATGATATAAAGAACACAGAAGATGAACCAAAATACGAGGATGTCTGCTATATGTGCCGACGTCCTGAGAGTAAGACAGGACGTATGCTGCATATTCCGAATATGAACAATATGTGTATCTGTATTGACTGCATGGAACGCAGTTTCAGAGTAATGGATGGCAGCAACTATGCGGATCTGATGCAGGGAATGAATATTCAGGATCTTTTTCCCGGCGGTATGAATATGGATGACATGATGAATGTCCAGAACCAGATTCCAAAGAGGCAGAAATTGAAGAAGAAGGCCAAAGACGATGAGAAGGTGCAGCCTGAATTTGATATTAAGAATATTCCGGCACCTCATATCCTGAAAGCAAAACTGGATGAGTATGTGATCGGGCAGGATCGGGCGAAGAAAGCTATTGCTGTTGCTGTTTATAATCACTATAAGCGTGTGGCAACCAATACGATGGATGATATAGAAATTGAGAAGTCCAACATTCTCATGATCGGCCCAACAGGATGCGGCAAGACATATCTGGTCAAGACACTGGCAAGACTCCTGGATGTGCCGCTGGCCATTACAGATGCCACATCACTGACAGAAGCCGGATATATCGGCGATGATATTGAAAGTGTTGTATCGAAGCTTCTGGCAGCTGCTGACAATGATACAGAACGCGCAGAGCGCGGCATTATTTTTATTGACGAGATTGACAAGATTGCCAAGAAGAAGAACACTACGGCCAGGGATGTCAGCGGTGAATCTGTACAGCAGGGACTCTTGAAGCTGTTGGAAGGCAGTGAGGTGGAGGTACCTGTAGGCGCTACAAGCAAGAATGCCATGGTACCCCTTGTAACCATTGATACAAGGAATATATTATTTATCTGCGGCGGTGCATTTCCGGATCTTGAGAATATTGTCAAAGAGCGTCTGACAAGTCATAGTTCCATTGGGTTCAGTGCTGAGCTGAAAGATAAGTACGATCAGGACAGGAATATTGTCAGCAAAGTGACCATTGATGACCTCAGAGCATTTGGCATGATCCCTGAATTTATCGGACGTCTGCCGATCACAGTGACTCTGGAAGGTTTGAACCGCGATATGATGGTACGAATTTTGAAGGAGCCGAAGAATGCAATCCTCAGACAGTATCAGAAACTGCTGGCACTGGATGAGGTAGACCTGAGATTTGATGATGAGGCCCTTGGTGTGATCGCAGATAAGGCCATCGCCAAGAAAACCGGAGCCAGAGCACTTCGTTCCATTATCGAAGAATTTATGCTGGATATCATGTACGAGATTCCGAAGGATGACAACATCGGTACTGTTACAATCACCAAGGCTTATATTGAAGGCAAAGGCAGTCCGATGATCACCATGCGCGGAACACCGGCGCTTCCGGATAGCCCGTTGGCCAATAACTAGGAGAGGAACACCGCTGGTCATAATCGTGAAGGAACATGCATATAGTCTGATAAAACAAGCAGGTGGGAAATGTTATGCCGGAAGATCAGGATACTGTGTTTTGTGAAGATGTGATCTACAGTGAAGATTACAGAGACTATATTAAAGAATATTTTCAGGATTTTTCCAGTATTATCCGTACATACCAACCGGTGTGTATTGAAGCTGTCGGAGGAAGGTATGCAGTGATGCACCTGGCAGGTGAGACTTCTATGCAGACGATTCTGGAAGATTATAATATCAGCATGATACCGGCACTGTATGGTTTGCTGGATACAGCTGGTCTGGAAGATACCGGTATTTTATATATGCACAGAAACCCTTATCTGAATCTGAGGGGATCCGGTGTGATGATCGGGATCATAGATACAGGGATAGATTATACACATCCGGCTTTTGTCTATGAAGACCGTTCAACGAAGATTTATGCTATATGGGATCAGACAGTCCGGGAGGGACAGAAGCCGGAAGGATTTTTGTACGGGACAGAGTATACAGAAGAACAGATCAATCAGGCACTGGCGTCGGAGGAAAAACTTGCGGTGATCCCTTCGGTGGATGAGAATGGTCATGGGACATTCCTGGCAGGTGTGGCAGCCGGAAGAGTCGCTGAAACGGAAGCATTTTCGGGAGCTGCTCCCAATGCCTCACTGTGCGTTGTGAAGTTAAAACCATGTAAGCAGTATCTGAGACAGTTCTATGGTTTGATGACGGGGGTACCGGCCTATCAGGAGAATGATATTATGGCGGGCATCAGCTATTGCGTCGGGAAAGCCCGTCAGGCAGAAATGCCTTTGATCATTTTGCTCGGGGTCGGAACCAGCAGCGGAGGACATACAGGACAGTCTTATTTGAGTCAGATGGTGAATGATGTGTCCGGGTTCAGCGGTGTCTGTGTTGTCACAGCGGCCGGCAATGAGGCCAATACAAGGCATCATTTTGCAGGTATACTTCCGCAGGGGCAGGACCGTGCAGAAGCGGAGATCAGAGTGGATGAGAAGGAGAAATCTTTTTCCCTGGAGCTGTGGGCGCAGTATCCGGATATTTATAACATTGGCATTGAATCTCCGGCTGGTGAGCGGATCGATCGTGTGACTCCGGCTGGCGGGAAAAGTCAGACAATTCGTCTGATATTTGATCAGACAGAAATATTCGTATACAATCAGCAGGTTGAGTCTCAGTCAGGACAACAGGTGATTTTTCTGAGATTTCGTGCGCCGACAGCGGGTATATGGAAAGTATATATATACGGTGCAGCGGCTGTGAACAGGCGCTTCCATATATGGCTGCCTATGCAACAGTTTATTTCAGAGGGAACGTATTTCCTGAGATCGGATCCGGATGTGACACTTTCGGATGCAGCCTGTGCGGATGACGGTATTTCCGTGGGTGCCTTCAATAATGTGAACAATAGTCTGTATGCCGCATCAGGCAGAGGATTTACGGTTGACAGCCGTATCAAACCGGATCTTGTGGCTCCGGGGGTCAATTTGTCTGGACCGGTTCCCGGTGGGAGATACGGCATACGGACAGGTACAAGTGTATCAGCGGCTCTGGCAGCAGGAGCAGCCGCTATGTTGATGGAATGGGGCCTTTTAAAGGGCAATGACCTGCAGTTGAACAGTCATAAGATGATCAAATATCTGACACTTGGGGCCATGCGCAGCGAAGATATGGTTTACCCGGATAAAGCATGGGGATATGGTCGGCTGAATCTTCTGAAAACTTTTCATGAACTGGTGACAGGACGCAGATAAAGGGTTATAATAAGAAATGAAGACAAAAAGTTTTCGACTATATAGAGTGATAGTTGGGAATAGTATACATAATTTATACAGGAGGGCAAAATTATGGCATTTTTTGATGAACTTAAGAAAAATTTATCAGGCGTAACAGACACAGTAGCAAAAACTTCAGAAAGTGTAATGAAGAAATCAAGTACTGCCATTGAGATTCAGAAGGCAAAATTGAAGAAAGTTTCTTTGGAAGGGGATATGAAATCTTTATATGAATCTCTGGGACAATTATATTTTGAAAAGTATGCAGATGGTGATATGCCAAAAGAAATGGCAGAACTTTGTGAGAAGATTACATCCTGCCAGCATGCAATCAACGAAGCTGAACAGAGAGCCGCTCTCTTAAAAGGTGTTGTCATCTGTTCTAACTGCCAGGCGGAAGTAGATAAGGATGCATCCTATTGCCCGAAATGCGGTGCAGAGATTATCCATGTGGTTGAGGAGGATGAAGATGACAGCGTAGATGCTGAAGATGAGAATGAAGAAAGTGCAGATGAAGCATCTGATACAGCAGCTGAGGAACCGGAAGCAGCTGAGGATGCCGGGGAATCAGAAGAAGAATCTGCATCGGATGCTGCAGCTGAAGAAACTCATAAAGAAGAGGGAGAAACTTCAGACGAATGCACAGAATAAATGAAACAAATGATGAAGACAGCTGTTTTGTAAATCACAGCAATAAGAAGGAGAAGAATATGAAAGGGCTGAAAAGGCTGGCAGGCGTTCTCGGAGTGATCGTCCTGTTGTGCGGTATGCTGACGGGATGTTCAGGTAAGAAATTATACTCCGAAGAAGAATTAACACAGATCCATGATGTGATCGGTACAGTTGAGCAGATGACAAAGGAGTTTCAAAATGTTATCACCGACAGCCTGCCGACTTTATTAGGCGATATGTCTTCATCCAGTGATGAGCTGATGGATTTTATTTCCACCAGAAAATATGACCCAAACAAGAAGATCATTGCATTAACCTTTGATGATGGTCCGAGTACAGATGAGACAAATGGTACCAGTGATCTGTTGGATCTTCTTGAACAGTATGACAGCAAAGCAACATTTTTTTGCTTGGGCAACAGACTCAATGATGAATCTGCGCCTTTGCTGAAAAGAATGGTTGAACTTGGCTGTGAGATCGGCAATCATAGTTATGACCATACACAGCTGACAAGATTGGATGCACAGGGCGTTCGTGATCAGATAGATAAGACGAATGAACTGATCAAGCAGTACTCCGGCAAGGCCTGCCGTTTGGTCAGACCGCCGTATGGTGATGCAAACAATGATATTGTACCGGCCAATGTATCACAGCCTTTTATTATGTGGGATGTGGATACATTAGATTGGAAGAATAAGAATACAGCCAGTGTCATTTCACTTGTGGAAAAGTATAAGGAGCAGGACTGGGATGGCGCTGTTATACTGATGCATGATATCCATTCGACAACAATTGAAGCCTGTAAGACAATAATACCTGAACTGGTGAATGACGGATATCAGTTGGTTACGATATCAGAGTTGGCTTACCTGAAGGGTGTTAAACTGGAGCCAGGCAAGAGCTACTGGGGCATTGCAGAAAAATCAACAGTAACAGACTATTAGCAGAGCGAGTTCAATCTGCATAATTAAGAAAGAGACCGCTATATAAAAAGTGAAAGCTCCCTGAAAACGTTTCGTGCGGGTGCACGTTGTTTTCAGGGAGCTTTCACTTTTTATCACCAGCGGCCGAACTCGGAAAGTTCAAGACCTTTATTCTTATCTAATACAGACTGTACTGCCCATTCATGAACAAAGAGCAGCAGTGGGTTGCCTTTCAGATCCTTGATGCGCTTCATATCGGATGTACCGATAATCTTATTCGTATCAAAGTCCTCTTTATTGGCAATCCAGCGGATGTATTCATGAGGCATTGTCTCAAGTCGGATCTCAACGCCGTATTCATTGAGCAGACGGTGCTTCAGAACGTCGAACTGAAGGACACCGACAACGCCCACGATGATCTCTTCCATACCGGTGTTATATTCCTGGAAGATCTGGATGGCACCTTCCTGGGCAATCTGGGAGATACCTTTGATGAACTGCTTACGCTTCATGGTATCTACCTGACGAACCTTGGCAAAATGCTCAGGTGCGAAAGTCGGAATACCTTCAAAGGCGAATTTCTTGCCGGGTGTACAGACGGTATCTCCGATGGAGAAAATACCCGGGTCAAAGACACCGATGATATCCCCGGCATAGGCTTCGCTGATAACCTTACGTTCCTGAGCCATCAGCTGCTGCGGCTGGGAAAGACGGAGCTTCTTCTTGCCCTGCACATGATAAACTTCCTTGTCAGCGTCAAACTTGCCGGAACAGATACGCATGAAAGCAATTCGGTCGCGGTGTGCCTTGTTCATATTGGCCTGGATCTTGAATACAAAAGCTGAGAAGTCCGGGCTGAAGGTATCGATGAGACCGGAGTCAGACATTCTCGGCAACGGAGAGCTTGTCATCTCCAGAAAGTAATTCAGGAAAAGCTCAATACCGAAGTTATTCAGGGCAGAACCGAAGAAGACAGGAGAGAGCTGACCTTTGGAGACAAGATCCATATCCAGTTCATCGCTGGCACCATCTAAAAGTTCAATATCATCTACAAGTCTTTCATAAAGTTCGGATCCAAGTTCCTGCTCAAGTTCAGGAGAATCCATGGTCAGATCCCTGTCGGATGCAGCTTTCATACCGTTGTTATTCTCAGTGAAAGCATGGATATGATGTGTCTGACGGTCGTAGACACCCTTAAATTCCTTACCGCTGCCGATAGGCCAGTTGATCGGGCATGTATGGATACCGAGGACGGATTCGATATCTTCCATCAGGTCAAAAGGATCCTGGGCTTCACGGTCCAGCTTGTTAATAAATGTAAAAATCGGAATATGGCGCAGCACACAAACCTTGAAAAGCTTGATGGTCTGTGCCTCAACACCCTTGGAAGCATCAATGACCATGACAGCGGAGTCAGCGGCCATCAGTGTACGATAGGTATCTTCAGAGAAATCCTGATGTCCCGGTGTGTCCAGAATGTTGATACAATAATCTTTATAGTTAAACTGCATAACGGAAGAGGTAACAGAAATACCTCTTTCCTTCTCAATTTCCATCCAGTCGGAGACAGCATGCTTTGCTGTTTTCTTTCCCTTTACGGAGCCGGCCAGATTGATGGCACCGCCATAGAGCAGGAATTTCTCAGTCAATGTCGTCTTACCGGCATCGGGATGAGAAATAATTGCAAATGTACGGCGTCTTTCTATTTCCTTTTTAAAATCAGCCATTTTAAATCCTCCATTCAATCTCTGATATTTTAGCGTGAACAGGGCCACCTTGTCAAGAAAAAGGCGGATATCCTTGCAAAATAGCGATTTTTACGGTATATTAGACAAGTAAACTGCTTTTGATTTGGTCTGAGATTGAACTCTGGCCGGAATGGAAGCAATGCTGCGCAGACTTGCGTAAGTGTGTAAAAGGAATAAAAATAAGGAGGATTAGCCAATGGCAAAAATCGCTATTGTGACAGACAGTAACAGCGGCATCACCCAGGCAGAAGGAAAGCAGCTAGGTGTTTATGTATTACCGATGCCTTTTGATATAGATGGACAGCAGTATTTTGAGGATATTAATCTGACACAGGAACAATTTTATGAGAAGCTGACGGGAGATGCAGATGTATCCACATCACAGCCTTCACCGGATGCAGTCATGTCTCTGTGGGATGACCTTTTGAAGAATAAAGGGTATGATGAGATCGTCCACATTCCGATGTCAAGCGGGCTCAGCAGTTCCTGTGCTACAGCCATGATGCTGGCTCAAGACTATGACGGCAAGGTTCAGGTTGTGGACAACCAGAGAATTTCCGTGACCATGAAGCTTTCTGCACTGGATGCCATGAAGATGGCGGAAGACGGTTTTTCAGCAGCAGAGATCAAGCGGATACTGGAGGAGCAGAAGTTTAATTCCAGCATTTATATTATGGTAGATACATTGAAGTATCTGAAGAAAGGCGGACGTATCACACCGGCAGCAGCAGCCCTTGGTACATTGCTCAGACTGAAGCCGGTTCTGCAGATCCAGGGCGAGAAGCTGGATGCTTTTGCAAAGGCCAGAACCGTGAAGCAGGCCAAGAGAATTATGCTTGATGCGATTCACAAGGACATCGAGACACGTATGGGCGGCGAGGCGAATATGGATAATCTCCACATTGCAGCTGCTTATACACCGGGTGAAGGTGTTGAACAGTGGCTTGAAGAAATCCGCAGGGAATTCCCGGACAAGGAGATTATAGTAGATCCGCTTTCATTAAGTATATCCTGTCATATCGGACCGGGTGCTCTGGCTGTAACAGTGACAAAGAAGACGGAATATTAGAAATGCGTACATATACTCATGTGGTACATGATCTGACACCCGTTTATGATGAGCATTCGCGGATATTGATACTTGGATCGCTGCCTTCGGTGAAATCCCGGGGGCAGTTTTTTTATAATCATCCGCAGAATCGTTTCTGGAAAGTGCTGGCAGCGGTGACAGATCATGCGCCGTTAGAAAATGTGGAACAAAAGAAACAATTTTTGCTGGAACATCAGATTGCCCTGTGGGATGTGATTGCCAGTTGTGATATTATCGGCTCCAGCGACAGTAGTATAAAAAATGTTGTAGCCAATGATATCGGCAGGGTTCTCTCGATAGCACCAATCCGGCAGATATTTGTCAATGGCCAGACAGCGTTTAAACTCTATAAGAAATATGTTCTTCCGGAAACCGGAGTGATGCCGGTGTGTCTGCCTTCCACCAGTCCGGCCAATGCGGCCTGGAATATGGAGAAACTGACAGAGGCATGGCAGGTGATTGTTAGAGAATCGTAAGGCTTCCTCCGTTGTTTTCATGCATCAGGTATGTTATAATCTGAATATAAGATGCATGAAAATGGGGACAAGGACTGGGCTTTGGGGCACAGGGAGAAAGGAAAAGGGGAAGTATGAAGAAGCGATTCTTGGGCATGGTGACGGCAGGAATTTTGGCAGCAGTTATGTTGGCGGGCTGCGGAGCATCCGCATCAAAGGTAACTGCAGAATCTTTATTGCAGGAAGTCAAGAGTAAATGTGATGCAATGAAGTCTTTGGAGACACACACAACAGCGGAGATCACACTTGAGGCAGAAGCCCTTGGCGGAACCATGGATCTGACCATGGACATGACCATGCAGACAACCACAGAGCCGGTTGCTAACTACTTGAAGGAAAATATCAGTATTCCGAGGCTGGGTACAGCGATGGATATGGAGAATTACACAGTGGTCCAGGATGACCAGATTCTTTCTTATGCCGGTATGGCGGGCCAATGGATGGTGTCGAAGATGGCCTATGACAAGGATTCTGTAGAGAGAATCAATGCTGCAGCAGAAGATCTGCTTAAGAGCAAGAATTCTCTGAAGTTAGCAGACGAGACAGAAGATGTCAATGGAACAGAAGCTTACATCATTACAGGCAGTATTTCAGGTGAAGATGTGAAGAACCTGATGGGTTCCATGGAGCGCACCCTCGGCAATCTGACGGGGAATACAGATATGGATTTGGAAGATATTTCTGTTGATTTTACTTACGCCATCAGCAAGGCAGATAAGAATCCGTTGTATATGGATATGACTTTCAATGGAATGACAGCCGGCGAAGGCGATGAACAGGTGACATTCAGCAAGTTCAATATGAAGATGGAATATACAAACTTTGACACAGTGGATGCCATCACAGTTCCTCAGGATGTTGTTGATTCTGCAATCGATGTGACAGATTATCTGAATGATCTTCAGAATGAGACATCTACAGAAACAGAGACTCAGACTGAGAGTGAATCAGCAGCATAAATTGAATCTGAAGACTTGAAGAAGACTTTATATGATGAAAATAACCGGGCAGTTTAATCTGTCTGGTTATTTTTGCGTTTGCGTTTCAGATCATCTGTCCGATGAATAAATTTATTGACACTGCCACATACTACCTGTATAAGATGTGTGGGAATTCAGATGAAAATGATGTCTGTGCAGCAGACCGGAATTCCGTATCGGGACCCATGGGCGGGTCACGGATGAAAATAGACAGTAAACAGGAGGAATGGCATTATGAAGGCGACAGGAATTGTAAGACGTATCGATGATCTGGGGCGGGTGGTTGTGCCGAAAGAAATCAGAAGAACGCTGAGAATCCGGGAGGGCGACCCGTTGGAAATTTATACAGACAGGGAAGGCGGTATTATTCTCCGAAAATATTCACCGATCGGTGAATTGAGCCAGTTTTCAAAACAATATGCGGAAGCACTGGCTCAAAATACAGGATATATCGTCAGTATTACAGATAGAGATCAGCACATTGCTGTGGCTGGTGCAGGGAAAAAGGATCTGGCCAAGAAGGCGATCAGCCGGCAGATGGATACATTGATGAACCAGCGAGAAAGCCTGTTGGCTGTCAAAGGAGAACGGAAGTTTATTCCCATCACAGAGGATGGCGGAGAAAATTATACAGCACAGGTCATCTATCCGATTATCGCAGAGGGGGATGCCATTGGCACCGTTATTCTGACGACAAAGGATGACAAAGTACGGATGGGTGAGATGGAGATGAAACTGGCTGCTTCAGCTGCCAGCTTTCTCGGAAGACAGTTGGAACAATAAGACGGGCGGCGGGGTACAAGCGGCACAGGCAAAGTTGCAGAGAACATAATTTTCTTGATTTTAGCCTGTGCCATTGTTATAATCAGAAAAGAAATTTCTTGAACAGAGGAAAAAGGCAATGAGTGAGAACCAATTATATTTTGCACCCATGGAGGGGATTACAGGCAGCATTTACCGAAGAGCCCATCATCGGATATTCGGCGGTGTGGACAGATATTATGCACCGTTTATATTTACCAATCCAAAAGGAAAAATCAGCAAAAAGGATTTATTGGAAATTGCGCCGGAGTACAATGAGGGATGTTGGGTTGTTCCACAGCTTTTGTCAAATTGTGCAGAGGATTTTATAGCCACAGCCCATACATTAAAAAGGATGGGGTATGATGAAGTGAACCTGAATCTGGGGTGCCCATCGAGTACAGTGGCATCAAAGGGGCGCGGCTCAGGATTCCTTGGAGAAAAGGAGGCGCTGAAAGCTTTCTTGGCAGATATTTTTGAAAAAACAGATATGAAGATTTCTTTGAAGACAAGGATCGGGCTGAACCGTGCGGATGAGTTTGATGACATCCTTGACATTTATGAAGCCTTTCCGGTGGAAATGCTGATCGTGCATCCGAGAATCAGAATGGACTATTACAGCGGTAAGCCGGATATGGAAGCCTTTGAGAAAGCGAGTGCCAGGATGCCTTTTCCTGTTTGCTATAATGGGGATATATTTACAGCAGCAGCTTATGGATGTGTCAGTGAAAAATATTCAGATATCCGTCACTGGATGATGGGCCGGGGACTTTTGTCTAATCCGGCATTGTGCCGTGAAATTCGAGGCGGGGATTGTGCGTCCCGGGAAGAACTGGCGGATTATTATCATACAATGCGGGATGAATATGAAGTACGCCTGCAGGGAAATAAGAAAGTCGTTTTTCTGATGAAGGAATTCTGGCATTATATCAGCTGGATCCTTTCAGAGGAGGACCGACAGGAGATTGATGTGCTGATGCATCTGAGAGATGGGGCGGAATTCTTCAGGAAAGCGGAAGAAATTGCGTCAAACTGTACAGTAGTGAAAGGACAGGGGTTTCATTCTGAGATGGAAGTACATAAGTTTTAGGGTAAATGGCAGTATAATAAAAGGACGGTGGAAGCCGTCCTTTTATTTGTTGACATCAATATAGCTGTAAAGTGTATATTTGGAGATGCCGAAAAAGTTTGAAATTTTGTCTCCGGATTTTGTAATGAGAAATGCACCGGCATCATTCAGAAATTGAATGGCACGCACTTTATCATCCTTGGTCATCATGGCCACCGGTTTGCCGACCAGGGTAACAGACTGGCGAATCAGATCTTCCAACAGATCATTCACATTCTGAGGGATACTTTCAGGTTCCTTCTTATCATCCTCATTGGCAACCAGGGATTTCAGCGCCTGTTCAGCCAACAGCATGCTTGTAATATCGTAATTGATAGACAGAATACCGGTAATCTTCTGCTCGGTGTCATCATGAATATAGATTGTACTGGCGCCTGTTTTGGTCAGGTATGCCAGGTGATCTGGTGGAGTAGAACCCTGAGCTCCCATTGCTTTCATGGCTTCCAGAACAACGTGTGAAGGACCGTCTCCGACTGCACGATGCGTCACATGTCCGTTTTCAACAAGGACAACGGAATGCTCAATATCTGTAGATGTCAGGTCGTGGAGAACGACTTCGCAGTTATCACCAAACTGTTTGGCAAGCGCTTTTGCTAACTGCCTGAAAAATGGCAGATTGAGTGTCATAAAATTGTGTCTCCTTCCTGCAAATATGATTAAAATGAACATTAATATTATAATAATATATCAATTTTTGTTAAAAATTGCAAGGGATAAGACAAAAAAGTTTTTGGAAGCAACAATTTTTTTGTTATGTTGATTCAGCAGAAGGCGAGATGGAGAAGGAACAGTTTCACACAGAGATACAGGGAGAGACTATGCATGGTGTGGATGTATCGCTGCAAACCCTCAATTAAATAAAAATTGCTTGAGAGTTTATGGAAAAAGCTTGATATTGCCTATAAAATATGCTATCTTTTTTTCATAGCAAAGGGCAAAGGCGTCTACTACAGGCGTGTTTTGTCCTTTTTTTGTTACCATATTTTGGAAATGATAATTTTATACATAGAAGAAAGGTAGTGAGTGATAATGGAACAGCAGAAGAAACCGGCTTTATATGATCCGTCTTTTGAACATGATGCATGTGGTATCGGTGCAGTTGTGAATATTAAGGGTATCAAGACACATAAGACTGTTGAGGATGCACTGACCATCGTAGAAACACTGGAACATCGTGCAGGTAAGGATGCCGAGGGCAAGACCGGTGATGGTGTTGGTATTATGCTTCAGATTTCTCACAGATTTTTTAAGAAAGTGACTGAGGAACTGGGTTTTGATATTGGTGAAGAACGGGAATACGGTGTTGGTATGTTTTTCTTCCCGCATGATGAGCTGAGAAAGAATCAGGCCAAGAAGATGTTTGAGATCATTGTGGCAAAGGAAGGTCTTGAATTCCTCGGATGGCGTACAGTACCGACGAATCCATCCGTACTGGGACAGAAAGCATTGGACAAGATGCCATATATTATGCAGGGCTTTGTAAAGAAACCGGCAGATGTGGTCAAGGGCATTGATTTTGATCGTAAGCTGTACATTGCAAGACGTGTTTTTGAACAGAGTAATGATAATACCTATGTCTGTTCTTTATCCAGCCGTACTATTGTCTATAAAGGTATGTTCCTGGTAGGCGAGCTGAGAAAGTTCTTTGATGATCTTCAGGATGAGGATTATGAATCAGCCATTGCAACGGTACATTCACGTTTCAGTACGAATACGAATCCAAGCTGGATGCGTGCGCATCCAAACCGTTTGATTGTCCATAACGGCGAGATCAATACAATCCGTGGCAATGCAGATACCATGTTGGCCCGTGAGGAAACGATGTCTTCCGGTGTCCTGAAGGGTGAGATGCATAAGGTACTGCCGGTGATCAATTCTTCAGGTTCTGATTCCGCGATGCTGGATAATACGTTGGAATTTCTGATGATGAGCGGTATGCCGCTGCCGAAGGCTGTCATGATCACAATCCCTGAACCATGGGAGAATGACAAGAGCATGAGCCAGACAAAGAGAGATTTCTATCAGTACTATGCAACGATGCTGGAGCCATGGGATGGCCCTGCTTCTATCGTCTTTTCAGATGGTGATCTTCTTGGTGCGGTGCTTGACCGAAACGGTCTGCGTCCGTCCAGATATTATGTGACAGATGATGATTACATGATTCTGTCTTCAGAAGTTGGTGCACTGCCTGTACCGGAAGAACATATTGTTTTAAAGGATCGTCTGCGTCCGGGAAAGATGCTGCTGGTAGATACTGTTCAGGGCCGTTTGATCTCTGATGATGAGCTGAAGGAGACATATGCTCAGAGCCAGCCTTATGGTGAATGGGTGGATGCCAACCTTGTTAAGCTTGAAGATTTGAAGATCCCAAATGAACGTGTGCCGGAATATACAAGGGATGAGCGTATCAGACTGCAGAAGGCATTCGGCTATACATATGAAGAGTTAAAGGATACCATCCTTCCGATGGCCAAGAATGGTGCAGAGCCAATTGCTGCCATGGGTGTGGATACACCGCTTTCTGTTCTGAGCAATCAGCCGAAGCCACTGTTTTCTTATTTTAAACAGATGTTTGCACAGGTAACCAATCCGCCAATCGATGCTATCCGTGAGGAAATTGTGACATCTACAACGGTTTATATCGGACCGGACGGCAATCTTCTGGAAGAAGAAGCAGAAAACTGCAAGATGGTACAGATCCACAATCCGATTCTGACGAACACAGATCTGCTGAAGATCAAATCCATGAATATAGAAGGATTCAAAGTAGCGACAATTCCAATCACCTACTATGTCAATACACCCCTTGAACGTGCATTGGATCATCTGTTTGTGGAAGTAGACAGAGCTTACAGAGACGGTGTGAATATTCTGATCCTTTCCGACAGAGGCATCGATGAGAACCATGTGGCGATTCCTTCCCTGCTGGCTGTATCTGCCCTTGAGCATTATCTTGTCAGAACAAAGAAGAGAACAGCGGTTGCTGTGATCCTTGAGAGTGCAGAGCCAAGAGAAGTACATCATTTTGCAACGCTGCTGGGGTATGGTGCCTGCGCCATCAACCCATATCTGGCTCAGGAATCCATCAAAGAACTGATCGACCTGCATATGCTTGACAAGGATTATTATGCAGCTGTCAGTGATTACAATTCAGCGGTTCTTCACGGCATTGTCAAGATTGCTTCCAAAATGGGTATTTCAACGATCCAGTCTTATCAGGGCTCTCAGATCTTTGAAGCCATTGGTATCAGCAAAGAAGTCATTGATACATATTTTACGAATACAGTTAGCCGTATCGGCGGCATAACATTAAAAGACATTGAGCGCGCTATGAATACATGGCATATGCGTGCATTTGATCCGCTGGGGTTGGATGTGGATCTGTCTCTGGACAGCATCGGCGGTCATAAGATGCGAAGCGGCAAAGAGGAACATCTTTATAATGCGAGAACCATTCATTTGCTTCAGGAATCCACAAAACGCGGAGATTATGAGATGTTTAAAGAGTATTCTCATAATATTAATGAAGAAACACGCCTGATGAACCTGAGAGGTCTTCTGGAGTTCAAGTTTGACGAAGAAGGCGGTATTCCGATTGAAGAAGTAGAGAGTGTAGATGAGATTGTGAAGCGCTTCAAGACAGGTGCCATGTCCTATGGCTCCATTTCTCAGGAAGCTCATGAGACACTGGCTATTGCCATGAATATGATCCATGGCAAATCCAATTCCGGTGAAGGCGGCGAGAGTCTTGAACGTCTCACCATCGGACCGGATGGACTTAACCGGTGTTCTGCTATCAAACAGGTGGCTTCGGGTCGATTTGGTGTGACTTCCAGATACCTTGTCAGCGCCAACGAGATCCAGATTAAAATGGCTCAGGGTGCAAAACCGGGTGAAGGCGGTCATCTTCCGGGCGGAAAAGTTTATCCGTGGATTGCAAAGACAAGACTTTCCACACCGGGTGTGGCATTGATCTCACCACCGCCGCATCATGATATTTATTCCATCGAGGATCTGGCACAGCTGATCTACGATTTAAAGAATGCGAATCGTTCGGCAAGAATTTCTGTCAAACTGGTATCTGAAGCTGGTGTTGGTACTGTTGCAGCCGGTGTTGCCAAAGCAGGTGCACAGGTTATCCTGATTTCCGGTTATGACGGCGGTACAGGTGCAGCACCTCGAACATCTATCCACAATGCAGGTCTTCCATGGGAGATTGGTCTGGCAGAAACACATCAGACACTGATCATGAATGGTCTTCGTTCAAGAGTCCGTCTTGAAACGGACGGCAAGCTGATGACAGGCCGTGATGTAGCAATGGCAGCGATCCTTGGTGCAGAGGAATTTGGTTTTGCTACAGCACCCCTTGTGACAATGGGATGCGTCATGATGCGTGTATGTAATCTGGATACATGTCCGGTGGGTATTGCTACACAGAACCCTGAACTGCGCAAACGTTTCAGAGGCAAACCAGAATATGTGGTCAACTTTATGAAATTTGTTGCCCAGGAACTGCGTGAGATCATGGCAAAACTGGGTGTGCATAACCTGGATGAATTAGTGGGACGTTCTGATCTGATCAAAGTCAGAGAAGATGTGGATCCTCAGATTTACGGTAAATTGGATCTTTCAGCCATTGTTGAGAATCCGTATCTGCATGAAGAAAAACATCTGTTTATGCCGCAGGATGTCTATGATTTTGGTCTTCAGAAGACCATTGATGAGAAAGTCTTCCTGAAAGAATTTAAGTCTGCACTGGCAGGCAAGAAGAAAAAGAAGATTGAGATTAATGTACGCAATACAGACCGCACACTGGGTACAATTTTCGGTTCCGAGATCACCAAGAAGTATGGCGATACATTGCCGGAAGATCAGTACATTGTGAAGTGCAACGGCAGCGGCGGACAGAGCTTTGGTGCTTTCATCCCTAAGGGACTGACACTGGAACTGTGCGGCGACAGCAATGATTATTTCGGCAAAGGTCTTTCAGGGGGTAAACTGGTGCTTTATCCACCAAAGAATATCAAGTTTGAGTCCAATGAAAATATCATCGTCGGTAATGTTGCCCTTTACGGTGCCACAAGCGGCAAGGCTTATATCAGCGGTGTGGCAGGCGAACGTTTCTGCGTTCGTAATTCAGGTGCTACAGCGGTTGTTGAAGGCGTCGGTGACCATGGCTGTGAATATATGACAGGCGGCCGTGTGGTTGTTCTCGGACGCACAGGCAAGAATTTTGCAGCCGGTATGAGCGGCGGTATTGCCTATGTTCTGGATGAAAACAGAGATTTATATAAACGTGTCAATAAAGAATTAGTTTCCATTGATACGGTGACATCCAAATATGACGTTATGGAGCTGAGAGATATGATCCAGGCGCATGTGGATAATACAGGCTCTGCCATCGGTAAAGAGATTCTTGACAACTTCTCTGAATATTTGCCGAAGTTCAAGAAGATTATTCCGCATGATTACAGCCATATGCAGACAGCCATTGTCCATATGGAAGAAAAAGGTCTGACATTTGACCAGGCACAGATTGAAGCATTTTACGCAAGCAAGAGAGGATAGGAGGGGATAACAATGGGAAAACCAACCGGATTTTTAGAATATGAGAGAGAAACAGGGTGTGTCATTTCACCTGAGGAACGTATTCAGAATTTTAACGAATTCCATATCCCTCTGAGCAGTGAAATGCAGCAGAAGCAGGGCGCAAGGTGTATGGACTGCGGTGTACCGTTTTGTCAGTCAGGTATGATGATCGGCGGTATGGTATCTGGCTGTCCGCTGAATAACCTTGTACCGGAATGGAATGATCTGATTTATAACGGCAACTGGGAACAGGCATGGCGCCGTTTGATGAAGACAAACAGCTTTCCTGAATTCACATCACGTGTCTGCCCGGCTTTGTGCGAGGCAGCGTGTACTTGCAATTTAAACGGAGCCCCGGTTTCTGTTAAGGAAAATGAACACGGTATTATTGAATACGGTTATGAACATGGTTTGATGAAAGCAGATCCGCCGAAGGTAAGAACCGGCAAGCGAATCGCAGTTGTGGGTTCCGGCCCTTCCGGACTGGCAGCCGCAGATCAGCTGAACAAACGTGGCCATCAGGTGACAGTTTTCGAGAGAAGTGACCGTATAGGCGGTCTTCTGATGTACGGTATTCCGAATATGAAACTGGACAAAGCGGTCATCGAACGCCGTATTGACATTATGAAAGAAGAAGGCATCGAATTCGTAACAGGTGCGGATATCGGCAATAATTATAAGGCTTCCAGACTGCTCAAAGAGTATGACAGCGTGATCCTGGCCTGTGGTGCATCGAATCCGAGAGATATCAATGTGCCGGGTCGTGAAGCAAAAGGTATCTATTTTGCCGTTGATTTCCTGAAGAAGACAACAAAGAGTCTTTTGGATTCAAATTTTGAGGACGGCAATTTCATTTCCGCCAAAGGCAAAAATGTGCTTGTTATCGGCGGCGGTGATACAGGCAATGACTGTGTGGGCACATCTATCCGTCTGGGGGCTCAGAATGTCATTCAGCTGGAAATGATGCCGAAGGCACCGGATCAGCGTGCAGAGAGCAATCCATGGCCGGAATGGCCGAAAATCTGCAAGACAGATTACGGCCAGGAGGAAGCCATTGCATTATATGGTCACGATCCTCGAATTTATGAGACAACGGTGAAATCCTTTATCGCCAATGATAATGGTGAAGTCTGTGCTGCAGAATTAGTGAAACTGTCATGGCAGAAAGACCCTGAGTCAGGACGTATGGTGATGCATGAAATCGAAGGCAGCAATGAGATTATTCCAGTGGATCTGGTGCTTATTGCAGCAGGTTTTCTTGGCAGCCAGAGTTATGTCACAGATGCTTTTGGTGTAGAGGTGGACGGCAGAACCAATGTCAAAACAGAACCGGGACATTATCATACAAGCGAAGAGAAGGTCTATGTGGCCGGAGATATGCATAGAGGGCAGTCACTGGTCGTATGGGCGATCAGAGAAGGCAGAGAAGCTGCAAAATGCGTGGACATTAATCTGATGGGGTATACGAACCTTGATTAGGCGATACGCAGATTGACGGTGGTTGACGGCGGTTAACGGCGTGCAGTTGAAGATTATAATACGAAATGAAGAATGAGCCTATTCAACACAGGTACACTCGTGTTGCCCGAAACTGGCAGCGGTACATAAGATGCTAAAGGACAGCATCTAAGTACCGGCCGTTTCGGAAGCACCTGTGTTTGAATAGGTTCATTCTTCATTTCTTTTTTAGATTTTGACTGCACGCCTGTTTAATTGGTCAGCGAAAGGTTTTGAGCATCGATTAAAATCAAATGGTTCATATGATTTATTTTGAAGTATAAGGCTGTTTTTATTTAATGATGGCATATTTTTATATACGTGGACAGAGATGGCTTTTGGATAAGGGGTATGGTAGAATAGTTGATAGTACAGGTATTTTGAGGAAGTTGGAGAGAAGATAGGAGTATAGGCATGACTTTTGAAAAAACAGTTACATTAAAGGATGGCAGAAACTGCCTTTTGAGGAATGGCGTTACCAGTGATGGGAAGGCAGTTCTGGATGTTTTTAATCGGACTCATGAGGAGACGGATTATCTGCTGACTTATTCGGATGAGAATCGTTTTACGGCTTCTCAGGAAGCAGATTTTCTGCAGAGGAAAACGGATAGTACGAATACCGTTGAGATTATTGCGGTTGTGGATGGTGTTGTTGCCGGGACTGCAGGGATTGATACTTTGGGAATGATGGATAAAATCAAGCATCGTGCGGTTTTTGGCATTGCCATTACAAAGAAATTCTGGGGACTGGGTATCGGAAAGTTTCTGATGGAGGCCTGCATTGAGTGTGCCAGAGAAGCCGGGTATCTTCAGCTGGAACTGGAAGTTGTTGCTGGGAATGAGAGAGCAGTCGAAATGTATAAGAGAGCAGGTTTCATTGAATATGGAAGAAATCCGAAGGCTTTTCGTCTGAGAACAGGGGAATATCAGGAATTGATTGACATGCGTCTGGAATTAAAATAAAATGAATCTTGATATTTCCATGTTAAAAAAGCAACGATATTTGCAAATTTTTAATACTTTTTTATAATAATTTAATGGTAACGGTTGACTTTCCTAAAAAAATCGGATAATATTTAAGGCATGACTAGTATGCAGATTGTATGATTACATCTGCATAATTTATGCTCAAAATTAAACGTTTAAGAAAGAGAAAGGAGTTTAATTATGAATCTCATGTATGTCGCAGTTATCTGCGCACTCATCGGTCTGGTATTCGCCTTTGTTTTGACAAAGAGAGTTAATTCTGTAGATGCCGGTACAGACCGTATGAAAGAAATCGCTTCTGCTATCGCAGAAGGTGCAAGAGCATTCCTTTTTGCTGAATACAGAATTCTTGCAATCTTTATCGTAGTGCTCTTCGTTGTTCTTTGCTTCTTAAGAAATCCACTTACAGCAGTTTGCTTCCTTTGCGGTGCTGTTCTTTCTATCATCGCCGGTTATTGTGGTATGACAGTAGCTACTAAGGCGAATGTCAGAACAGCCAATGCAGCAAGAACAAGTGGTATGAACAAAGCACTTAATGTTGCATTCTCCGGTGGTGCCGTTATGGGTATGTGTGTTGCAGGCCTTGGTCTTCTTGGTGTAGCTGGTCTGTATGTAATCACAGGTGATGCAGATGTTCTTTTCGGTTTCTCCCTTGGTGCATCTTCTATCGCTCTTTTTGCCCGTGTTGGTGGTGGTATTTATACAAAAGCTGCTGACGTTGGTGCTGACCTTGTAGGTAAGGTAGAAGCTGGTATCCCTGAGGATGACCCTCGTAATCCTGCTACAATCGCCGATAACGTAGGTGATAACGTAGGTGACGTTGCCGGTATGGGTGCTGACCTTTTCGAGTCTTATGCAGGTTCTCTTATTTCTGCTATCACTCTTGGCCTTGCAGGTTCTTTCGGTGCAATCACACTGGATACAGCGAAAGCTGCAATCTTCCCTGCAATCTTATCTGCTCTGGGTATCATTGCTTCTGTTATCGGTACATTCATGGTACAGGGTAAAGAAGGCGGTAACCCACAGAAAGCCCTTAACAGAGGTGAATATACAGCTGATGCCATCGTTGTTATCGGTGCCATTGCATTGTCTGTATATTATCTTGGTTCTATCATGCCTGCTGTTGCTATTATCGCCGGTCTGATCGTTGGTCTGATCATCGGTATTATCACAGAGGTTTATACATCCGGTGATTATGGCTCAGTTAAGAAGATTGCTGAACAGTCTGAAACTGGTGCTGCTACAACAATTATTTCCGGTCTTGCTGTAGGTATGCAGTCCACAGCTATTCCGCTTGTACTGATCTGTGTAGGTATCTTTGTTGCTTACAAGTGCTGCGGCCTTTACGGTATCGCACTTGCAGCTGTAGGTATGCTTTCTACAACAGGTATCACAGTTGCTGTTGACGCTTATGGTCCTATCGCTGATAATGCCGGTGGTATCGCAGAAATGTCTTACCTCGATGAGTCCGTTCGTGAAATCACAGACTCCCTTGATGCTGTAGGTAACACAACAGCTGCTATGGGTAAAGGTTTCGCTATCGGTTCTGCTGCACTGACAGCTATGGCACTTTTCATGTCCTACGCTCAGCAGGTTAACCTTTCAGCAATCAACATTCTTTCTTATACAACAATTATCGGTCTTCTGATCGGTGGTATGCTGCCATTCCTTTTCTCAGCTTTCACAATGGAATCTGTATCTAAGGCTGCATATTCTATGATCGAGGAAGTTCGTAGACAGTTCAGAGAAATTCCTGGTATCATGGAAGGTAAGAGCAAACCTGATTATACAAAGTGTGTAGATATTTCTACAAAGGCTGCCCTTCGTGAAATGATTATTCCTGGCGTTATGGCAGTTGTTGCTCCAATCATCATTGGTTTCCTTCTTGGTACAGAAGCTGTAGGCGGTATGCTTGCAGGTTCCCTTGTAACAGGTGTTATGATGGCAATCTTCATGTCAAACGCAGGTGGTGCTTGGGATAATGCTAAGAAATACATTGAGAACGGCAATCACGGCGGCAAGGGTTCTGAAGCTCATAAAGCTGCAGTTGTTGGTGATACAGTCGGTGACCCATTCAAGGATACATCAGGCCCTGCTATCAACATCCTGATCAAACTGATGACAATCGTTGCATTAGTATTCTCTTCAGTATTTATCGGTATTCTTAACTAATTATGAATCATCACTACATAGAATCTATGTAGACAACATAAAAGCGGTATCGTTTATTTGAACGGTATCGCTTTTTTTTGTTTTTTGGTGTATACTTAATAACAGCGGCCCGGAGATTTGGATGAACACTATGTCTGCGGAGCAGACCCGGGTTTCATACGAAAATGCGCGGGTAAATCTTGAATTATCATGGAGGTTCTATCAAATGAGCGAAGTTATCAATAATATGAAGACAAGAAGAAGTATCAGAAAATATAAACCGGATATGATTCCGGAGGATGTGCTCAATCGGATTATCGAAGCGGGCACCTATGTAGCAACGGGTATGGGCAAGCAGTCACCCATCATTATTGCGGTGACGAATAAAGAAATCCGTGACAAGTTTTCGAAGATGAATGCCGAGATCATGGGTGTGGATTCTGATCCATTTTATGGTGCACCGGTTGTGCTGATTGTTCTGGCAGATAAAGCAAGGCCAACCTATGTTTATGACGGCAGTCTGGTGATGGGCAACCTCATGCTTGCTGCTCACGCAGAAGGTATCGGCAGCTGCTGGATCCACAGAGCCAAAGAAGAATTTGAATCCGCAGAAGGCAAGGCATTCCTGAAATCCCTTGGCATCGAAGGTGACTATGAAGGTATCGGCCACTGTGTCCTCGGCTATGTAGACGGCGAAGAACCAAAAGCCATGCCTAGAAAAGAGAATTACGTTTACTGCGTCAAATAAAAAGGAAGCGGGGAAATAGAGAATGAGAGCTTATGAACGTTTATTAAATTATGTCGTTGTCCACACAGCCAGTGATGAATTCAGTGAGACAACACCGACCACACAGCGTCAGTTTGATCTGGCGAACATGCTGGTTCCTGAAATGAAGGCACTTGGCATTGAAGATGCACGTGTCAGTGATTTATGCTGTGTGTACGGCACATTGCCGGCCACACCGGGATGCGAAGATGCAGCTGCCATCGGTCTGATCGCCCATCTGGATACAGTGCCGGATTTCTGTGGTGAGCATGTGAAACCGAGAATTATTGAGAATTATGACGGTGGGGACATCGTGCTGGGAGACAGTGGAAGAACACTGAGCCCGGCACAGTTTCCACATCTGCCGTCTTTAAAGGGCAGAACTCTGATTGTAACAGATGGTACAACAGTGCTTGGTGCGGATGACAAAGCCGGTATTGCGGAAATCATGACAGTTGTTGAACATCTGATCAAAGAAAACATTCCGCACGGCAAGATCTGTATTGCTTTTACACCGGATGAAGAAGTGGGAAGCGGTGCCTCAGCCCTTGATCTGGAGACATTTGGTGCGGATTATGCCTATACCATAGACGGCGGCGAAGAAGGAGAGATCACCTATGAGAATTTCAATGCCTGTGCAGCTAAATTTGTGATCAACGGTTTCAATGTCCATCCGGGAAGTGCCAAAGATACGATGGTCAATGCATTGAACGTGGCATGGGAGCTGCATCAGATGCTGCCGGCAGCGGACAGACCGGAACATACGGAAGGCTATGAAGGCTTCTATCATCTGACAGATATGAGCGGTAATGTAGAAAAGGCCGAGATGCAGTATATTGTCAGAGATCATGATCTGGCGGTCTTTGAACTGCGCAAAAAAGAACTGCAGCATATCCAGGCTATCTTAAATGGCCGTTATGGTGAGGGAACTGTGGAACTGACCATTACAGAGCAGTACCGCAATATGTCCGAGAAGATTATGCCGCATTTCCATCTGATCGAGAATGCGAAAGCAGCTGCTGAGGAAATTGGCCTGAAACCGCTGATCGTGCCTGTCAGAGGCGGTACAGACGGTGCACAGCTCAGTTTCAGGGGACTGCCTTGTCCGGATATCGGTACAGGTGGTTATGCTTATCATGGTCCTTATGAGCATATCACAGCAGAGGGCATGGATCTGTCTGTTGATCTGATCCTCGGCGTTTTGAAGCGCTACGCATCTTTTAAGGCTGGTGAATAAGTTGAAACAGGAAGTTTCATTTCGAATGGAAAGACCGGATCTTCTGAAGGCTGGTGATGAAGTGGAGATGAGCGAATCCAAGCTGAACACTCTGGCAGGCACCATGTATTATTATACAATTGAACCGGCACTGGCCATGAGCGACAATATTCCGGCACTTCGGAGATTGACAAGCCTGCATGCCACAGTCAAGGAAGTCAAGTATGAAAACAGTGTCTATACGGTGGTTGCATATTGTGAGTAGACCGACCGGAATGCTGTTTTGGGAATGTGTCGGACCATTGAAGAAAATGGCGAAAAAAGGGCATTTCTGCGATATTTTTAAGCCTTTTGGTATTCAAGAATATAGGAATTCCTTTGACTTTTGAAGTTAAGTATGGTATGCTGAACATGCTGCAAGAATAACCTGCAGTAAGACCCATTTTTAATTTTTGGAGGACTTTGGAATGAACAAAGGTACAGTAAAGTGGTTCAACAATCAGAAGGGATTCGGTTTTATTTCCGATGAGCAGGGCAATGATGTATTCGTACATTATTCAGGCATCCAGTCCAATGGCTTTAAGTCACTGGAAGAAGGTCAGGAAGTAGAATTCGAAGTCATCGAAGGCCAGAAGGGACCACAGGCAGTGAATGTCGTTAAGTTATAATCCTTCATGCAGTGTGCCTTTTCTAAGATATATTATATTGATTACGAAGTTTGTATTTTTTATTTTAAATGTTAGAATAAGCAGTTGTTTAGAGCGATTATCAGAGAGGGCTATCCGGTTGGATAGCCCTTTTTGCAATGATGCACAGGCAGATTCGCTGAGATGGGCGAAAACCTTTGTGCAGCGCAGGGGTGCATCCATTCTGTATTGACTTTTTTTGAAACTCCATATATGATGATAAGAGGAATTTAAGCGATATTTTAAGATGAAAAAGAGAGGATTAAATGTTTAGAAATTATCTTGATAAAATAGAACGTGATGAGGATGTGCGTAAGAATCTGATCGAGCTGCGCAAACTTTTAAAAACAGAACCTGGCAGTGCAGCCTGGCAGCGTGATCGCCAGAGATGCCTGTCTCTGATGCTGAAGCTTTTGAAGCATGAAGATGCCAAAGTCAGGAAGAATGCGGCATTGATTCTTGGCGAGATGGGATGTCAGGATGCATTGGATGCCCTGTTTTATGCTTATGAATGCGAGGAGAAGCTTTTTGTAAAGAGTGCTTATCTGACAGCCATGAGTCAGTTGGATTACAGGACGTATTTAAACGCTTTCAGGGAGCGGATGGAAGAACTGATGCAGATGGAGATGACGCCAGAGAATCAGAAGCATCTGAATGAGGAATTGAAGCTTTTAAGGGATATGCTGTTGATTGTGGAGAAGCCGGTGAAGCATACATTTACAGGCTATTCGGTGCCTTCAGAGATGATTTTGCTGACCAGTCCCGGGATGGAGCAGCTGACCATTGATGTGATGCCGAGAAATGTGAGAGATGCGGCCAAGGCAATGAGAGGCGGTGTGCGCATTCTGGCAGAACGTCCGGGAGAACTTTTCGGTATCCGTACAGTGAAGGGCTTTATGTTCCGCTTCTGTGCCAATCCGTTGAAGGCAACAGACTATCAGGCTGTTGCAGCAGCCATTTACAGTGCCGGACTGACGGACTATCTGAAGAAGCGCCATGAAGGTGACGGACCCTTTTATTTCAGAATTGATTTGCGGACGAAGCTGGTTTTGAATGAAAAGAGTCAGTATGTGAAGCGTCTGGGGGCAGAACTGGAACGTTTGTCCGGACATCATCTGCAGAATTCCGCGTCCAATTATGAATGTGAACTGCGGATCACAGAGAATAAGCAGGGACAGTACAGTGTTTATTTGATTTTACATACGATAGCAGACAGTAGGTTCAGCTATCGCCGCAATGCTATTGCCACATCGATGCACCCGGTGAAAGCAGCGGAAGTTGTTTCAATTGCCTCTGAATATCTGGCGGATGATGCGGATGTGTTGGACCCATTCTGTGGTACAGCGACACTTCTGATTGAACGTTATCGCAGAAAGAAAGCTGCCCATCTTTATGGTGTGGATATTTTTGGTGAAGCCATAGAAGGTGCCAGAGAGAATGCAGGAAAGGCCAATGTGCCGAGCTATTTTATCAATAAAGACTTTGTGGAATTTTCCCACAGCTATACCTTTGATGAAGTCATTACAGAACTGCCGGCGGGAAGTGACAAGATGACACCGGATGTGCTGATGACTTTATATAAGAACTTTGTCCGGAAGCTGAACCAGTGGATGACTCCGGGAGGCTATGTGATTGTTGTGACAACAGAGAAGGAATATCTCTTATCTCTGGCTGCAAGGTCCGGCTATCTGAAAGCAGAGAAAGAGTGGGCATTGTCCGGCAAGAAAGAACAGTATGTGGTTGTTTTAAGATACAGAGGTTAATGGGATGGACAGGCTGTATTCAATCGGTGATGTGCATGAGATGACGGGGATTTCGGTATCGGCCCTGCGTTATTATGCTGATATGAAGATTGTCTGTCCGGCAAAAATCGACAGACAGACCGGATACCGCTATTATGATTTTGATGATATTCAGCGCCTGAAAACAGTGGGATATCTGAAGAAAGCCGGATTTTCCCTGGCGGAAATTACAGCGGTGATGGAGGCAGCTTCGGAGGAAGAACGGCGGAGTCTGATGTCGGAGCGGATGGAACAGACCAAAAAGCAGATGAATCGTCTGAAAGAACGTATGTCCATGATGGAGTGGCTGACAAGTCAGAATCCGGTGCCGGAAGAAGGGCAGGAGGGCTACAGAATTCATCAGAAACAGATGGATTCGCGAAGAGTTTGGATGACGGAAACGCCAAAGGCCTGCCGGGTGGAGGATTTTTACCGTCAGACAGGTGAATTGATGGCTGAAGAAATGACGGATTTTGGAAAAATGCGAGGATATCTGTTGGATGAGTGTGATTTTATGAAGCACAGACAGCTGTCCATAGAAGGTAGTTTTATTGCGCATGAGGAATCACAGCCAACAGGAGACAATAGTCTGTCAATTCTGCCGAAGGGGAATTACATCTGCATGACCACGGCTATTTTCAGGGATGATAAGTGGATTCGCGCCCTTTCGAGATATTTTATGGAAAAAGACATGCCTCCCCGGATCATCCTGGCTGTTTTAAAGCACAAAGATTTTTATAACTGGAGGCATTCTCTGTACGAAGTGCAGATACTGGTATAACAGGCGGTGTATCATTTCTAATTGCCGTATGCCGGGCAGCTTTGTTACAGAGAGATAAATCAATGAATATACAATTATTAGGCATTAGCCACAAAACAGCGCCTGTACAGATACGGGCTCTGTTTGCGTTTACAGATGAAAATAAAAAAGAACTGATGATGCGCATCTGCACTCAGGAGGGAATTCGGGAATGTGTACTGCTCTCAACTTGCAATCGGACAGAGTTGTATACCGTTAGCGAAGAAAAAATTTCTGTGCGCAGCGTAATGACTGCAATGCAGCGGATCCTGCTAGATATGGCGGGAATCGGAGATGCCAGCCAGGTGTCGGAGCATTTGCGGTTTTATCAGGGAACACAGGCAGTACGGCATTTATTTTATGTGGCAGCAGGCCTGGATTCCATGGTTTTGGGTGAGGATCAGATTCTGGGGCAGGTCAAAGAGGCTCATAAGGCAGCCATGGAGGAAGGTTTCAGCGGCACTTGGAGCAACAGTCTTTTCAGGATGGCAGTGACGGCGGCCAAGAGAGTCAAAACCGAAACGAATCTATCGGGAATTTCAGTCTCAACAGCTACGCTGGCGGTGAAAGCGGCGGAGATGTATTTCGGCAGTCTGAAGGATAAGAAGATTCTTATTATTGGTGCTACAGGCAAAATCGGTCAGATTATGATGAAAAATATCGCTGCGGATCATCAGGTGCAGTTATATGCTGCTTCCAGACAGATGAAATCGGGAGAGCGGGCTGTTGCGGGAACGGATACGTTGTCTGATGGTCATGGTACAAGGCATCAGCAGACACAAAGTTATACACAGATAGCCTATACAGACCGGTATCACCTGGCCAATGAGATGGATGTGGTTATCAGTGCCACAGCCAGTCCCCATTATACTTTGACAAAAGAAGCATGGCAGTCTAATATTACCAGGAAGCGCAGAAGAATCCTCATTGATATGGCAGTGCCTATGGATATTGAGGAAGGTCTTGGGGATGCGGATAACTATGTCTGTCATCTGGATGAGCTGACAACGCTGTCTGAGAAGAATCAGCATCTGCGGTTTGAAGCGGCCGACCAGGCCAGGGAAATGTTGGAGGAGGATATTGCTGATTTTAGGCGGTGGGCGCTGTTTCAGCAGAATCGGCCTTTGATGGCTGCATTTAGGGAACACTTGCTGGAAGATATGTTGTCAGATCCGGAAAAGGGACTTAACAAATTCCTTTACCGGGCCAGAGAAGCGGCGGAGCCGGAACAGCTGGAAATGTTTTTCGAGGTTTTGAGACGGTCTGAGGAGGAACGGGGAAATGGCTGATTTTCCGTTGTTTATTAACATGGAGGGGCGAAATGTTATCGTTATCGGCGGCGGTTCGGTAGCCCTTCGGAAAATCCGTATTTTGATAGAATATGGTGCAGATATACGGATGATTTCATCAAAGATCACGGATGAGTTAAAACTTCTGGCAGATAAGAAATATATAGTCTGGACAAATGAAAATCTGACAGAACACAATCTGGACTATCTGGCCGAAGCATTTCTGGTAATCTGTGCCTCTGATGATAAGGCATTGAATAAGATGGCAGTGGATTATTGCCAGATGAGGCATATACTGGTGGATTGTGCCAATCCGGGGGAGGTCTCGGACTGTGTGTTTCCATCGGTGGTCAGACGGGGCAATGTGGTCATTGGTATCAGTACATCCGGCGGTGTGCCTGCACTGACCAGATATTTGCGGGGGAAAATCGAAGCATTGATACCGGAATGGTACGGTGAACTGGAAATAGAGCTTCGCCAGAAGCGCAGAGAGTTGAAAATGTCCGGGCTCGGTCAGTCAGACAGAAAAAAATATCTGAGACAGTGGATTGCAAAAGAAGAGAAAATCAGAGAGGAGGGCAAGGGCCAATATGAAAATCGGAACGAGGAAGAGCCGTCTGGCCATGGTGCAGACGGAAATGGCGGCGGAGGCCATTAAGAAGGTTTTTCCATCCATAGAGATAGAGATTGCCGGATTTGAGACAAAGGGTGATCTGCATCTGGATAAATCCCTGTCAGCTTTCGGCAGCAAAGGGGCTTTTACAAAGGAGCTTGAAGGGGCTATGATGGATGGCCGGATCGATCTGGCCGTTCATAGTGCCAAGGATCTTCCTGTTGAATTGCCGGAAGGACTGACAGTGGGAGCTGTGCTTAAAAGAGGTGACAGCCGGGATGTATGGGTGAGTCTTCGGCGGGAATTTTCTATCATAGAAGAATGCAAAGAAAAGACAGTTGTAGGAACAGGCAGTTTAAGACGTGCTCTTCAGATTCAGCAGATATGTCCCGGTGTTGATATCAGAGATATCAGAGGCAATGTGCCAACACGGCTGAAAAAACTGTCAGATGGCATGTATGACGGTATTATTCTGGCAGCGGCGGGATTAAAACGTTTAGGATATCTTTCAGAGGATTGTGAAACAGAAGGCAGTTTCGAAGCGGAAGAACAGACATTTTTTTATGAAATCCTGTCTAAGGAGCAATTTCTTCCGGCAGCAGGTCAGGGAATCATTGCACTTGAAACAAGACAGAAGGACTGTGAGGACTGCATGCAGGCCATTCATGATGAGGATACCTGGCAGATGTTTCTGACAGAGCGCAGCTTTCTGAGAGCCATTGGCGGCGGCTGCAATGAGGCAGCGGCGGTGGATGTCAGGATGGATGGACAGAAGGTATCTGTGCGGGCCAGATATGCAGGGGATGGCCTCCATATGAAAGAAAAGACGGTGACAGGTACACGATGCGGTAATATAGAAGAAGACCGCAAACTGGCAGTTTCACTGGGAGAACAGATAGCGGCAAGGCTTCAGAACGGCAAAGTTTATCTGATCGGTGCAGGACCGGGAGATATAGGCCTGATAACAATGAAAGGCATGGAAGCCCTGAAAGAAGCCGATGTGATTGTCTATGACCATCTGGCATCCCCATCTCTTCTAAATACAACCAAAGATGAGGCTGAATGGATAGATGCGAGCAAGTTTGCAGGGCATCACCGGATGAAACAGGCAGAAATCGAAGAACTGCTGATTGAAAAAGCCATGGAAGGTCAGACTGTTGCCAGACTAAAGGGCGGGGATCCTTTTATATTCGGCCGGGGCGGTGAAGAAGCACTGGCGTTGACAGCGGCGGGAATTGAATATGAAGTGATACCTGGGGTGTCATCGGCCTACAGTGCACCGGCTTATGCGGGCATCCCCATCACCCACCGGGGAAAAGCATCGTCTTTTCATGTGATCACCGGTCATGAGGATCCGACAAAAGAAAATAGTTCGCTGGATTATGAGATTTTGGCCAGAGAGGAAGGCACTCTTGTTTTTCTTATGGGGCTTTCCAGACTGCACCAGATTAGTGAGCGGTTGATAGCCAATGGCAAAGATGCCCATACCCCGGCGGCGGTGATTGCATCGGGAACAACAGCCAGACAGCGCTGTGTAACGGGGGAACTCGGCAGAATTGCTGCGATATCAGAAAAAGCGGACATTCAGCCTCCGGCGATCCTGGTTGTGGGGGATGTGGTCAGCCTGAAGAAAGAAATTGACTGGCAGCAGGCGGGGTCCCTTTCCGGGAAGAAAATTCTTGTGACGGCAACGGAAATTATTGCTGAACCATTGGCTGAGAAAATCAGGAAGCTTGGCGGTGAACCGGTGGTGATGAGCCTGATTTCTGTGAGAGCCGAGAAAATGTATGGACTCAAAGAAGTGTTGGTTCGTCCGGGAAAACGCTGGCTTGTATTTACCAGCAGAAACGGTGTACGATTCTTTTTTGAGCAGATGAAAAAGGAACGGATAGATATTAGAATCCTTGGCATCTGCAGGATTGCGGTGATGGGGGCAGGAACCCGCAGAGAACTGGAAAATTGGGGATGTTACGCAGATTTGTTGCCGGAGCAGTCCTGCAGTGAATCCTTGGCAAAAGCCTTGTGTGAGAATGTTCAGTATGATGAAGAAATTTGTCTGTTCAGAGCCGAAGAGGCCTCAGATGTACTGATAAAACGCCTGCGGGAAAAAGGATTTTTTGTGGTGGATACACCAATGTATCATACAGAAAAAATGTGGAAAAAAGCATCACTTTTAAAGGAAGTGCTGGAGGATATGGATGCAGTGACATTCTGCAGTGCTTCAGCCGTCAGGGCTTTTGCACAGATGACAGAAGGACAGCGTTTTGCGGCAAAGAATGTCTGCATCGGGCCGGTGACAGCAGAAGCGGCTGAAAAAGCAGATATTTCTATAGATAAAATTGCGGGACAGTATGATTTGGAGGGACTGACAGCGGCACTTTGTGATATACTGTGTAGGAACGAGTCTTGAATGTGAGAATTCAGCAAAATGTTCGGAGCTGCATCGGCACTGAACGATGACATAAAATGAGGTGAAGGAAAGATGAATTTAACCAGAAGACCAAGACGTTTAAGAAGAACAGCCCAGATCAGAGATATGGTTCATGAGGTAGATGTCAGATGTGATGATCTGATTTATCCGATTTTTGTGACGGAGGGTGAGAATGTCCAGTCACCTATTGAATCCATGCCGGGAATTTATCATTATTCCCTGGACAGACTGGCCATTCATATGAAAGAAGTGTGGGATAAAGGTGTGCGTGCCGTTATCTTTTTCGGTGTACCGGATCATAAGGATGCCTGCGGAAGCGGTGCTTACGACCCGGATGGGATTGTACAGCGTGCCTTGAGAATAACAAAGGAGCTTCATCCGGAGATGATCTGTATTGCGGATATCTGCCTTTGTGAATACACCGACCATGGCCACTGCGGCGTCATTAAAGACGGAGAAGTACTAAATGACGAGACACTGGAACTTTTGTCAAAGGCGGCAGTCAGCTGTGCAGCAGCAGGTGCAGATATTGTGGCTCCATCGGATATGATGGACGGCAGAATCGGGCATATGCGGCATGCATTGGATGAGGCAGGATATGAGCATACATTGATCATGGCTTACAGTGTCAAATATGCCTCTGCTTTTTATGGTCCCTTCAGGGAAGCCGCAGACTCTGCACCGGCTTTTGGCGACAGAAAGAGCTATCAGATGGATTTCAGAAACCGGAAGGAAGCCCTTGTGGAAACGGAACTGGATGTGGAGGAAGGTGCAGATATCCTCATGGTGAAGCCGGCTCTGGCTTATCTGGATATTGTCCATATGGTGAATGAGACCTTTGATCAGCCTTTGTGCACCTATAGTGTCAGCGGTGAATATGCCATGATGAAAGCTGCGGCTATGAATGGATGGATTGACGAGAAACGTGTGGTCATGGAAAGCATGATTGCTATGAAACGTGCCGGCGCGAAGATGATTATTACTTATTATGCGCCGCAGATTGCAGAGTGGCTGCGGGAAGATGAGGAACAGAGATAATGAACAGTCAGGAAATATTTTCAAAGGCATGCGAGTTGATGCCGGGGGGCGTCAACAGCCCTGTACGGGCCTACAGAGCGGTGGGAATGACACCGCCTTTTATCGAGAGAGCAGAAGAATCACACATCTTTGATGTAGACGGCAATAAATACGTAGATTATGTGGGATCATGGGGACCGATGATTCTGGGACATGCCAGAGAGGAAGTTGTCCGTGCAGTGATAACAGCGGCAGTTCGTGGAACCAGTTTTGGAGCACCTACCAATGGGGAAGTTGAACTGGCACAGATGATCCGGAATGCAGTTCCATCCATGGAAATGATGCGTATGGTCAATTCCGGCACAGAGGCAGTGATGAGCGCAATACGTGCAGCAAGAGGCTATACAGGCAGGGATTATATAGTGAAATTTGAAGGCTGCTACCACGGTCATTCGGATGGACTGCTGGTGAAAGCAGGTTCAGGCCTTCTGACAGAGAATGTGCCGGACAGTGCCGGCGTGCCGAAGGCTTTTACAGATACAACACTTATTGCCAGATACAATGATTTGGAAAGTGTACAGCGGTTATTTGACCAGTATGGTGAAAAGATTGCAGCATTGATCGTTGAGCCTGTAGCTGCCAATATGGGAGTTGTACCGCCGGAAGAAGGATTTCTGCAGGGACTGCGTGATATTACCAAACAGTATGGAACCGTTTTGATTTTTGATGAAGTGATTACAGGATTTCGTCTGGCCTTGGGGGGTGCACAGGACTATTACGGTGTTACACCGGATATGACCACCTTCGGCAAAATTGTCGGCGGCGGTATGCCAATGGCTGTTTACGGCGGGCGGAGAGAGATTATGGATTGTATTTCACCGACGGGACCGGTTTATCAGGCAGGAACTCTTTCAGGTAATCCTGTGGCTGTGGCTGCAGGAACTGCCATGCTGAAACTTCTGATGGGTGATACCGCCGTTTATGAGCGTCTGGAAGAAAAATCTGCCAGAATTGAGAATGCTTTCAGAACAGCTGTGGAAAAATATCATATAAAGGCTCAGGTGAACAGAGTCGGTTCACTGATGAGTATTTTCTTCACCGACAGACCGGTAAAGAGTTTTGATGATGTACAGACTTCTGATTTGGCACAGTTTGCAAAATATTTCAGAGTAATGAAAGCACACAGTATGTATATTGCGCCGTCTCAGTATGAAGCGTTTTTTGTCAATGATGCTCTTTCAGAGGCTGATCTTCAGATGACGGAAAGAGCCATTGATGCAGCATTGTCCAAATTATTTGATGCATGAAGATAATCAGAGAATGAGTCAGACACTGATAGGGTGTTTGACTCATTTGAAATATTCCAAAAGGAACAGGTAGAATTTATGAAAAGAATATTGTTGATGGTCATTAAACTACTGGGGCATGTTCCTGTCTGGTTCTGGCGTATCTGCTCTTTTGCGAAGGATACAGAAGAACAGCGGTATAGCATAGAGGAAAAATATAACTATATCCGGGAAATTGCCATCAAAGCCAATAAAGCGGGAAGAGTGACCATTGTCAGCAGCGGAGAAGAAAATCTGCCGGAAGAGGACGGTTATATTCTCTATCCGAATCATCAGGGAATGTTTGATGTGCTGGCTTTTCTGGAAACCATGAAACGGCCTTTTTCCCTGGTGTTTAAACAGGAAGTGAAGGATATTATTCTATTGAAGCAGATTAGAGAGGCACTTCACTATATTCCTATGGACAGAAGTGATCTGAAACAGTCAATGAAGGTGATTCTGGAAGCAGCCAAACGTGTGAAAGCAGGAGAAAACTTCCTGATTTTTGCTGAAGGGACAAGAAGCCGGAATGGCAATGAAATCCTTCCTTTTAAGGCGGGGGCTTTTAAAGCTGCCACAAAGGCGAAAGCGCCGATTGTACCGGTGGCGCTGCTTGACAGCTATGCACCATTTGATACAAATTCCACAGCACCGGCAGAGGTTCAGATTCATTATCTGAAGCCGATGTATTATGAAGAATATGTGGATATGAAGACAACAGAGATAGCACTGGAAGTAGAGAAGCGTATAAGAGAAGAAATTTATAAACATATGAAGGCAGAATAGTTGTTCAGAGCTGAACATCCGTAATATAAAATGATATTTGGCTCTGAATAAAAAAACAGTGCAGCTTTTAGCTGCACTGTTAAAAAATCAATTTTTAATTGTTGATGAAATTCTGTTCAAATTAGATCAGACCTACTACAACGAATGTTGCACAAACAATGATACCTGTTAAGATAAGGTCAACAACACAGAATCCCATGATATCTCTTGCACCAAGACCTGCGATACCAAGAGCTGGCAGAGCCCAGAATGGCTGAAGAAGGTTTGTCCAAGCATCGCCCCAGGCAATAGCCATACAGGAAACTGCAGGGTCAAGACCCATTTTAACAGTTGCAGGTAATACGATAGGAGCCTGTACTGCCCACTGGCCGCCGCCTGATGGTACGAAGAAGTTTACAATACCGGCGCTCAGGAATGTAAGCAGAGGGAATGTGATGTTATTGGAAATATCAACGAAGAAGTTACTGATAACACCGGCCAGTGAAGGACCGCCTTCTGTAACTGCACCTGTCATGATACCCATGATACCAGCGTAGAATGGGAACTGAAGAACGATACCGCCGGCGCCCTTAACAGCGTCATTAACAGCCTTAACGTAGTTCAGAGGTGTACCATTCAGTAAAACACCGAGTACAAGGAAGATCAGGTTAACGATGTTCAGGTTCAGTGCGTTCAGAGGATTGCCTGCTGCTGCGAAATACTGAACAAGGTAAACAACACCGATGATAACAACGAGCCATGATAATAGTTTGCAATCTTCAAGTTTTTCAGCCGGAGTAGAAGCTTTTCTAACTGTGACTTCTTCTTCAACAAGTAACTTAGGATCAACTGTAACAACTTCATCTGCTGCCGGATGCATCTTAGCATTCAGTAAAGGCATAAGAATCAGGATAACCAGGCAGGCAATTAAGTTCCATGGAGAAAGAACTGTTCTGTCCATACCGATGGATTCTGTCAGAGCACCACCTGTAGCAGCTGTAACAGCTTCTGTAACTTCTGTGATTGTCAGAGGAATAGAACCTGACAGACCAGCATGCCATACAACGAAGCCTGAGTATGCAGAAGCGATCAACAGACGGTAGTCAACGCCTTTAACCTTCTTGGCAATAGATTTTGCAAGAAGAGCACCAACAACCAGACCGAAGCCCCAGTTTAACCATGATGCAACAGTACCAACTACAGTTACAAGAACGATAGCTGAGAAAGGTGTCTTAGCAATGCCTGCAATCTTGTCAAGGAGTCTCTTGACAGGAGGTGCAGTAGCCATAGCTGTACCAAGTACGAGTACGAGAGCCATCTGCATTGAGAATGCTAACAGACTCCAGATGCTCGTGCCCCAGAAGCCTACAACCTGAAGTGGTGTAGCGCCTGCAGCAGGAATTGCTGCGATGAATACAACGATTGTTAATAAGATACAGAAGATAAATGGATCAGGCAAGTATCTCTGTACGATATGTACACAACCATTAGAAATTTTCTTGAGCATAAAAAATTCCTCCCTTTAATTTGAATTGTGCTCTTTGTTATTTTGCAAACAATCTGGTATTATTATAAAACTTTTCTAAACAAATTGAAACTCTAAAAATATGTAATACTATAAAAATATTGAACTTAAAAGGTAAAAAAAGAGATGAAAAAAACCAAATTAACAGAAAAGAATGACAATTTCAGAAAATTAAGTATATATATTGATAACATTATACGCAAAATGGAGAGTTGTGACCGCCAGACACGCTTATTTTTTGATTGTTATGCAATTGTCATTGTGCGCAGCGGAAAACTGCATATTGAAGAGAACGGACAGCAAATTTTGCTGAGACAACATGAGGCGGTCATTTTTGAAAAGGGAAGAATGGCTGTGGGAAAAGCCCTTCAGGATGAAGAATGCTGGATCACATTGATTTTGTTTAATGGTTTAGGGGTGCCGGCCATGCTTGAATATCTTGAAATTGGCGACAGAGAGCGATTTAATATTAACGGGAATGTTTTGTCGGCAGAACTGGATGCCATGATCCAAACCTGGGAGGCCGGAGAGTATTTTCGGTCATCTGTGATGCTTCAGTCGCTGCTTCTGACGGTGAAGAATACTGAAAAGGCCAATTATCAGGATTCGAATCTGAACGAAATTTATCAATATATCCAGGAACATTATGCGGATCCGATGGATCTTAACAGCCTGGCTCAGTTGTATGGTGCCAGTGTCAGCTATTTTTCCAGAGCTTTTAGGCAGCATTTCGGGACATCTCCTATGACATTTGTGAATGAAGTGCGGATGCATTATGCCAGACTGTTTCTGACAGCCACAGAGATGAAGATCCAGGAAATTGCCGGACACTGCGGTTTTGAAAAAATGGAATATTTCTGCTATGTATTCAAGAAAACAGAAGGATGTACACCGTCGCAATATCGCATGAATCGCCGACACGCGGACAAAATTCATCAGGTGGAAGATATTGAACCGGAAGACCGGGTGGATGTGAAGCTCTAAAATTTCGCGACGTGCATGCATAATTTTATAAAGATTTTAGAAATAACTATAGACTTTAATCCTCTAAAATGATAAAATGTGTTTGTGTGTCTCGGACAAGGTTATTGAAGTCCGAACAAATAGAATGAATGATTATTATATAATGAAGGGGATTTGTGACGACATGAACAAAAAAATTAAAACGCCGGAAGTTGAGCAGTTATTCAAAGGCATGCTTTGTCTGAAGAGCGTGGAAGAGTGCTATGAATTCTTCGAGGATATCTGTACGATCAATGAACTGCTGTCATTGTCACAGCGCTTTGAAGTGGCCAGAATGCTTCGCGAGAAGAAGACATACCTTGAGATTGCGGAAAAGACAGGTGCTTCTACTGCAACGATCAGCCGTGTCAACCGTTCACTGAATTATGGCAATGACGGTTATGATATGGTTTTGAATCGTCTGAATGAAGAATAAATATCCAAAATAAAAGGAATGCATAAGCATTCCTTTTATTTTGTTTTCGGGCGTTTGTCCAGAATGGCTTCTATGACCTGCTTTTTGATATAGATATCAAGACAAAGCATACAGATAAAGGTAAATTCACGGAGAGATTCCTGATCTTCCTTCGGTGCATCAGGAAAGAGATCTTCTGACATATGAAATTGAGCCATGACATCCTCAAGTATTTCATGTACAAATATGTCTTCCTTGGAAAACAGTGTTGTGTAAATGGACTCTAGATTTAACTCCGTGTCCTTGTGAAAGTATTTGTCTGTCAGGGGTCCGAGAATCGTCTGTATATCGCTGATCGGCAGGAAATTCTTAAAATAATAGATAAAGATCATGAGCAGAATGTGATCCCTGGAATATTTCTTCCGGTCAGGAGGCGGGAGCAGGTGGTTTTTGGTGTAATTGTTGATCATTGTCTTGGTCATAATCTTGTCATCTTCAAAACGGGTTGTTTTGGAAAGATGCCGTGTAAGAAATGTGGTGATCTGGTCTACATAGAGATCAAGGTCCGGCAGCATGGAGGCTTTAATATAACTGCCGTCGGTGTAGCGGCTGAACACTTCTTCAATGATTGTCTGAATCGCGTTATCTTTTTCCATGATAGAGCTGGGTCCTTTCATAATGTTCGAAATTAAGTATAGCAGCAGGAAAATCCTGAAAATTATCGGGTATCTCTATATAGTATAGTCTATGAAGTGGCTAAAGGTCAATTAAAAAATGTAGGATGTAGTAATGGAAACCATATAGAGGAAGGACTTGCATTCATTGCGTACAGATGGTATGCTAAAAGATGTAATATCCGGTCTTTGAAAGGCAGGACAAGAGGAATGAACAGGAGGTATACAACAATGGTTAAACGTGCGGAAGATATGGTGAAATTATATAATGAGCATATGCGCGGCGGTGATGGAACAGTGGAGATCATCCGTTATCTTGAACCGGAAGAATTCAATGGCAATGCGAAAATGATCGCAAAACTGGTGTTTAAGCCTGGATGTTCCATTGGTGAACATATACATGAAGGAGAAGAAGAGATTATCTGTATTGCAAAGGGAACAGCAATCTACAATGACAACGGTACAATGACAACACTGCATGAAGGGGATTCCTGTGTTTGTCTTGGTGGACAGACACATGGTATCAGAAATGCATCTGAGACAGAGGATCTGGAAGCCTTTGCAGTAATACTTCTGTATTAGGTTATGCAGGATATGAAGAGAATGAAGACTGGAAGAACACGGACTCTTCTGATCGTTCTGACACTGATTGTTATTCTGGCCGGGTGCGGTAAGGATAACAGTCAGGCAACAGAAGTTCCGGTAGATCTGGTTTCTGAGATTGCAGGGGAGATCAGCAGCGAAGCCGAGACTATGGCCATGGATGAGACTGTTCAGAATAATTACAGGGTTCTTCTGGATGGTGCGTCAGATACGGATGCGGTGTATTATCTTGTGGACATTACCGGTGATGGTTCACCGGAGTTGATTGTCGGTACAGAGATGATGAATGTGTACTCATGCAATCAGGGAGCAGTAACGACAATTGGTTCTATGACGATCAATACGGCTTATTTGTCACAGCAGTATGGTTTTCTTGCCTTCATCAAGAAAGATGATCAGTACGAACTGGTACAGTATAAGTATAACGGAGAGATGATTACAGAAAACATCCTTGTTTCTGCTGTCTCTGAGTCAGATTACAGGGATCAGGCATCCCGGTATCTGTCCGATGCCAGAGAAATGAAAGCGTATGCGTTGGATGACAGAACGCCTTTCGGTGATGAAGCTGCCGAATAGACCGCAGTGCTTGAAGATAATAAACAGAGCATTTATCAATACAAAAAATTATTGACAAATGCTCTGAAAGTATGTATGATAAATTTAAATGAATACGGAGCTTGTCTCGGCAAACGAATAATGAAGGCTATAGATTTCTACTGTTTCTGAACATAACAGTTAAGTCTATAGTTTTTTTTATGCAGATAATGAGTGCGATTGGTTAAGAGCAGATTGTTTTCGTTTGTTTTAGTATCCGTACAGAAAGAGGTTATAGCAATGGGAAGAATGGGATGGATAAAAAAGATAATGATTATTGTGCTGGGATCGATGCTTGCAGCATATGGCATCACGTTGGCCTTGTATGCAGGATTTGGAGGGGCGACCCTCGCAATCGTATGGCAGGGCATGTCAAAAACATTTCATATAAGTATTGGTATGGCTTCTTTGATAGTGGCTTTGATAATGATAGTTTTTGTATTTTTTTATGATCGTTCACAGCTGAATATCGGCACAATCTTGTATCAGTTTGTGTACAGTTTTTGTGTAGATTTATTTGCAGATGCCCATGTATATAGTTCACATTTATGGCTAAATGCAATCATTATGATATTAGGAGTTATGTTGTTTGCTGTCGGTACCGGATTTTATGCATCAGCGTCTATGGGGCGGGGCTCGTATGAGGCTCTAACTTTTTCGCTTGCCGAGAAGAATCACTGGCAGGTGAAAGGTGTGCGGATGGTACTGGATGTTTTGATGGTGATTGTCGGTGTTGTATTAGGCGGAAAGTTTGGTATATGTGCAATAGCCACTATTCTGTTTTCTGGTCCGGTTATTCAGTTTACAACTGCAAAAACAAAAAAGTTATTAGCAATATAACACGAGGTACTTTAAAGTGAATTTTGAGAAAATAAATAACAGTCAGTGGGATATGAATTATGCGAGTGTATCATTTGTTATTCAGTGGATAAATAGTACAGGACATTTGGATATTGTTGATATGGGGTGGTCGAAAAATCTGATATTACGTCGTTTGACTGCTGTGATAAAAACGCAGTTTATAAGCCCGACAAATCAAATATATGAAAAATATCTTGTAAAAAATACAACGGTAAAAGAAAGAAAAAGATATGTTGAGAAGCTGAACGGAAGATGGTATTCAATAACAGCACCTTTTAATGGATATATTAAGGGAAAATGTGAAATTGATGAAGGATTTAAGCTGATTTGGAGAGAATTTCTGCGGGAAGAGAAGAAAAAACTTGAAATATCGGATGTCAGACGACAAAGCAGAGTATCCAGGGCGTTTGATGAGATAGGAGAGATACTTGCAGCAATGACAGAAAATTGCAAAGGCCAGGAGAAGGACAGTCAAAATAGCTGTGATGAGTTTGCAGAAAGGATACGTGCAGTCAGTGCAGGAAAATCAGAAGAAGCGTTTGTGGACAGACTGATTTCTTTTTACTGTTATGAAATAGAGAAAGCCTGTGCAAACCGAGATATGGCATTACTGGAAGAACTGACTATGGACTGGTGTCCGAATGGGCTGCTGCATGATTATGTGTGGCAAAAAATAAAAGTTGCGGGTCAGTAATTTTGGCATCAAAATAACCTCAAAATCCAAAATCAGTTTTTGAATAGGATGGATTTTGGATTTTGAGGTTACTGCTGTTTAAAAGAGATATTTATCTCGGAGATTTAGTGTTATTTCATTCTTGAACAGCTTTTTCAGCAAATTCTGTTGTAATAAGAGTATCATAATCTATCCGCTTAGTCAGTTCACCGGCCTGGTCAAGGATGTTCTGTAGCAGTGTAAAGGATTTTTCAGTGAAAACACAGTCTTCTTTCCAGGTATCCTGTGCAGCATAGCGGTCGATGATAGCAACAAGCTTGTTATTATCGGTTTCTGCAAACTGAGGCTGGATGATATCAGCGATTTCTGCAGGAGTGTGGCTGCTAACGTAATCAAGACCTTTTTGGATGGCATTGGTAAATGCCTGGATGATGTCAGGATGAGTCTTAATATAGCTTTCAAGGGCCGAGAAACAGGTATATGGGACATAGCCGGAGTCTTCACCGAGAGAAGCAATGACATGACCATTGTCGTTCATTTCCAGAGAAGTGGCGAATGGTTCAAATTCAACAGTATAATCAGCGGTGCCACTGGCGAATGCTTCAGCAGTCAGGCCGAAATCCACATTCTGGATGATGGTTAGGTCAGTTTTCGGGTCAATATTGTTCAGGGTTAAAACATATTCAAAAATCATTTCTGGCATGCCACCTGCCCTGCCACCCAGAACGGTTTTGCCTTTTAAATCCTGCCATGTGAAGTCTGGTTCTTTATCCCTTGCAACAAGGAAGTTGCCGGCACGTTGGGTCAGCTGGGCAAAATTGACAGCATAGTTCTGTGCCCCTTGGTTATAGACATAGATAGTGGCTTCGGGCCCCATAAAGCCAATATCCGCGTCGCCGGATATGAGAGATGTCATTACATTATCTGCACCGGAACCGTTCACCAGAGTAATATCCAGGCCTTCATCGGCAAAGTAGCCTTTTTCGATAGCCACATACATGGGAGCATAGAAGATGGAATGGGCCACTTCATTGAGGGTGACCGGTGTCAGGTCAGAGTTTTTTTGTGAGCAGCTTGTAAAGACCATGGTGAGGCAGCCAAGCAGTGCAGCCACGGAGAAGAATTTTTTTAAATGCATACGGAAGATACCTCTAGGAAATTCTACTTTAATAGTATGACTTTCGAATAAAAGAGTGAAACCAATGATTTTATAAAATTTTTACTTGTGAAATGCCCTGCGGTAGTGTACTCTTAGAAGAAGACATCATGTCGAATAGTAAATGGATAAATGGAGGATTTTTCAATCATGGAAAATACAATGACAGGACGCAACGTAGGTAAAACATGCCGTACCCATTATAGAGGTACTTTTAACGACGGCACACAGTTTGATTCATCTTATGATCGTGGTGAACCGCTGGAATTCGTATGCGGTGCGGGACAGATGATCAAAGGCTTTGATGCAGCAGTGGCAGATATGGAAGTCGGTGAGATCAAAGAAATCCATCTGATGCCGGAAGAAGCTTATGGTATGCCGGATCCTAATGCAATTATTGAAGTTGAGATTGCACAGCTGCCTGGTTCAGAGGACCTGGAAGTTGGCCAGCAGGTTTATCTGACAAATCAGTATGGCCAGCCTTTCCTTGTAAAGGTAACTGGCAAGGACGAAAAGATGATTACTTTTGATGCTAATCATGAGATGGCAGGCAAAGAACTGAATTTCAAAATCGAACTTGTAGAAGTGAAATAAGAAAGTTAAATAGAATACAGGTTTGATCTGTATAAGATACGAATGTGAAAAAGTGCCCTGAAGGTAGATTCAGGACACTTTTTTTCCATAGGTATTATTGCCTGTAAGATATAAAGGATAGATAAAAAATGAAAAGAAGTGGGCTTATTTAAAGTGTCATCGGTTCCATATGTTCTGTCTGTTCTTCTTTGATAAACATCATAAGAAATCCGATTAGAAGAAGCATACAGGAAATCCATATGGTTCGCATGCCGAAAATTGTAATGCCGTAACCGCCGATACCTGCACCGATGGCAAAGAGTAAAATGATTCCCCAGTAGCACAGGGATTTGCGCAGAGTGTTTTTATCACGGGTACGGATAAAAGCACATAAGGCATCTGTGCCGCTTCGGATGTTGCCGATGCACATGGTGCTGGCGAAAGCATATCCGTTGACTTTACGAAAGCTCTGAACCTGCATGGCACATGAGAATGAAACCATGGCATTGGCTAGCAGATTCAGTCTTGTCGGCAGAAATCCAACAACCAGCAAAAGAAGAATCTCAAGTACGAGAACCAGTTGGCGCCAATGGATATGTTGGATACGCTGAAATTTGACGTGGATACATTCAGCGATGGCGATGCCCAGGGCAAAAAACAAGAGAGGCACAAGGTAATGGATGGCCCGGCCAAAGTCTTTATCGATAATGCTTTGGCTCAGCAGGACAATATTGCCTGTCTGGGCATTGGCAAAGACTTTTCCACGAAAAATATAAGTATAAGCGTCCTGCAATCCTCCTGACACTGACAAAAAGGCAGCAGTCAGGAAAGATTCGGACATTTGTTTGTGGTGCTTGAAACTCATTGATGATTCCTCCAGTAAAAATTATCAGTTATTGTCTTAGTACTTGCCGGGTTAAGTACAATAACGGAATGTGCGGTCAGTCAGGATTCTTGCGAAGATTAGGCCAAGGGGGAGAGCGGCTATGATCATAATCGCTGCTGCAAACCACGAAACGGATTCGTTCAGGGACATAATGCCAAGATTATAGATGGCACGATAAAGGTAAAGCCCCGGAACCATGATCACAATGGAAGGAACAGTGATAGATATTCTTGGATAACCATGATTTCGTTTAATAATGGATGCAAGTAAACCTGCTGTCAGTGCGCCGATGAAAGCGGCTTCCGCAGATGGCATCTGGGTGAAATCAATGAGTTCAAGTCGTAATGTGTTGGCAGCAGCGCCAATTAGTGCAGCAGTGGCTGCGATAGGAATGGCGCTGTTGAACATGATCGAGAAACCGAAAACGCCGCAGAAGCTAGTAATGATCCGAAGAAACATATGTAAGATGGGATCAATGTTCATGGCAGCAAAATCAACGGGTTTCAATTTCAGTAGTAAAGCCATGATCCATGCAAACATTGTGGCAACAAGCACAATAATGATCGCGTAGGTCAGACGTTCCAGACCGGAACGAAGATCCAGTTTGGCAAGGTCAATGCCGCTTGTAATAAAGGGAAAGCCCGGAATGATAAATAACATGGAACAGATATAGCCTGCTTCATGGAATGAGGAGATGCCGAAGCAGACCTCAGACAACTTCAAAAGCAGTGCATAAACCAGGCAGGCAGCCGATATGGAGGCTGCAATATTTAAAAACAATGTATAGTGGTGTTTAATCAGCTTTGTACGGATAAAATTACCGATACCGGCTGCAATAAAGGCCAGTATCATTTCCACAGGGCCGCCGCCAAGTAAAAATGTAAAGGCGCTGCAGGCCAGTGCTGCTGCAAAACCAAGTTTTACAGGTGAATACAGACCGTGGATTTCTTCAATTTCATCCAGTCTTTTATGGATTTCTTCACCGGTAAGTTTGGCTTCCATTGTCGGAAAAGAATCTACGAATTGTTCCATTCGATACAGCTTAGATGTATTGACACCGGTATTGGCGATGCTGAGAGACTGTGAAACGCAGTCTTTGCCGTCAAAGCAGTTGAATGAAATGGACATTAATCCAACATCAACAGTACAGGTCACACCAAGTTCTTTGGACAAACGGTTCATGGAAGTACGGACGCGCCATGCACCGGTGCCGCAGGAAAGCATGATCAGACCTACACGGCCGATGACAGAGGATTTCTCAATCAATCCAGTCTGACTGATGATAACATGGCTGTCAGCATCTGCATAATCATGCCATGGAATTTCCATATGGTTTTTTTCCATGATATCAACATAAGAAGCGGCAGATGCTGATGCAGTATTATTTTTGCGCATAGATAATCGCCTCGGCTTTTTCAATATGTTTCTCCAGATGTTTCAGAAAATGAGAGTTCGGTAAAAATATGCCGATTTCGTCATATCGTTTATTATGTTCTACCAGTGTGTCCTGTCCATAAAAGACATAGGCCATCGGCAGCTCTTTTTCCAGTGCGATCATGATATCCCAGACAGCAGCATAGGCCTCTGCCTCGGTTTCTTTGAGTTTTACTGTGTCCGGAAGTTCACGGATCAGAAGAATGCCTGTTGTGATCTCAAGAATCTTCTGCTCGATATTCATATGGTTTGGACCGTAATCATGGCTGTAGCGATAGGCTTGAGCCAGAAAAATGTTTCTATCTGATTCAAGAGCATGATAAATTTTCTGGAAAGAAGTGTATTCTTTTTTATAAAAAGGATTAGCATATTCTGGTAATAAAAGACCTTTTTCATCGGTCATGATAATCGGATTCTGTTTGCCGTCTGCATTGAAACGGTAAGGAATCAGAAAAGAATTCCGAAGAAGGTCAAAAATAGTATTCTGGCAAATGCCCATCAAAAATGCGGACAAATCTCTATTCTTATAGGATTCAAATAAAGCTTTGGAAAATTCTTCGGGTGAAAGGGGATGATCAAATTCATCATTACAAAATAGAAAATCGCAGAATGTTGCCTGAAGTTTTTCACAAGCCCATGGATCATTTAAAATTTTTTGAAATAATATATCTGAATGCTCTTCCCGAGGAAAAATCGTTTTTTCTTCCATTATTTATTACACGTCCTTCCTTGATTTTCATATTTTGTTCGATTATACTATGAATGTAGAAATAAGTAAAAACTATAATTGATATGATATCGATTATGTTTTGATATGTCTGGAGTAAAAGTATGAATGTCAATTTTGAGTATTATCGGATTTTTTATTATGTGGCCAAGTACCGCAATTTTACAAAGGCGGCCAGAGTCCTGGGAAATAGTCAGCCGAATATTACGAGAGCGATGAACTGTCTGGAGCAGCAGGTACATGCGACGTTGTTTATTCGGACAAACAGAGGTGTTCAGCTGACATCGGAAGGAGAGGAACTTTATAATTATGTATCTGCTGCGATGATTCAGATTTTTGCGGCGGAAAAGGCTCTTTCGGAAAATGATGGCCTGCTGCACGGTAAAATCGCAGTGGGAACAAGTGAGACGGCTTTGAATATCTTTCTTCTGGATAAGCTCAAAGCATTTCATCAGGAGTATCCGGGTATCCGGTTGAAGTTGTATAATTATTCGACACCGCAGGCTATGGAGGCGATTAGGAGCGGGAAGGTTGACTTTGCTGTTGTGACGACACCGGTAGAGGCGACAGGACCTCTGAAAGTCGTGACACTGCAGTCTTTTAATGAAATCCTTGTGAGCGGAAGAACATTTGACAGATTAAAGGATCGAATCGTTAGTCTGACCGATTTGAAAGACGATTCATTGATCGGACTCGGAAGAGAAACAATGACATTTAAGTTTTATAATCAGTTTTTTCTGGAGCACGGCCTTGAATTTGTGCCAGACATTGAAGTGGCAACCTCCGATCAGATTCTTCCGATGGTCAAGTCTGAACTTGGACTTGCATTTATACCGGAACCGATGGCACGGGAGGCGGTTAAGAAGCAGGAAGTTGTCAAGATTCCGCTTCAGGAAGAGATACCAAAGCGGGAGATATGTCTGGTATATGATTATCAGCATCCCCTTAATTCAGCAGCAAGACAGTTTATTGCAATGTGCAGGGAGATCTGAAGGGCAATGATGGGAAAATTGGATCATAAGCATTCTTATATGCCAATTTTTTGGGTATCTCTTGTGGCACCGATTTTGATCGCACTGCTGGGTGTGTTCTTTATCTAATAAATGTTTGTCATTTTCCCATGTATATGTTATAATGTAATGCATATTTCATTGCGTTTAATGCTTTAAATGAATGAAGACCTATACAGTGAGGAGACGAGAAAGTTTATGTCTGAGGAGAAGAAAACCTCCATAAAAGCCGAAGTGTTCAGCTGGGTCAAGGTGATTGTTTCAGCGATTATAATTGCTCTGCTTGTGGACTTTTTTATTATAGCGAATGCGGTTGTACCTACCGGATCGATGGAAACAACGATCCCTGCCGGATCCAGGATCATGGGACTTCGATTGTATTACGATTTTAATGAACCGGAGAGAGGCGATATCGTTATTTTCAAATACCCGGATGATGAGAGTGTTGATTATCTGAAGCGTATTATCGGCCTGCCGGGAGAAACAGTAGAAATAATCAGTGGTAAGGTCTATATTAATGGTGAATTGCTGGATGAGCCTTATCTGAGTGAGGAGCCGACAGGTGATTTCGGGCCTTATCAGGTGCCGGAGGACAGTTATTTCATGTTGGGAGATAATAGGGCTGTTTCGAAGGATTCCAGGTACTGGCACAATACCTATGTGAAGAAGGATAAGATCATAGCGAAGGCCTTTGTGATGTATTGGCCGTCATTGAAGTGGCTGGGTTAATTGAATATGTGATGAAAGAAGGGCTGCTTTTTGAAAAGCAGCCCTTCTTTCATAATATAAAAAATGCCCGAATCAACAATTCTGATGATCCGGGCATTGCATTCCTACGATAATAAAGATTAGTCTAATTTGATGCCTGCAAGTAAGGAAGCAAGGCTTGTTGCTGCCTGACCTTCTTCTTTGTAATTGAAAGCAGGTTCTCTGCTGTCGATTACTTCTGTGTCTGCATCCTGAGCGGCTTTCATGCTGAGGCTGATCTTGCCGTCTTTCTTGCCGATAACCTTCACTTTCACTTCATCGCCGACTTTGACAACTTCGTTTGGTGATTCAATGTGTTTGTTAGCCATCTGTGAGATATGAACAAGACCGGATAAATCATCAGCAAATCCTACGAAAGCACCGAAAGAAGTGATTCTTTCAACTTTACCATCGTAGATATCACCAACATTCACTGCATCAATCTTAGCAGCTCTTGCTTCTGCAGCTTTATCCTGTTCAACAGCTTTGCCTGAGAGAACAAGGCGTTTTTCTTCAGGTTCAACTGTGATGACCTTAACTTCGATAGATTTATCAACCCATTCGTTTAAGTCTTCTACGTAAGCGATGGATAATAAAGAAGCAGGAATAAATCCGCGAACACCCTTTACGTAGGAAATAACACCGGCGTTAACAGCAGCATTAATCTTAACTGTTAAAACTTCGCCGCTTTCCTGCATAGCCTTTAATTCTTCCCATACGGCCGGATCAACTGGTTTGCGGGGCTTTCTGGCTGGCTTCTTAGGCGCTTCTGTGGATGTTACTTCTAATTCTTTTTCTTCTGTACTCATGTTAAAATCTCCTTTAATTAAACTGCCAAAGACAGCAGTATTATTGATAGCTTGATCGCTTCTATTCTTCAGGATCAGCAGCTTCTTCAGCAGATGCTTCTTCTTCCTCAGCAGCTTCTTTGGCTTCTTCGGATGCATCCTCTGTATCAGCAGTATCCTCTGCCTTATTCAGATTCACATATTCACGGGAAGATTCAGCAGGTGTTTCCTCCTCATCATCAAAATCGTCAAAATCATCATCGAAATCATCGTCAAAGTCATCATCGAGATCTTCCTGATGCAGTTTATTCTTGATAAAGTAAACAACTGCGCCGATACCGGCTGCCAGAGCAGCGACAGCTGCCACTACCTTGAATGTCTTTTTTAACTTCATGAACAGTCATCCTTTCTAAAAAAAACAAGTAGACAATCGTCTAATCTGAGTATATGATTTATAATACCACAAATGTGTGAAAATAAAAATAAAATTTTTATATTTTTTATAAAAACAATGCTTGCATTTTGTGAAAAGTTGATGTAGTATACACTAGTGAAAGACAAATGTGTTTCCAATGCGGACATTTTTGAGAGAGAATGAATACGAATAGGAGTCAATTGTTATGAGTGAGAAGTTAAGAGTTGGAATTTTAGGTGCAACAGGTATGGTCGGACAGCGTTTTATCAGTCTACTGGAGAATCACCCATGGTTTGAGGTGACAGCAGTTGCTGCAAGTCCGCGTTCAGCAGGCAAGGCTTATGAAGATGCTGTTGGTGACAGATGGAAGATGGATACACCAATGCCGGAAACTGTTAAGAAGCTTGTTGTCAGAAATGTGTTGGAAGTTGAAGAAATGTGCAAGGATGTGGATTTTGTATTCAGTGCAGTTGATATGTCCAAGGATGAAATTAAGAAGATTGAAGAAGCCTATGCAAAATGTGAGACACCTGTTGTTTCCAACAACAGTGCCCATAGATGGACACCGGATGTACCGATGGTCGTTCCGGAGATCAATCCGGAGCATTTTGAAGTTATTAAGGATCAGAAGAAACGTCTTGGAACAACAAGAGGTTTTATTGCCGTTAAACCGAACTGTTCCATTCAGAGTTATGCACCTGTTTTGACAGCATGGAAAGAATTTGAACCGACAGAAGTTGTTGTTACAACCTATCAGGCTATTTCCGGTGCAGGTAAGACTTTCAAAGACTGGCCGGAGATGGTGGGCAACATTATTCCTTACATTGGCGGTGAAGAAGAGAAGTCCGAGATGGAGCCGTTAAGACTCTGGGGACATATTGAGAATGGTGAGATTGTGAAGGCAGAGAGTCCGATCATCACATCCCAGTGTATCCGTGTCCCTGTATTGAATGGTCATACAGCAGCTGTATTTGTGAAATTTGCCAAGAAGCCGACAAAGGAACAGCTGATCGAGAAACTTGTGAACTTCTCCGGTGAACCTCAGAAACTGGAACTTCCGAGTGCACCAAAGCAGTTCATCCAGTATCTTGAAGAAGATAATCGTCCTCAGGTTACATTGGATGTTGATTACGAACATGGCATGGGCATCTCTGTGGGTCGTCTTCGTGAAGACAAAGTTTACGATTATAAGTTTGTTGGTCTGTCTCATAATACAGTCCGAGGCGCCGCAGGCGGTGCGGTTCTGTGTGCTGAATACCTGACTGCAAAGGGATTTATTGCTGCAAAATAATATAAAACATTCACAACATATAAATATGTACTATCAAAAACAACGAAGGCTGCGGTATTTTTCGCGAGTCTTCGTTGTTTGGTTTTATGGGGAAGACAGTATCTGTTATATGGTTGTTTTGGCAATGAAATGTCATAGTTTCTTAATAAAAAGAATCTATACTTTTTTGAAATCTGTGATATGATAGTAATACTAAAAATGAATGTATCAAGCGGGGGATCTAACGATGAATAAGAAGAAAAGTTTAAAAGCAGCAGGGATCATCGCTGTGGTGATCATTGTGTTGGCAGCCGGATTCGGCGGTTGGTATTTTATGGCAGGAAGTAATGCTTATCAGGATGTTTTTTATCCGGGAACGACGTTGAATAAGATGGATATTGAAGGGCTGACGGTTGATCAGGCGAGAGAGAAACTGGAAGATTCTGTGAAAGATTATTCCCTGACGATTTCTTTCAAGAATGCACAGTGCAGGATCAGCGGACAGGATATTCAGATGGCCTGCAATGACAAAGCCGATATTCAGGCATTGAAGGATCAGCAGAATAAGGTTAGATACAACAAGACAGACAAGGATGCACTGGCACTGACGGTGAAGGATCTTTTTACATATGATAGTGAGGCATTGACGAATCAATTGAAACAATGTGATGCGCTGGATGAAGAGAAGATGATTGAGCCGGAGAATGCGATGCTTGTTTATGATAAAGAGAAGAACAGCTTTTCATTGAGAAATGGAGAGCAGGGAACGAAGATGATTTTTTCTGAAGTTCTGGCAGCAGCAGAGGAAGCTCTGGAAGAGAATCTTTCGGAACTTGATGCAGAGGATGCCGGACTTTATCAGACGGCGGCACTGACGGAGGAATCACCGAAGGCGGCAGATGTATTGAAAGAGGCCGATGATTATCTGAAACTTCATCTGGAATATACTTTTTCAAAGGATGGTAAGGATAAGAAGGAAATCATTGACAGCAAGCTGGTCAGTGAATGGCTTTATGTGGATGATAATGGAGATGTTCAGACAGACCATGATCAGATCCAGGCATGGGTGAATGACATGGCAGATGAATATAATTCAGATAAAGTAAGCATGCAGTTTACAACTACCTCAGGAAGTGAGATATCCCTGAAGGTACCTGTGGGTGGTGAAGCTATTGATACCTCTGCATTATTTAAAGATGTGGTGAAATGCCTGGAGGATAAAGTTTCAGGGGATAGAAAGGTTCCTCATACAGAGAAAGCTTCCGGCATCAGCCAAAATTTCGGCGGCAATTATGTAGAAGTCAATCTGACTGATCAGAAACTGTATCTGTACAAAAAAGGTGAGCTGATCATGTCCTCCAATATTGTATCAGGCAGTGTCAGCAAGTCACATATGACGCCGACAGGGGTTTATCAGGTATACAGCATGGAGAAGAATACCGTGCTCAGAGGAGCGGATTATGCCTCACCGGTATCTTTCTGGATGCCTTTTAATGGTGGTGTCGGTTTCCATGATGCCACATGGAGAAGCAGTTTCGGCGGCACTATTTATCAGTACAATGGTTCCCATGGCTGCATCAACATGCCGTATGATAAAGCAAAGACGCTTTATGAGAATATCAATACAGGTTATTATGTTGTTGTCTATGGCGGTGTCACTTATGTGCCGGGACAGACAACGGACAGAGGTTCATCTTCAGGCAGCAGCTCTTCGGGTCACAAGAAGAATGACAGAGACGACCGGAAGGATGACACGAAGAAGGAAACGAAGAAGGAAAGCGATAAAGAGACAAAGAAAGAGACGAAGGAAACAGAGAAACATACAGAGACAAAGAAACCGGAGACAACTGCGCCGGAGACGAAGAAACCTGAAACAAGTGCACCTGAAACTTCTCAGACAGAAACGAAGGCTCCTGAGACCAGTGCGCCGGATACAAAAGCACCTGAGACGAATCCGCCTGAAACAAGTGCACCGGAACCGCAACCAGAGCCGGAAGCCCCGGAGGAAGGGCTGGTGGATGCTCAGTCTGTATCCGGCATATAACAGATGAAAGATTTCTCCGGCTTCCGAAATAAAGTGCGGGAGTCCGGGATAAGAGAGGAAGAACATATATGGAGAATAATCAACCGGTACACAAAAGGCGGGTGCGCTATAAGGGCACACATCCGAGAAATTACAATGAAAAGTACAAGGAGCTGAATCCTGAGAAGTATGGTGAGACCATTGAGAGAGTGATCCAGAAGGGTGGTACGCCGGCGGGGATGCATATATCCATCATGGTGCAGGAAATTCTTGATTTCCTGCAGATCCAGCCGGGACAGAGAGGTCTGGATGCGACACTGGGCTATGGCGGACACACATCTGCCATGCTCAAATGCCTCAAGGGAGAAGGTCATCTGACGGCCCTGGATGTGGATGCCATTGAGATGGCCAAGACAGAGGAACGTCTGAGAAATCAAGGTTTCGGACCGGATATTCTCACGATCCGCCGGATTAATTTCGCCAATATTGATGAAGTGGCAGCACAGGATGGCAAGTTTGATTTTATTCTGGCTGATCTGGGTGTGTCTTCAATGCAGATTGACAATCCTGAAAGAGGGTTTTCCTACAAATATGACGGACCATTGGATCTCAGACTGGACCAGACAAAGGGAGAGCCGGCATCTGAAAGACTGAAACATGTTACAAAGGATGAGCTTGAAGGAATGCTGATCGAGAATTCAGACGAACCTTTTGCTGCTGAGATCGCAGCAGTGGTGATGCAGGAACTGAAGAAGGGACATTCGGTGGATACGACAGTCAGATTGCGTGAACTGATTGAAAAGGCATTGGTGAAGGTGCCGGCAGCGGAGCGCAAGGAAGCTGTGAAGAAATCCTGTGCCAGGACATTTCAGGCACTTAGGATTGATGTGAACAGTGAGTTTGAGGTTTTGGAAGCGTTTCTCCAGAAATTGCCGGATGTGCTGAATCCGGGAGGCAGAGCAGCTGTGCTGACCTTCCATTCCGGTGAGGATAGATTGGTGAAGAAATCTTTCAAAGAGAATGTAAGAGTCGGTATATACAGTGATGCGGCAAAGGATGTTATCCGTCCATCAGCAGAAGAGTGCAGACGCAACAGCCGTGCCCATTCCACGAAGCTGAGATGGGCTGTCAGAGGACTTTAAACCCGGAAAAGGCCGGCCGCCATAGAGCGGATGACCGAAGGATATTCGAATCCGGCGATTGGTCTCAGGTTAAAAAATAGAAAGAGAAGGCGAAGGGCAATGGGAAGATTCACAATGGAAAATGATCGTTTGGCGGTGACAATTGACGATCTGGGTGCAGAGCTTGTCAGCGTGTATGACAAAAAGTATAAGCGTGAGATCATCTGGCAGGGAGATCCGACCTGGTGGAAACGTCAGGCACCGATTCTTTTCCCCAATGTGGGTAAGTATTATGGCGGCGAGTACCTGTATCAGGGCAGACATTATGTTCAGGATCAGCATGGTTTTGCCAGAGATTATGAGCTGGAACGGATGGAAGAGAGTGGGAATTCTGTAACTCACCGTTTTGTATCAAATGAAGAAACAAGAAAAGGTTATCCTTTTGACTTTGAATTGCTGATCACACACCGGCTGACGGGAGCTGAGGTGGAGATCCAGTGGCAGATAAAAAATACCGGTGATCATGAAATGTACTTTACCATCGGTGGACATCCGGGATTTAATGTTCCGGTTCTTCCCGGAACAGCTTACAGTGATTATGCATTGAAATTTGCAGATGATCAGAATGAACTGAAATATATCCATATCGATATGGCGACAGGCACCGGACTTCCGGACAAGGTTTACACAATGCCGCTGACGGAGCACAAATATCCGTTGAGTAAGGCGTTATTTGATCTGGATGCACTTGTATTTGACGGCGGCCAGATCCAAAAAGCCGGTATTGAGATGCCTGATGGGACGGACTATGTCACTGTTTTGTGTGATGATTTTCCGAATTTCGGCATCTGGGCAGCACCGGGAGCACCTTTTGTGTGTCTGGAGCCATGGTGCGGACGATGTGATAATTTCGGGTATGAAGGTGAATTGAAAGATAAACCGGGAATCAATCATTTGAAAGAGGAAGAAGTCTTTAAAAAAGTGTATACAATTGCTATTGGTGGTTGAAAACTGATCTGAAAAAAAGAGAATCGGTGGATAACCTATGGAATCCATGAAAGAGATTAGTGAAAGAAAAGGGGCTGTTACTGAAGGTAACAGCCTCTTTTGTCAGCGGAGACGATGGGATTCGAACCCATGTGCCGGTTGCCCGACAACTTGATTTCGAGTCAAGCTCGTTATGGCCACTTCGATACGTCTCCAATGCCTATCTATTATACTATGCTTTTGATAGAATTTCAAACATTTTTTTGCCATTTTTGAAAGAAGTGAAAGAAAAGATTATGCAATTCTTCAGAAATTCTTTACAAATCCTTAAGGATACAATGCAATAATAGGTGTCGAGAAGAAAGAGAACTTCTCAAATATAAAGAAAAGGAGATTTTTGAGATGATGAATAAAGGAGCATTTAAAGGCATTTTAAGAAAGGGTCTTGCATTTGGTATGGTTGGCGCTATGGCATTAAGTATTGCAGCATGCGGCGGTAAGAGCGCAGCATCCTCAACAACACCTGCGACAGAAGCTCCTGCAGCAACAGAGGCTCCAGCAGCAACAGAGGCCCCAGCAGCAACAGAAGCAGCACCTGCAACTACAGAGAGCACTGCAGCCGGTACAGTAACAGAAAGTTCTGCAGCCGGTACAACAGCAACAGAAGCCCCTGCTGCAACAGAATCTGCAAAATAAAACGATACATATTCCAAGTGAATAGAACTAAAAAAATAGGCTGTGCCGGTTGTGCACAGCCTGTTTTATTGTTATCATAATATAGCAGATGTGCAGAAGAACAGTTAAAAGCATAGGATGAAAATCAAGAAAACGGCGGCTGGTGATGCACAATCAAGTTTTGAAAATCATAAAACAGGAAGGGGATTTCCAATGGAAAGTACCTTAAGCGATAAATCATTAAAAAAACATATAACACTCGGCATTCTGGCCCATGTGGATGCAGGCAAAACGACACTGTCAGAGAGTATTCTTTATCTGACGGGCAGCATCAGAAAGCTCGGCAGAGTGGACAACAAAGATGCGTTTCTGGATACATATAGTCTTGAGCGGGAGAGAGGCATTACTATTTTTTCCAAGCAGGCAGAACTTGAGATGAAGGACGGAAAGTATACACTTCTTGATACGCCGGGACATGTAGATTTTTCGGCGGAGATGGAACGAACACTGCAGGTGCTTGATTATGCTGTGCTTGTTATCAGCGGGGCGGATGGTGTACAGGGCCATACCCAGACTTTATGGCCTCTCCTGTCACGATATAAAGTGCCGACATTTATTTTTATTAACAAGATGGATCAGAATGGAACGGATCAAGAGGCGCTGATGGCTGAAATCCATCAGCGTCTGGGAGATAATTGTATTGATTTTTCAGAAGAATCAGATAAACGCAATGAGAACCTGGCTATGTGTGATGAAACGGTGTTGGAATCCTATCTGGAGAAAGGAACAGTGACGGATGAACAAATACGAAAAATGATCTCAGAACGAAAAGTTTTTCCGTGCTTTTTTGGTTCAGCACTGAAACTGACCGGTGTTCAGGAACTGCTGGATGGAATTGAAAAGTGGACTGTCAATTCACAATATCCGGATAACTTTGGTGCCCGCGTCTTTAAGATTGCAAGAGATGCTCAAGGCGGCCGATTGACTTATATGAAAATAACGGGCGGAAGTCTGAAAGTGAAGGCATTGCTGAAGGGACAGATGCACAGAACCCAGGAGGATGAAAGTGAATCGGGAAATACTGCCGCATATGGAAGCAATGACGCATCATCAGACAGCTGGGAAGAAAAAGTGAATCAAATCCGTATTTATAACGGTACAAAATATGAAACTGTGGATGAGGCGCCTGCGGGAACCATCTGTGCAGTGACAGGTTTGACGAAGACAAGAGCAGGGGATGGACTTGGTGCTGAAGCAGAACAGATGTTGCCGCTTTTGGAGCCGGTACTGACCTATCGGATCGAGCTGCCGGAGGGCAGTGATTTGCATAAAGTACTGAATCAGCTCAGACAGCTGGAAGAAGAAGAGCCGGAATTGCATATTGTCTGGGATGATATTTCAGGGCAGATCCTTGTGCAACTCATGGGTGAGATACAGACAGAGATTTTGCAGCAGCTGATCCGGGAACGGTTTAACCTGGAGGTGAAATTTGGTGCAGGCCGAATTGTATACAAAGAGACAATTGCAGCACCGGTGGAGGGAGTAGGGCATTTTGAACCTCTCAGACATTATGCAGAGGTACATCTTCTGATGGAGCCTTTGGAACCGGGCAGCGGTCTTATATTTGATACAGTCTGCAGTGAAAATATGCTGGATCGCAACTGGCAGCGGCTGATTTTGACACATCTGGAAGAAAAAGTTCACAGAGGTGTGCTGACAGGGTCACCGATCACGGATATGAGGATTACGCTGATCGCAGGCAGGGCACATCAAAAACATACAGAGGGCGGAGATTTCAGGCAGGCAACCTACAGAGCAGTGCGTCAGGGACTTCAGAAAGCAGAAAGCGTTCTTCTGGAGCCTTATTACCGCTTCAGGCTGGAACTGCCCCAGCGTCTGGTGGGACATGCCATGACAGATATTGAGAAAATGAGCGGAAAGTTTGAGCTGGGTGAAAACGAAGGCGACACGGCAGTGCTGACCGGTATGGCACCGGTTTCTGAGATGCGTGAATATCAGAAAGATGTCGCTGCTTACACCGGCGGTACCGGACGCCTCTTCTGCACAATGGCGGGTTACTTTCCGTGTCATAATACAGAGGAAGTACTGGAAGAAACATTTTATGATCCGGAGCGGGATCTGACCAATCCAACGGGTTCAGTTTTCTGTGCACATGGGGCAGGCTTTGTGGTGCCATGGTACGAGGTAGAGGAATATATGCATCTGGAGGGGGCTGGTCTGGATGGAGAGCATTCAGGCACTGAGGATAAGGATGCAGTGCTGGCAGCAGAGGCACAGGTACCCGGAAGCCGCAGCATAGCACCCTCACTTGCTGATGACAAGGAACTTGAGGCTATTTTTGTTCGGACTTACGGTGAAATTAAACGAAGAAAACCGCAGAAAGAGCGGACATTCAGAGGTTCGGATGAAATTAATCCGGGAACAGCAGGTTCGGCTGCGGGAATGAATAGCACATTGTCGGATACAGCCGGGAAAGGCAGCTGGCGCGGTGAAAAGCGACAGAAGGAGAACCGACGCCAGGAGACTGCTCAGGAAAGTTACCTGTTAGTGGATGGGTATAATATTATCTTTGCATGGGAAGATCTTCATGAATTATCTGAACACAGTATGGATGCGGCACGCAATAAATTGATGGAGACATTATCCAACTATCAGGGCTATACAAGTCAGAGAGTGATCCTTGTTTTTGATGCCTATAAAGTGGAAGGTTTTTCGGGAGAAGTCACCAGATGGCATAATATTGATGTGGTTTTTACAAAAGAAGCGGAAACGGCCGATCAGTATATAGAAAAGACGGCCCATGCCATCGGCAGAAAGTATAAAGTCACCGTGGCAACTTCAGATGGCCTTGAACAGGTCATTATCCGAAGTCAGGGATGTCTGCTTATGTCGGCCAGGGAACTGCGTGAAGAAATTGAGCGGATCAAGGTTGAGATCCGCCGTGAACATCTGGATAAAAATCAGGAGAGAGGTAATTATCTGCTGAATTACCTCCCGAAAGAAGAGGCCGAGAGGATGGAGGCCATCCGTCAGGGCCTGATACCCTCTGATGACGAGGATGCGGCGGACAACAGGCGCCGCTGATAGATCAGATACCATGTGACAAGGACGATGCCTTTTAGAATACTGGAGATACTGATGCTCCACCAGATACCGGAAAGGCCAAGTGGTGTCTTTGTAAGAATAAGAAGTAAAGGAATACGCATACATGTCAGCAGGATGCTTTTGGAGGAAGGCGGCAAAGTGTTGCCGAGCCCCCCGAAGGCACCTGCTGTTGTGATTTCTGCACACATAAAGAGCTGAGAAAAGCCCATAATCCGGAGATAATCAATGCCGATAGGAAGAACAGCATCATCATTCAGGAAAATCTTAAAAACCGGTCCCGGCAGGAAAACGAGCAGCAGTGTGCAAAGTGAGCCCCATACAAAAACAATTTTCATAATTGATCGATAGCCGGCTTTCACGCGGTCTAATTGCCCGGCACCATAGTTTTGTGAGATAAAAGCGTTGATAGCGGCCATGAAACCATCTGCGGCCATCCAGGACAGAGATTCCACCTGAGTGCCGACTTTCTGGGCTGCTACAGCACCGTCTCCGTAACCGGCCACAAAACGTGCAATAAGCATAGAACAGCAGGAAAAAAGCATGTCCTGAAGGGAAAGCGGCAGGCCGATGCGGATAATCTGTGTATAATATTTGAAAGGTCTGGGTTTTGTCAGCTGCAGCCCGTGATAAAGCGGATGCCGTTTTCTGATAGCAAAAAGGAACAGAATAAATACAAACATCTGAGCAAAAACGGTGGCCACGGCGGCACCTGCCACGCCGAGAGCGGGAAAAGGACCAACACCGAAAATCAGCAGTGGGTCAGCAAAAACATTGCTGACAAGACCGCATGTATTCATAATAAATGGTGTCCGGCTGTCACCGCAGACATTGAAAGAAGCCGTAAAAATCTGGTTCATGAAAGTAAAAATAACCAGTCCGCATGTAATACGGAGATAAAGAACCGCATCCTGTATAACTTCCGGACTGCTCAGCTGGAAAAAGCCGATCAGCGAATGAGCCAGAACATTGATACCAATACTGAAAACAAGGGCGAATAAAATACCAAGCTGAAGGGCGGCACCGAGATAGCGTCGTGCTTCAGCATCATCACGGGCGCCGAGACAATGTCCGATCTTCACTTGGCCGCCCATCTTGGCCATGGTCACCAGACCATTGGAAAACCAGGTAAACATACCGGCTACACCCACACCGGCCACGGCACCGCTGCCGAGACGGCCGATCCAGATCATATCGATAAAATTGTAGGCCATCTGTATAAAATAAGTCATGACAATGGGAAGCGCCAGTACACAAAGCGAGCGCATGATCCTGCCATGCAAAAGATCAATTGTTTTTGTCATAAAACCTCCCAAATTTTGAGACTGCAATACTGCTGGCAAAAACATAGTTTTCGAATAATATTCAGAAGTTTAGATATTTTGCCAGCAGTATTGCAGATATCGCAGTTTATTGAATTTTTAGAGAATACAAAGTAATATCTCTTAAACGATATCAGTGATTCTCTCAGTTTTTAGTCATCGAATACTATAGTAACATATTTGGAAAATAGTGTAAACTGAGAAAAACAAAGCGTAAAAAATACACATGGCAGGAAATTCGGCTAAAGGGTCGCTTTACAAGGAAAGGTTGGCGCGGTATAATGTGCAGGAGGTAGACTAACCATATTTAAATAAGTGGTATCGCAATTAAATTGGTGAGTTTATGATAATTCAGTTGAAGTTTAAATTTTATGCAGATATCAGGAATGCGCAAAACCGCCGATTTTGATTCTGTATTGATTTGCTTTAGTAATAGGATTTTAATAGTGGTATTAGTATAATGTGCCGGGCAGATGCGAATTTCTCCTTTGTTTCTCAGTAAACCTGGAAGAGTAAACTTGGAAGAAAGTCGCTGGTGCCGGCCGACAGAAAGGAATTTATAATGAAAATCGTAGTATTAGCAGGTGGAATTAGTACGGAACGTGATGTTTCTCTTGTATCAGGTATGGGTATTTATAAGGCATTAAAGAGCAAAGGTCATCAGGTAATGCTTCTGGATGTTTTTCTGGGTTATGAGCATGATGACTGGAAGGATGTCTTTGAGAAGAATGTGGACTGGGCAGCTTCTGTTGGTGCCATCAAGGATCAGAATCCGGACATTGATGCGGTGAAGGCACTTAGACCGGATTGGAAGAAGAACTTCTTCGGCCCTCATGTCATCGAAATCTGTCAGCACGCAGATGTTGTGTTTATGGCACTGCATGGTGAGAATGGTGAAAATGGCAAGATTCAGGCATGTTTTGATCTGAATGGTATCCGCTATACAGGTACAGATTATGTCAGCTCAGCTATTTGCATGAATAAAGCCATTTCAAAGGATCTCTTTGTGACAGGCGGTGTACCGACACCTGTGGGCCTCCGTCTGAAGAAGGGCCAGACACCGGATGTAAAGGTGCCTTACCCTTGTGTTGTGAAGGCTTGCTGCGGTGGTTCCAGTGTCGGTGTTGTGATGGCCAATAATGATGAAGAATATGCGAAAGCCCTTGAAGAGGCTTTTAAATATGATGATGAAGTTGTCATAGAACAGTATATTAAGGGACGTGAGTTTTCTGTGGGCGTTGTGGACGGCAAAGCTTATCCGATTATTGAGATTGCACCGCTTCACGGTTTTTATGATTATAAGAACAAATATCAGGCAGGCTCTACGATTGAAACTTGTCCGGCAGAACTCAGTGAAGAGAAGACACTGGCTATGCAGGCGGCAGCTGAGCTGGCTTTCAAAGTGCTGCGTCTGAAGAATTATGCCCGTATGGACTTTATGATGGATGAAAAAGGTGACTTCTATTGTCTGGAAGCCAATACACTTCCGGGAATGACACCGACTTCACTGCTGCCTCAGGAGGCAAAGGTACTGGGAATTGAGTATGAGGATCTTTGTCAGCTGTTGATTGACATTTCCATGAGAGATGAATAGCAGGAAGGAAGTGGTATATATTTATGAAAAACATGACTTTAGAGAATATTGCAGCTGCCTGCGGCGGCGAGATTTATTGTATGCGTGAAGAACTGGCGCAGGAGACAGCCAAGGGCATTGTGATCGATTCAAGACAGATTGAGCCGGGATATATTTTTGTGGCAACAAAGGGTGAACGTGTGGATGGCCATCAATTTATTCCGGATGTTTTTGCAAAAGGAGCAATGGCAGTGATCTGTGAAGTATTGCCGAAAGAAGATCTGGGACCGTGTATTCTTGTGAAAGACAGTTTTATGGCTTTAAAGCAGGCGGCAGCCTTTTATCGTCAGCAGCTGAATATCCGTGTGGTGGGTATCACAGGCAGTGTGGGCAAAACCAGCACAAAGGAGTTTGTGGCTTCCGTTCTTTCAGAGAAGTACAAGGTACATAAGACTGCCGGCAACTATAATAATGAAGTCGGTCTGCCGCTGACCATCTTCGGTATTCAGGAGGATGATCAGATCGCAGTCCTTGAGATGGGCATCAACACTTTTGGCGAGATGCACCGTCTCAGTGAGGTGGCGAAACCGGACATCTGTGTCATGACGAATATCGGTCAGTGCCATCTGGAAAATCTTATCGACAGAGACGGTATTCTTCGGGCTAAGTCAGAGATTTTTGATTTTATGAATCCGAAGGGGACAGTTGTTGTCAATGGTGATGATGATAAGCTGGCAACCATTCATGAAGTTTACGGCAAAGCACCGGTGACCTTCGGCATGAACAAGCAGAATGCAATATGGGCAGATCATATTGAAAACCGTGGATTGCTGGGCAGCTGTGCAGATATTCATATGGGTGATGATGTTGTCCATGCGATTATTCCTCTGCCGGGTGAACATATGATTTACAATGCCATGGCAGCAGCGGCAGTTGCTCTCCAGTTTGGTATGTCAAAAGAGGAGATTGCAGCAGGCATCAGTCATGTTGAGGCAGTTGCGGGCCGCAGCCATCTCGTTGAGGCCGGAGACAAGGTGATCATTGATGACTGCTACAATGCCAATCCTGTTTCCATGAAAGCGGCAATTGATCTTCTGGCAACAGCACCGGGACGCAAAGTAGCTATTCTCGGTGATATGTTCGAACTGGGTGAGAATGAGAAGGCGATGCACGGTGAAGTTGGAGCATACGCAGCAGAAAAAGGTATTGATCTGATCCTTTGTGTTGGAGAACTTTCTGAATCTATGTATCAGGAGGCTGTAGGGAGTGGCGGCAATGCAAAATATTATGAGACAAGGGAAGCTTTGGAAGCAGTGCTTAATGAAATACTTCAGCAGGGTGATACAGTTCTTGTCAAAGCATCCCACAGTATGGCCTTTGAAAATCTGGTGAAATGCATTCAGGTAAATCAGTAAGACTTGTGATAATTGTTTAAAAAGGTGTACAAAAGGCTTATAAAATTGTTAATTTTTTAATTATCGCTGAATGCATTGCAATCTGCCAAAAAAGTGATAAATTATATATATGAGATTGTCAAAAGACAAAAGTTTAGGAGGAATATATATCATGAGCAAGAATATGCAGGGCTTCGGTATGATGATTCAGAAACTGAAAGAATCTCCGAAGAGAATCGTTTTTACAGAAGGTACAGATGAAAGAATTCTTGAAGCAGCTTCACGTCTGCTGGCTTCCAATTTCCTTACACCAATCCTGGTAGGTAACGAAGAAGCTGTACAGGCTGCTGCAGAAAAATATGGATATAATATCAGAGGCGCACAGATCGTTGATCCTGAGAACTATGACAGAATGGACGAGATGATCAATATGTTCTGTGAACTTCGTAAGGGCAAGAACGTTCAGCCTGAAGAAGCACGTAAGACTTTACAGGCAGGCAACTATTTCGGTACAATGCTTGTAAAGATGGGTGTTGCTGATGCTCTTCTTGGTGGTGCTACATACTCAACAGCTGATACCGTTCGCCCGGCTCTTCAGCTGATCAAGACAAAACCAGGCAACAAGATCGTATCTTCATGCTTCATCATGGTTCGTCCATCTGCTACAGGTGAGAACGAAGTTCTGGCTATGGCAGACTGTGCGATCAACATCAAACCTACAGCAGAAGAACTGGTAGAAATCGCTATCGAATGTGCAGAATGCGGACGTATTTTCGGTATCGATCCTAAGGTTGCTTTCCTGAGCTACTCTACACTGGGTTCAGGTAAAGGTGAAGATGTAGACAAGATGCGTACAGCAGCAGCTATGGCTAAGGAACAGGCTCCAACTCTTCCAATTGAAGGTGAATTACAGTTTGATGCCGCTGTTTCTCCGCGTGTTGCACGTACAAAATGCCCTAACAACCCGGTTGCAGGTCACGCCAACGTCTTCGTATTCCCTGACATCAACGCAGGTAATATCGGTTACAAGATCGCTCAGCGTCTTGGTAACTTTGATGCTTACGGCCCAATTCTGTTAGGCCTGAATGCACCAATCAACGACCTGTCTCGTGGATGCAATGCTGAAGAAGTTTACTCTATGGCTATCATCACAGCTGCATTAGCTGACTAATCATTAGCTGTCCTAAACAGTCAGGATAAGAGAATAGAACGATAAATGATCAAAGAGAGGATGCCCTTTGCGGATATCCTCTCTTTTTATCTTTTGTAAACAGGATTCCTCTTGATATTTGATGATAGATTTCGAGTTAGACTGTTTACATTTTATATTTGATTTTATTCAGAGGAAAAATTAGTTGAAAAAAGGGGATATTCTTCATATAATATAAACATAAAGTTGTATTATTATGGAAAATCAACAGACGTTCGGAGAGGAAGACTGATGAACGCTTCTCTCCGAATTTTCATGTGAGCAGGGGTAAATGATAAAATATAGGAATTCACAAAATATGTCTGCGAAGCAGATATGAATTCTGCATCAAGACTTGCAGATAAGCGTGTCTTGAATAATAAAGAAACGGAGATAAGGGGTATGGATGAGAATACAGTTGCAGTGGGGAAAGATATAGATCTGGAGACAGTGATCCTTCAGAATGTGGATCTGGCAGAGAGCATCGGGGCTTTCAGAGAAGTGGCAGAGCAGTTTCAGCAGCTGATGATGATGTACAGCTGTGCTATCCGGGAGGTGCGGACGAAGCTGGAAGTGCTCAATGATGAGTTTCAGGTTCAGCGGAGCCATAACCCGATTTCGTATATTAAGTACCGTGTGAAGAAACCGGCAAGTATTTTGGAGAAGCTGAAGCGAAGAGGGTATCCGGTAACTTTGCAATCAGTGGAGGATAATCTTCACGATGTGGCAGGTATCCGTGTTATCTGCAGCTATGTACAGGATATTTATATGGTGGCGGATATGCTGACTTCACAGAATGATATTACACTTCTGGAGGTGAAGGACTATATTGCTAATCCGAAGCCGAATGGTTACAGAAGTCTTCATCTGGTGGTACAGATTCCGGTTTTCTTCTCAGATGGGTGCAAGCCACTGAAGGTAGAAGTTCAGATCCGAACCATTGCCATGGATTTCTGGGCCAGTCTGGAACATCAGCTCAAGTACAAGACAGAGGGGGATGTGCCGGATGAAATTGCGGCAGAACTGAAGGATTGTTCCGACGTCATTGCCAATACAGATCAGAGGATGCAGAAGATTTACAATACATTAAAGACGAACAAGGCAGAAAACAAGCAGGAATAATGGCTTTACGGTAAAATTGACAAAATTAGCTAAGAAATAGCTAAAAGTTGAATTGACAGGTACTTTTGGCATGGATATAATAATGGTAAGTATAAAAGTGTGAAAAAAGTGTGAAAAAGAGGATGAGAGAATGGCTCTTAGACGAGAGAGGATGCGTCTTGGTGATATCCTTATCAAGCAGCATATTATAACAGAAGATCAATTGAAGAAAGCACTGGAACTTCAGAAGGGAACAGGCAAGAAGATTGGCGAGGTACTTGTGGACAGCGGCATGATCACAGAAGAGATGATCGTCCGTGCACTTCAGATGCAGCTTGGACTGAAGGTTGTCCGTCTGTCCGGAGTTGTGATACCGAAGGAAGTGCGTAATCTTGTCAATGTGTCACTGCTGAAGAAGTATCAATGTATTCCGTTTGAACTGGATCCGTACAATGCCAATATTCTGCATCTTGCGATGGCTGATCCTATGGATATGGCAGCCATTGATGATATATCCATTGTAACGAATCTGCAGGTGGAACCGTATATCGCAACAACCAGAGAGGTACTGACAGCCATTGACCGGTGCTATGGCGCTTCAGAGACCATGGATGCGGCGCGTCGATTTACAAGAGAACGTGCCCAGCTGCGGGGAGGGATTGAAGAAGAGACAGAGACGGATGTCAGCGATGCTCCGATTGTTCAGCTGGTGCGGTCTTTGATTGAACAGGCCATTCGTCAGCGTGCCAGTGATATTCATATAGAAGCACTGCAGGAGAAGGTACGTGTCCGATACCGTATCGATGGTGCGCTTTATGAGAAGATGGTCTATGACAATAGTTTGCTTCCGGCTATTTCCACCCGTATCAAGATTATGGGCGGTATGGATATCTCTGAGAAGAGAAAGCCTCAAGATGGCCGTATGACGATTATGGTGGACAGACAGGAGTATGATATCCGTATTTCTTCTATTCCAACGGTTCATGGCGAGAAGCTGGTGCTTCGTATTTCCTCCAAGCTGAATCTGACTCGTGAGAAGAAGGAACTGGGACTCAGTGATGACGAGCTGCATCGTTTTGACCATATGATGGCACATCCTTTTGGTATTATATTTGTCACGGGACCTACCGGAAGCGGCAAGTCTACAACACTGTATACAGCACTTAGCGAGATGAACAGGGAAGCTGTGAATATTGTCACTGTTGAGGATCCTGTGGAGGCGGATATCGAAGGCATCAACCAGATTCAGGTGAATCCGAAGGTAGCTCTGACATTCGCATCAGCCCTTCGTTCGATTCTTCGTCAGGATCCGGATATCATTATGATCGGTGAGATCCGAGACCAGGAGACGGCTTCCATTGCTGTTCAGGCTTCCATCACCGGCCATCTGGTTGTTTCTACCATGCATACGAACAATGCTGTAGGTACTTTGAGCCGTATGGCAGACATGGGTGTGGAGAATTACCTTATCGCCGATTCTATGATCGGCGTTATTGCCCAGCGACTGGTTCGTAAGCTTTGTCCGCATTGCCGCAAAGTCTATATGGCTTCTGAAGAAGAGAAGCGGATTCTCAGGAAGCCTCCTGAAGAAGATGTGGAGATCTTTAAGCCGGCAGGTTGCAATTTCTGTAATCAGACCGGTTTCTTTGGTCGGATTGCTGTTTTTGAGATTATGGAAGTGAATGAGGAGATTCGTTCTTTGATTGCGAAGAACGCTTCAACAGAACAGTTGGCTGATGCGGCGAAGAGAAGCGGTATGCGAACCCTTCGCGAGAATGGCATCCGCTATGTGCTTGAGGGCATCACATCTGTAGATGAAATGCTGAAGGCATCCTATGAATAAATAATGATTGAACAATCAACAACTGTGAATAATAGTTAATTGATAACTGTGAACAGACAGCTGTGAGCAGGTATTTGAATAAGCATTATATGCTGGATAGGAAGGCTTATGTATACTTTAGATAAAGTTTTAAAGGACTCTGTGGCAGCCCATGCATCAGATATCCATTTTACTGTAGGATGTTCACCATTCTTCAGGATAGATGGTATGCTGATCCCTCAGGAAGGCGAGAAGCTGATGCCGAAGGATATGGAAGAATTGCTTCTTCCGATTCTTGACCAGCGTCACAGAAAAGAACTGGAGGAAAACGGACAAACGGACCTGGCATATGCCATCCGCGGCGTTGGACGTTTTCGTGTGAGCATTTTTAAACAGCGCGGAACACTGGCATCTGTTATGCGATGTCTGCCGTTTAGTATACCGGAAGCCAAAAGCCTCGGTATTCCGGAGGAGGTACAGGCACTGACTCAGAAACGGCGGGGGCTCGTTCTGGTAACAGGACCGACGGGAAGCGGCAAGTCTACGACACTGGCATCTTTGGTGGATATTATCAACCGCACGTATCCGTATCATATTATTACATTGGAGGATCCGATTGAATATCTTCACAGACACCAGAAGTCCATTGTGAATCAGAGAGAGATCGGCAGTGATTCAAGTGACTACACCCAGGCACTGCGCGCAGCCCTTCGAGAAGACCCGGATGTGATCCTTGTGGGAGAGATGCGAGATCTTGAGACGATTTCCACGGCGCTGACGGCAGCTGAGACAGGCCATCTGGTGTTGTCTACATTGCATACCATCGGTGCAGCCAAGACCATCGATCGAATCATCGATGTGTTCCCTCCAAACCAGCAGCAGCAGATCCGTATCCAGTTGGCATCCGTACTGGAATGCATTGTTTCTCAGCAGCTGATCTGCAAAGAGGACGGTCATGGCCGAGTGGCGGCTCTTGAGGTGCTTTTTGCCAATAATGCGGTGCGCAATCTGATTCGTGAGAATAAGACCTATCAGATCCCTTCCATCATACAGACAGGCAAGCGCCGGGGCATGCAGACCATGGATGATGCCATCTATGATCTGTTCCTGAGAGGTGATATCAGCGCAGAATCTGCGGTATCCTATGCTCAGGATCCTGTGATGATGAACAACAAAGTGGATTTTAAGATGTTATAAGAGAGGACTTGAATTATGCCGGGATTTTCCTATGTTGCTGTTGATGCGGCGGGCAAAGAAGTCAAGGGCAGCATGGAGGCTGACGACAAGGAGAGAGTCGCTGAACAGCTGCGTAAAGACGGGCTTTTGCCGATGTCTATCCGTGAACAGGGCATCATGAACAAAAATATCGATTTTTCTGTGGGCAGAAAAGTAAAGTCCAGAGATTTGTGTGTATTCTGCCGACAGTTTGTCAGCATCACCGAGGCCGGTGTGCCTATGAAGGAGGCACTGCAGATGCTGTCGGAGCAGACAGAGAATAAATGGCTTAAGAGTGCCATTTCGGAAGTATTGGTGAATGTTGAGAAAGGTAATACACTGGCGGATTCCCTGCTGGCTTTTCCGGATATCTTCCCATTGATGATGGTCAACATGGTCAAAGCCGGTGAATCTTCGGGTAACCTTGAGATGGCTTTCTCCAGAATGGCGGTTCACTTTGAAAAGGAAGCAAAACTGAAGGCAACCATCCGCAAAGCAACGATTTATCCGATCATTCTGGTCTGTGCAGCCATCGGCGTTGCGGCAGTTATGCTGCTTTTCGTTATCCCGATCTTCATCGATATGTTTGCAGATCTGGATGTAGAGATGCCGGCATTGACCATGGCAGTCATGAATACCAGTAAATGGACGGCCAGCCACTGGTATGTGATCCTGATTGTTGTGGCTCTGATTGTATTTGCTTATCGAACCGCTTACAAAACCGATACAGGGCGTAGTGCCATTGATGACTTTAAGATGCGTGTGCCCCTCTTTGGCAAGCTGACAGTGAAGACAGCCTGTGCACAATTTGCCAGAACCATGAGTACACTGCTGGCAGCAGGACTGCCCATGACAGCCTGTCTGGATATCATTGCAGGTATCATGAAAAATGTGCATTATGCCAACGCCTTTATGAAGGCCAAGGAAGAAGTTATGAAAGGTATTCCACTTTCCGAACCGCTTCGAAGCGAAGGCATCTTTCCACCGATGGTGTATCATATGACCGGTATCGGTGAAGAAACAGGTAACATCGAGGACATGCTGGAGAAACTGGCAGACTATTACGATGAAGAAGTCGAGATGACCACTCCTATGACTGTAAGTTATATCTGGATTTGAATTTTGACGGTAATTTATCTGAAAAAGAAGAGCAGAGCAAATATATTGTCATTGAGGATTCCAAAGGAAATGTCATGACACAGACAACAGATGGGGACAGAAGCTTTTATGAGCTTGCTGAAGGGGAAACCTATACACTCACAAGAAAGATTCCGGAGGACTACTACAAGCTCATTACGTGGAAGCTGGAGGTTACAAGCAATCGCAATAGTTATGTCCATACATCACAGACCGGCTATGCAAAACAGAAAAATGAAAGTGGCCAAAAGCAGGTCATTAAGGTACTGCAGATATTGCCGTCTACTGAGATAAAACCATCGGCGAAAGGTACGTGGAATTTGAAAAATGACAGTACTTTTAAGTCGATGATTCAAAATATTGAGGATTTTGATATTCAAATTGATCAAATCTGGGCAACAGATATTAATAATAAGGATGGCAAATATAATACAAAGGAAAAACTGGCAGAGAGATTACAGGATGTACAGATGGTCATTATGGGCTTTGATGATGATTATCCTGATATATCCAATAAAAATGGACAGGTGGAGGCAATTCTTGATTATGTAAAAAAAGGAAAGAGTATTATCTTTACACATGATACGACCTCATATATGAATTATGATTTTTATAACATGCATAAGACAATGGCAGTCAAGGATGCAAGTGAGTATGATAATGAGGGAAAAAATGCTCTGCCGCATATTTTTTATAACCAGGGATTGATAGATGCAGGTAAAGGCACCTGGGGCTATTCTCTGAACCAGCTTTTGCGTGCATTTGTCGGCATGGACCGATATTCTGTCACATCACAGGATACAATTGGCGAGTCGGGTACAACCGTTTCAGCTTTGCTGAAGAAGGGGGAGGGACTGACAGATGGGTATAAGGTCAGCTTTGAAGAGCTTCAGAAACTGGCTGGTGATATTGCTTATACAACCGGTGGAAACAGACAGGCAAGCTATGCACAGGTACAGGCATATACCAATAATCTGATTTCTGTTAAGAGAATTTCACTTGGAACAAGTGATGACCTGACTACAACAGCTTCAAAGGTGAATGATGGTGCCATTACCCAATATCCGTATCGTATGGGAGATACGATTTCCATTGCGAAGACACATTGGCAGTGGAATCAGCTGGCAATGGAGCAGGACAAGGATATCAATGGCCGCAGTGACGGCAAATCCGATGTGGTGGTATGGTATTGCCTGGCCAACAATACATTGTATAATCAATCACCGAATGATGTGAGAAACAATTATTATTTCTACAGCAGAGGCAATGTCATTTATACCGGTGTGGGCCATAGTACAGTATCGAATGAAGAAGAAATTAAGCTCTTTATCAACGCCATGGTCGCAGCTGCCAATGTTACTGCGGTTGATCCGGAAGTTAATTTTGTAGAAGAACTTAACCCCACTGCAGATATTGAAAAAACCCGCTACTATTCGACGGATCAGTCTGCATGGACAGATGGTGAAGCCAATGTTCTTGAGAAAACTATGGACTTCTATGTGAATGTCAAGGACTACAACATGGTCAGCGCTGATCTGAATCAGAAAGATGTGGAGAAGCAGGAGATGACACTGCAGTTTTACATTGACAGCGAGAATGGAGAGGAGATTCAAGATGCACCTGTGGATACGAGGCTTGCCGATATTACAAAAAATATTGGAACACTGACAGATTATAATGGCGATACAATAAATGTAAGTGATGACGGTCTCTTCCACCTGAAGGAGAATAATGCCTTTAAGTTGACAGTGCCTGAGCCGGAGCAGTATCTGAGAACTGCAGGATCAGCGACTTCTGGTGAAGGAAATGGCTACAGGAAAGACTGCAGACTCTATGTCAAGGTGACAAGTACCGTTTACCTTTACGGCGAGCCGAAGACCAGTACCAAGTGGGCCGGCATTGACCTGAAACATCGTCAGTTATTTGAACTGAACTAAAAGGCGGATTGAAGATAAAAATAAAATTTATGTGATAAAAATGAAAATATGCTATTGACATTGAAATGATAAGGTGTTAAACTATATAAAGTTGTGTGATAGACACAACATCCGTTACGAAGAAAGCAGAGTACTCACTCTCACCTTAGCATTTCAGATGACTTGGGTTCATATTTAAGTATTTTACACATTACGTGTCTTAAATGGTGAGTAGATTTCTGCTCACCATTTTTCAGTTTAATGTTATGAATAGAAGTCATGAGACATGGAGGTGTCAATTATTAGCGAGTTAATGATTAATGAGCAGATCAGAGATCGAGAGATCCGACTGATTGGGGAAGACGGCGAACAGTTAGGTATCATGTCAGCCAGAGATGCAATGAAATTAGCCAGAGAGGCGAATCTGGATCTGGTGAAGATCGCTCCGACGGCCAAACCACCTGTATGCAAGATTATCGATTACGGCAAGTACAGATATGAGCAGGCGCGCAAAGAGAAGGAAGCACGCAAGAAGCAGAAGACCATCGAAGTGAAAGAGGTCCGCTTATCACCGAATATTGATACGAATGACCTGAACACCAAGGTGAATCAGGCAAGGAAGTTTGTATCAAGCGGCAATAAGGTCAAAGTTGCTGTTCGTTTCAGAGGACGAGAACTGGCCCATACAGCAGTCGGCAAGACGATTCTGGAAGATTTTGCTCAGAAGTTATCAGATATTGCGGTAATTGATAAGCCTGCCAAGCTGGAAGGTAAGAGCATGGTTATGTTTTTAGTTGAAAAACGTAATTAGACCATTTTCATATTAAGGAGGACATTAAAATGCCAAAGGTAAAAACAAGTAGAGCAGCTGCAAAGCGTTTCAAAAAAACAGGTACTGGTCAGTTAAAGAGAATGAAAGCTTATAAGAGCCACATCTTAACAAAGAAATCTGCAAAGAGAAAGAGAAATCTCAGACATGCAGCTATGACAGATTCAACTAACGCAAAGGTAATGAAGAAGATTTTACCTTACCTGTAATAGAAACGGAGGAACGACAAAATGGCAAGAATTAAAGGCGGCTTAAACGCTAAGAAGAAACATAACAGAGTTTTAAAACTGGCTAAAGGTTACAGAGGTGCCAGATCTAAACAGTATAGAGTAGCAAAACAGTCCGTAATGAGAGCTTTAACAAGTTCTTACGCAGGCAGAAAACAGAGAAAGCGTCAGTTCAGACAGCTTTGGATCGCAAGAATCAATGCAGCTGCAAGAATGAACGGTTTATCTTACAGCAAACTGATGCACGGCCTTAAGCTTGCAGGTGTTGAAGTTAACAGAAAGATGCTTTCTGAAATGGCTATCAGCGATGCAGCAGCTTTCACAGCTTTATGTGAAACAGCTAAGGCTAAACTTGCTTAATCAGAATTGATGAATAGTGAAGAGCATTCCGATTGATTTCGGGGTGCTCTTTTTGCGTAATAGTAGAAATATCAGATAAAACTCCCCGGAGGAATGCTGTTTTGCATCTTCTCCGGGGAGTTTAAAGTTAATTATATCGCGTAGATTAAATATCTGCTAATCCGAAATATTAGTTTTCGTAACCGTGTTCTTCACCAACACCTGTTGGATTGCACTTAGCCATTGCAAGGTACATAGCATCACGAGCTTCGATAGCCTTGTCAGCCTTGTCACCGCTGTAATCATAGAAGCCTTTGCCTGTCTTAACACCGTAGTTGCCAGCCTGGTAAATTGCTTCGAATTCACCTGATGGATACTTAGCGTCTGAAAGGTCTTCCCAAAGGTATGTAGCGATATGATGATGAACATCAAGACCACCCTGGTCAACAACTTCGCAAGGTCCAAGGCAGGCATAACGGAAACCAAGACCGTACTTCATAGCACCATCAACGTCTTTGTAGTCACCGATACCCTGTTCAACGATGTAAACAGCTTCACGAAGGATAGCAGCCTGAATTCTGTTGCCGATGAAGCCAAGAGCATCTTTCTTAACGTAGATAGGTTTCTTGCCAATCTTTAAGGACAGCTGGTAAACTGTATCTGCGATTTCCTGCTTTGTCTCATCGTTGTTGATAACTTCGATCAGAGGAACGATGTGAGGTGGGTTGAACCAATGCATACCGCAGGCTCTTGTCTTATCTTTGCAGTTAGCGAAGATCTTGTTAATAGAAAGACCGGATGTGTTAGTAGCAAGGATACAGTCAGGGGATACAACAGCTTCTGCCTTTACCCAGAAATCCTGTTTAACGTCAAGTCTTTCAAGAACGGATTCAACGATGATATCGCAGTCTTTAAGATCATTGATATCGCCTGTAAAGCTGAGTTTTGTCTTGATTTCAGCAGACTGTTCTGCTGTGATATCACCAGCTTCAACTAAGCTTGCCTGGTTGATCTCTACAAGGTGTTTACCTCTTTCAAGACCTGCTTCAAATGCATCATAAATGATAACTGTGTAACCATACTGTGCGAAAATCTGAGCCATGGAAGCGCCCATTGTACCTGCACCAGCAATACCAACTACTTTAATTTCGTCGAGTGTCATAATTAAGTCTCCCTTCACATATTTAATATATGTTTTCCAACTCTTATTATAGTAAATTGTGACAATATTGTCAAATATAGATTCGGGATGGTGCAAATTTTTATGGAATATGTTATACTGTTTTTACATAAACAAGGACATTGAGGAGCATCTTGAATGAGGCGTGAAGGCATGAGGATGCCCTTGGGTTGACATTGGAGGACAAGAATATGTATAAGGTAGAGATTCGTGTTCAGGCGAAGGGAAAGAAGGAGAAGAAGGAGACATTTCTCATCGGGGATATTGATTCATCTGAGTATCATGATGAGATGAATGCTGTATCAGATTATCTGTATGGTCTGGATATTCCTTTTGATGTGGATGCAGATGGTGATATGCTGATCGATGATATTCTCATCAGTCTCTCAGAGGAAGAAGATTTCGAGCAGTCTTTTACGGCAGGTAAGACTACTTATCTGATTCAGGGTAAGAGAGAAGATTAAGAGATTACTGATCGAATAAGAATAAAAAGCATCCTGCCATCAGGATCATTCTCCCGATGGCAGGATGCTTTTCGCGATTAAGGTTTGCAGGCTGCATGATCTGTGAGCCTTATAATAAGATTCCCGGCAGATCAAAGCTGCAGAGCTTTTCTCACAGAAGGAATAATCAGACCGGCCACCAGACCAATGAGAAAACCTGTGATGATACCGGCAATCATCAGCACCGGCAGATAGAAGAGCAGGTTCAGATTCTTGACCACGAAGACGGCAACGAGAATCTGGCCGATGTTGTGGCTGATACCGCCTGCAACGCTGACGCCCATGGTGGACAGGCCTTTGATCTTCCGGCAGAGCACCATCACGACGAAGCTCAGAAGACCGCCGGCAATACTGTAGAGCAGTGCGGCCATATTGCCGAAGGTGAAGGAGACAAGCAGAATTCGTACAACAGAGATGATCAGTGCCTGTTTGGCGTCTAACAGGTAAAGGGCAACCACCACCACAAGGTTGGCAAGACCAAGCTTGATGCCGGGAATACCAAAATTAAATGGGATCAGGACTTCAACATAGCTGAAGATCATAGCCAGAGCAACGAGAAGCGCTGAAATCGTTAATTTCTTTGTCATAATAATCTCCTTATTTTATTGTGTGATAACATCTACGTCAGATACTTCTCCGCCGGTAATTTCAACTACCAGTTCATGGGGTAGGCAGATAATGGTCTCATGGCTGGAATGGATCGCTGCATGCTGAACGCAGTACTGATCCGGGCAGTCAGCGTCTTCCATATGAACGCTGCCGTTTTCAATGACTACCTTGTTGTAGCCTTTGTCATCGCTGATCTCTATTTCTCGGGATTGATTCAGCGGATAAGTACCATAAACTTCGCCACATACCGTAATCGTAACGGAAGCACCTGACTGGTGCTGCAGAAGTCGGGTTACAGCCAGTCCCACCAGGGCAATAACCAACAGCACGCCAATCAGAATAAAATCTTTCTTTTTAGGCATGGGAAATCTCCAATTCTTATTCAGGGTGCCTTTGCACGCCCTGATATTTTATTTTTCAACATATTCCATTATAGTGGATGGCAAAAGATATGTCAAAGACAAGTATTTGGTACTATTGAGAAATAGATGCTAATAACAGTGGAAGAACAGAAGACAGGCAGTTAGGAGGCAGTGTATATAGTAGAGCAAAAAATATTTTGTAAAAACGATATACAATTTAAAAAATTTAAAAAAATATGAAAAATATTGTTGACATAATGGTTCACAGATGGTATGATATTACCTGTGAGCGGCGCAAGCAGTTCATAACAATTTAAAACGCAGTTGTGGCGGAATTGGCATACGCGCTAGACTAAGGATCTAGTCTGGGTTAACTGGGTACGGGTTCAAGTCCCGTCAACTGCATGAAAGTCCTTGAAATTTCAAGGACTTTTTTTGTGCAATAGGAAATTCCTTTGGAATTCCCTATTACATAAAAAGGCACTGCGCGCCAGAAAGAGAATTTTTATTATGTTGATAAAACGGATATGCTCGCAGAACTTTTGGAAGACTGGGGAAAGAGGAAGAACTGAAGGCAGAAGATTTCTTCTGGCCGCACGGGAATTGTTATTGAATTAAAATATGCAGAGAATGGAGATATGGCAGCGGCTTGTCAGAAGGCTTTGAATCAGATTGAAGAGAAAAAATATACAGCCAGATTGAAAGAAGATGGTATGCGTAGCATTATTCAATATGGCATAGCATGTTACAAAAAAGATTGTGAAGTCAAGATGCACTAAGATAACAAGAAGAGCAGTATTTAATTGTGCTGCTCTTCTTACTAAAAGGTGTGGAAATTAACTTTGCAATTGAGCCTGGTGGAAAATTTTGGATTAAAATTAAAAAAAGCTTTGACAAATATTCGGATATATGTTATATTATTTAGGCAATAGCAAACGCAGTTGTGGCGGAATTGGCATACGCGCTAGACTAAGGATCTAGTCTGGGTTAACTGGGTACGGGTTCAAGTCCCGTCAACTGCATAGAAGCGGTTTCCATATGGAAGCCGCTTTTTTCTTTTGTATTTTATTTTCCTGTTAGAAGATCTGAGATGCAAATTTTGAGGTCACTGTAAATTGTAACGGGAATTTCTTTATCAAATGAATATTGCGTGGAATTTTCATTTCCTTCAAATGAGTATACCTGTACAGTTTTGGTGACTGGGTTTACAATCCAATATTCTCGAACACCAGCAGAACGATATTTCAAAAGTTTTGTTAAATAATCCATGCGTTGGCTGCTTGGTGATACAATTTCGATGATGAAATCAGGTGCTCCATTGCAGCCTTTATGATCGATTTTGTCCACATCACAAATAACTGAAATATCCGGTTCTACATAATTCTGTGTATCTTTATTCAGGAATACAGCGAATGGAGCGGGATAAACTTCACAGGATCCGCCTTTAGCACGAATGTAATTTCGAATTGTAGCTGAAAGTTCCATCACCAATTTTTGATGAAATGGGCTTGGTGGAGCCATATCATAAATCTGTCCGTCAATGAGTTCAGCCCTTTTTCCTTCCGGAAGAGCAAAAATATCTTCGATTGTATAAGAATTGTTTTTGGGTAATGGCATGTGAACACATCCTTTCAAAATTATAATGTGTGTGGGAAAACGAGAAATATTATTCATCTATTTATAAGGATAGTAACACACTATTTTCATAAATACAAGAGCATGATCGGGTACAGATTGGCCGCTTCCTCATATTAATATCGTAGGGGAGGGAGGTCCATGTTTAAGAATTGTGTATTTAAAAATTCTGTGGATACAAGGAAATGGATGGTCAATGCAAGTATCCGGGCTGTGAAGACGATGGCCCAGACAGCGGTTGCAGTCATGGGAACGAGCACGGTTTTGTCTGCTATTGACTGGCGGATGGTTTTATCTTCGGCGGTTGTGGCGGGGATTGTCAGTTTACTCACTTCGGTGGCAGGGCTGCCGGAAGCACCGTGCGAAGGAATATCGTCGGAAGAGGCAAAAAAATAGTTTCCTATAAGGGGATTTAACCTTGATTACGGGACGAGAATAGGATATTATATTATAAGCTGAGTAAATAAGCGAAAATCACCGAAATTCCGTGAATAGATGGGAGCAGGTGAAGTATCCGCATAAAAAGATAACGGCCGCTTCGGCGGCCATAGTGAATAAAGGAGAGACAAAGTTATGGCTAAAACAGTAAGAACAAGATTTGCGCCAAGTCCTACAGGAAGAATGCATGTGGGCAATTTAAGAACAGCTTTATATGCGTATCTGATTGCAAAACATGAGGACGGACAGTTTTTATTAAGAATAGAAGATACAGACCAGGAGAGAGAGATGGAAGGTGCGGTAGATATCATTTATCGTACACTGGCCAGCACAGGTCTGATCCATGATGAAGGTCCGGATAAGGACGGCGGCGTAGGTCCTTATGTGCAGAGTGAGAGACAGGCTCAGGGTATTTATCTTGAGTATGCGAAGAAACTGATCGACAAGGGTGAAGCTTATTATTGTTTCTGCGATGAAGAGCGTCTTGCAACATTGCACACAACAGTGAATGGCAAGGAGATTTTCCATTATGATAAGCATTGTCTGCATCTGAGCAAGGAAGAAGTTGAAGCGAAGCTGGCAGCAGGTGTACCTTATGTTATCAGACAGAACAACCCTGTTGAGGGTACAACAACTTTCCATGATGAGATTTATGGTGATATCACCGTGCCGAATGCAGAGTTGGATGATATGATCCTGATCAAATCCGATGGCTTCCCTACATACAACTTTGCCAATGTTGTGGATGACCATCTGATGGGCATTACACATGTTGTCAGAGGTAATGAATACCTTTCTTCCTCACCGAAGTATAATCGTCTGTACGATGCATTCGGATGGGAAGTGCCTGTATATGTACACTGCCCGCTGATCACTAATGAAGAGCACAAGAAGCTCAGCAAGAGAAGTGGTCATGCTTCTTATGAAGATCTTATTGATCAGGGATTTTTGACAGAAGCGGTTATCAATTTTGTGGCACTTCTAGGATGGAGTCCTGAGGACAACAATGAATTCTTTACACTGGAAGAACTGGTGAAAGCATTTGATTATCATCATATGAGCAAGACACCTGCTGTTTTTGATATGACAAAACTTCGCTGGATGAATGGTGAGTATCTAAAGAAGATGGATTTCGACAGGTTCTATGAGATGGCACTGCCTCATATGAAGGAAGTTGTTTCAAAGGATGTAAACTTTGAGAAGCTTGCAGCTATGATCAAGACACGTATCGAGATCTGGGCAGATATCAAGGATCAGATTGATTTTATCGAACAGGTACCTGATTATGATATCAGCATGTACGTACACAAGAAGAATAAGACAAATCTTGAGAATTCTCTGGAAGTGCTGAGGGAAGTTCAGCTTTTACTGGAGAAACAGGAAGATTACAGCAACGATGCATTGTTTGAACTGCTGGGTCAGTATGCAAAGGATAAAGAGAAGAAGGTAGGTTTTGTTATGTGGCCGATCCGTGTGGCTTTATCCGGCAAGCAGATGACACCTGGCGGTGCAACTGAACTGATGGAAGTTCTTGGCAAGGAAGAATCTCTTGCAAGAATTCAGACAGCCATTGACAGATTAAGCCAGGAAGCATAGGAGGCTTTATGAATTTAAATAAGTCTCAGCTTCAGGCAGTCTGCCATGATAAGGGGCCGATGATGGTACTTGCCGGACCTGGGTCTGGCAAGACCATGGTCATCACCCATCGCGTGAAATGGCTGATTGAGCATGCCGGTGTTCATCCGGCAGGCATCCTGGTTGTGACATTTACAAAAGCTGCCGCAGATGAAATGCGGCAGCGTTTTGTTTCTCTGATGGATGGCAGGCCGATGCCTGTAAGTTTCGGTACTTTTCATGCGATTTTCTTTTCTGTATTGAAACATGCTTACAACTATACGGCGTCCAATATTATCCGTGAAGAACAGAAGCAGCAGCTGATCCGTGAGATCATCGAAGATATGCCGGTGGAACCGGACAATGTCAGCGAGTTTGTGAATGATGTGCTCAGTGAGATTGGGCTTGTTAAAGGCAGCATGATGGAGATTGAGCATTATTATGCCACCAGCTGTGCCACCTCTGTTTTCAGGGATATTTATAAGCAGTATGTTCAGAGGATGGAGAACAGCAGACTCATCGACTTCGAGGATATGCTGGTTTATACCTGGGAACTTTTTACCCAGAGAAAGGATATCCTTGCAGCCTGGCAGCACAAGTTTCAGTATATTCTGATCGACGAATTTCAGGATATCAATCTGCTGCAGTACAAACTGATCCGGATGCTGGCATTGCCTCAGAACAATATATTTATCGTGGGGGATGATGACCAGTCTATTTATGGGTTCAGGGGGGCCAGACCGGAGATCATGCTGAATTTTGAGAAGGATTTTCCGGAAGTGAAGAAGGTCTTTCTTTCTGTCAATTACCGCAGTCAGGCAGCCATTGTCCGTGGGGCGGGATGTGTGATCAAGAACAACAGGCAGCGTTTTGACAAGCAGATCCGGGCAGCACGGCCGGAGGAAGAACCCATTGATATCCGTGTGTTTCAAAGCCCGGCTGATGAGAATGCGGCGGTTATCCGTGAAATTCGCGATTATCATGGACAGGGAATTCCTTATCATGAGATGGCGGTGCTGTTTCGCACCAATACTCAGGCCAGAATGCTGCTGGAGAAGATGATGGAGTATAATATTCCATTCAAAATGCAGGATGCCATGCCGAATATCTATCAGCACTGGGTGACTCAGGATATGATGGCTTACATACAGATTGCCTTGGGAAGTACAGCCAGAAGTCACTATCTGAGGATTATCAACCGACCGAACCGTTATGTGAGCAGGCAGATGCTTGATGAGCGGCAGGTGGCTTTTGATGTACTGATGGAGCGGTATGAAGATAAGCCCTGGATGCAGGAAAGATTGTCAAAATTTGCCTATGATGTCCATATGCTGACGCAGATGCAGCCATTTGCAGCTATCAATTATATCCGCCACGGCATTGGTTATGATGAATTTCTTGAGAAGTATGCAGAGGAACGCAAATTAGACGGACAGGATCTTCTGGAACTTCTGGACGAACTTCAGGATAGTGCCAGAAATTATACAACCTATGAGGAATGGTTCGGTCATATTGAAGAATATACAGAGCAGCTGCGCAAGCAGGCCAGAAAGCAGCGTGAAGAGAAGACAGATGGTGTGGCACTGGCGACCATGCATCATTCCAAAGGATTGGAATATCAGGTTGTGTTTATTGTGGATGCCAACGAGACGGTGACGCCCCATCATAAGGCACTTCTGGATGCGGATATTGAAGAAGAGCGTCGGATGTTTTATGTGGCGATGACCCGTGCCAAGTCCAGACTGCATATCTTCTTCCTGAAGGAACGTTATGGCCGTCCGATGGTGATGTCACGTTTTGTTGGGGAGATTCTTGTGGACCGGGATGCAGTGAAACCTGGGACTCATGTGATTCATCAGACATATGGTGCCGGTGTGATCAAAGAAGTGACGGACAAAGCAATCATCATCAAGTTCGACAAAGTACGCCAGGAAAAGAAGCTGGATATACAGTTCTGTCTGGCAAATCAATTGCTAAAAATACAGTCTTAGTATTGAAAAAATACAGGAAGTATGATATAAAATTAGGGAACGGATTGTTTGATTTTGTAACTGTTTGTGGGCGGCTGCACATCCAATCGCATTTGCCGGCAGTTATACATTTTTTATGAAACGAGGTAAATAAATGGGACAACCAAAAGACTCTGAGTTTAAAGACAGAGATACAATGACACTTGATCTGGATGACGGCGGAAAGCTGGAATGTATCGTTTTGAATGTTTTTCCGGTGAATAACAGAGAGTATATCGCACTTCTGCCTATGAATGACGAAGGACATGTGGAAGAAGATGCACAGATCTTCCTGTATCGTTTTGAAGAATTGGGCGATGATGAGGTGAATCTGGAGACAATCGAAGATGATGATGAGTTTGAACTTGTATCAGATTATTTCGATGAGATGCTCGATGAACAGGAGTTCAATGAGTTATTCAACGGCGCAGAGTAAGTCGCAGAGAATAAAACAACACACATAGATAAAGCTGCAGCTTTACGGTATGACCGCAGAGCAGCAGCTTTTTTCGATTTCAGTGTTTGATTAGCTCATCATTCAATGATTTGTCAGGTTTCATTTCCTCACTGAGTAGTTATTTATCCTCGTTCAGACTTTCAATAAAATACTTCGCAGCTTCGGATATCGGCAGCTTGTCGTTATATCCGACAACCAGCTGACGGGATGGGAAAACTTCAGACATGGTCAGTTTGAAAAGGTCAGGGTCGTCATCAGGCAGGCAGAAGTCAGGAATAAACGCAATGCCAAGGCCGATACGGGCAAGGTCAATCAGCAGATCGTTACTGCTGAGTTCGACTTCGGGTACCAGATCCAACTGGCGCTGTTGGCAGATGTTGTGAAGAAATTCGCTGGTCATACTGCTCTTGTCCAGCATCAGAATCGGATACTGCAGCAGTTCTTCAAAGTTCAGAGGATGATTCTTCAGATGTTCAAAGTTCCTGTTGGCAATGAAAACATCCTTGAAATCCTTGACCTTGCGGATATTGCCTACGGTATTCATTCGAGGATTCGGATAGTTGGTAACAATTAAGTCAACCTGACCGTTTTCAAGAAAATCCACGCACTTGCCGGAGGTACCGTTCGTGACTTTGATATGGACATTCGGGAAATGCTCATGGAAAGCCTGAAGATAAGGAACCAGATAATATCGGCAGATGGTATCGCTGGCACCGATACGAAGCTGTCCGCCATTTAATGCATTGGCATCCAGGATCTGGTTCTCACCGCGCATGATCAGATTCACGGCAGGTTCGATGTGCTTGAAGAGAACTTCACCTTCCGGAGTTAATTTGACACGCTTGGTGCTTCGAATAAAGAGATGTTGGTTCAGCTTCTTCTCCAGAGCTTTGATCGACTGACTGACTGCGGACTGTGAGATGAACAGGCGCTTGGAAGCGTCAGAAAAGCTGAGTGTCTTGGCAACATAATAGAAAACTTTATAAAGTTCGTAATTGATATCCATAGTTCCTCCGGTTAACAGCAGTTATAAATAAAAACTGTTTTATTTATTAGTAAGAATAATTAAAATATATCATAAAATGCGTAGAAAGTAAATGATAACTGTGAAGTGAAAAAAGTAATGGTGGCTTAAGAAAAAAACGGTGATGAAAAACGTGAAGAGGGAGGCGTCAGTACATGCAGGAATTATTGGATAATAAAGCGTTGATTAATGACATGCTGGCACGATATGGCGTACGGTTTGGAATATATAAGAATGGAAATTTTAAAGAACAGCTTTTTCCCTTTGATGCTATTCCACGTGTCATACCGGCGGATCAATTTGCTACTATTGAAAAAGGCCTTATTCAGAGAGTGAAGGCACTGAATTACTTTTTGCAGGATGTCTATGGTGAGAAAAAAATTATCAAAGATGGTATGGTAGATGATAATAGTAGAAACAGTTGTGTCATCGGCACTTATTAGTTATCGATCCTTATGAAGGAGATGTCACCATGCAGATCGTGGCACCTACGGACGGTATCGTCTTCTTTGCCCACAATGAACCGCTGGTACTGGAAAACACGGTGGTGTTTAAGGTGATACGGCGATTGCATAAATAAGGCTACAGTTTTAAAGCACCTTTCGGACACTCGTCCACGCACTGCATACAGAGAATACATTCGGAACGGTTTTTATGCTGCTCGGTTATGTTGAGAATCTCAACATTCATCGGGCAGTTTTTTTCGCATTTTTTGCAGCTGATACATTTGTCCGGGTCCAGTTTGATATGGAAAAGGGCAAAACGGCTGGCCGGCTTCAAAAAGACGGTGACAGGACAGATATATTTGCAGAAAGCCCGGTTGTCTTTGCAGATAAAAGCCAGTGCAATGCCAACAACATAGTATATAAGATTGCCGATGAGAAAACTGTACCACATAATTTGTTCAATGTTTTGGACATGAAGCAGAAAAAGGCTGCTGACAAAAAGCAGGGAACCGACAAAAACAATATAGCGGATGAATCCCCATTTTCTGCGGGAAGATGCGGGTGTTTTAAAAGGCAGTAAATCAAGGATCATAGCTGTCCAACAAGCATAGCCGCACCAGCCCCGTCCGAAGATAAATGGTCCAAAGATTTTGGCCACGGCATAGTGAATGGTGGCAGCTTCAAAAACACCCAGGAACAGATAATACCAAAAACCTTCAATCTGCATGTTTTCATGCTGAAGAAAGCCGAGATAGCCCAGCATATAAAGCCCAACGGCAAACTGAATGACATGGCGGGCATATTGCTGTTTGCGGGCAAAGAGAAAAAGTCCGATGGCAATGGATGTGCCTATGTATGAAAAATTAAAAAGATAAAAGATATTGTCCAGTGTCTGCCAGAGAATGATGGCAATACTTTCAAAAACCAGCCACATAATGATTGGAATAGAATATTTTTTCAGCATAAGAACCTCCTGAGGGAATATGAAAGAGAATGAAAGACGCTTCACGTCTTTAACGGGTTACCCGGATAGTGGTATTAATGATTGTAAAAAAAATCTAAATAAAAAAGCTTTCTATAAAAGAATTGTAGCATAGAAAGCTTTTTGGGGATATAAAAATTTTCTCAGACTTCTCTTTTTTTTGCCGGTTCCGGCTCAAAGGCATAGACATCGTTAATATTATCCAGTTCTACATCATTCAGGGGTCCGGTGTAAACAACGCCGGTGCATTCCGTGTCGGAAGCACTTGTTTTCAGATAATCCAGGTGATCACATTTTGCATTATGCCTGGTAATGGATTTTTTTGCCATAATTATTACATCTCCTTATAAAATGATGAGTGCTCTTTATAGATAGGATAAGCAGTATGTTTGTTTTTATGCAGATTTGATCATTAGCTGAAGTCATAAATGAATTTAAATATATTAATTTTATTAATAAAAATATTTGTGATATAGTAAAAAGGTAAATTAAGATACCATGCCGAATTAAGGGAGGTCATTATGAGCAGCGTTAGAAGAATATATGTGGAGAAGAAACCGGCTTATGCCGTAGCAGCCAAGGATTTGTTTGAGAATATCCGTGATTACCTTGGTATCCGCACAGTAACTGGTGTTCGTGTACTCATTCGTTATGACATTGAAAATATTTCCGACAAAACTTATGAGGAGGCTAAGATTACGATTTTTTCAGAGCCTCCGGTTGATGTATTATATGAAGAAGCATTTCCGATGCAGGAAGGAGAAACTGCTTTTTCTGTTGAGGCACTGCCTGGACAGTTTGATCAGAGAGCCGATTCTGCTGAACAGTGCGTCAAGCTTTTGAATGAAAATGAAGAACCGGTGATCCGTTCCGCAACAACCTATGTGATTGCCGGCGCATGTTCTGAGGAGGAACTGGCGCATATCAAAGATTTCTGTATCAACCCTGTAGATTCCAGAGAGAACAATGCAGATAAGCCTGAAACACTGGTGACAGAATATGAAGAACCGGCAGATGTGAAGATTTTTGATGGCTTCAGAACCATGCCGGAAGCAGAATTAAAGGCACTGTATGATTCTCTGGGACTGGCCATGACATTCAAGGATTTCCAGTTTATTCAGGAACATTTTGCGGCAGAAGAGAGTCGTGATCCGTCTATGACAGAGATTCGAGTGCTGGATACATACTGGTCTGATCATTGCCGTCATACCACATTCCAGACTGAATTGAAGAATGTCACATTTGAGGATGGTGATTATAAGGCACCGATGCAGGCTGCTTATGATATGTATCAGGCCCATCGTGCAGAAATCTTTGCAGGACGCAAGGATAAATATGTTTCCCTGATGGATATTGCCCTGATGGCTATGAGAAAACTGAAGAAAGACGGCAAGTTAGATGATCAGGAAGAAACAGACGAGATCAATGCCTGCAGTATTATTGTTCCTGTTGAGATTGACGGAAAGACAGAAGAGTGGCTCATTAACTTTAAGAATGAGACACATAATCATCCAACAGAAATCGAGCCTTTCGGTGGTGCAGCTACCTGCCTCGGCGGTGCGATCCGTGACCCACTGTCAGGACGTACTTATGTTTATCAGGCCATGCGTGTGACAGGTGCGGCTGATCCGACAGTACCGATGGAAAAGACGCTGGAAGGCAAGCTGCCTCAGAGAAAACTGGTAACAGGTGCAGCCAGCGGCTACAGTTCCTATGGTAACCAGATTGGTCTGGCTACAGGTCTTGTCAATGAGATCTATCATCCGGACTATGTGGCAAAACGTATGGAAATCGGTGCGGTGATGGCAGCAGCTCCTAGAAGCAATGTTATCAGAGAGACTTCTGATCCGGGAGATATTATTATTCTCCTGGGTGGACGTACAGGCCGTGATGGCTGCGGCGGTGCAACAGGCTCATCAAAGGCTCATAACTCCCAGTCCATCGACACCTGCGGTGCGGAAGTTCAGAAAGGTAATGCGCCGACAGAGAGAAAGCTTCAGCGTCTGTTCAGACGTCCGGAAGTTTCACGCCTGATTAAGAAATGCAACGACTTTGGTGCCGGCGGTGTATCCGTTGCTATCGGCGAGCTGGCAGCAGGTCTTCAGATCCAGTTAGACAAAGTACCGAAGAAATATGCCGGCCTTGACGGAACAGAACTGGCAATTTCAGAATCCCAGGAGCGTATGGCGGTTGTCATTGATCCGAAGGATGTGGACAAATTTATGGCTTATGCCGAAGAAGAAAATCTTGAGGCAACCTGCGTGGCTGAGGTAACAGAAGACCCACGTCTTGTGATGCACTGGAGAGGCAAGGAAATCGTGAATATTTCCAGAGCTTTTCTTGATACAAACGGTGCTCATCAGGAAACAGATGTTATCGTAGGCACAGCTTCAAAGGCAGACAGCTATTTTGAAGAAAAGGCAGATGTGGCTGATGTGAAAGCAGCATGGCTGAAAGATCTGGCAGATTTAAATGTTTGCTCACAGAAAGGTCTTGTGGAAATGTTTGATGCTTCCATTGGCGCAGGCAGCGTATTTATGCCATTCGGCGGCAAATATCAGCTGACACCGACACAGTCCATGGTAGCAAAACTCCCTGTATTAAAGGGCAAAACAGATACAGTCACTATGATGAGCTATGGTTTTAACCCATATCTTTCCAATTGGAGCCCATATCACGGTGCTGCTTATGCGGTTGTAGAATCTGTTGCTAAGATTGTGGCAGCAGGCGGTGATTTCAGTAAGATTCGTTTCACATTCCAGGAATACTTCAAACGTATGACTGAGGATGCAAAGGGCTGGGGCGAGCCAATGAGCGCTCTCCTTGGTGCATACACAGCACAGATCGGTTTCGGACTGCCATCCATCGGCGGTAAGGACTCCATGTCCGGTTCCTTCAATGATATCCATGTACCGGCAACCCTTGTTTCCTTTGCAGTGGATGTGGCAAAACAGCAGGATATTATTACACCGGAATTCAAGAAGAGCGGCAATAAGATTGTGAAGTTTGATATTGCAAGAGATGCTTATGATATGCCGGATTACGAACAGGCAAAAGCTCTTTACACAGCGATTCATCAGCTGATTCAGGATAAAGTTGTCATCTCCGCTTATACACTCGGTTTTGGCGGCGTTGCAGCAGCTGTATCCAAGATGGCTTTCGGCAACAAGCTGGGCGCTAAGATTGACAGCACTGTGAAAGCAGAAGATTTGTTTAAGACAGGTGAATATGGATGCATGATCGCAGAAGTACCGGCGGATGCTCTTGATAAAGTCAATGTGGCTTATACACTGATCGGTGAAGTGACAGATGATACACAGTTCACATACGGTGACACTGTTGTGACAATGGATGAGGCACTGAAAGCATGGACAGGCACCCTTGAAAAAGTCTTCCCAACACGTTCAGGTGTTGAGCAGAAGAAGATTGAGACACCGATTTATAAAGAGGGTAGCATTGTGATCTGCAACCACAAGATTGCACAACCAAAGGTATTTATCCCTGTATTCCCGGGTACAAACTGCGAATACGATTCCATGAAAGCCTTTGAAAAAGCCGGTGCAAAAGTTCAGACACAGGTATTCAGAAACTTAAGTGCAGACGGTATCCGTGAATCTGTCGATGCCTTTGTCAAAGGTATCAGCGATGCACAGATTATTATGTTCCCAGGCGGTTTCTCAGCCGGTGATGAACCGGACGGTTCCGGTAAATTCATTGCTACAGCTTTCAGAAATGAAAAACTGAAAGAAGCGGTTATGAAGCTGCTCAATGAGAGAGATGGTCTGGCTCTTGGTATCTGCAATGGTTTCCAGGCACTGATCAAGCTTGGTCTGGTGCCTTACGGCGAAATTACACCGCAGCAGCCGGATTCCCCGACACTGACAACCAACAACATCGGCCGTCATATTTCAAAGGTGGCTTATACAAAGGTTGTTTCCAACAAATCCCCATGGCTGGCAGGTGCGGTACCTGGTGAAGTCTATGCAATCCCGATTTCCCATGGCGAAGGACGTTTCGTAGCCAGTGATGAATGGATCAAGAAGCTTTTTGCAGCAGGCTGTGTGGCAACCCAGTATGTTGATTTAGACGGCAATCCAACTATGGATGAGGATTTCAACCCGAACGCTTCCTATGCGGCTATTGAGGGTATCACAAGCCCTGACGGACGTATCCTTGGCAAGATGGGACATTCCGAGCGAATCGGTGAAGCCGTTGCAAGAAATATTTACGGCAATCCGGATCAGAAGATCTTTGAATCCGGTGTGGCATATTTTAAATAAAGTGTAAGCAGTTTACTTCAGTTGTAGAATAAGAGGAATCCTGTTTACAAAGGATAACCCCCGTATTGCCTTTAGTTAAAAGGGAATACGGGGATTTTTATATCATTTGGGAGTGAAAAATAATGACAAAGCAGTCTTTAAAATGTCATAAAGCGGCGATTCTTTTGGGCGGCCATTCATCCAGAATGGGCGGACAGCCAAAGTTTCTGCTGAAGGATGGAAAAGGCCAATCTTATCTGAAAAGGCAGATCAAGGCATTGGAAAAAGCAGATAGGATTTATCTGTCAGCAGCCGATGCGGCGCAGTTGGCGCTTATTCAAAATGTGTACAAAGATAAGTATTGTTATGGGCTTATAGACGTTGTCAAAGACTGCGGCCCCTTAGGCGGCCTATACACGGTCTTGCAGCAGTTAAGGGATGAAGATGAATGGATTTTTGTGACAGCCTGCGATGTCCCGGAATTAACAGAAAACATGGTTGGTGGCCTGGTTCAGATGTCTGCGGATGCGTATGAACAGGGATATGACTGTCTGGTTTATCAGGACAGTCGTGGACGAATCCATCCTTTATGTGGTCTGTATCGCCCGTCGCTTTTGCCGGTAATTCAGCAAATGCTGTGGTATAAAGATTATAAAATGATGCATTTGCTGATTCGAAGCCGCTGTTTGATTGTGTCATCGGCAGAGATGGGGATCCCGGATACATATTTTGTCAATATCAATACGCCGGAAGCGTATGAACGGTGGAAAAATACATCTTTGAACATGCCGAAAGAACAGAAAATATTATGCATCTGCGGTATCAAAAATTCCGGCAAGACCACCTATATTGAAAAACTGCTTAAAGAAATAAAAGCCCATGGCAAAAGTGCGGCAGTGATCAAACATGACGGTCACGATTTTGAAGGGGACAGGCCGGGAACAGATACCTACAGATATCATCAAGCCGGTGCTGCGGCGACAGCGATTTTTTCTAAGAACAGATATATGATCAATGCAGATGAAGAAATCGATTTGCAGCAGCTGATCAGCGGATTTTCAGATGCAGATGTTATTCTTGTGGAAGGCATGAAGCAGAGTGAATTGCCGAAGATAGAAATCGTCAGAGAGATAATATCCCGTACATTATCCTGCTGCGGGAAGAACTTGATTGCTGTTGTAACAGATTGTGAAGCGGATTTTGACGGAATAGAAAAATGGCCATTGGAGGATTGCAGCCGTTGTCTGAACTATTTGTTTCAAGGCTGATTGAGTTACTGATAAAAAGATAAGTTATTGACATATGTCGATAACTGTGGTATAAATGACATATGCCATTTATAACGATGAGTTGAATAACTAAAAATGGTGATGCTGATTGCGCGCATCGGTATGACTGTTTGTGTGAGAAAGAGGATGAAGAGATGCCAAGACCAAGAAAGTGCCGAAAGGTATGCTGTCTTCCAAAGGTGTCCGAATTTATACCTTCCTGCGGGGGAGCAGATGAGGCATGCGTTGTGATGACAGTGGATGAATATGAGACGATCCGTCTTATAGATAAAGAGAATTTTTCACAGGAAGAATGCGGAAAATATATGCACATTGCCAGAACGACGGTACAGCAGATCTATGATAATGCCAGAAAGAAACTGGCGGAAGTTGTCGTAGACGGGAAGGTGCTGAAGATTGAGGGCGGGGACTATCGATTATGTGATGGCGCAGAGACAACTTGCGGGTGCGGCGGATGTCCAAAACATCGATGCCGAGCTCAGGTATTGAACAAGGATAAGGGGGATCATTAAAATGAAGATTGCAGTAACATACGATAATGGAGAGATTTTTCAGCATTTTGGTCATACAGAACAGTTTAAGCTGTATGATATAGAGAATGGAAAGGTTGTTGCTTCAGAAGTTGTAGGAACAAACGGCAGCGGACATGGTGCTTTGGCAGGATTCCTGGCAGAACATCAGGTACAGGTACTGATCTGCGGCGGTATCGGAGGCGGAGCTCAGAATGCCCTGGCTCAGGCAGGTATCAAACTGTTTGGCGGATGCAGCGGCAATGCAGATCAGGCGGTTGAAGCACTTCTGGAAGGTCAGTTGAATTATGATGCAGATGTCAAGTGCAGTCATCATGATCATGAACATGGTGAGGGTGGTCATCAGTGCGGCAATCACGGATGCGGCAGTCATTCATGCCATTAGCATCAGGTATCACATTTGTACATGCGGTCTGTTCTATCATAAGTGAGTTACCAAATATGTCTAAAAAGCGTACACAATGATATATGTGTACGCTTTTTGTACATTTAACGGCAAAAAGCATAAATACAGAAGGAAAGTTAAAGATAAATTGGTGAAATTAATATAATATGTACTAAAAATAGACACATGAGACATTAAAAAGTTATTTTTATGTTATAAATGTATTTATACAAAAACAATTTTTGGCGATAAAATGGGGGACTTAGCATTATTTAGCTTCTATTTTAAATAATTGGCACGGGAGTTGCTTTTTATATAGGCAAGGATAAAAACTAAAAGCTTTTTATATAAGGAGGAAGTGGGCGAAATGGCTAAGACTCAGATTACAACAGCAGCAGAAGCAGCAGCTCTGGTAAAAGATGGTATGACATTAATGGTGGGGGGCTTTATGGCAAACGGTACACCGGAACCGATCATTGATGAATTGGTAAAAAGCAATGTAAAGGATTTGACGGTTATCTGCAATGATGCGGGTTTTGGAAGAAAGAAGGATAAGGTTACAGGCGAATGGAAAGGGGCCGCAAGAGGTGTCGGCAAGCTTGTAGAAAACGGACAGGTAAAAAAACTGATTGCATCTCATGTTGGATTGAATCCGGAATTTGGTGCCAAATATTTTGAAGGTGAAATTGATCTGGAGCTTGTACCGCAGGGAACACTGGCAGAGAGAATCAGATGCGGTGGTTCAGGTCTCGGCGGTTTTTATACACCGACAGGGGTTGGTACAGAAGTGGCAGAGGGCAAAGAAATCAAGGAAATCGATGGTATTGAATATATTCTTGAATTGCCGCTGCATGCAGATGTCGCTTTGATTGGAGGGCATACAGCAGATGCTGCCGGCAATTTACGCTATATCGGGTCCGAACGAAACTTTAACCCGATGATGGCCATGGCAGCAGATACGGTGATTGCCGGTGTATCTGAAATTGTGGATGCAGGACAGATTGGTGCAGATTACGTTGAGACACCTGGAATTTTTGTAGATTATCTTGTAGGAGGAGCAGAATAATGGGAGATATTAAGAATTTTATTGCAGCACGTGTAGCCAAAGAGTTAAAAGATGGAGATGTTGTTAATCTTGGTATCGGACTGCCTACGCTGGTTCCGAACCATCTCCCGGAAGGTGTGGATCTTACATTGCAGTCAGAGAATGGATTTGTAGGTCTTGTACCCCTTGAAGAAGGCAGGGAAAGCCCGCATATTGTCAATGCCGGCGGTGCGATGGCTGGTATTGCAGATGATGGTGCCTTCTTCTCAAGCGCAGATTCATTCGCAATTATTCGCGGCGGTCATGTAGATGTCACAGTCCTTGGTTCTCTTCAAGTGGATGAGAAAGGAAACATTGCTAATTATAAGATACCGGGCAAAATGCTTCCTGGTATGGGCGGTGCCATGGACCTGGTTGTGGGGGCAAAGAAAGTTATTGTGGCTATGGAACATACCAATAAAGGCAAACACAAGATCCTTAAAGAATGTACATTGCCTTTGACCGCAAAGGGACAGGTAGATTTGATCGTGACTGAGATGGGAGTGATGAAGGTCACACATGAAGGACTGGCACTGGTTGAATATAATCCGGAGTATACGATTGAAGAAATTCAGGCTGCAACGGAAGCAGAACTGATTATTGCAGATGATTTAAGGGAAATGGCTGTGTAGAAAAAGAAGCTTCGTAAGATGGTTGTGGTGTGAGAAAATATCCATCTTATGAGGCTTCTTTTGTAAGCAAAAATGATAACGGATTATGGTTCAGGCTTTTCGAGGGTAGATGCACAGTGCGGACACTTGACAGCATCAATATGTATCTCAGACTTACAGTATGGACAAACCTTGGTTGTCGGAGCTGCCGCAGGTGCAGGTTTCTTCAGCTTGTTGATCACTTTCATAAACAGGAAAACAACAAAAGCCAGGATCAGAAATTGAATGACGTTTTGAATAAAACTGCCATAGGCAAATTAAATTCTTTTAACATTTTTAACCCTCGATTCTCTTAAAAATTCTATAGCGGCATCTGATATATCAATGTTCAGATGCATTATGCTCAGATTCTGCTTCCGGCAGATGGATATCAATATCGGCAATACGATGTTTGTCCATCTTCATAACCGTGAAACGGATACCGTTGATATCGATATATTCACCTTCTGTAGGAATATGCCCGAGTTCATGGATCATATGCCCGGCGATGGAGTCATAATCCTCGGATTCAAGGTGAAGTCCAAGAAGCTTGTCGATGTCATCGAGTTTGGTTGTACCATCAACGGTATATTCATGGTCATTCACCTTGCGGATATCGTCTGTCTCTTCTTCGTCATATTCATCACGGATTTCGCCGACGATTTCTTCAAGCAGGTCCTCAAGTGTAATGAGTCCGGCAACGGCACCGTATTCATCAAGTACCATGGCCATACTGATGGAATTCTTCTGCATATCCACCATCAGATCAGAAATTCTCTTGAATTCATAGGTGAAATATGGCCGACGAAGAATCTTGCGAATTGAGAAATTGTCAGGAATATCATTATAACAGAAAACATCCTTCAGATTCAAAACACCGATGACATGATCCTTGTCACCTTCATAAACCGGCACACGGGAGTACTTATCACGTCTGAAAACAGAGAGTACTTCTTCATAATTGCTCTCTACATCCATAAATTCTATATCGATACGTGGTACCATCACATCGCTGGCAACAGAATCGCCGAAATCTACAACGTTGGTGATCATCTCTTTCTCTTCGGATTCAATGACACCGTCTTCGTGACTGACGTCAATAACGGTCAGAAGCTCATTCTCCGTCATAGCCTTCGTCTTGGCGTTGGGATTGATGCCCATCAGGCGCATAACTCCATAAGAAAGGTGGTTGATTACGAAGATAGCAGGGGTCAGAATACGGGTCAGCCAGTAGATGATTGCGGCATCGCCCAATGCTATCTTCTCTGCGTTGATGGTTGCTGCGGACTTAGGTGTGATCTCACCGAAAATTAAGATCAAAATTGTCAGGATACCGGTTGCAAGGCCGACAAAGGTTGCAGTGTTGGTACCGGCACCGAGCTGGGCTGCTATCTTGGTAGCCAGCATTGTTGATAATGAGGACGCACTCAGATTGACAATATTATTGCCAATAAGGATGGCACTCAGCATCTTGGATGGATTATCCGTCAGTTCCTTGACAAGAATGGCACGCTTGTCCCCTTCCTCGGCAAGGCCTCGGATACGAATCTTGTTGACACAGGTTAATGCAGTTTCTGCAGATGAAAAAAAGGCTGATAAAGCCAGTAAAATAACTAGAATAAGAAGCTGCATCGCGTCACTGGAATCCAAAAAATCATCTCCTCTATATGTTCATATATGGATTAATTTTATATGATGGGGGTGTCAATGTCAAGGTGAATGCGTATTTCATATGTGAAGGAATGTGAATTTTTTTGTAAATGATATTGATTCTTGTTTAGGATAGGTGTACAATAATGTAGATGTTACGAAACGACAGTTATAGCGGATGGTACCGCTGCCATATATGTGTGGAGGGTTTCATATTGAGAAAAAAATCTCATTTATCATTAGCAGGATACATAGTAGATGTTGTGGATGCAGATATGATCGACCATCCTCTGGCTTTCAGATTCGGAAGTCTGGAACCGGACCTTGTGCCAACCTTTATTACAACCAAACACAGAATAGATCTGACATTCCACAAACTGGAGAAGAAGATTAACAAAGTGATTGATGAATATGACAAGAATAAAGGAATGACCATTGGTCTGTCAAAGGATCTGGGGATTATTACCCACTATATTGCGGATTACTTTACATTCCCGCATAACATTGAATATCCTGGAACAATGACAGAGCATATTCATTATGAAGCACAGTTGAAGGTGGATTTTAGAGAATTTGTGCAGAAGATGAAAGAAAAGCATGCACATTTCCAGGAAGTGAATATGCAGTCCGCAGATGAGATTTGTACATTCATCAGAAAATGTCATGAAGAATATCTGCATGCAGTCAAATCTGTAGAAAATGACTGCCGATATATCCTTCAGATCTGTGCCCAGGTCGTAGGCGCTATCCTGCATCTGCTGCAGCAGAACAGCATGCCGTTGGGATGCTATATGTAAAATACTTTGACAAAAGGAACGAAATTGGTATTCAAGCGAGTATGAATATCAATTTCGTTCCTTTTGTGTTATCATTAAGTCGTTTTTAATTAGTTGTTGACACCATGGTGTGCTGTCGGACTATCAGCCTTCAGCGGCAGAAATGTATAGCCATGTGCCAGTCCCCACTGGATAATCTGTTCAACACCATTGACGCTGAATCCTTTGATATCGTGCTGAAGAACGATGGAAATGTCGTGCTGCTGAATGCCGGAGATGACATTTTGAACGACAACAGAGGTATCGGTTGTCTCACCGGCGTCTCCGCTGGCAACATTCCAGTCAAAATACTGGAAGCCCATATCTGTAAGATCCTGAGTCAGTTTGGTCATGATACCGGAGCAATAGTTCTTGCTGACTGTGTTGGAGCTTCCGCCCGGAAAACGAACAAGGGTCGTATGAATGCCAGTAGCGTTTTCAATGGTTTCCTGCTGTTTGCGAAGATCAGCAAAGTAGGCATCTTCGCTGGAATAAATCGTGGCGTAATCATGGGTTGCACTGTGAATACCGATGGAATGACCGGCATCAGCTTCGGCTTTCAGTAAATCCGGATGTCCGGACCCGACAGTAAAGAACGTAACCTTCACGTTGTATTTATCAAGAATATCCAGAAGCTTTGAAGTATATTCACCGGGACCGTCATCAAAGGTCAGATAAACGATTTTGCCTGTTGGATTAACAGTATCAGACTGTCTGACTGGTTCAACAGTGACGGTTCGTGTGTCAGATGCTTCATTGCCGTAGTTATCTTTGACGGTATAGGTCAGTGTATAAGTTCCGGCACTGTAGGTGTTGACAGAACCTTCAACGGTAACCTTGGATGTCAGATCACCGTCTACATTGTCTGCAGCTGTATATCCCGGATCCTTATAATCAGAACCGGCTTGGATCGTCATTTCGCTGTCACCTTTTAATGTCAGTGTCGGCGGAATCGGGTCGTCATAGAAAATCTTTCGGGTTATCGTTGTTTCATTGCCTGAGCTGTCGGAAACTTTATAAATGACATTGCCGTCTTTTTCCTCACTGGTTACTTCCTTAGTCAGATCGCCATCTACATTGTCTGTTGCGGAGTAGCCTTCTTCTTCATATGGGTGCCCGGGAAGTGTGTAATGGTCAGGATCCGTCACAAGTTTGATTTCCGGAGGAATGGTATCAACTACATGAACGGTTTTTGTGGCTTCACCCTTCCAGAAAAGGAAAGAAGCATGGTAAGTGATAGTGTAGTTCCCGAGTTTTGATGTATCAACAGAACCTTCGGAGGTGACTGCTGCCGGGAAACCGTTTTTTAACAGGTATCTGCCTTTCAGTGCAGCGGTTGCAGCCGTGTCATCGTAAGCTTCGCCGTATTCAGTCTTGATATCATTTTCTTTACCGCAATCAATTTCAATATGCCATTTGTCGATGGAGAAAACAAAAATACTTCCGGAAGCAGCCAGAATAAATAGAATCAATATTGTCAAAAATAATCTTTTGTTTTTCATAAGAATAATCTTTTGTAAGCCTCCCCAAAAAATAGATAATAAGTAAAAAGAGCAGCAAAGAAAAAATATTCTCTGCTGCTCTTAGCATATCATATAAAGCCTGTTAAAGGTTTTAAAAAATCCTTAAGAATTGCTGACAAGTGCATATGTTTCTGCGGTTGCAGCATTAATCGTCAGCTTCAGCTTCCATATTGAGAATCTGACGTTTTCTGGCCATCTCATCATTTTCAAGATATTCATCGTAAGTACATTGTTTGTCAATAAGACCACCTGGTGTCAGTTCCATGATACGGTTGGCAACGGTCTGTACAAACTGGTGGTCCTGGGAAGTGAATAACAGGACGCCCGGATATTTGATCAGGCTGTTGTTCAGAGCTGTGATGGATTCCATGTCCAAATGGTTGGTTGGTTCGTCCATCAGCATGGTGTTGGCACCGGACATCATCATCTTGGAAAGCATACAGCGGACACGCTCGCCACCGGAGAGAACGTTGACCTTCTTCAGACCGTCATCGCCTGAGAAGAGCATACGGCCGAGGAAACCGCGGACAAATGTCACATCCTTTTCAGGGGAGTACTGCATCAGCCAGTCAACGATACTGTCTTCGCTTGTAAATTCAGCAGTGTTGTCCTTCGGGAAGTAAGTCTGTGTTGTGGTAACACCCCACTTATAAGAACCCTCATCCGGTTCCATTTCACCGGCCAGAATCTTGAAAAGAGCGGTTGTGGCGTTAACATTCGGGCCGACAAAAGCTACTTTATCATCATGGCCCAGGGTGAAGGAGATATTGTCAAGGAGCTTCACGCCGTCAATGGTCTTGGAAATGCCTTCAACATGGAGGACTTCGTTGCCAATTTCACGGTTTGGCTTGAAGTCGATATATGGATACTTACGGCTGGAAGGACGAATCTCATCCAGCTGGATTTTCTCAAGGGCACGTTTTCTGGAAGTGGCCTGTTTGGATTTGGAAGCGTTGGCGGAGAAACGCTGGATGAATTCCTGCAGTTCCTTAATCTTTTCTTCCTTCTTCTTGTTGGCTTCCTTCATCTGTTTGATCATCAGCTGACTGGATTCATACCAGAAATCGTAGTTGCCGGAGTAAAGCTGGATCTTGGCATAATCAATATCAGCGATATGCGTACAGACTTTGTTCAGGAAATAACGGTCATGGGAGACAACGATAACGGTATTGTTGAAGTTGATCAGAAACTCTTCAAGCCATGCGATAGCATCCAGATCCAAATGGTTGGTCGGCTCGTCTAAGAGCAGAATGTCCGGATTGCCAAACAGGGCTTTGGCAAGAAGAACCTTGATCTTCTGACCGCCGTCCAGCTCGCGCATATAAGCGTAGTGGAGATCTGTTTCGATACCGAGACCGTTTAACAGAGTTGCAGCATCGCTTTCAGCTTCCCAGCCGTTTAAGTCGGCGAATTCACCTTCAAGTTCGCTGGCACGGACACCGTCTTCGTCTGTAAAATCTTCTTTGGCATAAATAGCGTCTTTTTCCTTCATGATCTCATAGAGACGTTTGTTGCCCAGGATAACAGTGTCTAATACCTGATAATCATCATATTTATAATGGTCCTGTTCCAGTACGGATAAACGCTGGCCAGGTGTGATTGCGATATCGCCCTTGCTCGGTTCGATGACACCAGAGAGAATTTTCAGGAAAGTAGACTTCCCGGCACCGTTGGCGCCAATCAGACCATAGCAGTTGCCTTCGGTAAACTTAATATTCACATCTTCAAAGAGTGCGCGTTTGCCAATGCGCAGAGTAACATTATTTGCACTAATCATAGATAAACCTTTCTGTTTGTGTACATATCATTCAGCAGTTACGCCAATTTTTAATAATTTAGACTGCAATCCCTATTGTACCGTATTTTAGCTAATTTGCAAGCCTTTTCAATGGAAAATACAATTGACGGTTATGTAAATTTCATTTATCATTATTAAAGATAAAAAAGATAGAGGTATTTTTTTATGAATATAATGAATATTGAACATATAAGCAAAATTTTTGGTGAGAAGACGATTTTTGATGATGCCTCCATCGGCATTCAGGAAGGCGACAAGATCGGTATTGTGGGCATCAATGGCACCGGCAAATCCACACTGCTTCGAATGATCGCAGGCGATGAAGTGCCGGATTCCGGCAATATTATCCGGCAGAATCAGCTGAAGCTGGCATGGCTGCCTCAGGAGCCGAAGTTTCCGGAAGGAGCGACCATTCTTTCTTATGCAGGCGATGATGAGACAGGATGGAAGGTTCAGAGCAACTTAAGTCAGCTGGGAATTATGGATTACAGTACGCCTATTGAGCAACTCTCCGGCGGCCAGAAGCGTAAAGTGGCTCTGGCCAAGGTGCTGGCACAGGATTTTGATGTGCTGCTTTTGGATGAGCCCACCAACCATTTGGACAGTGCCATGATCCGGTGGCTGGAAGATTACCTGAAGAATTTCAGGGGAACGATTCTCATGGTGACCCATGACCGATATTTCCTTGACCAGGTGACGAACAAGATTCTGGAGATCAGCCAGGGCAAGATCTACAGCTATGAATCCAACTATTCCGGGTTCCTTGAATTAAAGGCGGCCAGAGAAGAGATGGAATTGGCAACGGAGCGCAAGCGCCAGAGTGTCCTTAGAATGGAACTGGAATGGGCCAAGAGAGGATGCCGTGCCAGAACCACCAAACAGCGTGCCAGACTGGAACGGTTAGAGGCGCTGAAGAACGGAACGGCACCGGAGCAGGCACAGGTTGTGGAGATGGATTCCATTGAGACACGTATGGGTAAAAAGACCATTGAACTGCAGCATCTGAGCAAGCGTTATGGTGATAAAGTCATTCTGGATGATTACAGTTATATTTTCCTGAGAAATCAAAAGGTAGGCATCATTGGTCCGAACGGCTGCGGCAAATCCACACTGATGAAGATGCTGGTGGGACAGGTGGAACCGGATTCCGGTGTCATTGAGATTGGGGAGACCATCCGTATGGGCTATTTTGCCCAGGATGAGAAGGAAATGGATGACCGTCAGCGGGTCATTGATTATGTCAAGGACATCGGAGAATATATTATTACCCGCGACGGCAGGATCAGTGCTTCCCAGATGCTGGAGCGATTTCTTTTTACACCGGAAATGCAGTATGCGCCGATCGGCAAATTATCCGGCGGTGAGAAGCGCCGTCTGTATCTGCTTGGTGTTTTATGTCAGAATATCAATGTCCTTCTGTTAGATGAGGCCTCCAACAATCTGGATATTCCGACCATGACAATCCTGGAGGATTATTTGAATTCATTTGTAGGCATTGTGGTGGCTGTTTCCCATGACCGATATTTCCTTGATAATGTGGCGGATCGTATTCTGGAATTTGACGGACAGGGTCACATCCGACAGTATGAGGGCGGTTATACCGATTATCTGGAAGCCCATGAGAAACGTTTCGGCACAGCGCCGGATATGAGTCTGACCAATAAGACAAAGGCTGACAGCGGCGAGAAGAAAAACAGTTCCAAAGACTGGAAGCAGAACAGACCGGTGAAGTTAAAGTTTACATTCAGTGAACAGAAGGAATTTGATACCATCGATGATGACATTGCAGCCCTTGAAGCGAAGATTGAGCAGATTGATGCAGATATGATGAAGTTTGCCACAGATTCAGGAAAACTCAATGACCTGATGAAGGAAAAAGACGCAGCTGAGGCAGCCCTTGAGGAGAAGATGGAGCGCTGGGTGTATCTGAATGATCTGGCAGAGCGGATTGAAGCACAGAAACAGGGAGGAAAATAAATGAACCCTTCGGTGGATTTATCCCGGTATCAGCGGATGGACGGCACAGTACTGAAGCTGATTGCTTGTCTGTCCATGTTCATTGACCATCTGGGGGCAGTATGCTTCAGCGGGATGATGGGATTTCGTATTATCGGACGATTAGCCTTTCCCATCTACTGTTTTTTGCTGGTGGAAGGGGCTGTGCATACCCATGACATGAAGAAATATATTTTGCGTATGGGTATTTTTGCATTGATTTCTGAGGTTCCTTTCGACCTGGCTTTTTATCACCGGTTGGTCTATACGGAGCATCAGAATGTATTTTTTACCCTGGGACTGGGACTTCTGGCTATCTGGTTCCTTGAGCATCCCATTGAGCATCTGGACATTCCGGATGTACTCTATAAATTGCTTGTTATTATTGTAGCGGGGCTGATCGCTGAATTTTTCAATACGGATTATGGTTTTACGGGGATTGCGGTTATCTGTGTTTTTTATTATCTGCGGGAGCAGCCTCAGTTAAAATATCCCATTGCGGCGATCCTTCTGGCTGCTATGGGCGATGTTGAAGTTTATGCGGTGCTGGCACTGATCCCGATCCTGCTTTATAATGGGCGGAGGGGCCGGCAGACGAAAGTCATGCAGTACGGTTTTTATATCTTTTATCCGGCCCATCTGCTTTTGCTGGCTGTGTTATACCATCTTTTCGTCCTGTGAGGGTGAAGAGGATTTTGGCGGAAAATCGCCGATGTAGGGCGGAAGATGGTCATCACGGACTGTCATCCGGTCTGAACCGTCAGTACCGTCGGTGCTGTCAGACTGTGTCATAGTGAGAGATTCAGCCCTTTGAAAATAGTGATTCGGATGAAAAGAAATCTGCGGTTCTATCATAGGAAACCTCCTTGTATGGTTTGGATTTATGGTAGTATGCCGCAGAATTTTGTTTTTATGTCTTGAAAAATAAGTATAGATTTTGGAAAGCGGGGAATTGATAATAAAATATTCAAAATATGTATGTGGTAGAAGCAAACAATATAGTTGTTTTGTATTGATACATGGTGTATAATTTAGTTATAGGATTCCTCTTGCATGGTTTGTGTTGGAGGACGATATGAGAAAGAAATTACAGGACTTAACGATTAAAGATGCTTTCATGTTTGCGGCAGTGATGTCAGATACGGAACAGTGTCGCCATTTGCTGGAACTTGTGTTGGAAATGCCGATTTTGGAAGTAGATGTGATAACTGAAAAAAGCATCAGTTATCATCCGGAATACCATGGCGTACGGTTAGATGTTCTGGCAGAAGAGGCCGGAACAAAGCGCCGATTTAATGTTGAGATGCAGGTGAAAACGGAGCATGCACTGGCTAAGCGGAGCAGATATTATCATGCACAGATGGACATGGATGCATTGTTTGCAGGAGAAGCATATGACAAATTGTCGGATACATATGTCATTTTTATCTGTGATTTTGCTCCGTTTGCCAGTGAATTGTATCGTTACAGTGTACGGAACATGATTTGGGAAACGAAGGAACCGTTGAATGATGGCAGTCAGACTATCATTTTGAGCACAAAAGGGAAAAACAAGTCGGAAGTTTCAATAGAACTGGTGAATTTTCTCGAATATGTGGGTCAAGAGAATGATGAACCAGCATCGGATGATGACTATGTAAGAAGAATACAGGAACAGATAAAGCGCATTAAGCAGAACCGTGACTGGGAGGGAAAGTATATGTTGTTGGAAGAGATGATGCGGGATGAAAGAATGGAGGGCATGCAGGAGGGGCTGAAAAAAGGCATGCAGCAAGGTCAGGAACGAATTAATCAATTGATTATTCTGTTGTCGAAACAAAACCGCAGTGAAGATATTATTAAGGCTGCTTCAGACAAAGAATATCAGGAAAAGCTGTTAAAAGAATTTAATCTGTAGTCGGCAAGTAAGTTAGAGTTGATAAAAAACAAAAGTTACAAAAGAGTATAGCAGTATCATTAGGAAACAGAAGATAAGGGAAGAAAATGAAAATAGAAAATGTAAGCAGTTTACTTAAGTTGCATGACAAGAGGAATCCTGTTTACAAAAGACAAAGCCCATATTTCCGGAGATGTATGTCTGAAATTTCAGATATATTTAGTGGAGATGTGGGCTGAATTTATATTTATTTTATTGATTTTTATTCCGGATAAACCAGTCTGCTGTCATCGATATTGTACAGTACGTTGTCCAGATAGCGCTTAGCCAGATAATTAGCCATTGGCAGGTTCATATCCAGATAATTGCCGCAGTCCTTCGGACTTGCACCTGGCACTTCGTCTTTGAAGTCTCTGATGAATTCAAACATCTCAATCATCAGAGGAACAATCTCTTTGGAAGTCAGATCACCTGCCAGCAGCAGATAAAAGCCTGTGCGGCAGCCCATTGGTCCAAAGTAAATGGTTTTATCACCGTAAACCGGATGGTTGCGCAAAAAAGTAGCAGCCAGATGTTCAATAGTGTGTACTTCGGCTGTGTTCATTACCGGTTCATCGTTAGGGCTGGTCATACGCAGGTCAAAGGTTGTGATGACTTCTCTGCCAATGGTATCCTTACGGGAAACATAAACACCGGGAACAAGCTTTAAATGGTCAATTGTAAAACTGGCAATTTTCTCCATAGTAAAATCCTCCTTAAACAGTGGGCGAAACGCAGAAGTTTTTTGAAGTTATTAATCTTCATCCTTCAAAGAAAGCACACTCGCGTTGCCTAAACCTGGCAGCAGTACATAAGGCACTAAAAGACAGTGCCTTATGTACTGGCCGGGTTAGAAGCACCTGCTTTGAAGGATGAATGATTGGCAACTATCTAAGAATACAGAGCATTTCGCGTTGAGTATAATTCTAAAAATAAGATAATGTGTTTTATGAATAAAATAATATCAGTATGAGCTTACTACAAATGACGTTAGACGTCAATGTTTTACTTGGGGTTATTGTGGACATCTGGGATGGAATATGGTACACTTACGTTTAGAAAATAGCGGTAAATGTGCCTGTTTTGGATGGATGATTGAATTTTTTAAATAATAAGGAGATTCAGTTTAGAATGGCAGATGGCTTTGAGAGGAGTTTTTAGAATGGCAGATAAATATGTAGCATATGTGGGTTCTTATACAAGAGGTGAGAGTGACGGTATTTACATTCTGGATGCGAATGTGGAATATGCATACTTTAAGGTAAGAGGCTCATTTAAGATCAACAATCCTTCATTTCTGAGATTATCCCATGATGAACAGTACCTGTACAGCAATTGTGATGAAGGCGTGGCTTCTTTTAAGATTCTGCCGGACGGCGGTCTTGAATTGATGAATAAGGCATCGGTGAATGGCCTGAGACCTTGTTATCTGTCTGTGGACAGAGCCAATCGTTATTTGCTGACAGCAGGTTATCATGACGGAAAGTTGACGGTTTTAAGATTAAATGAGGATGGTACGATTCAGGGTGTGACGGATGAAGTCTTTATGAAGGGACTTGGCAGTATTGCCGGAAGAAATTACCGCTGTCATGTGAATTGTGCGATTTTCTCACCGGATGAACGTTTCATTATGGCTGTTGATCTTGGTATGGATCAGGTAAAGGTTTATGAGTTTAATCATGAAACAGGCAAGATTAAGCTTCATGATATTCTGAGATGCGAACTGGAATCCGGACCGAAGCATATGATCTTCACATCGGATGGCCGTTATGCTTATCTGACCCATGAGAATAAATGCTGCGTGACGAAGTATGCCTATGATGCTGAGACTGCTCATTTTACAAAGCTTCAGACAATTTCTACTTTGCCTGAAAAGTATGATAACTATAACAGTGCCATTACATTGAAACTGACACCGGACGACAGATATCTTTTTGTCACCAACTCTGGCAACAACTCTGTAGCCATCTATGAGATTAATGAAGAGGATCAGATGATGAAGACACTTTGTATCCTTCCGGTCAGCGGTGAATATCCGAGGGATCTGGCGATTATGCCGGGAGATCAGATGTTTGTGTCTGTCAATCAGGAAGGCAATTCCATGACATCCTTCAAAGTCAACTATGACAAAGGCTATATTATGATGAGCGGAGCGCCATTGAAGATGCCGTCACCGACATCTATTCAGTTGAAACAGATATTTGAATAGGTAAATTGCGATTTTTAAGAACATATGAGATGATCAAGTCATTTTGTATGTTCTTTTTTGTTACTGGTGTAGTAAGTTTGAAGAGACTTCTTAATCAATCAATTTTAAAGAGTTGGAGCTCCAAAATGATTAAAAGTCTCTTGAGGCTTATTTTTTTACCTTAAAGACCAAAATTGTATTTTGTAAAAAACAATTTCAAAACATGTCCGTATTTTGTTTCGTCAGTACAGAGATTGTGTAAGGAACTTTAAAAAGATGACACGAAATCAAAAAAGATGCAGTAAGGGGGCTGTAAAAAGACCTCTGAGCATTTCGTTTAGTGTAAGAATCTTTTTTACTTCTTACACGAACCTTGAAAACGAAACAGCCTGCCCGTAGTGATACCAGAACTGAATAGGCATTCAGCGTGTCTTTTCTGGTTGATACGTCCCGGAAACATCAGAACCCGGTACAGGAACGGATATGGGATGAGAACAGGAACTTAATAAACGAAGGAGGGAGGACATCTGACTATGACAGAGAAACAGGGATTCATAGAAGCCAACAGCCGGGCATACCACCCAATCTGTGAGTATCTGGAACAACTGGAATGGGACGGACAGGAGCGAATCCGTTATGTACTGCAACGGTATATGGGAGCTGATGCTTCGGATTTTGTCTATGAGGTTGTGAAACATTTCCTGATGGAAGCGTTGAGCAGAATCTATCGTCCGGGTTGTAAGGCAGATGAAATGCTCTGTTTGGTAGGTCAGCAGGGAGCCGGGAAAATTCGAGACAAATGAGATCTGTTCCATTATGGATACACAGATTACCGGCTGGAAGAGGGCAGGAGTTCACAGATTTTCAAGGGAAGGATATGGTAGACAGAGAAGCTGGGTTAGGGAAGGAACAGAAGAGGGTGGCAACGAACCGGACAAAGACGGATTTACGAAGCTGACGAAGGCAGAACAGTTGGAACTGCCATTTGACTTGCCCGACAGAGAGAAAGGCTGATTTTGACACCGGAAGGCTACAAATTTCCCGTAAATTTATCGCTTGTTGACACCTAAAACCCTTATATTTACTCAATGTCATTAACTTTAGCAAAAAGCAGAAATCGTAATTATTATAAATTATGATTCCTGCTTTTTTACTTTTGATAT
>NZ_JAAXCM010000013.1 GCF_019734885.1 Pseudocoprococcus catus | reverse complement strand
TAAAGTGTACCCTTTGTCAAGGACACTATGACTTTTTCCTTTTCAGATTTCTATTATATATTTGTTTGTTGTGTAGAGGCATCAAAGTGATGCCTCTGATTGATTGTTTTCACCTTTTGCTTTAGGGATTATCAGAGGATAAATTCCTGTTGTCATATATTGATAATACTCAACAGGTGACAACCTTGCTAAGTCCCATTGATAACGTTCTGTATTATAGTATTCTGTCCAATCCCTAACTGCGTTTAATATCTCCTCATAGCTGTAGCACTCTGACAGATCCAGTTCGTCTTTCATATGACCAAAGAATGATTCCTGGAGAGCATTGTCCCAACAGTTTGCTCTACGTGACATAGACTGTCTCAGTTCATTATCCTTTAACAATTGGATAAATTTAATGCTGGTATAGTGGGAACCCTGATCGCTATGTATTAATGTTTCTGTGCTTAAATCAGTTCCATGTTTTTCTATTAACTGTTTTACTGTTTCTAATACAAAATCAATTTCTAATGATTCGCTGAGAACCCATGACAGCAGTTCCTTGGTACAGGCATCTATAATTGTTGACATATAGCACCGGGGTGCTTTTCCATTTATTATATACGTGATATCTGTTAACAGAATTTTTCTTGGTCCATGTTCCTCGAATTCACGGTTTACTATATTGGGTGCGGTATATGCAGTTGCCATTGCTTTTGCCATTCTCCGATAGGGATTTGCTTTGCGGATAGGACACTGTAAGTTATATTTCCTCATCAGCCGACGGATTTTTTTGATATTCATCACTATAGGCGGTTCCATGTGTAACAACCTCATATATATGCTACGGGCACCTTTATGATATCCTCGATACTGGTATGCTTTCAGAATCAAAAGAAAATCCTGTCTGTCCCGTTCCTCTCTTTCCATTCGCTGGTCTTCTGTTGAGAGATAATGGTAATAGCCCGAACGGGATACTCCTGCAATTTCGCACATGGCAGCTACATTCAATAGATTATCTTTTTTTTGCAAAGTATCATAAATAATCTGATACTTTGCATGGGCTGGTATTTTCATTATTCCGGAGCCTTCGGATTTAAAGATACAATTTTTTTTAGAAACTCAATCTCCTGATCTTTATATGCCAGTTGCATTTCTAAATATTTTATCCGATTTTCAGCCGACAGATATCCGTTGCAGCCCTGTGCATAGGTGTTAAGATCTCGAAAACCATTTCCCTTTTTTACTTCATTTCCAATCATGGTTTTCAGACCATTTATTCTGGAATCCCCCAGGATATTTGGATCTATCCCAAGAGTCGAAACAATCTCACGTGGAAGCCTGCCCTTTGACAGTTCCTCCCAAAACAGTTTTTTAAATTCTGCCGAGAAATGTACAATGCTCGATGATACATCCAACACATATTTGCTATTTCTCAGTGTGAGCATTTCCTGTTCTGTAAACTTTCTGTTTGCCATAATTTCCTCCAATTCATTTTTATTTTAATATCAATCTGAATCGGAGTCAAAAATCGATTTTGTACAAAATAAAGGGGGTCATCAGAACCATGTCCAAAGTTAAGGGTTCCCTGTAAACTCATTGTATAGATTTAAGGGTTTTCATTAAAACTTACTGTCTAATGGTAAGGGTTTTAAAAACTCAAACTGTCCAATCTATAGGGTACATTTTATA
>NZ_JAAXCM010000003.1 GCF_019734885.1 Pseudocoprococcus catus | reverse complement strand
ATAAATAGCATAAGAAGAATAACTATATAGGGCAGGGACTGCCCAAATTTACGCCTGTGGAGATAGTAGGTCACGAGATCTGTGAAGCAGGAAGCCCATTGGCTTTAGACAATGGGTAGTTCACGGTCAACGAAGAAGTGGACAATTTCAAATGGTTTACATTTGATGAAGCAAGAGCCAATATCAAGAAGAATTCACTGGCAGAGAGATTTTTGCTTCATTATCTGGATCATCTTGAAAAATAAAACGAGGAGTGGGGACAGATGATAAAACATATTTGGGCGGTTTATTTCAGTCCGTCGGGAAAGACGGAGCAGGTAACGATGGCAGTGGCCGAAGGCGCAGCGGGAGTGATGAATATTGATAAGATTCATCAATATGATTTTACACTGCCGGACAAGAGAGAGGATACTCTTTGTTTTGGGGAGAAAGATTTGGTCATTTTGGGATGTCCGACGTATGCCGGACGGATTCCAAACAAAATCATGCCTTATATTCGTGACAGAATTTGCGGACAAGGCGCTTTGGCAGCAATTGTGATGACTTATGGCGGCAGGAGTATTGATCATTCCGTCATGGAGGCCTATTTGTTGCTGCAGGAGAATGGTTTTAAGGTATATGGCGCGGGAAGTGCTGTGACTCGGCATGTCATGTCGGATATTTTATCGGCAGGCAGACCGGGAACAGAAGATTTGAAGGCAGCCGGACAGTTTGGCGCAGATGTGGTTCATAAAATCATGACACAACCGGAGAACTATAATGATCTCAGCCTTCCGGGAAGCAACCCGGTTGGGCCTTATTATAAGCCCCTTGAGGCAGATGGTACACCGGCCAACTTCTTGAAAGCAAAGCCAAAAGTTCATAATGAGATATGTACGCATTGCAAGATATGCGCTGAAGTCTGTCCAATGGGAAGTATTTCACGAGAGAATATTGAAGAAGTGCCGGGAGTTTGTATCAAATGTCACGCTTGTATCAGAAAATGTCCAACAGGAGCAAGATACTTTGATGATCCATCACTGATCAGCCATATCAGAATGCTGGAAGAGAATTTTGCTGGAAGGCCTAAAGATAATAATTGGTATTTATAGAATTTAGAATACATAGATTTTAGAATAGATACAGGTCGAAGAAAATGCTTTTGACTAAACGAGAAGCTATCATGTGAACGATATATTGAAAAATTGTTTCCCGGATGATCACCATGTATTGGCCCAGAATTATGCCCCTGCATTTTTGTTTTCTTTATTGTGTCTGACAATACGGAATGTCTGACATAGGAGAATGTGAATACGGGATGTAGTTATTCTGATCATGCTCCCATTTACATAGAGTTCAAATTAAAATAATACAGTCATGTACAAATAAAGGCGGATGACCTGAACAAGGGGAGGGTTATCCGCCTTTTGCTGCATTGATGGGGATGAAGGAGAGAAAAAAGAAAAAAAGTGTTGACAGATGCTGGAAGAGATGATATTATATACAAGCTGTCAGCGGGAACAACGCGAAACAGTACAGATTCATAAGTAGTTTGAAAATAACTTATAAGAAAAAGTAAAAAAGTTATTGACAAATACTTAGGTATCTGATAGAATAAACAAGTCGCTTGATGAGCGGCAACGAACTTTGATAACTGAACAACAAAACAATCCCGAAAATTCCTAAAAAGAATTTTTAAGAACACAAACCAAAGTAAAACGGGAAGAGATAA
>NZ_JAAXCM010000004.1 GCF_019734885.1 Pseudocoprococcus catus | reverse complement strand
ATTGAAAGGAGTTGATACTTTGAGTAAATATTATTCTATACATGAATTTTCAAAAATTATAGGCGTATCTGCTCAGACATTACGAAATTGGGATGCCAATGGAAAACTTCATCCGCATCATACTACAGTAAGTGGCTATAGATATTATTCCGATGAGCAACTCAACCAGGTAATAAATGTAACGCCTAAAAATCGCATTACAATTGGATATTGTCGCGTTTCAAGCCATAAACAAAAAGATGATTTGGAACGACAGATTGATAATGTCAAGACATATCTTCTGGCAAAAGGGCAGCCGTTTGAGATAATAAGTGATATCGGTTCTGGGACTAATTATAAGAAAAAAGGGCTTCAGGAATTGATCAGACGAATTTCTCAAAATCAGGTTGAAAAGGTTGTTGTTTTATATAAAGACAGGCTATTGCGATTTGGTTTTGAGTTGATAGAATATATTGCTTCACTTTATAATTGTGAGATTGAGATTATTGATAATACTGAAAAATCTGAACAGCAGGAACTTGTTGAAGATCTGGTTCAGATAATCACAGTATTCAGTTGCAAATTACAAGGAAAACGAGCGAACAAAGCTAAGAAACTTATCCGGGAATTGATGCAGCAGGAGGAAACAGATGGTAAAAGCCATAAAAGTAATGTTGATACCAAACAACGTACAGAAAACTAAGATGTTTCAGTACGCAGGAGCTTCAAGATTTGCTTATAACTGGGCTTTGGCCAGGGAAAAAGAAAGTTACGAAAAAGGTGGCAAATTCATTTCAGATCCAGAACTCAGAAAAGAATTTACAAAGCTTAGACATTCTGATGAATACGCATGGTTATTAAATATTTCAAATAATGTAACCAAACAGGCGATCAAAGATGCCTGTACTGCGTATAAGAACTTTTTCAAGGGTTTGCAAAAATTCCCAAGATTCAAGTCCAGAAAGAGATCAATGCCGAAGTTCTATCAGGATAACGTTAAGATACAATTCAGTAATACCCACGTTAAGCTTGAAGGTTTTTCTTCCAGCAGGAAAGCAAATAAGCAAAAAAAGAATTGGGTAAGACTTGCAGAACATGGACGTATTCCAACAGATGTTAAATATATGAATCCGAGAATATCCTTTGATGGATTGAACTGGTGGATCAGTGTATGTGTAGAATTTCCTGACTGCAAGGAAACACTTAATGATGATGGAGTTGGCATAGACTTAGGAATTAAAGACTTAGCTGTCTGCTCTGATGCCGTTAAGTATAAGAACATCAATAAGAGTCAGACAGTAAAGAAACTGGAAAAACAGAAACGTAGATTACAGCGTAGTATCTCTCGTTCTTACGAGAAAAATAAGAAAGGGGAAAGTTACTGTAAAACAAATAATGTAATCAAAAAGGAAAAACTTTTATTAAAACGAAATCACAGATTAACAAACATCCGTAAAAACTATTTGAATCAGACCATATCTGAGATCGTAAATCGAAAGCCAAGATTTATTTGTATTGAGGATCTGAATGTCAGCGGAATGATGAAAAATAGACATCTATCCAAAGCAGTACAGGAACAAGGATTTTTTTGGTTTAGAAAACAGCTCGAATACAAATGCAATGATAAAGGGATCCAGCTTATTGTGGCTGATCGGTTTTATCCATCATCAAAGCTTTGCAGCTGCTGTGGAAACATCAAAGAAGATTTGAAGTTATCTGACAGGGTTTATAGATGTGAATGTGGGAATATGATTGACAGAGATTTCCAGGCATCTATAAATCTCAAGGCTTATGGAGAACGATTTGCAAGCTAACACTGAAACGTTAATGCAAATATGTACGGATACGTTAGTCCGGAATTTACGCCTATG
>NZ_JAAXCM010000002.1 GCF_019734885.1 Pseudocoprococcus catus | reverse complement strand
TTTTACTTTGGTTTGTGTTCTTAAAAATTCTTTTTAGGAATTTTCGGGATTGTTTTGTTGTTCAATTATCAAAGTTCGTTGCCGCTCGTTTGAAGCAGCTTGTCTATTTTATCAAATCAGAAGAAGTTTGTCAACAACTTTTTTCATTTATTTTCAAATTTCTTTTTGATCTGACTGATTCTGTACTGTTTCGCGTTGTTCTCGCTGACAGCTTGTATATAATATCATCCCAGATTTAAATTGTCAACAGTTTTTTTGATTTTTTTAATAATATATCGAATTTTATTTCTCATATACACTAATTTGATTTTTTTAGTTATTGCTGCATATCCGTCTATATTATATTTATATTGTCAAAATTGTTTGTCCCAAACAAACGATACCCACCTATTTGCTGTCTTTCATAGCCGGATTTCAACCATGAATGGCATTATTATTTTACAATTGCGTAATTATTTTTGATCAATATACCCTATCAACCTTTTGCATGCGTATCAAAATAAGCCTTCAGAATCATGAGACTTTCGTTCCGAAGAATACCAGCTGTTACCTGTGGCTGCCAAAAGGAATTGTCAAAAACAATCTTTGAACAATTACATCCTTCGTTACCAAGTATCGCCTCTAAATCGCTATTGCTTGCACCGTATACTAATCGGCCTAATTTCACCCAGACCATTGCGCCACTGCACATAAAACACGGCTCACAGCTGGAATAAAGCGTATAGTCATGCAAATCTGTGATTGATGTCTTTGCACAGAATTCACGAATCAGTCCGGCTTCTCCATGAAAGGTCGGATCATGTCTTGTATAAATCTGATTTTCATTCGTAAATACAATTTCTTCATCTTTTACCAGCACCGCCCCAAAAGGCTCATTTCCATGTTCTACGGCAAGTTGTGAAAGACGAATAGCCTCGCGCATAAAAGATGCATCCTCCGGCTTTCCAGGGCTACTCAGGTCGTTAACTATATCTGAATTATATTCAAAAGATTCCTTTATCATCGATATCTCCTTCCACAACTATTATTTAAAATCTAATTCTATCATTCTTCATTCATTAATTCTACTGTTCTCTGTGATTTTCAATCATATTATTTCAACAGAAAAACCCCGGAAACCTTTCGGCCTCCGGGATCCTCTTACATTAATCATATTATCACGCATCTGTGAAAATATCAAAAAGTTCTTTTTCTATTAGAATATAGTCGCCCACTCAAACTGAAATTCACTTCTCCACATAATTGTTCTACATCATGTAAACGAATTCCTTAACTCATTCTATAATGTCCAACTATATCATGACGATATTCTAAAATGTCTTCTTCGTAATATTTCTGATAAAGATTCACATGGTGTATAACAAAATTGATGCCTTTTTTATTTCTATGATCTGATACGATTCCGATGTGATTTTTAAATACAACAATATCTCCACCTAGCCATTCTTCTATTTGATTGATATCCGTGGTAAGACTGATCGCATTCCTGTCAAAATATACTTTTAAGTTTTTAACTCTTCTAAAATCTATATTTTTATCAATGGTCTCTATGTCGTATAATTTTTTATTCGCTTCAATATCTTCATTGACTAATGTCATCAAATCATATCCTGCATCTTTTAATGCAAAAGCTACGACATCCGTACAAACACCATATCCATCGTTGGGATAACCTGTGTTGTAATATTTACTTTTATATTTAGGCTTCGTTTTTATGTAATTCTTTGCATTATTTAAGATATCTGTCTGGTCATCTATACCATCATGATCTTTGTCCGTATGGCTTTTGTAAGTTTCTATATTGAAATCTGCATTTGTGTATTTTCTATGCGGAATATAATTGAAACGATATAGCCCATAGAAACCAATCATTACGAGCACAAAAGCAGCAATCATCATTATTTTCTTCTTCATACATCCTCCATTCCAGCAAATGTCGATTTTTTTACATTATAGCATATTTTTATCTTGGATATACCTTTGACAAAAATAATAATACGCCACAAAAATAGCCGCCCCGGTCTGATCTGACCCCAAAAAGTTAGACAAATTTGAGAGCTAAGCTACAAGGGATTGAATCCTGTATTGTACAGGACTC
>NZ_JAAXCM010000015.1 GCF_019734885.1 Pseudocoprococcus catus | reverse complement strand
GATGTTGTAGGCGATAGCCTCGGAAAGCAGCGGGTCACGCTGGAATACGGTCAGGCAGTTCCGTATGCTCTGACGGACACCGCCTTTTTCGGTAGTTTCCAGCCCAGCCTTGATTTCCTCAACGCTCTGGGGCGGCTGCATGGCGTTCATGGTGTTTTTTAGTTCCTGCTGCGTCTGTGGCGGCAAGCTCTGCCATTCGCTGTTCAAGCTGTATCACATCCTTTCCATAGTCCGTAATCAGGGCTGCTTGTTCCTCTATCTCCCCGAACAGCAGTACATCCAGCAGATATTCCACATGGGATTGCTTCTGTAAGGCTTCCACAAACCGGGGATGAAAGACTTCCTCCGGGGAGTGCGGGGTGTAGTCCGTTCTCCATGCCATCAGCAGGTGGAGATAATCGGCAAGAATACGGAAGCAGCGGCTCTTTGATTCCTGAAACTGTTCCTCTGGGGATTTCTGCCGGGGCTTGGGCTTTTTCGCCTTTCCCGGCGGCTTCCAATCCTCATAGGAAAGCCCGAAGTCCTGTGCTATCTGCATAGCAGCTTCTTTCTTTCCCAGCCCATACAGGGCGGCGGTAAAATCAATTACATCCCCATCCGCACCGCAGCCGAAGCAGTGGTAACGCCGATCCAGCTTCATGCTTGGGGTTTTATCATGATGGAACGGGCAGCAAGCCATCCCGTTCCGACCTATACGGATTCCATAATGCTCCGCAGCCTGTCTTGTTGTGACGGACTGCTTCACAGCTTCAAATACATTCAACTCTATCCCTCCTTAAAAAGAAAAAAGCACCTGACATTCTCTGCTTGAAAATGGCAAGTGCCTGTTAAAGTTCCATATTTTGTTGTTTGTGTTTTGTCTGCGCTGGGGCGGTTCTTTGAGCCTTTTTTTCGTCTGCCTTATCCTGCAAGACTTCTTTGATGGGCTGCTTCTTGGGCGGCTCTTTGCTTTCCTCTGTGCCGGGTGTGGCTTTCCGTACCCAGTAGCGGATGTCCCGCAGCTTCTTCAAATCCTCCTGTACCTCGGTCAGCGGTACTTTCAGCTCTGCGATTTCGCTAAGAAGCGTTTCCAGCTCCTGTTGCAGCTCCTTTTGGGTACTGTCCTTATCGTCCGGGTGCTTGGCAAGGTAGGCAGCGGCTTTCTCATACCGGGCAACCTCCGAGTGTTCCTGTTTGAATTTCTCCTTTGTTTTCTTGAAAAATATCTTCTGGTACTTCTCATAGGCAGGCTTACATTCCTTGCAGTCTGTCCGGCTGGCAAGAAGCCTGTCAATCACTTTACTGCGGGCTTCCTTTGGCTTCATCTGACTGCGGTAATCGGCTGCCGATTTCCCGGAAGATTCCAGAAATGCTTCTAAATCCTCCACAGTAGAAAGCCCCTTTTGCCGGAGATAGGACAGGGCTTCGCTGACTGCCTTTAAGTCCTGTGAAGTCCCCCGGTTCTGTCCAGCCCTTGTCCAGTCCTTCCGTTCTTCCTTTCGTATCTCCATATATTTCATCAAAAGATTGGGGAGAAGCGTTGCTTCCTCCGCCGCTTTTTGTGCAAGCAGTTCCTTCCGCTCTTCTCCCAGCTCGGTAATCCAGCCTTTGAGGTTTTGGATAAGCTGCCGGATGGACTTCATCAGGCGGTTGGCGGCTCTGATTTCCCGGTTCAGGTTGCCGATATTCGTCTGGATACCTCGCTTTTCCATCTGCCGGACAGCAGCTCCCTCATGGACAGTGGGGACTATATCAAGCCCCTGTCTGGCATAGGAACGCAAGTCCACACGCTCCGGGCGGTCATTGGCTTCCAGATAACGGTTCTGGATGACCTCCCATTCATGCCGCCAGATTTCACAATACTTCTGGTCGTTCCAGTCCACCGTATCCTCCTTGTGGCTTTTCCATCTGCCGGACGGAAGTTTAATCCGTTCCCCATTCTCGTCAAGGTCATAAACCTTGCGGCTCTTGGGAAGCCATTTCCCATGTTTGTCCATTGCCCGCATAGTCAACAGGACATGGGCGTGGGGATTGTGTCCCGGCGGGTGGGTGTCATGGATGGCAAAGTCAACAATCATTCCTTTGGAAACAAACTGCTGTTCACAAAACTCCCGGACAAGGACAGCATACTGGTCGGGCGGTATCTCTTTGGGGATGGTAAGCACCCACCGCCTTGCAAGCTGAGAGTTCCACTGCTTCTCCACCGCTTCGGCGGCGTTCCATAGGGTATTGCGGTCTGCATACTCCGGCGGGGCATTTGCCGGGAGCAGGATTTCATTGTGGACGATACCACGCTTTTCCGGGTAGTGCTTCTCTTCCTGATCGTATTCACAGAACAGCTTTTCGCCGCTCTGGTAAGCAGCGGCGGCAACCGCAGACTGCTGTTGGCTTCGCCGCACAATAGAAATTTCGTTGTGTGGACAGGGCATTTCGTGTCACTCCTTTCTGTGATTGGCGGATGGGGTGGCGTTTTACCACCTCATTTCGGGCAGAAAAAAAGCAGGCAACCTTTTTCAGATTTCCTGCTTGGTGTGCCGCTGTGTGGGCGGCGGGTATTAAGTTGTAAAAGTTCGGGACAAGTTGACCCGATGTGTGAGTGGCAAACTGGAAGTTCTTACGCTTATCAATACCCCCACGTCATTAACTTCCATTCTCCACCTTCACACCGTGCAAGCCACCATGACCAAGTGTATTCTTCGTTCGCCTCCCATGCACCGCCGCCGTTTTTTGGCGAACGGAAACTACTTTTAAATGCAATACATTGCGTAAAGGCTTCTTTATTATCTTCCGTTCTTAAATCATTCATCCATTCAATGTTATCTGCATTGTTGCATTCTTCATCTGGCATATAAGAAAGGCTATGCAATTCACAGCCCTCAAACGAAGCGAACTGCTTTTTTATAATCTCAATGGCAGAATCTATTTCTTCTTTTGAATAAACGGAAGATGCTCCATAATCAATTTCCACTTTTGATGTATCGCCGTTCTTTCCGCATCCGGCAAAGAGAAGAACCAGCACAATGCAAAGCGTTACGGTTATAATCTTTTTCATAGTGAATACCTCCAACTCCCGATTTCTCATTGACTTCATTATACTTTATTCGACCCTCAAAGTACAGAGAGCTTTTGTAAAACTTGTCGGCTGGGAACAGCTTACAACGCAAGGTGTCCCCAGATGGCAAGTCCACAAAAGGGTAGCTGGCGGCAGCCAGCGCAGGGGAAGCGTAGCGTCCCCTGTTTGATTTGGAGCAGACCATGACTGCGGAAAATCACAGCCCTCCGGCGAGGAGCCTTCGGAGAACGCAATGCACCAACCTCTGGGTGGTGTATAATTGCGCCCTTAGTAAACTAAGGGTTTTCCGGCTTCTCCCGTTCCAGCAGTTTTTTCAACAGTTCCTGCGTGTCCTGCCTGTGAAAAATGAGTTTCAACAGCAGCATGACATCATCATCTGTCAGGCGTTCCGGCTCTTGCAGAAAACTTTCCAGCATACCGCCACGGGTACAGAGCCGATGCCTCCGTTCCTTTCGGGTAAGCTGCTTTAGCTGGTGCTGCAATGCCTTTTCATCATTGATTGCTTTCCGCAGTTTCTTTTCGCTTTTCTCCAACTCCCGGTTGAGCTTTTCCAGCTTTGAGGTATCAGGCAAGGGCAGTATCCTCCTTTCCCGGTATCAGCACATAAATCCTGTTTGGTTCTCCAATGCCCTGACGCACCCGCATGATAAGTCCGGCAGTTTCCAGTTCATTCAGAGAACGCTTGACCGTCATGGGGCTGCGGGACAGGACTGCGGCAATGGCTGTGACAGGGAAGCAGACAAACAGGATTCCGTTCTCGTCCTCCTGCCCTTTGGATAGTATAGCGTCTAACATCCGGCAGTACATGACCTTTGCGGTGCTGCTGACTGGAAACCCTGTCAATGCTCTGGGAAATGGCATACAGGGCGGCAGTGGTGTGTCTATCGTCATAAATTCAAAATTCATTCTGTGTGTTCCTCCTTTTTCTTGGCTCGTTTGGATAAATAATGAGGGCAGTCAATCACAACCGCCCGGAAGCTCTGCCTGCACCCATGCTGGCATTTCCGGCATAATTCGTTGTAAGTGACACGCCCCCGGT
>NZ_JAAXCM010000007.1 GCF_019734885.1 Pseudocoprococcus catus | reverse complement strand
GATGTTGTATGCGATAGCCCCGGAAAGCAGCGGGTCACGCTGGAATACGGTCAGGCAGTTCCGTATGCTCTGACGGATACCGCCTTTCTCGGTGGTTTCCAGCCCCGCCTTGATTTCCTCAACGCTCTGGGGCGGCTGCATGGCGTTCATGGTGTTTTTTAGTTCTTGCTGCGTCTGCGGCTGCAAGCTCTGCCATTCGCTGTTCAAGCTGTATCACATCCTTTCCGTAGTCCGTAATCAAAGCCGCTTTTTCCTCCATCTCCCCGAACAGCAACACATCCAGCAGATATTCCACTTGGTCTTGCTTCTGTAAGGCTTCCACAAACCGGGGATGAAAGATTTCCTCTGGGGAGTACGGGGCATATTCCTTTCTCCACACTCGGAGTAGGTGGAGATAATCGGCAAGGATACGGAAGCAATGGTTTTTTGCTTCCTGAAACTGTTCCTCCGGGGATTTCTGCCGGGACTTGGGCTTTTTTGCCTTTCCCGGCGGTTTCCAGTCCTCATAGGAAAGCCCGAAGTCCTGTGCCAGTTGTACGGCGGCTTCTTTCTTTCCCAGCCCATACAGGGCGGCGGCAAAATCAATCACATCCCCATCCGCACCGCAGCCGAAGCAGTGGTAACGCCGATCCAGCTTCATGCTTGGGGTTTTATCGTTATGGAACGGACAGCAAGCCATCCCGTTCCGACCTACATGGATTCCATAATGCTCCGCAGCCTGTCTTGTTGTGACGGACTGCTTCACAGCTTCAAATACATTCAAATCTGTCCCTCCTTGAAAATAAGAAAAGCACCTGACATTCTCTGATTGAAAATGGCAAGTGCCTGTTAAAGTTCCATATCCTGTTGTTTGTGTTTCGTCTGTGCCGGGACAGTTCTTTGTGCTTTTTTCTCGTCTGCCTTATCCTGCAAGACTTCTTTGATGGGCTGCTTCTTGGGCGGCTCTTTGCTTTCTTCTGTGCCGGGGGTGGCTTTCCGTACCCAGTAGCGGATGTCCCGCAGCTTCTTCAAATCCTCCTGTACCTCGGTCAGTGGTACTTTCAGCTCTGCGATTTCTTCCAGAAGTTTTTCCTGCTCCTCTTGCAGCTCCTTTTGGGTACTGTCCTTATCGTCTGGGTGCTTGGCAAGGTAGGCGGCGGCTTTCGCATACCGGGCAACCTCCGGGTGTTCCTGTTTGAATTTCTCCTTTGTTTTCTTAAAAAATATCTTCTGGTACTTCTCATAGACAGGCTTACATTCCTTGCAGGCTGTCTGGCTGGCAAGAATCCCGTCAATCACTTTGCTGCGGGCTTCCTTTGGCTTCATCTGATTGCGGTAATCTGCGGCTGATTTCCCGGAAGATTCCAGAAATGCTTCTAAGTCCTCCACAGTGGAAAGCCCCTTTTGCCGAAGATAGGACAGGGCTTCGCTGACTGCCTTTAAGTCCTGTGAAGTCCCCCGGTTCTGTCCAGCCCTTGTCCAGTCCTTCCGTTCTTCCTTTCGTATCTCCATATACTTCATCAGCAGATTGGGAAGAAGTGTCGCTTCCTCCGCTGCTTTTTGTGCAAGCAGCTCTTTCCGTTTTTCGCCCAGCTCGGTAATCCAGCCTTTGAGGTTTTGGATAAGCTGCCTGATAGACTTCATCAGACTGTTGGCGGCTCTGATTTCCCGGTTCAGGTTTCCGATATTCGTCTGGATACCACGCTTTTCCATCTGCCGGACAGCAGCACCCTCATGGACAGTGGGGACTATATCAAGCCCCTGTCTGGCATAGGAACGCAAGTCCACACGCTCCGGGCGGTCATTGGCTTCCAGATAGCGGTTCTGGATGACCTCCCATTCATGCCGCCAGATTTCACAATACTTCTGGTCGTTCCAGTCAACCGTATCTTCTTTATGGCTTTTCCACCTGCCGGACGGCAGCTTTATCCGTTCCCCGTTTTCATCAAGGTCATAAACCTTGCGGCTCTTGGGAAGCCATTTCCCATGTTCGTCCATTGCCCTCATAGTGAGCAAGACATGGGCGTGGGGATTGTGTCCCGGCGGATGGGGGTCATGGATGGCAAAGTCAACGACCATGCCTTTGGAAACAAACTGCTGCTCACAAAACTCCCGTACAAGGACAGCGTACTGGTCAGGCGGTATCTCTCTGGGGATGGTAAGCACCCACCGCCTTGCAAGCTGGGAGTTCCATTGCTTCTCCACCGCTTCGGCGGCGTTCCATAGGGTATTGCGGTCTGCATACTCCGGCGGGGCATTTGCCGGGAGCAGGATTTCATTGTGGACGATGCCACGCTTTTCCGGGTAGTGCTTCACTTGCTGGTCGTATTCACAGAACAGCTTTTCGCCGCTTTGGTAAGCAGCGGCGGCAACCGCAGACTGCCGCTGACTGCGCTGAACAATCGTGATTTCGTTGTGTGGACAGGGCATTTCGTGTCCCTCCTTTCGGTAATTGGTGGATGGGGTGGCGTTTTACCACCTCATTTTGGACAGAAAAAAAGCAGGAAACCTTTCTTTCAGATTTCCTGCTCGGTGTGCCGCTGTGTGGGCGGCGGGTATTTAGTTGTAAAAGTTCGGGACAAGTTGACCCGATGTGAAGCTGACGAACTGGAATTTATTTGTTGTTATTTTCTATCAATCCCCAAAACATCATAGTATTCATCACTATACTCAATGCCACTATTGTCAAAGCGAGATTGCAGTTCTTTTACATAGTCATAAGGGTTATCAATAGGGGAAATTTCTAATTCTGTTTCAAGATAACTTAATGTCGCTTTCTGTTCCTCTGTGCGGATTGCTTCTTCCTCTTTGAGGTGTTTTTCAAATTTGTCTTTGTCCATCCAAATAATCTGCTCAATAGGATTAGTAGAACCACAAGCAAGAATAAGTCTCATAAAATCCTCAAAGGTTCTTGCCAGTGGATAAACAAAAACATCTGCACAAGTATCAGGATTGCAGGCAAAAACCATTTCCCCATACGGCTCAATAAAGCAATACATAATACTTCCTTCAAAACCTATTGCCTTTGCATTGGTCGGATAGCAGAAGTAAGAATAAATATCTTCAACTTGTTCAAGACAAATCAAAGAGCCATTTATATTCAGTTCTTTGTATTGGTCAAAAAGTGTTTCCATTTTATCACACTCCTTTACAACTTCTAATTTTTCAGTTCTACAAGTTGGAAGTTGTCGCTATGAAATTTCTTTTTCATCATCTCTTGGTGGTCGGACATAACATAACATTTCTTTTTCACAAGCACCAAATTTTGAGAAATTGGATTTCGCTTCTTTTAGCGTTATTCCATGATTAGAGTCGCTTGGTTCGTTATCAGAAGCAATGAACGGGTCATTCTCCCAAAAACAAACGGGGCAAATATACCCACAATCTTCATTTGCCGGAACATTATAGGTAAAATATCCGCAGCAAGGACATTGGTATTTTTTCATATAAACCTCACGTTTAAGCCTTGACCTCAAATTCCTGATTTATTTCTGACTTTATTATACTTCATCGATTATCGAAAAGATAGCATATTTTATGAAACTTGTCGGCTGGGAACAGCTTGCACCGCAAGGTGTCCCCAACAGGCAAGTCCACAAAAGGGTAGCTGGCGGCAGCCAGCGCAGGGGAAGCGTAGCGTCCCCTGTTTGATTTGGAGCAGACCATGACTGCGGAAAATCACAGCTCTCCGGCGAGGAGCCTTCGGAGAACGCAATGCACCAACCTCTGGGTGGTGTATAATTGCGCCCTTAGTAAACTAAGGGGTTTCCGGCTTCTCCCGTTCCAGCATTTTTTTCAATAGTTCCTGCGTGTCCTGCCTGTGAAAAATGAGTTTCAACAACAGCATGACATCATCATCTGTCAGGCGTTCCGGCTCTTGCAGAAAACTTTCCAGCATACCGCCACGAGTGCAGAGCCGGTGCGTCCGTTCCTTTCGGGTAAGCTGCTTTAACTGGTGCTGCAATGCCTTTTCATCATTGATGGCTTTCCGCAGTTTCTTTTCGCTTTTCTCCAGCTCCCGGTTGAGCTTTTCCAGCTTCGAGGTATCAGGCAAGGGCAGCGTCCTCCTTTCCCGGTATCAGCACATAAATCCTATTCGGTTCTCCCACGCCCTGACGCACCCGCATGATAAGTCCGGCGTTTTCCAGTTCATTCAGAGAACGCTTGACCGTCATGGGACTGCGGGACAGGACTGCGGCAATGGCTGTGACAGGGAAGCAGACAAACAGGATTCCGTTCTCGTCCTCCTGCCCTTTGGATAGCATAGCGTCCAGCATCCGGCAGTACATGACCTTTGCGGTGCTGCTGACTGGAAATCCTGTCAACGCTCTGGGAAATGGCATACAGGGCGGCAATGGTGTGTCTATCGTCATAAATTCAAAATTCATTCGGTGTGTTCCTCCTTTTTCTTTGATCGTTTGGATAAATAACGGGGGCAGTCAATCACAACCGCCCGGAAGCTCTGCTTGCACCCATGCTGGCATTTCCGGCATAATTCGTTGTAAGTGACACGCCCCCGGT
>NZ_JAAXCM010000044.1 GCF_019734885.1 Pseudocoprococcus catus | reverse complement strand
ACCGGGGGCGTGTCACTTACAACGAATTATGCCGGAAATGCCAGCATGGGTGCAGGCAGAGCTTCCGGGCGGTTGTGGTTGACTGCCCCCGTTATTTATCCAAACGAGCAAAGAAAAAGGAGGAACACACCGAATGAATTTTGAATTTATGACGATAGACACACCATTGCCGCCGTGTATGCCATTTCCCATAGCGTTGACAGGATTTCCAGTCAGCAGCACCGCAAAGGTCATGTACTGCCGGATGCTGGACGCTATGCTATCCAAAGGGCAGGAGGACGAAAACGGAATCCTGTTTGTCTGCTTCCCTGTCACAGCCATTGCTACAGTCCTGTCCCGCAACTCCATGACGGTCAAGCGTTCTCTGAATGAACTGGAAACCGCTGGGCTTATCATGCGGGTGCGTCAGGGCGTGGGAGAACCAAACCGGATTTATGTGCTGATACCGGGAAAGGAGGACGCTGCCCTTGCCTGAGACCTCAAAGCTGGAAAAACTCAACTGGGAGCTGGAGAAAAGCGAAAAGAAACTGCGGAAAGCCATCAATGATGAAAAGGCATTGCAGTACCAGTTAAAGCAGCTTACCCGAAAGGAACGAACGCACCGGCTCTGTACCCGTGGCGGTATGCTGGAAAGTTTTCTGCAAGAGCCGGAACGCCTGACAGATGATGATGTCATGCTGTTGTTGAAACTCATTTTTCACAGGCAGGACACGCAGGAACTATTGAAAAAACTGCTGGAACGGGAGAAGCCGGAAACCCCTTAGTTTACTAAGGGCGCAATTATACACCACCCAGAGGTTGGTGCATTGCGTTCTCCGAAGGCTCCTTGCCGGAGGGCTGTGATTTTCCGCAGTCAAGGTCTGCTCCAAATCATACAGGGGACGCTACGCTTCCCCTGCGCTGGCTGCCGCCAGCTACCCTTTTGTGGACTTGCCATCTGGGGACACCTTGCGTTGCAAGCTGTTCCCAGCCGATAAGTTTCATAAAATATAATGCAAATGGAAAGCTAACTTGACATAAAAGAACTATGTGATATAATGGAAGCATGGAAAGTTAACTTTCCATAAGAGAGGAGGATGACATGAAAAATCGCCTGGAAGAATTACGAAAGCAACGAGGCATAAAGCAAGAAGATTTAGCAAATGCATTGGAAGTATCACGACAGACCATCGGCTCTTTGGAAAACGGACGCTATAACCCATCTATTCAGTTGGCATTTAAGATTGCCAGATATTTCAACATGAGTATTGAAGAAATTTTTATTTACGAGGAGGATTGATTATGAAAAAAAGGTTGTTGATTTTAATGACAGTTACAGGAATGATTATTCTACTGGGAGGATTGCTAACATACGGTTTGGGAGTACATGAAATAATACCTGTGCCACGTCCCGACTTAATAGTAGTAGGTACATCTCTCATTGGAATTTTGCTGATTGTATCTGGTGTGTGCGACTTGTTCGTTAAGAAAACCAAAGAAATGGAAATAGAGGAAAATGACGAGAGAAATATTTCGCTTAGTAATGCTGCTATGGCAAGTGGCTTCAAGGTAATGAATGTTACGATTGCTGTTTCTATTTTTGCTTTGATTTTCACCGGATATATGACAGTAGTCCCATGTTTCACTATTATTGGGGCTTATGCTATTGGACAAATTGTATTTATTGTGCGACTTTGGTACTTGCACAAAACTATGTAAATGTATTACTAAATACCCGCCGCCCCCAGCGGCACAACAAGCAGGAAATCTGAAAAGGTATCCTGCTTTTTCTATGTCCAAAAACGGAAAGGAGGAACACAAAATGCCCTGTCCACACAACGAAATCTCTATTGTGCAGCGCAGCCACCGCCAGTCTGCGGTTGCCGCCGCTGCTTACCAGAGCGGCGAAAAGCTGTTCTGTGAATATGACCAGGAAGTAAAACACTACCCGGAAAAGCGTGGTATCGTCCACAATGAAATCCTGCTCCCGGCAAACGCTCCCCTGGAGTACACAGACCGCAACACCCTCTGGAACGCTGCCGAAGCTGTTGAGAAGCAATGGAACTCCCAGCTTGCAAGGCGGTGGGTGCTTTCCATTCCCAGAGAGATACCGCCCGACCAGTACGCCGCCCTTGTACGGGATTTCTGCCGCCAGCAGTTTGTTTCCAAAGGAATGTGCGTGGATTTTGCCATCCATGACAAAGGGGACGGAAACCCACACGCCCATGTCATGCTGACCATGCGGGCAATGGATGAGCGTGGGAAATGGCTTCCCAAGAGCCGCAAGGTCTATGAACTTGATAAGAACGGGGAACGAATCAAGCTCCCGTCCGGCAGGTGGAAAAGCCACAAGGAAGATACGGTTGACTGGAACGACCGCAAATATGGCGAAATCTGGCGGCATGAATGGGAGGTCATCCAAAACCGCTATCTGGAAGCCAACAACCGCCCGGAACGAGTAGATCTCCGTTCTTACGAAAGACAGGGGCTTGATATTATCCCTACCGTCCATGAAGGGGCTGCTGTCCGGCAGATGGAAAAGCGTGGGATTCAGACGAACATCGGCAACCTGAACCGAGAAATCAAAGCCGCCAATAGTTTGATGAAGTCCATCCGGCAGCTTATTAAAAATCTCAAAGGCTGGATTGCGGAGCTTAGCGAAAAGCGGAATGAACTGCTTGCCCAAAAAGCTGCGGAGGAAGCGGTCTTTCTTCCCAATCTGCTGATGAAGTATATGGAGATACGAAAGGCAGAACGGAGCAGCTGGACACGGGCGGGACAAAGCCGGGGGACTTCCAAAGACTTAAAGGCAGTCAGCGAAGCCCTGTCCTATCTCCAGAGAAAGGGACTTTCCACCGTGGAGGATTTGGAAAACTTTATAGAAACGTCCGGGAAATCTGCCGCCGACTACCGAAAGCAGATGAAGCCAAAGGAAACCCGCAGCAACGTGATTGACGCTATCCTTGCCGCCCGGACGGACTGTAAGGAATGTAAGCCCGTTTATGAGAAATACCAGAAGATATTTTTCAAGAAAACTAAGGAAAAATTCAAGCTGGAACACCCGGAGGTTGCCCGGTTTGAGAAAGCCAGTGCCTACCTTGCCAAGCACCCGGACGATAAGGACAGCACGAAAAAGGAGCTTTTGCAGGAACAGGCGAAGCTTGTGGACGAAATCGCAGACTTGAAAGTACCGTTGACCGAGGTGCAGGAAGATTTGAAGAAGCTGTGGGACATCCGCTACTGGGTACGGAAAGCCACACCCGGCACAGAGGAAAGCAAAGAGCCGCCCAAGAAGCAGCCCCTCAAAGAAGTCTTGCAGGATAAGGCTGACGAGAAGAGAGCACAGAAAAACGCCCCGGCGCAGACGAAACACAAACAACAGGATATGGAACTTTAACAGGCACTTGCCATTTTCAGATTGAGAATGATAAGTGCCTTTTCTTTTTTACAAGGAGGAATTGATTTGAATGTATTTGAAGCTGTGAAGCAGTCCGTTACGACAAGACAGGCTGCGGAGCATTACGGAATCCGGGTAAACAGAAACGGGATGGCTTGCTGCCCGTTCCACAACGATAAGACCCCCAGCATGAAGCTGGACAAGCGTTTCCACTGCTTCGGATGTGGTGCAGATGGGGATGTGATTGATTTTGTAGCTGCCCTGTACGGGCTGGGGAAAAAGGAAGCCGCCGCACAGTTGGCGAGTGACTTCGGGCTTGCCTATGAGGACTGGAAGCCACCGGGCAGGGCAAGGAAGCCCAAGCCCCGGCAGAAATCCCCGGAAGAACAGTTCCGGGAAGCAAAGGCACATTGCTTCCGTGTCCTTGCCGATTATCTACACCTCTTACGGGTATGGAAAACCGACTATGCCCCGCACTCCCCGGAGGAAGCGTTTCATCCCCGGTTCGTGGAAGCCTTGCAGAAGCAAGCCCATGTGGAATATCTGCTGGATGTGCTGCTGTTTGGGGATACGGAGGAAATCGCTTCACTGATTACGGAACATGGAAAGGATGTGATACAGCTTGAACAGCGAATGGCAGAGCTTGCCGCCGCAGACGCAGCAAGAACTAAAAAACACCATGAACGCCATGCAGCCGCCCCAGAGCGTTGAGGAAGTAAAGGCAACTCTGGAAACCACCGAGAAAGGCGGTGTCCGCCAGAGCATACGGAACTGCCTGACCGTATTCCAGCGTGACCCGGTGCTTGCCGGGGCAATCGCCTATAACATCCTGACCGACCGAAAGGACATCATAAAGCCCATCGGTTTTCACAGAGAAAGCACAGCCCTGACCGATACAGACATGAAGTATCTGCTTCTCTATCTGGAGGAAACCTACGGGCTGACCAGTGAGAAAAAGATTGAAACCGCCATCGGGATTGTGGCGAATGAGAATAAGTACCACCCCATCCGGGATTTTCTGAACAGCCTTGCATGGGACGGGACGGAGCGCATCCGCTTCTGTCTGCGGCACTTTCTGGGGGCGGATGTGGACGATTACACCTATGAAGCCCTAAAGCTGTTTCTTTTGGGGGCGATTACAAGGGCATTTAAGCCCGGAAGCAAGTTTGAAATCATGCTGTGTCTGGTAGGCGGTCAGGGGGCTGGCAAGTCCACCTTCTTCCGTCTGCTGGCAGTCCGGGACGAGTGGTTTTCCGATGATTTGCGGAAGCTGGACGATGATAACGTGTACCGCAAGCTGCAAGGTCACTGGATAATTGAAATGTCGGAAATGATGGCAACCGCCAATGCCAAGAGCATTGAGGAAATCAAGTCTTTTCTAAGCCGACAGAAAGAGGTTTATAAGATACCCTATGAAACCCACCCGGCAGACCGTCCCCGTCAGTGCGTGTTCGGCGGTACTTCCAACGCCCTTGACTTTCTCCCCCTTGACCGTTCCGGCAACCGCCGATTTATCCCGGTCATGGTGTACCCGGAGCAAGCCGAGGTTCACATTTTGGAGGACGAAGCCGCTTCCAGAGCCTATATCAGCCAGATGTGGGCGGAAGCAATGGAGATTTACCGAAGCGGCAGGTACAAGCTGTCATTCAGCCCAGCCATGCAGCGGTATCTCAAAGAACACCAGCGGGATTTTATGCCGGAGGACACCAAAGCCGGGATGATACAGGCTTACCTTGATAAGTACACCGGGGAAACGGTCTGTTCCAAGCAGCTCTACAAGGAAGCCTTAAATCACACCTTTGACGAGCCGAAGCAATGGGAAATCCGGGAAATCAACGAGATAATGAACCAGTGCATTACCGGGTGGAACTACTTTTCCAATCCAAGAATGTTTGCGGAATATGGCAGACAAAAGGGCTGGGAGCGTGAAATCCCGGCAACGGACACCGACAACCCGCCCGAAAAATCTATGGACGGTTTTGTGGAGGTCACGGAGCAGATGGAGCTTCCATTCTGAAAATGACAGCCCGTTGCCGACTTCGTTGCTATCCCGTTGCCGAGCCGGTTGCCGGGGAAAAACCCATAACTGCGGGCTTTTCTCCCCTATGACAACCAAAACAACAGAAAAATAAAAGAAAAGTATAAATAGTAACCACCGCCAGATTGAGATTGTTTGCAAGGTCTTTTGAAGCCCGTTGCCGGACTTCGTTGCCGACACCCTCTGTCTGGCTAT
>NZ_JAAXCM010000063.1 GCF_019734885.1 Pseudocoprococcus catus | reverse complement strand
AAACACTTTTCCGGTTCCTGTATCATACATATACTGTTTGTTTCTGGTAGTGAAAACAGTCCCCAGACTGTATCCTCGCTCTACGTCAATGATCTCTTTAATCTTTTTCAGGTGTTCTTTTGCTTTCAATTCTCTTTCCTCCTAACATTTTTTCCAAAATATATCAACTCATTTCTGATAAAATTTCTTTTGGTTTTTTCCTCATGATCATAATCCCTGCTACTGAAACTGAAATGAATAGCAATCCACCGATTGCAATTGTATCTTTTATCAACATATCTGGCGTAACTTCTATTTCTATGTTCTGTAATTTCAAATCCGGTGCGGTATATCCGTCTGCAAATACCTGATTTTCCGTTGCTTCTTTCTGCTCTTCTGCCTGACTCTGGGATTGCTGTGCCATATAAGATGCTGTCATTTTGGAAAGTGCAGGCGATATCATAAATGACAATACTAATCCCAAAACTCCAATCAGCATAGCTTCCCAAAGAAATTGACTCCAAATTTTCTTCTTGCTTTCTCCTAACGCCATAAAAATGCCAATTTCCTGTGTACGGTTCTTCATCCAGAATAAAAAAATCAGACTTAATATGATAAAACTTGCTGCTGAAACTACGATTAACAGCATTTCACTTAACTGCTTCATATTATTAAAATTTTCAGCCATACTCTGAATATTTCCATTACTATCAATTAGATCATATCGTTTCCAGTCAATGTCTACTTTTTCAATTTTCTCTTTCACCTCATCATATTGATCTACATTGGCTACTTTAAAAATCGCATATCGGAACAGCGGATTTCCCTCTTCTCCAGATGGTTTTTCCGGAAAATTCATATCGGTAAAGATCGTATTTTCTGACCGATAGGTATCTCCTGACATAACCGGTTCCAACTTCTGCACCGCTTCATAGATTCCTACAATCTTCGCACTATAGACTTTCGAATTCTCCTTCTCATCCCACTGATTGAACTGTAGACTGTCGCCTACTTGCAGTCCGTTTAATTTTGCCAGTTCTTTTGAAATAACACAAACATCTTTATCCTCTTTGGTTGTCATTCGTCCATCTATCAATTTAATTTTTCCTGCTGCAACATCCATATCCATTTCCATAATTCGATTGCCTCTTAGATTAACACCTCCAAAGTCCTGGCTCTGATCCATATCCGGATCTTCAATTCTTTTAAAATTCACAGGATTTACTACTGTTGCTACTGTAATCAGGTTGTATTCTTCGATTCCTTTTACTTTTGCTATCGTTTCTGCATCTTCCGGGATAACTGTTTCAAAAGAATTATCTGTCAAAACTCCATAGGCTCCATCTTCAAATTTTTTTATTGTTACCCCTCGATAAGTTCCTTCTTTTCCTTCTCCAATTTTTTCTGTTGCCTCGTCAAGCCTAGTATGTCGGTTCGCTTCACTTAATTCCAGCCTAAAGGTTGCTCCTACCGCTTGCCGCGTAGAGTCCTGTACATTGACACTTGCAGACTGACCTGCCAATCCTGCCATGAAAAAACTGCTAATCACTACAACTACTAATAGGAGAAGAATGCTTTTTATGGGTTTTCTAACTACAGAATAAGCACCACGTCTTAACACATTCATTTATGAAACCTCTCCTTTTTCTCTTATATTTTCTTCGTGTATTTTCCCTTTTTCTATTTTAATAACAACATCTGCTGTTTCTGCCATACTTCTACTATGGGTTACTACAATTACACATTTCCCTAATTTATGTGCTGTTTCCTGAAGAAGCTCAGTAACTTCTCTGCCAATATCTTCATCAAGATTTCCTGTTGGTTCATCTGCCAATAATACTTTAGCTGGACTCGCTAAAGCTCTTGCAATAGCCACTCTTTGCTGCTGTCCTCCAGAAAGTTGTAAAACTTTCCGATCCCAATCTTCCTTTTGGATCCCAACAGCAGTTAATAGTTCTTCAGGATTTCCATTTCCTCCAAGCATAACATTTTCCTTTGGAGTTAAATAATCAATCAAATTATAGTTCTGAAACACTAAGGAAACATGTTCTTTTCGATGATGATTCAATCCGCCCTTTAGAATGTCCTCTTCTTCATACAAAATAGTTCCAAGAACAGGAACATCCAAACCTGCAAGCAATGATAAAAATGTTGTCTTTCCTGATCCACTTGCACCTAAAATAGCATAAACCTTACCTTCTTCAAACTTATAACTAATCCCATTCAAAACATTTTTACTTTTATTTGTTTTATAGTAATAAACTATATTCTTTACTTCTAAAACCACATTATCGCCTCCTAATCAATCTACATTTTCAAATCCAATTTCTACTTCATCTGGTAATTTTTCTTCTCTCAAAAAAATACCTTTTGTTTTTAAATATCCCCTTATCACATCCATCTCTGAATTATGAATAGGTGTTTGCCTTTTGGATCTGTACTTTTCTTCTGCACTTCTAAAAATTATCCATATCCTTTCCTCATAAGATTTTAAGCTTATTTCTAAAACAGAAAGTTCTGGACGTTTGTCGATAAAATAGTACAAAATACTTGTTAAACATAATTTAAGTGCATTTTTATTTGCATATATACAGTTGTCCATTCCATCATACACATCCAATCTAATTCGAATCCCTATCTTTCTTAAATCATCCTCTACAGATTCATATAGTTCTAATATTGGTACAACAATTTCTATCTTATTTTCCATACTATCCCTCCATATCTGATAATGTATCTTTAGGATTCGTCCGCAAAACAGGTATCACTGATATACCAATTCCAATGAAAAGTATCATAGCGCCACTCATAATAAGCATTCCGATATCTGATAAGTGTGGACTAATTTCTATTGCCAGTGTAGAAATACTTTTTCCTGCAAATAATACTCCCTTCAATTTTTCTGCCAAAATATTCCCTATAACAACAGCAGATACAGATGAAACTGCAAATACCAAAAAACTCTCTAATAATAACTGTGATAATATCGAGCATTTATTTTTTCCCAAACTGATATAAACTGCTATTTCTTTCTTTCTCCCCCTCATCCACATACATAGAAGGAGCGTTATAACAATTGCAGATGTTCCTAATGTCAAATATAACATTAAACTTACAACCTGCATAACCTGTTCGAGTGGTTGTTTCATTTGACGAAATAGCATATCAGACTTTGTCAGTTCAACTTTTTCTCCTAATATATTTGCCATTTCTCCCTCTATCTTTTCTAAATTTTCTGGATTTTTCAAATATACGGAAATACGTTCATATCCGCTTATTTCCTGTAATGCTGCTATAGATTCTGTTTTTGTGTAAATAGTATTTTCAATCCTATAAACAGATGCCATTTCTTTCGACTGATTTCTTTCCGAACCAGACAAATAATATCCTGATATCACTCCATCCATTTTCTTCCCGCCATCTGTTTCGAAAGTAACCGTATCTCCAATCTCTAACTTGTTAGTCTCTGCTAATATTTGATTGATAACAACTTCATTTTTCTCTTTTGGATACTTTCCTTTTACTATCCGGATTTCACTTTCCGCAAAGGCACCGTCTAATTTTAAATCATCATAACCAACCAATCGAACCTGAAGATTTTCTGTATTTGTATTCTGGTTTTCCGTTACTGTTTGGAAATTTGTAGGATATGCAGATAATGTTGCATTTTTATTAATCTTATCTATTCCCTTCAATTTCTGTATTTTATTTATATCCTCCGTTGTGATCGGGTTGTTATTTTCCATAATTCCTGCCAATATTTTTGTCTTTGTTTTTTTCTGCAGTTCGCTTTTTGCCTCATTTGATGCTTTTAAAATAATCCCTGTACTTAAAATCATCGCTTCTGAAATCAAGAGTACCAAAAACAAAATTACTGTTTTTGATTTTTTTCTTATCAAGTAACGCACTGCTCTTTTCGCACTTCCCAATTTATCTCCTCCTACTATTTTTGAAAACGATCTATAATTACACGCGTAGCCAAGAATGTTCCATCTTCCTGATATTCCCCATACAGAAAGACTGCTGATGATTTTTTTACATCTTCTTTTGTTCCCGCCTCTAAAGTTACATTCGTACTTGTAGAATTCGAAATTTGAAATTGTGTATTATCAGCATACTGTACAGAAATTTTTTCTACACCTTCTGTATCCTCTCCAGTTGCTGGTGCAGTCATAGTATCTTCTGTAACACTTCCTTTTCCGAGTGTGCATCCTGTTTCTGTAAAATCAATTACTGTTCCAACCAAATTAGCATTGCTTAAAGCACTTATTCCTTCGCTCTTCTCCGTGCTATTTTCAGTTTGATTTACACTATTTGTTGAATTTTCTGTTGAAGGAACTTCTGGTTTATTACTGCTATCCTTCTCACAGCCTGCTAAAGTTCCAAATAAACAAGTTGCCAATATCACCATTGCAATTTTTTTCTTCATAATTGATACCTCCAATATTTTTATGTCTTTATTATAAAAATATCACTTATGTTTATCACGTTTTTTATGTGTAATTTATGTGTAGAATTAAAAAAGTGTTGTAAAGCTCCACAAATTATTGATTTGTCCTTCTAACGTTTCATAGTCCCATAATTTTTCGCTTCTTTTTTTACTATTGGGATCATGGACACAAATCTTTCCATCTTTCATTCCTGTCAAGACGATAAAATGTCCGGTTGTTGTAAAATCTCCTGGACGCATGGCACAAATAATTGGATGTCCTGATTCTAATTCTGTCTGAATATTATCTTTATCCAAAGAAATTTCTCTTCCCTGAATCCCAAAATGGCTTCCTATATCTGTCATCATACTCCAACTACTTCCTACCCCTTCTACATAATACCCATTTTGTTCTGCATACTGTGCTACTTGATAAGGTGTCGCCTGCTTATTCCCCGTGAGACCTACAATAACCATAGAGAGTGCTGTTGGACCACACCCATTTACTGCCAACATGCCGTCTCCATAATTCTGATATCCCCATCTTTCATCCCATTGCAATAGTAATGGGATTTCTCCACTTTTTGCTTCTTCTACTATTGTAGCTGGTAAGTTATCTTTCTTTTCAGGATAATCAAACACAAACTCTATAGTCTCTATATTTGCTGTTAACAATTCTAAAAGTTCTTTGGGATACTGATCTTGATTTTCTATTATATCTTTTATACGAGAATCGTAATTTGACATCTTTTGTAATGTTCCCATCACATCTCCATTTTCCACAGTTTGATCCACCATATTTTGTAATTGTGTATCCTTGTATTTTCTATAGAAATACACCCCCATACAGCTTATAAAAACAATAATTCCCAAAAAAACTATACATTTTAATACTCGTGTTTTTCTCTTTCTTCTACTCTTTCGTACCATTCTTATTTAACCTCCCTTCAGCTTTATAAAATTCACCTTATTTAGTGTTACTGATAACATTCTTATATTTTATATCCGTGAAACTATCAAACCATTCTTGCATAGTAAATTCTTCCCTAGCCCCAAAAAGAAAAAGGGAGATTCTATTACAAATCTCCCCTTCCTATAAGACGTCTTTTTACATCTTATGCAGTTTTTGCGATATTTGCATTAGCATTTCTAGTCACTACTCCGTTGTTTCCACAGTATCCCACGCAATACGCCAGTCCTGCATTATGAGAGTTTGCTACTGCTACACTTCCGCTACAAACACATCCACCTTTGCTGCCTTCAAAGTCTGCTCCTGTCTGTAACTTTCCTGCTACGATTTTTCTCATACCAGCCGCCTCCTTTCCGTCTGATTTTTTCTATTTTAAATTAT
>NZ_JAAXCM010000008.1 GCF_019734885.1 Pseudocoprococcus catus | reverse complement strand
CTGAGTCCTGTACAATACAGGATTCAATCCCTTGTAGCTTAGCTCTCAAATTTGTCTAACTTTTTGGGGTCAGATCAAATAAAAGTGAAGTGACGGCTCTTTCTATCGCCGGAATACGAGTTCCTGAAATATAGCAAAAGCCCGGAAAACCTTGATTTTCCGGGCTTTTTGAACCATTTTGATATAGTCTGAGCAGTCGATTATCGTTTGCGTAACTGGGAAGGCTTGATTTTGCTGGGTTCTTGGAATGTGGTGTTGCAAACATGTTACAAACGCAGGACTACTCATTACTCCTCAGAACACCTCTGAATTATCAAAGAGGGAGATGGATTAAACCAATATGTGTCTCCCTCTTTTTTATCGCAACATCATTCTATCCCTGTTGTATTTGAAAATGTATATGTACTCTTCTGATATATCCCCTTGTTTCTAAAATAATTTGCAAATGCATTTCAAAATTTTATTCTAAAATTTCTATAATTGCATGTTCAACTTGATGTTCTTTTATTTTGTCAATGATTATATGCATATTTTCTATTTCTAATTCTATTTTTGTATCCCCATCCTTTGGTACCATACCAAATTTTTGAAATACAAATCCAGTAAATGTGTCACAATCTTCTGCTGTAAATGTAACACCTATAGCGTCTTCAATATCACTTAATCGTATATTTCCTTTCACTTCCCACTTGTTATCGCTTATTCTTATAATAACAGTTTCTTCTTCCGACGATATTGGTTCAATATCGTTTAAATCGCCAACAATTTCTTCTAATAAATCAAAAAGAGTTACTATTCCAACCACTCCACCATACTCATCTAATACAATCGCCATAGATTGCTTCGATTGTTTCATATTTTTAAAAAGCACATCTGCTTTTGTAGTTTCCATAACAAAGTATGGTGCAGAAATTGCAGAATCTATAACCATATCCTTACTTTTTTCTTTTAATCTAAAATAGTCTTTTGCATTTAAAATGCCAATAACATGATCTATCGAATCTCCACAGACGGGATAAAGAGTATGTCGTGTATTGTGGATTGTTTCATCCCACTCCTTCACATCATCAGACATCCATAATATTGTCACATCTGTTCGATGTGTAGCAATCGTACCAGCCATAATATCATTAAATTCAAAAACATTTTGAATAAACTCTTTTTCTTGATGATCTATTGTTCCTTTTTCACTTCCCGCATCAACAAGCATACGTATTTCTTCTTCACCTACTTGATCTTCCGCTTCATTTGGATCAATACCACAAATCTTCAAGACAATATTGGTTGATATTGAAAGAAATGAAACAATTGGCTTAAATAAGATAGAGATTCCCGTAACCAATCCTGAAATTCCCATTGCCAGTTCTTCAGATTTTTTCATTGCGATTCTCTTTGGAACTAATTCGCCAAAAACCAATGTGAAATATGATAAAATCAATGTAATCAATATAACAGCTATGGTATCTAAAGTAGAACGTGGAATATTCACACCCATCCCAACAACCCAATCAACTAAAGGTTCTGAGAAATTATCTGCTGCAAAAGCACTTCCTAAAAATCCCGACAATGTGATTGCAACCTGAATTGTCGCAAGAAATCGTGCCGGCTCTTGCGTTAATCGTACTAATCTCTTTGCCCGACCATTACCTTGTTCTGCCATTCGTTCTAGCTTTGTTTCATTCATTGATAAAACAGCAATCTCTGCACTCGCAAAAATCGCGTTTAATATAATTAAAATAATCTGCACTACTAAAAGAATAAAAATTGATGTACTCATAAATAAAACCTTTCCACAATAAAATTATCTAAATATCACACTTACTTAAAAGCAACAAAAGACATGGTCTATGTTCCGAATACATAGTCCATGCCTTGCGATATATAAATAAAAATTCTATTGAATTGGTTCGCTTCAGAATCATTATCACTTTCGTCCATGTTAAATATTCCTCCTTAAATAATATTGTTATAGAGTATAACAAAAAGCCCTAACATAGTCAATCTGAAAATAGTAAAAGTTATGTTAAATTTATGTAAAACATAAAATCCGATTATTTTTAATTTCTTTGTGAAATTCAATTTTCTTTATCCTCAATTAACATCATTTTAAAGCAAAAAGCAAGCTATTTTCAGACTTGCTTTCCATCATATCACTTTCCTTATTGATAAATCATTTCTTTATCTACAATCTCCCTTGCACACGCTTGTATATTACTCATTCTCCCTATCCATTCTAAGGTATCATCTGCCTTTAGCTGTTCTGTAATTCCCTGTGCCTGTTTCATCTGCTCTACAATCCTTTCAAAGCGTTCCTGTGCCTGTTCTTCTATATCAGCCAAATAATCATTTAACCTTTGAGGTTTAATCCGTGTATCTTTAAGCCCCCATGCAGTCATCGCGCCGAATCTACCACAATCCGTTTTATGAAATCGTAGATCGCTCCGAAGCAGTTCTTTCATCACCTCCCTGACTGCTCCATCTTCGCGGCGTTTCATATTCGCTCGTACATGGGTTATGTACCTGTTGTGCTGTCTATTCGATTGTCAATGTACGAATGAAGTAGGAAAACTTGTCCTTCTTATTAACACTGACAAAAAAAGCAAAAAACAGGCGCATCAAATGAAACTTTATCAAAAAAATTTTTCGAGCTGCTTTAAGCCACGGCGGATACTGTCTCGGACACGGCTTGGGTCTACACCTTCTACTTCGGCAATTTCATTTACCGCCATTCCCAGATAGTATCGGGCATAAATTCGCTTTGCCTGTTTCTCCGGCAGCTTCATCACAGTAGCCATTATCTGTTTTCTGTGGATTTACTACATAATCGATGATGTCACTGATCGCCCGACTTTCTGTGCGGCCTTTGCCGACATGAAGCGGCATGATTCTTGTAGTTGCCATAATGCTTCCTCCTCTCCAAACACAAAAGCTGCCACCCAACGAATCTTTATCGTCGAAGTGACAGCTTTCTGTCATTATGCACACCTTTGTAATGGTGCTTTTATGTTCTTTTACTATTCAAAAATTCAACCAGCTCATAGACTGTCGTTACCGGATTACTGTCTCGGCAGATCACAGCAACCTGATCTCTGGTTAATCTCTCCACTCGTTCTTTTGCGTACTGAATAGCTTCTGGCTGATGTTCCTGCAATTCTTCAAAAACATCCACACTTTTTCCGTAATTTTCCAAATATCCTTTGTTTTTCAAGATGTCAATTACCGTAGCGGAATCTTTCAAATATCCATTCCGTTTTTCAAAATGGAGCAGATACCAATATTCAAATGCCGGATTGGAATATGCGATTTTGTACCCATGCTTCTCCGAATAGGAAATTGCAGCTTGAAGCTCAGAGTCTTTATTATCATCACAGTCAAATACACACCAAAGCTGATCTCCGTCTTTCGGATAATAATCTGCTTGAGAGATCAGCGATTTTGCGTGTTTCACCAAATGTTCCGCCGCTTTATGTTTTGATGGAATTGGGATAATATCCACCAGGCAGTTTCGTGAACGAAAATGTTTGAAATAAAGTGTCTCTGTTTCTTTTCCTTCGCAGATGATATAAACAATCGGTTTACGCTTCCGCCGCTTAACTTTGTTCGGATCATACTCTTTTCGCATCTTGCTCATCAGGCGTCACCTCCGATAAAAGGGATTGCACCAAATCGTCCCTGAAGATAACCCTTACGCACATTTTCTCCTTTTCTTGGAGAGAAAGATGCCAACGAGTAAAGCTCTGTTGCACAAGTCTCATCGTTTTTTTCAGCAAACCAAATCTGATCTCTACGGAAGAAATTCAAGTCAAGCAGCATTGCATCGTGTGTTGTAAAAATCAGCTGCGCTCCCTTTGTATTGACAGCCTTATCCTGCACCATTTCAATCAGCCTTCTGGTTAAAAGAGGATGCAGACTATCTTCAATTTCATCAACAACTAAAAGTGCGCCGTTTTCAAGTGCCTGCAACCATCCGCCGATGCGGGCAAAAAAGTGTTGTGTACCAACAGATTCCTGCTCCATTAAAAGCTGAAAGTATTCTGTTGTACCGTCCTCGTTAATAATTCGATGTGTTGTCGTAATAACCGGTATTTTACCAGAAGTGTTCTTGATTGTAACATCGGTGATTCCAAGATCGGCAAGCAGCAATTCTTTTAAGATTCGAGCTTTCTTATCATCACCGCTGACAATCTGGGCAACAGTTTCTGAGGTAGCTGGCTCTTCATCCATCAGGAATGTCAACTTTTCCAGGAACCACTGATAAGCATTTTCCGTCTGAGGCAGATTCCAGTCATTAGAGGACACCAGATAGAGCTTATTGTCCGGTGTTCGGTTACTCAGAGTAACCTGCTCATTTACATTTTCCCGGAACTCATACACTCCATTTTCTCTTGAAAAAATTAAGGCTTCACGGCCATTCGGCCAATGGTAAAGATACTCTTTGTAAATCTTCTTTGCATCAAAAGAAAAACCGTATGTGTAACGAACTCCCTGAAAAATAAATACCATTTCAAAAGAAGTCGGAACCTTTGTTCCTCCAAACGGCTCCCACGGCAACTTTTGTCCCTTAGAAACTTTTGCAACATTTCCCACAACCATTTCTTTCATCGTCATCATTGCATGTAATACGTTACTTTTTCCGGCTGCATTTGCACCGTAAATTGCAAGTACGGGCAGCAATGCCTTCTTTTCATCTGGACGAAGCAGATACTCATCAAATGATTTATCCTTAGAGGCCGCAAAACTGATCACGGCACTGTTTTTTATTGACCTGTGATTTTCCACTGTAAACTGAATCAGCATAATTGAATACCTCCATTCTCAGTATTCGTATTTTCAGTCACTATTATAACAGTTAAAAATGCCTTGGTCAATATTTACAGCTTGTTTTTGCAGTTTCTCTGCGAAATTTATAAATAAATTCTTTCTCAGCCATTTTTCGCAAAATATTTATCATACTATAACCCTACCATCTTAGTCAGAACAACTTAGTCAATGACCAAGATTGTGAGCAAGATACATTCACCCGTACACTCTGTCCTGAATTGCATATTTCAAACTCTGCACCTTTCCCAGCAGCCAGATTGCAGCCAGCGGCAACCCCATCGGGCTAATCAAAAATGCCATAAACAACAAAATTGCACCATTCTGCGGGGAATAGGTAATAAGCCCAGCCACGCCAAGCAGAGCAATTACCGTGCTGAGCAGACCAAGCACCAGACTGGATATATAGATTAGCCCCGTGCAGAGCCAGACAAAAATCGTCAACACCAAAATGGCCGGTGCAGTTACAATCATCAGCAGACATTTCAAAATCTTCATTCCTGTTCCTCCTTCCAACGCTCCAGATGCCGTTTGCACAGGGCATCCGCTTCTCTCTCATCATCTTCCGTCACTTCCCGTTTTCCTTTGGTCAGTTCAATCTCCAGATAAGTCCGGTAATCATCGGCTAAGAGGTCGAACAGTTCCTTTGGAGTATGGCACACCTCGCCAGAGCAATAGTGAAAATCTTGGTCAAATTCAACTCTTACACATCCATGGCGGCTGATATAGACTTCTATGGTCTCGTCTGCGGTCAGGTAATCCGCAAAAATCTCCAGCACCTTTTCAAAGGTCAGCATCTGTTTTCACTCCTTTGCTTCACTTTTTATTCTACTCATATTATCCGGTACGGACAGGCAAAAAACAAGGATACCGCCAAAAAGAAAAAGCGGAGGAAGGTGCGGCGAAGAAACGCCGTTCCTCTCTCCACAAATGGAGTATCTATCCCTGTTATGAAAGTTTAGGAAAATACTTCCGCAAGGTGTCAGAGGTAAATGTCACTCGGTCCAGATCGCTTTTCTTCTCATCACCCATGATGACACGCATCATATCGAGGGTCAGATGCCCCTCCTGACTGTATTTTTTGAGCCGCTGGGCTTGAGAAAGAGAATGGGTAGCCTGTTTGCTGTCCATTGTATCCAGCAACTCTCTCTGTTCCTCTTTTTTGAGGAAGGACAGCTCATAAGCAGGATTTAAGGCAATTTTCTTTTCATCCACCATGTCCAGCAGTTCGGGAATCAGCTCGGTCAGACGGATAAATCTCTGAATTTGATTCTTACTCTGTCCAACTGTTCCAGTCCTTTGGCGGGCAGATACTCTGTCTGAACAGGAATTATGATCCTGTTCGCAGCCGCCAGCGCATTGACCATAAGCATCCCCCAACGAGGGCTGACAGTCAATCAGGATATGGGAATATTGTCCTTCAGTGTGTCCAGGTATTGCCGTAAAATCGTTTCACGGCTCATGGCGTTTACCAAAGAAACCTCCATACCAGAAAGCTGAATATCCGCAGGCATCAGTTCAACGCCTTCTGCATGATGCAGAATACCTTCTCCGGGGCGTATAGGCTGATCCATCAGAATTTTGCCCATTGCATCCGACAGTATAAATGGCAGCTTGTCTGGTTGCGGATTTCCCAAGCTGATTGTCAGGCTTCCTTGCGGGTCCCCGTCGATCAGAAGCACTTTCTTTCCGGCCTGTGCCAGACCTATTCCCAAGTTCGCACAGGTTGTTGTTTTGCCAATGCTTCTCCGCTCCCGCTCCGGTCGATGCCGAACATGTGCCACCGGCACATAGCACCCTTTCTGGTTGGCGATGGCGATGATTTGTGTGTTCATGACTTCACCTCATTTCTGATTGTTGCTGTTGTTTCTGGACGAGATAGCAATCTCGTTATCGCGGTATTCTCCGAATAGATATGCAAGCATATCTGCCCGGCTCATTACTCGCGTAAATAGAAAAAGCCGCCACTTCAAAATGATCTGACCCCAAAAAGTTAGACAAATTTGAGAGCTAAGCTACAAGGGATTGAATCCTGTATTGTACAGGACTCAG
>NZ_JAAXCM010000009.1 GCF_019734885.1 Pseudocoprococcus catus | reverse complement strand
GCATCCGATATTTCCGGAATTACTTATATCTGCATTCAGGTAAAAGAAAATTCTCTGGAACATTTTACAGCAGAGGACGCCGTAATCGGCTAATTAAAAGTATTTATTTACAAAAATGCACAGCTCCCGATAAGCTAAGAACTGTGCATTTTTTTCTTCAATTTTACAATTTCTCGATTTTTCAAACAAGAACTTCTCGATTTCAAATGGCGATAAATAAATCTCTCCACCATCATCAGTTTAATTTTCGTTTATATTAACGATTTCTTTTTCCTGTATTCTCTGTCCCTCGGATTTCCTCATGATAGAAATAATCTACGATCACCGGATGTCCCTGCGGGACTCTGCCATAAGGCATTTCATTATCCACAAAGGCACAATCATACTTCTTAGCCATTTTCTCAGCTTTTACTTCAAGTGCTTCAAAGTAGCTGCGGTTATGCTTGTTATAGATCTCGTCGTAAAGTGGTACAAGATCAGGATATTTTCCGGCGATATAATCCATAATTGTCTTTTTGAAACCGCCTCGAAGATTGAGATTTTCGAGCCAGAACAGATCGCACTGATTCTTTACCCGCTCAAAGATTGCTTCAAAATTCGTGATACCGGGAAATACCGGGGATACGAAACAGACTGTACGGATACCTGCCTCATATACCTGCTTCATAGCAGCAATACGGTGCTCAATGCTCGAAGCAGAATCCATATCGTTCTTGAAATTTTCATCTAGTGTGTTGATCGACCATGAAACGGTTACACGTCCAAGCTTCTTCAACAGATCAATATCCCGTACCACAAGATCCGACTTTGTGCAGATCAGAATATCTGCGTCACTGCCGATCAGCTGCTCCAGAAGTTTTCTGGTATTCCCGAATTGCTCCTCCTGTGGATTGTAGCCATCTGTCACAGAACCGATGACCACCCGCTGTCCGGCATATTTCTTCGGATTTTTAATTTCCGGCCAATGCTTCACATCAAGGAAAGTGCCCCATTCCTCCTTGTGCCCGGTAAAGCGCTTCATAAAAGAAGCATAGCAATACTTGCAGGCATGTGTACAGCCCACATAGGGATTGACCGAGTAACCGCCTACCGGTAGACTAGACTTAGTCATGATGTTCTTTGTTTCCACCTCACGAATGAGGATTCCATTTATTACTTCTTCCATGATTTCTGTACCTCTAACACTTTATTAAATTCTTCCGGCATTTCCTGAATCATATTTTCATCCCCTATGATAGGGACAAGATCTTCCTTCATAAACACCGGAATGCCGAGCTTATGTGCCTGGTCCGTCAGAGACCATGCCCATTCCGGCTCCGTATGAATCTTCCTACTCTGAGCTCCGGTCATGGTGCCGACAACGATCCAATTGATTCCAGAAAGGTCAACTGTGCCGGGATCATCGAATAACGGCTCAAAGGTAACATGGTAATGTTTTGCTCTGACGTTTTTCCGAAGGGCGTCGATACGCCACCGTTCTGCTTTCCTCGTCACCGTAACGCCAAACCATGCGTTTTCCAGATCGGTATCAAAATCCAGCAAATCAGGTCGCTTGGTAAGGAACAGGAACTGATGCTGTGGATTTTCACGGATCTTTGCAAATACCTCGTCTCTCCATTCCGGCTTCCATCCAAAGAGATCGCTCATGCCGGTAAGAAGAAAGTTCTGCGGACGTTTCTTTTCCATCATCTTGAGCTTACCCGGAAAGAATTCAGGGTCAGCGAAATCATCAATCATATGCCAGCGTTTCACGTTGTTGCGGGCATAACAATATGTACACCCCACTGTGCAGCCAATGACGATATTCATGTTCTGAATCTGATCTTTGATACAAATACTCATGACTTCTGCCACTCCTCAAGATTCTTTCTGATGCGGTCGAGGCATTCCTCAAACCGGGTAATTTCTTCCTCTGAAAAACCTTTGTAGTAAATACTGCCCATCTCATCAGATACAGAATCGTACTCGCCCTTTAAGGCATGTGCTTTCTCAGTCAGAAACAGGAGTGTTTTCCTTTTGTCCGTTTCAGACTGAACACGGCTTATCAGCCCTTGATTTTCCATTCTTTCCAGCATCGTAGTAAGAGATGTTATCGCTAATCCGCATTTAGTCGAGAGTGACCTGATTGAAATACCATCCTTCTGCCACAGCACATAAAGAATACGCCCCTGGGCTCCATTAAACGCATCAATATTCTTTTCACTGAGAATCTTCTCGAAAATCCGGTCTCCAAGCTGTTTTATTTTGGTAACAAGAAATCCTCCATTCATTTCCATACAAAAGCTCCTATATAGTAGTTTATTAAAAACATACTATATAGGAGCTTTATTGTCAACAGTTTATATGTCTTAATAGGTAAATTCCGTTTTTTTCAATTCTCCAAACTTGAATTGAGATTTCATATATTCCAAGGGATTTAATAACTGTTATATTTTTATTATCAAATATCTCTCAATCCCTTGAAAACACAAAGTTTATCGCATGTGAGCTTTCCCTTATTGTTTCCCTTGCGTTATATCGTCCCACCAGTGTTTACGAACTCTGATAAGGGCAAATACAAGGGTGCAGGACATCCAGTGGATGTCCGCTTTGCACCGACTGTAACGAAGCGGAGACCAAGAAAATTATATAAAACAGTATAACACAAAATAAAAGTGACATGGTGAACTGATTGAAATGCTTCTGATTTTTGCAACAAATGATTGATTTAACGATAAGGAGATTTGATACGATGAGAACAATATTTGCAGAATACAATCCCAAGCGCAACAGTATTGATGTTTACACCTCTGTTGGCTATATGCTCCGCATTGACTGTTGGGAAGCTGAAAAGAACTTAAAAACCACACCAGGATCAGACTGTGCATTAAACGCACTCGCCATTGATGAACCTCTTGAATATACAAAATTATATCTTGATGGAAATTTGCAGATGTGGGTAGATGCGGGAGACTCATTAGATATTTTTTGATTTTTAAACAAATACAACAGTTTAAATCGCTATTAACCACAATATTTCCGGAAAATTCATCATAGGTTTGTGCAAATGCAAAGAAACGGCGGCTCTGAAAATCAAAGCCGCCGTTTCATAGGCGCGTGAAAATGTGTCTGCTCTGCGACGGCTTTTTTTCTTTTGCCGTCGCGCGGCAGATAACCTATTCGTTCTATTCTGAACTTCTTTTATGCTACCTGATGTCTGCAATAGGAATGAATCGCCAAGAATGTAAACACAAATAATTCAATTCCTGCCGAAATCAAAATAACATGCGGTGTCCAGAAACTCATTCCACCAATATTCAGGTAATTGAAATCTGCAAGCTGAGAAAGGAAATTGTTCTGCATACCAATTCCGGCAGATGGAAGTATGGTAGAGAGCCATGTTGCTCCCATCGCCACATAAGCAAAAAGCGGCATGAGAAGAACTACAATAGAGATCAGCAAAACTGTCAATGTGTCTTTACATTTTGCAGACAGGAACAACGTACAGCTAACCGTTGCTAATACAGAAAGTAAGCCCGCTGCTGCGAGAATTATCTGCAACTGCCCCAGATTGATGTTTGGCAGATTAATGATAGAGTATCGCATCTGAAACGATGTTTTTAAGCAATCCGTCCCGAACGCTGCATCTAAAATCAGAATGTGTACCGTGATCCCGACAAGGAAAGTAACAACGAAAAGTGTAAATGCCGCCAGAATTTTGGTAATTGCTAATTGTTTATGCCCATATTTGGTGGTTCGCAGGATGCTGTCACCGCCCGTTTGATATTCTCCGGCGAAAGTAGGTGCTGCGATTGCCACACACAAAATAGCAAGGAACAAAATATAAAACTCAATATAATCAAATGCATCTTTAGAAATTCCAGAATGAAGATAAAATGGCGTATCAAGTTCTGAATATTTTTCAAGAGCTTTCTGCTGTGCGGTTTCGTTTTCTCTTTGCTCATTCCGCATGACATCCTGTAAATGTTCTGCGCACTTTTCATAATAGGCTCCGTCAATGTCATTCGGGTCAATATCCATTAAATCAGCACCAATGCCTGTTAATGGATCAGCAAACGCTTCGGACAGACCCATCAGCAAGTGACGGAACGGGACGATTTTTTCAATAAATACAGCCAGAGGAAAGCCCTCTTCCTCGACTGGCCCATATTCTCGAACGCAGCTTTGATAAGTTTCCAAAGCCGATTTGATCCTATCCGGGGTCACTTCACCAGCGGATGTTTTATATAAATCTTGTTTGTACTTGATAGCTGCCAGGCCATCTAATTCTGTAACCGTGCCATCTTCGTTTGGACGGTTAATACCCTCAAATGAAATAGGCAGGTATGCCATGGCTACGGAAAGCAAAAGTGCGATTGCAAGTAAAATCAGGGTGCGCCGTGACTTCAAAATACGTTTTAGTTCAAGTCTAAAGAGCCGCATATTATCTGTCCTCCTTTTCCAAGTCTGTCTGCGGGAACAACCACAGATACAGATCTTCCAATCGTGGCTCCGTTGTGACAGACCCATCAATTTCCGAATGCTCGGACAGATAACGAATAGAAACCTGATTGTGATCTTCGCCTCGCTGATTGATAATGCGCAGCCGCATTTCACATTCCGGCAGCTTTGAGGTCGGAATTATGCAATTCCAAACCTTGCCCTCAATCCGCTTGACAAGTTCTGCGGTAGTTCCGACATCAACAATTTCTCCGGCTTTCATAATTGCGTTGCGCGTAGAAATATATTCTATGTCAGATACGATATGGGTGGAGATCAGCACAATCCGATCATGCGAAAACTCGGAAATGAAATTCCGCAGACGCACGCGCTCTCCGGGATCAAGTCCTGCTGTCGGTTCGTCCATAACAAGTATCTCTGGATCGTTTAACATCGCCTGTGCAATACCAACACGTCGCTTCATACCACCAGACAGATTAGAGATTTTTTTCTTTTTCACATCGGAGAGCGAAAGAATGTCCAGCAGATGATTGATCTTTTTGGTAGTTGCCCTTGTAGGAATATCTTTCAGCGCAGCCATATACTCCAAATAGTCCTTCACTGTGAAATCCCGGTGATACCCAAAATCCTGTGACAGAAAGCCAAACTTGCTTCGGTAGACTTCACCTAACTCTCGAATGTTTTTTCCGTCATAGTAAACTGTTCCGCTGGTTGGTGTCATAATATCAGCGATCATACGCATAAGCGTGGTTTTTCCTGCGCCATTCGCCCCCAAAAGTCCCCAAATGCCGGGAGTCAATGTCAGATTGACATCATTTACTGCTGTTTTGTCTTTGAACTGCTTGCTTAAATGCTCTATTTTCAGTTCCATGCTTACACTCCTTTCTTTTGCTTCAGCTGAACAATAAAAAGCCCTTGTTCGATAATCATTGTACCGAACAAAGGCTTTTCAATCTCAAAAATCACACGCTTAAATTCCTAAGTAATTCCTAAGATCACATTCTTATTTTCCTAAGCGGAAAGGGGTAATGTAATCACAAAGTCTATGGTTTCATTTTGACTGGATGCAGTAATCTTTCCACCATGTAAATGTATAATTTCTTCCGCAATAGAAAGACCAAGTCCCGCACCACCTGTATTAGAAAGCCGAGCATCATCCAAGCGATTGAATTTTTCAAATATACTGTTAAGCTGTTCCTGTGGAATTGTTTTTCCATGATTTTCAAAAGTGATCTGAATATCATGCTCTAACCGTTTGGCGGATATAGTGATTTCTGTCTGCGGGTAACTATATGACGCAGCATTTCGTAAAAGATTACTGAAAACTCTCGCCAGCTTTTCGGGATCAGCATTCACAGATAAGTTGTCCTCCGCAGTAAATACCGCCGTGTTGCCATTTGCAGAGAGTGTCGGGTATATTTCATCTATTACCTGCGCAATCAAACAATGTAAATCTACATTTTCTTTTTTGATAATGACCTTATGTGCATTGTACTTGGTAATTTCAAAAAGTTCATTGATGAGCTTTTCAAGGCGCTCTGCCTTATTCAACGCCACTTTTACATACTTTTCCTTTTGCTGTTCAGGCATGTCAGGGGCTTCATGGAGCAGGCTCAAATAGCCGATTACTGTTGTGAGAGGGGTGCGTATATCATGTGCCAGATACATAATAATTTCATTTTTCTTTTCTTCTGCCTGCTTTGCAGCCTGCTTGCTCAACAGAACAGACATTTTAATCTGATTGAGCTGTTCCTCCAGTTCTTTCAGTGGCTCAGACAACGATACTGTATGATTGTTCTGCTCATAGACCGTTTGGGTTGCGTCAATTACTTCATCCAGATAGCCCCACGGCTTTTTCCAATAGTAATTGAAGATACATATAAAGCCGAGCATCAGATACAAAATAAAAAGCAGATCAAGCCGCCAGTAGAGCCATGCAAAAATACCGTTGTTAAATTTTGAAAAGATGTAGTCCAAGATAAGGGTCAAACCATATCCAACAACGGTATAAACCAGCAATGATAGGTATAAGCGCACTTTAAGGCGCTTTTCTGTTGTCATTTCTTTCTTCGACATGAGAATACACCTCCTACCGATTAACAAACAGAAGAAAGCCAAGCAGACCAATCACGACAACACTTACTATGCCTGCCAGAATGGAAAACAGTCTGTTTGCTTTTATTCTATTTCCGATTAACCGGGCTGCCATCGAATATACAGCAAGCCCCAAAAGACCACCTGCTGTATTTGTAAGTACATCAGTAATATCAGAACGTCCGACTGCTAAGATATACTGCATAGTTTCCAATAAAAAACTTGTTCCAGCAATCAGCATGAACTTCACATATAATTTTGTTCTTGGCAGAAGCATTTGAAGATAAATGCCCATAGGAACAAAAATCAAGAAATTTTCGAGTACCTCTGTTAAGTGAAATGCTGCGCCAACTTCTTTGTCATAGTGAAAAGGAATAAGGTTTATACTCCTTACTTTATCCAGATCACTGATTGAAAACTGTAGTTTGAACAGTATGATCCAAACCAGAAGTGCCAGATAAATTAAGAATAAAATAGTTGCCAAACAATTTGATTTTCTCTTCATAGCGTTCTCCTTTCGCTTAAATTTTGTAGCCGACACCCCAAATCGTTTTAATATACTGCGGAGTATCGGAAGTATCGTTCAGTTTCTCGCGCAGATGCCGGATATGCACAGTAATTGTGCTGCTGTTTTTAGAGTAGTATTCATCTTTCCAAACCGCATGAAACAGTTCCTCAATGCTTACAACATTTCCAGCACTTGACAAAAGGACGTGGAGAATAGAAAATTCTGTCGGGGTTAGAGAAACAGGTTCCCCGTCTAACAGACATTCATGGGTCTGCACATTCAAGCACAATTTGTTATAGGAAAGTTCCGATGGAATTTTCTCTGTGATGATACCGGGTGAATATTTCTTGTAACGTCTTAACTGCGCTTTCACTCTGGCAACTACTTCAAGTGGGCGAAAGGGTTTTGTCACATAATCGTCCGCTCCCAATGTCAGCCCCGTTATTTTATCCGTTTCCTCAATTTTAGCCGTTAGCATTATGATTGGATAAGTGTATTTCTTTCGGATAAGCTGGCAAAGTGAAAAGCCGTTCATATCCGGGAGCATAATATCCAGAATGGCAAGATCAATGTCGCCGCTTTCAATACACGACATGGCATCCGTTGCGCAGTAAAATTTATAAACGACGTAATTTTCGTTTTTCAAGTAGACCTCCAACAGATCCGCTATATCTTGCTCGTCATCTATAATCAATATCTTTTCAGACATATTTTCAACTCCTTTGCTCATATATCCAATTAAGTATAGCAAATACAACATCTAAATTCACAATGGATTGCCTGAGAAATTATTAAGATTTTCCTAACTTTCGAATTTAGGCAACTCAAAATGCTAACGCAAATTACATATCAGTTTTTTATGTGTCATACATATTCTCCAATATACTTCCATATAATGCACAGATTGACTTCATAATTGTATGCCATGAAATATCAGCAGCATAAGAATAATTTTTTTGATATGTTTTCCATAAGTGCTGTGTACATATACAACTTGAAAAATCTTCCGTACACCGTCATTATCAGAATGAACGACAGCACCGTGATAAATAATCATCCGATAAGCGTTACCGCCCACAATGGAATACTCTCGAAAAATCCGCAGTCCTCTATGGTCGTTACCATCTCTGCGGGCAAGGTCGTCTGTTCCGGAGTTCCAAATCCGGCAGCATTCATAATGGTTGAAATTGTCCCTTCACTCATTTGGACAAAGGGGTATGAAATGCACACCCAAAATCTCCGCTTTTCAAAAAATTTTTTGAAATAAAAAAAGCCGCCTGCTCCGGTTAGGAAACAGACGGCATTTCCACTCGTTACCGTATTTACTGCATCTCCACCAGACATTTTCCTCGACTTTGCATTTACTTCATCAGGCTTCAATGGCAAGTTCTTCTCCGACCACTCCGAAGCAAGCTCCGGGTGTACTTCTGCTAAACTGTTATTCATAGCCAAACCGGGGCCTCCTCTGTGATTAGAGTATATGAAGTTTTGGCTTTATCTTGTAGTTTGCGAATATCCGTATAAATAGAAAAAGCCCTTTGAGAAAGGGATTTCTCCTCTCTCAAAGGGCAAGTTGGCAAACTGGAATTTGACAAGTACCTTATAGCTTCATATTTTCAAACCTATTATATCAATTTTTTCTTGATTTAATCATAAAAAATGCTATACCAGCAACTATTATGTATCCGAACAATGAAATAACAGATGATTCAATTCCAAATTCTCCACCTGTGATGGCGAAATCTTTTGAATTAAGTACATATGTCATTATAGAATATTTATCCATTTTTTCCCCAATAGCTAATCCTCCACCAATAATCACAACGTTCCAGATAGCATGAACTATTCCACTATTCCAAACTGAACCACTTTCTATTGCAATCATCGAAAACATAACGCCTACCATCGTTCCGGCGATAATTACTAATAAACAACTGCCTATTGAAAAATCCTGTCCAAGAACATGTACAATACCAAATAACATTGATGGAACAATTACAGCCACCTTAATATTCCATCTTTTCTTTAATGCATTAAGTATAACTCCTCTAAACACCATTTCTTCAACAAATCCAGCCGCTATTCCGGTAAATGCAACCCCTGCACTTAAAGTATTGAACATCTGATTTCCATTCATATTTGAGGATACATACTTACCGTTGAATATTAAAAGATAACTTCCTTTTATAATAAATGGTAATAATACAGCTATTAAAATCCATCTTATTTTAATAGCAAATTTAGGCATTCCGAAATCCGAAGTCGGCAATTTAATAATTTTGCTAATAAACATTTTCAGAATAAGATATGTCAATCCAGCATATATAATTCCAGCGATAATATTACAAATGCCAGTTGGAATTTTTATTATAACAAACATACTTGCAATGGATTGTGCAATAATCTGTGTGATTATTAAAATAAATATGGCAACAAATGATGTGCTAATTGCTTTTTTTGTACTCATTTTATTTCTCCTTTATAACTTTCGATTTTCTCAATTCTCCAAACTAGAATTTGAAAACCATAAAATTATGAGTGATTATTAAAGTGTACCCTTTGTCAAGGACACTATGACTTTTTCCTTTTCAGATTTCTATTATATATTTGTTTGTTGTGTAGA
>NZ_JAAXCM010000023.1:128585-258781 GCF_019734885.1 Pseudocoprococcus catus | reverse complement strand
GACGAGGTAGATAGGGCAGGGGTGGAAGGGCAGTAATGTCCGGAGCTGACTGTTACTAATCGGTCGAGGACTTGACCAAAATGGTTCTAAAAGGCAGAGTGTTTTATGATATGCAGTTTTGAAGGTGCATGGTTTTTATTTTTATAATGTTTTATATCGGGGTGTGGCTCAGCTTGGCTAGAGCGCTTGATTTGGGATCAAGAGGTCGCAGGTTCGAATCCTGTCACCCCGATGACCATAAAATAGATAAACAAAAATAGAAAAGCTGTTGTTTTACAGATGAGATTTGTAAAGCAACAGCTTTTTTTAATATTTGGATATTGGAAAGGTTTAAAATTCTCGGATGATCCGGTGCTTGGCACTATTTCTTTAAACGTTTCAGTTCACCTTTCAGAATGATCATAATATAACCGCGGATGCCGTGCGGATTCTGAATTTCAACTGCAGCATAGAGCATGCTAGGTGTTGGATATTTTGGAAGATAAGCGTAATAGGAAGGCACCCATTCTGTCGGACTGTATTTTTTCTTTGCCTGATAAAGATCACGGTAACCATAACAATCGTTCAAATGATCATAGATAAATCGAAGCAGACGTTCCATTGGATTTTTGCTTTCTGTATCCAAACCGGCTAATGGGGCAACACCGAGACTGCCGTATCCAATACCTTCTTCTTTAAATACCTGGAATGCCTGATAAATAATCGTTTCCATTACACCGCCGGGAGCATCCTTGCCATGCCTTGTGACATCCGCCATATAACCGTTTTTGCCAAGAAATGGTACAAAGACAATGAAAGCAACCATTTTCCCATCTGAATTCAGTGCATAGAAATAACGTTTGTCCATTGGATTTTCCAATCCGACGGTACCCATGGTAAACTGCAACATGCCGCTTTTTTTACCTTCCAGCCATTCATTGGTAATGCGGTCGAATTCTTTGTCTATGGCAGGGTCACGTTTTTCAAGAACTTTGTATTCATGGACGGTGACACCGGCTTTGGTGGCATGATTGATATTCATACGCATTTTAGCACCCTTTTTGCCGGTAATTTCATAGTCAGAAAGCTTGAAACGAGCCTCTTCGCCGCTTTTTACAAGGCCAAAGCCCTGCTTTTCATATTCAGAAAGATAATAATCCGTTAAACCGAGAAAGAAAATATTATGCGCACTCTTTTGACAGAAATTTTTGAACTCAGCCAGAAGTGCCGGGAAATCTTCATCCTTGCAAACAGGGTCTCCATTGACAATGATGGTGTCGCCAACTATGCCATATGGAAGGACACCGTCAACAGTATGACCAAAATAGAGACATTTATCATCTTCCAGTGCCAGATAGGAACATGGATTTTGACTGTACAAATTTAAAAGTGTACGTGCATGCTGAAGTTCCTGAACGCCATGTGCCTGCTTTTGGATCCATGGACGCATGGCGAAAAGAATTGCGGCAAGGATACAGCCCCAGCTGAACCAGAAAAGAACCAGTTCCGTTCCGTGCTGGTTGACCATGGATGTTGGGAGATTACCCATACCAAACATCGTGCCAATACTTTGTGAAAAACTTTCAGAAATAGAAACGGATTCATTTCCATCCATGCCAAGACGCATATAATGCCAGGTAATGCCTGTATTGGCCAGTACGCCTGCAATAGCCAGAAGAACAAGAAGTCCTGTTTGTCTGCGATTTTCACGTCCGGCGGGACAGCAGAAGTCTTTTCTGAAAAAGAAAAACAAAACAAATAGGAGAAGGTCAAACAACATAAGGACATTGTGTATCGGATGCCCCATACCGATCAATCCTCTTAAGAAATTCAAGACAAAGATAAACATGGCAACAGACCATGCGTTTCGTTTCCTCTTCCATAACTGCAGGGAAAGGACAAAAAGGATAATTGAGAATGCACGCTGAACCATTCGGCCCATTTCAAAAGAGACCTGCATGGTCTGCGATATTTTTGAAAATGGGAAAAATGTGAGTATAAACAAGAAAAGCGAAAATACAGCCAGCAAAGCGATTGTGATATTTTCAATGCGGATCCGAAGTCGGAGCTGTTTTCCCTGCGCTTCTTTATGTAAGGTAGACATAATGATTCCTCCATTAATAAAATAATATTAGGTTTGTCTGCAAATACAAGGCAGAAAAACGATGCAACATATTGATGTTAACACACAGTATAGACGCGTCGGTAAGAAAAATCAATAGAGTATAAAGATAAATGCATCATCAAATCAATATTTGATCATTACGCCTGAGAAAGTGATTGTGACAACACCTAGTGCTGATAATAAGAAAGAATTGTAAACATTTCAGGAGGATATCCGGAAATGTCTGGATGCGGGTATGAATATACATTTAAGCAAACCGATAGAGATTAAAAAATCGCTCCAACAGTATTTTTGAAAAAGGATACTGATTTGGAACGGTTTTATTTTTGGTTTACAGAAAACCATGAGTTCTCAAATAGGCTCTTTTTTGATGGGACATATCGGAGTCTTTACTGTTTTTTCGGTATTTGAGAGGTGTTTCGCCATAATAGCTGTAAAAAGCACTGGAGAAGGCCCGTGCATCCGAAAAACCGTTGTCCAGAGCAATTTGCAGTATAGACAGATCTGTGTCCATCAGATTCTGATAGGCATGATGAACACGGATGCTGGTCAGATATTTCTTGAAAGTGGTGTCCATGTATGTTTTAAATGTACGGGAGAGATGTTCCTTTGAGAGTGAAAAAACATCGGCCAGCATTTCTAATGAAAGTGGTTCCATATAATGGTTATCAATATAGTCGATAATTTCTGTGCAGCGTTCAATATGCTTCTGTGATTTGATAGAATGAGGAACGAGTTTTGGGGCTTTACATTCGGAAAACAGAATGTAAAGAATTTCATAAAAGAAACTGTTGAGCTTTAGTTGATAAAGAGGAAGCTGGCTGCGATTGCGGAAAATCGGATAAACTTCCGCAAAAGCAGATTCCAATTTATTATAAGCATCAGATGAAGGCTCTACGATATAGCGGTAATTATTAAAAGTCGGAAAAACAGCCATGAGAAAACTATATGGAAAGATAATCGAAAGCATTTCGCTTTCTGAATGATAGTTTGTATGACAGCCATGAATGTCGCAGCTGTTGATTAACAGGATGTCATGAGGATGTGCTTCGAGTTCATGTCCGTTAATTTCAAATAAGCAGGAACCTTTGATGATATATGAAATTTCCAGACTTCGATGCCAGTGCTTCTTGACATCGGTAATACAATTTTCTGATTGAAGATAGACCCATGCGAGAAATTGTTCAGGAACTTTGATCGTTTCATGAAAATAATCCATAATTGCCTCCCTTTTGAAAATTCATAGCATAAAAATATCAAAAAAATGATAAATAAATGTAATATTAGTATAATTTATAAGTCAAATAATGTCAATTAAAAGAATAAAAACAGATAAAACATCAAAAAAATGATGATGAGTCAAAAATAAAACATCAAAAAAATGCATTTTACTTGTTAAAAAATGAGATGATTATTCACAGGGATTGATTATAATAGAGATATCAATTCAACGAATAAAAATATCAGGTGCTATTAGTAACCGGTATCTGCCGGTAAGGGTGAGGGAGGAATAGCGTTTTATGAATAGGAAGAAGTCTTTTAATCGTCCGGCTTTGTGGGAACATCTTTTATTTTTGGGTCCGGCATCAATTGTGTTTCTCATTGTCATTATTATACCGTTTATCATCAGTGTTGGCTATTCGTTTACAGACTGGAACGGTGTATCTTCAAATATTTCATTTATAGGTATCAAGAATTTCATAGATATTTTTACCGGAAAGAGTAATTTCCTCGGCGCATTCAAGTTTACATTCATTATTGCAATATGTAATGTTGTTTGCATGAACATAGCAGGTATTGCGATGGCAGCACTGTTAACGACAAAAATTCCGTTGCAAAGTGCGTTTCGAGTTGTATTTTATCTTCCGAATATCATCGGAGGATTGATTCTTGGTTTTGTATGGCAGTTTATTTTTATCAATGGTGTACCTGCAATCGGCAAATTATTGCATTTCGGGCCGTTGATGACTCCGTGGCTTGGAACAGAAATGACAGCCTATGCAGCCATTGTGATTGTATCCGTATGGCAGGGGATGGGGTATGTGATGGTTATCATGATTGCTGCGTTAACCGGCATTTCTTCAGAACTTGTTGAAGCAGCCAAGATTGATGGTGCCAACGCATTTCAGATTTTCTTTAAGATCAAGCTGCCTTTATGTATGCCATATATTACATTATGCCTGTTCTGGACGATTTCTCAGGCATTTAAGATGTTTGATCTGAATTATTCTTTGACAAAGGGAGGGCCATATGGCTCCACCGTATCTCTTGCATTGAATATTTATAATGATGCCTTTGCGAATAATAAATATGGTCTTGCAACAGCAGAATCCTTTGTATTTTTTGTGATTATCCTGGTTATTACATCTGTCCAGATGTATTTCTCCAGAAAGAAAGAGGAGGAATTGATGTAATGAACAAAAGAGCGAAAAAGCAAAAAGCCATTATATTTGTGATTGTATTGATTCTGGCATTAATCTTCGTATATCCGCTTTTTTTAATTGTGATGAACTCAGTTAAGCCATTAGCTCAGATTTTGACAAAGCCTTTGAGCTGGCCGGATGTTTTTCAGATAGAAAATTATGTAAAGGCATTCAAAGAAGTGAATGTACTGCATGTCTTGAAGAATACAGCCGTTTTGACGATAGGTTCTGTTGCAGGTATTACTTTACTTGCGGCGATGACTGCATATTGGACATTCAGATATCAGACGAAATATTCAAAAGTCTTTGAGACCTTTGTTATATTATCGATGTTGATTCCCTTTGCATCATTGATGCTGCCCCTTGTACAGGTAATGAAAGTACTGGGACTTAATAATTCTATGTTTGGAACAATTCTGACTTATTGGGGAATCGGTCTTGCTTTTGCGTTTTTTATGATGCAGAGTGCGGTCAAAGGGCTTCCGGTGGAACTGGAAGAGTCAGCTCGAATTGATGGCTGTTCAAGAACAAGAATTTTCTTTTCAATCATCATTCCGCTTTTGAAGCCAACAATGGTCAGCGTGGTGTTGATGGATATGTTCTGGATATGGAATGATTTTATGGTTCCGTTAATTATGATGAATAATGAACGATTGATGACGATTCAGTTGTCAATCAGCAGATTATTCGGACAGTACGCCAGTAAATGGGATATTGCATTGCCGGCATTGGTAATGACGATTTTGCCGATTGTTATTGTATTTATTCTTTTACAGAAAAAGATTATGGACGGTGTTATTGCCGGGGCTGTAAAAGGTTAAATAATAGAGGAAACTTAACTAAATGATTAAGGAGGAAGACGATGAAGAAGATGAAAAAAGCAGCAGCTTTAATGATGACAGTTGCAATGATGCTCAGCATGGCTGCATGCGGCAACAGTGGTGCAAAGGAAACAACAGGTGCAGCGGAAGGATCTGATACACAGGTGGCATCTCAGGCAGCAGATGGTGAGGAGAAGACAATTTATATTTATCAGATGAAAACAGAAATTCAGGATGCCCTTGAGAAGGTGTGTGAAGTTTACTCTGAATCTCATCCAGGGGTTAAATTCGTCTGCGAGTCTGCATCTGATAATTATGCAACGAGTTTGAAGACAAAGTTTTCAGGCGGTGATGCACCGGACATTTTCAGTATTCAGGGGTATTCAGATGCACTTGTGTGGCAGTCACAGTTAGCAGATCTGACAGGTGAACCTTTTACATCTGAAATGATAGATACTTCAGCAGAAAATGTTACGCTTGACGGTAAAGTGGTTGCATTTCCTTTGTCTGTAGAGGCAGCAGGTTATGTTTATAATACAGCACTTTTTGAACAGGCAGGTATTACAAAAGTACCGACAACAAAAGAAGAATTAGCAGAAGATGTACAGAAGCTGGCAGATGCCGGTGTATCCGTACCTATTTCAGAAACTTATATGGACTGGTATCAGTTAGGCAACTTTATGATCAACCTTGGTTTTGCTGGCCAGGAAGATCCTAAGGCATTCATTGATGGTTTGTCGGATGGTTCTGCATCATTTGTGGGAAATAAAGTATTTGAAGAACTGGCAGATTTCATTACATTTGAATATGCTTTAGATACAAATCCTTCAACAACAGACTTTAATACACAGACATCTTTAGTTGGTTCCGGTGATATGGCTATTACAATCGGCGGTAACTGGTCACAGCCAACGTATGACGCAATCAACCCGGATCTGCCTGTAAGTCTGATGGGTATTCCTTATTCTAGTGATGAAAAAGAAAATGATCAGTTATATTTGGTAGGTACATACTGGGGTGTCAACAAGGATTCCGAGAATCTTGATACAGTTAAAGACTTTATCAACTGGCTTGTTACATCTGATGAAGGTAAAGAATGCATGACAAAGACCTTACAGCTGATTCCTGCATACAACAATATGGAAGCAGATGCGGACAGTATTGGTACTCTTGGCAAAGCTGTTTCTGATTACATGGCAGCAGGCAAAGTAGACAACATCTACTATACATTCTATCCGGATGGTTTTGCGCAGGCAGCAGGTGAAGCTGTACAGAAACTTGGTGCAGGCAAATCCACAAACGATGAATTCCTTCAGGAGCTTCAGGATGCCTGGGATAACCTTTCTAAATAATAGCTCAAAAATTAAATTTACAGAATTGGCAGGTTAATCAATGAAAAAAGAACAAATTGAAGAAATCATCAGCAAAATGACACTGCATGAAAAAGTTCTCTTGTGTACAGGAAAGAATTCATGGAGAACAAGAGATTATGAAAAACTTGGCATTCCATCAATTCTGGTAAGCGATGGAACAAGCGGTGTAAGATTTCAGAGTGGTTCTGATCAGCCAGAGGAGATGTCTTTTTATGACAGCCTTGGTGGCAGTTTTGACAATGAGGAAGCCATGTCACGTACATACAGAGCCACTTGTTTTCCAAGTGGCTCTGCTATTGCCTCTTCATGGGATACAGAGTTGATCGGAGAAATCGGTAAAAAACTTGCAGGTGAGTGCAAGGAACTTGGAATTAATATGCTTTTGGGACCGGGAATGAATATTCACAGACATCCATTGACGGCAAGAAATTTTGAATATTATTCAGAAGATCCGGTTATAACAGGTGAGATGGCAGCAGCGATTGTGAGCAGTGTACAGCATGAAGGTGTCGGCACATGTATGAAACATTTTGCATGTCATAATTCGGATTCCAGGCGTACGCGTGTGAATGTACATGTTAGTGAAAGAGCACTACGGGAGATTTATCTTGCAGGTTACGAGCGGGTTGTGAGAAAAGCACATCCGGTGAGTCTGATGACCGCTTATAATAAGATTAATGGAGAAGAAGTCAGCGGTGATAACAGAATAACAAGAGATATTCTGAAGGGCGAATGGGGATTTGACGGTACTGTCGTTTGCGACTGGGGAGCCGTTAAAGATCCGGTTGAAGCAAGTAAAGGACGGATCGATCTTCAGATGCCTTTAAGCAAGAGTTCTGCTGCTTATCTTGAACAAGCTGTAGAGACTGGACAGCTGGATGAAAAGTTGGTTGATGAAAGAGTAGCGCGAATTTTGAAACTTGTTTTCCAATTAAAAGAGTGGGAAGCAGGATGGGATACAGTGAAGCATGAAGACAGTCATTGGTTGGCAGTTGAAGCTGCTGCAGAGTCTATGGTTCTTGTAAAGAATGAAAATCAGATTTTGCCGTTAAAACCACAAAAAGGTGAGAAAATTGCTGTACTGGGACATATGGCAAAAGAACCGAAATATCAGGGAACCGGATGCGCAGCAGTTCATGCAAGAAAGGTTGATATACCGTATGATCAGATGATTCCGTATTTAACAGAGTGTGAAGTTAAATTTGCAGAGGGATATCAGGCCGATGGAACGACAACAGATGAATTGATTAGAGAAGCCGTTCAAACAGCAAAGGAAGCGGATCAGGTTCTTCTGTTTGTGGGAAGTTTTCTTCCTGGTGAAGATGATGATTATAATCGTAAAGATATCAAATTGTCGGAAGGAATGACGCGATTAATTGATGCTGTTTCTGCAGTGAATAAAAATTGTATTGTTATCTTATCCAGTGGAGAAGTTTGTGAAATGCCATGGCGTCATCAGGTTTCGGCCGTACTTTTGACATGGTTTTCAGGTGAAGGTATGGGTAGTGCCATTGCAGATATTCTGTTTGGAAAAGTATCACCATCCGGTCGTCTGGCCAACACAGTTCCGGAGCGTCTGCAGGATACACCGGCCTACCTTTCATTTGATGGTAATGTATATGAAATTCCATATGCGGAAGATATCTATGTCGGATATCGCTATTATGAAAAGAAGGGTATTCAGCCAGCCTATCCTTTCGGATATGGTTTGTCATATACATCATTTGAATATGATCATCTGGCGGTCAGCGAAGAGAATGACCATACAATCGTGACAGTTGATGTGACCAATACAGGTGCTGTAGCGGCAAAACATGTTGTAGAACTTTTTATTGAACCAAAGATGAAGACAAGACTGCCAAGACCGGTGAGAGAATTAAAAGCATTCAAGAAGGTATTTTTACAGCCGGGTGAGAAAAAGCAGGTATGTTTTTCGTTGGAGCGTAGAGATTTTGCTTATTATGATCCAAAGGTGCAAGACTGGGTGATTGAGAATGGCACCTATGCGATTGAAATCTGTCATGACAGCATGAATGTGGCAGTGTCTGCAGAAATTACAAAATCCGGTGAAAAATATCTTGTACCATTGGGCTATGACTGTGGTTTTTATGAAATGTTCCAGTATCCTGAAGTGAAGAAAATGTTCTATGAATTCCTCGTAGAGCAGGGGCTTGTGACCGCAGATCAGGTGAATGATAATCTTGAAAAAGGTATTATTTGGAGTTTCTGGGCAGTCAGATCTTATCTGGATATGAATAGTAATGGTTTGATCAGCTTTGAGGCATACAACAGATTCATAGACAGGGCCAATGAAGTCATCAAAAAGATGAAAGCAAAATAGCAGGCAGGCACTGTCATCAGATTTTGTATAGGATTTGGAGTCGAAAAACTGAGTGGAGTAAATAGATATGGCAGTAAAATTATACCATGGAGATATTGTGTATACGCCATCTGCAGATGCGTTGGCAGTGTATGAAAACAGCTATATTGCAGTGGATAGTGGAAAAGTCGATGGGATTTATCCGGTAATTCCGGAGAAATATAAGCATGCAGAATGTATAGATTATGGACGTCAGATGATCATTCCGGCTTTTTCGGATCTGCATGTCCATGGTGCACAGTATGTGCAGAGAGGCATTGGTATGGATTGCCTTTTGTCAGACTGGCTGAACAACTATACATTTCCGCAGGAATCAAGATTTAAAGATATGGATTATGCAAAGCAGTGTTATGATGCCTTTGTTGATGATATGCTTCGTCATGGTACATTTCATGCCAATGTTTTTGCAACCATCCATCGTGAGGCAACAGACTATTTGTTCAGGAAAATGGAAGAAAAGGGCATGTATGGTTTTGTAGGAAAAGTCAATATGGATTGTCATTCTCCGGAATTTCTTATTGAGACAACAGAGACTTCCCTGCGCGAAACAGAGATTTATCTTGCCAATCATACAGAAAGCAAAAAAGTAAAGCCGATTCTTGCACCGCGTTTTGCACCGACATGCAGTGAAAAACTGATGACAGGTCTCGGCATGCTTGCAGCGAAGTACCATTGCGGTGTGCATACACATCTGGTGGAATCGATCTGGGAAGCAGAGGAAGCATTAAGATGTTTTCCAGGATATCATTCAGATGCAGAGATTTATGAGCGTGCCGGTCTGATGGACCATGGCCCTTCAATTTTTGCACACGTTATTTTCCCGACAGAAGAAGACAAGCACATCATGAAAGAGCACGGCAGTTTTTCGGTTCACTGCCCGGACGCAACGACCAATATTATTGCGGGCATTATGCCGCTGGCGGCTATGCATGATGAAGAACTGAAGATTGCTATTGGTTCAGATGTGGCCGGAGGACACAGCATTGCCATATACAAGCAGATTGCGCGTGCCGTTCAGCTCTCAAAATTAAAGGAATTTTATGAGCCGGATCAGAGTCAGACAATTACGCTTACGCAGGCTTTTTATCATGCAACAAAAGAAGCAGGAAGCGTCTTTGGAAAAGTCGGATCCTTTGAAAAGGGATATCAGTTTAATGCTCTGGTTATTGATACTATGGAAGATTCATGGGTACCGCTTACGGCAGAAGAGCGTCTGGAGCGATTCTGTTATATAGGGGATGACCGGAACATCAGAGCAAGATTTATAGACGGGGAAGAGATTCATTTTGAAAACTAATTAAAACCAAATAGGTAAAAAAACATGGAAAAACACAGCATTTTAAGTTGAGTGGTAAGGGATATCGGCTTAAATGCTGTGTTTTTTATTAAGAAAGAAAAATGGTAATGTATTAATAACATTATATATGATTTGAAGGGGGAAAAGGAACATGATTTGACGAATATACTACAAAAGTGCGTATATTAGATGAGAATATAAGTTGAAACTAGAAAAACCTACTGTTATAATAGGAATGAGAGTCATCCAACTTTGTGCGGATGTGAGTTGAAAAATATGATAATTTATTAGTAAGATGTTTTATAGCCAAATGGAAATAATTTGGTTATAAAATATATTATATAAATTTTTTATATGATAATTTATTAGAAAAAAATTGACTTTGGAAAATAAAGAGAGTATAGTAAAAGAGTAAAGAAAAGAAAAAGTCACCCTATTTGGAGGGGATTCTTATGATAAGCAAATCGAAGAACAAGTATCTTAATGCGAACATTTTTTCGGTTTTCGCTTGTGAAATCCTATATGATTTGATAAAATTATAGTAAAAGTACATAAAAAACAAAATTAAATACAGGAAAACATATGCATATAATACAAGAGGTGTCATATGGAGAATAGCAGAGAAAAAATTCAAACGGAGAAAAAGCTGGCACATGTGGATTTTGATTCTCAAAGATATCAGCTAATGAAAGCACATACTGAAAATGTAGTTTCTTTGATAGAAAGTGTATGCCCACTCCCTGAGTTAAAGATAGTGACAATGCTGATTGGACTGCTTCATGATGCAGGAAAACTAGGGCAGGAGAATCAGGATGATTTCAAAAATATTTTGAGATATGGCAATGAAGTTCATAAGCATGGATTGGATCATTCGACTGTGGGAGGCAGATTGTGTCGGGAATTAATACAGGAAAAAGATTGGCCGGTAACAGAATTTGTTAGTACAGTGATATATTTTCACCATGGTGTTGGAGATTGTATTAATTTGGAAAATGGACGAGGATTGCAGCAGTATCGGAATGAGAAAGTATTGGATTACAAATATATTAAAGAACAATTCTTCGAAATCTTTAATCCGGAGATATTGGATGTATATTCAGAAAAAGCAGTTCAGGCATATAGAGCTTTATTTAAAAAAATCAATATTTTCTGCAAATCCTTTGGAAAAGGGTATGGCAATGGGTATTTTTTTAATGGGATGTATCTGAGAATAGCATTATCAGTATTAATTGACAGTGACTGGAATGATACGGCTTGCTTCTTTAAGGATATTCCTTTGGAAAAAAAGCTATCAACAGAAGAAACGTATATGATTTGGGAAGAATGTATCCGAAATTTTGAGCAATATATGAAAAGTGAAGTTCAAAATAATTCTCAGAATGGCAATGTACTGAATAACTATCGTCAAGAAATCTCAGATTCATGCCGGAAAGCTGCTGAGAGCGACAGAAAATTGTATCGGTTAACGGTTCCGACAGGAGCTGGAAAGACTTTCAGCAGTTTACGCTTTGCATTGTATCATGCAAAAAGGACAGGAAAACAGCATATTATTTATATCGCGCCATTTACATCTATATTGGAACAGAATGCGGAGGAGATTCGAAGAGCAATAGGAAAAGATTCTGTTGTACTGGAGCATCATTGCAATGTGATTTGTGAAGAAGGCGAGGAGGAGAAGTATCGTAGCTTGACAGAAAATTGGGATTCACCGATTATTGTGACAACAGCGGTGCAGATATTAAATACATTCTATTCTTGCCAGAAGACGTGTATTCGAAGGATGCATACGTTATGTAACAGTATTATTATATTCGATGAAGTGCAGGCAATTCCAGTGAAATGTGTGGAGCTTTTCAATTTAGCTGTGAACTTTCTTTCACAGTTTTGTAATACAACGGTTGTATTATGTTCTGCTACACAGCCGACTTTGGCGAAGCTCAAAGAAAATAATATTTGTGAATGTATGGAAATGGCAGGAAAGTTAGAAAAGTATACAGAAGCTTTTAAACGAACGGAGATTATAGATGCAACAAATTTATATCCAGGTGGGATGGAGATAGAAGATTTAAGCAATTTTATATTGGAGAAGACGGAATTGTACCAGAGTACGTTAGTGATTGTCAACACAACGACTTGTGCATTAAAGACATTCCAACATCTGAAAGAAGTATGTTCACAGGATTATGTTTTATTTCACCTTAGTAATAATATGTGTCCACAGCATAAGTTGGATACGCTGACAGAGATAAAAGTGGCTTTAAAAAACAAGATGAAAAAAGTAATTTGCATTAGCACTCAAGTAGTAGAAGCGGGAGTGAATTTCTCATTTGGATGTGTGATTCGGTCGAAAGCAGGTCTTGATAATGTTATCCAGGCAGCCGGAAGATGTAATCGTCATAAAGAATTGGCAGGAATGGGTGCGGTTTTCATTATTCAAGTGTCAGAAAAAGTTGAAAATCTAAGTCGTTTATCGGAAATAAGAAATGCTCAGGCTGCATTGCAGAAAGTTATAGAGGACTTTAAGATTAACCCAAGGAAATTTAAAGATACTTTAGATTCAGAGGAAGCAATAAAAGCGTATTATTTGAATTATTATTCTCAGCTTAAGAAAAATGAGACAAAATTTCCGGTAGACAAATATGCAACGACAATTATCGATTTGCTGGGTGAGAATCCGTTGGGGAAGAGGCAGTATGAGCGCAAAAATAATCAAAAGATACGAACAAAATTGCCGCAGGCTTTTCTTACTGCCGGACAGGAATTTGAAGTTATTGGCAATGATTATAAAGTGAGTATTGTAGTTCAGTACAATGAAGAGGCAAAAGAACTATTGAATGAGTTATCTCAGGAATATCTTACAATAGAATACCAAAGAAAAATTTTGAGAAAATTACAGAGGTACACAGTTGGAATTACCGAGTATAGAAAAGAAAAACTGGGGAGTGCTTTATTTCAAAGTTATAATGGAGAATTATTAGTCTTATGTGATGGATATTATGATAAGAAAGTAGGTGTAGTAGATGAACCAGATATGGGGATTTGCATTTTATAGAGGAGGTGATTTCAATGAAAAAATACAGGAATACAATAGAGTTTGAAGTATATGGAGCATATGCACTATTTGCGGATCCTGTTACACGTGTTGGTGGGGAAAAAACAAGTTATCACATTCCAACTTATGAAGCCTTAAAGGGAATTGTGGAAAGTATCTATTGGAAACCAACAATTATGTGGATTATTGATGCAGTGCGGGTGATGAATCCTATTCAGACAGAAACAAAGGGAATACGTCCAATTGCATACAATGGAGGAAATGAGCTTGCCTATTATACCTATTTGAAAGATGTGAGATATCAGGTAAGGGCACATTTTGAGATGAATTATAATCATCCGGAATTGGAACAGGATAGAAACGAGAACAAGCATCATAATATTGCAAAAAGAATGGTGCAGAGAGGTGGACGAAGAGATATTTTTTTGGGGACAAGAGAATGTCAGGCATTTGTAGAGCCGTGTGAATTTGGAATTGGTGAAGGCTATTATGATATGATGACGGGAGAAGTAAGTTATGGATTTATGTATCATGGAATTACTTATGCTGAGGAAGCAATCCTTGAAGAAGACAGAGATAAGATGACTGTACGATTTTGGAGACCGGTAATGAAGAATGGTGGAGTGATAGAATTTACCAGACCTGAAGATTGTACTGAAAAGCGGCACATTCGTCCGATGCAGCGAAAGATTTTTGGTAAAAACAATTTTACAGGATTAGAAGAATTTACAAGTGAGGAGGTGGAAGATTGAGTTGGATAAGTGAATTGTTGGATTTATACGAAAAGAATAGTGACAAAGTAGGTATCATTGATTATCGAAAAGGAAATCCATATGTTTTGCTTCCTCCGTTTCATACAACAGTAACTGCTCAGATAACGGTGACAATTGATGAAAATGGGAATTTTATACATGCTGAACAGGTAAATCAGAATGACAAGCTGACAATTATACCGATAACGGAGAAATCACTTAGCCGTACAGCAGGGAAAGAACCTCATCCATTATGTGATAATTTAAGATATTTGGCTGGAGATTATCAGGATTATTATAATGATGATGGAGAATGCAGTAAACTTTATATTTCTCAACTTGAAAAATGGGTGAAATCTGATTTCTGTCATGAGAAAGTCAGAGCAATTTATTTCTATTTGAAAAAAGCATCTTTGATTAAAAATCTGGTGGAACAAAAGATAATCAAATTAAATGAAAACAACCAGATAGATGACAAGGAAAGCATTCAGGGAATAGCAGAGACAAAAGCATTTGTACGTTTTATCATACGGCCGCTAGAGGTTGACTTAGATCGTAAAATACCAGATGAATGTTGGAAGGATAGGTCACTACAGGAATGTTATATACAATATGTTCAATCTCAGGAAAAAGAGAAAGGATTGTGTTATCTGACAGGTAATATAGAAACTATTTCTTATCTCCATTCAAAAAAAATTCGGAATGAAGGTGATGGTGCAAAGCTTATTTCCGCTAATGATAGCCAGAATTTTACTTACAGAGGGCGTTTTGTGGACAAGGAGGAAGCTTTTTCTGTAGGAAGTGTAGCATCTCAGAAAGCACATAATGCATTGAAATGGATGATCCGAAAACAGGGAATTTATTTTGATACTATGACTATTGTTACCTGGGAATCAAATCAATTAAGTATGCCAAAATGGAATGTGGATACGGATTCAATTGCATCTGATTTTGGGATTGAGCTAGAGAAAAATGAATCAGACGAATGGGAAGATGAGTGGTCAGAAGAAAAGGCAGTGTCTGATGGCAATCCCATTACAGCTGAGAAGTTTTATAAAGCGTTAAAAGGATATGGGAAAAAAGTTGACAATACATCGAACATGATTTTGCTAGCTTTTGATGCAGCAACTCCGGGACGGTTGGCAATGATTGAGAATATGACATTGAATACAGCAAGATATCTGCAAAATATAGAAAAATGGCATGAAGATTGTAGTTGGATTCATGAAAAAATGAAAGAGAAAAAAAGAATACAGTTTTCAGGAATGGTTGGTGTCAGAGATATTGCGGATATTTTATATGGAATTGAGAGTAAAGGAACATTGTCAATAGTTGATACAAATGGCAAAAAACTATATGCAGAAGTAGCAAAAAGGTTGCTTCCATGTATATGGAATGCTAGCCATATTCCATATGATTGTGTGAATATTGCGGTAGTGAAGGCTTCTAATCCGTTGGCTTATAAAGACCGAAAGAATTGGGAGAGAGTTTTAACTTTGGCATGTTCTTTGGTGAAAAAATATAAAAAAGAAAGAAAAGGGGAGGAATGGAACGTGGCATTAGATAATAAAGAGAAGGATAGAAATTATCTTTATGGAAGATTATTGGCTGTTGCAGATAGAATTGAATATTCTACTTACGATGAGAAAGATGGTGGAAGAGTGACAAATGCGAAGCGGTATATGAGCACTTTTTCTCAAAGACCTTATGAAACTTGGAAGGTGATAGAAGAAAATATTCTTCCATATATGAATAAATTAGGTATAGCGACACAGAAGTTTTACGAGAATCTGTTGAATGAAATTTATGATTTGTTTGAGAAAGAAACATTCATGGACAATAAGAGATTAGATGGTTTATATTTGCTTGGTTTTCATAGTCAAGCATATGATTTAAAATTAAAAAAAGAGAAGGTTGAAGATAAAAAAGAAAGTTCAGAAAATTAAAAAAAGGAGGAGTAGACTATGAGTGAATTAAAAGGGAAAATTGATTTTACATTATTTATCAGTGCAGTTAATGCGAATCCAAACGGGGATCCGTTAAATGGAAATCGTCCGCGTATTAATATGGATGGATATGGAGAAATTTCAGATGTTTGTATTAAAAGAAAGATAAGAAACCGTTTTCAGGATTTAGGACAGAAAATTTTTGTTCAGTCGGATGATAGAGCAGATGATACCTATACCAGTTTGAAAGACCGTGCAGATAGCTGTGAGGAATTAAAAAAGGAGATGGGAAATAAGAAAAATGCGAATAGGGATGCATGTGCAAAAATTGCCTGCAGAGAGTGGTTAGATGTGAGAACCTTTGGACAGGTGTTTGCATTTAAAGGTATTCCGGTATCTTTTGGTGTAAGAGGACCGGTTTCTATCCATCAGGCAGTAAGCTTATCACCCATAGATATTATTAGTATGCAGATTACAAAGAGTGTAAACAGTGAGTCAGGAAAAGAAAGCAAAGCATCTGATACAATGGGAACAAAACACAGAGTGGGATTTGCAGTATATAAAGTTATGGGCAGTGTTAATGTTCAGCTGGCGGAAAAAACCGGATTTAGTCAAGAGGATGCAGAGGTATTAAAAGAAGCGTTAAGAACATTATTTGAAAACGATGCATCTTCAGCAAGACCGGAGGGAAGTATGGAGGTTTGCAAGATGTACTGGTGGCAGCATGATGAAAAAACACCGTCTGTTTCAAGTGGAAAACTTCAGAGAGGATTTCAAATTAAAGCAAACACAGTTCATCCAAGAAAATTTGAAGATTATGATATTTCATGGTCTGTGGAAGGCTGCAAAGAACCGGAGGAATTTTAATATTGTATAATGAAGAAGATTTCCTTCAATTATCGGGAATTCAACATTTTGAGTTCTGCAGAAGACAATGGGCGTTAGCCTATATGGAGATGCAGTGGCAGGAGAATGTGAGAACAGTAGAAGGCAGAATACTTCATGAAAATGCACATGATGCAGGTCTGAAAGAAAAAAGAGGAGACCTGATTATTGTAAGAGCAATGCCGATTCACTCCCGGGAAATGGGAGTGAGCGGCGAATGTGATGTGATAGAATTTCATAGAGCAGAGGATGGAATCAATTTATTAGGAAAAGAGGGCTTTTACAAGGTGGTTCCGGTAGAATACAAAAGGGGAAAACCAAAGACAGATGATTCAGATATTCTGCAAGTTGCAGCACAAGCATTATGCTTGGAAGAAATGTTATGCTGTGAGATTCCTTATGGTTACATTTATTATGGAGAAGTACGACGTCGTATAAAAATAGAATTTACTGAGGCAATACGGGAGAAAGTAAGAAATATTTTTGCGGAGATGCATAAATATTATGAACAACGCTATACGCCAAAAGCAAAGACAAGTAAGAAGTGTAATGCCTGTTCACTAATAGATATTTGTGTACCTGTGCTTAACAAGAAAAAATCGGTTTCCGGATATATTGATAAAATCATTTCAGAAGAGGAAAATACATGAAAAGGCTTTTAAATACACTATATGTAACGTCTGGAAATAAATATCTTTCTTTAGATGGAGAAAATGTTGTTGTTTTGGAAGATCAAAAAGAAATTGGGAGAATTCCGTTGCACAATTTACAGTCAATTGTTACTTTTGGGTACACGGGAGCCAGTCCGGCACTTATGGGGGCCTGCACAAAACGAAATATAGATTTATCTTTTATGTCAGGTAATGGAAGGTTTTTGGCCAGGGTTACAGGTGAAGTTAAAGGAAATGTTATTTTAAGGAAACAACAGTATAGAATTAGTGATAATCAAGAGGAAAACGTTCATATAGCCAGAAATTTTATTCTTGGAAAAGTATATAATTCAAGATGGATACTGGAAAGAGCTGTAAGAGATTATGCAATGCGTCTGGATATGGAAAAAATAAAGAGAAAATCGGCATTTCTGGCGCAGAGCATGAAAGCAATACGAATATGTGAAAGTGCAGATGAATTACTAGGCTTAGAAGGAGAGGCTGCTTCTGTATATTTTTCTGTATTTGATGATTTAATTTTACAACAAAAAACAGAGTTTTATTTTCATGGAAGAAATAAAAGACCGCCGTTGGATAATGTAAATGCAATGCTGTCATTTGGATATTCATTGTTAGCGGGAATGTGCGGAGGTGCATTAGAAGCGGTTGGACTGGATCCGTATGTAGGATTTTTTCATACAGTTCGTCCAGGACGAATGTCGTTGGCATTAGATATTATGGAAGAATTTCGAAGTGTCATGGTAGATAGGTTTGTCCTGACTCTCATTAATAAGAGAATTATGAAAGAAAAATATTTTATAAAGAAAGAAAATAATGCGGTCATTATGACAGATGAAGGCAGAAAGGCTTTTTTATCAGCATGGCAAACCAAGAAACAAGAAATTATTAAACATCCATTTCTAGATGAAAAAATCGAATGGGGAATGGCTCCATATGTTCAAAGTATGTTATTAGCGAGATATTTAAGGGGTGATATAGACGAATATCCTCCATTTTTCTGGAAGTAGGTGATTGAATGTTAGTGTTGATTACATATGACGTGAATACGCAGACATCAACCGGCAGAAAACGCTTGAGAAAAGTAGCAAAAGAATGCACTAATTATGGACAACGTGTACAAAACTCTGTTTTTGAGTGTCAGATGGATACAACAAAATGCAGGCAGGTGAAAAATATTTTGGAAAATATAATCGATAAAGAAACTGATAGCTTACGATTTTACTATCTTGGGGATAAATACAAAAATAAAGTAGAGCATATTGGAGTAAAACCAGGATTTGATGTTACGGATACACTAATATTATAGTGCGAATGTTAAGTACACAGAAATTTTCTGGAATATTCGCACCGTGAACCAAGAGTATTTGAATGTAATTATACTCAAAAAACTATTTTAGTATAATAAAAAATGTTCAAAAATATAATATAAGCACAAAAAAGACAATTTTAAATGACGTAGTGTTGTATGAAATTGCTGTCGACCTCTTCGTGAGGTCGTGAGTTGAAATATCAATTATTGCATAAATAAACGCATCCCCGTGGTCGACCTCTTCGTGAGGTCGTGAGTTGAAATACATCGGGTTTTAATACGCAATTTTTAAACATTCGTCGACCTCTTCGTGAGGTCGTGAGTTGAAATATTTTCAACAAAACCCTGTGAATTCGTTTCAAACCGTCGACCTCTTCGTGAGGTCGTGAGTTGAAATATTTCCGTTGTCGCTTGACGCAGCATTCGTCCATCCCGTCGACCTCTTCGTGAGGTCGTGAGTTGAAATATCTCCAGACCCAGCTCATCTCTGAAAAATCGGGTCGACCTCTTCGTGAGGTCGTGAGTTGAAATGTATTTAGAAAGCGGAATCACTTCACCTTCGGTGTCGACCTCTTCGTGAGGTCGTGAGTTGAAATAGCTAAAGCACCTAAAGTTAAGCCTAAATCTGCTGGTCGACCTCTTCGTGAGGTCGTGAGTTGAAATGAAACTGGCAGATAAAGAGATTGACCGTTTAAAGTCGACCTCTTCGTGAGGTCGTGAGTTGAAATTCTTTTTGCTAGCCCATCTGAAACCATTTTGTTGTCGACCTCTTCGTGAGGTCGTGAGTTGAAATAGCGATACTTATATGAGATTTGCCAATAAAGATGTGTCGACCTCTTCGTGAGGTCGTGAGTTGAAATATCGTATAAACTCATAATACCACCTTTCTAAAATGTCGACCTCTTCGTGAGGTCGTGAGTTGAAATATTTTTTCTGTCTTCAACTGCCAAAAAAGGGACTCGGGTCGACCTCTTCGTGAGGTCGTGAGTTGAAATATTGAATAATGTATCGGCAATTATAAAAGGAATGTCGACCTCTTCGTGAGGTCGTGAGTTGAAATACAGGATGTATGGTGCTAGAATATAAATAGTACAAGTCAAAATGAGAATCCTTAATTACAAATTTTATGGTACTATGTAGTTACCGCACTGAAGGAGGATTTCATTATGGCAAAGCACTATGACAAACAATTTAAATTGGATGTAATCCAGTATTATCATGATCACAGAGAATTAGGATTGCAGGGTTGCGCTTCAAACTTAGGAATCAGTCATCAGACACTGTCTCGCTGGCAGAAAGAACTGCGTGACACCGGAGACATTGAGAGCCGTGGTTCCGGCAACTATGCTTCTGATGAAGCAAAGGAAATTGCACGTTTAAAGCATGAACTACGTGATGCACAGGATGCACTTGATGTATTAAAAAAAGCCATCAACATTCTGGGAAAATGACGGAAGCCATTTACCTCGAAGTTACTGAGAAGGCAGAAGAAGCCCGCAAGGCTAAACGCCGTGTTTCTGTCTCCGGAAGGTTGAAAATACTTGGCGCTTCACGTTTTGGCTATCACGCATGGCTGAAACATGTTCCTTCAAATGCTGAAAAGTGTCGGGAATCAGTAAAGGCCAAAATCAAGGATATTTACGATAAATCTAAACAGAATTACGGTGCTCCCAAAATCACACAAGTGTTGCGAAAAATAGGAGAAACTATTTCCGAGCGTACTGCTGGGCAGTACATGAAACAAATGGGCATTAAGGCTCAGCGGGTAAAGCCGTGGACAATCACCACAAGAGACTCCGATTTCAGTAGCAAACTTCAAAATATCCTTGATGAACAATTTAATCCAGAACGGCCAAATGTAGGTTGGTGTTCTGACATTACCTATATCTGACGATAGATGGCTTCCTCTATTTGACCAGTATTATGGATTTATATTCCAGGAAAATCATTGCCTGGACGCTGTCAAATACATTAGAAGTGTCCTGCGTGATTGAAACAATAAACAAAGCTAAGGCAAGACGAAAAATCGAAGAACCATTGATTATGCATTCTGATCGCGGTGTACAGTATGTTTCCAAGGAATACCAACGTATCACTGCAAACATGCAGCGCAGTTATTCTAAAAAGGCTTATCCTTGGGATAATGCCTGCATTGAATCATTTCATTCAGTGATCAAGCGCGAATGGCTGAATCGCTTCAAGATCCGCGATTATAATCATGCATATCGCTTGGTGTTCGAATATCTGGAGGCATTCTACAACACCAAGCGAATCCATAGTCATTGCGATTACATGTCACCAAATGACTACGAAGAATTATACCGTAGATTGCAACAGAACGAAGAGTCAATGGCAAGTTAAGATGGGGAAAACCTCATTTTAACTTGTACTAAATCTTGACATAGGACCAGTCGTGAGTTGAAATGAGAATGATGTAATGGTATAAAATAGGAAATTCTCTGTCAAGTTTGACAGGGAATTTTGTTATTTGGTAATTATTAAGAATGCAATATATTAAGAAAGGATTTTTTATGAACATACAGATTTTCGGCACTTCAAAGTGCTTTGATTCAAAGAAGGCCATGCGTTATTTCAAGGAGCGTGGCATTAAGTATCAGTGGATTGATATGAAGGAAAAGGGGCTCAGCAAAGGGGAGTATACAAAGGTGAAACAGGCGGTAGGCGGTCTGGATGCCATGCTGAATCCGAAGTGCAAGGATCAGGATACACTGGCGCTGATAAAATATATTGCTGATGAAGATAAGGATGAAAAGGTGCTGGAGAATCAGCAGGTACTAAAGACACCTATTGTCCGAAATGGTGCGCAGGCGACAGTGGGCTATCAGCCGGATGTTTGGAAAGGCTGGAAGTAAGCTAAGATGGAACCGTATTATTATCAGAAGATGAATAAGCAGAAGCAGGCGGTGTACCATGTCATTTTACAGGGGATTACAGCTTTATCAGATGAATTCCAGATTCCTGCCCTGGATGGACCGGAGTTGTACGATGTATTTTTCCAGCTGCGGCTGGATCATCCGGAGATATTCTGGGCAACAAGTTTCAAATACAAATTTTTCAAGGGTTCACCGAATTATATTTTTATCCCGGAATATATTTTTGAGAAGAATAAGATCCGGGAGCATCAGAAGGCGCTGAAAGCCAGAGTGGACAAACTGGCAAGACCGGCAAAAAATTTTTCAGACATTGAAAAAGAAAAGTATGTTCATGATTTTATCTGTGAAAATGTACGTTATGATAAGCTGAAAAAGGCCTATTCCCATGAGATTATCGGACCGTTGGGGCAGGGCGTCGGGGTCTGCGAGGGCATTGCCAAGTCGGTGAAAATTTTGTGTGATGCATTGAATGTCTGGTGCATTATTGCAATTTGCGGTAATAATCCGGAGAAAGGTATTAAATACAGACATACATGGAATATTATTCGACTGGATGGAAAGTATTATCATCTGGATGCTACATTTGACAACAGCCTTGGGCGCAGCGTGAGCGGCGAGCCGGAGATTCGTTATGATTATTTTAATCTGGATGACAAGTCTGTATTCAGAGACCATGAACCACTGATTGCACCGGCACCGGCATGTACAGATAATAGTCGTTTCTATTACAAAGACAAGAAGTTATCTTTCACGAAAACGGAGGATGTATATAAACGTTCTCTTCAGGCGGCGAAAAAGGGGAAAACACTGACTTTTCACTGGAGAGGCGGTTATCTGACACGGGAAGTATTGGGCGAATTGCTGGACTTGATGCAGCAGGCTGGGGCCCAGAAGAATAAAACGGCTGTTGTTAGTTTGAATTGGGCGCAGGCAGTATTGCGGCTGCATTATGTGGATACTGCAGAGGGAGGAACAGGAATGACAGCAGTGGATGAAAAATCTGCCAACAATCCTGAGGCCGCAGAGAGACAAGTCCATTTTACGATGGAAGAAGCAAATGAGGGCGAACAGATAGATATAGAGTGATTGCAGATGCAGATACATCAATGTATCATTGAGGAATATGTAAAATAATCAGGTCAGTGCTTGAAAATATCCGGCAGCCAGGGAGATGAATTCCCTGGCTGCTTTTGTCAGGTAATGATCTTTTCTGTGGGCTGCACATATATTCCATTCAGGATGCTCCGGCAGAGCAAAATAGCGGATATGGGGATCCTGTGGGCGAACATAATACATAGGGATAATACCGCAGCAGATGCCGGAATGAACAGCAGATACAATGGCATGATTGTTGGATGTTTCGAAAAGTACATCCGGTTTAAATTCGGCATGGGTGAATGTGTGATCGACAAGTTCACGAATGGTTGAGTTCTTGTGGGTTAGGACAAAAGGATAATCTTTAAACAATGTCAGATTGCACTCTGGAAAGAGAACCTTATAGTTGTCGGAGGCTGAATCAGAAGCTGAAAATGAGCCATGCAGAGCCATCTGTTTGGCAAGGTCAGATGGAACGGCGAGGACAAGACTTTCTTTGGTAATACGAAGATATTCAAGCCCCTTTTTTTCCTGACTTTCAAAAAGAGTCATGAAACCGATGTCCAGCTGACCGGACAGAAGAAGAGGATTCTGGTCGTGCACACTCAATTCCATAGGATCTATATGAACCTGCGGATAAAGCTGATGAAATTCCGGATAGATATTTGAAAACATTGTGATTGCTGTAAAAGAAATTAAAGCAGGTATTCAGATTGCAGAAGATCTGGTGACACGTCAGGATATTCCGCAGGCACATAAAGTTGCCTTAACCAGAATTCCAAAAGGAAAGCCGGTTATTCGTTATGGCGTTGTGCTTGGATACGCAATGGAAGATATCGAGAAAGGTGATTGGATTAACGAATTTATGCTGGAGCTGCCGACACCGCCGTCTGTTGATCATATGACATATGGAACAAATATTGTGACTGATCTTCCGAAGGCACCGAGAACAACTTTTATGGGATACAGAAATCCTAATGGCGGTTATGCCGGCACAAGAAATATTCTTGGAATCAGTACAACTGTACAGTGTGTAACAGGCGTTTTGAATGTGGCTGTAAAGCGAATTCGTGAAGAAGTGTTGTCTCCGGCTGAGAGGCCATCTAAGAAAGACTTAATCTACGCTGCAACACCGGCCAGCGATATTGTCTGCGGACCATGTCAGCTTGCTTCTGGTATTACGCTTCAGGTATTTATGACAGGCAGCGGTACACCATACGGTCTCGCCGCTGCACCGGTTATTAAAGTCTGTTCAAGAAATGAAATGAAGGAAATGTGGCAGGATTTGATCGATGTTAATGCAGGTCCTGTTGCTACAGGTGAAGCAGAAATATCTGAAATCGGTACAGAGATATTTAATAAAATTCTGGCAGTAGCCAGCGGTGAAGATCAGAGCTTTGCCGAAAAATATAAATTACATAATGATTTGTGCATTTTTAATCCTGCACCGATCACCTAAAAAGAAAAAGTCCGGAAGATACAGAGCTTCCGGGCTTTTTCGATGTTTAGGATATTATTTTGTACTTATAATTGTGGAGCGTGTCAGGCTGTGGAAAGATATGTCGGAAACATAAATTTGACAAATACTTAATAATATGATATATTACCTGTAATGTTTTTGTAACAAATGAAATATTTTATTAAAAAACAGATGCCACTATTACAAAAAGAAAATGTAAGACTACGTTTTTACAGGAGGTTTATATCAATGATTAAAAGAAAACTTGCATTACTTGGCACTGCTGTTGCAGTAGCTTTACTGTTGACAGTACCGGCATTTGCAGCTGACACCAAAGATACAGACACTGCACAGAACGCACAGAATACACAGAGCGTACAGGAAGAGAAGACAGAGGAGGATACAGAAGAGGATACAGGCTATGTAACATGTTCTGTTCTCAATGTGCGCAGAGCCAGCTCTGAGAAATCAGATAAAGTCGGAACACTGAAGAGGGGTGAAGAAGTCAAGATTCTAAGAGATGAGGAGAATGGCTGGTATGCAATTGATTTTGAAGGTCACATCCGATATGTTCACGGTGATTATATTACAACAGATCAGGACGAGGTGAATGGTTATACAGCCAGTGACTGGGATGGGCCGGTTCTGACAGCTTTTGCAGGTACGATTACTGGTCCGAGCGGTAAGGAAACATATTACAATCTGAATATGTCAGGCGTCGTCAGTATTATGAGAAGTCTTGGAAATACAGATGAGTATTGGGTCAGAGATGACGGTGTGAAGATGCTTGGTGATTATGTGATGGTTGCCGCTAATCTGGATGTTCATCCAAGAGGTTCTCTTGTTGAAACAAGTCTTGGCATGGGCATTGTCTGTGATACAGGAAGCTTTGCTTCAGGCAATTCCACACAGCTTGATATTGCAGTCAGCTGGTAGGGCAAATGCTCATTGCAGTCAGGCTGTCCGACAATTTGAAGAGTAATTAAAAACGGAAACAATTCTATGATAGAAATAAGTCGAAGAGCGGTGCTTTTCGGCTTATTTTATGTTATGATAAAAAAAGTTTGATGATGAAGACAAGGAGGTAAGCGATGATTAAAATTGGAATGCTTTTGCCTTATGAAGATATGATGCTGATTGCAAAGCGTGTTATTGAAGAGACTGGCATACAGGTAGATTATATAAAAGTTGTGAATACAGTGGATGCGGTGAATGAAGCGAGAAATGCATTTGAAGCCGGGGCGTATATCCTGATTGCGCGAGGTTATCAGGCAAAATTGATCCAGCAGTATACCAGGCTGCCGGTATTCTGCACAGACTAGTTTCCAGAATATCCGAACAGACAATGAGAAGATGCAGCAGCTCCTTGAGGAAGCTAAGATCTATGCATTATCTTCCAGCCCGGTAATGATTTATGGACAGGCGGGAATAGAGGATTATTTGATTGCGGAGGCTATAAAAGGAATAGACAGAAGTTCACTTTTTATTGTTTCAAAAGTATATCCTCATAATGCGGGACGTGCCCATATTTTTGATGCGCTGGATCGTTCATTGAGAAATTTAAGGACAGATTATCTTGATTTATATTTACTTCACTGGCGTGGGCAGGTACCTTTGAGAGAGACCGTTGAGTGCATGGAGCAGTTGGTCAAAGAAGGAAAAATCCGCAGATGGGGTGTTTCTAATTTTGATACAGATGATATGGAAGAATTATTTTCTGTAAAAAATGGAGATCATTGTACAGTGAATCAGGTATTATACCATTTGGGGTCAAGAGGTGTAGAATATGATCTGATGCCGTGGCTTGAAGAGCATCATGTTCCGCTGATGGCCTATTGTCCATTGGCACAGGGCGGTGATCTCAGAAGGGGACTGCTGAATAATAAGGCTGTTCAAATGGTCGCAGAGCATGTTCTTGAAAATTACCAGGCGGCGGAAATTAAGCTGACAGAAGAGAAATACAGACTTCTTGATCGGGCATTTCCTGCGCCGGATCACAAGGTCTGGCTTGATATTGTTTAATTGAATGACAAAGTACAGGGCGGTCTGTATGTAAAGGTGATTTGTTTAGTCAGGGATGGAATAGATACATTTATCTATTCCATCCTTTTTTTGAGTATGTTATACTATATGGAGTCTGAATGAGATAGCATTGAAAATATTTCAGTTTGTTAGGTGTTACATTTTTATAGAAGGAACGAATTCTGAGCAGTAAAATGCTGTCATTATCATAATGGAGGAAATAAAGAAATGGCAAAAGACCGGAAGCAGGGAAAGAGAGGCCTGAATATTATTATCGTGGGCTGCGGCAAAGTTGGTGCTTCCCTGACGGAACAGTTATATAAGGAAGGACATGATATTACGCTGGTGGACAGAAGTTCAGAACGGCTTCAGGTACTGACGGATATGTATGATGTCATGGGTATTGTGGGAAACGGTGCCAGTTATAAGATTCAGCGGGAAGCGGGAATTGACAATGCAGATCTGATGATTGCTGTGACAGATTCGGACGAGCTGAATCTGCTGTGCTGTACGGTGGCAAAACGTGTGGGTGACTGTGCAGCCATTGCCCGTGTTCGTACACCGGATTACAGTGATGAAGCTTCTTATTTAAAAGAAAAGCTTGGACTGGCAATGATCATTAATCCTGAGATGGAAGCGGCCAATGAGATTACGCATGTATTCAGTTTGCCGGCAGCTTTGGGCGTCAATTCATTTGCACATGGACAGGCACAGATGATTCGATTCAAAATTCCTGAGAATAACCGTCTGGATGGTCAGAAGGTTATGACCATGGCCAGGAATATTTCAGGAGATGTGCTTGTGTGTGCTGTCGAACGAGAGAAGCAGGTATTTATTCCGGATGGTAATTTTGAGCTGCATCAGGGAGATGTTGTCTCTTTTATTGCAACATCCAAGGCGGCAAAGGAGTTTTTTGAGCGTATCGGTATGCCAAATAAGCCGGTACATAACACAATGATCATCGGTGGCGGCAAGGCAGCTTATTATCTCGGCAAGATGCTGATTGACATGGGAATTGAAGTCAAGATTATTGAGATAGACAGAAAGCGATGCCGGGAATTGAGTGAATTGCTTCCGCAGGCCACGATCATCAATGGAGATGGTACCGATGAAGAGTTATTAAATGAAGAAGAAATCGCCTATGTGGATTCGCTTGTGCCGCTGACAGGTATTGATGAGGAGAATGTATTGCTGGCTCTTCATGCAAGGGAAGTTTCTGATGCCAAGGTCATTACTAAGGTGAACAGAAATGCTTTTCACAATTTGATAGACAAACTGGATCTTGGCAGTGTTATTTATCCGAAGTATATTACGGCGGAGGCAATTGTTGCTTATGTGCGTGCAAAACAGGCATCTGTAGACAGCAGCAATGTGGAAACTATTTATCATATGTTTGATTCCAGGGCAGAGGCTATTGAGTTTAATGTCAGTGCAAAATCAAGAGTGACAGATGTACCCTTGAAGGATTTGAATACGAAGGATAATTTGCTGATTGCATGTATTAATCGTTCTGGAAAGATTATTATTCCGGGTGGTATGGACAGCATTCAGGCTGGCGATACCGTTGTTATTGTGACGACCCATACAGGGTTCCAGAATATTGAAGATATTTTACGGTAATGGAGGCGTCAGATGAACGGAGGAATGATTAGATTTATTCTGGGCAGTGTATTGAAAGTAGAGTCGGCACTTCTCCTTTTTCCATGTATTGTTGCAGTTTTTTACAAAGAGTCAGCCGGCTACTGGTTTTTATGCACGGCCGTGCTGAGTTTTGTGTTGGGATATCTCCTTTCAAGAAAGAAACCTCATAATACAGTTTTTTATTTGAAGGAAGGATGTGTCACGACAGCCATGTCCTGGATTGTGATCAGTCTTGTGGGATGTCTGCCATTTTATTTGTCTGGTGAAATTCCGTCTTTTACAAATGCTTTGTTTGAGACGATTTCCGGTTTTACAACAACTGGTGCCAGTATTTTATCGGATGTTGAATGTCTGTCGCAGAGCATTCTTTTCTGGCGGAGCTTCAGTCATTGGATCGGCGGTATGGGCGTATTGGTATTCCTTTTGGCTATTATTCCGCTGAGCGGCGGATCTCATATGAACCTGATGCGGGCAGAGAGCCCGGGACCGTCTGTGGGTAAGCTGGTGCCAAAGGTACGTGCAACGGCGCGTATTCTCTACATGATCTACTTCGGGATGACTATTGTACAGCTGATTTTTTTGCTGCTTGGCAAAATGCCGTTTCTTGAGGCATTGATGATTACGTTTGGCACAGCAGGTACAGGCGGCTTTGGTGTCCGCAATTCCAGTATTGGCGGATATTCCCCTTATATTCAATGGGTTGTGGCCATCTTCATGATTTTATTTGGTGTTAATTTTAATGCTTATTATTTTATTTTATTAAAACGTTTTAGACAAGCCTTTGATATGGAAGAAATTAAGGGATACTTTTTGATTATTGCGGCAGCCAGTGCTATGATTTTTGTCAATATTTATGACAAAACAATGACTGCGGCAGATACCCTTCGGCATGTGGTGTTCCAGGTGGGGTCATTGATGACTTCCACGGGATATTCAACAGTAGATTTTGATCTATGGCCCAGTGCATCCAAGGTTGTGCTGATTATTATTATGTTCATTGGGGCCTGCGCAGGAAGTACCGGCGGCGGCATCAAAGTCTCCCGTGTGATCATGATGCTAAAGAGTGTCAAAAGAGAACTGAATGCTTATCTCCATCCGAAGAGTGTCCGTACGATTAAGATGGAAGGAAAGGCACTGAATCAGGGAGCTATCAGTTCAGTGGCGGTTTATTTTATTACATTTACACTGATATTTGCCGCATCATTTTTGCTTGTTTCATTGGAAGGCAGGGATCTGACAACGAATTTCACAGCGGTATTGACGACCATGAACAATATGGGACCGGGGTTGGCTGATGTTGGACCATCGAGAAACTTCGGAGAACTTTCCGTGCTGTCAAAATATGTCCTGATGTTTGATATGCTGGCCGGACGACTGGAGCTGTTCCCAATGCTTGTTTTATTCCATCCTGTATTGTGGAAAGAAACATGGGCCGGCAGCAAGCGGAAGAGAAGACGCAGCAGGCGTGAAAAAAGAGCGGCTGCAAAGTAAATATAAAATAAGTGCAATTGTCGGACGGCATAAAGATGTCAGACGAAGGCCGGGAAGGCGGGATAAATGATGATGAAAGAAAGATTATTGAGGGAATTCGCAGAGCGATTCGGTAATGCGGAAGGTGCACAGGTGTATTTCGCTCCGGGGAAAGTCAATCTGATCGGTGAGCATATTGATTATAACGGCGGCCATGTATTTTCGTGTACACTGGATATCGGTACTTATGCTGTTGTGAGAAAACGTCAGGATCAGAGATTATTCTTTTATTCGATGAATTATCCGGATGTGGGCATTATTAATTGTTCTCTGGCCAATGGTCTGGAGAACGATGAGGAAGACGGATGGGCCAATTATCCCAAAGGAGTAATATGGGCCTTTGGCAAGAGGGGTATGCAGCCTGACTGTGGCCTTGACATGATGGTTTACGGCAACATTCCCAGCGAGTCCGGCCTGTCTTCATCAGCATCACTTGAGGTCTTGACAGGATGGGTTCTGAGGGATATATTTGATTTTGAAGTATCAGATCAGGACATTGCATGGATCGGACAGTATTCAGAGAATGAATTTAATGGCGTGAACGGCAGTATTATGGACCAGTTTGCGATTGCCATGGGCAGGGAGAATCATGCGATTTATCTGAATGCAGAAGATTTATCTCATCGCTATATTCCGATTCATCTTGATGGTGTGCAGCTTGTAATTGCCTGCACGAACAAGGAAAGAGGTCTTGCAGATTCAAAGTATAATCTCAGACGTATGGAATGTGAGAGAGCTGTGGCGAATCTTCAGAAAGCAGTTGCCATTGAGAAACTGGGAGAATTATCGCAGAATGATTTTGAAGCCTGCCAATCAGCAATCGAAGATCCGGTCTGCATCAGACGAGCGAGACATGCAGTCACAGAAAATGAGAGAACGATTCAGGCTGTGGAAGCGCTGGAATCGAATGATCTTGATACATTTGGCCAACTGATGAATGACTCCCATCGTTCATTGCGGGATGATTATGAAGTCACAGGAGATGAGCTGGATGCCCTGGTTGAAGCGGCATGGGAGACAGAAGGTGTTTTAGGTTCCCGTATGACAGGCGCAGGCTTTGGCGGATGTACCATCAGCCTTGTCCGTACAGATGATGTAGATAATTTCATTAAGAAAGTTGGCAGAAGCTACAGACAGCAAATAGGCTACCCGGCCGATTTTTACATCTGCAAAATAGGCGGCGGCCCGGTAAAATTATAAAAGAAAGGAATTTACCATGAAAATTTTAGTATCAGGCGGAACAGGTTATATTGGTTCCCACACTTGTGTGGAACTGCTGAATAAGGGCTATGAAGTAGTCGCATTTGATAATCTTTACAATTCCAAGATTGATGTTGTTGACAGAGTGGAGAAGATTACCGGCAGGAAATTGGTTTTTTATAAAGCGGATATGCTGGACAAAGAGTCTATGCGTCCTATATTTGAAGAACATAAGTTTGATGCGGTGATTCACTTTGCTGCACTCAAAGCTGTTGGCGAATCCGTTCAGAAGCCGCTGGCTTATTACAAGAACAATATTTCCGGTTCATTGAATTTATGCGAACTGATGAATGAATATGGCTGCAAGCGCATTATCTTCAGTTCTTCAGCAACTGTTTACGGTGCTCCGAAGACAGTACCGATCACAGAAGATTTTCCATTATCCACAACGAATCCATATGGTTCAACTAAGCTGATGCTTGAAAGAATTTTCTCAGATTTCTGTGTACCGGATCCGGAATGGAGTGTAGTATTGCTTCGTTATTTCAATCCGATCGGTGCCCATGAAAGCGGTCTTCTCGGTGAGAGTCCGAATGGTATTCCAAACAATCTGATGCCTTATATTGCACAGGTGGCTGCCGGCAAGCTGGAATGCCTTGGTGTATTCGGTGATGATTATGATACACCGGATGGCACGGGTGTCAGAGATTATATCCATGTGGTTGACCTGGCAAAGGGACATGTGAATGCGGCTGAGAAAGTAACTTCTTCTACAGGTGTGAATATTTACAATCTGGGTACAGGTATTGGTTACAGTGTACTGGATATTGTCAAAGCATTTGAAGCTGCCAATGGTATCAAGATTCCATATGTGATCAAACCGCGTCGTGCAGGCGATATTGCCATCTGCTATGCGAATCCGGGCAAAGCAAAGAGAGAACTTGGCTGGGAAGCAAAGTATGATCTTGAACGTATGTGCAAAGATTCATGGAACTTTACAAAGAAGAGCCTTGGCTTGGAATAGGACGGTTTTATGGCAGATTTAATAACATTTGTGACAGAAGAAGGTCAGGTTATCAGAGGTTCTGTGATGGGAGCCTTTGAGGATGATCTTTCCGGCAAGAATTACGTGATTTATACAGATAATTCTGTAAATGAGACAGGCAATTACAATATTTTTGCAGCATCTTATAATCCTGAGCAGGAAGAAGAACAGATCCTGATTCACGCCATTGAAACTGAGGCAGAGTGGCAGCGCATTGAGCTGATGCTTCAGAAACTCAGCAATGGTCCTGAGGGTTATGGAGAATAGTTGAAATATTCAGAATATTTTGAATAAATTAATACGATCAAAGACAAAATGATTCGAATCTGGAAAATATATACATTCTTATAAATGAAATAAGTAAAACGAAAGACAGAAATTGTTGACACGATGAAAATCAGTGTTATACTAAAATTAACAGATCGTTTGAAAACAATGACAGAAAGAGATGGTATTTTGTCATGCAAAGAGGCATGAATAGTGAGAAGTTCGTGTCTCTTTTTGTTTTTAAGCACATGTAATAAGGAGGTAGTTACTATGAAAAAGTTTTTGGCACTTGTTTTGTCTGTAGTCATGGTTGCTTCACTTGCAGCCTGCGGCAATTCAGGAACAAAGGAAACTCAGGCACCTGCCGCATCAGGTGACAGTGCGACAGCAACTGAGTCAACAGCAGCAGAATCAACAGGTGAGACAGCAGAGAAGGTTGGAGACGGTGTTGATGCTAAGGATCTGAAGGTTGGTTTTATCTTTATCGGTGATGAGAATGAGGGTTATACAGCCGCTCATTATGCCGGTGCAAAAGGTATGCAGGAAGCACTTGGACTTTCTGATGATCAGGTCATCATCAAATGGAATATCCCTGAAGATGAGACATGTTATGATGCAGCCGTAGACCTTGCAGACCAGGGATGCAACATCATCTTTGCCAACAGCTTTGGCCATGAATCCTACATCCTTCAGGCAGCAGCAGAATTCCCGAATGTACAGTTCTGCCATGCAACAGGATATCAGGCAGCAGGCAGCGGACTTTCCAATATGCACAATTACTTTACATCTATTTATGAATCCCGTTATGTATCCGGTGTTGTAGCAGGTATGAAATTGAACGAGATGATCGCAGACGGCAAGATCACAGAAGATACAGCTAAGGTTGGTTATGTCGGTGCCTATCCATATGCAGAAGTTATCAGCGGTTTCACATCCTTTTTCCTGGGTGTAAGAAGCCAGTGTCCATCTGCTACAATGGAAGTGAAGTATACAAACAGCTGGGCAAGCTTTGACCTTGAGAAAGAATGTGCTGAATCTCTGATCGCAGACAAATGTGTCCTGATCAGCCAGCATGCAGATACAACAGGTGCTCCTACAGCTTGTGAAGCAGCAGGTGTTCCTTGTGTAGGCTACAATATCTCTATGATTCCGACAGCACCTAACACAGCTCTGACAAGTGCTTCTATTAACTGGGAGCCTTATTATGAATATGCAACAAAGTGCGTCATCGACGGTACAGCTATTGACACAGACTGGTGCAAGGGCTTTGCAGAAGGTGCAGACAAGCTGACAGATCTCAATGACAAGGTCGTTGCAGAAGGTACAGCTGAGAAGGTAAAAGAAGTTGAAGATGCAATCATCGATGGCAGTCTTCATATATTTGATACATCTACATTCACAGTAGATGGCAAGGAACTGACAGATGCTGACAGCGAATACATCAGCGATGGTTATTTCCATGAATCCGAAAAAGCTTCTGCACCAGCTTTCGATTTCATTATCGATGGCATTACAGCAGTAACACAGTAATCGTATGATATCTAAGGTGGGGCTGTCGATTGACAGCCTCATTTTGGTATGTTGAAGGAGGCTTGATGGTGGAAGCAGTAAATGCCATTGAATTAAAGAATATTACAAAACGTTTTGGTACAAAAGTTGTAGCAAATGACAAAGTTAATCTGATTTTGAGAAAAGGTGAAATTTTATCTCTTCTGGGTGAAAACGGAAGCGGTAAGACCACACTGATGAATATGTTGTCAGGTATCTATTTTCCGGATGAAGGGCAGATTTTTGTGAATGGAAAGGAAGTACTCATTTCTTCACCAAAGGATTCCTTTGATCTGGGTATTGGAATGATCCATCAGCACTTCAAACTGATCGAGGTACTGACAGCGGCTGAGAATATTATTCTCGGTCTGCCGGGCAGGATGAACCTGAATATGGATGAAGTGATCAAAGATATTCAGGCACTGGTGGATAAGTATGGTTTTGAGATGGACTGCAGGAAGAAGATCTATGAAATGTCCGTATCTGAGAAGCAGACCGTTGAAATTGTGAAGATGCTTTATCGCGGTTCTGAGATTTTGATTTTGGATGAACCGACAGCTGTTTTGACACCGCAGGAGACAGAGAAGTTATTTGCGGTACTCAGAAACATGAGAGCGGATGGCCGTTCCATTATTATCATCACGCACAAATTGCATGAAGTACTGGCACTTTCAGACAGAGTATCTGTTTTGCGTAAGGGCAAGTATATCGGTACTGTCAATACATGTGATGCAACGGAGAGTTCGTTGACAGAGATGATGGTGGGTGAAAAGGTCAGCCTGAATATTGATCGTCCTGAACCGGAGAATCCGAGGGAAATCTTAAAAGTATCCGGACTTACCTGTCTGGATAATGAAGGTGTGAAATCACTGGACGATGTCAGCTTTACTGCTTATGGCGGTGAAATACTCGGCGTGGCCGGAATTGCAGGAAGCGGACAGAAAGAACTGCTGGAGGCCATTACAAATCTCTGTCCGATTGCCGGAGGTACCATCAGCTGTGTGAGCGAGCAGGGCAAAGAAGTTGTTATTTCCGGTAAGTCTCCGGAACATATTGAGAATGAGGGGATACATATTGCACATATCTCCTTTGTCCCGGAAGACCGACTTGGTATGGGACTTGTAGCTTCCATGGACATGACAGATAATATGATGCTCCGAAGTTATCGGGACGGCAAAGGTATTTTTGCGGACAGAAAGAAACCGAAAGCCCTGGCGGAGAGCCTGATCAATAAGCTTGGTATTGTGACACCGGGCGTTTCTACTCCGGTTGGACGATTATCCGGCGGTAATGTCCAGAAGGTGCTTGTGGGACGTGAAATTGCCATGAATCCGGATATTCTTCTGGTGGCTTATCCGGTGCGAGGTCTGGATATTAATTCTTCTTATCAGATTTATAATCTGATGAATGAGCAGAAGAAAAAAGGTGTTGCGGTTATCTGTGTTATTGAAGACCTGGATGTATTGTTGGAATTATCTGATAGAATCCTTGTTTTGTGCGGAGGACGTGTGACAGGTATTGTGGATGGGCGGATAGCCACAAAGGATGAAATCGGTTTACTGATGACAAAGGGACATAAGGAGGAGAGCCATGTTTAAAGATTCATCATTGCATATTGCAGCCAGGGATTCTATTGCCTGGTGGAAGGCATGGCTGATCAGACTGATTGCAGTTTTTCTGTCACTGATTGTCTGTGCGATTGTTATTTTCGGATTAACAAAAATGAATCCGGTTGAGGTTTACAAAGGAATTTTTGACGGTGCCGTAGGCACCAGCCGAAGAACCTGGGTGACAGTCAGAGATACTATGGTACTGCTCTTGATTGCCATTGGGTTGACACCGGCTTTCAAGATGAAATTCTGGAATATCGGTGCAGAAGGTCAGATCCTTGTAGGTGGTGCGGCGACAGCAGCGCTGATGATTTATGCCGGAGATTCAATGCCTACACCGGTACTGATGATTTTGATGTTTGTTGCCAGTCTGGCAGCAGGTATGATCTGGGGAATTATTCCGGCGATTTTCAAAGCTTATTTTAATACGAATGAGACATTATTTACATTGATGCTGAACTATGTAGCGATGCAGATTGTTACATTCTGTATTGTTTATTGGGAGAATCCTGCGGGATCCAATACAGTCGGTATTATTAATTCAGCAACTCGTGCTGGATGGCTGCCGGCGTTGGGAGGTCTGACCTACGGTTGGAATGTGTTGATTGTTCTGGCATTTACATTTGGAATGTACATTTATATGAAGTACAGCAAGCAGGGCTATGAAGTTGCTGTTGTAGGTGAAAGCCAGGATACAGCACGGTATGCACGAATCAATGTGAAGCGCACTATTATCCGTACAATGGGTATTTCAGGCGGCATCTGCGGTATTGCCGGATTCCTTCTGGTCAGCGGTGCCAGCCATACGATTTCAACATCCACGGCAGGCGGACGCGGCTTTACAGCCATCATCGTTGCGTGGTTATCAAAATTCAATGCATTTGTGATGATCCTTGTTTCCTTCTTCCTTGTTTTCATGGAGAAGGGTGCAATTCAGATAGCATCACAGTTTAATCTGAACGAGAACGCATCCGATGTTATTACAGGTATCATTTTGTTCTTTATTCTGGGCAGTGAATTCTTTATCCGCTACAGAATTGCATTTACCAAAGCACATAAGTAAGGGAGGCCGATGAGATGAGTACATTGATTATATTTATTCAAAAAGCCATTGCTCAGGGCATCGGTATGCTCTTTGGTGCGACAGGCGAGATTATTACAGAAAAATCCGGCAACCTGAATCTGGGGGTTCCGGGGCTGATGTATATGGGCGGCATCGCCGGACTGATGGGCGCATTCGTCTATGAAAACGGAACAGAAAATCCAATCGGAATTGTGGGTGTCATTATTTCCATGTTATGTGCATTGATTGCATCTGGTTTAGGGGCATTGATCTACAGTGTTCTGACAATTACATTGAGAGCCAATCAGAATGTAACAGGTCTTGCACTGACCACATTTGGTGTCGGTTTCGGTAACTTCTTCGGTGGTTCTCTTTCACAGCTGGCAGGTGGTGTCGGTCAGATTTCTGTTGCTGTGACAGGTGCAACTTACAAAACAAAGATTCCGGGATTATCCAAGATTCCGGTGATCGGAGACATTTTATTTTCCTATGGTTTTATGACCTATTTTGGTATTATTCTTGCTATCCTTGTTTCATGGTTTATGTTTAAAACAAGAAAGGGACTGAATCTCCGTGCTATTGGCGAAAGCCCGGCAACAGCTGATGCAGCGGGCATCAATGTTACACTTTATAAATATGCAGCAACTGTCCTCGGCGGAGCCATCAGCGGTCTTGGTGGTCTGTATTTCGTTATGGAATATTCAGGCGGTACATGGACCAATAATGGTTTCGGTGACAGAGGCTGGCTGGCCATTGCCCTTGTTATCTTTGCATTATGGAAACCGATCAATGCCATCTGGGGATCATTTCTCTTCGGTGCCCTGTATATCCTCTACCTCTATATACCGGGACTTGGTCGTTCCATGCAGGAAATCTTCAAGATGCTGCCGTATCTTGTAACCATCATTGTGCTGATTTTTACAAGCTTCCGAAAGAAGAAAGAATATCAGCCTCCGGAGAGCCTTGGCAACTCTTACTTCCGAGAAGATCGATAAATGAAAAGAGTTTTACAATACCTGAATATGCCAATAAACTCCAAAACCGTCTAAACAGATGGCGGGTCTCTATAATCAACGTGTTTGTTATAGAGACCCGCCATCTGTTTTGACGGTTGAGTTTTTTTACTGAGGCTGATAATAGCTTCTGACAAACTGTATAAACCGTCTGACATGGGGCAGCAGAGCATGTTCCTTCCTGTATACGATATAAAGGCTTCTGGTTGGTGCCGGATGAGCCAGAGGAAAAATTAGAACCTGTCGACTGGCTTTCAGGTCCTGGACGGATTTGGCTGAGAGGATGGAGATGCCAAGTCCGTTGATGATGGAACGTTTGACTGCTTCCAGGTCATTCATACGGGCAACAACATTGAGAGCACCGGATGGAATCCGCTGCTGATCAAAATACTGGTCAATGGCCTTTTTAGTACCGGATCCCTTTTCGCGGAGGATAAATGGTTCATTCAGCAAATTATCCAGAGAGACATTTTCTTTGGAAAGTTCAAGATAATGAGGGCTGACAGGGGTAACGATGACAAGCTCATCCTCAAGAAATGGGATAAAAACCAGTTCTGACGAGTCTGTGGTCATGCCAACAAGGCCAAAATCCAGACCTCCGTTTTCTACTTGTCGGATAATCCCCATACTGTCGGATAGTTCTGAATGAAAATAAATATCCGGATTCAATTGACCGAATGCACTGAGTATTTCAGGGAGTATATAGGAGGAGGGAATCGTAGAGGCTCCAAGTTCAATAATCTGTTTGTGTGAGCCGATAAACTCATTTAAAATATGGTCGCGAATCTTCAGCATGGAAACGGCTGAATCATAAAGATCGTATCCCTGAGGGGTGACATGCAGTTTCTTAGTTGTACGGGAAATGAGTTTCGTATCCAATTCCTTCTCAAGGGAGGCTACGTGGGCGCTGACCGTTGGCTGTGTCAGAAAAAGATGACGTGCGGCTTCTGAAAAGCTATTGTAATCAACGACGGCCACAAAGGCTTCTAATTGTTTTAATTCCATAAAAATCTCCTGTTTATTGAAAATAACAATAATATTTAGACTTAATAAAAATAATTTTGGAAAGGGTGCCATTTCATTGTACTTTTTATAAGATATATTGATAATATCTATAAATAGAGCATAACACAGTTGACATAAAATGGCAAGAACAATGTATTTCCGGCATCAGTCAGTTTGACTTTTTTCGGTAAATTGAGTATGCTGTGTTTAGTAAAATTTTCTATTTATTATTTATATCAGGAGGGGGTTTCGAATGAAAAAGTTAGTAAGCAGTGTTTTTGTACTTTGCATGACTGCAGCGGCTTTAGTGGGTTGCGGCAATAAGAACACAGAAACAACAAAGGCAACAGAAGCGGCAGCATCTACAGAGGCAGCAGCTTCCACAGAAGCAGTATCTGAGACTCAGGCAGCAGCAGGAGAAGCAGCGACTGTTCAGGTATATATTGCAGCCAGCTTAAGCAATGCAATGGATGAAATTTCAGCAAATTATAAGTCTGTTCAGCCGAATGTTGACCTTGTCTTTAATGCAGGCAGCTCAGGCAAGCTTCAGACACAGATCGAAGAAGGCGGTGCTTGTGATGTTTTCTTTTCTGCAGCAACAAAGCAGATGGATGCACTTGTTGAAGGCGGATTTGTTCAGGAAGCAGATGTCACAGATCTTCTTGAGAACAAGGTTCAGTTGATTAAACCAGCTGGTACAGAGACAAAGGTTACAGGTTTTGAGAATATTACAGATGCAGCAAACCTTGCACTTGCGGCAGATACAGTTCCTGTTGGACAGTATGCAAGAGAGATTTTTGATAACCTTGGTATTACAGAACAGGTAATGGCGATGGAGATTAATGAATGTGAAGATGTAAGTGCTGTACTTGCAGCAGTCAGCGAAGGCAGCAATGAAGTAGGTATCGTTTATGCAACAGATGCAGCTTCAGTTGCAGATAAAGTTGAAGTGATTGCAACAGCCAATGATACAGAACTTAAATCCAAAGTTATCTACCCTGTTGGTCTTGTAAAGAATACAGAAGCAGATGATGCTGAAACAGCAGCAGCTAAGGCTTTTGTTGATTATCTTAAGACACCTGAAGCAGCAGCTGTATTCGAAAGATATGGATTTTCTTGCATCAATTGATCTGAGTCCACTGCTTATATCGTTGAAAACAGCGATCATAGCAACGGTGGTGGCCTTTTTCGGCGGGATTGCCTGTGCGAGATGGGCAATGAAATTAAAGCCGCTGTCTAAGAGTATTCTGGATGGCATTCTGAATCTGCCGTTGGTACTGCCTCCGACGGTTGCCGGATTTTTACTGCTGCTTTTATTCAGTTTGAAGCGCCCTCTTGGTATTTATCTGTGGGAGCATTACCAATTTAAAGTTGTTTTATCATGGCCGGGATGTGTCCTGGCAGCGACTATTGTTGCATTTCCGCTGATGTACCGTAATGCACGAGCGGCTTTTGAGCAGGTGGATGTAAATTATATTTATGCCGGGAGAACATTGGGATTATCAGAGTGGACAATTTTCAGAAAGGTTGTTATTCCGGTAGCGGGACCAGGCATCGCATCGGGTACAATTCTTACATTTGCAAGAGCTTTGGGCGAATACGGCGCCACCTCCATGCTGGCAGGCAATATTCTGGGAAAGACCAGAACTATGGCTGTAGCCATTGCCGCAGAAGTCAGTGCACAGAACTATGATGTGGCAGGTTTCTGGGTGATTGTTCTGGTAGCCATTGCCTTTCTTTTTATTTTTGCAATCAACATCATAACCATGCATGGCATCAGCAAGATTCAGAGGTGGTAAAATGGCATTATCAGTAGAATTACATAAAAAGTTTAAGGGATTTCAGATGGATGTTGCTTTTGAACATGATGGCGGCAGTCTGGGGATTCTCGGTGGTTCCGGTATGGGCAAGAGCATGACTCTGAAGATGATTGCAGGACTTGTGAAGCCGGATTCAGGGAAAGTCATTGTGGACGGCAGGACCGTTTATGACAGCGTAGCGAAAATTGATATGCCGCCAAGAGAACGTCATATAGGTTACCTTTTTCAGCAGTATGCGCTTTTTCCGACCATGACAGTGGCAGAGAATATCGGCATTGCCATGAAGAAAAGTGGGGATGAGAAGAAGAAAGAAATTGACAGACTTCTTGAACAGTTTGCCCTTCAGAACCTTGGCGGACGTATGCCGAATGAATTATCCGGCGGTCAGCAGCAGAGGGTAGCACTGGCTAGAATTCTTGCCAGTGAACCGCAGATGCTTTTGCTGGATGAACCTTTTTCGGCTCTTGACAGTTTCCTGAAGGAACAGCTTCTGGAAGATATGATCAGGCAGCTGAGTGATTATGCAGGAGATGTGATTATGGTATCCCACAGCAGAGATGAAATTTATCAGTTCTGTGACAGACTGCTGATTCTGGACCAGGGCCGGGTTATTGTCACCGGTGACACCAAAGACATCTTTGATCAGCCGGGATACAGAGAGGCAGCCAGACTGACAGGCTGCAAAAATATCACTGAGGCCAGAAAGATTACCGAAAACAGTATCGAAGTACCGCGGTGGCATTGTACTCTGGAGATGGATACACCGGTTGCGGATGATATCCATGCTGTCGGTATTCGCGCCCACTATATAGAAGTATTGGCAGAAAAACCGGAAAATACGAAAAATCTTATAAAGGTTACAGTGGAGAATGTCTCAGAACTGCCATTTGAATGGTACTGCTTCTTCAGAGTACCAAATGGCGAGCGGATCTGGTGGAAAGTTGCCAAAGTCGGTGAACATGGAGCAGCCAAATACATTCCTGCAAAAGGAGAACATGTCTATCTGCGTATGCCGCCTCTGAGCATCATTCTTCTGAAATAAGCAGCATTGCAAACTTCAAGTAAATAATAAGTATGATGGTGTTCTAACAGTTCCATACAGGCACACTCGCGTTGCCTGACATTGGCAGCGGTACATAAGGCAGCAAAAAACGCTGCCTAAGTACCGGCCATGTCAGAAGAGAATAATAACGATTGCAGAAAGATCAGGAAAAGGGTATAATACAAAGAGATTGTTTGAAACGGCAGTCTCTTTTTGCGTTTTATAGTATAATAGTTAAGAAGCAAGTATAAAGAGATGTAAAAGATTGCTGTATGGAATAATTGTGAAATACATGGTTCTCTTGATAGAAAATCATCTTCGAGAAACTGAAGTATTTCGCGGCAAGTTTTTTGGAGGTAGAACAATGATAGAGTTTCAGTGTGATTATGCAGAAGGCGCTCATCCGAAGATTTTGGAACGTATGATAGAGACAAATATGGATCAAACCCCGGGATACGGGCTGGATCCTTATTGTGATGAGGCGAGACGTTTGATCCGTAAGGCCTGCGGCCGTGAGAATATTGATGTGCAGTTTCTGGTTGGCGGCACACAGACCAATACGACCATTATCTGTTCGGTTCTTCGGCCATATCAGGGAGTTTTGACAGCTGCCAGCGGTCATATCAATGTGCATGAGTCGGGGGCAATTGAGGCAACAGGACATAAAGTATTGGCACTGCCATGCGGCCGTGAAGGAAAGATAACAGCGGAGCAGATTAAGGCAGCTTATGAGGCACATATGAATGATTCCAGTGCGGAACACATGGTTCAGCCGGGGATGGTGTATATTTCCAATCCTACTGAGAATGGAACAATTTATTACAGGAATGAGCTGGAAGCCATCAGTCGTGTTTGCCATGAATGCGGGCTGCCGTTATTCCTGGATGGTGCCCGCCTCGGTTATGGCCTGATGGCGGCTGATAATGATGTAATATTGGAAGATATTGCGAGACTGTGTGATGTTTTCTATATCGGCGGTACAAAGGTGGGTGCTTTATTTGGTGAAGCAGTTGTGATTACAAACCCGGCTATCAGCAAAGATTTCCGTTATATGATTAAACAGCGTGGCGGTATGCTGGCTAAGGGACGCCTTCTTGGCATTCAGTTTCAGACACTTTTTGAAGATGGTCTTTACTGGCAGATTTCAAAACATGCCATTGATATGGCTATGAAACTGAAAAAAGCGTTCAGGGAGTGCGGTTATGATTTTTATGTGGAGAATTCCACTAACCAGCAGCTGCCTGTTTTACCGGATGCTGTTCTTAAAAAATTATCTGAAAAATACAGTTTTTCATTCTGGGAGAAAATGGATGAAGATCATAGCGCAGTGAGAGTTTGTACAAGCTGGGCTACAAAAGAAGAGAATATAGATGCCCTTATTGAAGACCTTAAGAAATTCTGATATTTTAATGGGTAAAATGATAACAAAGCACCTTTAAAACAGGTGCTTTTGTAATAATTCTGAAATAAATTAGAAATATACTTGAAATAGGCCCCTGAAAATGCTATAATTGTACGCAGATGAGTTGATGGTTGCGAGATATCGTGGACAGGCTCAGTAAAAATGAAGAAAGTGTAAAACAGCGTTTTAGGAAGGAGATTTTCATGAAACACGGTTTAAAGAGATTTACCAGATATGTTCTGGTAGCTGCCCTCAGCGTTTCGCTTGCAGTTCCGACAATGGCGGCAACGAAGGCAGAAGTCCAGAGCCAGATAGAAGATTTGAAGAACCAGCAGAGCGAGCTTGAGTCGCAGCTTGCAGAGTTGAAGCAGAATAAGTCAGATACAGAGTCCTATATTTCTGAACTGGATGACAAGATTAAGACATATCTTGCACAGTTGGAGGAAGTATCCGCACAGCTTGAGCAGACAGAATCTGAGATCAGTATCACTCAGGATAATCTTGCACAGGCCAAAGAAGATGAGAAGACACAGTACACAGCATTGAAAGCACGTATTAAAGCCATGTATGAATCAGGAGATGATGATTATCTTCAGATGCTGCTTGGTTCCGGTGATTTGAAGACAATGCTGAACAATCAGGAATATATTTCCAAGATTAACGAATATGACCACAATCTGCTTGTTAATCTCCAAAATATCAGAGATCAGATCGCAGCATATGAAGCTCAGCTTGAAGAGCAGAAGCAGCTGCAGGAAGCTCAGAAGGAGCAGTATGAAGTAGAGAAGGAATCTCTCGAGAAGATTGTTGCTCAGAAGGAAGAAGAACTGGTTGCGATTGGTTCTGATATTGATTCTGTGAATTCCGATATTTCTTCTACACAGGAAGAAATTGATGCAGAGAACAGCCTGCTCCAGCAGATTGTTGAACAGGAACGTAAAGCCGCTGAGGAAGCAGCCCGTAAGAAAGCTGCAGAAGAGGAAGCACGCAAGAAAGCTGCTGAAGAAGAAGCAAGAAGACAGCAGGAAGCAGAGAGCAGTTCATCATCCAGCTCAAGCTCATCCAGCTCCGATTCCAGCTCATCATCCGATTCCAGCAGTTCATCTGATGATTCATCATATGATGACAGTACAGATGATTCAGGTTCATCCAATTCCAACTCCAGTACAGGCATGATCTGGCCGGTTGGCAGTACATCGATCACTTCTTATTTTGGTTACAGAAGTTCACCGACAGCGGGTGCATCTTCTTATCATAGAGGCCTTGACATCGGTGCTTCCTATGGTTCATCCATTTGGGCGGCAGCCAGCGGTACAGTTACGACAGCTAGCTACAACAGCGCAATGGGTAATTACATAGTTATCAGCCATGGTAATGGTGTTTGTACGGTTTATGAACATTGCAGTTCCTTATATGTCAGCGAAGGTGATTATGTATCACAGGGCCAGACAATTGCAGCTGTAGGTTCCACTGGTATTTCTACCGGTGCACATCTTCATTTTGGTGTGACAGTAGGCGGAGAGTATGTGAATCCTCTGTATTATGTAAGTCCATAATTGAATAAAGATTAAGGTTCCCGAATTGTTTCGGGAACCTTTTTTTGATTTGAATACAGACATCTAAATCCATCCGCCATCCAGGCGGATGATCTGACCTGTCATATAATGATGATTTTCTGAAAGATCCAGTACAAGCTCCGCGACTTCTTCAGGACGGCCGAAACGTCCTGAAGGAATCTCATCGGTTAAAGCCTGGCGGTCTTCTTCAGAGAGAAAGGCATTCATTTCAGTATCAATGGCACCGCAGGCAATGGCATTGACCTGAATATTACTTGGCGCCAGTTCCTTGGCCAGAGCCTGAGTAAAAGCGTTGATGCCGCCTTTGGTTGCCGAGTAGGCAACTTCGCAGGAAGCACCGCAGCATCCCCATACAGAAGAAATATTGATGATTTTACCTGAATGGCGATGCACCATCCCGGGAACGGTCAGACGGCAGCTGTTGAAAACAGATGTCAGATTTGTACTGAGAATGTTCTGCCAGTCCTCAGAGGACATATCTGTTAATAAGCCAATGTAAGAAATACCGGCATTGTTGACAAGCACATCAATATGATGAAAATGCTGAATGGTATCGTTCAGCATGGATGCCATTTGTGAATAGTTTCCGGTATCTGCTGTGTAGATCAGACAATCAGTATGGTATTGTTCTGTTATCAAAGTCTGCAGCTCCCTCAGCATATCACTGTTATGACGGCAGCAGAGTGCAAGACGATAACCGGCAGCTGCAAAGCGAATTGCAATGGCGCGCCCAATTCCCCTGGATGCACCTGTAATAAAAACGGTTTTGGTTGTTTGATTCATGGTGAATTGCTCCCGTATTATTTGAGTGCCTTTTTCAGCACTTCGGATATTTCGTTGATCTTTGCTTCACGTTCGCGATCATCTGCGTGAAGAACACAGCATTTTAAATGGGCATCAAGAATTTCAATATTGACCTTTTTCAAAATGGCAATGGTAGCCATGATCTGATTGGAAATGTCGATACAGTATTTATCATCGTCGATCATCTTGTTCACTCCGTCAATCTGGCCCTTTGCCGTATTAAGCAGTCTTTTGATATTTTGTTGTTCTGCCTTCATGGATTACTCCTTTCGTCAGTCACCCACCAGGGGTGTGTACATATTACTACTATTTTAGCATTTTTGCGCGGTGCATTCAATGTTCAGATGCGTGTTTTTTTCAATAAGGAGCATTGACTTTTTTTTCGTATAGGTATAGAATGAATATGACCCCAGGGGGGTGGGGTAATTTGGGCTTGAATGGTAATTCTATTTTGAGTAAGACTACTATATTAGTAGAATGATCCGCAGATGAAAATATCTGTGATGATGAGAAAGAATGGAGGATAGAGCGTCATGCAGCAATTTATAGTGACGGGTATGAGCTGTGCAGCCTGCAGTGCCCGTGTAGAGAAGGCTGTTTCGAAGGTGGAAGGGGTGACATCCTGTTCAGTTAGTTTGTTGACGAATTCCATGGGCGTTGAAGGAACAGCCGCCGATCAGGATATTATTCAGGCTGTGGAAGCAGCAGGATACGGAGCTTCTGTGAAAGGGGAATCCTCAGTGTATTCAGGTGCATCATCCATGGCTGCGGAGGAAGAGATGCTGAAGGATCACGATACACCGGTTCTGAAGCGCAGACTTCTGGCCTCGCTGGGCTTTTTGATGGTGTTGATGTATTTTTCCATGGGACATATGATGTGGGGATGGCCGCTGCCGGCATTTTTTGAGGATAATCATATTGCCATGGGGCTGGTTCAGCTCCTTCTGACCGGTATTGTCATGGTCATCAATCAGAAGTTTTTTATCAGCGGTTTTACAAGTTTACTGCACCGTGCACCGAATATGGACACATTGGTGGCACTTGGTTCAACGGCGGCTTTTGGTTACAGTACTTATGCCTTGTTTGCCATGACGGATGCCCAGGTGAAGGGAGATATGGAGATGGTCATGCATTATATGCATGAGTTTTATTTTGAATCTGCGGCCATGATCCTGACATTGATCACTGTGGGCAAGATGCTGGAGGCTCGTTCCAAGGGCAAGACAACAGATGCACTCAAAGGCTTGATGAAACTGGCACCGAAGACAGCTGTGATCGAGCGGAAGGGTCAGGAAGTGACAGTTCCTATTGAACAGGTGAAGAAAGGTGATATTTTCATTGTTCGTCCCGGGGAGAATGTACCTGTGGACGGTGTGATTATAGAAGGCAGCAGTGCCTTGAATGAAGCGGCTCTGACAGGTGAGAGTATTCCGGTGGACAAGAAAGCCGGTGATGCCGTATCGGCGGCCACATTGAATCAGTCCGGTTTTATCAGATGTGAAGCAACCCGTGTTGGACAGGATACAACTTTATCACAGATCATTCAGATGGTCAGTGATGCGGCAGCTACAAAGGCACCGATTGCAAAAATCGCGGATAAAGTATCAGGTGTTTTTGTACCGGCGGTTATCACTATTGCAGTGCTTACTATGATCGTATGGCTGCTGGCAGGTGAGAGTGTGGGCTTTGCGTTGGCAAGAGGTATTTCAGTGCTGGTTATCAGCTGCCCGTGTGCTCTTGGACTTGCGACACCGGTGGCTATTATGGTGGGCAATGGCATGGGTGCCAGGAATGGTATTCTTTTTAAGACGGCGGTATCCCTGGAAGAGACAGGCAAGGTACAGATTGTCGCTCTGGATAAGACGGGCACCATCACCAATGGTGAACCTGTTGTAACAGATATAGTGCCTGCTGATGGTGTGACAAAAGAGGCATTGATTGGTTTGGCAGCAAGCCTTGAGAAACGCAGTGAGCATCCTCTGGCGAAGGCTATTTTGAAATATGCGGATGAACAGAAGATGTCATTGGAAGAGGTTTCTGAGTTTGAAGCACTTCCGGGCAATGGACTGACTGCTCTTCGAAATGGCCGAAAGCTTGCCGGAGGCAATTATATATTTATTAAGACACAGACAGTGGTGCCTGAGAAGTTCGTTAAACAGTCAGAACAGCTGGCAGAACAGGGAAAGACACCGATGTTTTTCACAGAGGATGGGAAACTGGCGGGCATTATTGCCGTTGCAGATACCATGAAGGAAGACAGCAGACAGGCTGTCGGTGAGCTCCAGAATATGGGTATCCGTGTTGTGATGCTGACAGGAGATAATGAGAGAACAGCCAGAGCCATCGGTGCACAGGCAGGTGTGGATGATGTCATTGCCGGTGTTCTTCCGGAGGGCAAGGAAAGTGTCATCAGAAAGCTCCAGAAGTATGGAAAAGTGGCCATGGTTGGTGATGGCATCAACGATGCACCGGCTTTGACAAGAGCTGATATGGGTATTGCCATTGGTGCCGGTACGGATGTGGCCATTGATGCAGCAGATGTGGTATTGATGAAGAGCCGTCTGAGTGATGTATCAGCAGCTGTCCGTCTGAGCCGGGCAACTCTCAGGAATATCCATGAAAATCTTTTCTGGGCATTCTTCTACAATGTCATCGGTATTCCTCTGGCAGCAGGTGTGTGGATCCCTGTTTTCGGATGGACATTAAATCCGATGTTTGGTGCAGCAGCTATGAGTTTATCAAGCTTCTGCGTCGTCACTAATGCACTGCGCCTGAATCTTTTTGACATGCATGACACAAAAAAGGACAAAAAGTTAAAAAATCAGGTTATAATAGAAGAAGCGGTGGATAACAGCAAACAAGACAACAATAATAATCAAAATAATAAGGAGATGCAGACAATGAAGAAAACAATGAAAATCGAAGGTATGATGTGTGGTCACTGTGAGGCAACTGTAAAGAAGGCACTTGAGGGCCTCGAAGGCGTGGCATCAGCAGAAGTCAGCCATGAAGCAGGTACAGCAGTTGTAGAACTCTCTGCAGATGTAGCAGACGATATTTTAAAGAAAACAGTTGAAGACAAAGACTATAAAGTAACAGCAATTAACTAATCAAAATTTCAAAGACATCAGAAAATGAGGTTCCAATGAAGAATCATCACAAGTTCCTTTGCAATGCCAACGGGCTTGTGGTGAATCAGTTCATTTGGAACCTCAGTTGGATACATGGGGTATATAATTTTCTGGTAACTGTTCAGAGCCAACCTCCAAAATGCTACGCATTTCGTCGATTGTCTAAGGGCCGCATTCACTATATTTATCTCAAAATGATTACAAATTATGTAATATTTGTGAAATAATATTGCAATATTTATGATTTTCTGGTATAGTGTACAGGAACTGTTCTTTGAAAAGCAATTGTGATTATAGACAAAAAACAATAGTAAAATTGGTGATTTTCATGGTTCACTCATTTAAATCGTAATATTATTGTAATTCAATGAGAAAATAACATAGGTTTCAAAGAAAAATATATGAAAAATATATAAAAAACACTTTATTTTTTGGTTGTTGTGCTTTATTATAATAATAAGAGTTCATTACAATAGATTACGGGAAGGCAGGGAGAAGTGCATTATGATTTCAAACCAGATTTTACAGAATACGATTGAGGGACTGAAAGCGATTACTAGAATAGATTTATGTGTGATGGATATTGAAGGAAAGGTATTAGCCTCCACATTTTCCAATGCAGAAGATTATGAGAAGTTTGTACTGGAATTTGTCAATTCACCGGCAGATAGTCAGGTTCTTCAGGGATTTCAGTTTTTCAAGGTTTTTGATGAACATCAGCTGGAATTTATCATTCTGGCAAGGGGAGACAGTGATGATGTCTACATGATCGGCAAGGTAGCCTCATTCCAGATCCAGAATCTGCTGGTTGCCTACAAGGAGCGTTTTGATAAGGATAACTTTATCAAGAATCTTCTGCTTGATAATCTGCTTCTTGTTGATATCTATAATCGTTCCAAGAAGCTGCACATTGATACAGATGTACGAAGAATCGTACTGCTCATTGAGGTGAACAATGATCGGGATATGAACAGCCTTGAGACTGTCCGTTCACTTTACACAGGCCGTCCGAAGGACTTCATTACAGCGGTTGATGAGAAGAATGTCATTGTCGTCAGAGAAGTGAAGGAGAATGAGAACTATGATGATCTCTGCAAGGCTGCCAAAGTCATCTATGAGATGCTTTGCGGTGAGAATCTGCCGAAGGCTAGAATTGCCCTTGGTACGATCGTGCAGGAGATCAAGGATGTATCCAGATCTTACAAGGAAGCAAGAATGGCACTGGATGTAGGCAAGATCTTCTACAATGAGCGCAATGTAGTTGCATACAGCAACCTCGGTATCGGCCGTCTGATCTATCAGCTTCCGATCCCGTTGTGCAAGATGTTTATCAAAGAGATTTTCGACAGCAAGTCACCGGAAGATTTCGATGAAGAAACACTGATGACCATCAATAAGTTTTTCGAGAACAGCCTGAATGTCTCAGAGACATCCAGACAGCTGTACATTCACAGAAACACACTGGTTTACCGTCTGGATAAGCTTCAGAAGAGTACAGGACTTGACCTGCGTGTTTTTGAGGACGCCATCACATTTAAGATTGCACTGATGGTTGTCAAGTATATGAATTATATGGAAACTTTTGATTACTAAAAGATTCCTTCTTGAAGGAGGGGAAGCAATTGATAGCCTTAGATCAGGTGACTAAAACCTATCCGGGAGATGTGAAAGCTTTAAAGGGCATCAGTCTCCGGATTAAAAAAGGCGAATTTGTATTTGTCGTGGGCCAGAGTGGTTCCGGCAAGACAACATTATTTAAGCTACTTTTAAAAGAAATGGAGCCGACATCCGGCACCATTTATATCAACAACAAGAATCTCGGACGACTCCGCAGGAGAAGAGTACCGAAGCTTCGTCGAGGCATCGGCGTTGTATTCCAGGATTTCCGGCTTCTGAAAGACAGGAACGTTTATGAGAATATCGCATTTGCCCAGCAGGTAGTCGGTGCACCGAACCGTCTGATCAAGAAGAATGTTATGGCCATGCTGAAGCTGGTCGGTCTTCCTGACAAGGCCAAGTCCTACCCGAATGAGCTGTCCGGCGGTGAGCAGCAGCGAGTTGCCCTGGCCCGTGCTCTTGTGAATAATCCGCCGTTGCTTTTGGCAGATGAGCCGACAGGTAATCTGGATCCGAAGAATTCATGGGAGATTATGAAACTGCTTGAAGCCATCAATATGCGTGGTACAACAGTTGTTGTTGTTACGCATAACAAAGAAATCGTCGAGAGAATGCAGAAGCGTGTCATCACCATGAGTGAGGGCGAGATCATCAGTGACGAGAGAAAAGGCGGGTATATCTATGAGTAGTTTTTTATATGGCATTAAACAGGGTATTAAAAATGTATTCAGAAACCGTCTGTTCTCACTGGCATCGATTGGTACCATCACAGCCTGTCTGTTTATCTTCGGTATTTTCTATTGCATGGTGATGAACTTTCAGCATATCTTTTCCGAAGTAGAAACAACAGTGGGTGTTACGGTATTCTTTGATGAGGGCGTTGAGGAAGATCAGATTCTTGATATCAAGTCTCAGATTGAGAAGCAGGATGAAGTGGACAATGTTCATTATACTTCTGCTGATGAAGCATGGAAAGAATACAAGGAGAAAGCATTCCCGGATACAGATCAGAACATTCTGACGAATCTGGACAATGATAATCCACTGGCATCTTCTGCCAGCTTGGAAGTTTATCTGAAAGATGCTGCTATGCAGCAGGATCTTGTAGATTATATCAAAGGCATTGATGGTGTACGTTCCGTCAATGCATCCAAGAGCGTGGCAGACAGCTTTGCAAGTTTTGGACGTCTCCTGAGCTATGTATCACTGGCAATTATCGTTATCCTTGTAGGTGTCGCTGTCTTCCTGATCAGCAATACTGTTATGATCGGTATTACAGTCAGACATGAAGAGATTGCCATCATGAAATATCTCGGAGCGACAGACTTTTTCGTAAGAGCACCATTCCTGATCGAAGGTATGCTCATCGGTTTGATCGGTTCCCTGATTCCGGTATGTGTGCTGAAGGTATTGTATGAGAAGGTTGTTTCATTTATGACAACTGAATTTACAAGTCTCAGCAGATTTATGACATTCCTTCCATCCGGTGAGATTTTCAGAGTACTGATTCCGATCTCATTGATTATCGGTCTTGGTATCGGTTTCATCGGAAGTTACGTGACATTGATCAAGCATATCCGTGTCTGATAGAATGAGACAAACTTTGAACATCATTTTGTTTTGTCCTAAAATTAAAATTGAAAAAAGTGTGAACTTTAAGAAAGCTGGCTTCAGACAATTGTCTGGGCCAGCTCTTTGTGTTACTATAAAATAAAATTCAGCAATTTTTAAACAGATGATTGCAGACTGCGATATTTTCTATCATCCTGAATCAATGGCAGTGGGCAATTGTCTGTTTTCAGAAGGAGACAGACTATGGAGAACAGAAATGACAGAAAGAGCTATTATAAAGGCCTGCTGACAGGGGTTATTCTGTGCGTATTGATGATTGGCGTATTGGCGCTGTCGGGATGTTTTATGAAGACATCAGCTGCGTCATCAGGCAGCCAGACAACGGGCACAGGGGATGCGGTGGAAGCATCAGGTTCTGGTTCGTCTGATGATATGACGGATATTTCGAACCGGTATAGTGAGATTGAGCAGAAGCTGAATAAGCTGCATGCGGTACTTGACAAGTACTATCTGGATGTTTCAGATGATTCAGATATCACTCAGGATGATATGGCGGAAGGTATTTACAAAGGCTATGTGGATGCACTGAATGAGCCATATACTGTTTATTATACTAAGGATGAGTATGAACAGCTGCAGGAGTCCACATCCGGCAAATATTCCGGTATCGGTGTGGTTGTCAGCCAGAACAAGGAGACAGGCGTGATTACGGTTGTACGTCCTTTTGAGGGGTCACCGGGTGCTGAAGCCGGTATTCTCAAGGATGATATCCTTTACAAAGTAGCAGGCAAGGAAGTGACTGGTGTCGATGTGACAGAGGTTGTCACATGGATCAAGGGCGAAGAAGGATCAACCGTTAGTATCGAAGTGTACAGACCATCAGAGGATAAATATCTGACATTTGAGGTGGAACGTAAGACAATTGAGATCCCGATGGTAACGTCCAAGATGCTGGACAGCAATATCGGTTACGTCGCTGTTTATGAATTTGAAGAAACAACCGCAGACCAGTTTAATCAGGCCATAGATGAGCTGACAGCTCAGGGAATGAAGGGGCTGATCATTGATCTGAGAGATAATCCGGGCGGTCTGGTGAATTCTGCAACAGCCATTCTTGACAGGATCCTTCCGAAGGATCAGCTGCTTGTTTATACCGTTGACAAGAATGATAAGAAACAGGAAGAATATACAAAGGATGACGATACTATTGATGTACCAATCAGCGTTCTGATTAACGGCAATAGTGCCAGTGCCTCAGAGATTGTCAGCGGCTGCCTTCAGGATTACGGCAAAGCAAAGCTTGTGGGTACCACATCCTTTGGCAAAGGCATCGTTCAGTATGTATTGCCGTTAGGAGACGGTTCAGCCATCAAGCTGACTAGTGCCAAGTACTATACGCCAAACGGACGCAATATCCATGGTACAGGTATTGATCCGGATGAAGAGGTTGAATTGGATTCCGACAGCAAGACAGATACACAGCTTGAGAAAGCCCAGGAAGTCGTACTGGAGCAGATGCAGGCGGAATAAAAAGGGCATCAAAAAAAGCGGTTTAATCCGCTTTTTTTGATGCCCTTTTGTTGTGTCTGTTTCTGATCAAGTTGAAATTATATATACGATTCAAAAAAAGATCAAAATAGAACAAATATTCGAAAACGTATGTACTTTTTATAAGAGGAATGATATAATAGGCGTAGTATATTAAAGTGCAGAAATGAATTAGGAGAATACAGATGGACCATTTTGAGTTACACAGTGAATATGCTCCCACCGGCGATCAGCCACAGGCCATAGAGAAGCTGGTGCAGGGTTTTAAGGAAGGCAATCAGTTTGAGACATTATTGGGTGTTACCGGTTCAGGTAAGACCTTTACCATGGCCAATGTGATTCAGCAGCTGAATAAACCGACGCTGATTCTGGCCCACAATAAGACGCTGGCGGCACAGCTTTACGGAGAGATGAAGGAATTTTTCCCGAACAATGCAGTAGAATATTTTGTCTCCTACTATTTATAAGGCGGAAAATGAGTGGTATTGAGTGCTGTTTTGTGCGTTTTTACGCTGTTTCTGCGGACTGTACGGACAGAATAACACTAGATGAAATAGATAAAAATAGATGGACGGGTGACCTGATTCGTACATAGAGATGGCTATTTTTGTATTCGCCAGAGGGGGATTTAAGGAAAAGAAGGAAGATTTTTAGAAAATGTAATTGCAATTTAGTTGTTTGGTAATTGCAGAAGCGATGAAGAATATTTATGCATAAAGAAGAAAGTAGTGCTATAACGACAAGAAGAGAGGAATATAGAATAAAAGATAAAAGCGTCATATTAGGACACTCAATATATATGATTGAGGATAAAAACGGATTGACAAATCTTTTGTATTAAGTTTATGGAGACAAATTCATTGGATACAATAAGGCATAGAGGGAAAATGGAAAATAATAAATTTTGCGGAGGCAGTGATTATGTAGATAATTGTTGCCTTTTTATGTGTAGTTTTTTTGGTGAAGTTTGAATATAGGTACTTTATTTCAAAGGAAAAATTTTCAAAATTAATGTCACCATTATAGGTTTGTATTCGTATTAAAGTTAAAAGAGAAAATCAATAGGGAGGTGAATCTAATGGGAAAGATAATGAGAGGAATAGGAAAAAACATTTAATGACTACATTTCATACTTTTATATCTTGTTGCGGCAGGTATAATTTTGTTATTCTTTTCGATACTTGCAATAGTAAAAGATTTCAAAGTATTGGATAGTAACTATATTGATAATATTATCGGTATAGCAGCATTAATATTTGGAATTGTATCTATACCAAGAGTAAAAGAGTGGTTAGGAAAAAAAGTTAAATGATGTCTACAACAAAGAAACCCATCTTAGCTATTGTTAGAGATGATCTTAATGAAAATAATAATATAATAAATTTTCATTAAAGTTATGTTAAGGTTTGTATGATATTCTATACAAAACGGAGGGACGATATGGAAATTTTAACAATAAAAAATCTTACAAAAAAATATGATAAAGTAGAAGTATTAAGAAATATCAATATGCATGTAACAGAAGGTGAAATATACGGTCTGATTGGGAAAAATGGTGCTGGAAAGACTACATTGATGAAAGCAATTTTAGGTCTGACAGATATTGCCGGTGGAGAAATTAAGTTATGGGGAAAAACTATAAGTAATATGCCTTCATTATATAATAGGATTGGAGCTAATTTAGATTTCCAGGGATTTTATCCGGAGTTATCTGCTTATGAAAACCTGAAGGTATTTTCAAATATAAGGGGAGTGACAAAAAAGTATGCTATAGAAGAGGCACTTGAAAAAGTAGACTTATTTAATGAAAAAGATAAAAAGTATAAAAGATTTTCTCTCGGGATGAAGAAAAGACTGGGCTTAGCAAACGCTATCATTCATGAACCAGAATTTATTATTTTGGATGAACCTACAAATGGGCTTGATCCAATTGGAATTTCACAATTTAGAGAATATTTAATGAAAATCAGTAAAGAGCAGGAAACCACTATTATGATTTCAAGCCATTTATTGTCTGAAATAGATATTATGGCTGATCGTATAGGTGTTTTAAATGAAGGTGTTTTAATAGCTGAGAAAAGTATAGAAGAAATCCGACAAGGAAATAGAACACATATCAAAATTTTAGTGACTAATGGGGAACTTACATGTGGAATTTTAGAGAAAATTTTTCATGTTGAAGATTACGAAGTGGTAGATAAAAATACAATATATATTTATAATCTTAAATTAAACAGAGAGGAATTTTCTAAGGAATTGGCAAAATACGGAGTAGGAATAATGGAAATAGGTGTAGAAGAAGAAAATTTAGAGGCTTATTTTAAAAAAATAATACAAGGAGATTGAAAATGAAAATGTATATTGCTTCAGAACTTCTAAAAGAAAAAAGAGAAAAACATATTTACTTAGGTGCGATTTCTATCCTTATGTGTTTAATATTAACCTTAAGTAATTTCTATAAATTGACACAAAGAGCAAGTGTTTTAGACCTATATTGTGATAATATGGAGTTTATTTTTTTTATAACACTATTGTTTACTGTTCTTTATACGATTGTGATTTTTGCTGATGAGCATCGATATGGAACTATTTATCAGCTGGAGATTATACCAGTATCATCTCGAAAATTTGTATTGGCAAAATTAGTTGTAATTGCTTTTTTTAGCACTATAACAATGGTCTTGCCATCGCTTGTGTATGCGATTATTATTGGGATTCGAGGATATGATTTTTCTTTTTACACAATTGCTGTTTTGTTATTGATAAACATAATAGATGCGTTGCTGCTTACAGCGGTAATGTTACCTATTGTGTTTATAGTTACACTTTGTAAAGGGAATTACATTCCTTCTTTACTTTTAAGTTTTGCATATATGATATTGTGTTTTTTCATACCAAGTTTTCCGATTAGTCAGAGTTTAGCGCAAAAGTTACTTGCATATGCACATCCATTAGGGGGATACGCCCTAATTCATAATTGGTTAATATATAAACTAGTTCCATACGAAACCTCAATGATATTAGAACCGAAAGAAAACGGAATATTGGCATTAGGGGGAATGATATTGTGGGGAATGCTTTGCCTTAGCTTCTCAATAATAATTATGAAAAGGAAGGGAAAATAAAATGATTGATGTAAAATACAATGAAGTTAAAGACAGAAATAGTTGGATTGATGGAAATTATTTAAATGCAACAATATGTGTAACAGAAGACTGCAATTTGAGATGTACATATTGTTATATGGTAGGGAAGAATAATGTAAATAGAATGAAACCTGCTAAGAAAAGTCAATAATTATTTTTATCTTTTTTATTTTCTGTCACAAAATATATTTGCGTACTACAAATAGACTGTCTGATTGGCAGTCTAAAAAATTATTTATTTTATATAAGATTATATATTTTTATATAGTTCGGTTACTCGAGCATAATAAATGCGTAAAAACTTATTTAATCCGGCTATCTTTGCTGATTTTTTACTTTTACCTTCTGATTCCTTTTTTACAACATATCGGTAAACCGGATCTTCTGGTCTGGAACGCATTTTTAAACTTCTCATTGTTTCGTATCCTACTTTGCGCAATGATGCTGAACCACGTTTCGAGATTTTCCTATTACAACCTACAAATTGACCAGATTCATACGGTGGTGGATCAATTCCTGCGAATGCAACCAATGCCTTCCCGTTGCGAAATCTGCGAACATCTCCTATTTCTGCAATTAACTTTGGGGCTAATGTATTTCCCACTCCACCCATTTCTCTTACAACCGAATATTCTGGCAAAATCTTGGCTATTTCCTGCATCCGTGATAAAATTAGACCAAGGGTTGCATCAACTTCCTTGAGCACCCGAACTGCTTCAGTCACCAGCATTTTGATCGATGAGGTTTCTGAAGGTAATGTGGGAATACTTTCCTGAGCCAGGGCGTATATAACTTTGGCTTTTTCCTGGCTTGGGACGTATTTCTTTTCTTTTGCCCAAAGTATATACTCTTCAGTAAATTCCTGTTCAGACATAGATGTTATTACATCATAATGCCAAAAACGTTCCACAAAATCACTTCTTTTATCTTTCCGATTTGTTTCATTCCAACTTGCAAGAAGATTCTTTATTCCGGGCATGGTCAAATCTAAAAGATGGGTCAATTCAGCAAGAGATAAAAGATGAAGCTTCATATAATGCCGATATTGCTGTCCAAGCAACTTCAACTCTTCATAAATCTCTCCAGAAGTTTGAAATTCTTTCATTTTAAACCAATGATCAATTCCATAATTAGCAATGATACGGGAATCAATCTTGTCGGTTTTGGCTTTTCGCAGACTTTCGTTACGATAACTTTTCATAAGATACGGATTAATTACAGAAACAAAAAATCCTTTTTCCTGTAAATATGTAAGAACTGGAAGATGATAAATTCCGGTTGCTTCCATAACGATTTTGACTTCATCATTTAGTCTGAAAAGCATGGAAGATAATTCGCTTAAATCCTTTTGGGTATGGGTAATATTGAAAGGCTTACTAACAATCTCTCCATATGGTTTCAAAATACATACTGTACTTTTCCCTTTTGATACATCAATTCCTACGCTGATCATAATATACTCCTTTTCTTTTTATAGAATTGCAGTTGTTTATCCCATCTACACTTATTATGATTCAGTTTAGTTCGTTACGCGAAAGCTCCTGCGAGTTTCAACCTGCTTAAATGAATGTTTATAATAAGGGGATGGCTGACGGTTTCATTCACGGATGTGAAAATCCTAATGGCAATATGTCATACCAACTACTTCCCTTATTATAATAAAATAAGTGTAGATGTTAGAGTTAATTACTCTCTAACAACTACACTTTTATGGTACTAATTGGGAAACAGGAAAGCAAATTATCGATTTTCTGTTAGACAATCCATATACGTCAGAAATGTCGGATAGTATTATGCTGGATTTCATTGGCGGAGAACCGCTTTTGGAAATGGATCTTATAGATAAAATGTGCGATTATTTTATTTTGAGAATGTATTCGGAAAATCATAAATGGTTTCCAAATTATGTATTTACATTTTCAACAAATGGAGTTTTATATGGAAAAGAAAATGTGAGGAATTATGTAAATAAACATGGTGAACATTGTGCTTTTTCCATAAGCATTGATGGAATAAAAGAGAAACATGATATGACTCGCAAGAAAATTGATGGTTCAGGTTCATATGAAGATGTAATAAAAAATCTTCCAATGTATTTGGAAGAAAATTATAATCCGTCCACCAAATCAACATTTGCAAGTGCAGATCTTCCATTTCTAAAAGATAGCATTATACATTTATGGGATTTAGGATTTAAAGATGTTGAGTCAAACTTAGTTTATGAAGATGTGTGGAAAGCAGGAGATCCAGAAATATTTGAAGAACAGCTGAAGGAACTGGCAGATTATATGTTTGAAAGCGGAAGATATAAAACAGTTTCTGTAGAATATGATACACAGGGAATGCCGACACGTTTGGAATCAGTTGTTATTTCTACACAACATGATCCAGACATCACACAGGAACAATTGCAGAAAGATATTAAAAAATACGTTTTAGATGCAATTTTACCTCCTGAAATGGTGGATGATAACACAAAGATTTTTATTAATCCTACAGGGAGATTTGTTGTAGGTGGACCTCATGGGGATAGTGGTGTTACGGGAAGAAAGATTATTGTTGATACCTATGGTGGAATGGCACGTCATGGAGGAGGAGCTTTTTCAGGAAAAGATTGTACAAAAGTGGATCGGTCAGCAGCATATGCAGCACGCTATGTTGCAAAAAATATTGTGGCTGCGGGATTGGCTAAGAAATGTGAAATCCAAATTTCTTATGCTATTGGAGTAGCTGAGCCAACTTCAATTATGATAGATACATTTAGCACAGGTAGAATTTCAGACAAGAAATTATCAGAGATTGTATCAGAAGTATTTGATTTAAGACCTGCTGGTATTATAGAAATGTTGAATTTGAGAAGACCTATATATAAACAAACATCTTCATACGGACATTTTGGACGCCAAGATTTAAATCTACCTTGGGAGAAATTGGATAAAGTAAAAATATTAAAAAAATATTTATAAAGTAAAAAATCAAACCATACTCGTATTTAAAGCGTAAGTATGGTTTGATTTTATCTTCTTCACAGATAAATTATATTGATTTTTTGCTATATTTGCATATAAAGTTATTTCATTAAATAACATAGCAAGAATTGTAAAAAAAACGGTTTAAGATTCTGTTATTCTATTCAACGGAAAGGAGGACACAAAAATGAAAAAAAAATCAGTGATTGATATTGAAGCAGTTATAAGCTATATTGAGAATAATCTTGACGGAAAAGTAGAATTAGATACAGTCGCACGTTATGTTCATTATTCAAAATATTACATACATCGAATGTTTACTAAAACAGTTGGCATGACAATACACGATTACGTGGTACGGAGACAACTTACAGAAGCAGCAAAATTGTTAGTTTTTTCTACAAAGCCTATAATTGAAATAGCATTTATCTGTGGTTATGAAAGTCAGCCAGCATTCACAGTAGCATTTAAAGCAATGTATAAAATAACACCAGCAGAATATCGTGAACGTCAGGAATTTTATCCCTTACAATTGAGAGTTACATTGCATAGTAAGAATGTAAAAATAAATTTTTCAAAATCAGATATTAGATTAGCTAAGATGGAAGATATATCAGCATGGATGGAACTTGTAAGGCTAGTGATTGATGGCTATCCCAATTTGAATGAACTAGAATATATAGAAAAGCTAAAAGTGTGCATTGAACAAAGAAATGCACTTATTTTAGAAAAACAAAATACTGTAGTTGGGGTTATGGCGTTTTCTTATGATACTGGAAGTATTGAATTTATGGGAATACATCCTCAATATCGTAATAAAGGAATTCAAAAACTTTTTTTGGATAAATTAATTGAAGAGTATATTCCTGATCGTGAAATCAGTACGACAACATATCGTAAGCATGATAGAGCAGATACAGGATATAGAAATGAATTAATGCAACTTGGCTTTGCCGAAAGAGAGTTATTAATTGAGTTCGGTTATCCGACGCAACGATTTGTACGTTCTGATCATATAATGGAGGTTAAAAATAGTGATTGAAAAGAGAATAGTTAATTGGAAAAGTAGGACAGTACTTTTCCTTATAAGTCAATGCGTTACACTTTTTGGATCTACACTTGTGCAAATGGCAATTGTATGGTATGTAACGCTTAATACTTCATCTGGAGTGTGGGTAGCAGCTTTTAGTATTTGTTCATATCTTCCACAGTTCTTAATGTCTTTTATTGGTGGTGTATGGGCCGATAGATATAGCCGTAAAAGATTAATTATTGGTGCAGATATATCAATTGCAGCAGTTACATTTATTATGATGTTAGCAATGCCTTTTATTAGAGAAGAAAAATTTTTACTTGGAGGTTTACTCGTAATGTCAATAATTCGCTCAGTAGGGGCTGGAATACAGACACCTGCTGTTAACGCTGTAATACCTCAACTAGTGCCAGAGTCTCAGCTTATGCGTTTTAATGGTATTAATGCCACTATGCAATCACTTGTCCAATTTGCGGCACCCGCAGCCGCAGGTTTGTTATTATCACTTAGTACATTACAATCCACATTAATTATTGATATTTTAACAGCAGTATTTGGGGTGGGAATACTTTCCTGTGTATTGATTCCTAAACAAAGAAGCATAGAAAAATCAGCTTCAGTTATAAAAGATATGCGTATGGGAATTCATTTTGCTTTTTCAGATAAACTGATTAGAAAATTACTTATAGTTTATGGATTATTCACTTTTTTGTGTGTTCCTGCAGGATTTCTTGCTGGTCTTTTAGTTAACAGGGTTTATGGCAATACATATTGGTATCTAACAGCTGTAGAATTAATTGGTTTTTTTGGAATGATAATGGGTGGATTATTGATGAGTTTATGGCGAGGTTTTAAGAGCCGCATAAATACTCTTGTATTTGGGCTATTTATCTTCGGAATAATGGCTGTTGGCATGGGATTGACAAAAAAATTTATATTATATCTTATTTTAATGGCATTATACGGTGTTGCTCTAACGATAGTACAAACTTCGATTACAACATTGATTCAAGAAAATGTGAAAAGCTTAATGCAAGGCCGTATTTTCGGATTAATGGGATCTATGTATTCTGGCTTTATTCCGATAGGAATGGTGATTTTTGGACCGATGGCAGATATAATTCCTTTAGAATGGATTATAGTATGTTCAGGAGTGCTAGTGATGATGATTGCAATGATTCTTCGTTTTGATCATCAACTTTATAAATAATAGCTTATGTGTCTGTTATTTATTTTACAAAATGGCAATTACAGATAACTCAATAATTATTTATATGATAAAGAATATAATCTCTGAAAAGAAGGGGTTATATTTTTTTATATAAAAAAATGATTGTTATTTAAGAGAGAGGTCTGTATTTCTTGAGTAATGTTAGGACAAATTATACATCTGGTAGTTTCATCATACAAAAATATCTATTTGTGGAAATTCTTAGTTTATCGTGCGTAAACGTAAAAACGCTCGTTTTGTCTGATTATGGTTTATACGAGGTGTTTTAAAAGTATGAAAAACTAGTAGCTTTTTAGAGGAGTGATTATACTGGTGTACTGTGAACCACCGAACTGGATTATAAGAGATATCATTCCAGAGAATGAGAGTCAGTAAAAGCTACAGATTTTGTTTCGATAAATTACGTACTGGAGCAGTGCTTATAAAGACGGCTAATGCCCCGTTAAAGCAGATCTAATCTTGACAAACTCAAAGTGGCTTTGCGTTGGCGGAATCATGGTTCTGACTTTATCGGACAGGTAGTTCTGATATACCATGATAATCAAGAGAAGGTTGAATTATATATTTAAGTTGAATGTAGATTATTTGGGAAAAATAATGTACTTAATACAACTGTGCAAATAACCTTCTTTTTTAATCCCATAAAACTGACATGAGAAGAAAAAAATCAGAAAATATTACATATAAGTTCTGAATAATTACAAAGATAAGAATTATTATAAATTTATATGTTAAAGTATGTCGGTCATGATTAGACTATATTTAACAGTGAGGAGTAGTACATATGAATTTAGATGAAAATGTAGTGGAAAACTATATAAATACGGTAATAATTGAGAATAAGATTAGTGAAGTATCATTTAAAAATCTCGAAAAGTTTCATTTTGCATATGACATCATAGATAAAATAGCAGAAATAAATCCTAAAAAAATAGCAATATTGCATATTGATGAAAATAAAATAGAAAAATCCATAAACTATAAGGAATTAAAAAACTGTTCTAATAGAATGGCAAATTTTTTTGCAGCTCAGGGAATAAAAAAAGGAGATGCGGTATTGATAGCGTTACGAAGAGCATATCAATTTTGGTATATTTTTTTAGGACTAATAAAAATTGGTGCAATACCAATTCCAGTAGTAAGTCAATTAAGAGAGGTAGATATTAAAGCAAGAATAAATATATCTAACGCAAAGGCAATAATCTCACTATATGGCGAGGATTTTCAAAAAGAAACCGACAAAGTGATAAACGAGTGCGTTAATACTACAATACTTAGATTCTCTATTCGAGGTGGAAATAAAAATTGGATAAATATAGATAAAGAAAATGAGAAGTTTTCTAATGACTTAGTGAAACCTCAAGATTATAATGCGATGGATATAATGTTTATTTTATTTACGTCTGGAACATCAGGAACACCTAAAATGGTAGTACATGATAATTTGTACCCTCTAGCACATTATATTACAGGTAAATATTGGAATAATATAGAACAAGATAAATTGCATTTAACTATTTCAGATACAGGATGGGGAAAAGCATTATGGGGGAAGTTATTCGGACCGTGGCTATCCGGCGGATGTGTCTTCGTGTATGATTTCAGGAAATTTGAAGGTTCAGATATATTACATATGATTGAAAAATATAAAATTAATACTATATGTATGCCACCGACAATGTATAGAATGTTATTGCGTTCGGAGATAAAAAAATATGATTTATCTTCAATTACATGTGCTTGTTCAGCTGGTGAAATACTTCCAAAGGATATAATAAATCGTTTTTATTTATTGACAGGAATAAAGATTGCAAATGGATACGGACAGTCAGAAACAGGGTTACTTATAGCTGATTTTAAAAAAAGAAAATGTAATACTGGAAGTATTGGATATCCAAATCCTATATACAAAATCGAATTAATGAAGAATACAGGAGAAATTATAACTTCTGAAGAAATAGGTGAGGTAGGAGAAATAGTAATTGATTGTCGCAAAAAAATACCAATCGGATTGGCATCATATTTGCAGGTTAGTGAAAAAAAAGAAACTAGTCATATTATAAATGGATATTATCATACTAATGACTTGGCTTATAGAGACGCGATGGGAGCTTACTGGTATATAGGAAGAAATGATACCCTTATAAAATCTTCGGGATATAAAATTAATCCTTATGAAATAGAAAGTGTACTTGCAAATTTAAATTATATAAGAGAGTGTAAAGTCTATGGAGTAGTCGATGAAATTAGGGGAAATATAATCAAGGCGGACATTGTATTATCGGAAGAAAAGGTTGGAACAGAGGAATTGAAAAAAGAAATACAAGATTTTGTGAAAACCACTACTGCACCATATAAATATCCTAGAAAAATAGAATTTGTCAGTGCAATAGAAAAGACTATGACTGGTAAAATTGTACGTAATTAAGAAAAAAACAGCCATTGAATAGGTCTTAGCAGAATAATCCTTTGTTCTGCTTGATTACTGTATTCTACAGCCTGAAATCGTGTCAATGGTAAGCGCAAAATATTGCTACGTTACTCGTAAATTACGCTTGCACCAAAATGATAGATGCAAGCGTTTTCCTCTATTTTAGTTTTGACAGTTAGCTTTCACAGTCTCGCTTCATGGGGCGAGTTGTTCCAACTGTTCATCGAATCTGTTTCCGGATTACGCTCCGGCTCATTCAGCACAGCCTCATTGGCTCTGCCACGGAAATGTTGTTTCTTTTCGTAGATGCCGGGATCATATTTAATGGCTGTTCATAGGAAAGTGTGTCGGTGTCATGAAAATCCACTCTGACAACTTCCTGACTTTCCGGAGCGCTATGGCTGCGTCCGGTTGATGCCGGTAAATCCATACAACTTTTTTGACGTAATCGTTTTACCCAGTTGTAAAAAGTTCCTGGTTTGATGTCATGTTCCACACACCATTGATGATCTGTCAATCCACTTTGACGGCATTCCATGATGAGACGGTATTGTTCTTCTGCAGGTATTCTTTTGCTTCTCATGAGCAGTCCTCCATAAATCGAATCGAGTAAGAGGCTCTCACCTATCATTTCTAGCAACAGAAGATGAAGCAAAGTGCTTGCATTCTCTAATGATTATTATGGACTGAATTTTAGGGCAAAGCAATCCATCGAATTATTTTGCGCTTACTGTCAATGGGGCATTTATGCCGGCTTTAACCCTTTTGCTATTGACTCGGATTGAAGACTGAGGTAAAACGACTGTTTTACCTCGGAAACCGGCCGTTCTAAAACGGAATGGTGGACACTGGGTCCCGTAAACCACATTTATATATAATATCATAAAATTATTTGGTTATTATAAAAAAGGAAAGATGATCTAACACGATAATTATACTGATTAGAGAAGTTGTTTCGTTGATGAGACATTTTTGTTTAGGAAAAAATTACTTATAACCTTTTAATTTTTACATAATACATTAAGTGTTAATTTTTTACTGTATAATTTAATTTTGCATATAAGTGGGTTGTATATCATAAAAAGACTCCTAAATGGGTAATATATATACCTAAAATAAGAAGTATATATGTGTTAATAAGTCACATTTGCATGTGTATGATATATATATTGTTATTATACAGAGGTGAATTTATGGAGTCTAAAATAAAAACAAGCAGTAATAATTCATATTTACGAAAAAGTCAAAAACCCTTGTACATTGATATGGGAAAAAGACTTCGGATATTAAGAATTGAATTGAATTATACACAAGAACAAATGGCAGAAATTCTAGAAATGAGTTCAGCTTATTATGGAAAAATTGAAAGAGGCATTCATGGGCTATCGCTTGATAAGCTGGTAATTGTAAATAAAAAGTTGGATATTGATATAAACTATCTTTTAACGGGGGTTAAAAGAGGAGATTTTTCACTTGATAAAGTGTTAATGGAATGTCCTAGGACTAAAAGATATGACATAGAGCAGTTGATAAAACATGCTTTGAATTTAGTTCGAGACGTAGACAACTAAAACTAGATATAACTTGAAGGGGAAAAAATGTTAGAAATTGCGGTATGTGATGATGATATATTAATTGCAGCAGATATTGAAAAGATGTTAGAAAAGCTATCACTTATTGTTGCTATTAAGGTTGAAATAGATGTGTTTTATGATGGCAGTACATTAGTTGATTATATTAAAAAAGGGAAAAGATATGATATTATTTATCTTGATATAGAAATGCGAAAACAAAATGGTGTAGAGGCTGCTAGAATTATACGTAGAATTGATAAAAAAGTTTTGATAATTTATGTTACCAGTCATGAAAGTTTTGCAAAAGAAGTATTTGAAGTATCTGCCTTTAGATTTATAACAAAACCTATTGTTCCAGATGTTTTTCAAAGATATTTTCTGGCTGCCAAAAATGAGATATTAAATCACCCTCAATATTTTCAGTATCAGTATAACAAAATATCATACAGGATACCTATCGATGAGATAATGTATTTTCAAAGCGATAGAAGAGTCACTTATATTATTACAAAAAAAGGAAATAGAAAATGTTATGGAAAGTTGAATGATATCGAGAAACGCTTAAATGAAGCTAACACATATTTTTATAGAACGCACCAATCATTTTTGGTTAATCCTAAATTTGTAGCTGCATATATTTATGACTCTATGGAATTAATTGATGGAACAACATTAGCAATCAGTGAAAACAGAAGAAAAAATGTGAGTGAACTTTATTGTGCATTAAAAGGGGAAGATATTATTGTTTAGGTATTTTGGAGGAGCATGTGCAGACTTATTGCTGACATTGATATCCATTGTGATATTGAAAATTTATTTTGAAACGTTTTTTGAACAAGACAAAAGAGGGATTATAGGGGAGTTTTTTTGGATATTTTATTTTATGTGGCAATTCATATTGGGAAGAACAAATGTATTGCCGGCATATATAAATGTCATGATTAATGTTTTTCTTGTGAGTATGCTCTGTATAAATACATATGAGGGAGGAATTCTACAAAAAATTGTATTTTCAGTTCTTATTAATACGATATGGATGTTAGCGGAGTTTTTAGTTGGATATATGTTCGTTTTATGTGGAATACATTACATGGTTCCGCAATTTTGGGGATCATTGTTTTCAAAATTATTCACACTATTTATGATTATTTGTTTAAAAAAATTTTTCCAAAATGAAAATGTTAAAGATTTATCAAACAAATATAATATTACATTATTACTTATACCAATAGGAAGCATGTTCGTTGTATATAACACCTTTATGTTGAGTGTTGATATTAACAAAAAGGTTCACATCAAAGAATCTCTGACAAGTTTGATAATTATTTTATTAATTAACATTGTCATATTTAAACTGTATCTGGTCATGTCTAAGGAAAAGGAACTAGAAAAATATAATGCCGTATATGAGCAACAATTAGAATTATGTACACAACATATGCGTGAAAAAGAGAATATTATGATGGACTTCAGGAATGCTCGTCATGATATAAAGCAACACGTTATTGTACTTATTGAAATGTTAGATAATAATCAAAATGAGTCAGCAATAGATTATTTAAGAAAATTAATTAATATAGTACCACTAAACAATCTTGGAATATCAAGAACAGATAATATAGTTGTTGATTCTTTGATTAATGCAAAATATGCAATTGCTTTAAAAGAAAAAATAAAGTTTAATGTGGATATTCACATACCAATGCAACTACCTTTTTATAGTGCTGATTTAAGTATCCTATTGGGGAATATTCTTGATAATGCAATTGAAGCATCGTTACAGGTGACAGAAGATAACCGTTATATTAAGTTATTTATGAAATTTGAAATGAATGTATTGATAATTACAGTTGTTAATGCTTACAATGGTAAATTAGTTAAAAATCGGAACGGTAAAATTGTGACAAGTAAAGCAGAAACTGGGTATCATGGAATAGGTTTAGAATCTGTTCAAAAAGTTGCAACAAAATATCACGGTTCAGTAGTGGTAGAAACGAAACAAAAAGTCTTTACTATTAAAGTGATTTTATGTGATTTATCGTAAAAGTTACAAATAATATCGTAAAAATTACGAGATAAATAAAATAGTTGTTGATGGTAGTATAATATTAAAGATTAAATCGAAGTGGACGATGTGGTGAAATCGGCTATTTTTTATGAGTTATTGAAAAACAAAAATTTTAATTTCAAATTTCTCTATAATAGCTAAAACAAAATGATTTTAATATCTCAAAGTCAACTTTATAGTATAGGAGGATAAAATGAGGAAAATTAAATTTTTTATGAAGAATCACGCAAGTGTAATGGCAAGTATTGCCATGGTATTTAGTGTAATGGCTATTAATAGCCGATGTGTGTGCATCTATCATCAACCGCCAATGCCGGATAGTTTACAGAAATTAAAGAAAAATTGATATGGAAAAACTATCCAAACTATTAACCGACTACATAGTTAAAAAAAACACAATCTCTGAAACAGATTATGAAATATATAAATATGGATTTCTTATAGGGATAGAATTATTAACCTGTATGGTTATATGTTATATATTAGCTATAAAGATGCAGATGTTTTGGGAATGCACAGCCTTTTTTTTATTATTTTTTTCTTTGCGATCACTTGTCGGCGGGTTACACATGAATAGTTTTAAGGTGTGTTTCCTTTGTTCATGTTTAGTTGTGTTTTTTACACTTTCGATGATTAAGTATTTTCCTATATCGAAGGAGTTTTCTTTAGTAATTTCTGTTTTTGAAATTATTATACTATATTACATGAAACCTGTAGAAAATATAAACCGCCCTGTGAATGAGAAGGAGAAAAATGTATTTTCAAACAGAATAAGACAGACTTTAATAATTATAACATTTTCTGTATGTTTTTTTTATCTAGCTAATATACTAAAATATCTGGTTACCATTGTGTATACATTAGGAATTATCATTATATCGATGATTTTAGGAAAAGCAAAAAATCAAATAGAAAGGTGTAGAGGATAATTATGTAAAAGTGGAGATATTATTAATTAGTGAAAGTGATATTATTTTTCAACAAACAAAGAGAGTTTAGGACTGCCTAAATCAACAACGACTGAATAAGAAAACTCGTTTGGCGAAAGTAGTAAACTGTGCCCAAAATCAGAAAATAACTGTAAAACTTAAAAGAGAATAAAATGTTTGCATTTGTCTTTTCGGTACGAGCATAACTTATGCATAGAGTAGCAATATTTTGTTCTTATTGCAAAAGTGGATTAGAAAATTTCTAATACCACTTTTTTTTTGCCCTTTTTTACAGAAAATCCATGAATTTTTAGTTGGTATATAGTAGGAGCACCTTGATAATTTCATAGAGTAAATTTAATTCTGTCAAGAATAATAGCAGTGATCCATCAATTTCCAGGTGGAAGATTTAAAAGATGAGGGACATAAGGAGAATGAAAATGATTAAAATAGCAGTTATCATTTTATGTATTATAACAATCAGTATGATTGCTTGCATCTTATGTACGTCTGTTATAGCAGGCAAGAGAGCAGATGAGAGTATAGAAAGATATTTTAAGGAACAGAAGAGAGGGTAGAATTATATGAGAAAATCGGGTGTGGTATCAAAAGATGTAAAAGGAAAAGATAATGAAGTTTACCATGATATTATATCTCTATTTAAAATATACAGATCTGTGAATTGGAAAATGCAGATAAAAATCAATCAAGTAAAGCAATGCTTTCATACAGAGTATGGCACCGATGTAGATGAATTTTTAGATAGTGTTTACCAGGCAGGAATGGATATCAATCTGGATATGGAAGATATGAGGGAGAGGATCGAATCTATCAATCAGGCCAATAAGTATCTGAAGCTGATTGATGAGGCGGTAGAGTTAATGAGGAAATATCACCCACAGGGCGAAAAGTATTATTGGGTACTTTATTATACCTATATGTCAGCTTATAGAGCAGAGAATACAGATGAAATTCTGGATAAACTGGAGCCGCATTTTCCACGGATACCAAGAATGCACAGAGCCACTTATTTTAGATGGCGAGATAAGGCTTTTGAGGCAGTCAGCAATATATTATGGGGATACGAAACAAAAAATCAGCAAATATTGAAACAGGTAAACCAGAATTATCAGGAATAGGTAAATAAAATAGTCAAAGGGCTGGAAAGGAGAAACATGGGAGTTGTTATGAGCATAGATACGGGAAATAAAATGATGAAAACCAACCATTTTATTTTTCATTCGGGAATTAAAAGAAAAGAACAAAAAATTCTTCCTGGAGAAGAAGGGATTTTTTTTAAAGGGATTAACTACTTGGAAAGTAATCAGAGGATTTCCTATTTGGAAGATAAAACCATTGATGACAGGTATTATATTTTGACATTACTCGGAGTAGCCAAGGAACTGGAAAAAGAAGGAATAGAAACTGGTATTTATGAAGGGGGAACCATTCCGATCCAGTTATTAGTTGGACTTCCGCCGGGGGATTACGGAAAACAGATCCGAAAATTCCGGGAATATTTTTGGCGGCAAGGAAAAGCCGTTTATTTTTCCTATAAAGGAAAACCATACAGAATACGCTATGAGAGCGTAAATGTATATATGCAGGGATATTCTGCGTACATTTTGGTAGCAAATCAGCTCTATTTACAAGAACAGCCAAAGGTTCTGCTGATAGATATTGGAGGATTTACAGTAGATTATCTGTTAGTCCGGTATGGAGTAGTAGACAGAACAAGAATTGATTCCCTTCCGGAAGGGATTATTATGCTTTATAAAAGAATTATGGTAGGAATAAGGCAGCGCTTTAATCTTTATCTGGAAGAAGCAGATATCGATAATATTCTTTTTAAAAGGAAAACACCGTATTCAGAACTAGTTGTTCGAAGAACGTTTGAAATTGCTGCAGAATATATGGGTGATTTATTAGGTTCTTTTTTAGAATTTGGTATTGATTTTCGAACAACAGTGACTGTTTTTGTGGGAGGTGGAACGGTTCTTTTAAAGGATATTATTGATGAAGTTTGGAAAAGATATCATTCAACATATTATGTTGTTGATGATCCGAGAGCAAATGTAAAAGGCTTTATCAAACAATATATGGCAGAAAAAGCGGGATATTAAGGGGAGGACGTATGGCAAAACAAAATCCGTACAGATTTTCCTTGGGATTTGATGAAGAGGACCCGGATCATCAGGAAGTTGCAAGAATACTAAACCAGTTAGGGCATAGAAAAGCAAAGTTTGTTGTAAAGGCGGTTCTTGCATATCATCAAAACATAGAAGGAAAATTTTCAAAAGAGCAGGCGGTGATAGACAAGAAGCTGGATATACCAAAGAAAAACAGAGTCGTACAATTACAAGATGAATTTCTTCCAACACTGCAAGAGGAGGATATTCTCATGATACAGAAAAATAAAGAATTGCTTCAGGAAATGGAGAAAGAGGAATTAGAGGAAAATAAAAGTTTCTATAAAGAAGAACTTTAGAAAGAGAGGAAAAATGCGGAATAGAGTAGAGTATATTTTAGGAGGAATGACAATTTTACAAGGACTGCTTGTGGGGATGGCATGGAATGGAAAGAAATGGGCATTTCTGCTGTTGACATTATTGTTACTTTTGCAGGAAATGGTTCTTATTCTTCTTTTAGTGAGAAAGAGATATCAAAAAAAGTTTTGCCCGAAATGTGGAATTGAGATTATTATTTGGTATCGGATTTGTCCTAATTGTGGACACATATTCAAACCTGGATGTAAAAAAGAAGATTTAACAGAAATGATTGAAGATGCTTTGGACCAAGAGGAAATTGGAGAGTTTGATCAGTTGGAAAATTCGACAGACAGAATGGAGGAAATAGAAGAGTGCATGATTGAAAGATATATACATAATGAAAAAAATATATAAGTTTATTTATGCTGTCTTTTGATGCAAAAACATAATTAGAGTAGTAAAGGAACATTATGCTGTTAGAAGAATTCTAGCAGCTTTTTTGTAATTATTACTTAAAAGCAAGTAATAGTAACATAGAAGTAAAACTCTCCGCCTGGAAACGGATTATAGATTAAAAACAGATTTCAGGAGGAGATTTATGGATAAACAAAAACGAACTACTATAGATGAATTTAGTGCATACCTACAGAGTGCAGTAAGAAATACCACTATTAACTATATGAACGATAAAAGTAAGATTAAAGAGCATGAGATTACTTTAGAAGAGGATTTGGAAAATGTAGAAGGAAGGGGAATAGAATGGAATGAAATGATGGAAGCACACGATATTTTTTGGGGAAAGATTGATACGGAAAAATTGTTTGCTCAGGTGACAGACAATAAACTTTTACATATACTGAAAAGTTTTTCGGCATTGCATATAAAGGTTCTCTGTCTGCGAATATTGTACGAAAAGACATTTGATGAAATAGGAATGGCTATAGGAATATCTGGAAAAAAGGCTGAAAATACCTATTACAACGTAATTAAAAAAATTCGCAGGGAATTAGGAGAAGGAAAAGATGCAGGAAAGAGAATTTGAAGAATTATTATGGAAAGCACGAAATAAGGATAAAAAAGCAGTATTTGAAATTATAGAAATGTACCGTCCTTTGTTGTTAAAATACGCAAAAAGTAATGGGAAATTTGATGAGGATTTATACCAGGAATTGGTATGTGCAGTTTTAAAAAGTATTATAAAATTTCCTATGAAAACAGAAGAACACAATAATTTGTATATTAAGTATTGATATACACAAGATATTGTGCTATGATGATTGTGTAGTTATTTATGATATCAGTATAGACTGACATCACAAAGGTATAGTCCTATTTTAAATAGGAGAAAAATTTAGGATAGGGATATATCCACAAGAAAAAGAATGGCATTGATTGTTATTGGACAGTCAGTGCCTTTTTTATGTTGAAAAGGAGGAACAAGGATGGTAAAAAGCAAGAAAATCAAAAAAATGATATGGACGCATGGCTGGGTGGTATTTCCAGTTATTACAGGTAGACCACTACACTATTACTGGAAAGGTAACAAATTCCAAACAGAAGTAGTTAAAAAAATTATTGCTTTGGATGTAAATCATATTGTAGTAGAAGGAGAAGAAAAGACCTATTATATACAGTTTTTTGCAGATGAAGCAGAAAGTTTAAAAGCAGCAGCGTAGAAAAAGGGCAGGATCAAGAAGGGTATTAAAATTCTTGTTCCTGCTTTTTCAAAAGAATAAGAAGAGGTGAATAGAATGAGTTGGATATGTTTTCATATAGAAAATGAAAGATTATTAAAAGCTGCAGTTTCAGAAGAAATAAGAGTAGAGTGTGATAAACTTTTCAGACAAAGGGGATACGAAGAAAGAGGAAGATGGATACCGGAGAAAGAAGTAATTTTGTCTTATATTGTAGAAGAGGTATATTATGCTGCAGTCAGGACAACGGACCGATTTGGTAAAAGTTTTGTATACGCAGCAGTTTTGCCACTTTGCATTCAGAAAGGAATGTATTACAATCTGTTATGCAATGAGCAATATGAAGGGGAACTACCGCAGGAATGTCAGTGCCCAATGGAAATTTTATTACTGCTAAGTTCTACGGATTCTGTTCTCGCTCAAAAATGGAGAAATAACTGTTGGAATTATCATAAGAAAGAACATTATCAGGAATATAAAGCGAATGTAAGGAAACAATCATCAGGATATAGAAAAAAAGAAAATTATAAAAGGGATTTTAGGAGAAAGATAACAACGCAGTCATGGTATAAAGCGGCAAATGTATAAGTACCTTATAGAAATAGAAGACTAATCAATTTATTAAAAAAGGGGTACACAGAGTCGGAGCAATGAGGAAATGCTCTCGAATTTCTGGTACTCCTTTTTTTGTGTGTTACATTTTGAACTGGAAATGTAATTACCATAATTATACTATTTCATAGTTCAAAATTAGAGTTCACAAATACACTGGATTTTATATTTATTAAATAGTTGATACAATCTAAATGAACCACTCTTTTTCTATGTAAAATTATTGAGATCCTATAAAATTTGTTTATTGTAAGCCAGGTTCATTGCCAGGTTCATCACCACTTATATCTGCACTTGGACACCAGACAAGTGTATATTTATCATCATGACCGGTTGTGTTGCAATTTGTGCATCTCCAATAGGTTGTTGTTTTTACCTGGCAATATCCAGGGTGTGTTTTTCCGTGGATGCGTGTAGTGTCTGGTGTTCCATTGTTGACGATATTGGTGTGATGGCCAGATGAACATCCTCCTGCTTTTAAGTCAGATGAGCTTGGCTGATATTCAAATGTTACTAATCCAGCCTGTGTAATTGTGCCGTCTGGATTTTTCTCATTAATAATTTTTTGATTTGTAATCACTTCGTTGCATTCATTCTCTTTGGCAGTGTCGGTGTCACTAGCATAAACTGAAAAAGGAATTACACCTAAAGCTGTGACTGTTAATAATAATGTGAGTATTTTTTTCTTCATTATGATACCTCCTAAATAGTTTATTTTAGATTTCAGTATTAAAATATCATAGGTTTGTAAAAACTAGATTCTTTATTCTATTAAAATATTGTTAAATGGATTTTTTGGAATAGATTTTTCAAAAATGTCATTACGATACTTACTGTGTATATGTTTTTATAAGTGATACAAAAATAAGACTGGTTTCCTATAACATTGCGACCTCTCTGAAATTGACATCGGATTCTTAAAGTTTTACAATGATAACGTAAAGTTTTGTGCATGTGAGTATCTACATGGAGGGCCGCAAAACTGAATAATCAGGGAAAAAAGCAATCAGAAATGGTTGCTTTTTTTGTTGCCCTGAAATAAAGAGGAAGGGAGGATGATGTTTGTTTCATAAAAAATTACAAGTGCATATCGTAGAGAAATTGAGGAAACCACAGTTTAAAATGAAGACTGCCTGGATTCCTCAATTTATGTTTATGGGATTTTTCATGATTACCATGCTGGCGTGGTTTACACAGCCAGTATATGCTGCGGACATCTTTTCTATGGCAAAAGACGCTATGCAGAAAGTGTATAACGATGTAGTAGGAATTGCTACTGTTGCAGCAGTTGTGTGTTCAGCAGTGTGTTTGTTTTTGATGAATTTTTCAAAAAGCGGAAAAACAGTGGATGAGTCAAGAACGTGGCTGAAACGCATTGTCATTTGTTGGGCAGTGTTAATGGTACTTGGAGCGATTGTAAACTACATGGAAGTTCTCGTTCCACAGCAGAACTTTACTGGTTAAAAAACATAATATACCGGAGCCCTCCCGGGAAAAGGAGGTTGATGAAGTTAGTTGGGCTGGTTATTAGAATTATTGATTGAAGGAATCCGGGAAATTTGTTCACAGTTTTTAGTAGACATGATGGACCTCATTACCGGAATGTTCACAGATTTACTATCCTGCAATTTGAGTTTGTTTGAAGACTTATTTACAGTAGTAAAAGATTTGTATAAAAATGCTATTCTTCCTATGGGGATTGCAATCCTATTGCTGATTTTAATCTGGCAGTTATTCAAAACCATGTTTGGAAGAGGCGGTGTTGCAGCGGAAGATCCGGTGGAGTTGGTCTGCAGGAGCTTTTTATGTTTATTTATGTTGCTCTTTGCCAGACCAGTAGCAAATTATATTTTGGAAGTGGCTGGTACTCCTTATCAGTGGGTAGCAGGAACAGAAATTGAAGTAAAAAGTTTTTCTGATTTTGTATCTTCTCTGGATCAGGCATCGGCAAGTCTTGGAATTGATGGATTGAGCATTTCCATACTATTACTGATTATGCAGTTTGTCGTTGCATGGAATTACTTTAAAATGCTGTTTATCATTGCAGAACGGTATGTTCTGTTGGGTGTTTTTTCCTATACTGCACCTTTGGCATTTTCGACAGGTGGCTCTAAGGCAACGAATAATGTATTAGCATCCTGGAGCAAGATGTTTGGTGGACAAGTTGTTTTAATCATTATGAATGCGTGGTGTATGAAAATGTTTTTAAGCGGGTATGGAAATTTGACCGCAAGCCACTATGGTTTTACAAAGTTTTTTATTGCAACCTTATGTTTGATTGGATTTTCAAAAGTGTGCTTTAAAATGGATTCTTATATGGCTTCACTTGGAATTAATCTTGGAAGAATGTCGAATGGAATGGGCGCTTTTGGGTTAATGATGGCAGCCAGCAGATTATTCTCATTCGGACATAGCAGTCATAGTACAACTGAGAGTATGGAAAATGGAGAACATACAGGAAATAGTGAAGCAATGGGAACTTCTTCCGGAATGGGAGATGGTGCAGGTCCAATACCAATGAGTACTGGAAATCCTATGGATATGGAAGAAATGGGAGAAGATTACGTATCAGGAAATCCGTTGGAAGAGGGGTATGCGGACAATGCAGATGATGGTAAAACAGCAGACACAGTTTCAGATCAGGAAAATATTCTGGACGAAATGGGAATTACTTCACAGCAAGAAGAAATGAAAAATCCAGAAGCTAGTACAGAAAATTATGGACTTGGAGAAGGCGGTGAATTGGTAAAAGGAGAAGAAATTGAACCTACACAGGAACAAGGAAATCTTTCTGACCTGAAGGAAAATTCGGTATCAGAAGTTCCTGCTATGGAAGCAGAAAATACTGGAAGCAGTTATGCAGAAGGTATGTTGGATACAGATAGTATTCCAGTAGAATCTGAAAATGGACAAGAGGTACTGACAGAAGCAGATGGAGCTTTAGATTATCCAAGGGAAGAGGAAACAGCTACATCCGTTGGTATGGATCTGGATGGTGGAACCATTGGTGAAAGTGAAATGGATTTGGAAGGGGTCACAAGCGGCAGTGCTGGAAGGGAATATTCTGCACAGGAAGTTTCAGGCGGAATGGAGACTTCCGGATCTGGTATTTTAAACGAAATTGGAGAAAGTGGTGTTTCGACTTCTAAAGGAGAGTCCGTAATTCCAAAGTTTTCAGAGGAAACAAGGGAACATCCAACAGGTGATTGTCTCTCCAGTCAAAATGAGTTTGGACAAGGGGCAGAAAGAAGAATTTCAGATGTTCCGACAACAGGGGAAATGGAAACTAGCGATGTTTTAGGACGAGAGATGCTGATACAAGGACAGAATTTAAGAGAAAGTGTTCTCCCAAACGAGGCAGAAAGAAGTTTGAAACTAGAAGATGGGATTCCAGAAATTCCAAAATCCAGACGTGAATTGCGACAGGGATATGATGAGCGTAAAGACTGGTAGGGAGGTGTAAAATGGCAGAAGAAAGGCATGATACATCACCTCTTGACAATACAGCCAATGCTGCTATCCAGACAGCAAAAACAGCAAAGCAGGCAAAACAGGTTGCAGATGGCATAAAAAATGCAAAAAATGCAGCAAAAGGTGCTCAGGCAGCTTACTCTACGGCAACAGCGGCAGGAGGCAGTGTGGCTGGAAGTACCATTGGAACAGCAATTGCAGGACCTCTTGGAACGGTTGTTGGATTTTTAGTGACAAATAAGACGTTCCAAAAAGTAGTTGCAGCAATTATGGCGGCAATTTTACTGTTCCTATTCATCATTGTGAATTTCATTGGTATTCTGTTTTCCTATCTTGGATTTATGGATGCTAATTCTTTTGCAAATGAAGCGCAGTCAAAAGAACTTGCAGCAATAAGAAGCAGGATTGAACAGGTGCTGGAAGTAGAAGCATACCAAACAGAGCTGCTATCTATTATTTCTCAGGAACATGATATGAAGCTGCAGGAAATACAGGCAGATTATCAGGCAAATTATAGAGAACATAAACTGACAATCGTAGATGAATATGAGACAAGATTAAAAGATAACCTATCTTATTATGTGGGGATTTTACTGATGCAAAAGTGGGACAGCACCACGCGAAAATCTTTTCTCGGATATTCTGGTGGTCTGGACATGAACTTGGATACAGATTTGAGCAGTCCATATGATGCCTTTTTTGAGGAAGCGGCAAATACCTATAATGTACCGGTAGCACTTTTGATTGCAATGGGGAAAGTAGAGTCAAACTTTGATCCTAATGTAGTATCTGGTGCAGGTGCAATTGGCATTATGCAGTTAATGCCTGGAACTGCTGCTTCACTGGGAGTAACAGATCCGTATGATCCTAGACAGAATATCATGGGGGGAGCCAAATACGTTGCAGAGCTTATGGAAATGTTTCAGGGATATGAAAATGCTTTGGAATTGGTTATTGCTGGATATAATGCAGGTCCGCAGGCAGTCATCAATGCCGGATATCAAATTCCACCGTATACAGAAACCCAGAACCATGTAAAAAAGGTAATGGGATATATTCAAATACTGGAACAGCCCAGTGGAACGGGAAGTTCCTCTGATACCGAATGGAGTCCAGAGGAATTGGAAAAGTCATACCAACTGTTAAAAAATGCGGTGACAGAATATGTGCCGCAATTCTTTTCATGGTCTGTAAGCAATACGGGAGAGCAGTCATCTGTAAAAACAGTCTATTATGTGATAACAGAAGCTGGAAAGACAGAGATTACAAAAGAAACTTATCTGACTTTAAAGGAAAGTGGACAGAATGTGCAGATGGAAGAGCAAGAAGTAGGTGAAAAAACGGTGGAATATACATTGGCTTTACTATTGAGTTCACAGTTATCTCAAAACGGAAACAAGTATGAGTATAAGTATGTACTGGATCAGGGGACATTTGAGTTGGTTTTACGGGTTCTTCAGATTATGCAGGATGGAGTTGATGCGCTAAAGGAAGCAATATTTTCCCTATTTTCATGGACGGATTTTGTGACAGGAGGTGGGGTTGATGATTCATTGATTGGAAATATTGATGTTACCGGAGATAAAATCCGATATGATACGGTTGAAAACTGTGTGAAAGAAGTCACTTATTTTAATCAGACAGAAGAACCGTGGGCAAGCCTTCCTTATGGAACAAGCAATGTTGGTGCTGCCGGGTGCGGACCAACTTCTCTGGCGATTGTAATTTCCACTTTTACTGGCCAGAATGTAACACCGGAAATCACGAAAACTTTTGCAGAGCAAAATGGAGAATATGTACCCAATGTAGGCACCAGTCATTCTTTTGTGAAAAATGCGGCAACTCACTGGGGATTGACTTGTGAACGGGTAGGAAAAGACCGTATGGATTATGTGGTGGAATCCTTAAAAGAAGGAAAACTGGTTGTTGAAATCTGTGAAGCTTATACGATTACCGGAGGAAGTAGTGGACACTTTATTGTATTTACCGGAGTGACCACAGATGGACATATCACGATTGCTGATTGTGCAAGCAGAGAAAGAACTGGAAAACTTTATAGCGTAGAAACCATAAAAAGTTATGGAAGGGATTTGTCGGAAGGAGCTTTTTGGATTATTGGAAAGTAGGAACAAAATGAGTAAAAGAATTGTTTTTGTGCTTATATGTACAATTTTTTGGATGATGTTTTCTGTTCCGGTCATGGCGGTATCTATAGTGGAACTTCCCGTTATCACCAAATGGGAAAATGGAAACGGTTATGATGAAAAAGGAAATCGTCTGGAAGATACATGGGCGTATGATTCTGTCCATGAAGCCGGAAGATATGTCCTGTTTGGGAAGAATGGAGAAGTGTTAAAAAAATCAGAGGATTGGAAAAAGAAAGAGCAAATAAGTGAAAACTTTACAGTGACAAACCAAAATACGGGAATCTTGGCAATACGTGCGGAAGTATATGAGGAATTTTCAGGAACCGTGAAGGGGAGTGTAAAGGAGAAAAGCGGAATAGAATATTTGTTTGAACTGTGTGAAGCCAATCAGTATAGTACAAACTTAGAACTGGCACCTGGAGATTATCACTTATCTGTAGATGCAGTGGAGAAGGAGCGTCTGTATAGAGTACTATATGACGAAGCGAAATTTAGTATGCAAGAAGCAGAAGTAAAAATTGAAAACCTTCAGGTAACAGGGGAATGTATTGGAATGGCAACAGACACAGAAGATATGCGATCATCTGCAAATGCGCCACAGACAGAAAAAATGGAAACCGATGGGGTTTCAGAAGAGCTGTTAAAGACTATAGGAAAACTTATTATTCCTGTAGTGATTATTTCCCTTGGGGGATATCTGTTTGTGCGGAAGAAAAAGCAACCATATACATAGGAGGCAGAAAATGTCAGAACGAGAAAAAGTAGATACATATACCATACCGCCTAATTTTGCGGAATCAGGAAAATGGTTTTCCGGAAGAGTAAGTGCGGGGAATGTAGTTGAAGCGGCAGTGATGTCGCTTATTTTATTAAAAATTTTGCTGCAAGTACCGGTGGATGGCAGAACCAAAATTTATCTGGGAATTATATTTATTCTTCCAGTTGTCATTTTTGCTGTGATAGGTGTGCAGGGAGAACGATTGACAGCCTATTTGTTTCATATTTTATGTTTTTTAAAAAATAGAAGAGTTCTTACAACACCAAGCGGGAGATATCAGTTGGAGAGAAAACGGCGGATAGAAAGAAGAGAGCATAAACGCCGTAAGAAAGGAGGAGATAATCATCAGTCAGGAAATAAAGGAACTGGAAGAACGGTTAAAAGAGGCAAAAAAGGAAGAAAAACGTCAGCAAAAAGAAAAGAAAATTTTGGAGTCGGAACAAAAGAAAGCTGAAAGGCGGCAGTTATTGGAAGAGGAAAGGATACGAAAACAGCAGAAGAAAGAAGAACATCAACTGCAAAAGCAGCTTAATCAAGCAGAGTATCCGAGAAAACCAGTAAGAGAAAATACGCAGTCAGAGATACGGAGAAAGAAAAAATCAGAAGAGTTAGAAGAAAAACAGGATTTTCTTCCAGTTACATGGGCATCCTCTTATCTTCCGATTGAGAAAATAAAAGATGGGATTATTTATACAGCAGATCACCGGTATGTGAAAATTGTAGAAGTCTTGCCGATTAACTTTCTGCTCCGTTCTCCAAGCGAACAGAGAAACGTTGTATTTTCTTTTTTGAGTTATTTAAAGATTGCACCAGTCAAGCTGCAGTTTAAAGTTATTTCCAAAAAGGCCGATATTTCGGAATATTTGGAAAAAATACAGCAGGAGATTGAGGCAGAAGAAGACGAACAGTGCAGGGTTCTTCAAGAAGATTATGCACGTCTCATCCGTTCTATAGGTACCAAAGAAGCGATTACAAGACGATTCTTTCTGATTTTTGAGTTTCAGTCTTATGATGGGAACCGTAAACCAAAAGAAAAAGAAGTGTACCAGTATATGCGGACAACAGTGCAGACTGCAAAAAAATATCTGGCGATATGTGGCAATGTAGTATTAGAACACGAAAACGAGTCCCGCTTTTGTGTAGAATTGTTTTATCAGTTGCTGAATAGAAGGACAAGTGTAACCGTTCCTTTTTCAGAACGGATAAAATTGGTTACCCAGTGGTATCAGGAGGAGAATGGAAAAGAGAGTCTTCACCATATTCCGGTAACCGAATTATTTGCCCCAAAGACATTGAATTTTAAGCACAGGAACTGTGTGGTATTTGATGGGGTATATCATACCTATTTGTATATTCCTTCTGGAAAATACCGGATGCGAGTTCCGGCAGGCTGGATTTCTCTGATTATCAATGCGGGCGAAGGAATTGATGTTGATGTGTTTTTCTTTAAGCAGGATAAAGGAAAAAGTGTGGAGCGTATTGGACGAAGGATACGTCTGAATCGCTCAAGATTAAAAGAAACTTATGACACCAATAGCGATTTTGATGATCTGTCAGAGTCTATACGTGCCGGTTTTTACCTAAAAAAAGGGCTAAGTGGAAATGAAGAACTATATTATATGTCTATGCTGATTACCATTACCGGTTATACAGAAAAGGAAGTGGAGTGGCGTGCGAGGGAAATGGCAAAACTGTTAAATTCACAGGATATCGGAACTGCAAAATGTACATTCTCTGAAGAAAAGGCATTTTTATCGTCCCTTCCACTTTTGAATCTGGACAAAAACTTATACCAGAAATCAAAACGAAATGTTCTGACTTCCGGTGTTGCAGCGTGTTATCCTTTTGTAAGTTATGAAATGTCAGATCGGGACGGGATATTAATGGGAGTGAATAAAGCCAACAATTCCCTTGTAATCGTTGATATTTTTAACAGTGAAATTTACAAAAATGCGAATATTGCGATTCTGGGAACCAGTGGTGCCGGAAAAACATTTTGCCTGCAGCTTATGGCTTTGAGAATGCGAAGGAAAAATATTCAGGTATTTATTATTGCACCGGAAAAAGGACATGAACTAGCAAGGGCATGTAAAAATATAGGTGGGGCATATTTGAAGATTGCCCCAGGTTCCCAATATGGAATCAATATCATGGAGATACGGCCAAGTGATCAAAGTGCAAGGGTAATTTTAGACGGACAGGCTTCAGAGCGTTCAGAACTTGCTATGAAGATTCAGAGCCTGCATATTTTCTTTACTATTTTAATTCCGGATATTACCCATGAAGAGCGTCAGCTCTTGGATGAGGCGTTTATCATTACATATCAGAAGAAAGGGATTACTCATGATAATGCAAGCTTGTGGAATCAGGAACAACCAGGGAAGTATAAAGAAATGCCAATTTTGGGAGATCTTTATCAGGTGCTTTTGGAAAAAGAAGAAACCAGACGTATGGCAAATATTTTAAACCGGCTGGTAAATGGTTCTTCTTCGAACTTTAATCATCAGACAAATATAGATTCTGATAACAAATATATGATACTGGATATTTCAGAAATGCAGAGCGACTTGGGACTTGCTACCTTTACGGCCTTGGATTTTGTATGGTCAAAAGCAAAAGAAGACCGTACAAAAGAAAAGGCTATTTTTATTGATGAATGTTGGGCACTTTTATCAACAAACGAATTGACGGCAAATTATATTCTTGAAATTTTTAAGACGATACGTGGGTATGGAGGCGCTGCGGTATGTGCCAGTCAGGATTTGGAAGACTTTTTCTCTTTAAAAGGCGGAAAGTATGGAAAAGGTGTCTTAAATAACACAAAGACAAAGATTATTCTGAATCTGGAGCATAAGGAGGCAGAAGTCGTAAAAAAGGAATTGGATTTGTCTGAAGCAGAGATGCTTGCTATTACCCGATTTGAGAGAGGAAATGCACTGATTTCCACTAATAATAACAACTTGTTAGTAGAATTTAAGGCAAGCCGGTTAGAAAAAGATTTGATTACAACAGACCGGAAAGACTTAAAGGAACTTAAGGAACGGTTGGAGAAGTACGGGGAAACAGCCTATGAGAAAGGGGGAATGTCCAAATGATTGTAGAGGTATCGTAACCATAAAATGCGTATAGATTACGCAATCAGAAATTCAGGTTGATAGAATACGTAATTTATACGCAATCCTAAAATGGAAAGGAGAAAAATTTTGGAACATGTAACAAATCAAAAACAGGTAGAACGTCAGATACTGGAACTTGTTAAAACTTATAATGTCTTATATAAAAGGCAGATTTATGCTTTTTTTGCAGTAGATGGAAAAGAGAAATTTGTAGGAAAAGCACTGCACACGTTATTGAAAGAACATTTGATTTATATAAACGAAGTCACAAAAACGGTATCCCAACATGAAGATGCCTATCAGTTGCGGGAAAAAGGCACATTAAAAGCATTCTGGGTTCTTCTTTCTTTGATGGAACAGAAAAAAATCGAACGACATTTCTTGGCAGAAAAGGAAGAGTATCCAATTCGTATTGTATTTGTGGGGAATGCGGAAATTTACGATATTCTTTATATATCGGAAGCTGAGATCCAACTGGTAAATCAGTTGTTTTCCAGACAGAAACTGGACGGGTGTGGACATGTTGTTATTGTGGAAAATCCGGAGGAAATCCCACAGATAGAAATCCCAAATGTGATAGGTTTTTGTACGGTGCAGGAAGAAGAAGGAGGGGTGGAATATTATAGGAGGGAATAGCGAAAAAGAAGGAATACAAAGACTAAAAGAACAATTGGACGAGGGACAGAAAACGGCAGGATATGTGGAATCCATGCTTGCAGAAGCACGCAATCTATTACAGGCGTATGCCAGGAAGTGCGTCAATATTCATTTTGAGAACTTGAATGATATGGTGCTGGAAGCCGCAAAGAGCTCTGAAATCCTGACAGAAAAGATGCGCAATCTTGTTCTCCAGATGACACTTGATAAGAGAAAATATGAGCAATACCAATCGGATCTGGTATTGATACATGGGATTGAGATTGCGTATGAAGAGAATATTCTAAGTATTTCCCTTCCAGCACTGATACCGCACCGGAAAACAGAGTATACAAATTACATTTATAAACCGTTGTATACAGCTTTTCAACACTGGTGTATCGAACGGGCAGAACAGAATAAAGAGATACCGGAATACAGAGCATGTACCGTCTGCTTTTCTCATATTTATGATTGTAAACGCCCGATATATAGGGTACGAGATCATGACAATATTGAAGAGAAGCATGTGTTAGATGTGATATCTAATTTCTTCCTGACATCGGATAGTGGATGCTATACAAATGTGTATCACGAAACACGGTTGGAAGATGTGGAACGCACAATGATTTATCTGTTGACACCGGAAAAATTTCCGTTGTGGCTTTACGAAAAACAGCAAAATTTGGTATCGAAAAATTGACAGAGAACACATACTGAAATTTCGATAAGATAATATGACGGGTTTTTCCGTAAATTAAAGCAAAAGGAAGTGGAAAAGGCAGGTGGGAAATACCCAGGTATGAGAAGGATAGGGTACAGAGATGGATAAATGGGAGACATTGGAAAGAAAGGAAAAAAAGGGCGATATACTCCTGAAAATGATTGCGATTTCAGGAGAGATGCCGGCGAATTTGCCGGAGAAAATTGTGGGTTCTAAATCCTATACAGCCAGTCTGATTACCGACTTAAAGAAAAAAGGATATCTTCTTTTACGGTATAGAGAAGGACTGCGTGGATATGTTCTGGGAAAGAAAGGGAAAAATTATCTTTTGCAGGATTATCGTCAAGAGGTTGGAAGTTATCTTATAGGGGCAAGCGAGACAAACCATGTGAAATCAGAACTGGAAAAGCGGTTACGCCTGCACCGCATGAGTCAGATATGGGGGTACTTTTTTATGCATGGGAACCTGATTTTTGCAACAGAGAAGCCTAAGATTTTTACACAGGATTGTTACGGGAAAACATCTTTGGGGACCTATTATGGGAGTCAGGAATTAAAGCAGGGGACGGATCAGGTTAAGGGTTCCAGAGCCTGTGGCCTCTACATGAAAAATGAGGAAGTTTTTGTGGTTTACAACAGTATGGGGAATCTGATGAAATGGTCAAAGAAAATGGAAACAGCTATGCGGTGTTGGGTAGAACGCAATTTGCTGAAGACAGGAATTACATGGCAAGGAAAAGCCATTTTGTTCGGAGACTCCATGAAATTATTGAGAAAGATACTCCTTAGCAGTGGTGGTGTGAAACAGGAGCTGTTCCAGACGGATGATGTGTATGAACAATATTATTTTGTGCCGCAAGACAAGGAGGGGGCTTATCTTCAAATAGAGCTACTTACAGATAAGGAGAGAAGTCATGCCTTTTCCACTTTTTTAGAGACCATACTAGACGAAGTGGAAAGAAACGAGTTCCCGATTTATGCGGGGCTGAAAAAGGGAATTCCTGTTTATTTTGTATATGAACTGGAACTGAGAAAACTTCAAATGGTCAAACAGGATATGGAAAGACGCGGAAGGGGTATGGCGGTATGCTTTGATTATCAACAGGAACTGCTAAAAGATTATTATGGAGAGGGGGTGGAGATAATGGTACTGGATTGTGAAAAGGTAAAGCAGTATCTGTTGGCTATGGAGGTGTAGGCAGGTATGGTTTCTATGGAAGCACTATAGGAGGTGACGGAGACCATGCAGGATCAATTTCGGACTGGAAGTGTGACTGTGGATAGAATGAGCCGCCTACATATTTCAGGAAATATCATACCGGTTACCTGGTATAAAACCATTCGAAAATCAACAGGAAAGCCCAACTTAAATGCAATCATCATTTTGGCGGATATTGTATATTGGTACCGTCCGACAGAAGTGCGTGATGAAATGACAGGAGAACTTGTAGGATTGAAAAAGAAATTCCATGCAGATCTTTTGCAGCGAAGTTATCAGCAGATTGCAGACCAGTTTGGGATTACGAAAAGAGATGCAACAAATGCGGTAGTAGAACTGGAAAAAATGAAAGTGATCAGACGTGTTTTTCGGACACTTCATGTAAATGGGCAGCAAGTGCCAAATGTATTGTTTCTAGATTTGAACGTGGACATATTGGAAGCCCTTACCTATCCGGATCACGAGCAGGGGTGTCACTTAAATGGGGGATACCCCTCCCTGAAAAAGGAGACAGGTATCACGGATACCGGGGGAATGGAGTCTCCATTTTGGGAGAGAGAGGTATCCTATATCGGTGAGACAAATACAGAGAATACAAACAGAAAATTCAGTACAGAGAGTTCCTCTTTGTTTCAAATCGAAAAGGAAGTCAGGGAACAGATTTCTTATGGGGCTTTAAAACATGATAATCCCTATAATATGCAGATAGATGAATTGGTAGGTATCCTGGTAGATGTGAAAACCTGTTCTGCAAAAACGATTCGGGTAAATCGGGAAGACAAGCCAGCTGAGATTGTAAAAGCACAATTTCAAAAAATCGGAATGGAGCATATACAGTTTGTTTTAAACTGTATGGAGAAAAACACAACAAAAGTTACGAATATGCGGGCTATGTTGATCACTGCTCTCTATAATTCTGTAAATACGATTTCCAGTTACTATAGCAGTCTCTATAACTACCACAGATCATACGGTGTATTAGAAAAAGGAGAGGAGGAATAGAACGAAAGAGAAAAAAGAACAGAGAGACAGATGCAAGAAAATCGGTTTTGGTGTTCTGCTTGCCACATTAACTGTCTATTTTGGAGGTTTTTTAGAAAGGTTGTCTCATTCAGTTGTAGTACTAAACCCGTTTGTATGCATTTGGAGAGGCTTTACAACAGCAACAGGACTTCAAAGTTCCGTAGTAGCATTTTTATGTATGCTGCTTTTGGGTATGCTCATTATCTGGAGAGGAAAGGAAAAGGATATTTCAGAAACAGATGAACGGAACTTTGATTATTCGGTAAAGGGAACCTATGGTACAGCCGGATATATGAAGCCGGAGGAACAAAAAGAAATTTTAAACGCAGACCAGAACTTACAAGACGTTCTGGGGATTATTTTTGGAAAGGATTTAGAAAATGGAGAATACGTAAGCCTTCCGATAGATTCCAGACTGAATAGGAATCTAGCAGTTTGTGGCAGCCAGGGAAGTATGAAATCAAGAGCATTTGCAAGAAATATGGCATTGCAGTGCGTGCGTCGTGGAGAGTCCATGTATCTTACCGATCCAAAATCAGAGTTGTATGAAGATTTAGCAGGATATTTGCGGGAAGAGGGCTATATTGTAAAACAGTTAAATCTGATAGACCTTGTAAACAGTGATGCCTGGGACTGTCTTGCGGAAATTGATGATGGAAGCCTGATAGATGTGTTTGTTGACGTCGTGATCCGGAACACAACTGATAAATTTGACCATTTTTATGATAACGTAGAAATGGATTTGCTGAAAGCGCTGTGCCTGTATGTATATGAAGAATATCCAGTGGGGAAAAAAACATTTCCAGAAGCATATAAACTGCTGCTGAATAAATCGGTAGAAATGCTAGATGCTATTTTTGAACGTCTGCCGACAACACACCCGGCAAGAGGACCATATCAGCTTTTTTCAAAGGCAGAAAAGGTAAAAGGAAATGCGGTATTGGGACTTGGAACCCGTTTGCAGATTATGCAGAATAAACTGGTACAGCAGATAACCAGTCATGGGGATTTTGACCTGACACTTCCGGGAAAACAAAAGTGTGCTTATTTTTGCATTACATCAGATCAGGATTCTACATATGATGTTTTGGCAACACTGTTTACCTCATTTCTTAGCATCAAATTGGTGAGACTGGCAGATCGAATGGAAGATCGGAAACTTCCGGTTCCCATGTGCTTTATCTTAGATGAATTTCCGAACATCGGAGTGATTCCGGATTTTAAAAAGAAATTGGCAACCGCACGAAGCAGGGGAATCGGCATGAGTATTATCTTTCAGAATATCCCACAGATGATGAACCGATATCCGGAAGGACAATGGGAAGAAATACTTGGCGGTTGTGATATGTCTTTATTTTTAGGGTGCAATGATATGACAACTGCTACTTATTACAGTTCCCGTTCTGGAGAGATTACGGTTTCCGTTGCATCTATGCGGAAAAGCTATTATACTATACGCATGACAGATTATGTGCCGGAATACGCAGAGACTTCTTCCGTAGGAAAAAGAATGCTGCTGCTTCCTGATGAAGTATTACGTTTTCCCATTGATCAGATGCTTTTGATTATCCGTGGACAGAAAGTGCTAAAACTTCGGAAAATGGATTATACGGAACATCCAGATGCAAAACATCTGAAGTTGGAAAAAACAAATGAACATATTCCGAAATGGTATCGGGAAATGGAAGCAGAAAAAAATCAGTTTCAGATATTGGAGCAGGAGAGGGAAGCGGTTGAGCGTTTTGAAAGAAAACAGGCAGAAGAAAGCAGGGAAGAACAGGAATCGGAACCTCTGACATTACAAGGGGAACCGCCGAAAAAGTCTGTAAGGAAAAATGAAAAGCAGACAACTGTATACAAAGTAGAAGATTTGTTTCAGAAAAGTACAGATGGAGGTGGAGATTAAGGCTGTATGAATATGGAGAAAAATGCACTGGTAAAATATACTTTTTTAAAATTGCTCTTAAGAGAATTTGGGATCTACATCAGGGAAACAGAAGTAGAAAAGGCTGACTTGGCAAAACAGTGTGTGGAGATTTATGATACACCGGAAGAATTCTATGAAAAGACAAACTGGGATAAAGACAATCCAGAGCAGAGCAGTTTCCAGTATTTGGAGGAGAATCAAATCTGCCGGAGAATCCAGGGAAAAATCTGGTATTTTTCCCGTATCCGGTGGGAAGAAGGTTTAAAAAAGTTGGAAAATTGAAAAGCGATTGCAAAAATAAGAAATTGCGATAACATTGCAACACAATCGGAATTGACAGGCAAAACGGAATGTTTTATGATGATAGTGTAAATAATCAGGCACAGAAAGCAGCCAGAGGGCTGTTTTTTTGTGCCTTTTTTGATGAAGAAAAGGAGGCTGTATATGGCAGAAACGAAAACAACAATCACAGAAGAAGTAAAAAATGAAATTCCAAGAGCAGTAACACAAAATTCAATCCTGACGATTGAAGTCGATGCTTCGATTGAAAGTACACAGGAAAAAGAAGAGGCAAAATGGCATCAGTTGTTAAATGCCCAGCGAACCCGGAAAATCCTGACTGGTCCGTTAAGTGGTATTGAGAAACTGGAAAGCGGCTGGACAGTAGCAGTCACTTATTTTAATGGTTACCGGATTTTAATCCCTATGTCTGAAATGATGATTAACTTAAAAGGAGACGGAAGGGAAAATGCGGATACATTGAACCGCCAGGTAAGGATTGCTAATAATATGCTTGGGGCAGATATTGATTTTATTATCAAAGATTTAGATGAGGCTTCCAGAAGCGTAGTGGCATCCCGAAAAGATGCGATGCTGCGGAAACGACAGATTTTCTATTTTACAGAAAATGAAGAGGAGCAGCCAATGGTTTATCCTGGAAGGATTGTGGAGGCCAGAGTCATTGCTGTAGCACCAAAGGCAGTCCGTCTGGAAGTGTTTGGTGTAGAGTGCTCTGTGCGTGCAAGAGACATGGCATGGGAATGGATGCCAGATGCAACAGAAAAATTTCAGGTGGGAGATTTAGTGCTGGTCTGCGTTAACAAAATAGAAATGCCGGATGCGGAGAGTATGACAGTAGCCGTAGATGCGAAGGGAGCAACGGAAAATACCAATAAGGACAACTTAAAGAAATGCCACCGCCAGGGAAAATATTCCGGTATCGTGGTTGATGTTTATAAGGGAACGTACTTTATCCGTTTAGATCTTGGAGTAAATGCTATTGCCCATGAGTGCAACATGGCTTCCCTTCCAGGAAAACGAGATAAAATTGGCTTTGTTGTAACACGAATCAATGAAACTTCTGAGGTGGCAGAGGGAATCATTACAAGGCTGATTAAAAAATATTCTTAAAAATAAAAAAAATTTGGAAAACCTATTGAACCGTGAAAGCCAAATTTTTTATAATGCATGATATAGACTAAAGCAGAAAGGGGAAATTCGATGAAGAAAAAGAAAAATAGAAAGCAACTTCCAGAGGTAATCTGCCCATATTGTGGGAAAAAGGCAGTTTTAAGACCAGCTTCCTATCTATATGGAGAAAAGAGAATTTTCACCCCGGAAACAATGTTTTATGTGTGTAGTGGTTATCCGGACTGCAATGCTTATGTTTCAGCGAACCAGAAAAACCACAGACCGCTTGGAATTATGGCGGATGGGGAACTTCGAAACCTTCGGATACAGACACATCGTGCATTAAGAGAAATTTGGACACAGGGATATATGACAAAAAACAGTACATATCATTGGCTGAGTGGAAAACTGGCACTTCCGGAAAAGGAGACACATGTTGCCATGTTTAGTACTTATCGTTGTAGGGAAACCATACGCTTAGCCAATGAATTGTTAGAAGAGAGAAAAGAGATGGAAAAAAAGAAACAAAAAGGAAAGCCGAAAGGAGAAACAAAATCGCATGATAATGAAAGCCACGGAACACGATATGTATCGGCTTCTGGATTATAAAGAGAAATGTCTGATAAGGGCGGGAAGCTGTTTTGGAATTTCCGGACTTCTGGGATTTTTCCTGCTTTTTAACCATTGCTTTTGGGAGAGTATCTGTGTATTCCTGATTTTAGCAAGTTGGGGATTCTATTTGGTAAAAGAAGCATTGAAAGCAAATGGAAGGATTATGCAGACGAAAGGCTGTTATATGAAATTAGAAGAGGATTGTCTGGTAATTCGTCAGCCATACAAAAATGAGCATTATGAAGTCTGCCGGATTTTTTACAGAGAAATGGAAAAAATCGTAGAGGGAAGCCGCAGGGGGATCCCGGAATTTTATATTGTAATCCGTAAAATGAAAGAGACAGAACAGACGAGTTTTATCCTGCTTGATAAGAAGGAAAGGGAAACACTTGTTTTTCAGGTGCGCTCTTTTGGGTATGACAAAGAAGCGTTCCGGAAATTCTATCTAAAGCTGCGGTGGCTGGTTCCTGGAAAAGTACGGATTATTGGAACAAAAAAACAGACTGTATGGAAACAGAAAGCAAAGAAACATTGGGTCGGGCCGGCATTTGCCGGCTTTCTTTTTTATCTTATACCAAAAGCAGTTCTGTGTCTGCTTTTGTAGTTCCAAAGGTAAGAAAGAGAAATGGAGATGGACATGAAAAAAAGGTGGAGGAAGCAGTGGGAAAGCATGACACAATATATGATCAAAAATTTAGATGGAACAGAAGAAATCCCATTTTTATTTAAAGATAAAATGCTGAAAGCAGGGCTTTTGTCTTTTTTTATTGCTGTAATCGGTACATATATGGGGGTGCAATTTGAGGAAGCGAGTTTTTTGATACTTACCTGGATATTGGCAGTGTTTTCGTTTTATCAGATTTTCAAGTTTCTGAAGATTGGGAAAACAGGAGAATATGAGATTATGGAAGCACAGGTTCTTGCAGTCAAGGGAAAACATTATCCGGGCAGAATGTATCAGATAGTTGTACAGGATAAAGACGGAAGCCGGATCCGCATTCGGATACAAAAAGAAAAAAACCTCATGGTTGGAAAAACATACCGGTTCTATTTTGGAAAAGTGGAACGGGTGGAGGGAAAAGCTGCAAAAATAGGGGAACTTATGTATGAGGTTTTTTACGGGGCAGAAGAAATCCCACAGGAAGAACGGTGAAAAAAGTGTGGTTCGAACCCACACTCTTCCTTTCGTGCCGACATGCACGAAATAATAATAAATAGGAGAGATGACTATGGCAGGAAAAGAAATGAAAGGAACTGTAAAATGGTTTAGTGCAAAGAGAGGATATGGCTTTCTTGTGGATGCAGATGGCATTGATTACTTTGTACATTACAGTGAGATCCAGTCGGAAGGATTTAAAACCTTGAGGAACAATATGGAAGTATCCTTTATGGTTGAAGAAGATGAAAAGGGACGAAGCATTGCAAAGTGTGTTGTTCCAATCTCAGAAGAAACATCGGAAGAAGAATAAACGACTGGAAGGGGGCAGATAAAAATGCTTCTGTCCCCGGTTAAAAAAATTCTGGTAAATATGTGTGGAATTGTGAAAAAACCGTATTTGCTACTAAATACATGGATAGAAAGATTGACATGTACTATATATTGTGTTAATCTTTAAGTGACTTTATTTTATATGGAAACAGCATATTGCTTTCCATAAGTCAAATTTAGTTCCGGCTATGTTTCCGGAAGAGAACTTTTAACAACCGTTTTAAACGCATAGATAGACAGACACAAAAAGACAATGGCTCTTTTTTGTGTCTTTTTTTGTGCGTGAAAGGAGGAAAACATGCAAAAAAACGGAAAGGAAGGAGAAAAGAATGTGCCAAAGGAAATATGTACAGAAGCTAAGCGAACAGCGAAAAACCAGAAAACTGTTTGAAACGCTCACTTTTTTAGAAAAGCAGATGGAAGATGAGTCTGCCGTTCGGGATGCTGACACGGTACTTGCAGATATTTTAGAGGGTGCCGATTTTGAAATTACCGGAATTGTAACTGACCTTTTAAAAACTTATCAGGGCAGTAAAGACCGTGAGTCAGTGGAAACCTGTTTCGAAGTATTAACAGGGGTAACGATACAAGCGTATCTAAAAAAGTGTATCATCACGATTCTCAGTCAGAAAAAAGGAGAGGTTTCAAATCGAAAAAAGTGCATGCTCTATCAGGGATTGCATTTTTTACCTGTGGGGAAAAGGGTGGAGCAAAAAGGAGAAATTTATCTTTTCCCTAGGAAGATTTCGAACCATGAGAAAGAAATAGACCAATTGCAAGAAGTCAAGGAACAAACAGGCCTTGATATATTTCTTTGTCTGGAAGATTACCGGCTGTACTTCCTACAGGAAAGGAAAGTTTTTGTATATCTGCCAAATGGAAGGAGGCGAACCTATGCAGACAAGTATTCTATGGGAAGGGAGTCTGCCAAGTAAGGAAGAGATGGAGAAAATGAAACAGGAAGGTTATCTGTTTCGTGCTGTAGAAGGTGGATGGAAGATTTGTTTAAAGCTGCATAATACACCTACGGGAACATGGTATGCAGATAACTTCTCAAAATCATTTTTAAAAGAAGTGGAATTGCATCAATATCTGGAAGAGGTTGAAAAACGGGCAACATGGTTTGAGGTTCCAAGTAAAGAATTACGAGTATACGAAGCAGGACAGATACTGGAAAAGCCTGAGAGTAAAGAAGAGCGTATCTGTATGGAAGTATTACGAGATACAAAGAACCATTCCCGTCTTTTATTGAAAACCAATCAGACAGAAGCATACCAACTGGGGAGTTCTGCAATCCCAACTTTAGAAAGCAGGGCCAGAATCAGCGGTGCGGCATTGTCCAGTGTAGAGCCTGCGGTACTTGCGGAAATCCTGAATCAGTGTTTGAAAGTCGCAAAAGGGAAAGCATTGCTCCGTGTTTCAGAAGGAAAGGTTCGGGCAGTGCATTCAGCAGAAAAAAACGGGTATCAGGTATATCCCTTACCGGAGGTTTTTATGCTTGCCAGTGTTTACATACGTGGAGAGTATAAAAAGAGTACCTTTTTAGAAGGGTATGCGGACCAGACTATGGTATCGGCAATCTGGCAGATTGAAGATCATCGGCTGGAAGAAGTGTATGGGGAAATCATGGAAAAGTATGGAAAGCAGGTAAAAGAGAAACTTACAGCTACCATACGCATCACATCTTCCGATGTGGCAGCATCAGGTGCCAATATTTTTTACAGCCTGATGGAGGGACAACGAAAGATTGCATTAGGAACGGATATGCGGATGCGGCACAATAATTCTGTGGAATTTCAACAGTTTACGGAAAATCTGCTTTCAACTTTTGAATGCTATAAAAATGCATTGAAAGGGACGGTGGAAAAACTGTGTGCTATTTCCATTGAGTATCCAGTCAATACCATGATTGGAATTATGACAAAACAAGGGTTTGGGAAAAAGAATGTTGCAGAGATCGTAGACCGCTTTAAAGCAACCTTTGGTGATGCACCCTGCACCGCATACGAAGTGTATTGTGGGATTGGGGAAATTCTTTTCCTGGCACAGAGCAAGGGAATATCCGGCAGAACTATGGTGGAGCTGGAAGAAAAAGTTGCCAAATGCACGAGTATGAAGTGGAGAGAATATGACATTCCCGGGGATCTTGTTTATTAGGGGAAGATCAGAAAAATTAAATTTGGGTTACCGTATATATAGGAGAGAAAAGAATATGGATTATAAAAAAGGAAAGAAAGAACTGGGAATTTATTACGCAAATATGCTGGTTTCCATTGCAGAAGAGATCTCTGCAAAGAACACAGGAAAAGGAAAGACGGGAATACAAGGAATCTTTTCCGCTTTACAAAAGCGTGGGACAGTCCGCAGAAATATGACATATCTGGTCACACACTGGGTTTACAGATTGTCACTGTTTACACCATGGGAAGAGGAAGAACTTTGGGCAGTAGATATGGCAAGAGAAGCGTTCTCCTGTCCTGTGATACTTCCAACATGCAGCAGAAAGAATATTTTCAGAATCCGGAAGATAGAAGGAGAACCAGAAAAACGGCTGGAAGCAATTTTAAGACAGCTAACAGATTCCGACAAAGATCAGTTTATGAAAGCATTTTGGCTGGAACTTGTAACTATGAAGAAAGAGAAACAGCAGGTACTTACAGAATTTTTATTGGAATGGCTGTGGGTAGCATGTGGGAAAGAACAGGCAATGGAAAGAATACGGTATTGGGCATCTTCATACTGTCTTCCATTTGCATAAAAATGAAAAGAAAAGGAGAAAAAGAATATGAGAAATGTACCAGAATGGACGAAAGGAAATGCATTTGCAAAACGTTTTTTTAAGTGGCTTAGGAGAAAGAACAAGCCAGCCCTTTTGACATGGGAGAATGTGTTTACCAAGACTTTCAACAGAGAATTTACCTTTGTGTATATGGGAACAAACCTTGAAAACAGAGCCAGTCATTTATATCAGGGGATGGAATTTGTCGGGATTTTCAACCAAAAGACGTTTGAATTTACAGATGTATCCTACGCCTTGCGTGCTTTGTTAAATATTCCGGAAGGAAAAAATTTCCGGTTCCAGCGTGGATGTATGCGCTGCCTGGAACAGAAGGTTCAGGAATATGCCCAAAAGAAACTGGAGAAAGGAAAAAAGGATATTGTGATCACCGCAGTTGAAAGAGCAGCAGTCGCATGGAAATATCGGGAATTGATTGAAAAGACAGCAGGAGATGTGATTTTTGAAAAAAATTCTGTAACAGACCGATTACTCCCACAACAGGACTTTGCTTTCGATGGAGAAACGTATGTATTTGACAATTGGCTGTACTTTTGCTATTTAAGAAACCGAAAAGCTGTCATCCGCAGGTTTGGAAGATACTGGGCAAAAGAACTGCAGAACAGGGAAGTCATGCGTCAGATTTTTGAAACAGAAGTAAACAACAAAGCAAAGTTTTTGATGAAGAAACAACCGGAGAGGATTGAAAAAATCAGAGCCCTTAGAAAATCGTTGGAGCAGGTGCATCATACCGTAATTGTAGTTGTAAGAGGGAGACAAGGTGTTTTTGAATATTTCCACATCGATGCAGAGGTATTAAAAAACACAACCGGAAAGTACCCACTCAGTCAGGTATCTGGACAAGAAAAGAAACGTCTGAAAGAAAAGTACGGGGCAAATAAGGTATGGGACGTAGAGGAAATCTATCAGGTAGGAGCAAGGGATATCTGGTATTACAATGTCATGGCAGAACAGAAACAGGCTGCTTAATTGAAAGAACAGGAGGACATAGGATGGAAAACAAAGAAACAATGAATTTACAGCAAAAACTAATTGCAATTTCAAACGAAATGCCAAAGCTGTTAAAGAAGCATTATTCAGACGAAGTGGATTATGATTTTGTAAAGATTGATGATATCTTTGAACTTCTAAATCCGGCGTTTACGAAGCACCATATCTGTTTGCAGGAATTAGAAGAGACAGATGCCGCTTACAGTAAAGTAGATGGCAGCTGGATTTATACAGCAAAACTTACATTTTTTATTGTCAATGCGGACTGTTTGGAGGAAAAAGAGCGAGTAAGTATTCAGCTGGTGGGAGACCATCTGGACTCTCCTGCAAAGGCGAAAGGAGCAGCATGGACGTATGGGTTTAAATACTTCTTCCTGTATAAATTCCGTATGAAACAGGAAACGGAAGATCCGGATATGAAGGGGACACCAAATGGACCTGATAAATCAAAGGAAAGGGTGGAATATAAAAAATCCGAAGTGCCGGTAAAGCCACAGAAACCGGAAAAAAAGGCTTCTGATGTAATTGCAGACAGTCCTTTAGCGCAACCGCCGCAGGAAGATAAGAAAAGAAACAAAGATACTATAATACAGGCAGATTTTTTCCCAGATCCTGCAGCTTTTTTAGAAGAAAGTGAAGAGGCAGAAACAGCGGAAGATATGAAAGTGCAAGAAACAAAGAGGTTGGAAAAACAATCTTCAGAAGCAGCAGAAGTAGTGCATCATCAGGAAACAGCAGAACAGGAAGTACTGTTAGAGGAAACTCAGCCAGATTCATTGACAAACGAGGGAAAAGACATTTTAGATTCTTCTTCCATAGAAGATTTAAAAGACGAAAAACCGGAGAGGGAACCAAACGAAAACAATCTGGAAGAAAAATCAAAAGAGGGGAAGAAAGGGCCGAAGGAGTCGGGCTTGCAATCTCATAAGAAAAAGGAAGAGGACGGTTTTGGACAGATGAACCTTTTGGATTTTTCAGCACAACAGACAAAGGAAGCAGAAGTTCAAGAGACAGAAAGCAGTGAAACAAAAGCAGCAGATACAGCTCAGGAGATTGCGGAAGAAAAGGAAATGAAAGAGAAATCTTCCGTTTCTGCTCCATCAGAAGATTTTGAAGAGGCGAAAGAAGAAGTTCCCTTTGAAGAAATAGATGAAGAAGACTTTTTCTTGCAGTTACAAAGAGATATGGAAAGTGAAGCGGAGAAGAAACCTCTGACAGTAGAAGCGGCAAAAAAGGTAATCTGTCCGTATGCGTTGTTTGAAGGAAAGTCATTTGGTGAAATGCTTGGGACAGAAGCGGGATATCGGCAGTTACAATGGTTTGCAAACGAATACAGAGGTTCTGATTTTAAAATGAAAGAAGCAGCTCAGCTTTTACTGGAAGATTGTGAACAGAAAGCTGCTTAAAAGATTAACTATTAGGAAGAGGTGTGCTGGCCATGCCTTTTCCGACTTTTGTAAGGGGATATTTCCAGAAAGGTAAAAAGGATATGAAAAAAAGAAAGCGTACAGATTCTTATCCAGTTGCCCCATTCACTATTTTTGATGTCGCAAACATGCTGGATATGGAATTTTTGGAAAACTGCAAAAATGGATATCAGGTAAAGGATGTCCAGAATGCAGCCAATGTTGTCTGTCCATTTTGTGGAGATGCAAGAGGGAAGGCAAGCATCTGTGTCTGTGCAGAAGGGAAAATCATTAATGTTTTCCATTGCTTTGATTGTGGAACTGGTCATAATATGCTGACACTTTATGCAGAACTTTGTCATCTGACGGGAAAGGACCGGTATAAAAAGGCATATCGGGAAATTTATAGAAGAAAGCAGGAGGAACCCGGCAGAAAGAAAAAGACAAGGGAAGCAATGCAGGAAGAAAGCCAGGGGATAAAAAAACAGGCAAGGAAACAGAAGGAACGCATGGCAGAACCTGTGGATGCAGAACAACGGCATCATGTTTATAAAAAAATGCTCTCTTATCTGAAACTGAAGGAATATCACCGCAAAGATTTGGAAAGAAGAGGTGTGAATGCAGAGATTATCCGGCGTATGGAAGAAAAAGGATATAAAAGTACCAGTAAGGAGGAATCTCAACAGATTGCCAGGAGACTGATAAAGCAGGGATTACGCTTGGAAGGCGTTCCCGGATTTTATATCAATCGGGAAGGAGACTGGGATCTGAATTTCTATGAAGGAAACAGCGGGTATCTTTGTCCTGTTTATACAGTAGACGGATATCTGGCAGGATTCCAGATACGATTGGACAACCCAAAGGGAAAAAATAAATATGTATGGCTTTCCAGTGCAAATCAAAAGAAAGGGTGTGGGATCAGCAGTATTGTAGGGATATCGGGAAAAGCAGAAGGAAATGAGATTTATGTGACCGAAGGAATTTTAAAAGCAGAGATTGCCCATCAGGTATCAGGAAAAACGTTCCTTGGGAATCCGGGAATTGGAAATTGGAGAGATTTGTATGAGGTTTTACAAGCATTAAAAAAGCGTGGTCTCTCCCATGTGGAAGAAGTCTATGACATGGATAAGCAGTTACGGCTTATATGTGACAAAAAGTATAGTGAAATCTGTGAGGAATGTGAAGAGAGAAAGAAAGAGGGCGATCCTTACTTTGAATGCCCGAAAAAAAGAGTAAAACGGGATACCATACGAAAAGGCTGTAATCATACATACCGTATCTGTGAGGAGCTTTCCTTATCCTGTAATCGGAACCAGTGGGATTTAGATCAGGACGGACTGTGGGCAGAACATGAAAAAGGGATTGATGACTGGCTGACAAAGGAAATCAGGAAAAACACAAGATAATTCATTTTTAAAATGTGCAAAAGAGGAATTGCGAAAGCAGTTCCTTTTTTGCATGGTTTAAAGTGCCATGGGAAAGGAGAACAATGTATGATTCGGGACAGACCTTAAGAAGAAATGGGAAACAGGGCAGTTTCCGGTGTGCAGCATATTCCCGAAAATGGAACTGCCCGTCTAAAAAACAATAAAGTGAAAGGAGAGAGCGTTTATTGAAAACAACATGGAAAAAACGATGTACAGCAGGATTTTTAGCTGTTTTATTAGGGTGTTCCTCTCTGCTTGCAGGTGGGAGCAGTGCTTTTGCAGCACCATTAGAACAGACAGATGTAAAAGAAGAAACACAGGCAGAAGACATTACGATTGAGCAGGGAGAAACTTTTGATCCGGCATTCGATTTCATCGGTATTACTGTAAAAGACGGAGAAAAGGTTTCTCTTGTTTTGTCAGCAGATAAAGAAGGAAAGCTGTTTGATGCAGACAGACCTGGAAGGTATGACTGTATTTACCAGGTCCAAAAACCTTCCGGAGATACTTATGAGATTACACGGAAAATCATTGTGAAAGAAGCGGGAAAGGAAGGAGAGAGTCCGCAAAAAGAGAAGAAACAGAAGAAAGAGATAAAAAGTGGGGAGGAAGACGCAGAGCCTGATGGTGCCAACATTGATACCAGTGCATTAAAGGAAGAAGAGGGTGTCTTGTTTTCCGTTGTCCCCTCTTCTATGGAACAGGCAAGGGAAAAAGCTTCTTTGGTGCAAGGGGAGAGGATTGTATACCCAAGTGATTTAGGTTCTTACAGTACCTGCTATTTTTACGTCAACGAACGGATTGCATACTGTCTGGAATCAAATCTGCAGTCACCGCCTTCGTCTGATTACGTGGCAGAAATTTATGAGAGCAACTTAAACTTACAGAAAGTTTTGTATTATGGATATGGAGGGCCGGGTGATTTAACCGGAGAATATCTAAAGAATTATAGCAATGATATCAAATATGTCCTGACACATTTAGCAGCAAGTTACTGTTATGGCGGAGAGGAAGTGGCATTTGTGGGCTGCACGCAGGACGGACTGAAACGCTATGGTGTCATGGAATACATCAATTATCTTTGCGGGCAGGAAGCACCGCCAAGTGCTGCCATCAGCCTTTCTTCCACAAACGAAACCGCTTTTTTGGAAGGAGATGTGCAGAAAACAAAAAATATCACATTAAATGGAGACCATAGAAATTATATTACCCTTTCTTTACCGGAAGGTGTGACTTACCATGATACTGCCGGAAAGGAGCAGAAAGGCGGTTCCATTAAGATTTATGGTGGTACAACTTTTTACTTTACCGCAGAAAAAACCGTACATGGTACCTGGAATAGCGGAGATTTAGGCGGACAGGTAGGGGCTCAGTGGAAAACTCTAGTGGTTTCTACCGGTTCCGGCAATCAGGATGTTGGTTATGGGGATTTTTATGAGGAACCAAGTACTAAGGTTTCATTTTCGATTCAATGGATGGATATTTCCTGGATTGAGGTCATCAAAGAAGATGCAAAAAGCAGTGTAAAACTTGCAGGGGCTGTTTTTTGGATTTATCGGGATCAGGCATGTACAGATTTGATTCTGGAGATGCCGCCAACAGATGAAAAAGGGGCAACTAAAGCGGAGCTGACAAAGACGCAGGATACAGTGTACATCAAGGAAATCACTGCACCGAAAGGGTATAAACTGAATACAACTGCTTACAATGTCAATCTGGAAGTAGCAAAAACACAAACACTGACTGTAAAAAATGAGGAACAAAAAGGGAAGATTATCATCCGAAAGCAGGGGGAAAAGCTGACAGGAGTATCTGGAGAGGCTGGAAATCTGCAATTTACCTATACCAATGCTGCATTTGCAGGGGCAAAGTATAAAATTTATGCAGCAGAAGACATCTACAGCCAGGATAAACAGACAAAAATCTATCAGGCAGGAGATTTGGCAGGAGAACTGGAGACAAAAGAAGATGGAAGTTGTTCTTCGGATATGCTTCATCTCGGAACCTATAAGGTGGTAGAACAGCAGGCTCCGGATTCCCTGACAATAGGGAAGACAGAGGAAGAACGTACCCATATGGTAACCCTTTCTTATGCAGGGCAGACAGTAGAAGTGGTTGAGGAAGAAACACAATATGAAAATGCCAGACCAAAGGTATCTGTGGAAGTGCTGAAGAAATCAAGTAATGATGATGCAGCATTGAAAGGGGCAATTTTTGGATTGTATGCAGATGAAGATGTTACCGGTGCAGACGGTTCCGTGCTGGTTACAAAGGGAACTATGATACAGAAAGCGGAGTCCAATGAAAACGGGAAGGCTGCATTTACTGCGGATATCCCAATTGGCTTCCATTATGTAGTAAAGGAAATTCAGGCACCACCTCTTTATGTTCAGAGCAGTGATAGTTATGAGTTCTTTTATGAATATAAAAATGATACGACCTACACGTATACCTTTGCACATACCTTTAAAAATAAAGAGGTACGGGGAGCAGTCCATATCAAGAAAATAGACAAAGATACACAGGACTCTGTAAGCCAGGGAGATGGAGATTTAAACGGGGCTGTCTATGGATTGTATGCGGCAGAAGATATCCAACACCCAAATGGAAAGACAGGACTGCTTTATAAAAAGGATCAGTTGGTCGTGCAGGGAACGATCGAAAAAGGTGTTCTGAATTTCAAAGATTTGTATCTTGGAAAATACTATGTACAGGAAATTTCTGCACCTCCTTCCAATGCATATTTGCTGGATCAAACCAAATACCCGGTAGATCTTGCATATGAAGGGCAAGATGTGGAAATTGTGCAGAAAAATGTGACTGTTTTGGAAACCATAAAAAAACAGGCATTCCAGTTAATTAAAATCAGTGATGATGGCAGCCAGACGGAAACAGAATTGCTGGAGGGTGCCGGATTTAAAGTGTACCTGATCAGTGAACTTTCTAAAGTAAAGGATGGTACCTTAAAACCATCGAATGGAACCGAATATGCACCGCAGGATTTTATCGGATATGATTTCAGTAAAGAGGAAACTGCATCTTATTATGAAAATGGAGAAAAGATACAGACAGAAGAAATGTTTACCGACAAAAAAGGGTATCTGTGTTCCCCGGAACTTCCATATGGAAAATATGTATGTATCGAAAGTACCGTTCCGGAAAATATGGAAGAGATTCAGCCGTTTTTGGTTACCATTGATGAGGACAGCAGAGAACCACAGGTATGGCGTGTCTTTAATGACCGTCCAATGCAATTCTATTTTAAAATCATCAAAAAGGATGCTCAGACTGATCTCCCGATTTTAAAGAATAGTGCCCATTATAAAATCTATGATGTGGAGAAAAAGAAATATGTCACGATGAAAGTACGGTATCCAAAACCGGAAACCATTGAGGTGTTTGAAACAAATGAGGAAGGCTATCTTCTGACACCAGAACCGTTAAAAATGGGTACCTACCGGATTGAAGAAGTAAAAAGCCCAGAACTGTTTGTGCAGACAGGATTTGAGCAGGTGTTAAAAAAGGGAGAGGAAATACTTCCTTTAAATGAGGTGACAAAAGAAGGAACTTATGAAAAAGCTCCAAGAAAATCCATTACCATCAAAGTAGACAGCAATACCGTACATGAGGTGGAAGAAGAAACTGGAAAGTATATTGTAGTCGTGGAAGTAAAAAACGATGAGGCAGTAGGAAGCCTGACAATCCAAAAAACAGGAGAGGTGCTTATAGGTGCCGAAAAAATAACAGACCAGATGCTGACAAAATTAAAAAATGGTCTGGCAAAAGTAGTCAATAAAGTGTCCAACCTGTTTACTGGAGAAGATGCTATGGAAACGGAAAAAGGATATGAGTTTGAGTATGAAGAACAGGGGCTTGCTGGGGCAGAATTTTCTATCCATGCAAGAGAAACCATTTATTCGCCAGATGGGCAGATGGACAGTGAGGGCAACCGGATCATACGTTTTGAAAAAGATGCATTGGTTGGAACAATTGTAACAGATGAAAAAGGAAAGGGAACTTTAAATAATCTTCCGATTGGCAAATTCTATATCAAAGAGACTAAAACAGGAGATTCTTTCGTGTTGGATCCAAAAGAACAGGATTTTGAGATTACCTATCAGGGACAAGAAGTGGCTGTTGATTATGTTACAAAGGAAATCAAGAACCAGCGGCAGAAGGTGGAAATTGAAGTGCTGAAAAGATCAGAAGCCACAAAAGAACCGCTTGCTGGGGTTTCGTTTGGATTGTATGCAGGAGAAGATATTGTAAATGCAGCAGGAAAAGTTGTGGTGAAAAAAGATGAACTGGTAGCAGTTGAAAAAACAGATCAAGAAGGAAAATTGAAGTACTTGGATACCATTCCACACGGGAAATATTATCTGAAGGAACTGGAAGGTCTGCCAGGATATCTACCATATGAAGAGAAGGTTGAAATTGATGCTTCTTATGCGGATCCAGAATTGGAAGTGATTTCTATACAAAAAGAAGTGGAGAACCAGCCGACGAAAGTTGAAGTTACAAAAACAGACATTACTGGAGAAAAGGAAGTGGAAGGTGCCAGACTACAGATTCAAGATGAAGAAGGCACTGTAGTGGAAGAGTGGACTTCTACAAAGGAATCGCATATCATTTATGCATTAAAACCGGGTAAGTACATACTTCACGAAGAACAGGCTCCAACAGAAAACGGATATGTGAAAGCAGAAGATGTGGAATTTACCGTAGAGGAAACCGGAGAAATCCAGAAAGTTTCCATGAAAGACGATCATACAAAGATTGACATCACAAAAACGGATATCACCGGAGAACAGGAAATTGAAGGAGCCAAGTTACAGGTACTGGACGAAGAGGGAAATATCATAGAAGAATGGATCTCTACCAAAGAACCTTACCGGATCGAGTATCTACAGCCGGGAAAAACATATATCCTTCATGAAGAAGCTGCACCGGAAGGATTTTTGATTGCAGAAGATGTAGAATTTACTGTAGAGGAAACCGGAGAAGTACAGAAAGTTTCCATGAAAGATGAAGTACCAATGGGGCAGTTAATTATTAAGAAAACAGATGCAGAAGATCAGACACCACTTGCGAATGTGGAATTTGAATTGAAAAACAAAGAGACTGAGGAAGTGGTTGGAAAACTTACTACAGATAAAGATGGAGTTGCAACCAGTGAACTGCTGCCGATTGCCACATACGAAGAAGGAAAAGCAGTAGGACCGATTACTTATGTATTATCGGAAACGAAACCGTTGGAAGGATATGAAGAGCATACGGAAACCTATGAAATCACATTTAGTTATGTAGACGCAAAAACAAAGGTTATTGAAGTGGTAAAAGAAATCCAGAATAAGAAACTTCCGCAGACACCGGAAAAACCAGAGGACGTAAAAACCGGGGATAATACCATGCTCCTGCTGCCAATCGGTATTGCAGTAGTAGCGGCCTTTGGTATTGGTATTGTCCTTTGGCGGATCAGACGCACAAAGAGATAAAAAGCATTTGGAGATGATGGAACACTAGACCTGCGGGGTGGTGTAAAGAACATTTCTGGATGCTTTACCAGAAGATTTCGGGGCGGTACCGGACCCCGCAAGTGAAAGGAAAGGTGATGCTGAAGCGAAAGAAAAGAATTTAAAAGTTTTTATAAAAGTGTAAGCGGCAACGAAGCAGAAAAATGCAGGTATCCGACCAGATTGGATACTTATGGCTGTGGCTGTATGCATAATTGTTCCTACTGCTATGCACGCAGCCTTTTGGATTTCCGCGGACTTTGGAATGCAGAAAATCCAAGAGTGGCAGATATCCAGAAAATCCGGAGAAAATTGGAAAAGGTGCCACCGGGAACCATGTTAAGACTTGGAGGCATGACAGATTGCTTTCAGCCGCTGGAAAGTCAGGAACAGATTACCTATCAAACCATAGAACAGTTAAATGAATATGGTATTGGGTATCTGATTGTGACAAAATCCCATCTGGCAGGAGAGGAACGATACCGGAAACTTTATGATCCGAAGCTGGCACATATCCAGATCACCATTACCTGTTTTGATGATAAAAAGGCTCTTGCCTATGAAAAGGCAAGTAGTCCGTCAAAGCGGTTAAGGGCATTGTTAAAATTACAGGAAGAGGGCTTTGATGTCACATTACGATTAAGCCCTCTGATTGAGGAGTATTTGGATTTTGATTACTTAAATAGGCTGCCGGTAGACAAAGTTTTGGTAGAATTTCTTCGGGTGAATGGATGGATTAAAAAGTGGTTTCCGGACTTGGATTACCAGAAATATGTTCTGCGTCAGAGTGGGTACTGGCATTTACCATTGGAAGAAAAAATCAGGATATTGGAAAAAATTCATCTTCCGTTGACGGTCTGTGAAGATGTCACAGAACATTATGAATATTGGAAACAGCATATCAATCCAAACCCACTGGATTGCTGTAATTTAAGAAAATAAGGGGCATAAGTGCAGGCGGTAGCATATCAGTTTTGGTATGCTGCCGCTTTTTTACGTTGGAGGTAAGCAGATGAAAAAAGAATACTTTTTACTTGGGATATTAAGCGTGATCTTGCTGGCAGCAGGAGTCTGGATTTATCAGATTATTAGTGAATATCAAAAAGCAGAACGGGAATATGAACAGTTACAAGAATATGTAAAAGTAGAGAAGAATACAAGGGATCCGGAAAATACGAAACCAAATGTTGCAGAAGATGATAAGGAAGGAGAAAAGCAGGAAGAAACTGTAACGGTCGATTTTGCAGCTTTACAGGAAATCAATCCAGATGTTGTAGCATGGATCAGAATTCCAGGGGTACTGGAATATCCAGTGGTAAGAGGGGGAGACAATTCCTATTATTTGAACCATACGGTGCAAAAAACTTACAATATTGCGGGCAGTATTTTTTTAGATTACCGGAATGAACGGGACTTTTCAGATAGTAAGAATATTATCTATGGCCATAATATGAAAGATGGAAGTATGTTTCATGTATTGAGAAATTATCAGGATATTGATTTTTTCCAGAAGCACACGGATATGGAGGTTTATTTACCGGATGGAAGAACTTTGAACTATCAGATTACAACTTGTGAACAGGTGTCGGCAGATAGTGAGATTTATCAGATAGAAAGAGGATATGTTGAGGATAATAAGGGAAATGAAATCATATTGTCTACCTGTAGTGCAAAAGCAAATGTCAGAATTATTATAAAAGCATATTTGAAAGAAAAAACATCATGAAGATACCAGAAACAAGATATTAAAAAAGCAGATTGGAAAAGGAGGATACTAGGTGTATTTAATTGAAATTGATACAAGAAAATTTGATTTTCAAGGAATATCACATGAAGAATATCTGGAGTTTTTTGGATATCGAGGCATTAAAAAAATAAGTAGTTGTATTTACGCAGTAACAAAAACAGGACTGACTTTACCAACAATTAGAATTATTTCGGATAATTATAAAGATTAAAACGATGAATCAAAATAGACAGGATGTGAGCAGAACCATTTTATCACTAAGTTTTTTTGATGATGTGCAGTTTTCTAGAAAAGTAAATGAATTCCTTCCTTTATTGTGAAAAAAATATCCATTCTGTCAAAAAAATATTGTGAGAAATGGAAGATTATGGTAAAATGGGCTAAATAAAAAATGCATTAAAAGCATTTGAAATGTAATTCCAAAGATAAGGAGGGGAATGATTTGTAATGAAATATAAAAAAGTCGTTGCAGTTCTGCTTGCTGTTGGATGTATCGGGCTTGTAGGAACTTTGGGATATTTCCTTGGACAAACAAATCAAAAAGGACCTGATGTAAAACAAGTAGTTGCCCCAGTTGCTGAAAGAGAAAACACGAAACAGGAGTCAAGAAAAATTGCGGTAGTCAATCTGGATGAGGGGACAACATCAGCAGAGGAAAAAATAAATTATGCAGATAAGATTGTTCAATTTCCCAGCTCTTCGTTTGAATATTCATCATTAGAGGAAGCAAGAACAGGATTAACAAACGGAAAATATGGTGCTTACATAATCATACCAGCCGGATTTTCACAAAATGTTGTTAGTCTTAATACAACACCACAAGCAGCTCAACTTGAATATGCTTTAAATAAAAATCTTTCAGGAGAGTCTCAGTATCATTTGTTATATGATGTGATGAGTTTTGGAAATTCTTTGAATGACAGTTTGAGCTATATGTATTTGAACAATATTCTTTCTGAGTTCCATAAGGCTCAAGATGGTGCTGCTACAGTTATGAATAATGATTTAAAAGATAAAGATGCCATTGAGAGTATACAGTCGCATGATTTGGTACAATTAGTTGAGATTCCGGAATTAAAAAGAGAAGAAAATACAACAGAACCATTAAATGTAGAAGAATATGTAGAGAAAAATACGGCTTTAGCAACTGATCTTGATTCACAGTACAAAAAGTGTGTAGAAGAGGCACAATCACAACTGCAGAATATGCAGACGGAAGGAGGAAGTCTTTCAGAACAGCTTACATCCTTGGCTGAATATACAAAACAGCTAGATGTATTTAAAGATGAAGAGGGAAATTCTGTAGTCGATACTGCAAATAATAAACTGGACGAAGTTTTGAATAAAAAACCAGGAAATACAGTTGGAAACATGCTTGAAGATTTGAAACGGCAGCCGGATATTATAGCAGGTGAATTAGGAAAATCGATAGAGACTTATAATCAGGGATTACCAAATCAGCTGACTGACCGCTTAGCTGAGTTTGCAAAGAAAATTGAAGCAGCAAATCCGGGATTGATTTTAGAGGAAAAAAGTGAAGGGGTTTTTGAATTACATTACGCTACTTCGGATTCACCAAAATTATCTATAACCCTTGCAGATGTTCCCGACTCCGAAGAAAATCAAAAGGCAGATACGACAAAACAGTTATGGAGTGCTATTACCAGTAAACTTGCAGCGGCAGCAAATGAGCAGGAAACTATTGAAATTATAGAGAAAGATCCTGATTTGGGTATAGAAATTCCGAAAGTATATACAACTGCAAAATCGGTGCAGACAGCACTTGCGGAATGTGAGCAAGATCCGAATATGATAGCTATGTGTAATAGTCTTGGGTATTCTTCTATAAGTGCTTTTGTGAGTGACGCAGGAAATGGAAGTTTGGCGCTTGACAAAACTCATGAAATTGTGTTTGATGGTGATTTGAATGCTTTTCAGCAGTACATTAATTCCGTGATTGAAAATGTACCGCGAGAGGTGACTGCATTGCAGGAATATAAAGATTATCGATATGATGAAGCAGGGAATATGATTATTGATCCAGGGACAAATCAACCTACTACAATTCAAGAGAGACTGGAGCATTATGGAAAGCAGGTGAAAGCCTTTGAAACAGAACTTGGGAATGAGCAGACAACAAATGGGCAGGAAATAAAAAATGTATTCCAGGATTTTTATGTAGATCCAATGCAGAAGAACCAAGAAAACTTCAATGGTATCCTGCAACAAAAATATGAGGCTGAATCAGTCTATATCCACGAGTTTAATGAAAAGCTGAAGTCATTTGCACCATCTGTACAAGATGAATATATTGCAGAAAATGTAAATGGAATAAAACAGAATAACGGACTGCTTCAGAAGAGTTTGATAGAAAATAATATGTCTTATGTGGATTATGCAAATAAAGTCTATACTACAACAGAAGAAAATATCAATACTCTTCAGAAAGGTATTCAGGATGCAAAAGACGCCTCAAATCAAGCGGTGGAAGACGGCTTGAGTGCAGCAAAAAATACCAAGACAACCACCAGTAAAGAAAATCAAAATATATTAGCTGACTTTTCAGCAAAGCTTCCATATACAAGATTGGGAAGTATGGAATATACACAGGCTTATCAATTTATCGCTAAGCCAGTAGCTTTAAATGATGTTTCAAAAGAAAAGGAAAAGATAGTGGGCGGAGAAGAAGTAAAAGAATCTTCGGCAAAAGCAGTTTCTGCGAATACAGAAAAGGAAAGTAATATAACATCGTATTTCATTTATATTGTTTTTGCAGTACTTTTAACAGCACTTATTATATTCTTGATTTTGAGATACTTTAGAAATAAAAAACCAGAGCAATAAGCTGTTTGGCAGCATTGCATATAAAAAAAGGAGAAGCATTCAAAGGAGGTACATTATGGCAGATGTAAACAACATTAAATTAAGCCCGGAACAGATGGAGGCAAAGGCAGCAGAATTTAATACCAGATGTGAGGAGTTCAACCAAGTGGTTTCTACGATGAGAAACATGGTAACATCCTTATGTGATGAATGGGCCGGTCACAGCAGCCAGGCATTTTATGACCAGTTCCAATCTTTAGAACCAAGTTTTACAGCTACATCAGATCTTATCACATCAATTGCACAGCAGTTACGTGATGTATCCGCAGCAATGCAGAGCATCGACCAGGAAATCGCAGGGAAAATTGGAGCGATGTAGTAGCAGAGAGCCGTCGGGATTTTCCCGACGGCTTTTTGAAAATATGAGGAACGTATGTATGGGAAAAATGGATGACACAGGAAAAGCACTTGAAAAAAATATTAATAGCAACATTGAGTTCGATACCTCTGTATTACAGGAAAAGAATGAAACCTATTCTTCCTTAACGGATACTTATGGAATAGATTTGTTTACAGATCAATATGAAGAGAAAATTGAAAAGGTGCATTTAAAAGAATATGATGCCTATCAGAAAATAGAAAAAAAGTTGTTTGAAACAGATTTAGAAAGTGGAAAAGATGAATACGAAAGAATACAGGATCAACTGTTTTTATATACAGGTTCAGAAGTAAAGAAAGAAGAAATTGAGAAAGAGGATAATGCGTTGGGCGTAAATATTGCCATAACAGGTATTATGCTCATACTTTTCTTTTTTATTTTCTTCCTGGTTTTTGACAAAAGAAGGAAAAGGAGACGTGAAGATGCAATTAACAATTACACTTACGAGTACTAAATATCAAATCAACAAAGATATTATGGTCAATTCTGAACAAAAGATTTGTGAAACCTTACAGATTTTAAAGGAAGCAGGTCAAATAAATATAGCTGTTGGTGATGAAGACAAATTAAGATCTATGCGTACAGGAATGTTTGTGTCGAAAGAATTTACTTATGAAGAAGCTGGGATATTCTATGGTGATATATTGCAAATATTATAAAATAAGAAATGGAAAGGGGAAATAGAATATGAGTAATATACAAAGCAATACGCAGGTTGCTTCAAGCAGTTCAGATACAATTTCAGCAAATGCAAATAGTTTACAGGAGAAAGAAATATCAAAAGATACAGAGTCAAATATTACTGCCAAAGGAAATTCTATTACGGCATATGAAACAAGCCAGACTCAAAAATCAGCTTATAGATATGCGTTAGAGCAAGATGCACAACATATAAAAACTTTAGGTAAGACATTTGAGCAAGTGGATCAGAGTATTGCTAATATATTAACTGCTGGTTTATTAGGTGATTAATATGGAAGATAATGAAAAAAGACAGTTACAGGATAAAATTGACGACTATAAAAAAGCGATAAGAACATTAGAAGAAAGTAAAGATGAAATCAATTATCAGGATAAAATAATAGAAAATATTTTTTCAGATATGTTTCTTCAATTTAAGCATGATACAGAATTTTGCAAGAGTATCTCTAAGCTTCAACAATCGGTATGGGAGGCAAAGACATTTAAAGATTCAAAATTTTCAGAAATAGAAAGTGATTTGAAAAGTAATCTGAAAAAACTAGAGAAAGAGCAGGAAAACGAGGAGTGGTAAAAGTATGGGATTAAAACTTTATCCAGGTTCTATAAAAGGACAGGCAGATAGTATTATTCAAAATCTGGAATTTGATAACAAAGATTTATTATCTGCATTGCAAACAATTTCACAATTTGTACAGAATACAGAACTTAAAGGAGCAGCCTGGGATAGCATGAAATACCAGTTAGGAAATCACGAAGCTGTTATTCAAGGCCTTATTTGTGCGAATGAGTCTGTAATTCAAGAACATGAAAATCTGAAAAGTACAGTTGGAGATGAAAATCTTGATGAGGAAGAATTAATAGCAAAAAGAGACGCTCTTATATCCACGAATACATTTTTAGAAAAAAATATTAGTTTAATGCAAAGCAATATGCAAAACGATGTAATGAAGATAAAGTATGGTTTTTGGTATCAAGAAATGATTTTTCAATATCAAATTTCTATTAATCAAAATCAAACGCTTATTGAAGAGTTGAATGAAAAAATACAGAAATTATATGATATAGAAAATACTACGGCCTCGTTGTTTTCAGAAAGCATTACTTTATATGATACTGTGAATGAAGGAATTGTGGCTATACAAAAAGGTTGGAATGGAACTGGTTTTTCTGTTTCATTAGACACTCCAGAATGGAAAAAAACTGTTCAATTACGATGGAATGATAGAACAAAAAAACTAGAAAAGGAAATGGAAGAATATGTTAAAAAATTAAAAAAGAAAGTTCCGAATATAACTTTAAAAGAGTGGTCAGAACTATATGAATTGTATCAAAAAAATCCAAATGCTGAAATACCAGCTGATTTATTAAAAGAAATGCTGAAAAATATTGGACAAATACCAAATGAAATTAAGGATAATATGCAAATGGATATAATATCAAAAGTTTTTGAATCAGGTGGTAAATCTGTAGTAAAATTGGGGGAAATATTTTTGTCTACAGGAATTCAGGGACCTGCAACAGAAAATAGTTTTGTTATATTAAGTAATTCATTTGCTCAACAAAGTGGAAAGTTAATTAATACAGGTACAAAATTACACTCTTTTGGAAAAGTCGGAATGCCTATTATAGGCGCAGCTATAGATTTTAGCGGTCAACTTATTTCAGGAGAAGAAGTTGGTGATGCAACGGTAAAAGCTGCTGGACACTTGGGCGTTGGTTTGATTGCCGGGGAATTGGGCACTATGGCAGGAACAGCTGCAGCAGCAACATTGGCAGTAGGACCTATCGGTGTTGCTGCTATTGGAATTGCAGCAGGTGCAGCAATCGCAGTATTTGGTAGTAGAGTTTTTGACCATGCGTATGAGAATAATTGGCTTGGGATAAAAGATATAGGGAAAGAAATAAATGAAGCGGTTGATGATGTAAAGAAAGGATTATCAAATGTAGGAAAAGCAGTATCTGGATTTTTTGATGGATTAGGTAATGCTTTTGCGTGATGGAGGATTTAAGAATGATGCTTTTATATTTTAATTCAGAAAAAGGGATGAATTATTATTATTCAAATGAAACACAACAGATTTATGCTATGAAAAATAAAGGAAGTGGTGGGCTGCAAGTGGGATTAGTTGCGGGTGCATCTATGATTATTTATTTTGTTTTAAATAAAATTGATGTCCAAATAAAAACGAATGTTAATATTTTATATTGGACAACATTGATACTGGGAATTATTGCTGGACAGATTTTGTTTTATCTAGGTAAAAAAAGATTGGACAGATTAATAAAAGAAACGGCAGTTGAATATACTTGCTCGAAACTTGAAATTGAACAATTCGTCAAAGAAGGGAAAAAACAGCTTGGAAGTAATACATGTTTAGTTATAATATTGTTAATAATTTGTTTTGCATATAGACCTTTAATGATGATTATTAGTCCGTATAGTGCAGTCGTAACAGTTTGTCATTTTATTATATGGACTCTAACAATCTTGTTGTTAGAAAGTTATCTATATACGAAGCCTATTGCTCGATATAAATATTATAAAAATATATAATATACTTATTGAAAAGGAGAAGAATTATGAATGTATTGCCACTTGGAAGTGTTATAAGATTAAAAGATGGAGAACAGAAAATTATGATTATATCAAGAGTTCCTTTATATAATAATGAAGGAACCATAGGTTATTTTGACTATGCAGGGTGCTTGTATCCGCAAGGACAAAATAGTCAGATGACATATTTTTTTAACCATGAAGATATAGAAGAAATCTATTTTACAGGGTATGTAGATGAAATGGAAAAAGAATTTTTGAAACAATATGAGTTACAAAAAGATAAAATAAAGTATCCAAAATTAAAAATTAAAGCAGATTAGAATTATTTTACTTGAAGGTGAGGAAGGTTATGGAAGATACAGTAATAAAAGAAGTTATTAAAAAATCAGAAGTTATAGCAAAAGATGCATTTGAATATCAATGGATCACCTATCCGGAACATGGATTTTTACAGTCGCATATAGAGGAAAAGAGCGAAGAATTAGAAATTACATATGATTTAGAAAACCGAAGACCGTTCATGGAGATTCGAAAAGAAGACCTTCCTGATATCCTTTTAGTTTTAGATGATATTGGAAATCTTAAAAAATACATAGAAAAATATTCTTTTTCTTTGCAGCCCCAAAATCTGTTTTATGATCTTCATGGAAGTGTGAAAGCGAAAAGCAGAGATGTTTTGTCTGCAAGTACAGACCGAGAGAAACAGTTCTTAAATGCCTATAAAGCAATTATTGGATATGCTTTACAGAATAAATATACATTTGAGGATTATCTGCAGGGAGGTATGCAGCTTTTAGGGAAAGAAGGGGTGTTAGGACAAGTACAGTCAGGAACCACGGTAGAAGACATACAAAAGATACTTTGTGAAGAGTATGAACGAATTAAGAAAGACCGTAGAGAGAAGAAAGTTCTGATACCAAAAAACAAGGTGACAACATTAAAAGTAACAGCAGCAGTTCTCGGGTTCGTATTGTTTGGGACAGTTGGATACATAGGATATGACCGCATAGCAAAAGAACCTTATCAAAGAGCCGTTATAGAGCTTAGTGATGCATATGTTCAGTCTGATTATGTTACATGTATAGACTGTATGAGAAATGTCAAGGTGCAGAACATGACAGCCCCACAGAAATTTATGCTTGCGAATGCATATGTCCGTAGCGAAAATCTTACACAAGAGCAAAAAGATAATATTTTAGCTAAAATGACATTGAATGATACAGAGTCGAAATTAGATTACTGGATTTATCTGGGAAGAAGCGATACAGAACAGGCTGCTGATATTGCACTACGACTTTCAGATGATCAATTACTTTTATATGCATATATGAAAGAAAAAGCAATAACAGAAGAAAATACAGAATTAACAGGTGCAGAAAAATCCGATAAGCTGAATGAAATTACAAAGAAAATGGAACCCCTGATGGAAAAATATGAAACGGAAGATCAAAATAACTATGAAGATATAACTACAGGGGATACTGAGGGGGATGGAGAATGAAAATGGAAACAGGAAGAATAAGATTATTTCGTCCCGATTACTTTACTATAGGTTCAAGGAAAACAGATATCGTTTTTCCACAGTGTAAGGTCGATATTATTGTAAAAGGAAAAGAAATTTCTATTCATAAAAAAACGGAAGATGTTTTGCTTATAAATGATAAGGTGATACAGCAAGACAAGGTGTTACTGGAAAATGGAGATGTTTTAACAATTGGAGATATTTCTGTTATTTTGTTGGAAAATGTAATTCTTATAGAAGGGAATATTTCTGAAATACATACGCAACTTCCTGTTATGAAAGATTCCAGAGTCCCGTTTGAAGGCTTTCCGAAGTATAAACGTTCTCCAAGAATTATCAAAAGAGTACAGGAAGAAAAAATTCAATTAGAGAAGCCAAAAGAATTGATGGATCGTAAAAAAGGCGGACTTGTTCAGCTAATATTGCCACCTGTGATTATGATTTGCATTACCATTGCAATTAGTGTGATTATGAAGCGTGGATTATTTGTAGTGATGGCGGTTGCCGGTACGGGGATGTCTTTAGTTGTTTCCATTATGCGTTTTTTCAGTGATAAGAAAGAATTAAAAGAAAACAAAATTCTGAGAGAAAAAACCTATAAGCAGTATCTATTGCGGAAACGAAAAGAAATCTATCATGCCTATTGTAAAGAAAAAGAAGCCTATGAATATAATTATCCGTCTGTATCTGAAATCCGGAATATGATTGAAGAATACAGCCCTAGAATTTATGAGCGAAATTATAATGACGAAGATTTTCTAAAAGTATCATTGGGAGTAGAAAAAACACATCCACAGCTTCAAATTCAGCTGAAACTTGATGAATTAAAAACGAAACCAGATATATTGGAAGATGAGGCAAAAGCGATTCAAAAAGAATTTTCTGTCATTGAAAAACCGGTAGTTATCGATTTGAAAAAGGCTCATCTTGGCCTGGTAGGAGAAAAAAGTGTAATACATGAGCAAATAAAGGCACTCATTTGCCAGCTCACGTTCTTTCACAGTTATCATGATTTGGAAATTATTGCAATCTATGATGAAGCTTATCAGGAAGATTTCCAGTGGATGCGCTGGTATCCGCATTTTAAAATCCATACGGTAAACAGCGTTGCAATGATCAATTCAGAAAACAAAAGAGATCAGATTTTAGGAAGTCTATATCAGATTTTAAAAGACAGGAAGCAAAAAGAAGAGGAAAGCAAAAAAGAGAGTACTTTTCTACCACACTTTCTCTTTCTGATTGATGAGCCAAAATGGATTATGGATCATTCCATCATGGAGTATTTGGAAAAGGAAGGGTATAATTTAGGATTTTCTATCATTTATACCTCTCATTTAAGGGCAAATCTGCCAGAAAATATAGGAACTATTGCAATGCTGAAAAACTCAGAAGATGGACTTCTGCTGATTGATGAACGGGAAGAAAAGCAGGAAAAGTTCAGGCTTCATAATATGCAGGAAATTCCTTTAGAGTGGCTTGGAAGAAATCTGGGTGTGCTAGAACACATGCAGGGGATTAGTGCACAGATACCGAACAGTATTACTTTCTTCCAAATGTATCAGGTGGAACGACCATCACAACTTCGGATTGAAGAAAGATGGAGAAAAAATAATTCTTCAAAATCATTGGCAGTACCGCTTGGTGCAAGAGCAGCCGGAGATTATGTGTATTTGAATCTTCATGAGAAAGCTCATGGACCGCATGGTCTGGTTGCAGGTACAACAGGTTCCGGAAAATCAGAAATCTTACAATCGTATATTCTTTCACTTGCTGTAAATTTCAATCCTTATGAGGTTGCCTTCCTTTTGATTGACTATAAGGGAGGCGGTATGTCTAAGATGTTTACAGCCCTTCCACATTTATTGGGGACGATTACGAACTTGGATGGTTCCCAGAGTATGCGTGCGTTGGCATCTATCAAAAGTGAACTAGCAAGAAGACAAAGTATCTTTAATCAATATGATGTGAACCATATCAATAACTATAATAAGTTATTTAAAAATGGAGAGGCAGAAGAACCTCTTCCACATTTATTCCTGATCAGTGATGAATTCGCTGAATTAAAAAAGGAACAGCCGGAATTCATGTCAGAGCTGGTATCTGCTGCCCGTATTGGACGAAGCCTTGGTGTACACTTGATTTTGGCAACTCAGAAACCTACAGGTGTAGTAGATGATCAGATTTGGTCAAACTCAAAATTTAAGTTGGCACTTAAAGTACAGAACGAAGCAGACAGTAAAGAAATTTTAAAAACGGCAGATGCAGCAAACATTACGCTGCCTGGACGTGCCTATCTGCAAGTGGGTAATAATGAAATCTATGAATTGTTCCAATCTGCGTGGAGTGGAGCTGCTTATAATGAAGAAGAACAGAAAGAAAAAGTCGATGACCGGGTTTATGTACTCAATGAAATCGGACAAGGGGAATTGGTAAATCAAGATTTAAGTGATACGAAAGAAAACAACAAAGTAGTAAAAACGCAGTTGGACGCAGTAGTACGCTATATTCACGAGTATTATGAAACACAAGATGTAAAAGAGGTGAAAAAACCTTGGCTTCCACCACTACCGGAACAACTTGTAAGCCCACAGGAACTGATTCGTGCAACCCCAAAAGAATTGAACATGAAAATTGCTATGGGACTCATTGATATTCCGGAAAAACAGGAACAGATTCCATATGATGTTGATTTTATCAAAGATGGGAATTTGCTGTATATTGCTTCAGCAGGATATGGGAAAACCGTCTTTTTGACAACTGCGGTTTTGTCCTTGGCTATGCAGAATAGCGTGCAGGATTTGAATTTTTATATTTTGGATTTCGGAAACAGTGGTCTGATGCCATTAAACAAACTTTCTCATGTGGCAGATTATATTGTATTTGATGACTCGGAAAGATTCCAGAAGTTAATGGGGATTTTGCAGAAAGAAATCAGAGAGAGAAAGAAAAAACTGGCAGATGAAGTAGTACAGAATTTTGAAGTTTACAATCAGGTTTCTGCAGAGAAAATGAAAGCAATTGTTCTTGTGATTGACAATTTTGATGTAGTAAAAGAACTTGGATATGAGGCTGAAGAATTTTTCCAAAAGATTTCCCGTGATGGTTATGGACTTGGGATTTTTGTGATTGCAACTGCTACCAGAAGCAATGGCATGAAATATTCTACCTACAACAATTTTAAAAACAAAGTGGCGGGATATCTGTTTGATGAGTCAGATGTAAATTTAATTGTTGGAAGAAGCACTTATAAACAATCAGAAACAAAAGGACGAGCTCTTTTGAAATATGACAATATGATAAGTGTAATGCAGCTTTACAGCATGGTCAAGTTTGAAACAGAATTGGAATATAAGGATAAAATTAAAGAATTGATACAGAATATTGATGCTCTGTATCCAGGTGAACAAGCTCCAAGAATTCCGGTTCTTCCAGAAAACTTGTTCTTTGCAGATATGAAAGAATATCCTCATACAGAGCAGGATATTTATGTTGGACTCGAAAAAGAAGCTGTGTGTGCCTGCGGATTCCAGCTTGGAAATACACCATTTACGATTCTTGGTGAAGCAGCAAGAGGTAAGACAAACGTATTGAAGGTCATTCTCGATCAGATGCTAGGAAAAGGAAAAATCTATCTGGTAGATTCCAAAGCTATGGAACTTTATTCCTATAAAACATCAGAAAAAGTTGTTTATATAGAAAATCAGGCAATGGTGCCACTGCTCATAGATGCACTCAAGGCAGAGATCACAGAAAGAAATCAAAAAGTCAAGGAATCATTAGAAATGGATCCGACGTTAAATCCAAAGGAAATCTGCCGGGAATTGCAGCCGTTTAGCTTGATTGTAGACGATTGGGATAATTTTGTGGAATTGACCAAAACACAGGCGATAACTTTGGCTCCTATTCTGAATGAGGCAGCAGGTGTTGGTATCAGTATCATTTTGACTGCACATTCCGGAAAGATGAAAGGATTTGACGAAGTGACGAAATTTGCGAAAAACACAACAGAAGGTTTACTTCTTGGAAATCAGGGAACAACAACAATGTTCCCGATTAATTCAGCCAAGGAACTTCCACAGTTTAAAGATGGTTTATTGTTCCATAATGGAGCTTATGTTAAAGTGCGGGTTCCAAAATATTAGGGAGAATTTTATGGATAAGGATAAAAATGGGGTAGAAATTGCTGAATGTAAGCAAAGAATATCAAAATGTAATGCGCAAATAGCAGATAACAGAATAACTATCGAAAGTTTAGAAGAAAAAATTGAAAGACTTAAAAGTGTAAGGGATGCAGTAAGTGCAAAAAAGGAAGAAATAGGTACGACAATCAGTAACATGGCGGGAACTATTGAATCTATGAATTATTTTACATGGTGTGGAAGCAATAGAGAGTCTTTTGATGGGGAAGTAATAAAAGTATTGGAAGATTGTGATGCTTTCAAACAGGATGTAGATAGCTTACAAGATGCATTGAATGATGAAATTACACAATTGGAGAACAAACGATATGAGCATGAAGGCATCATTGGACAATTGAAGATGGTACTTAATGATTTGGATAATTGGCTTACAAAACTACTAAATTAGCAAAAGCCGTGTAACTATTCATTAGAAAAGTGCCACAGATAGGAGGGAATCGGTTTGAAAAGAGGAGGATATAAATCAGCACTATTAGTGAGTCTTTTCTTAATCATGATGTTGGGAGGATGTGGAATGGATACGAAAAAAGAAGTTATAACAAAAGCGATAGAGAGTCATTTACAGGAAAAATACGGAGAAGAATTTGAAGTACTGTCTTGGAATCAACCTAAACTGTTACCATCAGATAATGGAGCAATTTATGCAACATGTATTGCAAAAAGTGATCCAAAACATCCATTTGAAGGAAGCTATTTTTATACAGAAGATTTTGGACTAGAAGTAGGCCCTCTTGGAGATGGGTATGTGGAACGTCTGTTAGCAAAGCAGATGGAGAAAAAAACAGAAAAAGTGATTTCACAAGTGGCGAAAAGATACTATATCCAAGGACGTATCTGGTCACAAGAAGATGAGTGGGAAAAATGGCAAAATATGCCTGTAGAAGAAGTCTCCAATTGGGAAAACTACGTTAATCTACGTAATTATGCAGGTAATCCGGATGAAAGAACCTTGGGGGCTATACGTATTTATATAGATGCTACGACAATGATGGATAAGACCGATGAAGAGGAGTATAAAATGTACGAGGAATTGTTTCGAGAGAAGCTGGGTGGGGAAGCACTACTTTATATTTATTACCTAGACAAAAAGAACTTTCGGCAGGCAGAAAAAGTATTGGAGACAAGTGCACCTAGAAATGGAGGAAGTCGTTTAGACAAAGCTATTGAAGAGCAGCCTTATTTTGGAACGATTATGCGGAGTGGTTCAAAGGTATTTGATGATTCTTTAGAGGTGTTCAAAGCAGCAAAACAGGGAAAAGAGCAGGAAAAATATAAATAAAAGGAAGGCGTTGTATATGGGTTCGACAACAGATAAAGATGCACTTGTGGCTTCACAGATAGCATATATGAATATTGAAAATGATGATATAAAGGACGCGGTAGATAGATACGGTTCAGCAACGTTGGAAAATATTTTTAGAGTGTCACCTAGTATAAAAAAACAATATATTAATCGAGTATATGGAAATAAAGATCCCAAAACGACAAAATTGAGTGAATACGAGCAGATGCGTTTCGAGGAAGCAAAGGCATTTATAGAGGAGATAAAAAATTCAGAATATGCACAGTGGGAGATCGTGGAAGTAAAAGATGATAATGCAAATTCGGGATTTTATGGATGTATGATTGATTGTGGAGAAGGTCAGTCGATATTCGGTTTCCGAGGAAGTGAAAGTGACACTACGCATCAGCTACGTCAAGACTGGATCAATGCAGATATCGCTTTATTCAATAATATTTTAACGGAACAGCAGAAAGCAGCACAGAACTTTGTGAAAGATATGAATAAAAAATATGGGGATAATTATACAACATTTGATTTTTCGGGGCATTCTCTAGGTGGAAATCTGTCACAGCATGCTGGAATTACAGTGCCTGCAAACATGCAGAACAAAGTGGGAACGATTTACAATTTGGACGGACCAGGATACTCCGATGAATATCTTTTGTCACATGCTTTAGAAATTGATAATATGGCTTCCCATGTGAAACACTATCAATGGTCTTTTATCGGAAATTTACTTAATCAAATGCCAGATGAAATGTTCCAATCTATACGAACAGACGATAGGGTTTATGAAATATATGATTTGGAAAAATTGACAGATGGCGCTCTGTTTCAAAAACATGATACCGGTTTTGTCTGGCGCTGGATGATGGAACACGATACAGAATTTTTCCAAAATGGTAAGATGGATGACTTTGCAAAAACGGTTGGTGTAGTCATAAGAAAAATAGAAAATGAAGCCCCTGGAGTAGTACGGAATTTGGCTGTAGATGGAATCTTCTTAATAAATCTTTTTCTTTTGGCAAAAGAATCCGAAAATACAAAGGAATTTGGAAAGAAAGTATGCAAGTACTTTATAGATACATTTCAAAATGGCGTCCATATAGGAATGGAAATTTGGGATTCCATTGAAAGAGGAATTTCTAAATGGGCGGCAGCAGGTGTGGATTTTATTGCACTATTTAAAAATCCATATTTTAGACAAGTAAATGATTTCAAAAAGAAAGCGGGGAGGATTACAAGTACTTATGGGCATTTGGATATGGAAAGTAAACTTATATCTCTTAACAATATGACAGAAACATATCAGAACCTGGATCATTTGATGAAAATGTATAAAACATTTCTTATAGCAAGTGCAGACTCTTATAGAGAAGCGGGAAAACTTATGCTTCTTAAAGAAAAAGATATATTATAAGAGAGGGGGAAGAATGTGGGATATTATCTTAGAATGGAAGAAATTTTAAGCTTACAGCTTAAATCGCAGGAACAAATTGAGCGTTGGAAAGAAGAGCTACAAGAGGTTGGAAAAACTCTGGAAGTTTTAGGAGATACAAACGAATTGCAAGGTGAAGCTGGTACAAAATTAAAAGATAACATAAAAAATATTCATATGCCAATAAAAACAGAGATAGAAGCTCTTCTAGATCTATTCCAAGAAAATTATTCTAAATACGTACTAGGATTTATGGAACTTGAGGAGTCAAATACAGCAATTATTAAACAAGATGTGTTAGAAAGACAGCAGAAACAATTAAACTTATATAAAGAAAGTTATACTGACATTTATGAGAATATCGTAGATGAACTTAGTAAAGTAGATGATTTATTCAGTTATTCCATCGAGTTTCAAGTTCCAGAGAAAATTGATACACTTATGGTTACATTGACAGACATTAACGAAAAAATTGGAGAATATGATGTGTCACATGCGAATGATATGAGTTTACTTGATGAAGGAATAACTTTAATGCGAATGAAATTTTCTAAATAATTAAGAAACGTTCTGTTTTATTTTAAATATGAGAGGTATGAATGCAATGAAAGAAGAAAAGTTTTTACCATTAGGTTCTGTAATTATTGTAAAAGGAAGTGTAAAAAAGCTTGTTTTGATTGGAAGAGGTGTTGTAGCAATTTTCAAGGGAGAGCAAAAATATTTTGATTATGTTGCTTGTACTTATCCAGAAGGCTTGATTGGAGAAAACGTGTTATATCTAAACCACGAGGATATTGAAGAAGTAATTCAAAAAGGGTTTCAAGATGAAGATGATTTCAGAATGCAAAAAAGTTTAAAAGAACATTTGGATGGATTATTAAAAATAGAAAATGAGTCATAAAACTTTTGCTTTCTGGACAGGGAGGTGTGATTCATGGCAAATAAAAATCAAGCTGCTATTTCATCTGCAAAATATGAAATTAATCAAGCAAACTATAGGATTTCAGAGTGTCAAAATGAAATTCAGGGATTAGAAAAGAAAATTGAGCGTTTGGAAGGTGCAAAACAGAAACTGCAGACTTATAAACTCAATATAGAGTCGGAGAAATTTGACATTACGCAAAAACTTTCATGTAGCAGTTGGAAAGGATCTAATAAAGAAGAGTATGAAGGAATTGCTGAGGAACAGCTTAAACCTTGTTATCAAACATATTATGATGAAACTGATCAAGCCGTAGATGCGATTATGGATGAAATCACAAGATTGGAAAATCAGATTTATGATCAAGAAGGAGTGATTGGCTGGCTAAAAAGTCAGATTAACTCTTTGGGAAATTATATTGAAACATTGCTTAATTAGGTAAGGGGGACTGTCAATGATTGAATTAAATAAATTAACTTATAATTCGAATGTGTCAGCGTTATCTGTAGCCAGCCAAGGTATTAAAAAAAGTAAAGAACAACCGGAAATTACAGGAAATATGAAATCTTTAGCAGCATTTTTAGAAACCTATCAGACTTTATCAGAACTGTTTGGAAGTTATAAAACTTTATTGCAGGAAGATGTGGGAAAACTACAAGATGTCAGTACCTGTATGACTTATGCAGAACAATCCTTAATAAAACGATAGACATTTAGCGGTTGGAACATATAGAATTTGAAAAGAAGCACCCAAGGAGGAGGTGTGTTATGGGATACCATGTGAAAATTGAAGAGTTGTTGGAAGTACAAAATCAGATGATTAGCCAGTTGAGTGAATGGGGAACACAATTAGAGACGGTTTATCAGGCATTAGAAACGATTGTAGTAACACCATGCATCCAAGGGGAAACCGGGAAAAGCATACAGAATTATATACAAGAAGTACATATTCCTGTGATTGGATCACTACAGCAACTCTTAACTGAGTTTCAGGTACGTCTTTCGGTATATGCAGAGGGATATTATGGAATTGATTCTTCTTATGAGGCTGAGATTCCACAAGAAATATTGGAGGAACAACAGAAAGCATTGGAGAATGGACGGGAAGACTTTGAAAATTTAAGGGAAGAAATCAATAGCGTCATTTCCAATGTTAGTGACATTGTTTCAGTTGTCCAACCTTCAGGTTTATCTTTAGTACTTTCTTATCAGTTGATGGAAAGTCGTGTTAAAACTTTAAACAGTGATATTGGTGATTATGAGGAAACGCATCAAAATGACACACAGAATATGGACTCCATGATGGAGTCTATAAGGTCTATTCTGATAGCAAGAACAGGAAGCTCTGCTGTATCAGTAACTAATTATCAGGCTGGTTCTATTGCAATGCTGCCGGCATATCAAAGGCTGCAGATGGGCTATGAAGAAAGTGGAAATTTTGTAGCTCAGAACATGGCTCAGTACGAAGAGGCAATGAAAAAGTTTGAAGATAAAATGAACGATAAACTTGCTGATGATAGGAAAGCAGAAGGATTGAAACAGCTTCTTGCAGGCATCGTATCCGCAACAGTGGGAACAGCATTGATTTTCGCAACAGCGGGTGCGGCTGCCCCTATTGTGCTTGGAGGGGCTATTGTAGGAGGAACATCTACCTTATATGGATTATCGAACGCAACAGAAGGAATGAATAATATATCCCTTGGCTTTTCCGGGGACGGATTTACAATGGCAGAAAACCCTATCCGTGATACACTGTTTGCAGGAAATCCGGATTTATATTATACTATAGGAAATGCCAGTACTATGATTTCGGCAATGGCATTACCGATGAGTGGTATTTTAAAAGGGGCAACAGGTGCTGCAAAATTTAAAACTATCGCCGTAGATGGTGGAAGGATATTGATTGGCAATGTGGCAGAAGATAAAGCTTATGATGCAATCTATCAAAGTACAGACAGCCGTATATTGGCAATGCTGGGAAGTAATGTGGTAGAAGGAGTCCTGTCAGGAAACCTAGCAAATAGTTCAGTATCGGAAATTGGAGATGTGGCGAGAAAGGTGGATATTGAAGAACTGGGAGATAGTATCACAATAAATTCTAATCAAGGTAGATTAGATGTATTGAAGAGTAATGTTCAAACTAGTCAGAAAATTTTTACAGAGATACCATTTGATAAAACTGGAAAATTAAAGTCTAGTATTAAATATCAGACAGGTGAATTCAACTATAACTATGAAACAGATGAATTGGGTAGGATATCTAATTGGAATACTGAAAACTTACAATTAACACAACGTGAAAAGAGATTAAACCATGTAGCAAAAACTCCTGGGAAATTAAAAGGAGATCATGCGGGACACTTGGCTGGAGATCGCTTTGGCGGTTCTCCCAAGTTAGATAATATGGTTTCTCAGTCTCAACATGTCAATTTAAGCGATTATCGAAAAATTGAAAATATATGGGCACAGGCAATAAAACAGGGAAAGGAAGTTGCTGTTAACGTTGAAGTTAGATATGATAAAAATGGTTTACGCCCAACGGAATTTATTGTAGAATATATAATTGATGGAGATGCTACTATTCAGAATATTTTTAATTAGATTGGAGGATATCATGGAAAAAATATTTGAGGATTATTTTTCAGAACTTCAAGCAGATATGGTTTCTATTTGCTTAGAATACGTAGAAGATAGAGCCGAAAAAGTATATATATATTGTTCTTTTGAAAATAATATACTGTCAAGTGGCTTTTTTTATAAGGTAAATGGGCAAGTAGTGAAAAAGAATAGACTAAATGATGTGATAAATGGCAACGAAGAAGAGTATGATGTGTCAGTAGATAGACAGAGAGCTACAATAGCTATTATTAATGACGATATTAAATCATTAATAACATTATGTCAGAAATATAAAAAAAAGATGCCAACACAAATTAAACTTACTTATGATGTGTTAAAGAATAGATTAAATGCAGATTATTGTTATGAAACAGTGTTTAGCAATGATAAAGATAAGACAGCATATGATATTTTAGAAGAATGGTATAATTCTGAAAAAAACATATAAACAATATAGACTTTTATTCCTTAAAAAATCCCACTAATTTTCTGCGTATTTTTTCATAAGTTGGTAAATACCGATATATTCCCTATTTTAGGGGCTTTATCGGTATTTTCTTTTTAGAGAAGATATCTTGCATAAAGCTGGATTTACCAGCATGAAAATACAACAAAAAGTAGTAAATAAATAGTAGGCGCCTAATTGGTTCTTTACATGTTTAGGTAAATTTAACGTGAAAGAGTTCTCTAAATAATACTTATTGGAAGAACAACAGCAAGTATTGAAGAATGGAAGGGAGGACTTTGAGAACTTATGGGAAGAAATCAACAATGTCATTTTCAGCGTTAGTGGCATTGGTTCAGTTGTAAGCGCAAAATAATTCGACGGATTGTGTTGCCCTAAAAATGAATCCATAATAATCATTAGAAAATGCAAGCATTTCACTTCATCTTCTCTTGCTAGAAATGATAGATGCGAGCATTTTACTCTATCCGATTTATGGAGGTGTGCTTATGAGAAGCAAAAGAATACCTGCCGAAGAACAATACCGTCTCATCATGGAATGCCGTCAAAGTGGATTGACAGATCATCAATGGTGTGTGGAACACGACATTAAACCGGGAACTTTTTACAACTGGGTAAAAAGGCTGCGTCAGAAAGGTTGTGTGGATTTGCCAGCGTCAACCGCACGCAGCTATCGTGCACCGGAAAGCCAGGAAGTTGTCAGAGTGGATTTTCATGATACTGACCCGCTCCCATATGAACAGCCATTAAATGTGATTCCGGTAGCTACGGAAAGAAATAACCTTTCCGTAGCAGAGCCAATGAAGCTGTCTGTAGGAAGTTTTCATCTAACAATACCAAATGGAACAGATCCTCAGCTTCTGGCTCAAACGCTTCGCATTGTGAAGGAGTTGGAATGTTAGGGGATATCACAGCCGCCGATGAAATCTATATCGTAACAGGCTTATAAACATGAAATTTTTATCCTCATCTTTTTACCAAAAGCTTTATTTTAGGCATTCTTATAACAAAAGATGAGGATAAAAAAGTTATCTCAGCCCACAGATGCGAGCAAGTTCATCCTCATTTTCTTCCCATTCCGGAGTCTCGTCTGGAATTGTAGAATTAGCAGTATTCATTGCTTCTCCAAGCATTTCAATGGATGGAGTCGCATAAATCCTGGTTGTTTCAGTAGATGAATGTCCAAGAATTACAGATATCATCTCCAGTTCAACCCCGTTTCGGTATAAACCAGTTGCCCTGGTACGCCGGAACATATGGCAATGCAGATGTTTCGGGAGATTTGGGTGTTCTGGTCTGATCGCATCCGCATACTTATTGATGATTCTTGAGACATTTCCAGGGGACATCGGAGCAATACTTCCTTTGATTTTCGTATAGAATAAGGGCTGATCAGGAAGCATTTCCGGATGAAACTGTCTTAAATACTTTTTTAAATGAGATACTGTTGCATCTGTAATGGATACGGAACGTTCCTTATCGCCTTTCTTCTGGAAGGAGGGGCTGTATGATGTCAGGACACTATAGTTTCACCAGCTGTTTTGCACCATTTATCGAAAGCATGATCACAGAAAAAAGAAACGCAGGCTTCCAGTATGAGCATGCAGAATGGATTCTTCACAAATTTGATGAATTCTGTAATCAGGAACAGGTTGAAACTCCTGTGATAACTCAGGAACTGGCGGGAAAATGGGGGACTCTGCGTAAAACAGAAACAAAAGTTACTCTTGCAGGAAGGATCTCCGTTCTCCGACAGTTAAGTCTGTACATGCAGGCATATGGAATTAAGTGCTATGTCCCGAGAAACTTCACCCGTAAAAGCAACCGTAGCGCATATGTTTTAAGCATTGAAGAAATACAGTCCTTGTTTCTGGAGATTGACAGTTACCAGCCAACCATAAATGCCGAGGTCTTTCATAGGCTGGCTCTGGAATACAGGATCCTGTTTCGCATGCTTTTCTGCTGTGGACTCAGGGTATCAGAAGCCAGAAAACTGCGACTGGACACGGTCGACCTGGAAAATGGTGTACTAAAAATCTATCAGTCAAAAGGCAGCAATGACCGTCTTGTCTATCTGCCGGACGATCTGCGACAGTTATGCTGTGAGTATCTAAAGATCATGACAGTTAAATATAAAATAAAATCGGAATGGTTCTTTCCTGCATCCGATCCAGCAAAAGTACTGCAGGTTGCTTCCGTCGGGAAACGTTTCCACCGGGCATGGGAGCAAACACCTTATGCCAGAGAAGGGGCTCTCCAGCCAACAGTGCAATACGACGGTAGAGATGGCCACGGCAAATGGAGTAAATGTCTATCACTATTTAACCTATCTTCTGGAAAAGCTGCCAGATGATAGTATGAGTGACAATGAATTAGATCAACTTGCTCCATGGAATGAAAAGGTAAAAGCTGAGATAGAGCGTCGAGCAGAAAACTCAAATCAATAATAAATCATATGTGAATTGTCAAGGTATTCCGTTTACTGAAAAGTAGCCGGATATTTTTCTATCAACGGCTGAAATTTAAGCGCTTACAGATTTTAAGTAAGAGTAATGTACTGTACAAGAAAGCCGGTGAAACGCCTTGAATTGATATTGAGAATATTACGGGGTGGCGGAATAATCAGATATTGGATCCATAGGCTTTGTAAATGCTATAATAAAAGATTCTATTCTATGTATTTAATATGTTCTATATAGAATGGAAAAAATGAAAAGGATGTACAGATGAAATATAATAGTGTATTGACAGAAAAAATAAGTTCTTGTTATTCTAAATATTATTGAAACTACACACAAATTACAAAATAAGATGATAAAATGAAATTATTTAGGAGATGACAGTATGCAGAAAATTTTGATTGTGGAAGATGATTTAGATATACAAGAAATGATACAATTTTTTTTGGAAGACCAAAACTATCAAGTATGTGTTGCTGATGATGGTGTAGAGGGGGTGGCGATTTTCAATAAAGAACATCCGGATATGGTACTTTTGGATATTATGTTGCCTAAGATGGACGGATATGCCGTTTGTGAAATCATCAGGCAAAGTTCAAATGTGCCAATTATTATGATTAGTGCATTAAGCAGTGAAACAGATCAGATTAAAGGATTTGAATTACAAATAGATGATTATATTCCAAAGCCAATTTCGTTACCGCTGATGATTAAAAAAATAGAAGCTGTATTTAGAAGATATAATAAAAAAGAGGAAACAGAAAATAATCAGATGTGGTATCGTGAAATCTGTCTTATTATTGGTAATTATCGGGTAATTATAAATGGAGAAAGTATTGATCTGACACAAAAGGAGTATGAAATATTAAAGGAGCTAATGGAGCATCCTGGAGCTGTGATCTCAAGAGAGAGCTTCCTGAATCGATTGTGGAAATATGAATTTTATGGTGATGAACGTGCTGTAGATAATCATATTAAAAATTTAAGAAAGAAATTAGGCAGTCTGGGAAATTATATTGAAACAGTAAGAGGAGTGGGATATCGCCTTGAGAAAGTACATTAAAGAACACTTAACTGTCAAGGTATTTTTAGTAACTATAATGCTATTATTGACATTGAGTGCGGCAATCTACGGAATGGTCACATTTGGCATGTCGAACTTTTATTTAACAGAATTAAATAAAAGTCTTGAGAAAGAATTAGACACTACGATTTCACAAATAAAGGATATGACTAATGATGAAACTCAGAAGATATTGGAACGGTTTGCGATAGAGTATGGAGTCTCTATCATTGTGAAAAATCAAGAAGGAGAGGAGATAGGAAATTATGGAGAGATATCTTATTTTTTAGCTCCAGATGCAGATAGTTCAAAAGCACAAAATAGCAAGGGCATTACAAAAAATTATATCGTGAAATCTAATGAAGGCACGATTTATAAACTTCAGATATTTGGAACGAAAGAGTCTGTAAATATAGGGTTAAAAGTGTTAAACCGAATTTTGCCAGTTCTCGGAGTAATTACTTTTGCTGTATCTATTTTAATTGCTATTTTTTTCGCTCAATATATCACTCGACCAATTTTAAAGGTGAATGAAGCATCTAAAAGAATGGTGAAATTAGATTTTCGTAGACCGTATCCCGAAACACGAAGCGATGAGATTGGTATTTTGGGAGAAAATTTGAATCGATTGGCGGAACATTTGGAAGAGACATTACAAGAGTTAAAAGAAAAAAATAAAATATTGCAAGATGAAATCCAAAGAGAGCAGGAAATGGAACAGAAGCAATTGTCATTTTTTGCAGCAGTTTCGCATGAATTGAAAACCCCAGTTACTATATTAAAAGGGCAAATTCAAGGGATGATTTCAGGAATTGGTGGATATAAAGATAGGGATAAATATCTGAAAAGATCATACGAAGTAGTCTTTGCAATGGAAGGACTGATTCAGGAGATACTTGATGTTTCGCGTATAAAGTCAGCTGGATTCTTAGTCAATTTTTCTAATGTATCCTTGGATAACATTGTAAGAAATTGTATACAAGAATGGGAAGATGTTGCGACAGATAGAGGGGTGACTTTCCACATAGAAATAGAAGAGCACACAGATATTCATGCGGACAGAGTTCTTTTTCAGAAAGTAATTGGCAATTTAATTAGCAATGCGGTAAAGTATACGCCGGATAATGGAAATATTTGGTGTAAGGTGTATAAAAAAGGAGGAGATGTAATATTTTCCGTTGAGAATAATGCTGAGCATATTTCGGAACAGGAAATTCCAAAATTATTTGATGCATTTTATAGACGAGAAAAATCTAGAAATAGAAAGGCTGGAGGAAGTGGTTTAGGTCTCTATATTGTAAAAATGATTGTAGAGTTACATCACTATGAGTGTGAATTAAAAAATACTGATCAAGGTATAGAAGTGAAAATAATATGTAAAGACTAGAAAAACATCCGTTTGTTGTGATTACAGGCGGATGTTCTTTTTTTGAATAAATGTAGGAGATGCTATCTACACAAAAAACATACAATAAAAACAAAGAAATCATAAAAAAACAATTTAAACTATGTATTACAAAGAACAACAGAAAAAGGTATGAAGTGGATAGACATATGATAGAAAATGTTTTTGAAAGGAGAAGAAAAATGAACGAACACCTGAAAAAGATCAAAGGGACCATTGATGTAGAGAGAGGATACAGTCTGGGGACTGTTTTCACTACCAGAAACAAACAGTATATGTATGATACAGGAACCGGAAAAGTGTTTGAGTGCGGGGCAAATGAATACCAGATATTAAAAAGCCTGTTTGAACAGACAAGCCTTCCGGAGAAGGTGGAAGGATTTTCTGAAGAAGAACTGGAGGCTGCATACAGAAATATCTGGGAGATGATAGAAACAGAGCATATCCTGCAGATTTCACCGGATTTAAAGTTTGTAAAGGAAACAGACGAAACATTAAGGGATTTGCTACGGTATGATCTGCAGCAGGTTATCCTGGAGCTGACAGAACAGTGTAATATGAGATGCCGGTATTGTATTTATAATGAACATAATGAAGGATACCGGAATTTTTCGCCAAAAGCTATGACCTGGGAAGTGGCCAAACGTGCTGTGGAGTATGCAAGGGATAACAGCGGAGATAAAGTGGCAGTATCCTTTTATGGCGGAGAACCGCTGGTGCAGTTTGAACTGATGAAAAAGACAATAGATTACAGCCGACAGATCATAAAAG
>NZ_JAAXCM010000023.1:0-128214 GCF_019734885.1 Pseudocoprococcus catus | reverse complement strand
TTGAAGGTCTGAGCTGGCTGCCAAAAGAAATGGTGAAAAAGTGTGATTATGTAGAATACGGAAGTGTAAGAGAAGAAGATATTTCCATGGAGTATGCAGGGGATGGGGAGTTTGTCGGGGAAGAATTGGACGGCTTTACATTAGATGCCATTGAAGGCTGGGCACTGACAAGGGATTTAGAAGAGCAGGATCCCAAAAGTTATGTGGCAGGGATTGTAACGGATAAACTGGTACGGATACATAACCGAAGACAGACACAGGAACCGTGCAAGGACCTCAGAAGAAACGGCTGCTGTATTCCTGGGAACCGGAGAGTATATGTGAAGACAGATGGAAAATTCCTTTTGTGCGAAAAAACTGGAGATGCACCGGATATAGGAAATGTGTTTGAAGGGGCAGATCTGGAAAGGATAAAGAAATATTATATCGAAGAATACGATGAGAAATCCATCACGAGATGCAATGAATGTTGGGCGAGAAACCTGTGCGGACTTTGTTATGCAGCATGTTATGAAGCAGAAGGAATTGATATGGAGAGGAAAGAAAAAGTCTGCGGTGCTCACAGGTATGCCACAAAAGGAGAACTGATTTCGTATTACAGCATTTTGGAAGAGAAGCCGGAAGTGATCGAAGAGATAGATGCGGTACCGTATTATTAAGGAAAGATTTTAGATTATCAAAGATAATTTAAAATAGAAAAAATCAGACGGAAAGGAGGCGGCTGGTATGAGAAAAATCGTAGCAGGAAAGTTACAGACAAGAGCAAACTTTGAAGGCAGCAAAGGTGGATGTAAATGCAGTGGCGGTGCAGTAGTAGAAAACTCTCATAATGCAGGACCGGCGTATTGCGTGGGATACTGTGGAAACAACGGAGTGGTAACAAGAAATGCGAATGCGAATCTTGCAAGAACAAAATAATAGGAGGTATTGGACTATGAAATTAGTAGAAACAAAAACAACAAAAACAGGAACGAACTTTGAAGGGAATAGAGCTGGATGTATTTGCAATGGCACTGTAGCAGTAGCAAATTCTCATAATGCAGGACCAGCATATTGTGTTGGGTATTGCGGAAATAGTGGAGTAGTAACAAGAAATGCGAATGCAAATGTCGCAAAAACAGCATAAAGATTGTATTTTAAACAGAATTTATTAGTCTGGATAATAGACAAAATAATCTGTTTAATGCCTAAATAAATTCTGGAAAAACAGACATGTGAACAGAGTTAAAAGGCTTAATACTATGTTATAAGAATAGAAGGAGATTGTCCAGTAGGTGCGGTCTCCTTTTACAAAAGCAAGTGGAGTGAAGTTTATGAAAAGATTAATGATGTTAATCAAAAAAAGTAAAGAATTCTTTTTGATAATAAGCAGAGTAGTTCGATTATTATGGAATAGCTCGAAGTCCAATTTTATTAAAACAATCATAGTAAGTGTTATTTCAGGTATTACGATTCCATTTACTTTGGTTATTTGGAAATATCTTATTGACGATATGAGTCGCTCCATTGTTTCAGGAAGCATTGCACCAGTTTTATTTTGGTTAATCCTTTATTTTATATTAAATTATTTGCAGAGTGTGCTGATGAGAATAAAAGATTATCAACAGAACATTTTATCAAGTTACTTAAATCGTTATACAAGCGATTTGATTTTGAAAAAGGTAAAAGATACAGATTTAAAGTATTTTGACAGTTCAACAATTTATGACAAAATTAGAAAAGTCAATGAAGAATCGACAGGGAGATCTATCAGTCTATTAGCCACATTAACAAGTTTTATTCAAAGTTTTAGCAGTTTAATTGGAACCATTACAGTTTTAGCCAGTCTTAATATTGGAATTATGTTTTTGTGTATTTTTATCTGCATACCAACGCTAATTGTTAGTATGAAGATGGCAGTTACACAATATGAAATTTATACAAAGCGGTTCGAGGGATTACGTTTTATAGCATACTTGAAGGATATTGTGACTGCTTATGAAAACATAAAAGAGATGAAAATTTATCATGTACATGACTTCTTTCGGGGACATATTATTAAACAATATGATGGATATATTAAAGAAGATAAAAAAATTAGAAGTAGTTTCTGCAAAAAACTGTCTCTGACAGATTTGGTAGAAGAGGCTGCAATCTTAATTTTTAAAATATACATTACTTTAAAGGTTATTTTAGAGAAAAGAACTATTGGAGACTTTTCTCTTTACATAAATTCAATTGATAATTTTAGGGGGTCAGCTACGACAATACTAAATACAATAGTTACAATTTTTGAAGATGGTCTTTATATACAAAATCTATTTGAATTTTTAGATATGAAAACAACAGAAAAGAAAAGAGAGTTATTATCATTCAACAAAGATTTTCAAAAGATTGAATTTAAAAATGTGTGGTTCAGATATCCTGAATCAGAGAAATATATATTAAAAGGTGTTTCTTTCACGATAGATGCTAAACACTGCTATTCTATTGTAGGATTAAATGGATCTGGTAAGACTACCATTATTAAGTTGTTGTTAAAATTATATGTTCCAGATAAGGGCGAAATTAGAATTGATGGAATTAATATATGTGATATTGATACAGAATCATATCAAACGATGGTTGGGGCAGTATTTCAAGATTTTGTGAAATATCCATTGACAGTTAGAGAGAATATCGGATGCGGAAATATAGAAGAAATGGAAAATCTTAATCGGATTTACTGTGCAGCAGAAAAATCAGGAGCAGTAAAATTTATTCCATCATTACCGGAACAGTATGACACACAGTTACATAGAGAATGGAGTGGAGGAATTCAATTATCTCTTGGACAATGGCAAAAAATTGCAATCAGCAGAATTTTTATGAAAGATTTTCCACTTGTAGTATTAGATGAACCAACAGCTTCATTGGATCCTAATGCGGAATATGAGATTTATAAACAGTTTAGGGAGTTAATGGAAGGAAGGACGAGTATATTAATTGCGCATAGGTTTTCTACAGTAAAATTGGCAGATGAAATATTAGTCTTACAGGATGGAAAAATCATAGAGAAAGGAAATCATACAGAATTGATAAAATTAGATGGGGAATATGCAAAACTTTATAGTATGCAAGCAGAGGCCTATAGAGAGGAGTAATTATGCCACAAGAGAATAGTTTTTTTTCAAAATGTAAAAATCAAATAACGAAATGCGTGTGTCCACTGGAAAATCTTCAAGGAATGAATTATATAGCATTAACAATAAATGTGGGTTCTTCTTCAGAAAATGCAAAAAATGCAGGAATTGCACATTTCTTAGAACATATGCAAATGAATTTTTTTGATAAAAATGAGGAGAGATATCTTTGTTCAGCCTATACAGATTTTTATTCAACAACCTATTATTTTGATGTAAAGGATACAGCATTAGAGTGCGTAATAGACATTATACAGAATATTTTAAAAGGGAAGTATTTAGAAATGAAAGATATTGAGGAGGTACGAGCAGATATTCTGGATGAATATAAAGCGTATGAAGTGAAAAATAGAAATTCAGATTTCCGTATATTATTAAATGGAACCGATTATGAAAGTCATTTATCCATAGGAAATCAAAAGACTATTTGTTCTATATCAGAAAATGAAATCAAAGCATTTTTCAAAAAATTCTATTTTCTAGAAAATATGTGTATTATTTGGATTACATCAACGCAAACGTTGGAGACCATCGGAGACGAGTGGATTGCAAATCTTAAGGGAGAGCACGGAAAGATTGAAGAAAATATTTTGCCTTATACAGAAACAGATGGCTATGCTATCAAAAATCGACAGGATAATGGTACATCATACTATTTATATAGGGAAAGAAATTCGGACAGTGAGTCGATAAATGAAGATTTACTTTATGTAATACAAGAATTTTTAAAAGCGAATATGGGTAAGGTTGATGTGGAAAAGATATTTTTATCTGCTAAGCAAGAATTTATTAAAATAACGATAGAAGATATATTAGAATGGAAAGATATTTGTAGAGAAATAGAAAATTTAGCAGTAACGGAGATAGAAAAGAGATATTGGGAATTTTTGAAGGAAGAACCGATAGGTTACAATTGTAATTCTCTAAGAGAATATTTTATAAATGCTTTTACTTTTGGGGATATGATTGTAAAAGAAGAAAGAAACATTCAAAAAGATATTTGTGAGATTAAGAAATTGTTTGCCAAGGAGAATTCGATAAAAATTCTAATGAAATAGGTATCTACACAAAAAATACACAGAAAAGACGGAAAAACCATACGAAAAATTTATATACTATACATTGTAGAAAGAAATAAGTATTTTAAATCATTTTTTTTAAGATTTAAAATAAATAGTAGCATAGAAAGGAGGAACAAAACATGAGATTAGTACAGTCTAAAAGAATTGCAACAGGCTTCAACTTTGAAGGAAGTAAAGCAGGCTGTGTTTGCAGCGGAACTGTAGCAGTTGCAAACTCTCATAATGCAGGACCAGCATATTGTGTTGGGTATTGTGGAAACAATGGTGAAGTAACCAGAAATGCAAATTATAATATTGCAAGAAAATCTTAAGGAGGAATAGATTATGAAATTAGTAACATCAAAAACAATGAAAACAGGAACTAATTTTGAAGGAAACAAAGCAGGATGTATCTGCAGTGGCTCTGTGGCAGTGGCAAATTCTCATAATGCAGGACCAGCATATTGTGTTGGGTATTGTGGCAATAATGGAGCAGTAACCCGCAATGCAAATGCTAATCTGGCACGAACAGCGTAGAGATGTCTTTACATACTACTGTCAAAAAGGTCCTATTCTATGTATTTAATGGAAGTATACAGAATAGAACCTAAATATGAATGATTAAATTCACTAGAAACAGAATAATAGAAAATAAGGAGGCTGTCAAGTCTTCTTATTTTTTTACTCAAAAAGAGTTGTTTAGATAAACGGAAAGAGAAGATTGAGAAAAGAAATAATTTTTGAAAAAACAATAAAAAAATATAATAAATCCTCTTTTTTTGAAACCTGAATTGTACAACTTACGTATTGATACAAAAACAAAATCAGGATTCTTACGAATGAAGGAAAGAACGTTATTAAAACAACTACAGAGAAAAAACGAAAAGGCTTTAGAAGAGATTATGAAGAAATATGGTGCATATGTTACTACGATTTCAAAAGAAATACTTGCCGGAAAAGGTACGAAAGAAGATGTGGAAGAAGTAGTATCAGATGTGTTTATTTCTTTATGGAATACTGCTGAAAGAATTGATTATGAAAAATACACCAGTATTAAGGCCTATATAGGTATGATTGCAAGGAATAAGGCAAAAGATAAGATACGTGCAATTAAAAGTTGGAATCTGGAACTTTATGATGATGTGCTTCTAATTGATAACCAGGCAGAAAGACTCATGGAGCAAAAGGAGCAGCAGAGGATCATTCAGAAACTTCTTCAGCAATTGAAGCCGATGGATCGGGAAATCTTTCTTTTATATTATTACAGATATTTTAAAATAGAAGAAATCGCAGTACAACTTAATATGAATCCGCAGACCATAAAGACAAGACTTCGAAGAGGCAGGAAAACTTTACGTAATGCTTTGCGTGAGGAGGGATATACTGTTTATGAAAATAAAGATTAGTGAGATGCTGGATAATTCAGTTGAAATTTTAACAAAGGAAAAAGCGGACATAGATAATCTTAAAGATATTCAGGATATGGTATATAAAAAGATCATTCGTCAAAAAAAACATTCATATTTTTTAAAACCAGTGGCAGCAGTTGGTACAATCTGTTTGGTAACAGGCAGCATTGTTCTGGCAAAAACCCTTTTGGCTCCAGGTGGGAAAGTTGAAAAAGCAGAAAACTTGGAAAAGGAACATACACTTTATGAATCAGATACAGAAGAAGGGAAGATAGTAGTTGATATTCAAACAGAATTGCTTGATAAAGCTTATCTATATCAAAATGATATTCCTATTGCGAAACATATTTTAGAAATACAGACTGATTTTTATGGAAATAATCAGCAAATATATGTAGAAAATGGTACAATGCTGATTTTACAGGATCACGGTAAGGGGATTTTTTTGGAGGAGGATGAAAAAGCTAAAATAAGTGTTAGTCAGGAAAATATGGAGAAACAACCTAGCCATACATTTGAAATAGGATATATTGAAAACGGAAAGCCGTTTAAATTGGACACCGTTGCGGTAGAACAGTATGAAGTTTGGGTGGAAGGAGGAGATCAAAAAGAATATTTTCCGTATTTTAAAAATATATCTAGTGATCGAATTATTCTTAATTATCAAATAGCAAAGGAGAGTGGAGAAAATGAAGAAAATAAAAAAAGTGGTAGTGATGTTGGCTCTTTTGGGTATGACAACAAGTAGTATTTCTGCACAGGCGGCGGAATCGCAATCAAACAATACGTATCAGCAAAATGAAAGAATGGGGATTTCAAGTACAACATTGAGTGCAGGAGAAACCATCAATATTATTGATAACGATGGAATGGCATTTTATGTTCCGGGTGGGGCTAAGATAAGTTTTTCCATTAGTCTGAAAACATCAGGAAATGTTGAAATGGGATATAAAAATTCAAATGGTGTCAGGACAAAGAAGTATAGTGGATCTGGAAAAAGCCATAGCACTACTTTCACAATTGGAAGCACGGGATATTACAAATTTTATATAACCAATAAATCTTCTGGTACAATTACCATTACAGGAGGGAGCTTAAATTTTTAAATGAGAATAAAGAAAAAAATATGGATGATCATAAAATGGATTTTATTCGTTATAATTTTGATTTTTTTACTGGGAGTTGTATGGAATGCAATTTGTAAGAAAGTAGATGAACGAAAAATGCAGAATGCATATGGTGACAGTGTACAAGTAAATGGTAAAAATATGGTTGTAGAGATTGTGGGAGAAAATCATGATGGACCACCAATCATATTGTTGCCAGGTTTAGGAGAACCGTCTCCTATTTTAGAATTTAGACCATTAGCAAGTGAGTTATCTAAAAAATATGAAGTGATTACGATTGAGCCGTTTGGATATGGATTATCCGATAGCACAAAGCGTAAGCGGACGATTGAGAATATTGTAGAAGAACTTCATGAATGCGTAAAGAACTTAGGCGAAGAGGAATATTATCTTATGGGGCATTCCATATCTGGGTTATATACTTTATATTGGAGCCAGATATACCCGGACGAAATCAAAGGAATCATAGGAATTGATCCATCCGTTCCCAAAATGACAAGTAAAGAAAACAATCCTTTCCCAATCAGTGTGCAGTTACTCAATCAAATATCTGCATATACTCAGAAGATAGCCAATATAAGCGGAATTACAAGGCTGCTTTCCATGAATGATCCAAAGAAAGTTGTGTATGCAGATTTTCAGTATCCATATTCAGAGAAGGAATGGGAAGTTTTCAGTATGTTAACATTAGATAAAGGTTATAACTCAACAGTTATGGCAGAAATGAAAAATCTTGAAAAGAGTATGGAAGCAGTAGAAAATATGAAGATTCCAAAAGAAATACCAATATTGCAGTTTGTTTCAAAAGAGAATTGCAGAACTATGCCGCAGTGGGAACAGCTACATAGGGATATTATAGCAGATAAAGAAAATGGAGAAGTGATTTTACTAGAAGGATCTCATTATTTACATTTTGAACAAAGATCGGCTATTGTCCAAAAAACGATACAGTGGATAGAAAATAGGTAAATATTCCGATTTTTATAGAAATAATTGTTCAAATGGTTCCGTATGTTTGCAATGCACTGTATATCGTGATAGAATAATAAAAAAATAAAGGAGTGGTGTTTGAAAATGGAATCTACGTGTAAGCCTAAAATTGTTTCATCGTTATTGAGAGAGTCCGGAAAGGGAAAACTTGATTTTTCACATCCCTTTCAGCGAAAAGAAGGACAATGGACCAGATATATGGAATCATTGGAAGTGGATTCTCTGCTAAGAGGATATTCTATTAATTTGGTATATGTTTGGAAGAAAGACAACAAAAACTATGTGATAGAGGGCAAGCAGAGAATTACTACATTGCAGAAATATAAAGGGGATAAATTCCCACTTTCTAAAAAACTTGATCCGGTTATAGTTGATGGAGAAACATATGAAATTGCAGGGAAAAGATTTTCTCAATTAGATGAAGTTGTACAAGATAAACTGTTGAATTCAGAAGTTCTGATTTTTGAAATGTGGGATTGTACGGAAAAAGAAGTAAGAGATATGTTTGTGCGTCTGAACAGTGGAAAGCGTTTAAATGGAGCCCAGATCCTGACAGGTCTTTTAAATATTGATGTGAGTACAGAACTTTATAAAATTATGGAGCATCCATTTTGGGCAAAGACAGGAATTACAAAAGGTGATATTAAGTCAGATAATATGCGCAAAGTGGCCTGCCAGATTTTGATGCTTATTTCCGGATATGAATATACTGCTTTTGATCAGAAAAATATTGAAAAATATGTTGAAGTATTGAATAGCGATTCAAAGGAAAGCATACATCTCATTGGACATGCATTAGACGTACTTGATAAGTTAGACGAAAAGGTTACAGATAAAATTGATAAGATGAAAAAGCTGTCCATTCCAATGGTAGTTGCAGCAATGGATATGGTGTACGGAGACGAAGCAAAAGAAGATGCGTATCTGTTATGGGTGAAAGAGTTTTTTGATAATTATGATAAACAGGAAAAATACCTGGAATATTGCGGAAGAAGTACAGATAAAGGCGAAAATGTAAGAGGACGTTGGGAAATTTTTTCACAGGCAGTAACAGAGTAAGAATGATCATGCCCCATGAGATTTCTTTTATTAAAATTCATATATCTAAATATAGTACGCAAATATTGACACATGCTATATATTGTGGTAAAGTGAAAATGAATTAACATTTATACTCATGTAAGTGAAAGATGAGTACAAAATTTTTTTCCGATACAGAATCGGAAGCAAGTTTTGAAACAGGTGGCTGTTTCGGCAAGAAATAAAGAGTTATCAGGCATTTAGAATGAAGATATTCTAGGTGCCTTTTTTTATTTCAATTAAATAAAAAGGAGGATAGTATTACGCCACAAAAGAAAGAAGAATAGGAGGAAAATCATGAACCAAGAGTATTTAAAAGGAATCCACAGTGAGATGTGCAGCAGAGAGGCAATTATTTTTCAGGCTACGGAAAATAACATTATCAGTTTCCTGAAGAACAGTTTATTTGCAGAACGTTCTGAAATCAGGACACTGGACGGAAAACGGTTTTTAACGACGATAAAAGGAAAATGGATCGATATCTGTCCTGATAGAATTTATCTGGAAGAAAAGTTAAAACCGCTGATTTTAGCTGTGAAGGAAGGGCGAAAAATGCTACTTCCATTAAAACAGATCAAGGTAGAACAATTAGAAGGATATCGTCCGCCGATACCGGATTGGAACTATTTTTTCTGGCTAGGGTGCAGTGATGAAGAATACGAGAACTTCAGAAAGCAGCAGAAACCAAAAACAGTTATGTATGAGGCTTTCGGAGAGAAATTTCCAATACAGTTAAAGGTGGATAAGTATTCAATTACTGGAAATCTGGCGATTGAGATGGTGAACTGGAAACACAGGTATCCGTCATCATGGGCTGCTTTGACAGTTGATTTGAATGAGGTGTGTGAAAAAGATTGTTCTTATGTTGATACAAACCATCATGGAAGAAAAATATTGTCATGGATTATAGAAAATGGATTAGGGGAACTGACAGGACAAAGAAATAGGAGTGGATACTGTACTTATGAGAAAATACGTTTTTATCCGGAAAAATTAAAGGATTGTGATCCCGAAGGTTACCAGAGATATAAAATAAAATTTGAAGAAACATAAAAAGGCTGCATAGTAGAGATGTTATCAGAGAACAGGAGGAATCAGGATGAGAAACTATCAAGATGAACAGAATAAAAATTATGAGAATACAAAACAAATGTTTGAAGCGTGTCGAAACGATGTAGGCGATTCTAAAAAAGCGAGAAGAACCATGCCAATAGTTGATGATGAGATTTGCTTTGCAGATATTCCGGAAAATGGAGTGTGTATTACGTCACAATTTGAAAATGGGCTTTGCGGAGAGATTATCTGGTGCCGAAGTGGAGAAGATGTTTATATGCTGCACAGCAGTATCCGTCTGGCAGATCATACTGTCTGGCTTCAGATGGACAAGAAAGGTAACAGCGAGGCACTGCATTTAAAACTGCTTTCAAAAGAAGGAAATGAAAAGGTACAGCAAGATGAGTTTCAGGGGCTTTATATTTCACCGCGTATGCAGGTGAAACGGTTTTATGAATATTGTTTCTGGCCAAATTACATAAGAGGCAAAAGACCGGCACAAGAGAACAGCCTGAACTTATATGAAATTTTAAAAAGAATTGTGAAATGCATTGGTTCTGATTTTCAGTATGATTTGGAAACAATGCGGATTTAGGATGTGACATTTAGAATGAAAATTCCAAGTGTCTTTTTTTGTACCTATTTGGCAGGAAAGAATTTTCCTGCCAGAATTTAAAGAAGGAGACCAATTATGAACGAACTTATTATGACAGGATATGTTGCTACAGAGCCTGAAATCAATGAATTTAAGAGAAAACGGCGCAGGAATAAGAAAACACCTCAATATGGTCTGGCTGCGAATTTTCGTATTTCTGTAAAGCGTTCTTTTAAGAAAAAAGATGGGAAAAAATATGACTATTTTTCCTGTTCAGCTTTTGATAAATCCGCTGAATATATTGAAGAGTACATTGAAGAAGGCGATTATATTGGAATACATGGAACACTTTTAAATGACAATTACGAAAATGACGATGGAGATATGGTGTATAAGGATAAGATTACAGTGCTCCGGATTGAACTGCTTAGAAAACGAAATGACGAAGAGGAAGGATATGATTACGAGGAAGAGTCAGAGGACAACGATTATGATGATGAAGAATATGAAGAAGACGACTACGAGAATGACTATGAAGATGATGAGTATGAAGAAGAGGAATTGGAGGAAGAAGAGTACGAAGAGGAAGAAAAAGGATATCGTAGAAGTGTAAGAAAACCCAATAGAAATACGACAACCTCGTATAAGAGAAGCAGCAGGCAAAAGAAAACAGCGCCTAAAAAAAGATCTGAGCAGAGAAAAAGAGCGAAAGAAAATTTAGAAAGAAGGAAGCGACAAGGAAAGAGAAGTGCACCGGAGCGAAAACGCGGTGATAGTAGAAAACGTAACCTGGTAGATGAAGAATTTGAGCGTGTACAGGAATCAGAGTATAACAATTATGGATTTGACTAAAAATAGAAGCATTTTTAACAGAAAGGAACTTGTACTGTTATGAGTAGTAAATGGAAATACTTTGTCAAAAAGTATCAAAATTTTTGTATTGCTTCGGGGATTGTAGGATTTCTGTTAGCCCCATTTTTATGGCCGTTTTTCCTCGCAATTCTGGTGAATACCTTGTCCCTGACAGTACCAGTTCTGCTGGTGTACTTGGTGATTCGCCAGCTGAAAAAGAGGCCAGAAGGAGCAGAAAAAGAAACATTTAAAGAGGTAGCTGAAAATAGGAAAGAAAAAGCAGAGGTACCTGAAGAACAGTCTTTGAAAAGGGCGGCTCCGGTTGTGAAAGCGCCCAAACAGGAACAGACGGTGAAAAAGAAAATGGAAAAAGAACGGAGCCCAAGTGTTTCCGAAGAATTGAATGAAGCAGAGAAAGTAGCAAGAAACTGGTATATCATGGAAGGAAGAGAAAAATTTCATCATATTTCCATGAAGCTGGCATCAGAAGGAGTCAATTCTTTTTCCATAGGAAAAGACGGGTTGTGCAGTATCCGAACCGAAAAAGGGTTTCGCAGAGTTGCAGCAATTCGGGATTTTCCAGCTCAAAAAATGTTGGTCATCAAAAAAGAACTGGAAAAAGAAGGGATTTACTATGTAAAACTTTCTGGACGCTATATGTGGGTTACAAGGAGGGAATAGCTTGTTAGAGTGTAGATACGCTTCTTCCATCTATTATAATCAGGAAAACGGATATACTGTGGCGGTATATGAAACAGAAGATGAAATTCCAGAAGGGAAGAAGGAGATTGGGAAACAGCAGTTTATAGCAGTTGGCTGCGAACTGCCAAGAAATGAAGGGTTGGATATATCCTTAAAAGGACAATGGAAAGAATCAGAACGGTATGGAAAACAGTACCATGTGGCTTCTTTTGAGATTCAGATGCCAACAACGGGAGAAGGGGTGAAAGCGTACCTTTCTTCCGGATTGATCAAAGGGGTTGGACCTATTATCGCAGAAAGGATTGTAGACCGGTTCGGGAAAAATACCTTCTATGTCTTTGAACAATGTCCAGAACGTTTGCTTGAAATTCCAGGAATTACACAAAGAAAGCTGGATAGTATTTTAGAGGGGTACCATAAAAGCGAAAATATCCGTCAGCTTTCTCTTTTTTTATCTTCTGCGGGTGTAACACCAAAGAAAATAGAAAAAATTCAGGAACATTTTGGACACAAGGCAGTCAGCATTATCAAAAAAGATCCCTTTCGTTTGTGTGAAATGGAAGGTTTTGGATTTAAAACGGTTGATCCGATAGCCAGGAAGGTCAAACATTTTCAGGCAGATAATCCTTTACGGATAAAAGCAGCTATATTATATGTTTTAAAAGAAGCAGAAGGGGAAGGGCATCTCTATTTAGAGGTGCCTGAAATTTTGACAAGAACAAAATCATTATTGTTTCGAGGAGATAAAAGAGGTCATGTCACAGAACGGAAAATACGTGATGCAGGGAATTCGCTTATTAAAGATGACAAGGAACTTGTCTGCAGCTATACGAAAATTTATTCTAAGAAAAATTATGAGTCGGAACAAAAAGCTGTTATACAACTTGCGGCGCTCAGCCGATATCCGATAAAAAGATATGATGTAGAAAAATGGATTTCCGGTTTGGAATCGAAAGAAAACATACAATTAGCGGAAAAGCAAAGAAAAGGGATTGAAATGGTTTTTCAAAATCCAGTTTCCATTATAACAGGAGGACCTGGAAGTGGTAAAACAACCCTGCTGCGTTTTATTGTTATGATACAGGAAAAATTGAATATGGATAGTATGATTTTACTGGCGGCCCCTACCGGAAGGGCAAGACAGAGAATGTATGAGGCAACGGGGTATCCGGCACTGACGATACATAAAAGTATCGGGTTTACAGGAGCAGAAGGGGAAGAGGCATGGAATGCTGGAGAGATGCTTTGTGATGATTTGATTATCATTGACGAGTGCAGTATGGTAGATATGCATCTGTTTACCAGCCTGATGATGAAAATAAAGGCTGGAAGCCGGATCGTTTTTGTAGGAGATAAAGATCAACTGGAATCAGTAGGTCCTGGCAATGTGTTTAAAGAACTCATTGATTCCGGAGTCATTCCGGTTACTGTTTTAGAGCAATGTTTCCGGCAGGAAAACCCTACTATTTTGGAGAATGCGATAAAAATCAACTGTGGGAAACAAAATCTGGTATATGATGACAGTTTTTCTTTTGTAACAGCACATGATGATGAAGAAGCTGCGAAAAAGATTGTGAAAATTTTTGATACGGAGTGGAATCAACAAGGGAAAAATGTAAATGCAGTTCAGGTATTAACACCTTTAAGGGAGGATACAAAGGTAAGTGCCAATGCCTTGAATATAAAAATCAAAGACAGGATCAATCCATACCAGAGAGGACAGCAGGAAATCAAAAGTGGAAACAAAATTTTTCGGATACAGGATAAAGTGATGCAAACGAAAAATGAAGATGAAATTTCCAATGGAGATATCGGGATTGTACGAAAAATAGGAAAGATGAATGGCAAGAAATACATGGAAGTGGATTTTGGAGAAGAAAGGGTTATGCGATACCAGGAAGGAGAATCTTGGAACCTTGTTCATGCGTATGCAATTACTGCCCATAAGGGACAAGGATCAGAATATCCAGTAGTCATCATTCCAGTTTTGTCATGCTTTCGGCGGCATACTTTGAAGAGAAATCTATATTATACTGCGATTACAAGGGCAAAAAGAAGAGTCATTCTTGTTGGAAGCAAACAGGCATTTTCCCAGGCAATACGGGCAGGAAGATCGAAAAAAAGAAATACGTTATTATCCTATCGGTTAAAAAAAGCATTTGCGGAATTTTTGGATAAGAATGAAGCGGCGTAAGAAAATAACAGGAAACTATTTGTAAAATTAAGAATAGTTATGATAGGGAAGGAAAAATAAACAGTCCTTCCTTATTATACTGATTATATGGAAGAATGATACAGTGAGAAAAATGTCAAAATTCTTGAATAAAAAGAAAATATTCATGTATAATAGTGTTAAGAATAGCAACAATATTGTTGACATGCAATGGTTGGTTTGTTAAAATTATAAACAGATATTTAGGAGGGTAAGCATGAAAGAATTTAATGGAGAAAAGTTTTGCAAGGATATTATTGAATTAAGAGGAACAGATTCACAATCAGCATTTGCAGAGAAACTAGGGATTAATAGATCAACATTGTCTTTGTTGGAAAACGGGAAACAGATTCCAACACTTGAACTTTTTAACAAATTGTGTACTTTGGCGTCAAAAAGTACGGAGGAATATTTTAAAGAAACAACAAAGGATTCCTTAGTATATTTAATGGGAAGTCTTGATGAGGCTGATAAGGTGAAAATTGAAGAGATGTCTGAACGCATTCGCATTAAGGAGAAATATGAGAGGTTAGCGAAAAGGAGTAGTTATGTCGGATATTAATTATAAAGAATTATTTGAACACTATTACCAGAAGGATTATGATTTCAATACATCTTCTTTGTCAGCGGAGCAAATTAAAGATATTAAGCAGACAGCACGGCAGATGAGGGTGGACTATGCATTAGCGCCAATGGGAACTAGTATCTTCAACTGGATATTAAACCAGAATAGTAACATAAGATTTGAATTGGTGCCATTTGATTCTGAAAATATTGATGGTATGCTTTATGTGCCAACAACTGGAAAGGATTGTGCATATATCATATTGAATGTAAATAAGCCATTGATTAATCAGATTTTTACGGCTGCTCATGAATTTTATCATTATATCAAAGATTATAAAAAATTTAGAGAAACGCCGTATATCTGTGATTTTAATAAGCTGAAAGATATAAATGAGATGTGTGCAAGCCGGTTTGCGGCAGAACTATTATTGCCAGAAGAAGCACTGCTAAGAGAAATCAAAGATTATTTGGTGAATATGAAAATTCCAGATACCAGTAAAATGACCTTTCATCAGTATGCGACTTTGATGATTTTTTTAACAGTAAAATATCAAATGCCATTGAAAGCTGTGATTTACAGATTGGCAGAGGAAGGATACATTAAAAATATCGAAGAATATATTAAAAATTATGAATTCATAAAAAATGTGTTAAGGGAGATTGAGATATTTAAAAAACGTGTTGAAGAACTTTATAAAAAAGAAAATAATTATGTTCTTCCGTATAGTTCCACATATGTAGATATGGAAAGGGCCTTTTCTACAGGGAATGCATCAAGGGAAGAAATTCTGGAAGATGCTAAAAAACTTGAATTGGATATGAAATTAATTGATGATATTCTTGCGCAAGATACGGAAGAAGATGACGAAGAAACAGATGATGAGGAACTCTTTGCCTTGATTCGTGCAAAAAGGGGGTAACTACAGATGATAACACCATTGAAAAAAACTCCTTTGCATGATTTGTTGAATAAACCCGTTTTATTCGATGCTAATATTTTCATGGTGGGAATTGAAGATAGAATATCTAATAAGAATTGCTCTTTTGAAAATATGAAACAACTGTATATACAGCCACTTTTTGAGAGTTTCACAGATATTTATATCCATAATGAAGTATATAAAGAATTAGATGAGAATGCAAAAAAGATGGTTGATACATATATAGGGAAAAATGTTACAATCGTAAAAGAAGATGGAGTGTATGGAACAGATCCATTGTATACGACGATTTTTAACCATATTGCAGGGCATGAACTTGTGAATTATAAACGGGGAAATTCAAAAGACAGAGGGGAAGTATACAGTTTAGCTTATGCTGCATACCATAAGATGAACTATTTTTGTTCCAAGGAAATTATGGTGGATAATATTGCACACGAACTGAAGGATTTACAGGATATTGATATTATTACATTTGATATTATTGTTTTAGCAGCGTATATTTATTATGTACATAAAAACGATTTTTCAAATACTAAAGGATTAAAATCTATTTATAAAAGGTATTGTGCAGATGTTATCAAAAGGCACGGATTGCCGAAAACATTAAACGAATATATTAAGGCATCATTAGAGTATTTATAAAGCAGACTTTGACAAAAGAATGATATGCTTCAGGTATTTTAAAATTACTAGAAGTTTTGCTATCTTCGGATCGTGAAGTAAAGGAAAAGAAAGAGATATTACAGAATGATTTTTCAATTGAAATGACAAAGACATTAGAAAGTGAGGTGTCTATTATGTGTAATCTGAGTAAAGGCGTTGAAGAAAAAGGAATTCAAAAAGGAATTCTTCTTTCAATTAGAAACCTTATGGAAACAATGGGGTGGCTGGCAGAACAGGCAATGGAAGGACTGAAAATTCCTGAAGAAGAAAAAAGGAAATATTTAGATGAATTAAAAAAAGCCTAAAAAAATGCAAAGTGGTCGTGGAGATGGTGTTTCAGTTATTATAAAAACACAGGCTTATGTGGATAAAAATGGAAAAGAATGCAATCCATTAGAAACACCAAATACCCGATTTATCCATTTAAAACGTCCCAAAATCCAATATATTCAGAATACGGATAAATAATATGAGAGAGATCTTGTAAAACGATTGTTGACAGTTTCTCTATCTAATGTTAGGATAAGGTTGTATTCATTTATGTACAATCAATTTGTGCAATGAATTTTTATTCTGCATGGTAGCAGAAGAGTTACTTTGGCATAGTCTGCAATAAAATATAGGAATAAGTTTAAGACAAGGTATAGAAAGACAAATACCTTGTCTTTTTTTGCGTGTAGGAAGGAGGAACATACCTAAAAATTGCAGACAGAAAGGAGAGAAAATGGCAGAGATAAAATTATTTGACACATGGACATTTCAGGAAGAAATGCCGGAACCATTCAGCCGGTTTTTACAAAAAGAAGGATTACGAAAAACCACTACCATGGTGGAATGTCTTTCCCAGTATAATCAGGGAAGACAGGCAACACTGCATCCCCCTACATTGAGGGCAATGCTCAATATTGCAGGGATTTATTTGAAACAAATAGAAGGAGCTCTTGGGTTTCAAAAAGGAAATTATGATTTGTTAAATTTCTATTGCATGGAATATGTAAAAGGAAAACGACGCTACGCATTGGTTTATAATCCGATCAGTGCAAAGATACGTGGTGTCTGTAAAACAGAGAAGCAAACATATGCAGCTCTGGATTCCGTTGAAAGAAACATCAGTGATGGAGAGGAGCTTTTGGCAATGCTTATTTATGTCAGTCTGGAAAAGAAAGAAGCATTATATAACCTGGAGTTTGCTCAGAATTTTATTTTATTCATGCAGCAGATGAAAGAAGGATGGAAAAATGCAAAACTTGCATTAAAAGCAGCTTTTCTTTGTTGTGATAACCTGTACCGGAGAGTCGAAAATGTACAGGATTTCAGCAATGAAGGAATTCCGTTGGAGAAAAGCCAGCTTGGAAAGAATGGTATGGAACAACTTTCCACACTTGCAATCGAAAGTGAACTGTATGCACCAAACGATGCGATAAAAGGTACATTTCGGATTTTTGGAGAAACGAAGAAAGTAAGAGAATGGACGTTAAAAGAATTACAGAAAATTTACAGACAGCACTGGCAGGTTTCTAAAGATTATCAAGACCGTATTCCACGGCTTCCAGAGGATATGAAAGTTGGGGAATATGCGCAGGATATCCTTTCTGCAATTGTAGAGTCTCCTTTCCGGAAATTTATGATCACCGGAAATGCAGGAACAGGAAAGACAACAGACGCACAGATGATTGCCCAGATTTTAGGAGTGCCTTATTTTGCTTTGAACTGTGGACCGGAAACCGATGAAAGTACACTGGTGGCAGGGATTTATCCAAATTTCAGGAAAAAGACCGAAGATAGCATGAAGTTTCCTTCTTTACAGGAATTTGTTACAGATCCGATGCAGGTATTAGAAGAAGTAGCCCATACAAGAAAAGAAGGGATTACCAAAAGCGAAGCCTTTCGGGAACTGTTAGATGCAGTGTATCAGTCCGGTTACCAGAAAGCAAAAAATGAAGGGGATTTTGTAATGCAGGAATCGGAAATCATAAAAGGCTGCCGAATGCCTTCAGTGATTGAAATTATGGAGGCTTCCCTTATTGTAGAGCCGGGGACACTTGGAAAACTTAACCGGTTATTAGATGACTCCAGGAAACTGGACCTTCTGTACGGGGAAGTCGTAGAACGACATCCAAATGCAATTATCATCATCACTACCAATCTGAATTATGTTGCAAATAGGGAATTTGATTTTTCCGTGGTATCCAGAATGAATAAGGTACAGCATCGCAAAGATTTAACAGAACAGCAGTTGGCAGAACGTGCAATGTTTCGGACAGGCTGCAAAGATATGGAAGTTTTAAAACAGATGGCAAAGGTAATGAAACGACTGGATGCAGTCGTAAAAGAAGAATTTGGAAAAGCCGGACTTTGCGGCTACCGGGAATATGAAAACTGGGTATATGAATATATGCGCACCCAAAATCTTGTAAAGGCTGCAGAAGATACGGTATTATCCAAGCTTGCATCCGATGAAGAAGATAGGGATATGCTCCGGCAGGTATGTATGGAGATTTATGTAGAGCAAGGGAAGGGATCTGTATGAGAAGTAAAGAAATAGGAAATAGCAGCCAGACAGAGAAGCGCTTGCTGCGGGATATGGAAGTATTTTCTTCTCCTCAGTTTTTAAGGTTAGTGCAACGGATTGGAAAAGAAATTACAGATAAGCATGATGCACAGATCCGGTTTTATTCCGATGCAACGGATCACAGGGCCGGTTATTTTGAGGGGCGCTATATTTATATCAATACCATGAATATGCTTACACAAAGTTTTCCGACTTTGGATTTGAGAAGCAAAAGCCTGATAGGCGTGGAAGGACATGAATGCGGACATCAGAATTACAGCAGTATCTATCTGAGACGGAAATATATAGATGGAATTGCAAGTGGGATTTTATATCCAGCCTGGCCGCTGCCGGAGACGGAGCGAGAAACTGGATTTTTACAAAGTATGAAAGAGGGTTTTCAAAAGAAAGATGCGGTTCTATTAGGACTCTATCTGCAAACAGCCGGAAGGCTGCATGGATATCTGGAAGATGCCTTTATCGAAGAACAGATGTGCAGAAGGTTTCCAGGAAGTATCCGGCAGGGGATTTTGCAGAACCGTAAAAGGAATATGGAGCAGATTTCTAGTCTGAAAAGCCAGATTGTACAGAAGAAATCAAAGCTGAAGATTATGTTACTTCTGTTGGTGCAATATATGTTTACCCATAAGGTCAACACATGGGACGGAGAAGTTGCAGAATATATGGAACTGCTTAGAAACTGTATTCCGGTTCTTTTGAAAACGACTGTTGATATGGGGGAAAGCGCAAGGTATCTTGCAACAAACCAGATTTTATTGAAGTTGTGGCCTTTGCTTTTAGAAGAAGCGGAAGGTATGGAAAGAAAAATAAAATCGACAGGAGAAAACAAAGAGAGCGTATTGAAACAGGCTTTTGATGAGTGGAAAAAAGATCTGCCACAATACTCGGAAGAACCTTTCTGCAGGGAAATCCGCATGGAGCGAAAGGAAGCTTCGGATGTTCTTTGGAATGGAGGAGAACTGAAACGTACTTTTTCAGAAGAAATGCAATCCATTCAAATGGAAAGAGAAAGTGTAGTAAAAGAGAAGGAAAGGCTGACAGAAGGAAAGACAGAGCCTTTGCTTTCTGAATTGGAGCAAGAAACTGTAAAGACAATTGATATTGGAAGAGAACTGCACAATATTTGTCTGGAATTAAAAAGAGAAGCAAGGGAAAAGGGATATGAGGAATGGATGCGGGAGCGTTTGAAAGAGATTTTAGAAAATACGGAGTTTACACCTGTGAACCGGGAAATTAAAAAGCGTGTTTTCCGAAAAGAAGTCATTTCACAAACCGCATATCAAAAATATAGAATTTTTCAACCGCAGATAAAACATACTTTAATGAAAATGAAGCAGGATTTACTACCGGTTTTAAAAAGGAAGAAAACCCATATTTTACGTTACCAGTATATAGGAAAAAGATTGGATATGGCACATCTTTGGAATCCTGAAAAAAGAATTTTTCAGACCAAAATTCCTTCTCAAAACATGGATACAGCGATTGGATTTTTATTGGATCAGTCTGGTTCCATTGACAGGAAACGGTGGGAAACCTCTGTGCTGACAGCCCTTTGTGTGGTGGAATTTGCACAGGTATTTGGGATACCGGTATGTGTGAACGGACACTGCACAGGGAGAGAGCATATAGGCAGGAAACGAGAGGAAATTGTGTGTTTGCATTCCTATTTAGAGTTTGGTGAGAAAGAGGAAGGCAAGTACCGGATTTTGGATATGGAGACAGGCGGAGCCAACAGAGATGGGGCGGCTCTTCTTTACATGGCAGAAAAAATGGTAAAAAGAAAGGAAAAGATGAAAATCCTGATTTTTTTCTGTGATGGACTTCCAAATGCACAAGGCTATGGCGGAAAAGTAGCAAGGGAAGATTTACAGAAGGTACAAAGGCAGCTGAAGCAGAAACAGATTACTTTGTTTGTGGCAGCGATTGGAAGGGATCAGGAGGATATTCAAAATATTTACGGGAATGCCTGTATCAATGCGGAGAATCTGGAACAGCTTCCGCATCAGATTGTAAAGAAACTTTTAGAATACATGGGATAGAGAAACAGGACAAGGGACTTTTTCAGGTCTCTTTTTTGATTGGAGGAATTATGGAGCAGAAAAAAGAATGGATTGAGGATTTCTGGCGTACAGGGTATGCAATCCGTCTGGGAAAAGACCAGTATTTTCAGGAAATCAGAAACAAACGTATTGTAACCGCAAAAATTTGGAAAGCCGCTTTCTTTCAAAGCTTAAGAGAAGCTGAGATATTTGCTCAAAAACATCTTTGGTATACGGGAATGGATCCGCAGATTTGCTACCGTGCTTGGGTACTGGTATCTATTGAAAGTGAAGAAGAACAGGAGTTGTTTTGGAATGGAAAGCAGTTTGTCCCGGAACTTGGGAAGGCAAAACTTTTTTCCAGTTCGCAGGAAATGCAGACTTATGTAAAACGTTTGGGACTATCCAGACAGACTTATCCGGAATTATTGCCGGTAGAGAAAAAACAGATGAAAAATGCAGCGTAAGGAGGAAACAGGATGGAAATTAAAAATTTAGCACAATTAAAACGGGTTATACAAGAGAAAAGAGAATTTATTATCAGAGTACACCGACAGGAAAAATTTTTAGGACAGAAGAGAATACCTAACGTGGTACAAAGTAATGGATTTTATTCTGTCATATCCGGACAGCCGGAGCATGAGGTCAGTTGTGCAAATCATGGAAAAGGAAGCTGGATTGATTTTGGGAAAGCAACTCAGTGGGAATTTCAGGAGGAGACATGCAGTATGTATTTGCCAGAAATGGAGCATATACCTGAAAACCTGATTTGGACGATTGAATTTTGCAAGGATAAAAAGAATATCCCACAAAAACTTTCCTGCTCCATTCTCTGTAATGCTTATTATCATGGGGAATTATTGCTGCCAGAAGCAATAAAAACCTTCCCGGAGGCACTGGAATACGCGAAGGACCATTTAGATGAAATTCCATTAGGAGAAATGAATTATATCGAAAACAGTGATGTACTCGATCAGGAGAATTGTGAGCTGGTAGCTGCCGATTCGGAAGAAATTCCAGAAGACAGCAGCAAAGAAAACGGTTTGAAAAGTTCCAAAGAGGAATGGTGGAGGATCATTGAAGGAATAAAAGAACATGAAAGTAGACTGGCAGAACAGGGAAGGACAGAAGATGCAGAAAAGATTGCCAGAGGTATGGACTTTTTCTATCCAAATGATGTTGTAACGGAGATTTTAAAAGATGGAGATGGAAGAATTTCTGGGATAAAAAGAGGAGAAATTTCTTTATCAGATGACGATTATTATTTAGCAGATACCCAGGAACCTTATTCCTTCCGTCAAGTTACTTGGGAGGATATTCTTGGAATAATGGAGGAATATTCCAAGAATGGTTATCTGCCTCCCATCTTTTCAAAGGGAACGGTTATCTGGCTTTCAGAAGAATATGAGAGCGATTCCAAAACATCAAGATTTTACTATCCGATGCAGCTGCCACCATGGAAAAGTCTGCAAATGATCCGAAAGTTGGATTGCTGGTATGCAGATACCGATTTGGATCGTAGGGAATATGCAGAAGAATATCAAAGGATTGTATCTGGAATTTTGCATGGTCTTGTGATTTTAAACCCGAAAAAACTCGCATTAGAAGAGGTGATTAAAGAATGGGAAGTGAATTTTACAGAACCCGAAAAAAGTGGGTATCGAGCAGCCTTTGATGAAATTCGTAAAGGTAAAATCCCAATTGTTCGGGACTGTAATTACATAACAGATTAACCACAAAAGAAAGAAATAAAGGGCTGTGCAAGACAGCCCTTTCCAGAAAGGAGAACAAATGGATATATTAAAAGAAAAAATAGATGCAAACAGTTTTCAGACTATGAAGCATATCATTTTCCTTACCTCAACAAAGAATGATAAGATACGGTATTTTGAAAAAGAAGAGGCAGATAAACGTTTTCTTCCAATAGGGAAAGAACAAAAGGAGGAAGACGCTTATACCTTTCAGTATCCGGGTGAGATGCTGGAGAGGTATGAAGAAAAGATAGGGGATACTGTTCAAATCCGCAGGGCACTGGCATTTGCCCTTGTAACTATGTCTGATTTTCATGAAGCACAAATGTATGTGGGAACACAATATGAAAACTTTCTGAAACGGATAGAACGAGAAGCGAAAACCGATATTTATCTGGCAGGGGCTATGTGTTTTTTAACTCCGTCTGAAAAGAAACAAAAGTTTTATTATGAACGGATTAAAAGTTATTCATACAAAGAACTTGCAGAATGTATGTGTATCCTGTTTTTATTCAAAGGGAAAAAAGAAATCTGGGAAATGCTAAAAGAAAATGTATGCTCTTTCTTTGAAAATGAAAGAGCAGTAAATATCTTCCAAAATGCTGAAATGTATATCTGGTTTTTCAGAACTTATGAAAAGGAAATTAAAAAAGAAAGAAAACAGATATTTTCGAGATTAAAACTTTTGGTGAAGATGCAGCATACCTACGTAAAAGAACGTTCAGATCTATTTCAGCAGATGCGAAAGGCAGGTTACCAAAAAGAAGAAATTTTTTATTTAAACCTGCGGATGCTGCAGGCTGCAAAGGAAGACAAGTTAGAAACAGTAAGCCAGATAACATGGGAGCGTGCTTCAGAAAGTTTTTGCATTTTTATATGTAACCAGGAAAAGGAATATTCGGAGGAGCTTTATCAGCTTTGCAGAGAACTAATACAAAAGCATCGTTCTTATGAAATCAAAATCGGCGGATATGATGGGATTTTAGGCGCCATGAAATGTCAGGTAACTGTTAAAAATTCCAAGATATATGCACTGCTTCATACTTATGCAGGAGAGCGACAGGCAAATCCTAGCTGGTTTTTTATTCCATCATGTAAAACACAGGCAAAGAAAATCTTTTCCCTGTTGGGGAAAAAGGATTTTGATAAAAAAATACGGGAGACTTTATATAATCAGTCTTTTACGGAACAGGAACTTCAGGAGTATCTGAAGATTTATCAGGAATTGACAGATGTAGATTATATTCAACAGATGCTGCAAGAAGAGAATTATCAAAATCATAAAATTTTTGAAACATTTGCAGAAAAGAATTTCTTAGATCCCCGACAGATTATAAAAGAATTGCTTACAAAGGGAGAAGGAAAAGCGATTTCTGAATGGGAAGAACCGGAAAAAAAGAAGTATGGCTATATTCTTTCCTATATCGAAGATTTGGATACGGATTTAAAATTTCAGACTGCAAAACTTCTTTTGGATAACCGATCCATGGAAGAAATCAGAAAAGAAGGAAAACGGAATTTCTTATGGAAGAGTGTCGGAATTCAGGAATTTTATTACAGACGGGAATATGATAAGATGAATTTTTTGAAACTTCATTTGCAACCAAACCAGGTCCTGCAGTTGTTTTTCTGGATAGAAGAATCTGTTTATCGGTTTCAGCCACAAAAATATTTTGCTTTTCTTTTAAAAGTCTTGGAAAAAGAGGAAAATCTTATTTGGCTTCCGAAAGAACAGGCACAGGAATTTTGGAAAAAACTAATGGAGCTTGGGATAGAAGAAGCTGGAAGTAAGAAATTTAGAATGCTATACATGGAGAAAGAGGAACGGGAGAAGTTTTATAAAGAACAGGAAGAAGCCGCAAAACAGAAAAAAGTGGCTGAACTGGAAAAGCAGACAAAAGAAGCATACCAGCATTTTTGGAAACTGCAGCAGGAGAAAACAGCAGAAGAGATTTTTTGGAAAATCGATTCACTTTTCTATTCTTATCAAAAAGAAGCCTATATAAAAGCAACGGTTCAGTTCCTAAAAAAATATTTAGAAAAAGTGGGGTGGAAATTACCAAAAGCAGCAATTTGGGAATATTTAAAACTGCTATTAAACTTAGGGAAAAAAGAAGGGATAGAGATTGCAACTATAAAAGAGTGGTTGATAAAAACGGAGGTAGAAGATGCTTACGACGGTGAAGGAACACATGGAAATTATTAAGGGGTTGGAAGGACTTGGCTGGCAGGAGATTTTAGGATTTTCAAATCAGCAGCTCCTTCTTTTTACAAAAGAAATTGATACAGAGAAAAAGAGAAGAATATTAAAACAGCTTCCAATCGAGTATGGAAAGAAATTGGTTGCCTATCCGAAAATTCTTTCAAAGATTATAAGTCTACTGGAAGCAGGAATTTCAGCCTATAGAATAGAAATGTTTATCGGCAGTGCCGATGAAAAACTATTTGACCGTTCCTATGAGGAATTGGAAGCAGCTTTGAAAACAGAAGCAATTTCGGACAGATACGTAGCTGTATATCTCCAATATTATTTTTCCAGCCATTTGTCCGAAAAAGAGTGCAGTACATTAAATGGAAATCTGGAGTTTCTCGAAACATATTGTGATAAAAAGCTACAAGATTTAAGCTTTTCAGAACGAATGTTTTTGAAAGAACCGATTTTTACAGGGGACTTTTTAGGAGAAGTGATTGGAGAAGAACACTTCTTTCAGGATTTAGGAAAAGTGAATGTATTGGAACTTTTGAAGTATTTGTCAAAGTTTCAACTGCCAATGTTAAGTAAAGAGGCATATAGGCAGATTATAAAAAATGCAGAAGAACTTTATCCGTTATTAAGAAAAATCGCAGACCGCTTGCATAAAGACGTGCTGTCTTGTTTTTTGACAAGGTGGCTGGAGAATGAACAGTTATTGTTTGATTTAAACAGATTTGTAAGACAAGGATGGATTTCGCAAGGGAATTTCTATACAAGAGCAGGGTATATACAGGAGGTTTACCGGTATGCCATAAAAGCGGTGGACCGATTGAAATATTATCAGGAGTCAGTACTTCTTTATGCAGTCAAACATCAGAAAAAACACTTTTTGAAGTTGTATGAAGAAAATACAGAACTGTTTCTTGAACTTCCATGGAATTCTATTTTATTTCAAAAAGCATTTTATGAGGAGTATGTCAATCTAAATACATTAAATTTTCAAAATTTAAAGGAATGCAGAAAAATAAAGGAATGTTCTGCTATAGAAAAGACAGATATGCTACAAAAAGAGTATACTTTTGCGGAAATAAAATTATTTGCTGTCTGTCCTGACAGAGCGTATATCCGTTTGTACCACAAACTAAATTATAGAAGGGTAGACGATCGGTTGAGAGTTATGCAGGAAGTGGTGAAAAAGAGACTCTTGGACAAGGTAACCAGCGAAGAAACGCTGGAAAGAGTTGCGGCTTTTTTATCCCACAAACCATTATCTAAGTGGGTGAAAGAAGAATTGGGAAATATTTCCGGCCTAGTAGGGATGGATATACTAGATTTGTTTCTTTCCTGGGAAGAAGTTGTACGTTTTCTTCCAGAAGTGAAAAATGGTTTCCAACTGCGGTATTTGATAGCAAATAAAGAAAAATTAAGTGGATACCCAAATTTTCAGTCTGTCTATGCTGAACTAGTAAAAAATGATCCTCACTGGGAATGGATGAAGAACACTTTTGCTTTCTCCGATTCGTTTATCAGAGAACATGAAGCAAATATCCAGACATTTCTGGAACAAGGCGGTTCTGAAATTTTGTATGAATTTTATAAAGGAGATACCGGACAGACAGAAATGTTGCGTAGATTGTTGGTCGCAGAGCTTATGGGGAAATTTAAAGACTTAAAATACCATGATGCAGATCTGGAAAAGGAACTTGCTTTTCCGATTTCAGAAAAACAGATGAAACTGTGGGCAGAAAATCTGCAACTTCAGAGAAAGGAATGGAAGATCTGGGAAGAAGACCGTTTTCTTCCGGTGATGCAGATTGGGGAGCTGCCGGATAAAACCTGTTTGAGTTACAAGACAGGAATGTATCGAAAGTGTCTGCTATCCTGCTTTGACAGTAATAAGAAAATTATATATATTTCTTATCAAGGTAAGATTGTCCTTAGGGCAATCCTTCGGCTTACAAAAGCATCTGAAGAAAAAATGGAAAGGGAGAACAAAGAATTTCAATTTGTAGATTTTACAAAGGATACGGGAAAGAAAGAGAAACCAGAGCAACTGGTTCTGTTTTTGGAAAAAGCCTATGTAAAAGGGATTTCAGACAGATTGGAACAGGAGATGTTTAAGCTTCTTTTTCGTATGGTAAAGGAAAAAGCAGGAAGACTCAGCATCTCATTGTTGATCAGTCGTGATTACTTTGGGAACATTCCAAGTGGATGGTTTCAAAAAGAGAGTAGATACATCTATATCTCGGCTACCAAAGGAAAAGAGCAGTATTTGGACTCCCTAGGTGGAAATCATGGAATTGCTTCTGAAGGAAAATACCTGCAAGCATCGGTCTTCCGTCCAATATCCCCGGAAAAGTGTGCTTATGAAAGAATGGAGGGAGAGGAATTCTCTGAAATATCATAGAAAATTCAATTTGTCAGGTCCTATGAAGTTTGATATAATAATCGTAACAAGAGAGTGACTGGTTGTAGAAAAGAGAGGAATTTACGTGGAACATACAAAAGCAGATATTATATTTAAAGATTTTTGGCGGAATAATGAACGGTTTGCCGATCTTTTCAATGTAGTTGTGTTTGGAGGAAAAGAGGTTATTAAGCCAGAGGCATTGCATGAAATGGATACGGATGTTTCCGGTGTCATTCAATTAAAAGATTATAAGGAAACGTTATCCAGAACAAGAGATGTCATTAAAAAGACCGCTTATGGAGTAGAATTTGTTGTTCTTGGAATTGAAAGCCAGCAGCATATTCATTATGCCATGCCGCTACGTCATATGGTGTATGATGCAATGAGTTACCTGAAGGAATATCAGGAAATTACACGCAAATATAAAAAAGATACCGGGAAAAAGACAGAAGATGAATTTTTATCAAAGATGAAAAAAGATGACCGGCTTCATCCGGTTATCACATTGACAGTGTATTATGGAGAAAAACAGTGGGACGGACCGTATTGTCTGAAAGATATGATTGTAGAAATGCCGGAAGAAATTGCCGCTATTTTCTCAGATTACAAAATGAACCTCTTGGAAGTACGGGATTCAGACCGATATGTGTTCAATAATACAGATGTTCAAAGTGTTTTTGAAATTACCAGGGAAATCTTTGCCGGCCATTTTGAAAAAATTCAGGAGAAGTATGGAAACAAGGAGATGGGTTCAGATCTATTAACAGTTGTCGGTCAGATGACAGGATCAAAGGAACTGATTCGTATGAGTAGAAATATGGAGGTAAACAGTATGTGTGAGGCATTAGAAAAGTTGAAAGAAGAAGGCGAACAAATGGGTAGAGAAAAAGAGCGAGAAGCAGTCATTCTTACAATGCTGCAGAATAATTATCCGATTTCTGAGATTTGTAAACTTTTGAATATCCCCGAAGAAGAGGTGTTAAAAATAAAAGATAGAAAATAATACCATTTTTCAGAACAAAAGGAATATTAGATTTACTGAAAGGCATCAAAAAAATTTTTGGTGTCTTTTTTGTACCCTAAAATGAAAGGAGAAAAAATTGAAGAAACTGATATGTAAAAAATGTGGAAACGAAGTTTTACCTGAAAAAGATAAAGCATTAAAAAAGGAATATCCATATTATTGCAGTTTTTGTGATGAGAACAAATATAGATTTGAGTGTATGAGAGTAGAAGAGAATAAAGCACAGAAAAGGAAGGAACTGATATGACAGATGAAGAAAGAGTATTATCCTGCCAGCGTGAGATCCGAAGACTTCGGAGTGTGGTCCGGGAGTATGAAGAAGAAAGAAGACTGTTTCTTGCATGGTTGGAAACGGAAAGCAAAATACCGTCTGAAAACCAGGCTGGATTGAATAGGGTGAAACAATATTTGGATACATATCTGTACCAAGATTAGAAAAATAATACGATTTAGGAGAAAGGAGAAAGTATGACAAAAGGATATTTTGTAATAGAGGGAAATGGAAAGATTAGAAAAGCTACTTATTTAGTGTCAGATGCATATCTGGACAATGGATATGGAGAACAGATTATCCGGGCATTTGCAGAAAAGCGAGAGCTGGAATTTTTGGAGCAAACATATCAAAAATTGGATCTGACTGATAAAAGAAATATACAATCATTACAACCAGAGTGGTATCGAAAAACAACTCATTCCAATAAAGGAGATATTTTTTCAGAATATGCTTATGTAGTTCGAAAAGAGAAATTGCGTGTGTATCACTATGGAAAATTGCTTTTTTGTCTGAAACGAGAAGATGCAGAAATATGGCTATACTTATTAGAAAATATGCAGCAATTGGTAGATTATTTTTTATATTCAGATGAACGATTGGAGTATCAGTGGGAAAAATATTTTTCCATGTTCCAATTTTTGCAGAAAAAAATAGAAGAAGGGTTCTGCCAGCAAGAGTTTCAGCAGTATATGCGGAAAGAAGGGAAAAATCTTGCTTTTTTCAGAGATGAACATCTGGTGGATGTATGGGATAGATATGATAGACCTGCGTATCAAAAAATATGGAAAAAAGGGAACCGGGAAATCTTATTTATTGTGACAAAGCAGGAGCGTATCTGGAGAGCATACATACAAGGTCCGTATAGTCGGATTGCAGTATTTCAACAATGTTCCAGTGAGAAAAAAATGTGTGACATGATACGATTAGAACTTAGAAAAGAAAGCCTTAAATTTGAACAGTATGCAAAGATAACTGCTTATGTTAGTAAAATAGCAAAAGAATTGTTCAGTCAGAAAATTAATTTAGAGGAGGTACAACAATACTTACAGGAAGAACAGCAAAGAACACCTTGGTATCTTTGTAAAGGTGCTCTTTCCATTAGTAATATTATAAATTACTTAAAAATGGATTTGCGAAATGAACAATATAGACGTAATAGGTAAAGACAGTAGAAAGAAGAGGGAAATAATATGGTGAGATATGATGCACGAAAAGAAACTTATGAAGAAATAGAGATTTTTGATACTCGGGCACTTTTTTCAGCAGGAAGAATTCAAAAAGATAGTCTCCCAGAAGGTTTTTATTGTTATGAAGTTCGTCATGATGATGAGTGTATAAGGATTCCGTGTGAATTAAGTTCTCATATTTTGGTAAACTTTTGGAGGACAGTAATATCTAGAGTTCCACTTATAAAGGAGAAAGAATGTAGGAGATATATAGAAGATGAAGACTGGGGGTATACTGGAAATGCAGAAATACAACTGGAATCGTGGATTGAGGCATAATACATAAAATAAAAATAGCAGTCAGGCTAACAGGATATAGTGTTATTTTGTTGACTTGACCACTATATTGTGTTACCATAAACTTGTAGTTCAGTTTTATTCTTCATAAAGAAGAATGGTAATTTTTTTCTGACCATAAGGTTAGAATGAAGTTTTGAAGTTTTGATACTTAATTAAAAAGCGCGTATATCAAAAGCATTCAGGAAGAAATTCTTTGAGTGCTTTTTTTATTGCCTTTTGGAAAGGAGAAGAAAGAAAAATAAAAAGCAGAGAGAACGATATGAAAATCAGAAGGGATTTTTGTATCGTTTTTTTGTATATGCAGAAAGGAGTGTGACAATGTGCAGGAAAGTGATTTACAGCGTGCAAGTAAAATTTTGCGCACAGAATTTGGTTCCGACTGGAAACAGATTGTACAGACGTTAGGAACAAGAGAGCTTACGCATTGCGTAGGACAAGACCTGACTTCTTTTATGGCATTTCCAGAACGGGCAGAAGGAGGCAGCAATCAGTGGAGAGGAAATTGTTCCCCGCAGGTTGTAGCGAAACTCATTCAGTTTGTAAAAAAATGCAGGCGATATGAAAAGAATAAGGATTTTTTATTTTTGGATCCCATGAGTGGTTCTGGGACCAGTCAAGATGTGGCAGAGGAATTGCATATTCCCTCTGTCTTATACGATTTAAACCCACATCCGCCAAAGGGGATTGGAAACTGGAATGCATTAAAGGATGAAGTTGCGCATAGTGCAGACCTGATTTTTTTCCACCCACCTTACCATGATATTATCCAGTATTCCGGAAATATGTGGGGCAGGCCGCATGAAGATGATTTGAGCAGATGTGAAAATTATGAAGATTATATTGAAAAACTGAACTATGTGATCAAAAAACTGTATTTCAGCCTAAGACAGAATGGGTATCTGGCAATTCTGGTAGGAGATATCCGGCAGAAAGGCGTCTTTCATTCTATTGCAGCAGATATGCTTCATATTGGAAATATGAAGTCCTGGATTGTTAAGGGGCAGTTTCATTGCACTTCCAGTAAGACACAGTATTCCGGAAAACCCTTTATTCCTATTGTGACGGAAACACTGGTGCTTTTTCAAAAAGAAGAAATTCTTCTTGTACCATTTTCAATTAGAAGGGAAGGAATATTCCAGATACAAGAACAGGACTCCATTGCACTGACGTGGTTTCATTTATTGCGGATGACACTGGAACAGTTAAATGGACATGCAACGTTAAAGCAGCTATATCAGGAATTAAGAGAGCACCCGAAAGCCAAAAAGAATAAAAATTATGAGGCGAGAATTCGGGCAACTTTATATGAACATGCCGATTGTTTTCTGCCTTTAGCAAGAGGAACGTTTCGGCTAAAATACCGATAGGAAAGAGGTGTGTATGAAAGATGAAACAATGGCAGGATATTATCAGCTGCTGATTGCAATCTTTTGTAATCTGAATGCAAGAGAAGCAAGATATCTTTATGATTATGGACCGGCTCACCCAGTCTGCAGAAGAATGATGTATAGAAAATTAAAGCATCAAAAACAAGGAGAATGTCTTTCAGAGGAAGAAATTTTAGAAAGGCTGGATCAGTTGGAAAAGAATGGATGTTTTTACAGAGAAAAGAAAGGAGCGTGAAAATATGCACCTTCATAAACTGACAGATCTTTTGTCATTTCATGAGGTGGCAGTTGGAGGAACCCTTCCCCAGACAGAGTATTATCGTGAAAAGCTGAAAAGACTGCATCCTATGCAGATGCTTTCGTCGAACATACTGCTGCCACTATATGAAATTTCTTTTTCTTATATGACAGTAAGGGGAAATTACAGGCAGGCGAAAAAATATGCTTTCCTGGCAGAGTACAGCGAAGTAGATTTTGAGGCAGAACTTTTATTAAAGGACTGGATTGCGGAACAGAATGCCAGAAAACCTTACCGCAAAATTTCCAATGTACAAATTCTGGAAATTCAAAAAATTGCGTATGGGATACTGGATATCCGGTCGTAAAAGTGTTCCACTTTTTCTTATCCTGAGAAATTCAGGTTGCTGCTTAGGAAAACCGGCCATTGCGGGCTTGTTTTTCGAAAGTGAAGGTCAGGCAGTGTAAAAAGACACACCTACAAGCATGGCTTTTCCGTTTAGAGCAAACTTTTTGTAAAGAACGGAGAAAAAATGGAACAGTTAAGTTTTTTTAGCATTGAAAAGAAAATCCAAAACGCCATAACCCTGTTAAAAATGTTTGAAGCAAAAGCCATAGAGATGCATCCGGAAGGATACTATTTATGTTTTAGCGGTGGGAAAGACAGTCAGGTAATTTATGAACTGGCAAAACAGGCAAAAGTAAAGTTTCAGGCTTATTATAATGTTACAACCGTAGATCCCCCGGAATTGGTCTATTTTATCCGAAAAATGTATCCTGCGGTTATTATCAATCAGCCTGATACAACCATGTGGGAACTGATTAGCCAAAAGCATTATCCGCCCACACGAAGAATGCGTTATTGCTGCTCTGAATTGAAAGAAAGAGGAGGAAAAGGACGGTTTGTAGTCACTGGTGTGCGTTGGGCAGAAAGCAGGAAACGAAGAAAAAGAGGATTTGCAGAAATACAAGGACCGTCTGAACCAAAGGTTATTTTAAACAGCGACAATGACGAAAAAAGAAGGCAGATAGAAAATTGCCAGATAAAAGGAAAACGGGTGTTAAATCCAATCTTGGATTGGACAGATGATGAGGTGTGGCAGTTTATCCATACACATATCCGAACTTATTGCAGCCTTTATGATGAGGGCTTTACAAGGATTGGCTGTATTGGGTGTCCACTGGCTTCCACCAAGCAGCGGGAGAAAGAACTGGCGCGCTATCCTATGTTTAAAAAGGCTTATTTAAAGGCGTTTGACCGAATGCTTTCTTACCATAAGGAAGGAACACATGGAAGTGCTACATGGAAAGATGCCGAAGATGTTTACAGGTGGTGGCTATATGGAAATCCCCCAAAAGAAATACAGGTTACTGGACAAATAGAATTATCCATCGAAAGGGAGTTGGGAAACATTGTGAAAGAAATAGAGAAAAAGAAACCAGAGCCTTCAAAAAAGTGGGAAGATGTTTTTCAAAAGAAACTGTATGACTGGAAAAAGATATACCAGTTTGGAACAGAAGAAAACCTAACCACAGACGGAGAAGTATTAAACCAAATCAGAAGGGAACTGGTGCAAGTCTATGAGAATTATTTTTCTGGTACAACTGCTTGTGACAGGTATAAAAAGAAAATTCCACAAGCTGTCAAAGATGATTATATGGCAGGAGAAGTAGAAATTTTTGAAACTGCGCAAAGGCTGGTAAAGAAATATAAGCAGAGCCAGCAGTTTCGATATGTGCTTGTGAAGCGCCCTCAAATCAGGGAAACAGACCGGAGAAAACTTCAAGTTGATCTTTTGGTCGGAAAAATTCAGAAATTAGAGGTTTGCGTAAAGAGAAAAGACATTCTTGGAATGCGTATCTTTTCAAAGGAAGACGAACTGGACAAAATGCTGGCGGAGGTTTATCAAAAAATAAAAGAACTTCCCAGAATAAATGAGGGTGTAGAAAGCGCCGGAAATAAGAAAAAATCCAGTTGGAAAAATCAGATGATATTAGAAGAATTTATTCGTTAATTGAAAGGAGGAAACAGGGTGACAGATCAAAAAATGATTGCAAGTATGGTAGGCGATTTTTATGGGGTTTATCTTGGAAAATCCATGTTGGGAATCCAGGGACTTCTAAAAAAATATCATAACCATAAATTTATTATTACCTTGATTTCTAATTTGGAAACAACGGTAGAAATTGATATGCATAAGGCGATGCATGAGATTTATGATTTCTATAAGAAACATAGAGGAAAAGGGCAGAGAGAGGACAGCGAATGGGAACAGATCATTGAAGAAGCCAGTAAGATTGGCAAAAAATATGAAGGAAATGCGTGGTGCAAGCAATTCCTGATCCAAATGATCAGCATTATTGAGGAAGAAGACACGGAAATCAGAGCAAAAAGAGAAGAATTAGAAAAAGCGGCATGATGGGAAGGGGAATCCCCCTTCCTGCTTTTATAGGAGGAAATAGGAATGCTTGGAAAAATGATAGAAAATACAAAAGATTTGAATATGGTTGCAGACCGTTTAAGAGCAAGAGGCGAAATTTCACGTTTGCAGGAGCTTTGTAAAGAATGGCTGATACCGGAAAAGGATATGCAGGATTTTTTGCAGGGAAAAAGGCTGCGGCTGGCAGAAGTGCCGTTGGAAGAAAAAATTTTTTCTACTGCTTCTGAAAAGATTGCGGAAGAAATGTATCAGTTTGAAGGACCAGGGCTGGCAGTGGCTTTAGGGCAGTATCTTATGGAACGCTGTGAAGAGAAAACCTTAGGGGAACAGATTCTGCTACCTCATAAATCTTTGGAAAAAGCAATTAATTTCATTCTGCAAAGAGTATATGAAGAATCAAAAGACTACCTGCAACAGAATCGAAATGGGCAAAATGGTGCAGGAGTCGCAGTCAGTTCCCAAAAAGTGTACCATTGGCTGGAAGAATACTATGCGTTAGATGATGCTGAGGAAGAAAGAAAAAAGAAAGAGGAAGAACGGGAAAGAAAAAGAAAAGCACAAGAAAAAACTGTTGTAAAAGGCGTGAAGACTTCTGTAAAGGAAAGCAAGACCAAAAAAGACAGTCAGATTTCTCTTTTTGATATGCTGGAAGATAGAGAAAAAACGGAGGAAAAAAATGATTGCGTATAAAGCGTTTCAGAAGAATTTGAGTTGTTTGGGGTTTCAATATAAAGAAACAGAATGGAATTATACAGAAAAGGCTGCCTGCAGGAAAACGGGGTTTCATTGTGCAGAAAACCCGCTGGACTGTCTGATTTACTATAGCAATCCGGATTTAGCGCAGTATTGTGTGGTTGAAGTTGCCGGAGAACGCCAGGAAGAGGGCGATGACAGCAAAATTGCCTGCACACAGCTTCGGATTGTTAGAAGACTGACGTTATTGGAACTTTTAATAGAAGGGGTTGCATATATGCTCCAGTATCCACACAGAAGGCTGAGTAAAATCATACAGATAGAAAAAGGAAGTCCCATGGGTGGATTTACAGTGGTGCGTGGGAAACATCCCATCGGAAAAGGGAGGAAAGATACAATCCTTCTTCTCATCAGGGAAGATATTAAGGGAAATATCGTTAATTTTTCAGTCATCATAATTGACGGAAAAGAATATGTTCCAAATGTTTATTATGATTTTGATGGAAGAAAGGCAGAAGAATAAATGAGAAAAACGGAATTATTGGAAATCGGCTGTTTAGAGGCAACAAAAAAGATGTTAAAGTTTTCCAAAAAGGAAGAAAAAAAATCCAGAAAACAGAGATTACAAAAGAAAAAGAAAATGAGGAAGTTTGAATATGAAGTATCTGTAAAGATTTGTAAAAAAGGGGAGATTTTGGCAGTTTCATTTTTCAGGATAAAAGAAATGCTTGCCGGACAAGTGCAGCCGGAGATAGTTGTATTCTTAAATAAAAAGGAGCGTACCTATCTTTCGTACCTTCCAAGAGAAGCAAAGTGGAGAACAGCCACAATTATAAAGATTATGGGCTATTTTTATGGGAGTTTTTATCACTGTACCAAAAGAGATTGGGCATTATTCAGGAAATATTTTGACACAGAATGTAGCAGATGGACATCTTTAAAAGTTAGTTCTATCAGAAGTATTATAGAAGAGTTTCAAACGGATATTTTATGGGATAGGATAGAGGAAAGGCGCAGACAAGAAACCAATGAATGGGATCAGGTAATGTCCCAAATTCCGGTACTTCCAAAGGATTGGGAAAGGTGGTGTAGAAAATCGGCCATTACGCAGCACTATATTTTCTACAAACCGGAAAGAAAAGGAGAAGGCTATTGCAGCAGATGCAACACGAGAGTGCAGGGTATTTTACCAAAACATAATCAATATGGTATCTGCCCGAAGTGTAGACAGCGAATACAATATAAATCCAAGAAAATGCAAAAAAGGATTATTCACAAAGCAGAGTGCACCTATTTGTTGCAGAAGTTCGGAACTAATCAAATGGTGATTCGGAAGTTTAACGTCTATGCAAAATTTCATCAAAAGCGTGACTTTGTTCCGGAAATAAGCTGGTTTGAAACCAGAAGGGTAATCGTAGAAAAAGATTTTTCCCAGACAGCATATTATTATGGACAATATAAGGATGGCTCCTATCGGTGGAGAGAGTCTTTATATGCAGAGTACCATTATGATTTTGAAGGGAATAAAGGCACGCTATATCAGAGAACCTTATTTTCTTTGAACCAGGGAATTTTGAAGACTTCCGGGTTATACGAACTTCAAAAGAACATGAAAATGGTAGAACCGGAAACGTATTTATTATACCGTTATCATTGTCCGGCTATTGAGAAAGCTGCAAAGGCGGGATTGAAAAAGTTTGTGATCCAAAGCATCCATAAAAAGAGCCGACTTCCAAATCACAGAAAACTGATGGAAATTTTGGGAATCAATAGTTGCCTGCTAAAGCAGTTGGTGAAAATGGACGGCGGAATAGCTGGTTTATCCTGGTTGCAAAAGATGAAGAATACACAAAAGTGGATTTCAGAGGATATACTTCGTTATTTTGAAAAACATAATATTTCCACAATAGATGTTGCCTTTATTGAAAATCAAATGTCGCCACAGCAGATTTACCATTATTTAAGAAGAATGGAAAAGGAAAGCGGGCTGCCCGTAGAGAAGATTTTGACGATATGGAGAGATTATCTGTCCATGGCAAAAAAAATAGGAGAAAATCTAAAGGACTCCATCGTTTATAGACCACGGGAGTTAGAAAGAAGGCATGATGAGGCGGTAATAGCCCTGCAGGAAATAGACACAAAGCAGAGAGCAGAGGAACTACGGGAGAAATTTCCAAATCTGGAAAAGGTTTGTAGGGAAATCACGCCCATCTATCAGTCACTGAAAGATGAAAAATATGCAGTGCTGGTTCCGCAAAAGATTGAAGATATTATAAAAGAAGGAAAAGCATTGCATCATTGTGTAGGTACTCAGGAATGCTATTTTGACCGGATCAGCAGAAAAACCTCTTATATTGTTTTCTTACGCAGACAGGAAGAATTGGAAAAGGAATTTTATACGATGGAAATTGAACCAGATGGAAACATTGTACAAAAAAGTAAGGACTATAACAGAACGGGAGAGGAGTATGAAGAGGCAGAACCATTTTTAAAGAAATGGAAAAAGAATGTATTGAAAAAGATAAGGAACCAGGAAAAAGATCCTACAAAAACGCAGGTTACACTATGGACTGCGGAGCTTTCTGCTGCTTATAAGGATCATGTGGTGATGAAAGGTGGAAAATATCAGGGCCAGTATCTGTCAGATGTGCTGAAAGCAGAACAGGAAGCAGCTGCTTAGAAGAAAAGGAGAAATATGGAAAAAGAATATCAAATAGTGACAAAAAATATACCGGATAAGAATTTGCAGAAATTAAAACATATCCGGCAGAGAAACCAGTATGGTTGTTATGAGGAGAACCTGGAAGGAATGTATACAGAAAGAGGGGTATACAGACTGTTTCGCAAATATGTTAATAAACAGGAATATCCTTTCTATCAGGACTGGAAACAGGATATGCTGAAAATGGGCATTTTACTAAAAGGCCCTAAAACAGAGCTGGCAGTAAAAAGAAAGGGTGAGCATATAGTGGAAGAAATCTGTATTACGGTGAAGACGATAGAAGATGCCTGTAACCTTGTACGGCAAGCATATAGAGATTCCGATGTATGTTTGGGAGAGCTTTTTCGAAACATAGAAATTCAAGGATTGAGCATTCAGGAAGTAGTGGAAGTATTTTCCATACTGTATCGTGAACTGGAAAATGACAGAGTCTGTCGTGTGAATGTGGAAGAAAAATTTTTCACATTTGTAGCATAGAAATTTGATGATGGCGGGGGTGTGTCGGTGACATGCCCCCTAAAAAATACCATGAACAGCCAATTACGCAATAAAAAAGGCAATTTAAACAAAGAACCTTGTGGTTTTACCGGAGCATGCTATTCTAAAAGAAAAAGGGGAGGGAATACAAATGATGAAAATTGCGATATTTTACCAGAAAGAAAGCAAGCTTCTGGGTGATATACGAAAGAAGATCCGAAAGGAAGCGTGTCAGCCAGATAACGTATATGCGATTTATGAATATTCTACGATAAAGGCTTTGCGCAAAGCAAATGAACAAAGTCCTATGGATATCGTGTTTTTGGAAGATACGATAGATAATTGTGGACTGACAGCCGCCAAATATATCCGGGAAACAGGACAAAAAACTTCTCTCTACTTTTTCGGGAAATCTGCTAATCGGGCTTTTTACGGTTATGAATATAGAACGGCATATTATTTGACGGAAAAAGAACAAGTGGAAAGTTTAAATATCTATCAGCACTTTTTCAAAAAGTATTTTCCAAGGAAAACGATTTTCCTGTTTGATCAAAGCATGGATTCTGCATGGGCTATGTGTTTATCCGAAGTTGTTTATATTGATTTAAAAACCGGGGATATTTGTACAGAAAAAGGAGAGAAAAAATCGGGTTATATACTGACAGAGAAAGTATTGGAAACAATACGAAAAAAGACCTCTTTTCTAAACGTTTCCGGAGAATATCTTGTCAATCAGGATTTTATAATAGATGTGACTGGGCAGATGATTTACCTATATCAGAATAAAAGCATTTTATGTAAAGAAAAGGAGATGGATACGATTAAAGAGTTCCTTTGGAACATGGGACAAAAAGAGTTTTTATAAGGGAATATTATACATACAATATATAGGAAAAATGGATTGTAAAAAACTATATATTGTGTTATTATATTGTTGAATATATTTTTACAAATGGAAAAATTTGTAGTTAGTATTTCATTTTGGCAGAAGCCAAAAGCAGTATTTTAAGGAATATCCTGAGAAATAGAAAGAAAGACATGAAGAATCGTATGGTTTTTTGTGTCTTTTTTTGTATGCAGAAATGGAAAGGAGGACAAATTCAGTTTTTAAAAGCAGACATTATCGTTGTATGAAAGGAGAACTATTTTATGAAAATTATTTGTAAAAAGACAGATTTAGCAAAGGCAGTTCAGACTGTAGCAAAGGCAGTTCCTGCAAAAGCAACCACCTCTATTTTGGAGTGTCTTTTGCTCCGGGCAGAAAAAGAGGAGATTACCCTTACCGGGAATAACCTGGAATTGGGGATTGAAACAGTAATGCCGGGAAACATTGAAGAGGAAGGCAGTATTGCAATCCAGGCAAAAGTATTTGGGGAGATTGTAAGAAAACTTCCAGAGGGAGATGTCGTACTGGAAACAGGGGAAAAAGATCAGGCGACTGTACGCTGTAAGAAGACGAAGTATAATCTTTCTGTAAAGTCAGCAGAAGAGTACACCTGTATTCCCGATATGGAACGGAAGAATCATGTCACGATTTCAGAGTTTGACTTAAAAGAGGCAATCCGGCAAACGATTTTTTCAGTAGCAGATACTTCCTCAAAGAAGGCAATGACAGGAGAACTGTGGGAAATTAATGGAAAAGAACTGAAAATTGTAGCGCTGGACGGACACCGTATTTCACTTAGAAAAATCAAACTGAAAAAAGAATATGAACCGCGAAAGGTCATTGTTCCAGGAAAAACACTGGCAGAAATCATCAAGATTATTGGCGGAGATCCGGAGAAGGAAATTGCAGTTTACTTTACAGAGAACCATATTCAGTTTGAGATAGAAAATACCAGGGCAATCTCCCGGTTGATTGAGGGAGAATATTTAAAAGTGGAGCAGTTATTATCAAAAGATTATGGAACAAAAATCAAAGTTCAAAAAAAGGAATTACAGGAATGTATTGACAGAGCAAGTTTGTTATTGAAGGACGATGCAAAAAAGCCAATTATTCTAAATATTGAAGAAAATATTTTGTCATTGGAAGCAGCATCAAACATGGGCTCTATGAATGAAAGTATGTTCGTTGTAAAAGAGGGAGAGAAATTACGAATTGGGTTTAATCCAAAATTTTTATTAGAGATGCTGCGAGTGATTGATGATGAGGAAGTCTTCATGTATTTTACGAGTGCAAAAACGCCATGTACTGTAAGAGATGAAAAAGACAGTTATGTATATCTGGTTCTTCCGGTCAACCTTAGTGCCGCAGCGTAAAATGAGAGAAGAGGGTGAATAAGAAGGTATGGAAATTGTTCGAAATGGGCAGAAAATTCTGTTGACAGAGTGGGAATTATTTCAGGCGTATGAAGAACAGAAGTATTTGTACTTAAAAGAAAGCGTTCTGGAAAATATGGAAGACTGTCTTCCAAAAGAGATGTATAGCAAATTGAAAGCAAATGAAGATTACAAGGAAAGAAGCATCACTTTATTCCAAAAATATTATGAGGATTATCATATGGAATATGATGTGGCACTAAAAGAGGCAATCCGCGATTCTGCGAAAAAGTTTCTTGATGCAGAAAAAGCAGAACTTGTAGAAGAAAAAGGAAGGAACAGTAAAGGATGAAAAGAGAAAATTATATTATTACGGTAAAAAGCATTTATATACGTAATGCGGAGATGTTTTGCCCGGAAAGCATGACGGAACAGGAAATTTTGAACTTAGATGATATCGATATTTTTCAGTCCTGTGAGTTTGAAAGATACTGGAAAAATGCAGAAGTTTCTGCTTACTTATGTCAGATGGCTTGTGCAGAAGAAGAATTAAAAAGGGAACTTCAGAAAATTGCAGAATATTTCAAGATACCAGCCTGTTTTTTAGAAGCAATTCCTGTAAAAAAAGATTTGGAAGATGATATATTTCATAATAATGGAGAGAAGGAAAATGAAGAAAGCACTACTTAAAAAGATACCTGTTGTGGAAGCCGGTATTAAGGATAAACAATATATGGAACTTTGCAGACAAAACTATCTGATGAAGGTACAAAAGGCTACGGTAGCACATAAACGGACTTTAATCCTAAATCTTTATGACGCGGAAAACATTATAAAGGAGCAATATCAGCCGTTCTGTCGCATCTTTTTTTCTAATAGAGACTTTATTACATATTTTATAAAAGAAAACCGTTGGTCTATAAAAACTTTGGATATCTTGGAAGCTGAAAAGGGGAAATTTATATCTCAGATTGCGATACGAACATATAAGGAAAAAAGGAGTATTCAACAGTTTTTTCATTGTACAGATGATGCCGTAGACAGTATACAACTGATACAAATAGAACAGCAGAAAAGAAAAGCAGAAAAGTCGTTAAAAAGAAAAAAAAGAAGTATAAAAGATATAGAGTCTCTATTTCGCAGTGTGAAACCAGTGACTGGGAGATTTGAAAAATGGCTGGAATACGAGGTGTTAAAAGAAAGTCAATATATTTTCTATCAGTATTCCAGAAGAAAGATGATAGATTGCACATGTAGTCATTGTAAATCGGAATATCAATTGGAGAGATCTATACCAAGGCATAACAAAGAATATGTGTGTCCCATTTGCAAGCGGAAATCAATTTTTAAAGCAAAAGGAAAATCAGGATATTTTTCTGATTATTCAGAAGCAGTTAAAATTGAAAAAGCATCAGATAGAATCATACTACGTCATTTTGAAGTTAGAAAATCTTATGCTGCGCATGGTACGGGAGAATATACATTATCTTATCATGAAGACTATCGGGCTGTATTTCAGGAAAAATTCCATTTTTATTACCCGGTTTATAGCTGTTTGGCTCATAAGAATGTATGGAAAGAGAAATATATAGATCCGTATTTTCACTACAGATATCATTTGAATTATACGATAAAAGCATATCAGACGATAACCCAAATGCCTGGAATGGTGTATCCATATAATTTGAAAAATGTTTTTAAAGGAACACCATTTGAATATTGCTCCTTAGATTATTTTGTCAAAAATAATCGTTTTGTAGAGCTGCCGGTTGTATATTATCTGAAGACATATTTAAAATTCCCATTGCTTGAACAGTTCGTGAAGCAGAATATGTTTTATATCGCTTTGGAATGCCTATATCAGCTTCCAAACGAATGGGAAGAAACAAAGGAAACGAATACAAGACATTTCTTAGGAATAAATTCACGATATTGCTCTATCCTAAGTAAGTATAATATGGGGATAAGAGAATGGGGCGTTTTACAGAAAATGGAAAAACTAAAAATCCATTTGTCGGAACAGGAAATTTTTGCATATTGTAAAATTTTTGAGAGTAATAGAGATTTCTTGGAATTAAACCAGTATGCATCTATTCGGAAAATTGTGAGTTATCTGGCAAAGCAGATTGAAAAAGAAGAAAAAGGAAAGGCATATAAGTTGTCCGGTGATGTATCTGGTATCAGTCATGCAGAAATGAAATGTTATCAGACGTATATAAGAAGCTGGAAAGATTATATTGAGTGGGCAGAAAAATTGGAATATGATCTGAAAAGCCGATACGTTCTGTTTCCAAAAAATTTTAAAGATGTTCACGACAAGACTTTCCGGGAGTATCAAAAACAACAAGATAAGATGGAAAGAAAAAAACAGGCAAAAGAAAGAAGAACTGTGAACCAACTTTTGAAGAAAGATATAAAACTACTGGGGAAACAAATTCAGAATCAGGACTATATCTTAAAAGTTCCTGGAAATTATCAGGAAATCCAAAAAGAAGGACAGGCGTTAGGACATTGTGTAGGAAGTTATATCCCTCATATTGCCAATCGGGAATGTGATGTGTATTTTATCCGGAAAAAGACCGATCCGGATAAGCCCTTTTTTACGGTTGACTGGAGAAGAGGGAAGATTGTGCAATGTCAGGGGAAAGGGCGGATTCGTTATCCGCAGGAAATGGTAGAATTTGTTCATTATGCAGAAGAAAAATTAAGGCTTCTAAAAGGAGAAGAAGAAAAAAAGGCTGCATAGGAATATAAAAATTTTAAGAGAATAGAAACACAGGCAGAAGGATTAGAACATTCTTCTGCCTTTTCTTATGAAGAGAAAGGAACAGAGATATGAATGATGTATTGGAAAAATTACAACGTGTCAAAATCCAAAATAAGACCAGGCTGTCCAAAGAAGACCAGCAATTTTGTCAGATACAGCAAAAATTATATGACAGTACCAGAAATCATTTTTTAAGTATGTTTGTAGATATGGAAACACTGCACCAGCAGGAACTGACCTTTTATGGAAAGGTACAGAAATATGCAGATAGGGTGTACAAACAGAACCTGATTTGTATGGATAAAAAGAAACAAATAGAACTGATGGAAAAGGTACATAATCATTTTATCAGAACCATTATTTCCTTCTTTAACCGGAAATATGGTCTTGCCATACAGAAACATTCGTATGAACGCTATATTTCCCTGCAGGATTCTGCAGAACCCGTATTACATAAGCGGATTTCTTCTTTAACAGAAGAAGAGAAGCAAATTTATCGGGAAGAAAGGAAGAAATGCTGTAAACAGAAAGAAGAAAATCTTCATGAAGTTTTGTTTGCCAGAATTGAGTATCCGTTGATTTTGGATGATATTTTTTCTTATCTGGGCGGTTTTAGTTTTCAGGAGAAAGTGGAGCAGGAGATTAAAACAGATGCAAAAGCAGGAGTGACCTATGCAAAATATAAATTGCAAAGTAAAAAACTGTCCATTCAAAACCTGTTATGCAGCAAAACAGATCTTTGGGGAGAATACGAAATCTGTCTGGATAGTGAAAAATATAAAGCACTTTTACGGGCATTGACTTTTTTTGACTCCAGTAAAGAACAAGTTTCTATTTATGATGGCTGGCTGGAAAGATTTGTAAGTTTTTCATATAGCGGGAAAAAAGAGAAAGAAGGGATTTTTGATGAACACCCTGCGCTTGGAAAGAAAGTTGTTAAATTTAAGTATTTTAAAAATGGCAGATGGGATATTGTTTTTGTCAGTGGTGTACATGCATTGTCTTTTGCCAAAGAGTATCTCGGCTATAAGGAGGCGGCCTAATGGGAAAATACAAAAGAGATAAGGGACTTCAAATACCAATGGAGCAAAGGCAAAAATTGAATGCGAAAATTCTGTATCTAGTGGAAAACCATGAAGCAGAACTATATGGGATCACACCAGAGGATATTTTTAATGTATATATGGGAAATGGTGGGCTGCATGGACTGGACAGGAAAGACTTTCAAAATTTTCATGCTTATACAGAAGCGAAAAAAGAAATAGAGCAGGGACAGTTTTTTACACCAGCGGAAATATGTGAATTTCTTGTTGCCTGCGTCAAACCGGAACCGAAGGATATAATTTATGATTTGACTTATGGTAAAGGAGATTTTTTTAATTATCTTCCTACAGAAAGTAATATCTATGGAACAGAAATTGATATGAAAGCGGTGAAGATTGCCCAGTACCTCTACCCGAAGGCAAACCTGCAATATGGCGATATCCGGCAGTATTCCCCTGTTTTAAGCGGGGATATTGTGTTTGGAAATCCGCCCTTTCATCTGGAATGGGGAACAAAAGAAGCACCGGTATCTTCCCAGATGTATTACTGCAAAAAAGCATATCAGGTACTGAAAAACGGGGGTCTTTTGGTTTTGCTGGTCTCGGAAAGTTTCCTTTCAGATGATTTTTCAAATAAAGGGGATATTGAAGAAATCAATCACATGTTTAATTTGATTGTACAATTTTCTTTGCCGGCAGATGCATTCAAAGAGTATGGTGTGACATCTTTTCGGACAAAAGCAATGATTTTGCAGAAAAAGAGTCAGTATGTAACAGAAAGACCATACACTACAGAGTTGGAAGTTCTGAAGCGGCCACAGGAAATTTATCAAACTTATGTGTTACCGGTTCTTCAGGAACGAAGAAAAAATGCTGCAAATATTTATTTTGAATGTCAGAATACAGATTTAGAGGCAAAGCAGAAACAGGTATTTCAGGAAAAAACGGTGAAACTTTTGTTTGATATCAAAAGAAATCGAAATATCGCTCATAAAGCTGGACTGGCAGAAGCGATTTTGCAGAAATACCTGAAGCAGACGAAACCGGAGGAACTCTCCTGGCAGGAGTGGGAAAAAATTAAAATACAGCCGGAAGATGTTTTACGGAAATTAAAGGGGATTTTATCTTCTGCGAATAAGACATACAGGAATGAAATCCGGATTGTAAAGACAACTTATGGATTTAAAGAAAAGGATTATCGGGAAAATGGGACCGATATGAATTTGGGTTCTATCAATTCTTTTGTATTATCCAAAAGAGAAGTTCCTGGATTTGAGCAGTTCTTAAAGAAGAAACGGCGAGAATTTGCATTGCAGGAAACATCTTTTGAGAAAATGAAGCAGGATGACAAAATTGCAGAATATCTGGAAAATTGGCATGTAACAAGTCAAATGACAGGGGAGGTCAAATATCTGAATGCTGTACAGAAAAAAGAAGTGAATAAACTGCTGCAGAAACGATACGTTGCCCTACAGTTTTCTATGGGAACTGGAAAAAGCCTTTGTACACTGGCAATGGCGCAGTACAGAATGAAATATAATCCTGTCCGGAATATATTCATTGTCGGCACAGCCCTGGCAATCAATAATACATGGGAAGAAATATTGGAAGACTATCAGATTGATTTTTACCGTATTCGGAAGAGGGAGGACATAAAAAGGGTACAGAGAGGACAGATTGTGCTCTTGACTATCAATCTGCTTACGGAATTAAAAAGGGAGATGAAAAAACTGTTACGTATCCGCTGTCAGAAAGTCATGTTGATTTTTGATGAAAGTGATGCAATTACCAACGGAAGTTCAAAACGTACAAAAGCAATGCTTTCTGTTTTTCGAAAATGCAGATATAAAGTGCTGGCAACAGGAACACTGACAAGAAATAACGTGGTAGAAGCAGCACCTCAATTAGAACTGCTTTATAACAACTCTATTCATTATCTGGCAAAGAATGAATGGATCTACCGATTCAAAAACGGACAGATGGAAAAAAATAGGAACTTCTTTTTGAATCAGCCATTTCCAGCTTATAAAAGAGGGTATGAACTGTTTTCTTATTCCTATTTACCAAAGAAGATTACAGTGTTTGGTCTGGAGAAGGCAAATCAGGATATTTATAATGCATCATTTTTAGATGAATTATTAGAAAAAACAGTCATAACAAAAAATTTTGAAGAAGTGGTAGGAAGGAAAATTTATAAGATTTACCAGGGAACCTGTTCTTTTAGCGAAAGGGAAAAAGAAGTGTATCGAATAGCAGTAAAAGAGTTTGATAAAATCCGCAGGAAGTATTTTGCAGCTTACGGCAATGCACGAAAGGATTCCATGTTTCGGATTTTGCAGCAACTGCTGCTCCTTCTGAAGATATGTGCAGATCCTTCTCTTGCATACGAATACGATAGCAATGAAGTACCTACGAAGGTAAAAAAAGCAATCCGTCTTTTGCAGATGTGGAAGTATGAGAAGGTTGCGATTGGAGTACGCAGAATAGAAGTGGCAGATTCCTATTACCGATATTTAAAGCAGGCATTTCCAGAAAGGCAGATCTTTTATATCACAGGGGATAAAGTTCCATGCAAGCAGCGGCAGAGGATTGTAGAAAAACTAAGAAAGACAGAAAATGGGATATTACTTTCTACGCAGCAAAGCTTGTCAGAATCTATGAATATAGATGATGTGGATAAAATTATCCTACCAGAGCTTCATTACAATCATGCGGCTATGGAACAGTATTATTTTCGGTTTATCCGGTATACGTCCAGAAATTTTAAGCAGGTGGTATTTTTAATTTATGAAAATTCCATTGAAGTGAACCTGCTAAAGATGATACTGGCGAAGGAGAAAATTAACCTGTTTATGAAAAATCAATTGCTAGAAAACGGAGAACTATATGAAAGATTCGGCATCAATCCCCAGATATTTTCCCTTTTGATGACAACCAGTGTGGACCAGGAAGGAAAACTTCAGATTCAATGGGGCGAACAGAAGATTAGTTAGTATTTTCTTATTTGACAACAGATATAGATAATCGTAGTTTTATAATAGAATTTTTATTTGAAGAAATTCAAATATATTACAGATTTGCTCTGCTAATGACAGAGTATCATAATTTTGGAATTGTTATTCCTATAATTCTTTAGAAAGACATCAAACAGATTTAGTTTTGGTGTCTTTTTCTTAAATTTTTCTCAAAATGAATCCAACAGTTGCAAGAACAAATCCTAAATAGCTGAAATTATAGTTCATAGAATGGCATACAAAGCTTCGAACTTTTGTGTGCTCTTTTGTGAAGTGAGTTTAAGAAACTAGAAACAGGATACATAGATGTCATTTAAATTGGGAAGGAGGTGGAATATGGCAGATATGGAGGTTACCAAAAAAGTATATAGCGCGGATGAAATACAAGTGATTTTAGGAATTGGAAGGAGTAAGGTATATGAATTTCTGGATTCTGTAAATAAAAAGCAGGAACCGTTTCGGGTTATAAAAATAGGAAGAATATATCGGGTGCCTAAGGATTCTTTTGATAGATGGATGAATGGAGAAACTATATAGAGCAGAGGTGAAAGAATGGTTAAGAAAGTAAAAAAATATCCACATGCATTTTTTGAGAGAAATACCTGGAATCATAGAACAAAAAAATTATTGCCGGATTATACAATCAAATATGGGAAAAAGGGTGGATTTGAAACAGCTGAAGAAGCAGAAAAAGCGTATCAGGAACATATAAAAGAATTTGATAGGAAGATGAATATGACCTTTTTAGAAGTGGATAAAGAGGTAACATTAAAAAACTTCTTACTTTATTGGTATGTGAGTATCTTTTCCGAAAGAGTACAGTCAACTACCCGATATTTAGTATCCTATGTGCTATATGGAATGCTATTACCTAATATAGATGAAAAAATAAAATTGAAGTTTGTCAGCACAGATTATTTGAATGAGTTATTGGATAAAGTGGCAAAATACTGCAAATCGGCAGGATTCAAAAGCAGGGAAACATTATATATTGCAATGAAAGATGCACAGTTTCTTCGTTTAATAGATAATAATCCAGTAAAAGCAACGAAAACATATCCAAGACCCAAAAGAAAGATTACCGTTTTAAATAAAAGTCAGACAAGATGCTTTTTGACAGCCGCAAAAGAAAGAAATTGGTTTTTAGAGATTATTTTGGGGTTATATTGTGGCCTGAGAAAAGGGGAAATATTAGGACTGAAATTTGACGATTTTGATTTTGAAGAAAGAACGGTCACAGTTCAAAGACAGTTGGTAGCTGATATAGAAACCAAGGAGGGAACTTATGAAATTATAAAGTATCAGAGTATTTTACGTGATCCAAAAAGCGAAAGTGGAAAACGCAGATTAAAAGTGCCCGAAATTATATTGGTGGAAGTCGAACGCAGAAAAGATAGAATTCAATTACTGAAGGAAAGAATGGGAGAAGACTTTCAAGATCAGAATTTTATTTCTTGTCAGAAAAATGGAAATCCAAGAGGGTTGTGTTCTTTAAATACAGAAATCAGGAGACTATGTGAAAGAAATGGATTGCCACATATTACAGTGCATGGATTAAGACATATGTATGCTACAATTCTAGCTGAGAGAGGAGTGCCTTTAACGAAAATATCAGCATTGCTGGGGCATCATTCCGTACATACAACATTTGAATTTTACCTGGAAGTAATTGAGGGTGGAAATCAGATTACAGATTTTTTGAATAAGGAATTTCTAGCAGAGGAGGCAGCGTATGGATCTAAATAAAATAAAACTCAGAGCGTATGTAGATTATCGTGTTGGCAATGTGATAAAAATTAAAGGAAAGTTTGGATTTCGTGTAACTGTGATATTTGATGATATGGAAGAAAAGGAATCCCAACATTCTGGTTTTGCAAAGAAAGAAGAGGCAGAAAAAGAAAGAAATCATGTAATTGCTCAATTACACGATAAGAAATATGTTGTTTATAAAAATATAAAAGTGGAAGAGCTACTGACGTATTGGTTGGAAAATATTATAAGAAGCAAGGAAGGTGTAAGTGCTTGTACTTACAATACTTATAAAAATTGTATTGAAAAGCACATTATTCCAGAATTGGGAAAATTAACTTTAGTAAAGTTAAATCAGGGGCACATTTCAAAATTGTATAAAAAGTTGGTTGAAAAATATAGTTCCATTCCAAGAATAGCTAAGCCGATTTTGAATACCTCATTAGAATTTGCACTTTCTAAAAATTTGATTACATATAATCCGGCGGAGGGATTAAATCTTCCTAAAGGTGCGAAAAAGGTTCCATACCATGAAATCGTAATTGATGAATCAAAAACGTACGCGTTGGAGCAGGTAAAGCATTTAATAAAAGTAGCAAAAGATACACGTATTTATCTGTATATATTATTTGCACTCTTAATGGGATTAAGGAAAAGTGAAATCAGTGGAATAAAGTACACAGATATAGATTATGAAAATCGCACATTAAAAATAGAACGGCAATTAGGAAGAAGTTTAGAGGTAGACGAAAATGAAATAGCACCAAAGACACGAACAAAGCAGGAAATTGATGTGAAGACACCTGCAAGTAATCGTGTGGAGAAAATTCCTAATTTTTTATTTAGCGAAATACTAGAAGAAAGGAAAAAATATGAGAAAAACCGAAGCAGGAGACAGCATGGAAGATGGGTATTTCAAGATATGGATTACATTTGTTGTTCTAGTTATGGAAGACCAAGATCTACCACATACATATATACCCATTATAAAAAACTAATAGAAGAAGCAGGATTGCCATATATACGATTTCATGATTTACGTCATACGTATACCACATTATTAATGAAGAATGATATCAATCAAAAGGCAATAGCAGCGTCGTTAGGACATTCCAAATCGATTATTACATTTGATGTCTATACAGACAAGCAGGCATTAATAGAAGGAGGGGTAGAGGAGATTGATGCATTTATAGATGAAGTGCATCCATATGATAGTGAAGATATTCAAATACTAAAAGAAAAATATGGAAAGAAAGTTCTGCATAGATTGGCTTAATCTATATGGGAAATCAATAGAAAAGGGTATACTGCAGGTTATTTGCTGTATGCTCTTTTTTTTACGGGAAAGAGAAAAGTAGATAGTAGAAAAATTCTTTTATTGACGAAATACACAAGAACAGATATACTAAAATTGAACGTATGTTCGTGCATAAGAATACAATATATGGAATAAAAATGCAGAAAAATATCAGTAATGCTGTTCTGTGTGCTTAGGTATTATGATTGACTAATAGGTCTTTATAGTTTTGAAAAGGGATAAATTGTGGTATACTGTAGTATCAAATCATGGAGGATAGTACGAGGTGTTGCGAACCGGAAAATATCCACTTGGGTGACCAAATTCGTACATTGGCGTTTTTTTACCTATTTTTCAGCAAAATTGGAACGTATTTTTCACCTGACATGTACGAATTTTCGGGTTAATAATGAAAATAGTAAGGAGGTTTTTGACTATGGATCACTTCGAACTGGTATCAGAATATGCTCCTACAGGAGATCAACCGCAGGCTATCGAACAGCTTGTGAAAGGTTTCCAGAAAGGCAACCAATGCCAGACTTTACTAGGGGTTACGGGGTCTGGCAAGACTTTTACAATGGCAAATGTTATCAAGGAATTAAATAGGCCAACACTCATTATTGCACATAATAAAACGCTGGCTGCACAGCTTTATAGCGAATTCAAAGAATTCTTTCCGAATAATGCAGTTGAGTATTTTGTCTCCTATTATGATTATTATCAGCCGGAGGCTTATGTACCCTCTTCGGATACTTATATAGAGAAGGATTCAGCGATCAATGATGAAATTGATAAGCTGCGTCATTCTGCGACAGCGGCATTATCGGAGCGCAGTGATGTGATTATCATTTCGTCTGTTTCCTGTATTTATGGTCTGGGCAGTCCCATCGATTATCAGGAGATGGTGATTTCTTTGCGTCCCGGCATGCTGAAAGACAGAGATGATGTCATCCGTAAGTTGATCGATATCCAGTATGTACGTAATGATATGGATTTTAAGCGCGGTACCTTTAGAGTACGCGGGGATGTGGTGGAGATTTTTCCGGCGAATGCAACGGATACAGCGGTACGTGTGGAGTTTTTTGGAGATGAGATTGACAGAATTACGGAATTTGATGCATTAACAGGCAGTGCGAAGGCAAAACTGGAGCATGTAGCTATTTTCCCGGCATCTCATTATGTTGTTGCACCGGAGAAGATGGAGAAGGCGATTTGTGCGATTGAAGAAGAATTGAAAGAACGGGTGGAATGGTTTAAGCGTGAAGATAAGCTTCTGGAGGCACAGCGAATTGCAGAGAGAACGAAGTTTGACATAGAGATGATGCGTGAAACCGGCTTTTGTTCCGGTATAGAGAATTATTCCAGACATTTGTCCGGATTGAAGCCGGGAGAGCCGCCGCATACGCTTCTGGATTATTTTCCGGATGATTTTCTGATGATCGTAGATGAGTCCCATATTACAATTCCGCAGGTGCGGGGGATGTATGCCGGTGACCAGTCACGAAAGACAACATTGGTAGATTACGGATTCAGGCTGCCTTCGGCTAAGGATAACCGTCCGCTTAATTTTGAAGAATTTGAATCCCATATCAGCCAGATGCTTTTTGTCTCTGCGACACCGAATGTCTATGAGGGTGAACATGAATTGCTGAGAGCAGAACAGGTGATCCGACCGACTGGACTGCTGGATCCGGAGATCAGTGTACGGCCAGTGGAAGGACAGATCGATGATCTGATTTCCGAGGTGAATAAGGAAATTGAGCATGGACATAAGATATTGATCACTACACTGACGAAGCGAATGGCTGAGGATTTGACGGATTATATGAAAGAACTGGGCATCCGCGTCCGATATCTGCATTCAGATATTGATACGCTGGAGCGGTCGGAGATCGTGAGAAATCTCCGATTGAATGTCTTTGATGTACTTGTAGGCATCAACCTCCTGCGAGAGGGTCTGGATATTCCTGAGATTACGCTGGTGGCGATTCTTGATGCAGACAAGGAGGGGTTTCTGCGTTCAGAGACATCATTGATCCAGACCATTGGCCGTGCGGCCCGTAATACAGAGGGACATGTCATTATGTATGCGGACAGAATCACAGATTCTATGGATAAGGCGATTACCGAGACTAATCGAAGACGGGCCATTCAGCAGGCTTATAATGAAGCTCATGGCATTACTCCGAAGACAATCCAGAAGGCTGTCAGAGATTTGATTAGTATCTCGGAGGCAGCGGATAAGTCTGAAGACAGTTTTGTTAAAGACGCGGAGTCTATGAGTTATAAAGAGCTGAATGCGGCGATCCGCAAGCTGATGAAGCAGATGCATTCAGCTGCGGCAGAGCTTGATTTTGAGAAAGCGGCTATGCTGAGAGACAAGATCATGGAATTGAAGAAGATGATCCATGAGATAGAGGAAGATTAAGAAAGGAAGTAACGATGTCAGAATTGACGCAGAAAGATTTTATAGATATAAAGGGTGCCAGAGAACATAACTTAAAAGGCATTGATGTGAAGATACCGCGCAATAAGATGGTTGTATTGACGGGACTCAGTGGCTCAGGTAAATCTTCTCTGGCTTTTGATACGATTTATGCGGAGGGACAGAGACGTTATATGGAGTCTCTGTCATCCTATGCCAGACAGTTCCTTGGTCAGATGGAGAAACCGAATGTAGAGAGTATATCTGGTCTGTCTCCGGCCATTTCTATTGATCAGAAGTCAACAAATAGAAACCCGCGGTCCACTGTGGGAACAGTGACAGAGATTTATGATTATTATCGATTGCTGTATGCCAGAATCGGAACGCCTCATTGTCCGAAGTGCGGCAAGGAGATCAAGAAGCAGACAGTGGATCAGATGGTGGATGCAGTGATGGCCTTGCCTGAGAGAACGAAGATTCAGCTTCTGTCTCCGGTTGTACGAGGCCGTAAGGGCGAGCATGTAAAGATTTTTGAGCAGGCAAGAAAGAGCGGCTATGTACGTGTGATGGTGGATGGCCATCAGTATGAATTGTCGGAAGAGATTAAGCTTGAGAAGAATAAGAAACATAATATTTCCATTATTGTAGACCGGCTGATGGTTCGTGAGGGTATCGAGAAGCGACTGACAGATTCACTGGAGACCACGCTGAAACTGGCAGAGGGATTGGCGATTGTGGATCTTCCGGATCAGGAAGACAGTATGACATTCAGTCAGAGTTTTTCATGCCCGGACTGCGGGATCAGTTTTGAGGAGATTGAACCGAGAAGCTTTTCATTTAATAATCCTTTTGGTGCTTGTCCTGTATGCCATGGCTTAGGTTATAAGATGGAGTTTTCACCGGAACTGATGATACCGGATACTTCCCTGAGCATTTCCCAGGGAGCCATTGCGGTGATGGGATGGCAGTCGTCAGCGGATGCTTCCAGCTTTACCCACGCTATTCTTGTGGCTTTGGCGGAGGCTTATCATTTTGATCTGGATACGCCATTCAGAGATTATCCGCAGGAAATCAAGGACGTCATTTTACATGGTACAGGCGGACGTGAAGTAAGAGTTCATTATCGCGGACAGCGCGGTGAAGGTGTTTATGATGTTGCTTTTGAAGGCCTGATCAAGAATGTGGAACGTCGGTACAGAGAAACCGGTTCAGAGCTGACGAAGCAGGAGTATGAGAATTTCATGACCATTACCCCGTGTAAAGAGTGTGGCGGCAGACGTCTGAAGAAAGAGTCATTGGCGGTAACTATCGGCGGCAGGAATATCAGTGAATTGACAGAGCTGTCTATTACAGATCTGAATGCATTTATGGATCAACTTGAATTGACGACACAGCAGCATTTGATCGGCGATCAGGTCATTAAGGAAATCCGTGCAAGACTGGGATTTCTGATTGATGTAGGTCTGGATTATCTGATGCTTTCAAGAGCAACAGCAACACTGTCCGGAGGAGAGGCACAGCGCATTCGATTGGCAACACAGATAGGTTCCGGGCTTGTTGGAGTGGCTTACATTCTGGATGAACCAAGCATCGGTCTGCATCAGAGAGACAATGATAAGCTGCTGAAGACATTGAAGAATTTGAGAGATCTGGGCAACACTCTGATTGTGGTGGAGCATGATGAGGATACCATGCTGGAAGCGGACTGGATTGTGGATATCGGACCGGGAGCAGGTGAGCATGGAGGATATTTGGTGGCAGAAGGAACCGCACAGGATATCATGAAGTGTGAGAAGTCCGTAACAGGTGCTTACTTGAGCGGTAGGATCAGAATTCCGGTACCAAAAGAGAGAAGGAAGCCGACAGGATTTTTGCATATTATCGGTGCGGCAGAGAACAATCTGAAGCATATCAATGTAGATATTCCTTTGGGAGTGATGACCTGTGTGACAGGCGTGTCCGGTTCAGGCAAGAGTTCCATAGTGAATGAAATCCTTTACAAGCATCTGGCGAGAGACCTGAATCATGCAAGAACCATCCATCCGGGTAAGCATGATGACATCCTTGGAATGGAACAGCTGGACAAGGTGATCAATATTGATCAGTCTCCGATTGGTCGTACACCGCGTTCCAATCCGGCAACTTATACCGGCGTGTTTGATCTGATCCGTGATTTATTTGCCTCATCAGTGGATGCAAAAGAGCGAGGTTACAAGAAAGGGCGTTTCAGCTTTAATGTGAAGGGCGGACGGTGTGAAGCCTGTGCCGGTGATGGTATTATCAAGATTGAGATGCATTTCCTGGCAGATATTTATGTCCCTTGTGAAGTGTGCCATGGCAAGCGTTATAACAGAGAAACACTGGAAGTGAAGTATAAGGGCAAGAACATCTATGAAGTATTGGATATGACCGTCGAAGAAGCAGTGAAGTTCTTTGAAAACGTGCCGTCTATCCGCAGAAAGCTGGAAACGCTGAATGATGTGGGGCTTTCTTATATCAAGCTGGGACAGCCATCCACCACATTATCCGGTGGTGAGGCACAGCGTATCAAACTGGCCACAGAACTCAGCAAACGCAGCACAGGACGAACGATTTATATCCTTGACGAGCCGACAACCGGTCTTCATTTTGCCGATGTTCACAAACTGACAGAAATCCTCAGACGACTGGCTGAAGGCGGGAACACTGTTGTTGTTATTGAGCATAATCTGGACGTCATCAAAACCGCAGACTACATCATTGATGTTGGACCGGAAGGCGGTGCCAGAGGCGGTACGATTGTTGCCTGCGGTACACCGGAAGAAATCGCAGAGAATCCGAACTCTTACACTGGCATTTATGTCAGGAAATTTCTCGAAAGAGATAAGTAAAAGATTAAGCAGGCACTGCAAAATCTGAAGCCAAAAAAGTGCAACCATAAGATTTTGAAACGATGTATGCTGAAAATCAATAGTATCAAAATCGAATGATAAGCATAATGAGTCAATCAAAATACAAGAGTGCGGACAAAAACATAAATAAGGGAATCGAAAGGTGTTAGCCATTACAGGTGCTTCGACGTGGCCGGTCCTTAGGCGCAGTTTTTTTGCACCTTAGTACCGTTGCACACGTCGGCAGTGCGAAGGTGCCTGTGACGGCTAACACCTTTCGATTCCCTTTATAGATTGCCTAAGACCGCACTCTGTATGTGTTTGAACGGCTATTGGAGGATCTGCAGCAGATCTTCTTTGGTTAGATGGCTGGCTGTGACGCCTTCCTCTGAGAGTATCTGGTCTGACAGTGCTTTTTTGTTTTCCTGAAGTTCCAGTATTTTTTCTTCAATGGTGTGCCGTGCAATCAGTTTATAAACAGTGACAGTGTGTTTCTGCCCGATACGGTGTGCACGGTCAGTTGCCTGATTCTGAGCAGCGGCATTCCACCATGGGTCATAGTGGATGACGATGTCGGCTCCGGTGAGATTGAGACCTGTGCCGCCAGCTTTTAGAGAAATCAGGAACACGGGAACTTTGTTATCATTAAAAGCATTGACAAGGCGGGTGCGCTGCTCGCTCTTTGTACTGCCGTCCAGCCGATAGTAGAGAATGCGTTCTGTTTTCAGACGGCGTTCAATCACATCCAACATAGATGTGAACTGTGAAAACAGAAGAATTTTGTGGCCGCCAGCCATGGCATTTTCAATGAGCTGGATACAGGTGTCCAGTTTCGCTGAGCCGCCATGGTAATTCTGATAGATTAAGGACGGGTCGCAGCAGAGTTGGCGCAGTTTGGTTAATTCAGCCAAAATTTGGATTTTACTCGTCTTAAACATACTGTCGCTCTGCTGTTCCAGATTTTTCTGGAGTTTCAGTGCATTGGCAGTGTAAAGCTTCTTCTGTTCATCCGTCATCTGGGCATAAACCGCATGTTCCAGTTTGTCCGGCAGTTCCTTTAAGACATCTGTTTTCAGACGCCGCATGATAAAAGAACGGACAAGCTGCTGAAGCCTCGTGGCAGCGATTTTATCCTTATTTTCTACAATCGGCTGTTCCAGTTCTGAGCGGAAATAAGCATAAGGATATAAGAATCCTGGCATCAGATATTCAAAAATACTCCACAATTCACTGAGACGGTTTTCAATAGGTGTACCTGTCAGTGCAAAGCGGGTAACAGAATGAATGCTGCAGACAGAGCGTGCAGCCTGGGTGTGGTGATTTTTGATATATTGCGCTTCATCGATGATCTGATAATGAAAATGGAGATTTTCATAGCTGGCAATGTCACGTTTCAGCATGTCGTATGAAGTGATGAGAATATCATAATCTGCATAGTGTGTCAATAATTCCTGCCGTTCTTGAGCGGTACCGGTGATGAGCAAGGTTTTCAGATTGGGTGCGAAATGCTCGATTTCACTGTCCCAGTTGTAAACAAGTGACGAAGGGCAGACGATCAGACTAACAGGAGGCGGACATGCTGTATGGGAAGCAGTTTCTGCCAAATCGACAGTTTTGGATATCGCTTCAAGCCTGGCATGTTCCAACAGTGTGATGATCTGCAAAGTTTTTCCAAGTCCCATATCGTCAGCAAGGATACCGCCAAATCCAAGCTGTGCAATGGTACAGAGCCAGCGATAGCCGGTTTTCTGATAGTCACGCAGAATGGGTTTCATGGCATCAGGAACTTCATAATCGCTGTCAGCCACAGATTTCATATCACGAATCAGTGATTTGAAATAACGGTCTCTGTGGGACTGCATATCACTGTTGTGGCTGGTAAGAACGGCATCAATATAGGATGCGCGATATAAAGGCACAGAAATCCTGCCACCACGGATAGCCTGTTCAGAGAGCCGAAGTCCGTCTGCCAATTCAGATAAAACGCTGAGAGAATTATTCTCCAATTTGAGAAATTCTCCGGATTTCAATTTGTAGTATTTCTGTCGGCGTCTGTAACTGTTCAGAATGCCGGCCAGTTCATCATAAGGCAGACTGTCAGACTGAATATCTATTTCAAGAAGACCCTTGGATACGGATACACCAACGGCAGTCTTTGGTGCAGACAGAATGCGGATCCGTTTCATATTGGAGGAAATGAAAACCTCGGCCAGTTCATAAAAATGCGGCAGTCCCTGTTCCAGAAAGAGGAAAGCAGCCTGATCGTCATGACTGATGATAAAATCAGCATCAGCAACAGGGGAATCTTCATTCCCGGATACTGAGGCAGGCTGAAAATAAGTCTGAATAGCCGTCAGGATTTTGTTCTCCATAGCGGCATCACGAAAACCATCTTCACAGGAGATAGGCGTGGCAAGAGAAAATGTTTCTTCGCCATAACGGGCATAAGCTGTACAACTGATGATATTCTCAGCCGGATTGTCAAGGTAAATACTGAAATGCGCTTCAGGCGGTTCATAACCGGTCAGATCAACACCTTCAGTGTGAAAATCTGTATGGGCTTCCAGATGCTTCAGTACACTGCCGTAAAAAGGTCGAAGCTGTTTCTCGGAAAGTGTGATTTCACGGACTTTCTGACGATTTAACTCTGTCAGATAGGGCTGCATGTCCTTTTTGAAGGCTTCTGAGCAGCGATACAGGATTTTATCTTTTAGAATCCAGAACGTCCGGGCACCGGAGAGTATCAGACAATCTTCGATGGTCAGATGGTAGGTGTCACTATCTTTGGCTTTGAGTTCAAGTGTAAGTTCCGGGTCTCCGTCTGTAACATAAATGGGCCGGATATGATCATCGAGATCAAACTGAAGCGTATGTCCGATCATCATATTCAGAAACATGTCGACAGCGGTTGGAGACAGCGGAAGGTAACGCAGTGCCTTCATTGTCTGGAAACGATAGGTGCTGTCCTGAACACAGTGGAAATGGTATTCGTACTCTTCAATCCGCTGCATAATAAACGCCAGCATGCTGCGGCTCTCAGAAGTGAAAGCCGCAGGTTCATGGAAAAATTTCAGATTCTTTCCATATTGAAATAATTCACCTTGACGAATAAGGCGGGCAAACTCCAGCAAGTCTTTGATGACGTATTTCTTGCCGGTGCCAATCTTGAAGTCGACGGAAAGTTTATGATATTGTTTATGAAGAATTGGCTCCAATTCAATCAGAACTTTGGTTTCAGATGCTTCAGCAGGATAGTGGCTGCCGGAAGATTGATGAATATAAGATTCAATCAATGTCTGGCCAATCCGATTTTGTTTTTTTGACGGAAAGCTTGTTTGAATATGTCGTCTGGAGATATATTTCAAAAGAATAGCGACGCAGTGGCAGCAGAGCCCTTCTGATTGGTAAAAATCGGAGCAGGAACATAAGCTGCCGACAATCTGGCCCTCATCTTCATCGATGGATACCTGGGTTTCATGTTCACTGCCGTCTGCATCAAGGACAGTAGCGGTGATCATAGGGGTATCTGTCAGTGTGTTAATATCCGTTTCAAAGTTTTTAATGCGCTTATCGATCAAAAAAATATCCTGACCTTTTCGATAATCTGCATCAGAGGAGGCTTTGATAACAGTCATTCTGGTAATTGCCATGAAAACTCCTTTCAGCTGTGAATGCGTGTTTGTGCTGCACAGCGTATAGCAGGCCGGAATAGCCACAGCCTGCTGTAATCGTAAACTTCATTATAGCATATTTGACAAATTCTGTCCGCAGTTTGAAACGAATAAGAAAAAATATGCAGATATCATGGTGACATCTGCATATAGATTGAGCAGTCATTATGAATGGATTTCTTCAGGATAAAACAATCCCCAGTCGCTGCGGAGTTTTGTCATAATATCCATGACATCAGAAGATTCCCGGAGTTTCATGATCGTCGTATTGCCTGTAAGAATCGCTGTTTCCATATCTTCAAGTTCATATTGGAGCGCATCGGATGTGTGACCGGCCTCAATGATGGTCTGTTTTGTGGCCATCTGGCCGGAAGGATTCATCAGCAGAATGGATGCCTTTTCATCGGCCAGTGCTTTCAGCTTATTCAATTCACTGCTGTTGAGGGTAATGGACTATTTAAGTCTTTTTGCTGTTCCCAGAATAACATCCATGACATAGTCATAACCAAGCGATGTATCCAAAGACAGATGGTAATTGGCGGAAGCGCCCCATATCTGTCTTGTATAATAATGATAATTATCTGCCCTGCGGCGTTCCTCTTTGAGAATCAGACTCTTTGCCTCTTTTTCACTAAGATTTTTCTTGTCCATCACACGCTCAATTCTGTTTTTTAAAGGTGCATGCAGGAAAATATTCAGGCAATCTGTTCGGCCTTTCAGAATCTGGTCGGCACATCGTCCAACGATGACGCAATGACCTTTGGCTGCAATTTCCTGAATCACTTTGGACTGAGCATCAAAAATCTTATCCTTTGGTGCTTCTGTCTCAGGGAAAGTGTACATATGATTAACTAAATCATAAAGCAGGCTGTTAGTCAGGGATTCCTGATGTTCACCGACGTAATTGGAAGAGTATCCGGTGGTTCCGGCAGTCATTTCAATGATTTCCTTATCATAAAAATTATAGCCAAGCTTGTCGGCAAGAATCTGTCCGAGCTCGCTGCCGCCGCTGCCGTACTGTCGGCCGATGGTAATAACAGAGGCGTATTCAGAGGGAGTGGCTGCTTTTTTTGCATTTTTATCAGAAGATTCTTCTTCAGAGGATTTGGCATAATCTTCCGGGAACAGAAGCGGTTTGACGAAAGCCAGAGCTTTGCCGAACTGTCTGGCAATAAAACCGACTAACAGCGCGGCGATAACAGTACCTTCACGGACGCCATCCAGACGATGAGCCAGTACAAATGAAAGCACAGCGGCAATCACAGCCATGGAAACATCAAAACAGACTTTTGTGCTGCCGAATTCACGGTTCCATGTCTGAACGATGGCACGAACAAAGGATTCGCCGGGCAGCATGACGACATCTGCCAGGACTTCAATATATACGCCGAATCCCAGAATGACACATCCTATCAGCAGATAAATAATTTTAGAAGGATAAGATTCCGGCTGAACAAAAGCCAGCAGAATCATAGTGAAGTCAATGAAATAGCCGAATAAAATGGAAACAGGAATCTGAAGATAGTATTCCGGTTTGAAATTTTTGCGGAGGATCAGCAGCTGCAGAAAAATCAGCAAAAGACTGAAAATAATGGTGAAATTACCGAGGGTCAACGGAAAATTCAGGCTCAGTACATATGGAATAGAAGAAATAGGGGATGTACCGAGATTAGCTTTGGTAATTAGACTTACGCCAAGGGAATTGACGAACAATCCGATAAGAAAGATAATATAACGTTTGAGCTTATTCATGGGTGGTGTCTCCTTTGTTCATTAGATTTTCATATATTTTTGAGAATGTTTCCATAAAAGCGGCCTGCTCTTCAGAGCTGATATTTCTGAAGGCTTTTTTTTCAATAGAAGCAAAATTATCTTCGACCAGATCTTTCAGACGACTGCCTTTATCTGTCATAAAGATATAAAACGTCCTGCGATTGCCGTCCAGCATGCGTCGCTCAATGAGTCCCTTTTCTTCCATGCGATTAAGTACAGAGGTGAGTGAGCCAGGCTCAATATGGCAGGCAGCGGCAATTTCTCTCTGGTTGGCGCCGTTGTGATCCCGAAGATAATCCAGAACTTTAGGTTGACCGGAGGTCAGACCTGATGGTTTAACCTGTTCCATGAAATTTTTCTGTATCATGGAATGAACGGCCATGGCAAGATAATGAAAAGATAAAGATGACATAGAATAATCCTTTCTTGCGATTAATTGGAATGAAATCATAAGATTCTGTTTCAAAATATTATAATTCAAACAATTAGAATTATAACATTCAAAGGCGAGATGTCAATAGAAAATAAAAAAATACAAGCTGGATAGCTTGAAATTCGTAATTAACAGGTCTATAATACTAGTACATCATTTTCGAAATAACTACACCATTCACTTGCCTGCGAATCCGAGTGTGCAGGTAGAAAAGCCTCGGCGTAGCCCGCTACGCCTGCGTTTTTTTACCTGCACACTCGAATCCGCATCCTACGCGATTGGTATAGTTATTTACGAAACGATGTACTAGAGCAGCTCATCGTTTGGGCTGCTTTTTGTACGCTGAATTTTAAGGCCTGTATAGCCTTGAATGCAAATTCAAAGAAAATGCAGAGGAGATACAGCTTTTTATCTATGAGAAGGAGTGTGAATAAATGAGTCAGTCTTATGAAATTGATATGTGTCACGGACCGTTATTTGGAAAGATTATTCGCTTTTCAATTCCGCTGATGCTGTCCGGCATTTTACAGCTGCTGTTTAATGCAGCAGATATTATTGTGGTTGGCCGATTTGTCGGCAGTACGGCATTAGCAGCAGTGGGTTCCACCAGCTCATTGATCAACCTGCTGATTAATCTTTTTATCGGATTTTCTGTGGGTGCCAATGTTCTTGTGGCCCGTTTTCATGGTGCCGGAAGAGATGATGAAGTGAATGAAACGGTACATACAGCTATTACCCTGAGTATGGTTAGTGGTATTTTTCTGTTGATTCTTGGTGTGACTGTGACAAGAACACTTCTGATCTGGATGGGGTCACCGGATGATGTTCTGGATCAGTCCAGTTTGTATCTGAAGATTTATTTTCTGGCCATGCCGGCGACACTGCTGTATAATTTCGGCAGTTCTATTCTTCGTGCAGTGGGAGATACGAAAAGGCCGCTGTTCTATCTGGTGACGGCAGGAGTTATTAATGTTTGCTTTAATCTGTTTTTTGTTATTGTTTGCCATCTGGGTGTAGCAGGTGTCGGACTGGCAACGGTGATTGCGGAATATATCTCTGCGGTACTGATCATTCGCTGCCTGATGAGAAGCCGGGGGTGCTGTCATCTGGATCTGCATCAGCTGGGAATTGTAAAAAATAAATTGCGTCAGATCATGCAGATCGGTCTGCCGGCGGGAATGCAGGGTGTCGTTTTTTCACTGTCCAATGTATTGATCCAGTCATCCATTAATTCCTTTGGTTCTACAGCCATGGCAGGCAATACCGCCTCTATGAATATCGAAAACTTTATTTATATATCCATGAATACTTTTCAGCAGACCGCTATGAGTTTTACAAGCCAGAATTATGGTGCCGGCGAGGAAAAACGGATTCACAAGGTGCTGTTTATATGTCAGGGACTGGTGATATCTGTAGGTCTTATTTTCGGTGTGGGTGCATGGCTTGCCGGAGACACGCTGTTGTCTATTTATTCATCAGATCCCAATGTAATTCAATTTGGAAAGGATTGAATGTCTGTAATCTGTACGACTTACTTCTTATGCGGCATTATGGATACAATGGTTGGTGCACTCCGAGGTGTCGGTTATTCGCTGCTGCCAATGATTGTTTCGCTGATTGGTGCCTGCGGCCTGCGGATTGTGTGGATTTTTACTGCGTTTCAGATTCACAGAAGTCTTTGGATGCTGTATATTTCCTATCCAATTACCTGGATTATTACCGGTGGTGTTCATATTCTTTGTTATATTCTTGTCAGAAGAAAGCAATTACAGACGGTAAAGAATCTGTAAAAATTCAAAAATTATGTGTGTATGAAAAAAATCAGTACACATAAGAAAGTGAAAATAAATTATGTGTCAAAAATGACACGATATTAGAAATAAAAACACATAAATACAAGAAAAAACAAACGATAAAATGGCTGAAAATCCCCATTTTACAGCATGTTAAAAAGTTGGCATATTATTTGCTTAATAGTTGGTATAAGAAATTATTTCACAGGTGAAGGGCAGGCATTATGTGAGATAAGGAAAGTGGTTATTCAAAAGAGAGTGGATGATCACAATCAGACAAATAAAAGGGGGATTGCTATTATGAATTTTGGTATTCTTGTGTTATTAATTGCCATTATTCTCTTTGCGTTACTGGCGTTTAAGCAGTTAAGCGCATTGATTCTTGCTCCGGTAGTGACGATTTTCGTATTAATCTGTTCAGGTATTCCGATCATGGAAGGCTTGCAGGATATGTTCATGCCGGCGGCAGCAGATTACGTTTCTAAGTATTTCCTGACATTCTTTGTCGGTGCATTGTTTGGTGCGGTTTACCAGTTTACAGGTGCTGCAGAATCTATTGCACGATTTATCGGCGGTTTATGTCATGGTAAGTTTGTAGCTCCTATTATCATGTGTATCACAGGTATTCTTACTTTTGGTGGTGTCAGCGGTTTCGTTGTATTCTTCGTTATTTATCCGATTGCACTGAACCTTTTCAAGGAATCCAATCTGACAAGACGGCTGATTCCGGCTGCAATTTCAGCAGGCTGCTGGACATGGTCCATGTCAGCACCGGGTTCTCCGTCCATTCAGAATGTTATTGCGATCAAGAGTCTTGGTACTTTATCAACAGCTGCATTTGTACCATCTCTGATTGTATCCATTATTGAATTCCTGTTAATCTTTGTATGGCTGGAATATCGTGCCCGCAAGTTCACAAAGAACGGTTATTATTTTGATGATGCAAGATTAAAGACACAGCTGTCAGCAGAAGATTTGAACATTCAGGGACGTGAAGATTTGCCGCACTGGGTAATCGCATTCATTCCTATTATTCTGATTCTTGTTCTGTTTAATGGCTTTCATCTTGATGTTGTGCCATCTGTATTTGCAGGGGTTGCATTAGCAGCTATTCTGATGTTCAAATTCGTCAAGGGCGGTATTGAACAGTGGGTGAAAGTTTTCAATAAAGGTGCAGCAGACTCCGGTGTTGCCATTTTGAATACAGCCATCGTTGTTGGTTTCGGTGGTGTTGTTAAGAATACACAGGGATTTGCAGATCTTGTTACAGCATTAAAGGGTATGTCAATGCCTCCACTTGTATTCGTTATGATTACAGTTGCTATCTGTGCCGGTGCCTGCGGTTCTGCTTCAGGTGGTATGGGTGTTGCGTTTAACGCACTGACAGATACATATCTTGCACTTGGTGCAAAATTACCTTACATTCATCGTATCGCTACAATTGCAGCAGGTACACTGGATACTCTGCCTCACCAGGGTGCTCAGATTACATTGCTTGGTATCTGCAAGCTGACACATAAGGAAGCCTACTTTGATATTGCGATTACACAGATTATTATCCCATTTATCACATGTGGTCTTTTCATTGTTCTTGCTCAGATGGGATTATAAGAAGTGTTTAGAGGCCTGATTTTAGGTGTATTTGAATTGAATAAACAAGCGAATAATTAAAATGTGGTAACTGTTCAGAGCCAACCTCCAAAATGCTACGCATTTCGTCGGTGTGGCGTATCCGCCAAATAAAATTTCAAAAACAGTTTTAAAAATGCAAGCATTTTATACCTGGTTTTTGAAATTTTGCTTGGCTCTGAACAGTTACAAAATATGAATGTTTCAAAAGATGTCTGATGGCGGAATGTTGTCAGGCATCTTTTGTCGTGCTAAAATAAAAGCAGTAGTGGTTACGAACAGGAGGGATTCATATGAAGGTTTATGAAGGTGCGATTCTGACGTGCGATGCCAATGATCAGGTAGCACGTTATCTTGTAGAAGACGACGGCAGAATTTTATATGTAGGAGATGAATTGCCGGAAAGATATATCTCTGTTCGTCATGAGCGGCTTGGAAAGAAAGCATTGATTCCGGCCTTCACGGACAGCCATATTCACTTTGCGAGTTTTTCCACATTTCATGCCGGACTGAATGTCATGAATGCTGCCAGTAATGAAGAGATTCTTTCGATGCTGTCTGATTTTGCAAAGAAAAGTGACCAGAAGATGCTGATCGGTTTTGGTGCGTCCCCGTACTCGGTTAAAGAGAGAAGACTTGTCAACCGAAATGAGCTGGACCGGGTCTGTCCGGATAAACCGGTTTTCATGGTGAAATATGACGGACATGCCTGCATTGTGAATACGAAACTCTATGAGCAGGTGAAGGATAAAGTGTCGGGGCTTCGTGGCTGCCATGCGGATACAGGGGAAATGAATCAGGAAGCCTTTTTTGCCATTTCGGATTATGTGACGAATTCGATTTCAGTACCACAGTTGTTAAAGAATATGCAGAAAGCCATTGATTATATGGCCTCCAAGGGGATCGGAATGATCCACACGGTAAGTGGGGTGGGGTTTGTCAGAGATCTGGATGTGGATTTGGAGAGATGGTTTGGACGTGGGCTGAATAACGGTATGCAGATGCGTGTCTTTTTCCAGACCATGGATGTGAAGAAAGTACGGAAACGGCATCTGCTGAGAGTGGGCGGATGTTTTGCCACTGCGTTAGACGGCTGCTTTGGTTCAAAGGATGCAGCGCTTCGTGTGCCTTATGAGAACAGCGACAGCAAAGGTGTTTTGTACTACAGTGATGCGCAGGTGGCAGAATTCTGCAAAAAGGCCAATCGTGCCGGACTGCAGATAGAGATGCATGCCATCGGTGATGCGGCTTTTGATCAGGCCACCAGAGCTTTGAAAGCGGCTTTGGATGATTATCCGCGGGAAGATCACAGACATGCCATTATCCATGCCTGCCTGCCGACGAAAGAAGGCATCGATATCTGTGAGAAATATCATATTTTGTTGCCGGTACAGAGCGCATTTATCGATTGGCCTCAGGAACCGGATGAATATCTGGCGGACATACTGGGAGAGAGGAGTCGGCGGCTGAATCCTCTCAGGACATTTGCAGATCATGGAATTATCATGAGTGCCGGATCAGATGGTCCATGTACAGCCCCGGATCCGATTGAATGGATGTATCGTGCTTGCAATCATAGTGTCCCGGAAGAATCCCTGACCGTACAGGAGGCACTTAAAATGTGTACGTATAACGGTTATTATACAACCTTCGATGAAAAAGAACGAGGCAGCCTGGAGGCCGGTAAAATCGCAGATATGGTTATTTTATCAGAGAATCCTTATGAGAAAGATGTCAAAAATCTCCGGGATATTCAGGTTAAGCAGCTTCTGCTGCAGGGACGTCCGTACAAGCCATTAAAGGGCAGTGCGATTAGCCAGGTTCTGAAGGGTATGAGAAGCAGGAGCAAAATCTAAATGGACAATTTAACATTAAAAGTTATAGCCAGAATTTATACGGATTTTGGCGAGAAGTTTGGTGTGCCGAGGCAGAGCGGCCTGGTTCCGGAACTGACCGGGAAGATAATATTTGAGCCGGAATATCGTGTGCCGGAGGCACTCTCCGGGATAGAGGGTTATTCGTGGCTGTGGCTTTTGTGGGGATTTTCGGAATCATCCAGGAATAAATGGTCACCGATGGTGCGTCCGCCAAGGCTGGGCGGCAACAAAAAAGCGGGTGTTTTTGCCACACGTTCTCCTTTCCGACCGAATCCGGTAGGCATGTCTTCTGTGAAAATAGAGGACATTCAGCTTCAGACAGATGAAGGACCTGTGATCATCGTTTCGGGTATTGACATGATGAACGGCACGCCGATTTATGATATTAAACCCTATCTGCCCCATGTGGACTGCCATCCGGAGGCACTTGGCGGCTTCAGCGGACAGTTCAAGGATTACAGGCTGAAAGTGGAATGCGCCCGGGAACTTCTGGTATGTTTTCCGCCGGACAAAAGAGAGGCATTGCTTGGTGTATTGGCACAGGATCCGAGACCGGCTTATCAGAATGATCCGGAGCGAGTGTATGGCGTTAATTTTGCCGGGCGAAATGTGCAGTTTAAGGTGGATGGTGATCGGCTGACTGTTTGCAGTGTGGATGGATGCACGATATAAGAATTGGGTATTGACAGGACCATGCAGAATTGAAGCAAATGATATGGAATCCTGCGTTTAATAGAATGTGGCCGAAATGAATAAACAATAAAAAGACAACAGGGAGTGACGACAATGGAGTATGTATATCCGGATTATTACCGGCAGTTTACATGTATCGGCGGAGAATGTCCGGATACGTGCTGTGCGGGATGGGAGATTGTCATTGATGACAAAACCCTTGAAAAGTATAAGAAATATCCCGGCGGTTTCGGTAATCGTCTGCGCAATTCAATTAATTTTAAGAGAAAAAGTTTTAAGCAGTATGACAGAAGATGTGCTTTCCTAAATGAGGAAAATCTCTGCGATATTTATACGGAAGCCGGGGAAAAACTGTTTTGTAAAACATGCAGACAGTATCCGAGGCATGAAGAAGAATATGAAAATGTCAGGGAATTGTCATTGTCTCTGTCATGCCCGGAGGCAGCGCGGATGATTTTGTCACAGGACAGACTGAATCTCATTTATGATGAAAAAAAAGGGCATTCAGAGGACTATGGGGATTTTGATGAACTGCTTTTTTCACAGCTTTTAGACGGCCGGGATGCTTTCTGGAAACTGATAGAAAATGAAAACGTACCGATGGCAGTGCGGATGATGCAGATGCTGTCCATGGGCCATCATTTGCAGAAAAATATCAGCGAAGGTCAGCTGTTTGGGCTGGAAAATATATATGACCATTATCTTTCAGAAGGGGCAGCAAACCGAATGAATGTGTACCTCAAAGAAAAATGGGAAAAGCCGGGAAGTCGTTATCATGTCATGAAAGGCATGTTTTCATGCCTGCATAAACTGGAAGCCTTATCCGCAGACTGGCCGGGGAAAGTAAGACATTATGAGAAAATCTTATTTAGCGGTGGCAGGAAAAAGTATGAGGCCCTGCACCAGTACCGGATGCCGGACAAAATAGCCGAGCAATTATTAAGCTATTTCATATACGTCTACTTCGCCGGAGCTGTTTACGACGGTATGCCGTATTCAAAAGTCAAACTGGCCGTCATCAGCACCATGCTCATCGAAGACATAGTCTGTGCAACAGCCGCAGAAAAAGGCGAACTCACCTTTGAAGAAATCGCAGACGCCGCCCATAGTTACGCTCGGGAAGTCGAACACTCCGACCTTAACCTCCAACGCCTGTCTATCATGTTCAGACACCAGAAATGCTTCCATATCGGACGCCTGTGCGGTGCATTGTTGGAATGGTAAGTATTTAATGTGCATTTGTGAGCAATACATTTTATTAATTGCTGATTTACAGTATTGCGGAGCACAACTTCTGATTGAAAAGTAACATCGCACTGAAAAACATCATGCGGCTGCATCAACACACTTCAAAAAAGGATTGCAGCTTGTTCTTCAGTACAGGTGCTTCAACACCGGCCGCTCCTAAGGCAGCGTATTTTGCTGCCTTAGTAGCGCTGCCAGGGGTTGGCAGTGCAAACGTGCCTGTACTGAAGAACAAGCTGCAATTTTTTTATTGTATACTGAGGCAGCCGCCCTATATTTTACAACTGCTCCGCAATACTGTAAATCAGCGCCTCCGTCTTTTCCCAGCCAAGGCAAGGGTCTGTAATGGATTTGCCGAATATGCCTTCACCGATCTTCTGGCTTCCGTCTTCCAGATAGCTCTCAATCATGAAGCCCTTGACAAGCTTTTTGATGTCATCGGAGTGACGGCGGCTGTGCATGACTTCGTTGGCGATACGAATCTGTGCCATGTACTGCTTGCTGGAGTTGGAGTGGTTGGTGTCAATGATGCAGGCCATATTCTCAAGGCCTTTTTCGGCATAGCTGTCGTAGAGACGGCTGAGATTCTCAAAATGGTAGTTCGGGATATTGTTGCCGTGTTCATTGACAGCACCGCGGAGAATAGCATGAGTCAGCGGATTGCCGGGTGTTTTGACTTCCCAGCCTCTGTAGACAAACATCTGCGGGCTCTGGGCAGCTTCTATAGAATTGAGCATCACAGAGATATCACCGCTCATCGGGTTCTTCATACCGCATGGGATGCCGACACCGCTGCCTGTAAGACGATGAATCTGGTCTTCTACGGAACGGGCACCTACAGCTACATAACTGAGCAGGTCAGAGAGGTAGCGGTGATTCTCAGGGTAGAGCATTTCATCCGCACAGGTAAGGCCGGTTTCTTCGATGGCTCTTGCGTGGAGCTTGCGGATGGCGATCAGACCTTCCAGAAGATCCGGCTGCTTTTCTGGGTCCGGCTGGTGGAGCATGCCCTTGTAGCCTTTGCCTGTTGTCCGGGGCTTATTGGTATAGATACGCGGTATCATAATGATTTTGTCAGCAACTTTCTCCTGAACCCTTGCCAGTCGGTGAATGTATTCCATCACAGGCTCTTCACTGTCTGCGGAGCATGGGCCGATAATTAAGAGAAACTTGTCGGATTCGCCTGTAAAAACACGGCGAATGGCTTCGTCGCGTTCGGCTTTATGTTGGGCGATTTTTTCAGAAATCGGGAATTGTTTCTTAATTTCCTGTGGGATTGGGAGTTTACGGACAAACTCCATCTGCATCTGTTCATGATTCATGGGTCAAACCTCCGTTTTAGTTGAATTTATCTTTTATACAAATATTGTAAAAATCAAAGTGATACCATTATAACACAGTTGCTTTAAGGGTTCAACGCTTTAAATTGAGAAAAATAAAAAATGATTTGAAAGATCAAATAATATTTGAGGGTTTCGGGTTGGAATTTGCCGAAATATCATAGATAGGCTTGAATTACTATAGGAAATAGGAGTATAATCGGGTAAATAAACATTTTGTTAAAATAAACCATGTCAGAGAAACAATGTCATGACTATCAGACATGGACAAGATAAACGGAGGAAATGAAGAATGTACAAAATCGTATCGAAACTGTTAATGTACGGCGATATGCCGAAGGACAGCATTTTAATGCAGTTAAGTGATATTTTTAAACAGATGGATCAGGATACACAATCAAGAGATGAGCTGGTAACAAGGATTTTTACCCAGGTGAAACATCTGCTTCAGGTGGCCACCGATTATGGTTTTGACAAGAATCTCTGGCACAATTATCTGACTTATCTGTTGATTACAGATGAGAATCCTTTCAGTTTAACCTGTGAGAAAGTCGGGGCCAACGACGGCAGTGTCAACTTCTTTGCCAGAGGTGATTTTAAGGCATTTAAGGCTTTGTTTGACTTTGATTTTTCTGAAATTGAAGAACGTCTGGGCATTGATTGCTTTACAAGGCTCTCACAGTACAAGGCCATCGGCAAGAAAGAACTGATGTACAATAAGAATGTTAGTGAGAAGGTCCAGGCCCTCAGTGAACGGCTGGAGAAAACAGCGAATGAGGATGAATTTTTTGACGTGGTGACGGATTTTTACAAAGCTTACGGTGTGGGTATGTTCGGTCTGAATAAGGCATTCCGTATTGCGTCAAGAACAGAGAATCATGTGGAATTCTGTCCGATCAACAATATGGATATGGTGATGTTAGATGATCTGGTAGGTTATGAGATCCAGAAGAAGAAGCTGGTGGACAACACAGAGGCTTTTGTTCAGGGAAGAAAAGCCAACAATGTGCTGCTCTTTGGTGACAGCGGTACAGGTAAGTCCACAAGTATCAAGGCCATTGTCAATGCTTATTATGACCAGGGTCTGCGAATGATCGAGATTTACAAGCATCAGTTCAGAGACTTGTCCAACGTTATTGCACAGATTAAAAACCGCAATTATCGCTTTATTATTTATATGGATGACCTTTCTTTTGAAGAGCATGAAATTGAATACAAGTTCCTGAAAGCAGTTATTGAAGGCGGTGTTGAGACAAAACCTGAGAATATCCTGATTTATGCCACATCCAACAGACGTCATCTGATCAAAGAGACATGGAATGACAGGAATGATATGGAGTACGAGAATGATCTTCATCGTTCTGATACAATGGAAGAAAAACTGTCTCTTGTCAATCGTTTTGGTGTTCAGATCAGTTACTCCAAGCCATCTAAGAAAGAATTCAATGAGATCGTTATTGAACTGGCTCGCCGTGCAGGTCTGAACATGACAGATGAAGAACTCTGCGCAGAGGCGAATAAGTGGGAGATGCGTCACGGCGGTATTTCCGGACGTACCGCACAGCAGTTTATCAATTACCTGCAGGGTACAGTGGAGATTTAAGATGCTGTATCGGATTACGGATGGCACCCTGGCCATTGGCGGTGAAAATCTTCTGGAACACTTTGATTTTGAAATCAAGGGCAGGGAACGGATTGCTATTACCGGTCCGAACGGTTCGGGCAAGACAACGTTTCTTCGGTTGATTGCCGGCGAACTGTCTCTGGAAAGAGATGACTGCAGGCAGGGTGAGGGTATTTATCTGGCAAGAAATGTGACCATTGGTATGCTGCGGCAGCAGGCTTTTGCAGATACCTCTCATACGATTCAGGAAGAAATGATGGAACTGTGTCCTTCAAGAGATACCTGGGACCGGGAGCGCTTTGAATTCGAGCAGGAATATGACAGGATTTTTACCGGCTTTGGCTTTGCAAAAGAAGATAAAGAAAAACTTTTATCGGATTTTTCCGGAGGAGAACAGACAAAGATTGCTATGGTACGGCTGCTCCTGGAAAAACCGGATATCCTGTTGTTGGATGAGCCAACGAATCATCTGGACATGGAGAGTGTCCGGTGGCTGGAAAATTATCTGCAGAATTATTCGGGTGCGGTTGTCATGGTTTCCCATGACCGATATTTTATTGATGAAACGGCAGAAATTGTCTATGAGCTGACAGATAAGAAGCTTGTACGCTATGTGGGCAATTATACCCAGTTTCGACAGCAGAAGCTGAAGAATCTGGCCATCTGGAAGAAGCAGTACGAGCAGCAGCAGGCAGAATTGGAACGACTAAATCAGCTGGTCGAGCGTTTCAAGCACAAACCGAAAAAGGCAGCCTTTGCCCGTTCTAAGAAAAAATTGATAGAGCGCATGGAGAAATTGCCGACTCCGCCGACACTGGCAGAACATATTTTTACCGGGGAACTGGTACCTGCGGTGATGGGTGGCAAATGGGTAGCTGAGGCAGAAGAATTGAAGATTGGTTACGACGGCAAGGCTATTGCAGAACTTTCATTGCGCATCCGACGGGGACAGAAGATCGGCATTATCGGGCCAAACGGTGCCGGCAAGACGACTTTTCTCAAGACAGTAGCGGGACTTCTGGCACCTGTCAAGGGTAAATGTCAGCTGGGATTTCATATAGAACCGGGATATTTCGATCAGCAGTCGGCAGCATTGACATCTGACAAGAAAGTGCTGGAGCATTTTCATGACCTTTTTCCTGCCATGCCGGAGAAAGATGCCAGGAATGAACTGGCAGCATGGCTTTTTGAAGGGGCTGATGTGCAGAAAACGGTCAGCGACCTTTCCGGCGGTGAGAAAGCCCGGCTCGTACTGGCAGAAATCCTTGAAAAACGGCCGAACTTCCTGATGCTGGACGAGCCTACCAATCATATGGATATTCCGGCCAGAGAAACCCTGGAATCTGCTTTTAGAGTTTACAAAGGCACCATGCTCTTTATTTCCCATGACCGTTATTTCATTGAACAGGTGGCGGATGCGCTGCTGATTTTTGAGAACGGTCAGGTATCTTATTACCCATTTGGCTACAGACATTATATGGAACGGCTGGAGCGAATGAATCAATACCGGGCTGCCGGTGTTTCAGAAAAAGACGCCGCCGTTGTCCTGGGACAGATGAGCGCCGAGGACCAGGCCCTCATTGCGGGCTTGAAAAATGTACCGAAGGGCGCTACACTGCTTGGACACGAACTATCCACAGACCAGGCCTTCCTCGACTGGCAGTTAAGATTGGCAGCAGAAGCTATGGCAGATGCGGCTGAGAAAGTGGAGAATTATTATCATTCGGTGAAGAAAACGAAGCAGGATGAGTGGGAAAAGTGGATAGAGCAGGTATGCGATGATGAAGTTGGTTCATCGGATGTCAAAGAACTAACTTCTGTTGATGAAAATCTATATCCCGAAAGTGTCGGAAGTCAGGTAGATGATGTATTAGAACAATGGTATAAGTCGTGTTTAGACTGGTACGATATCTGGGAAGAAATGCATCCTCAAGTGCTAGAACATAAAGAAGAATATCCAGATGCAGAATTGACGATGAAACGTCATGAAGCAGAAGAAGCTGTGAAGAATGAAAAGGCATGGCTTAGTCTGGATGAATTGAAAAATCAAGTAGAACAATAAAATATAAGACATAAAAAACAGAGTTTTAAGCAGTTGTCAAATAAATATCCTGATAAGCAAAATCATTTTCAGATGACTTTGATATGCTTATTCAGGATATTTTTGTTTTAAGTATTCGTCAAGTTAGTTGGTGTTTAAAATTCTATTTTCTAGTCATTTTTTACAGCCTGAACCAGACAGCGCTTTTTGAAAAAAGCAATACCATAGCATAGAATCTGGTCATACTCATCTTCATATTCTTTGGCATACATTTTCTCTTCAATCTGCTGCAGAGCAGCGTCACAATCTGATTCCATCTGCTCAAGAGATTTTGAGTACTTTGCTTCGAAGACGGCAACGCGGCTGTTTTCAGTATCATAGACCACAACATCACTGCGGCCTTCACCATGTTCCTTATTGGATTCAACGATATAACCGGCTCCTGCAAAGATACCTGCCAGAAAAGCGTGGTAATAATCTTCGAGATAATCATGGTAACTGATGGTTTTTCGCAGAAGTTTGGTCATTTCATCAGTGATTCGGGAACAGTCTGTATTCCAGACAGCCTGAAACAATGCCTGTCTGTTCCAGGTTCGGGCACTGTCGTCAAACCATTTGATAACGGTAGTCTCAAAGATTTTACGAATTTCAGCGTTTGGAATTTTCAGCGCATAGACACCGTCCGTCTGAGGGGCGGAAAGCTGTACGTTATCGGCTCTGGTCAGATAACCGGTCAGGTAAAGAATACTCCACAGATTATCTTCGGAAGAATGGAGATAATCATAAGTCAGATTTTCATCGATGTGCTGAAGAATGTATTCACCGGAGAGCAGTTTTTCAAGCTTTTTGGTGATGGTATTGCCTGCATAATCAATAAAAGAACGGATAATGGCATTATCACTGGTGTTTTTCCAATAACTTGAAGGTTGAGCTTGAGGATTTATCTGCAAATCTCGGAGGTAATTCATCACATCCCATGGACAGTAGACGTCAAAATCTCCGAAACGGTACCCGTCGTACCAGTATTTTACCTGTGAAGCATGTATTTCTGCATGTGCTTTTTTGAGAAGTGTATTGACATCATTTTCAGTAAAACCGAAATATTCATTCAGGCGGGAATGACTGATGGTGTCGGATACAAAATTATTAGTGCCTGTAAAAATGCTTTCCTTTGCAATTTTGAGGCAACCGGTAATCACAGAAAAGCAGAGATTGGGGTTATCTTTGAGTGCGGTGCTTAGAAGCGTTTTAATCAGGCTGAGCATTTCGGTATAATACCCATGGCTGCTGGCTTTTGCAAGTGGAACATCGTATTCGTCCAGTAAAAGAATAACCGGTTTGTGATAATACGTTTTCATCATGCGCATCAGCAGAACCAGAGAACGGCTGAGGTGAATTTTGCCGGCAGTGCCTGCTTTCAATTCAAGAAAAATCTGTTTATCATCGCTGTCTATAATCGGACAATCAAGCAAATATGCATGTTCTTTGTATAAATCAGCAATCTGGGCAGCAAGCTGACCGTATGCGTCATCAAAATTCAGCCCATCCACATCTTTGAAAGTCAGAAAGAGTGTGGGATATTGATTCATCCATTTCTGGCAGGACGCAGTATCTTTGGAAATTTCAAGTCCTTCAAATAAAGTGTCACTGTTTTTATGAATATCGAAGAAAGCAGCCAGCATGCTCATGCCAAGGGTTTTGCCAAAGCGGCGGGGCCTTGTAATGAGGGTGACTTTTGCAGCAGAGTTGTTTAATAATTCGGCAATCAGGCCGGTTTTATCAACGTAGTAATATCCGTTTTGACGGATTTCTGAAAAGTCAGAAATACCAACAGGAATATTGAATGTTTGCATCATGCCAGCTCCTTTCTGAAAAAATAATCGAATTCGATGATGGTTTCAATGTAATTATCATACCACAGCAGTGGAGGTTTTACAATTACAGGCAGAGTTTGTTGTCAGGAATAATATTTACTTTTTGAAGCATACTGATACAAAAGACACATTCTACGTGGAGGCTTATGTATGATTCAGAAAGTTGGCAATAATTCAATGATTTTTGAGAAGCCGCCGGTGATTCCGGCGGCTTCTTCTGTTGTAGGGGAGAAAGAGGGACAGGGGCCTCTTGGGCAGTATTTTGACCATGTGGAGAAAGACCCGAAGTTTGGCATGGAGACATGGGAGCAGGCAGAGAGTACCATGCAGCTGATGGCGGCAGAGAAAGCGATTAAAAAGGCCGGTTTATCCAAAGAACAACTGGATTTTCTTTTTGCCGGAGATCTGTTGGGGCAGCTGATTGCTACATCTTTTGGACTGATGGAGCTGGAACGGCCGGTTTTCGGTGTGTATGGGGCCTGTTCCACCATTGGAGAATCCCTGCTTCTGGCATCCATGGCCCTGTGCGGCGGTGCGGGCAATTATGCTTTGACAGTGACTTCGAGCCATTTTGCCGGAGCCGAAAAGCAGTTCCGCTTTCCTTTGCCCTATGGCAATCAGAGACCGTTATCCGCCACCTGGACCGTTGTAGGTAGTGGAGCCGTGATCGTGGCGGCAGAAGATAAAAAAGGTAAAGCTATGGCGAAAATCACTGGCGGAACTCCCGGGCGCATCATTGATTTTGGTGTGAAAGATTCTATGAATATGGGGGCTTGCATGGCACCGGCGGCCTGTGATACCATTTGTCAGCATTTAAAGGATTTTAACAGGCAGCCCACAGATTATGATGCTATTATCACCGGAGATTTGGGGAAAGTGGGACAGCAGATTCTTCTGAAACTGGTGGCTGAACATGGCTATGATATCAGTGACAGGCATTTGGACTGCGGTATGCTGATCTTTGACCCGGAGAGCCAGGATACCCATGCGGGAGGCAGCGGCTGCGGATGCAGTGCAGTAACACTGGCAGCCTATCTGCTGCCGAAAATAAATCGGGGAGAATGGCAGAGAATACTATTTGTACCCACAGGCGCATTGTTGTCAACGGTGAGCTTTAATGAAGGACAGAGTGTACCGGGAATTGCCCACGGGGTTGTGATTGAGAAAATCTGATTGAATGATGGCAGTCGGACGATTATCTTGTTGTCAAATATCAAGTAGTTTAATTAAAATCTGTATACTGATGATAAAAATTAAAGAACGGAAGATAAAGGAAGAAAATGAAAATAGAAAATGTAAGCAGTCTACTTAAGTTGTATGACAAGAGGAATCCTGTTTACAAAAGAGAAAGCCCGCTGTAAAACCTTCAAATATAGGTTTTACAGCGGGTTTTATAATGACTGAAATTTTTAATTCTCTTCCAGTCCGGCCAGCAGTCGGAGATTCTTCTTCAGAATCTGCTGTTCTTCTTCCGGGATGGAAGCCAGGATATCCAGATTAGCCTGATCAATGGTGTCCAGAACCGGTTTCTCAAGGGAAGCCCCTTTTTCTGTCAGAACAACTTCTATGTAGCGGCGATCTTCTGTGCTGACCTGACGTTTTAACAGATTCTTCTTCTCCATACGGTCAAGAATACCTGAAATTGTTGAATTTTCAAGTTTCAATTCGGATGCAATTTCCTTAGGTGTCGTCTTATCACCTTTCCAGAGACAGTAAAGAACACCATACTGCACAGGTGTAACATCATAATTTTCAAGGCGTTTGCTGACTTCCTGGAAGACTCTGTGCTGGGATGTGGTAAGCAGATAGTTAATACATTGATTTAATTCCATAGGGAACTCCCTTCTTTTTGAATACATTCTATATGTTTAGGCTGTTAATAATTAACAGACGAACTGTTTGTTAGTTTAAAGGTCTTTTGAATGATTGTCAAGTTTTATAAAGGTTTTTATTTGGAATATACGCATGATTTAAGGGAATAGTGTATATAACAAAAATGATGCCAATTGAAAAAAATGGAGGAAAATTATTCAATGAGCTTCAAAAAACGTCAATATAGACAAAAATAAATTGCGATTTTTGTGACAAAATCAATTAAAATTGCATAGACAAATTCAATTGTTAAGAGTATAATAAATGCATACACAAACAATTAGTGTACCAATAATTGCTTGCGTAAATAATTAATTATGTATCATAAGTTTAGGAGGATGCTTTATGAACAATTTATTAATGGAAGTCGAAAATGAGGTAGCAGTAGTAACAATTAACAGACCAAAGTCACTGAATGCATTGAATAGTGAGACACTTGCAGAACTTGACCAGTGTTTTGGTGAAATTGCAGAACGCAAAGATATTAGAGTTGTTATTCTGACAGGTTCAGGCACAAAAGCTTTTGTTGCAGGCGCAGATATTTCTGAGATGGTCAATGCAACACCTGCTGAAGGAAGAAAGATGGGTCTTCTTGCTAAAGAAGCTTTCTTAAAGCTTGAAACAATGCCTCAGGTTACAATCGCAGCAGTTAACGGATACGCTCTCGGCGGTGGCTGCGAGATTTCTATGGCATGCGACATTCGTGTAGCATCTGACAATGCTAAGTTTGGCCAGCCTGAAACAGGTCTTGGTATTCTTCCGGGATTCGGCGGTACACAGCGTCTGCCTCGTCTGGTAGGTAAGGGCCGTGCAAAAGAACTGATCTTCACATGTGATCAGATTGATGCTCAGGAAGCTTACAGAATCGGTCTTGCCAACAAGGTTGTTCCTCAGGAAGAATTGCTTGATACATGTAAAGCAATGGCTAAGAAGATCATGTCCAAGGGCAGCTATGCTGTATCTCTTGCTAAACAGGCTATCAACACAGGTATGGATACAGATCTTGCAAGTGGTCTTACACTTGAAGCAAATCTGTTCGGCTTATCATTCTCAACAGATGATAAGAAGGAAGGCATGACAGCATTCCTTGAAAAACGTAAAGCAAACCTGACAGATTTCTAATTGGATTGATCTGAGTTTAATTGAAGAGACGGTTTGACATTTTCGGGGCGAAATGCACGGGTTGTATTTCGCCTCATTTAGAAAAGAGAGTTGTTTATTATTTAACATAATGTTTATGTTGCGTGTTATTTAGGAGAGAGTATGAACATTCATATTTTAGTATTAGTTATTGCAATTGCCCTTTTCGGTGTACTTGCTTTTAAGCAGATGAGTGCACTGATTCTGGCTCCCCTTGTTACCATTTTTGTTATTTTGTGTTCCGGTTTGCCGATTCTTGATAGTCTGAAAGGACTTTTCATGCCGGCAGCAACAGATTATATTACCAAATATTTCTTAACATTCTTTGTTGGTGCTCTTTTTGGTGCGGTTTATCAGTATACAGGTGCCGCAGAATCTATTGCAAGAGCCATCGCAGGACTTTGCCACGGCAAATTTGTTGCACCAATTATCATGTGTATCACAGGTATCCTTACTTTCGGTGGTGTCAGTGGTTTCGTTGTATTCTTCGTTATCTACCCAATCGCCCTGAACCTTTTCAAAGAAGGCAACCTGACAAGAAGATTGATTCCTGCTGCTATTTCAGCCGGATGCTGGACATGGTCCATGTCAGCGCCTGGTTCACCATCCATCCAGAACGTTATCGCTATGGATAGTCTTGGTACACCATCAACAGCAGCTTTTGTACCATCATTGATTACAGCAATCGTTATGTTTGCGTTAATCTTTGTATGGTTGGAAGTCAGAGCAAGAAGCTTTACAAAGAAAGGTATTGTATTTGACGATCCATCTTTGAAATATCAGTTGTCACCTGAAGAATTACCAAATCCTGACGAAGAAAAAGATCTTCCGAATGTGATCGTAGCAATTCTTCCAATTATTTTAATCCTTGTTTTATTCAACAATCCAATGCACCCATTCCCTGTTGAGACATCTGTATTTGCAGGTGTAGCACTGGCAACAATCCTGATGTTTAAGAGAATTAAGGGTGTTAATGCATGGATTGGCGTTTTCAACAAAGGTGCAGCAGATTCAGGTGTTGCTATCCTGAATACAGCTATCGTTGTTGGTTTCGGTGGTGTTGTTCAGAATACACAGGGCTTCAATGACCTGGTAACAGCACTGAAGAATATGTCCATGCAGCCGCTTGTATTCGTTATGATTACAGTTGCTATCTGTGCCGGTGCCTGCGGTTCCGCTTCAGGTGGTATGGGTGTTGCCTTCAATGCATTGAAAGATACATATCTTCAGATGGGTGTATCACTTCCATATGTACATAGAATTGCAGCAATTGCAGCTGGTACACTTGATACTCTGCCTCATCAGGGCGCTCAGATTACACTGCTTGGTATCTGTAAACTGACACATAAGGAAGCATACTGGGATATCGCTGTTACACAGATCTTCATCCCATTCATCTGCTGTGGTGTATTCATTTTACTTGCACAGTTGGGCTTATAAAATTAAGAAAATTTCTGAAATTAATGTAACTGTTCAGAGCTAACATCCAAAATGCTACGCATTTCGTCGGTGTGGCGTATCCGCCAAATAAAATTTCAAAAACAGTCTTAAAAATACAAGCATTTTATACCTGTTTTTTGAAATTTTGCTTGGCTCTGAACAGTTACAAATTAATATTGATGATGGAAGCAGTCTCCGGATTCGCACTTGTATGTGGTGGGAATCCGGAGTTTTGTTGTTATAGATAGGGGATGGATGAGGAATGGGCGATAAGTTTTTGGAAATCAATCGGCATTCCACTGGAAAAAACAGTGGCTTCCTGACATCCCGGAAGCTGACAGGTGATTTCGAAACTATGAAGAGCTGCCCGGTTAAATCCAAGAAATCCGGCATGTCCGTAAATGGAATCCCCCAACAGTGGATGGGAGAGACTTGCCATGTGGACACGGATCTGGTGTGTGCGACCGGTCTGAAGCTTTAAACGGACAAGAGAGAAAGGTGTTCCTTCGTGGGAAAATTCAGATAAAACTTCATATTCTGTTCTTGAAGGACGTCCGGTATCTGAAACCTGATAACGGTTAAAACAATCCGGGACTTTCTCAATGGGACGGTCAATCAGACCTGATTTGGACTGATTGCTCCAGTGACCCTCTGTCAGAGCCAGGTAAACCCGGGAGAGGGTATGGCTGGCTCGCTGCCCTTCCAGCTGCTGGGCGGCATATTTATTCTTTGCCACAAGAATCAGACCGCTGGTATCCTTATCCAGACGACCGATGGGACAAAGCAGCGGCTGCTCCGGCAGCAGCCGGTAATGCCAGGCCAGATAACTGAGCAGCGTATCCGAATAGTGCCCGTGACAAGGGTGGATCACCAGTCCTGAGGGCTTGTTTACAAGCACGATATCTTCATTTTCAAAAGCGATCGATACAGGACCCTCAGCCGGTACAATCTTCTGAGTACGGTCGTTGGGCATATTAAAAACAAGGCAGTCCCCTGTGTGAAGCACACCCCGTGTGGTCACACGCTGGCCATTAATCAGAATGCCGTTCTCACGAAACTTCACCGAACGCAGAAAAGCCCGGGACAGACCGGCTATATTGCGGGCATAGGCATTTACAGACAGGCCCTCTGCCTCCGGTTCAATGATATATGAAAGCTGCCGCATGATAATCATTTCTCCTTCCAAATTTTTGTTATTTGAGAAGATATGCACTGCACCTGCTTTGAATGGTACAGTGCATATCTTCATCAAAGTGTACGAACTTAAAATGATAGCAGTAATACTATATCATAAAATGGCGTCATTGTTTTAGCTGAAAAAGAAAAATTGAGAAAGTTCAATGTGCTGTGAAAAATAATTCGCATGCACCTTATGTACTGCTGCCAAGGCTGGACAGCGGGAGCGGCCTGTATGAACAACTGTGTAAGGATTTCATTTAGAGATAATGATGGCTGCATGCTGCTTATAGATTTTACCAGTAAAATGTGGTATGATTAAGGAAAATTGTTTTGGAGGTATTTGAGTATGGCAACACCGCATAATCGCGCTGCAAATGGTGAAATTGCAAAGACTGTTCTGATGCCGGGAGACCCACTGAGAGCAAAGTGGATTGCTGAGACGTATCTGACAGATGTTCAGCTTGTCAGTGATGTCCGCAACGTGTATTGTTATACAGGTCAATATAAAGGTGCAACAGTATCTGTGATGGCTTCCGGAATGGGAATGCCGTCCATCGGTATTTATTCTTATGAATTATATAAATTTTATGATGTGGAGAATATTATCCGTATCGGTTCCGCAGGAGCCTATACAGACAAGCTGAAGGTACTGGATGTGGTGCTGGCAGATGCTGTTTGGAGTGAATCCACTTATGGACAGGCACAGAGCCTGGATATGAAGAACTGGCAGTATCCGTCAGAAGAGCTGAATCGACAGATCAAGGATACAGCATTGAAGATGAATAAGAAGCTTGTTTCAGGTCCGATTCATTCCAGTGATGTTTTTTATCATGAAGCGGATGCCAATGATGTACTTCGCAAGATGGTTGATGTAGAAGGACTGCTTTGTGTTGAGATGGAATCCTTTGCGTTGTTCCACAATGCAGAGATTCTTGGCAAGAATGCAGCCTGCCTGCTGACGATTTCTGATTCTCTGGTAACAGGTGAAGAACTGGATGCAGATACCAGAGCGACTGCTTTTGCAGAGATGGCAGAGCTGGCTCTTGAGGCAGCCATCGCAGTTTAAGATAAAGCAGAACAGCAATTTTGAATAAAAACATGGTTGCAGAGCATTTTGAAATTTGGTACCATAATTTGATGACAAGATGTGAAGTTGGATGCAGTCAAAATGACATCAAAGTGAGGAAACAGATAAAATGATAACAGTAAGAGAAAGATTGGCAGCCCTCAGAGAGAAGATGGCTGATTATAAAATGGATATGTACCTGATCGGTTCAGAAGATTTTCATGGTTCCGAATATGTAGGAGAGCATTTCAAGTGCCGTGCTTTTATTTCCGGTTTTACAGGTTCGGCGGGTACAGTCCTTGTGACCAGGGATTTTGCAGGACTTTGGACGGACGGAAGATATTTTCTTCAGGCAGAGGCGCAGCTTGTGGATACAGGGATTGAATTGTTCAAGATGGGCAATGAAGGTGTACCGACTATTGAAGAATATATCGTGTCACACATTGGAGAAGGACAGAGCCTTGGTTTTGACGGAAGAACCGTTAATGCCAGAAACGGTCAGGAATATGTTCGTAAGTTAAGCGAAAAAGGTGCATCCGTCAATGGCCGGTATGATTTGGTGAATGAAATCTGGACTGAGCGTCCGGAATTGTCTGCGGAGCCTGCATGGCTGTTGGATATTGCTTATGCAGGACAGTCAAGAGAGGACAGAATTGCCATCATTCGTCAGGCGATGGCAGAGAAGAAAGCGGACTGGTTTGTGCTGACTTCCCTGGATGATATTGCATGGCTTTTGAATTTCAGGGGCAATGACGTACAGGACAATCCGGTTGTTCTGGCTTATCTGATGATGAGTGCAGACAGTCTGAGACTTTACACGAATGCAGATGATTTTAAAGATGAGGACAGAAAAACACTGGAGAGGGCCGGTGTAGAATTCCTTGAATACAATGACATTTATGAGGATGTTGCGAAGCTGACAGAGAATCAGACAGTTATTTATGACGGCTCTGCTTTGAATTACGCAATTCTTGAGAGAATGCCTGAATCTGCGAAAAAGATAGATGAGCAGAATCTGACATTGCTGCCGAAGGCCATCAAGAACCCTGTAGAGGTTGAAAATATCCGTCAGGCCCATATCAAAGATGGCATTGCCCTTACAAAGTTTATGTACTGGCTGAAGAAGAATATCGGCAAAATACCGATGACAGAGATCAGTGCTGCGGAGAAGATGGAAAGCTTCCGCAAAGAGCAGGAAGGGTATCTTGAACCGAGTTTTGAGCCGATCAGCGGATATGGTGTGCATGGTGCCATTGTGCATTATTCTGCCACACCGGAAACGGATGCCAAGCTGGCACCGAAGGGACTGCTTCTGATGGATACAGGCGGCCAGTATATGGAAGGAACAACAGACATTACCCGTACTTTTGTATTGGGTGAACTGACGGATGAAGAGAAGAAATTCTTCACACTGGTGCTTCGCGGCAACCTGAATCTGGCTGGGGCAAGATTCCTGCATGGATGCAAAGGCTACAATCTGGATTATCTGGCCAGAGAACCTCTGTGGCAGATCGGTATGGATTATAATCATGGTACAGGTCATGGCGTAGGCTATTTGCTCAATGTTCATGAGAGTCCGAATGGCTTCAGATGGAAGATGCTGCCAAACCGCAATGAAGGATGTGTTCTGGAGGAAGGAATGCTGACATCTGACGAGCCCGGCGTTTACCTGACCGGCAAATTCGGTATTCGTCATGAAAATCTCATGGTCTGCATGAAGGGTGAGAAGAATGAATACGGTCAGTTTATGTATTTTGATACAGTGACGCTTGTGCCTTTTGATCTGGATGGTGTGGATCCGACATTGATGACAGCGCGTGAGAAACAGCTTCTGAACGATTACCACCAGAAGATTTATGCGATTATCGGACCGCATTTGAATGCAGAAGAACAGGCATGGTTAAAAGAGGCTACACGGGCAATCTAACCGATGAGATACATGCTGTGCGGCTTTTAATGGGCAGGAGAGATCAATGCAGAGAATATATTTAAATGACAACTGGTATTTTACAAAAAATTATACAGAGGACCTGTTGAACCCGGAGGCTGATTTGTCAGAGCTGGAGAAGGTGCGAATTCCACACAATGTGTGTGAATTGCCGTACAGCAATTTTGATGAAATGTCTCTGCAGCAGCTTTGTGGCTACAGGCGCAGTCTGATTGTGGAAGATGCATGGCGCAGCGGACACCTGCTCCTGACCTTTGAGGGGGCTGCCCATGAAGCTGTGGTTTATGTGAATGGACATCAGGCAGTGAAGCATTATGGTGGATATACAGCTTTTTCGGTGGATATTCTTCCGTTTCTTGCAGAAGGCAGTGAACAGATCATCACCGTGCGGTTAGACAGCAGAGAGTCTCTGAATCAGCCGCCTTTTGGATCAGTGACAGAGTCTCTGACTTATGGCGGTATTTACCGGGATGTCTATCTGGATGTGAAGAATGATTACTATATAGAAGATATCTATACAGCCACACCGGATGTCAGGACGGATGAGAAAATATTAAAGGCAGAGATTAAGCTGAATGCATATACAGAAGGCCTGATACTGGCTGCCCATCTGGATACATGGACGGAGATTCCTGTGGAAGATGACAATCTTCAGCACTGGGATCTGAAAAATGCGGAGGTGTATTTCCGAACCTCCTGTCTGACTTATACAGTGCCGGATGCAATGCTCTGGGATGTGGAGATGCCGAATCTATATATATTAACCGTGGAACTCATAAAAGATGGGCAGTGCATTGACAGCAAAAAAGTCAGGGTTGGATTCAGAGAAGCTGTCTTTGATGGCGAAGGTTTCTGGCTGAATGGACGTATTCTGAAATTATGTGGTTTTGGCAGATATCAGAGCTGGCCATATACAGGGTATGCCATGCCGAAGTCACCCCAGCAGCTGGATGCAGATCTTCTGAAATTTGAACTTGGAGCCAATGCAGTGCGGACGCTGCAGGGACCGCAGTCACAGTATTTTATGGATCGATGTGATGAAATCGGTCTTCTGGTTATCCCTGAAATACCGGGATGGCAGTTTGTGGGGGATACTCGCTGGAAAAAGATTACAGTGAGAAATGTCCGGGAGATGATTATGCAGTATCGCAATCACCCGTCTGTGATTTTGTGGGATGTGCGTGTCAGCGATTCGGATGATGTGGATCCGCTTTATTATAAAACAAGCCGTCTGGCGAAGGAACTGGATGTCTACCGCCAGACAGGCGGTGTGCGGGATTTTGCAGGCAGCCGCTTTTTTGAAGATGTGTACCTGTATGATGATATGAGTCAGGATGCAGGAAGTGCTTCGGTTAATAGTGAAAATATCTGTCAGGATCCGTCCAAAAGCTGTATTCTGGCGGGACATCACAGCCTGACAGAAGATACGAAGGCAGGCGGTATTGAGTCTTATATCCGTCAGATGGTGCAGCAGGCGAAAGTCTGGCGGGCAGCAGAAAGCAATGACAGTCTGGCAGGCAGTCTGTCACCGAAGATGACAGATTATCCGATCAGCCGCAGATACAGCGGAGGTAGCGGAATTTGCATGAGAGGTGTCATGGATTGGTTCAGAAATCCGAAATTGGCTGCTGCACTGTTTAAGAGCCAGAGGGAGGATGAACCGGTATGCGTGGCTGCGGTACCGGTCAGTGATCAGATGATTGTGCTGACAAATGCGGATCATATTCTTCTGTATTGTGATAACAAGCTGGTTGATGAGTTCTATCCTGATGAGAAAGAATTTCGGGATTTGGTACATCCTCCGATCATCATTGAGCATCTGTGTGATATTCTCCATACCGGACAGAACCCGCACTCATACTTTGCGAAATATCATGCAGTGACATGGAGGATAGAAGCTGTGAAAGATGACAATGTCATTGCACAAACCTGCGTCAGCCCGGCACCTGAGGCAAAGCTGCAGATCATGACTGATCGACAGACATTGGTTGAAGAAAGTAGCTACGATGTGGCTACAGTGCATATTGAAGCTGTCGGTGAGAGCGGTCAGCATTTTTATGAATATGAGATACCGCTTATTTTGAAGACCGAAGGTGATATCGAATTGATTGGTCCGGATGTTATCATGATGCAAGGCGGTTTTGCCGGAACTTATGTGCGCTCTTTGGGCAGAAACGGAAAGGGACGGCTCATGATTCAGGATGGACACGGTGAAGCCGTGGTTAATTTTTCTGTGAAAGTATAAAAGATGAAAATTTATATAGCAAACTATGACATCGGAAGTATGACACCCGGACAGGAGAGCAGACATCAGCATATGCTGGGACGTCAGCTGCTGCAGACGGCACTTTCAAGGGAAGGTATTCCGGGGGATCTTTCTGATGAGAATGGGCTGTGTGCATTGACATATGGCCTTTATGGGAAGCCTTTTTTGCGGGAATTGCCGAATATTCAATTCAATATCAGTCATACGAAGGGGTTGGTGGTTTGTGCCATAGGCACAGCATCCCTTGGGATTGATGCCGAGAAGATCAGGCCTTATCCGGGAAGTGTTCTTCGGAAGATGACAGAAGAAGAACGAGTTTATATACAGTCTGCAGGTGATCAGGATGAGGCATTTATGCGGGTCTGGACGATGAAAGAAGCAATGATCAAACTGACAGGAGAAGGCCTGGCAGCATTTGCAGCTGCAAAATGTGTTCCGGGAAAACCATTGTCCGGGATGACATGCCGTCAGATGCTCTGGCAGGGTCAGTATGTGATAACGGCTATTGAAAAATAGAATTGCATCTTGCCAAAAAAGGTTTAAAATAGAAGGTAGCATTTTACAGGAGGATAAAAAGGATGGAATTTAATTTTGCAAGCCGTCTGGATTCCTTTGAGGAAGGAATTTTTTCGACTTTGAATGATAAAAAGAATGAATTGCTGAGAGCAGGACGCAAGGTATATAACATGTCTGTGGGGACACCGGATTTCAAGCCGGCACAGCATATCATCGATGCAGTCAGTGAGGCGGCATCCAAACCTGAAAATTATAAATATGCACTGGCAGATCTTCCTGAACTGTTGGATGCGGTCAGCAATCATTATGCAGAGCGCTATGGGGTCAAAGGTATTCGTCATGAAGAGATTATGTCCATTTACGGGTCACAGGAAGGGATGGCACATATTGCCATGGCGATCTGTGATCCGGGGGATGTGGTTCTGGTACCAAATCCGGGGTATCCTGTCTTTACAGCAGGACCATTCCTTTGCGGTGCGAAGGTAGAGACCTATGATTTGCATCCGGAGAATAATTTTCTGATAGAATTTGACAAGATACCTGAAGAGCAGGCAAAGCGTGCCAAGATGATGATTGTCTCTTATCCGCTGAATCCGGTCTGTGTCACAGCACCTGATTCTTTTTATGAGGAATTGATCACATTTGCGAAGAAATACAATATCATCATTCTGCATGACAATGCTTATTCAGATATTATTTATGGCGGCAAAGTCGGTAAGTCTTTCCTGGCTTTTGAAGGGGCCAAAGAAGTGGGTGTTGAGTTCTATTCATTATCCAAATCCTATAACTATACAGGTGCCAGAATGTCCTTTGTAGTGGGGAATCAGGCGATTATTGACCGCTTTAAATGCGTACGTTCTCAGATTGATTACGGCATCTTCCTGCCGGTCCAGTATGGTGCTGTTGCAGCATTGACAGGACCTCAGGATGCGGTTAAAGCACAGTGTGAAGAATATGACCGACGAAATCATGCCCTGTCAGAAGGACTGACATCTATTGGATGGAGAGTGCCGCTCAGCCAGGGAACAATGTTTTCATGGGCACCGATTCCGAATGGTTTTACGAATTCCAATGATTTTGTTATGGAATTGATGGAAAAGACAGGTCTGATCGTAACGCCTGGCAGCAGTTTTGGCAGTTTGGGTGAAGGTTTTGTCCGTTTTGCACTTGTTCTGGACGTTCCGACGATTCAGGAAGCCGTGAAATCTGTCAGGGAAAGCGGCATATTAAATCGATAATGGAGATGTGTTAGAAGATGTATGATGATTTATCCGAAGCAGATATTCAGAAAATGAAAGAAGAGATCGAATATCGTAAGGTGGTTGTCCGTAAGGAGGCATTAACAGCTGTTAAGGAAGCCAGAGAACAGGGAGATCTCAGTGAAAATTTTGAATATCAGGCAGCGAAGAGAGAAAAGAATCGAAATGAGAGCAGGATCAGATATCTTGAAAGAATGGTCAAGACGGCCAGAGTTATTGAAGACCGTTCGAAAGAGGACGAAGTCGGTCTGAACAATACAGTCACAGTTTACTTTGAGGATGAAGATGAAGAAGAAGTATACCGTATTGTAACAACCGTCCGGGAGGATGTACTGCATGGTCTGATCAGTATTGATTCACCGGTGGGCAAAGCGCTGATGGGACATCGCGTGGGTGATATAGTACATGTGCAGGTCAATGATAAGTACGGCTATGATGTGCAGATCAGAAAGATTGACAAGACAACGGATGAATCTGATGATAAGATCAGAGATTTCTAAGATTGAAAAATAGCATGAATAAAAGCATTTTATTTTCCGAATACTAATGGCAAATGAATTTGGCCTACAAAGAAAGCAGGAGGAGAATAAAATGCTTTTTGATTATCTCAAAGTATTCATCACAGGTGGCATCATATGTGCATTGGTGCAGCTGTTGATGGAAAAAACAAAGATGATGCCCGGAAGAATCATGGTTTTACTGGTATGTTCCGGGGCAATTCTGGGAATGCTGGGCATCTATAAGCCCATTGTAGATTTCGGTCAGGCAGGAGCGACGGTACCCCTTCTGGGATTTGGTTATAATCTATGGAAAGGTGTTAAGGAAGCCATCGATAGTCAGGGATTTTTCGGGCTTTTTACAGGTGGTTTTACGGCATCGGCTGTGGGAATCAGCGGTTCGTTAGTGTTTTCTTTTTTGGCATCATTGATCTTTAATTCCAAAAATAAAAAGTAGCATAAAAACAGGGGATATGGTTTGAAAAACCATATCCCCTTAATTTAGTGAACAGCTTATTCGTTGTCGCCGGAGTTATCCCCGGAGTTATCCCCGGAATTATCCCCGGAGTTATCCTCGGAATTGTCGCCGGAGTTATCCCCAGAATTGTCGCCGGAGTTATCCCCAGAATTGTCGCCGGAGTTATCCCCGGAATTGTCGCCGCCGGAGTTGTCACCGGAATTGTCGCTGCCGGAGTTACCACCGGAATTATCCCCGCCGGAGTTATCCCCGGAATTGCTGCCGGAGTTACCACCGGAATTATCCCCGCCGGAGTTGTTCCCGGAATTATTGCTGGAACTATTATCTGAACTGCTGGATGAGTCATCGTCATCATCGTTCTGATAGTAACGATAGCTATGTCTGCTGCAATATTCTGTTGGTGCAGTGTCCTTGGCAAAATATTCTGTGGTTGTAGGACAGCCATAAGAGGCAAGTAAGCCAGTTGTACTGCATACCCGAAGTTTTTCTACATCAGATGGCATAACGAAATCTCTGTCTTCATAACCTTCAAGAACTTCGTTCATGATATTCTTCCAGAGGACTTTGTGGGCATTGTAGTTATAACCGAGACGGTAACGCATCAGTGTACTGTCATCATAGCCAAACCAGATACCGGCTGTGTAGTATGGTGTATAGCCGACAAACCATAAATCCTTGTAGTCATCGGTTGTACCTGTCTTGCCGGCTTCAGCAATACCGTAGTTGGAAATCTGTGCGGGAGTACCAGTACCTTTGGATACAACATCTTCCATTGCACTTGTCAGAAGCCATGCTGTAGAATCTTTCATGGCCGTATGTTTCTCCGGAACATTGTCAAGGAGTACATTGCCGTCCTTGTCCAAAATCTTGCTGTACAGGATCGGCTGTGTGTAGACACCACCATTGGCGATGGCTGCGTAAGCACCTGTCAGTTCAAGGTTTGTTACACCATTGGAAATACCGCCGAGACCCAGTGGTGCATAGGCGTCATTCTCTTCATCCATAGTGGTGATGCCCAGATTCTCAAGATATTCAATACCGAGTTTTGGTGTGACGTCTTCTACCAGCCACTTGGTTGTAACAACGTTCATGGAATGAGTAATGGCTTCACGAATAGTCGTCGTTCCCTGATAGGAGTTGGCATTGGTGTTGAACGGCTGGTAGCCGTCAGGGGTTGTATAAGGTTCATCTTCCTTAGTAGAAGCCAGTGAAAGCCCACAGGAATCCAGAGCAGGAAGGAAAACGGCAATCGTCTTGAAAACAGAACCGGGCTGTCTGGTGGACTGTGTGGCGCGGTTAAAGCTTCTGCTTGTCTTCTTCTCACCGCGGCCGCCGCTCAAGGCCAGTACATAACCGGTAGACTGATCCATCAGAACGAATGAAGACTGTACCTGGACGGTCATATCAAAGTTCTGGGCGATGATATCGTCATCGGTAATGCCCTTGGCTTCAAGGAAATCTGCAATAGACTGTTTGGCCTGGTCTTTGTTGTCATAAAGCAGGTCACAGTCATCCTTGCCATAATAGCTCTGCAGGGAATTCTCATCAATATTGACTTCCTGTCCGTCCTCATCCTTATAGGTCAATGCCCAATGAAGACGGTATTCTGTGGATGGGAAATTGTCATCATCATTATAATATCGATCTACGATATCCTGAATGTGGCGGTTCTGTGTCAGATAAATCTGAAGGCCGCCGCTGTAAAGTGCGGTATTGGCTTCTGCGGAAGTGTAGCCAAGCTTCTCCTGAAGATCCTTCAGTACCTGGTCAATAGCTGCATCTTCAAACCATGTATAAATGACTTCTTTGTCCTTGGTAATCTCATTTACTTCTGCAATACGTGAATAAACATCATCGGCTTTGGCTTCATCATACTGCTGTTGATTGATGAAACCGAGGGTGAGCATATTGTTCAGAATCTTATCACGTCTCTGAGCATTGACTTGCTGACCGTCGATGGGATTATTGTAAGACGGTGATTGGGCAATAGCAGCGATGACTGCGGCCTCGGAAATTGTCAGATCACTGCACTTCTTATTGAAATAGCGTTCAGCAGCAGCTTCAATACCATAGGCACCGCGGCCAAGGTTGATGGTATTGAGGTAAGCTTCCATAATCTCAGCTTTGCTCATCTCTTTCTCAAGCTTGAGAGCAAGATACCATTCCTGGAACTTACGTTTGAATCGCTGGATGGTATCTGTTTCGGCACCGCCGTCAAAAACAGTCAGTTTAATCAGCTGCTGGGTGATGGTACTGGCACCTTCGGAGAAATTGCCGCCGTGTGAGAGACCAACAAAAAGGGCACGGACAATACCCTTAGGATCAATACCGTTGTGCTCATAAAAACGGTTATCCTCAATAGCAATAAAGGCATTCGGAACACAGTCCGGAATATTCTTGATCGAAGCAATAGTTCGGTTAGATTGTGCACCAACGAGTTCAACGGCTTCCTGGCCATCTGGATAGTACATAACGGATTTCAACTTGCTTGGCATGACATCACTTGCTGAAATATCCGGTGCACTGTCAATGACGCCTTTAAAACCGCCGATGGCAGCTGCTGCACCGACAACAATGATAAGCAGTATGGCTAGTACCGTGAAACGGAATATATTAAAACTGACTTTTTTCCTGGATTTAGCAGCGTTGGAACGGATTTTCTTGCGTTTCTTTTCGTTATTGTGTTTACTATAATCCATTACTTAACCTCCTTCGTCCTATCATTATAGCAAATAAGCTCTTTGAAATAAAGTGTAATTTTTCGGAATATAAAAGGAATGGCGCTTTTTTAAAAGAGATGCTATACTTACATTGCGGTTGGAAAACAATCGGAGAAATAAAGTAAGGATGTAGATAGAATGGCAGACGAGAATAGAGTTAAATCATATAAAACTGTTTACAGAGGCGGAATGGGTGAGATCGTTGAGAAAAAATCCCGTTTTATTGCCCATGTGGCGCATGTGGAGTCGGAAGAAGAGGCACTGGCCTTTGTTGAGAAGATCAAAAAAGAATATTGGGATGCAAGACATAACTGTCATGCTTTTACGGTTGGAATTCTCCATGAAACTGCCAGATGCAGTGATGACGGGGAACCGGCACAGACAGCTGGCAAACCGATGCTGGACGTTTTAATGGGGCAGAAGCTGAAGAATACTGTGGTTGTGGTGACACGTTATTTTGGAGGAACTCTTTTGGGAACAGGAGGTCTTGTCAGAGCCTATTCTGCGGCTGTTCAGGAAGGACTTCGGGAGAGTCTGATCATTGAGAAGCATCTTTGCCGAAAAGTACGGATGAGTATGGATTATACAATGCTGGGCAAGATGCAGTATCTGGCAGCGAAGCTGAATCTGATGATTCTTGATTCCCTTTATACAGATGGAGTAGAGATGCAGCTGCTTGTACCGGATGAGCAGTTTCAATCATTTATAAAGGAAGTAACGGAGGCCAGCAACGGTAAGGTAGCGCCGGAGACAGAAGGCAGTTGTTATGGTGCCGATGTGGAAGGCAGAACAGAAATATTTGATGCATAAAGACGACATATCAGAATTTGAACAAACTGTGAACTATGTGAGAAAGACTTTTATTTTTGCAGATTTTGTGGTATAAATAATATCATTGATATGAAAGGACAGGATACAATGATGAAAAGAAGTTTAAAACTTGGAGCTGTATGCCTTGGCATGGCAGTTTTGTTATGCGCATGCGGTAAGGGCTCAACAGAGAGTACAGAAGCAGCTTCATCAGAGACAGAGACGGCACAGTCAGAAGCTGTATCTGAAACAGTTGCAGAGACAGAGGATACAAATGTATATCCTTATGAATATGACGTAGAATCAATGGTCAAGCTTGGTGAATATAAGGGGTTGACATACACAGAAACAGATGTTTCTGTTTCTGATGATGAAGTGGAATCACAGATTAACAGTACATTAACTGCCCATGCAACAGCAGAACAGATTACTGATAGGGCAGTTGAAGATGGTGATACAGTTAATATTGATTTTGAAGGCAAGATTGATGGTAAGACATTTGATGGCGGTACAGCCTCCGGTGCATCCCTGACAATCGGTTCAGGCACATTCATTGATGGCTTTGAAGATGGTCTGATTGGTGTGAAACCGGGTGATAAGACAACACTGAAGCTGAAGTTCCCGGATGAATATAAGACAAACACGGATCTGGCAGGCAAGGATGTTACATTTGATGTAACTGTCAACTATATCAAGGGTGATGATATTGTCCCTGAATTGGATGATGATTTTGTTAAAGGCCTGAATATTGATGGTGTTTCCAATGTCAAGGAATATCGTGCATATGTGAAGTCACAGCTTCAGGCGAATAAGGAATCTGAAGCAGAGAAGAGCAAGCAGTCAGAACTTCTTCAGCAGGCGGTAGACAATGCCGAGATTAAGGAAATTCCAGAAGAACTGGTTACACAGTATGCTACTCAGTATACAGATTATTATAAGCAGTATGCATCCTACTTTGGTCTGGAATTGTCTGATTTCCTGACACAGTACATGAATCAGACTGAGGAAGAATTCAATCAGTCGGCACAAGATTATGGCAAAGAAAGAGCAGGTTATATGCTGGTTGTAAGTGCCATTGCCAAAGCAGAAAAAGTTGATGTAGATGCCCTTTATGATGAGAAGGTTGCTCAGTATGCAGAACAGAGCGGTTATGCAGATGCTGCAACTCTGGAGAAAGATTACAGCAAGAGATATTTAAATCAGATAATCATTAACGAAGAAGTCCAGAATATTCTCGAAGAGAATGCCAAGGCAGTTGCACCTGCGGAGACAGAATCAGAGACTTCTAAATAATCAGCATATATGAATATAATTTTCTAAATACTGTATAAAGTTCTTACAATAGTGTTTTATAAAAAACTTTGCATTTTTTGAGGAACATGCTATAATATCCATAGGTAATTTGCACTGAATGCTGAACAGACTTTTTAGACAGACAGTGTGAGACAGGAGCAAGAGAGGTGTAAGATATGGATTTTATGTCAGTATTTTTCCCTGCATTGATCCTTGGTGTTGTTATCATCGCAGTACTGGTCGTTGTTGCAACTGTTGCATCAGCGGTCTCGGCAGCTGCTGTTGAAGATGACGAGGAGGACGAATAGTCAGCAGGCAGAAGAAGTGAATGTAATCAAACGATGAGGGGATGTAGGCCTTAGTGCAGCATCCCCGAATTTTTTGTGTTATTTTAGGCGTGTAGGGCAATCAAAGCGGCGCGGCAGGCAATCAATTATGAAACGGAAAAAGCGGACCCTTCTGGATCCGCTTTCCCGGCGTTTGTTTCAGTCATCGGCTGCAGTCTGCAAATGCCGCCTGGGGCGGTTGATTGGGTACGCAGCTGATGGATCGTGAGATTCAGTTACTGCATACCGCCGTTGGCCATCTGTTCTTCCTGCCGCTTGATCATTCTTCGAACCATTTCACCACCGATGGAACCTGCCTGGGCACTGGTGAGATCGCCGTTGTAACCCTGTTTCAGGTTGACACCGATTTCGCTGGCAACTTCCATTTTAAATTTGTCCATTGCGTCTTTTGCCTGTGGTACTTCCATTGTAGAACTAGAATTGTTTGTCATTGTGACACCTCCGTTTTTTGGTTCGCTTTATCCTGTATCTGAAAGGATAAACAAGACTTGCTTTTTGAAGTGTTTTTGTTTATCCTGTTACTAGTATGTGAATGACGTACAGAAACTATGAGTGGAATAATTAGGAGGTTTATAGTTGTTTTATGGAAATAGAGCGTAAATTTTTAATTCAAAAAATGCCGTCGGATTTAGAAAATTACAAAAGTCGTTTGATTGAGCAGGGTTATTTGAATGTAAAGCCTGTTGTCAGAGTGCGCCGGGAGGATGAGACGTATTATATGACTTATAAAGGTGGCGGCATGATGGCCCGGGAGGAATATAATCTGCCTTTGGATGCAGATTCATATGCCCATCTTCTTCAGAAAGCAGATGGCAATATTATTACCAAAAGACGGTATCTCATTCCGTTGGTTCCATATACCATTGAATTGGATGTTTTCAGCGGCATATTTGAGGGTGTCATTGTGGCGGAAGTCGAATTCCCAAGTATTGAAGAAGCAGAAAGCTTTTCGGCGCCGGATTGGTTTGGTGAGGACGTGACTTATGATGGCCGGTATCATAACAGCGTCATGAGCAGAATGAAAGTGGAAGAGATTGTTGAGATACAAAGTCTTTTTGATCAGAAGGAAAATGATCAGGCGAAAATAGTCAGACAAAGCAAATATTAAGAGATGAGAGGATTTGTTATATGAATACAAAAAATAAAGCCATTGTGTGTATTTTGATTTCAGCATTTGGCTTTTCAATTATGAATTTATGCGTGAAGCTGTCTGGTGATCTGCCGTCTATTGAAAAGAGCTTTTTTAGAAATCTTGTGGCAGCGATCATTGCGTTTATCTTATTATATAGAAGCAAAGCGGGTTTTTCCTGCAAGAAAGAGAATCTGCCGGCATTGATTTTGCGTGCTGTACTTGGAACCATTGGTATTTTCTGTAACTTTTATGCATTGAGCCATATGGTGCTGTCGGATGCTTCTATGCTGAACAAGTTATCACCTTTCTTTACACTGATCTTTTCCTACATTTTCCTGAAGGAAAAGTTATCACCCTTCCAGTGTATTGCCATCGTAATCGCTTTTATCGGCAGTTTGTTTATCATCAAGCCATCCTTTGATCTGTCAGCCACATTTCCGGCGCTTTGCGGCTTCATCGGCGGTGTGTGTGCCGGCGGTGCGTACACCTGTGTGCGGTATCTTGGTATTAAAGGTGAAAAAGGACCCTTTATTGTATTCTTTTTTTCGGCGTTTTCATGCCTGGCGGCATTGCCGTACATGATCTTTTTCTTTGAACCGATGACACTGCAGCAGTTCCTGATTCTGATTGGTGCAGGCGCAGGTGCAGCCGTAGGTCAGTTTGGCATCACAGCCGCCTACAAGTATGCCCCGGCCAGAGAAATCTCCATCTATGATTATACATTGGTCATTTTTGCAGCCATCTGGAGCTTCATCTTTTTCGGCGAACTGCCGGATTGGATCAGTATCCTTGGATATGTGTTGATCTTCGGTATGTCAGCATTGATGTTTTTGTATAATAACCGTCACGCGGAGCCGGCGAGACCAGTAAAAGCCCGGAATCATTAATCGTTGTAAGTTATGGTAAAACAATTAATTAAAAAGGCCACCTTTTATCGATTGGTTTACCATAACAGCCATTTTTTTATGGTTTTTTTAGAAAAAAGTGCCCTTCCCCTATTTACATATGCCCGGATGTATAATATACTTAAATCCATAAGCGCTTGAAAACAGGCCGACTCCGCACTTTGGAGGGACCGGTTTCGGGATAGATGAAGGAGGATATTAATATCATGAGTGTACAGGTAGAGAAATTAGAACATAATATGGCGAAACTGACAATTACAGTTCCGGCTGAAACTTTCAATAAGGCTATTACACAGGCTTACAAGAAGATGAAGAATCAGATCTCCATTCCTGGTTTCAGAAAAGGTAAAGTGCCTCAGGCAATGGTAGAGAAGATGTACGGTGCAGGCATGTTCTATGAAGATGCAGCCAACATTGTTATTCCGGAAGAATACGACAAGGCTCTTGCAGAAGTAAAGGATATCAAGATCACATCTCAGCCAGCCATCGATGTTACACAGATGGAAAAAGGCAAGGAGTTTATCTTTACAGCAGAAGTTGCTACTAAACCGGAAGTTACACTTGGCCAGTACAAAGGTATCGAAGTACCGGAGACTAAAGTAGAAGTAACAGACGAAGAAATCGAAGCTGAACTGAAGAAAGTTCAGGAACAGAACGCAAGAGAGATCACAGTTGACAGACCAGCTGAGAATGGCGATACAGTTGTTATCGACTTCGAAGGTTCTGTAGACGGTGAAGTATTCGAAGGCGGTACAGCTGAGAACCATTCTCTGGTACTTGGTTCAGGCTCTTTCATTCCTGGATTCGAAGATCAGCTTGTTGGTGCCGCAGCAGATTCTGATGTAGAAGTAAATGTTACTTTCCCGGAAGATTACCAGGCTAAAGAACTTGCAGGCAAAGCTGCAGTCTTCAAAGTTAAAGTTCACGAGATCAAGAAGAAAGAACTTCCGGAGATCAATGATGAATTCGCTCAGGATGTATCTGAATTCGATACACTTGATGAATACAAAGAAGATGTAAAGAAAGGCATTGCAGAACAGAAAGAAAAAGCTGCACGTCAGGAAAAACAGGAAAAGATCATCAGACAGATCGTAGAAAACGCTGAGATGGATATTCCGGATCCTATGGTAGTTACTCAGACAAGACAGATGATGGATCAGTTTGCACAGCGGATGCAGTCCAACGGCCTTTCTATGGCTCAGTACTATCAGTTCACAGGTCTGACACCAGACGGCCTTCTTGAACAGATGAAACCACAGGCTCAGAAGAACATCGAGAACAGACTTGTTCTTGAAGCAATCGCTGCAGCTGAAGGAATCGTAGCAAGCGAAGAAGAAGTTGAGAAGGAATTCGCTAACATTGCTGAAAGATATGGCCTTGAAGTAGAAAAGGTTAAAGAAATCTTTGCTGACGAAGAAACAGAGAACATTAAGAGCGATATCGCTGCACAGAAAGCTCTTGATTTGATCACAGATGCTGCTGTTGAAGTTCCTGTAACTGAAGTAGAAGCAACTGTAGAAGACGCAGAATAATCATAACGTAAGATAGCAGGGCTGCCGCAGAGAAGTTTGCCGCAGCCCTGTGGTATTAATAAATGCTGACATTACGGATATGCATGACATATCCGGTTTGACAGGAGGATAAGGATGAGTTTAGTACCTACAGTCATTGAACAGTCAAGCAGAGGCGAACGTGCCTTTGATATTTATTCCAGACTTTTAAAAGACAGAATTATTTTCCTTGGAGAAGAAGTAACGGATGTATCCGCCAATCTGATTGTATCACAGCTCCTTTTCCTTGAATCTGAAGATCCGGGAAAGGATATTCAGATGTATATTAACAGCCCTGGCGGTTCTGTATCCGCAGGTATGGCTATTTATGATACCATGCAGTTTATTAAGTGTGATGTATCTACAATTTGTATGGGTATGGCTGCAAGTATGGGTGCATTCCTGCTGGCAGGCGGTACACCAGGCAAACGTCTGGCTCTGCCACATTCAACCATCATGATTCATCAGCCATCAGGCGGTGCACAGGGACAGGCAACAGAGATTCAGATCGTTGCTGACCGTATCCAGTACACAAAGCGTATGCTGAATGAATTACTGGCTGCCAATACACATCAGCCATTAGAGAAGATTGCAGCGGATACAGAAAGAGACTATTACATGAGTGCAGAAGAGGCCAAGAATTATGGTCTGATTGATGCTGTAGTAACCAAGCGTGCATAGGCAAGTCTTGAAGTAAAAGAGGTAGTATATGGCAAGTCGTATTGATGACAAGAAGCAGCCAAGATGTTCTTTTTGCAATAAGACACAGGATCAGGTCCGCAAGCTCATTGCAGGTCCGAATGCATTTATCTGTGATGAATGTGTGGATATCTGCATGGAGATCATCGAAGATGAGATGGAAGAGGATCAGAATGATGCTGATATTAATCTGCTGAAGCCTGTTGAGATCAAGAATTTCCTTGATCAGTATGTCATTGGACAGGAACAGGCTAAGAAGGTTTTATCCGTTGCTGTTTATAATCATTACAAGAGAATCACATCCAATGCCGGCAATGATGTGGAATTGCAGAAGAGCAATATTATTATGGTAGGACCTACCGGTTCCGGCAAAACACTTTTGGCACAGACACTGGCTAAGATTTTGAATGTACCATTTGCCATTGCAGATGCAACTGCTTTGACAGAGGCCGGTTATGTCGGTGAAGATGTGGAGAATATTCTGCTGAAGCTGATTCAGGCAGCAGATTATGACATTGAGAAAGCCGAAAGAGGTATTATTTATATCGATGAGATCGACAAGATCACAAAGAAGTCCGAGAATGTCTCTATTACAAGAGATGTTTCCGGTGAAGGTGTTCAGCAGGCACTTCTGAAGATTCTGGAAGGTACGGTGGCATCTGTTCCTCCTCAGGGCGGCAGAAAGCATCCGCATCAGGAATTTCTTCAGATCGATACAACGAATATTCTGTTTATCTGCGGCGGTGCCTTTGACGGTCTGGATAAGATTGTTGAATCAAGAACAGACGGTCAGTCCATCGGATTTAATGCAGAGATCCATGTGAAGGAAGAAGGACAGAATGTCAGTGAGCTGATGAAGCAGGCTCTGCCTCAGGATTTTGTCAAATATGGCCTGATTCCTGAATTTGTAGGTCGTGTGCCGGTCAGCGTAACCCTTGATCTGCTGGATGAAGATGCTCTTGTTCGTGTTCTGACAGAACCAAAGAGTGCGATCATTAAACAGTACAAGAAATTATTCCAGCTGGATGGTGTGGATCTTGAGTTTGAAGATGAGGCTGTTCATGAAATTGCCCATCGCTCATTTATGCGAAATACCGGTGCCAGAGGATTGCGTTCCATTGTTGAGAATGTGTTGATGGATACAATGTTTACACTGCCATCAGAAGAGACAGTTGAAAAGTGTATTATTACCAAAGCTGTTGTTGATGGTCAGGCGACTCCTGAGCTGGTTCACGGTGAGCCGCAGCTTCCATCTAAGAAGGGACAGACAAAGAAGTCATCCCGCAAGAACAGCGGAGAAATCGCATAGAATTCACAAGGCTGCCGGTTGAAATGATACGGCAGCCTTTTTTCGATTGATAGAACTTGGCAGAAATTTTGTTCAAGTAGAGAAAAAAGACAATTGAAAGATATAAATCAAACAACCAATGATAAGAAGGTGAACAAAAGAGATGAGTGATATTAACTGCAGAATGCCGGCAGTAGCACTTAGAGGGCTTGTATGCCTGCCGGATATGATCCTGCATTTTGATGTAAGCCGCAAGAAATCCATCGCAGCACTGGAAGCAGCCATGGTCAAAGACCAGATGGTTTTCCTGGTGGCACAGAAAGATCCTGATGAGGAAGATCCGAAGCAGGAAGGCCTTTATATAGCAGGTGCCATGGCGAAGGTGAAACAGATTGTCAAGATGCCTGAGAATATGGTCCGTGTTGTGGCGGAAGGCAAATTCAGGGCAGAGTTGGATGAGGTGATTTCTGTGTCTCCGTATTTGCTGACGGATGTCATTATTCATGACAGAGAAGAAAAGGTGGAGAATGAGAACGAGGCAGAGGCTATGCGCCGTGTCCTTGAGGAAATACTTAAGAAATTTATCGATGCCGGTGCCAAGTTTGGTCCGGAGATCACAAGACAGATGGAACAGGCAGAGGATATTGTTAAACTGACGAATCAGCTCTGTGCCAACATGCCGATGCGCTGGCAGGACAGACAGACACTGGCGGAGAAGGTGGATTTTCGTGAACGTTATGAGGAACTGTGCCGCATCATGGAGAAGGAATATGATGTCCTTCTGATCAATCAGGATATCCAGAATAAGGTCAAAAGCCGGCTTGAGAAGAATCAGAGAGATTATGTGCTGCGTGAACAGATGAAGCTGATTCGTGAAGAATTGGGCGATGACATGCAGTCTGAAATCGATGAGTATGAGACGAAGCTGGAAGAACTGAAAGCACCTGAATTCGTCAAAGAAAAGCTTGAGAAAGAAATTGCCCGTTTTAAAGCATCCGCAGGCAATTCAGCTGAGACAGGCGTCCTCAGAACTTATATTGATACATTATTTGAGATGCCGTGGAGCAAGACAAGCCGTGACAACAAAAATATTGACAAAGCAGCGAAGATTCTGAGAGAGGATCATTATGGATTGGAGAAGGTCAAAGAGAGAATTCTTGAATTCCTTTCCGTCAGACTGCTGACGAAGAAGGGAGACAGCCCGATCCTTTGTCTGGTGGGACCGCCGGGAACAGGTAAGACATCTATTGCCCGTTCTATCGCAAGAGCACTGAGCAAGAAATATGTCCGTATCAGCCTTGGCGGTGTCCATGACGAGGCGGAAATCCGCGGTCACCGAAGAACTTATATCGGTGCGATGCCGGGGCGTATTGCTTCAGGTCTGGCCCACGCAGGTGTGAAGAATCCGGTGATGCTGCTGGATGAGATCGACAAAGTCAGCACAGACTATAAGGGTGATACATTCTCCGCACTGCTTGAAGTATTGGATTCAGAGCAGAACAGCAAGTTCAGAGACAATTATCTGGAACTGCCTTTGGATCTTTCGGATGTTCTGTTTATTGCAACAGCCAACAGTTTGTCCACTATTCCGCGTCCGCTGTTAGATCGTATGGAGATTATCGAGATCAATACGTATACACAGAATGAGAAGCTTCATATTGCCAAAGAGCATCTGATCGAGAAGCAGATGAAAGCCAACGGTATTAAAGCAAAACAGCTGACGATTACGGACGGAGCCATTGAGAATATCATTCTTTACTATACCCGTGAAGCAGGTGTCCGTGGTCTGGAACGCTGTCTGGGCGATATCTGCAGAAAGACAGCACGTATGATCCTGCAGGACGGCAAGAAGAATGTCAAAGTGACAGAGAAGAATCTGGAACATTTCCTTGGCACAAAGAAATATGACTATGAGATGGCCAATGCAAAGAATGAGATCGGTATCGTCCGGGGACTGGCATGGACCAGTGTAGGCGGTGATACCCTTTCTATTGAGGTCAATGTGATGCCGGGCAAAGGTAAGTTTGAACTGACTGGTCATCTGGGAGATGTCATGAAGGAATCAGCCATGGCGGCTATCAGCTATATCCGTTCTGTCAGTGACAAATTCAATATTGATAAAGAATTTTTTGAGAAAAATGATATCCATATCCATATTCCTGAAGGTGCGGTACCGAAGGATGGCCCTTCAGCAGGCGTGACCATGGCAACAGCGATGCTTTCTGCCATCACAGGTATTCCGGTTCGTGCAGATGTGGCCATGACCGGTGAGATTACCTTGAGAGGCCGTGTGCTTCCGATCGGCGGTCTTCGTGAGAAGTCCATTGCGGCTAAGGTAGCAGGCATTCACACAGTGATCGTACCGGAGAAAAACCGCAGAGATATCAGGGAACTTGACAAAGAGATCACCAAAGATATGAAGTTTGTCTATGCAGCTACAATGGCAGATATTCTTCCGGTAGCACTGGAGAGTATGCCAAAGGCACAGGCAGCAAACAGTTAAGGCTTTGGCAGGAGAAGAAGAATGGTTATAAAGAATGTAAATCTGGAAACAGTATGCGGTATTACAAGTACGCTGCCGGAGAACCAGCATCCTGAGGTTGCTTTTTCCGGTAAGTCCAATGTAGGCAAATCCTCACTGATCAACGGTCTGATGAACAGAAAAGCCTATGCAAGAGTTTCCCAGCAGCCGGGTAAGACCCAGACCATCAACTATTACAATGTGAATGACGAGATTTATATTGTCGATCTTCCGGGTTATGGTTTTGCCAATGTTTCACAGGCTGTCAAGGCAAAATGGGGCAAGATGATCGAGAATTATCTCCGAAAATCCAGACAGCTCCGCATGGTCTTTCTGCTGGTGGATATCCGTCATGAACCATCGGCCAATGACAAGCATATGTACAGCTGGATCATTGAAAACGGCTTTTATCCGGCCATTATCGCTACAAAGCTGGACAAGATCAAGCGAAGCCAGATTCAGAAACAGCTGAAGCTGATCCGGGAAGGGCTGAATGTAGCAGAAGGAACGCCGATTGTTCCGTATTCTGCGGTGACAAAGCAGGGACGAGATGAGATATGGGAACTCATTGAGACCTATGCCATGGCACCGGAGGAAGAATTATCAGAAGAGCATTAGTATTATATTTTGATGTAGTAATAGTAATGAAGAGATAATCGGATATTTCATAGACAACTTGGGATAAATGTATTAAATATTACGAATAATGTGGCATAGCCTCTCTTGCTTTGGTATAATATTACCAAAGAAGGGGGGCTTTTTTATGAGACTGTTTTTTTCGGGAGCAGCACATGAGGTAACAGGCAGCAAGCATTATCTCGAAGCAGCAGGCAAGAAGATTCTCATTGACTGTGGTATGGAGCAGGGCAAGAATCTTTATGAGAATCAGGAAATTCCGGTTCCGGCTTCTGATGTGGATTACGTTTTTCTGACGCATGCCCATATCGATCATTCGGGGATGCTGCCATTATTGTATAATCAGGGGTTTAAAGGCAGTGTCTATACAACAGAGGCAACACAGCAGCTCTGCCAGATTATGCTGCTTGACAGTGCCCATATCCAGGAATTTGAAGCAGAGTGGAAGAACCGTAAGGGCAAGCGTGCGGGCATACCGCCGATTGTGCCGATTTATACCACAGAAGATGCAGTGGGGATTCTGCAGTATTTTGTACCATGCCGGTATGAGGAGAAGATACAGGTATGCGACGGTATAGAGATACGTTTTGTAGATGCGGGACATTTGCTTGGATCAGCCAGCATCGAAGTATGGGTAACAGAACAGGGTGTGACGAAGAAACTGGTATTTTCCGGTGATATCGGCAACACGAATCAGCCGATTATCAAAGATCCGCAGTATATCAGGGAAGCTGATTATGTCATTATGGAATCTACTTACGGTGACAGAAGCCATGGTCCGCGTCCGGATTATATCAGGGAATTGACAGCAATCATCCAGAGGACTTTCGACCGGGGCGGCAATGTGGTCATTCCTTCCTTTGCTGTTGGCCGAACACAGGAGATGCTTTATTTTATCAGACAGATCAAGGCAGAAGGTCTTGTGAAGAATCATGATAATTTTGAGGTATATGTAGATAGTCCGCTGGCGGTGGAAGCAACGAATGTTTTCAACAGAAATGTTCCGGGATATTATGACGATGATGCGATGGCACTGATCAGACAGGGCATTAACCCTATCAGTTTTCCGGGACTGAAGACAGCAGTTACAAGTGATGATTCTATTGCAATCAATGTATCTACAACGCCGAAGGTGATCATATCTGCATCCGGTATGTGTGATGCAGGCCGTATCCGTCATCATCTGAAGCATAACCTGTGGCGTCCGGAATGTACGATTCTCTTTGTTGGCTATCAGTCTGTAGGCACACTGGGCCGTAATCTTGTGGAGGGTGCGACGGAAGTAAAGCTTTTTGGCGAGACCATTGAGGTACAGGCAGAGATCACTTCTCTGGCAGGCATCAGCGGTCACGCAGACTGTGAAGGTCTGATGAAATGGATCGGAGCCTTTGAGAAGAAGCCGGATAGAGTTTTCGTTGTTCATGGCGAGGACACAGTGACGGATGTATTTGCAGCAAGGATCAAAGACGAACTGGGTATTGATGCGGTGGCACCGTATACAGGTGCGGAATATGATCTGCTGACCAATGAATGCATTCAGGCTCCGGAACCGGTACGGGTTACACCGAAGAAAGCAATGCAGCGTAAAGCTGCGACAGTCTTTGAACGTCTGCTCAATGCAGGACGCCGCCTGATGCTTGTGATCCGCCACAATGAAGGCGGAACCAACAAGGATCTTACCCGATTCACCAACGAGATCAACAATCTCTGCGACAAATGGGATCGTTAACAATATCTGATCATAAGTGACAGAGACAACCAATCATAAAATCTTCATCAGCTGAATATATTTTTTACCAGAGGTGATGCCAATGGATAGAAAAACACAGCTGATGAAGATTTTTTCTGTTCATATACGGGAATTATTAACGGCTTTACCCATGAAATTTGATCAATTGCAGGAAATCCGACTGAGAGCAGGAAGACCTCTGATGCTCTTGTATGATAATGAGGAGCGTTTAATTGGCAATGAGAGCGGGTTTGTGACGGAGATGTCACAGGCTTATCGGGTATCTGCCCAGGAAATTCAGGAGACAATGACCTTTATCAGCCATTATTCGATCTATGCTTATGAGGAAGAAATACGTCAAGGCTTTCTGACCATTCAGGGTGGTCACAGAATTGGTCTTGCAGGCAAGGTTTTATCGGATCAGAAGGGAATCAGAAGCATCCGTCCTATTACATTTTTGAATGTGCGTCTGGCACATCAGGTGCAGGGCTGTGCTGATTCATTGATGCCCTGGTTGTATGAAAACGGGCGGCCGTGTCATACATTGATTCTGTCGTCTCCGGGTTGCGGAAAAACAACGATGCTTCGGGATGTGATCCGCCAGTTCTCAAATGGATGTAAGTTCGGAAAAGGCAGGAGGGTAGGTGTCGTGGATGAGCGTTCAGAGATTGCAGCCTGCTACCGCGGGGTTCCCCAGAATGATGTGGGGATGCGTACAGATGTACTGGATGCTTGCTCGAAGGTGAGAGGAATGGAAATGATGCTTCGTTCCATGAATCCGGAGGTACTGGCTGTGGATGAGATTGGCAGCAGGGAAGATCTGCAGGCCATCGAGTCAGTCATTAACTGTGGCTGCTGGTTGCTGGCTACAGCACATGGGGATTCTGTTGAAAAGCTTGAGCTGCGTCCGGCACTTCAAAAAATGGTGGAGAGAAAGGTATTTGAACGGTATGTGATTCTTGACCGGAGAAAAAAGATCGGTCATGTGGAGGCCATTTTGAATGCAGACAGGGATTATCTTTATCAAAATGATCGGTGTCATCTGTGTGATGATGGGATGCGGGGGAACGGGACTGGCTGTCGGGAAATCCTGTCGGAAGCGCATTGAGCAAATGCGGCAGATGAGACAGTCCCTTTTGATGCTCCATGGAGAAATTCGTTATACAGGAGCTGAACTTCCGGAGGCCATCAGTGAGACGGCAGGTCGATGCGGGAAACCTTTTTCAGATTTTTATGAAACGCTTTCGGAACAAATGCGGCAGATGACGGGCCAGACCTTAAAGATATTGTGGCAGGAATGTGCAGTTCAATATTTAAAACAGACATGTTTGACGAAGGAGGATCAAAAGATATTTCTGGATCTGGGCAATCAGATGGGGTATCTGGACAGTCAGATGCAGTTATCTGCGCTGGAGGGATGTATGGCATTGCTGGAGGACAGGATGACATGCCTTGAAAAATCTTTGGCCCAGAAGCAGAAACTAAGTATGACGCTTGGAATTTTATCAGGATTTTTTGTGATGGTTTTGCTGATATAATCTTTTTTATTGGTTAATATCATTTTTCCGGGAGGTCCGGTATGACAGTCAATGTGATATTTAAAATAGCAGCCGTGGGCATCCTTATTTCCGTATTAAATCAGGTGTTAAAACATTCCGGCAGGGATGACCAGGCTTTCCTGACGAGTCTTGCCGGACTGATTCTTGTATTGATGTGGATTGTTCCGTATATTTATGAATTGTTTCAGACAATCCAACAACTTTTTGCATTGTGAAAGAGGCAGATGAATGGAAGTGATCAAAGCAGCTGTCATGGGAATTGCGGCCGCCATGCTGGCATTGTATATGAAATCTGTCCGGCCGGAATACAGTTCCATGATCAGCATCGGAGCCGGTATTTTTATTTTTGGATTTGCACTGATCTGTCTTCAGAAAATTACAGGGAGTATTGAAACACTTGGGGATTATTTGTCAGTCAGCCCGGTTTATATAAGAATTTTGTTGCGTATTACAGGTATTGCCTATATCTGTGATTTTGCCTCCTGTATTTGTAAAGATGCCGGTTATCAGGCCATTGCGTCACAGATTGAACTTCTAGGCAAATTGACGATTGTTGTAATGAGTCTTCCGGTACTCCAGACATTGATGAGTGCCATCACAGAATTTATGGGAGCCTGAATGCAGCCGGGACATCTTAGAAAAGGAATGAGACAGAATTTCAGACAACAAATTTTGTATCGGTTGGGATACTTTACTCTGATCCTGGAAATCGCTTCATGGATCATCATCGCCGGACCGACAGAAAAAGTGCAGGCAGCCACGGCAGAGAAAATGATGGCGGCCAGGATGACAGATCAGACAGAAACAGGCAGCCGGAATGAAGAAGATCAGACAACAGCAGAGGATCAGGCAGCGCTTTCCCTGGACATGCTGGGAGATTTTTCGGATATAGAAAAAGCTGTTTCTGAAGCAATGACTGTCAAATCTTCCATATCCTTTAAAGAAATTTTGCAGGCATTGATGAAAGGGAGCCTTGACAGTGCCGGACAGATGCTCGGACAAATGATCAAAGAGCAGATCACAGGCGGCATTTATGAGAATCAGCAGCTGTTGTTTAAAATTGCCTGTTTTGCTGTCATAGGTGCGATTTTTACGAATTTTGCCATGGCATTTTCAAAAGAACAGGTGGCAGAGACCGGGTTTTATCTGACATATACATTGTTGATGACACTGATGATGACGTCATTTATCATGACGGCTGCCATTATCACGAATGTGTTGAAGTCATTGACAGGATTTATGAAAGTCCTGCTGCCGACATTTTGTGCGGCGTTAACTTTTACAACGGGAAGCCTGCTTTCAGGAGCCTATTATGAGCTGATGATGGCAGCCATTGCCATTGCAGACTGGCTGATGAGTACATTGATCATGAAGCTGATCCAGATTTATGTGCTGACTGCTTTGGTCAATCACATATCAAAGGAAGATTATCTCTCAAAACTCAGTGAATTACTGGCACTGCTGATCCGGTGGAGTATCCGAACCGTTGTCGGTGTTATTCTGGGTATTAATATTTTACAGACGATGCTTTTACCGGCCATAGACCGGGCGAAGGGAACGGTGGCTTATAAATTGGTATCCGCCCTCCCCGGCGTAGGCGCAGCAATGAATACAGCCCTGGGTGCCGTGATCGGATCGGGTGTGCTCATACGCAATGTCCTGGGAATGGGGAGTTTGATCGTGATTCTTCTGATTTGTGTGGTCCCCGTGGTCCGGGTCTGTATGGTTTTCTTATCTTATAAAGTCGTACAGGCCGTTATACAGCCGGTGACAGATAAACGGCTGTTAGACGGTATGGAATCTATGACTCAGGGAGTCGGAATGCTTCTTCAGGTTCTGATCGGCTGTGTCCTGATGTTTATTCTGTCGTTGGCTGTTGTATGTAATGCTGCCTCAGTGATTGATATCTGAAGGAGGAAAAATGGAACAGCTGTTGGCATGGGTAAAAAAACTGGCAGTATTTATGATCTTGTGCAGCTACATGGAGCATCTGATCCCGTCACACTATAAAAGATATTTTCATATGTGTACAGGACTGATCCTTATTCTGATGATCAGTACACCCCTGCTTCGGATCGTGCATGGTGATATGGAGAGTGAGGTCATCTGTCTGCTGGAAAATCTGAGAACAAGCAGTAAGGGATATCAGACAGATTCCACACTGGAGCAGGAGTATCGTGATTATTATATGTCCCAGTACAAGTCGGCGGTAACGGAGCAGATTGAGGCACAGGCACGTTCAGAAGGACTGTGTGCGGAGAAAATTACATTTTCAGTGGATGAGGATCCGGAAAGCAGCAGTTATGGCTGCCTGACAGATTTGGCGTTAACGGTGACAAAAGAAAATGGCAGGCAGGCAGAGAGCAGTGCCGTCACTCGTCTGAAAAAAAATATCAGTCGGCAAATGGGCATACAGGAAAGCCGCATTCACTTGTCGGACAGTCAGACACTGCTCGTTAGACAGTAGTTATCAGATCAGCTCTGGTGGGAGGCCGTCGGGAATGACAGATTTAAAGATGCTGTGGCAGCAGTTCACGAATAAAGAGGGTGGGGAAAAGAAACGAAGGGACCGATGGATGCTTCTGGCATTATTTGGTATTCTCATACTTGTGATTGTCTGGCCGGTGGGAAGTAAAAGCAAAGAAGCGGATAATCAAGTGTCGGAATCTGTGGCTGGAACAGAAAAAAGAACGTATAATTATGCAGAACAGTATACTGCGAATATGGAATTGCGGCTGAAAGAAATCCTTGAAAATGTGGATGGCGCAGGTGCGGTTCAGGTAATGATCACGGTGAAAAACAATGGTGAGCAGGTGGTGGAAAAAGACAAAAGTTATTCAGAAAGCAAAACGATCCAGAGCGGAGACGGGGGACAAAATACAACAACGGCCAATACCAGCCGGTCAGAATCAACAGTTTATGATCGGACGGACAGCGGCAGTCCATATGTGGTCAAGCAGCTGGAACCGGAGATAGAAGGTGTACTCGTGGCTGCTCAGGGAGCCGGCGATGAGACCGTTGTCAATGAAATTACTTATGCGGTGCAGGTATTATTTGATGTGCCGGTACATAAAATAAAAGTAGTAAAAATGAGCAGCAGGTAGGAGGGTATTTTGAAACGGCTTTTCAGGAAAAATCAGATTATTATTACAGCACTGGCAATTATGATCGTGATTGCCGGCTATCTGAATTTTACCGCGGATCAGACAAAACCGGTGAAAAAAGAAGCGGAGTCCCAGACGGCAGAGAAGCTTCAGGCAGAGAATATACAGGCGGAGGAAGCTGCAGCAGATGCTGAGGCGGATATTACATCATTTCCTGACGAGGATTTAGCCTCTGTTTCGGCACAGGCCGAGACGGTCACTGACACAGAGACGCCGGAAGGTGAGAAAGTCGGTGAGGCAGTACTTACGAGCTCAGCTTCGGCAGGAGCTTTCAGTGCTTCAGCAAAATTAAACAGGGAACAGGTGCGTTCCAGAAATGAGGCGTCATTGCTGGAAATTATCAATAATACGGAGATTTCAGAGGATATGAAGGCGGATGCCATCGCCAGCATGAATCAGCTGACGGACAGGGCTGAAAAAGAATTGGATGCAGAAATACTTCTGGATGCCAAAGGATTTAAAGACAGTGTTGTCAGCATCAATGATGACTCTGTAGATGTCATTATCGGGGCGGCTTCTATTACGGAGGAGCAGAGAGCGCAGATTGAGGATATCGTGACACGCAAAACAGAGAGAAATGTGTCGGATATCGTGATCACAACCATGGAATAATATTCATTTCTATATGAAAAGATATACTTTTCAAGAAGCGGATACTTTGGTATAATAGACATAACCAGATGAATATGGAGGTATAGACACAATGGCAAATGAACGTGAGAATAATACAAATTATACAATATATGAAAACGGTCCTTTGGGAGAGGTTCAGATCGCCAATGAAGTTGTAGCGATTATTGCAGGTATAGCAGCAACCGAAGTAGACGGTGTCGCTGCCATGGCCGGAGATATTCAGAAGGAATTGGTCAGCAAACTTGGAATGAAGGTTTTATCAAAGGGTGTGCGTATTGCTTTTGAGGACGGTGGCATCAGAGTTGATCTGTCTATCATCCTTGAATATGGTTGTAGCATTCCTGAAGTGACAGCCGCTGTTCAGGATCGAGTGAAGAGCTCCATCGAGACAATGACCGGCCTGAAAGTTTCCGATGTGAATATCCGGGTAGCAGATGTGAAGATAGACAATGAATAGTCTGGCTTGAACAGTGAATCAGGAGAGGGCAGATCTGCCGGCTTTACACAGCCGGCGAGGTTTGTCCTCTGAGTTTTGGTATGAAAGAATACAGTGGAGGAACGAATGGGAAGAAGAGAATTAAGAGAACATATTTTCAGATTATTATTCCGAAGGGATTTTTTTCCGGAGGAAGAGATGAAGGAGCAGGAAGCTCTTTATATTGAATATCTGGCTGATCCGGAGCAGGAAGAAGTGGATTATATTGTCCGGAAGACAGAGAAGATCATGGCTATGATCCCTGAACTTGACAGTATGGTCAATGAACATGCTGTAGGATGGCAGACAGATCGTATGGGCAAGGTGGATCTGACCATTATTCGTCTTGCTGTTTATGAGATGAAGTTTGATGAGGATATCCCGGTCAGTGTTGCCATCAATGAAGCTGTAGAGTTGGCAAAACGCTACGGAACAGAGAATTCACCGGCATTCATCAACGGTGTTCTTGCAAAGATGATTTAAGCCTATGAACAGGAAGCAGGTCTATTCTGTATCAAGTGTGAACCAGTATATCAAGAGTCTGTTTATGGATGACTTTGCTCTGAATCATATTTATGTCCGGGGGGAAGTTTCTAACTGTAAGTATCATTCTTCCGGACATATTTATTTTACGCTGAAGGATCGGGGCGGTGCCATCGCCTGTGTGATGTTTGCAGGCAATAGGAAAGGACTGAACTTCCGTATGACAGAAGGCATGGCGGTGATCGTTTTCGGCAGCGTCAGTGTTTATGAGAGAGACGGAAGATACCAGCTCTATGCCCGTGAGATTATGCAGGAAGGTGCAGGCAAGCTTTATGAAGCCTATGAAGCACTGAAAAAGAAGCTGCTGGCAGAAGGACTGTTCGATGAAGAACATAAGCTGGACATTCCGAAGTATCCGAAGCGGCTGGGTGTGGTGACAGCTAGAACCGGAGCTGCTGTACAGGATATTATCAATGTTTCATTGAGAAGAAACCCATGGCTGCAGATTGTGTTCTGTCCGGCTACGGTGCAGGGAGAAGGCGCGGTGCAGTCTGTGGTCAGAGGAATCCGTGCATTGGAAGAAGCCGGTGTGGATGTGATGATCGTCGGGCGAGGCGGCGGTTCTATAGAAGATCTGTGGGCCTTTAATGAAGAAATGGTTGCCCGGGCAGTTTATGACTGCAAGATTCCGGTGATTTCGGCGGTAGGCCATGAAACAGATACGACGATTATTGATTATGTGGCGGATCTGAGGACACCGACACCATCGGCGGCAGCGGAACTGGCTGTCCCGGATATGCGCATTGTGCTGGGACAGCTCCAAGGATATGAAGAAGCTCTGGAGGCTGCCATGGAACAGATTATGACTTTATGCAGACAACGGGTGGATAGTTATGCCCGTGTTTTCAGACATCTGAATCCTCAGTCACGGCTGAATGACCGGAGGCAGCGGTTGATGGAGGTTGAAGACAGGCTGAGGCTTGGAATGGAACGCAGGATCGAGCAGGCTAAGTCCGAACTGGCAATCCGTACACAGCAGTTGGAAGGTGTATCACCCCTCAGGCAATTGGAGCGGGGGTATGCTTATGTATCGGATGAGAATGGCCATGGTGTTGCATCTGCAGAGCAGGTGACTGTAGGACAGCATCTGTTTCTGGATGTCAAAGACGGAATGATAGAAAGTGAAGTAACAGCGATTCAGAAACAGAAACGCTGAATAAGGAGAAAGCAGGATGGCGAAGGCAAAATCACTGGAAACAGCTTTTGAAGAGCTGGATGCGCTTGTTGCGAAGATGGAAGACAGAGATCTGCCCCTTGAAGAAGCTTTTAAGTTGTATCAGGAAGGGGTTAAGCTTCTGAAATACTGCAATGGTGCGATTGACAAGGTTGAGAAGAAGATTATAGAGATTCATGGAAATGAGGATGAAGGGGACGAATAGTCCGGAGGCTGTAAGATGCAATTTGAACAGGAATTAAAAGAGAAGACAGCAGAGGTCGAAGCATTACTTGAAAGGATGCTTCCGGAAGAAGAGGGACTTCAGAAAACGATTTTTTCAGCTATGAGATACAGTCTGATGGCCGGCGGGAAGAGAATCCGCCCTTTATTGATTGCAGAAACGTACCGTTTTTTCGGAGGTACGGATATTGCTTTGGCAGAGCCTTTTATGGCAGCGATTGAAATGATCCATACGTATTCGCTGATTCATGATGATCTGCCGGCTCTTGATAACGACGATTACAGAAGAGGAAGACTGACTTCCCACAAAGTCTATGGTGAAGCTATGGCTATTCTGGCCGGGGATGCACTGCTGAACTACGCTTTTGAGACAGCAGCTAGAGCTATGGATCATGCAAGAGATGATGCGGAACTTCTGAATGTGATGAAGGCATTCAGAATTCTCAGTACAAAACCGGGTATCAACGGGATGATCGGCGGACAGGTTGTGGATGTGGAACTGACCGGCAAGCCAATTCCTGAGAAGACGCTGCGTTTTATTTTTGAACTGAAAACAGGTGCTTTGATCGAAGCAGCTATGATGATCGGGGCACAGTTGGCGGGAGCATCAGAAGAACAGATCGCAGCAGCAGAGAAGGCAGCCGGCGATATCGGCATGGCTTTTCAGATTCAGGATGATGTGCTGGATGTAATCGGCAATGAAGCTTTGCTTGGCAAACCGATACACAGTGATGAGAAGAACGAGAAGACAACATGGGTAACAGTTTATGGACTTGAGCAGGCCCGGAAGGATGTGTCAGAATATTCACAGGAGGCTATGGACATCCTGTCCGGGATGCAGGAAGTGACAGAACCGAAAGCGTCATTCCTGTATCATTTTGTTGAATATCTGATTCACAGGAACAAATAACAGAAGATAATTGAGGTGTAAAGAATGTCTGGGTATTTGGACAGAATCAATGAAGCCAATGATATAAAGAAAATAGAACCGGAGGCCTATGATGCACTGGCCTCAGAGATCCGCTCGTTTATAATAGAGTCTGTCAGCGAACATGGCGGTCATCTGGCGTCCAATCTCGGCGTTGTAGAATTGACGATGGCACTGCATCTGTGCCTGGATTTTCCGAATGACAAGCTGATCTGGGATGTGGGACATCAGGCCTATACGCATAAGCTTCTGACCGGACGTAAGGAAGATTTCAGTAGCCTTCGTACTTTCGGCGGTATGAGTGGATTTCCAAAACATAAGGAGAGTCCCTGCGATGCCTTTGATACAGGACATAGTTCAACATCCATATCGGCTGCCCTTGGTTATGCCAGGGCAAGAGATTTGAAAGGTGAGAACAGGACAGTTGTGGCAGTGATTGGTGATGGCTCCATGACAGGCGGTATGGCTTATGAAGCATTGAACAATGTATCGCACCTGAAGAGCAATATGATTATTGTTCTCAATGACAACAAGATGTCGATTTCAGAGAATGTCGGCGGGCTTTCAAGGCATCTGACGGCACTTCGTACAAGAGAGTCCTATATGGATTTCAAAGTAGATGTTGAGAAGAAGCTTAAGCAGATTCCTCATGTGGGAGATTCTGTGGCCAGAAGTGTCAAGAAATCCAAGGATTCCATCAGACAATTGTTTGTAAAAGGCGGCTTTTTCGAGGATTTCGGAATCAAGTATATCGGTCCGATAGACGGGCATGATATTAAAGAGATGGTGCGGGTGCTGAATGCTTTGAAGAAGCTGAATGAGCCGGTGGTCATGCATGTGGTGACTCAGAAGGGACGGGGATATATACCGGCGGAGAAGAATCCTTCCGCCTTTCATGGAGTGGGAAGCTTTGATATTGCCACAGGTGAGCCTCTGGCGGGCAAGAGTGTTTCTTATACATCCATATTTTCAAAAACAATCTGTAAGCTCGGGAAGAATCATCCGGATGTTGTTACAATTTGTGCAGCGATGCCGGATGGTACAGGACTGACAGCCTTCAAGAAATATTTTCCGGACCGGTTTTTTGATGTAGGCATTGCGGAGCAGCATGCGGTGACATTTGCAGCCGGACTGGCAGCAGGCGGCATGCATCCGTTTGTGGCCGTCTACTCATCTTTTCTGCAGCGTGCCTATGATCAGATCATTCATGATGTCTGCATACAGAATCTTCCTGTTGTATTCTGCGTGGACAGAGCAGGGCTTGTGGGCGCTGATGGCGAGACACATCAGGGGATTTTTGATCTGTCTTATTTGTCAATGATACCGAATATGACGGTCTGTGCGCCGAAGAACAAATACGAACTTTATGACATGCTGTATTTTGCTTACCATTATAATGGGCCGATCGCCATCAGATATCCAAGGGGCACTGCCTGTGAAGCATTCAAGGACATGCGCCCGCCGATTGTTTATGGTAAGAGTGAGCTGATGTTTAAAGGTGAGAAGGTTGCCCTTGCAGCGGTGGGCAGTATGGTTGAAACGGCTGTGGAGGTCCGTGGGAAACTGCGGGAAAAGGGCATCAATGCAACCGTTGTGAATGCACGTTTTGTCTGTCCGCTGGATACAGAATGTCTGGATGCACTTGCCGCAGAGCATCAGTGGATCGTCACCATGGAGGAGAATGTTTTAAAAGGCGGCTTCGGAGAAGCCTGTGGTGACTATATTTTAGAGAAGCATGAAGATATCCGACTGATCCATATAGGTGTTCCGGATGTTTATGTGGAGCACGGCGGTGTTGATCAGCTGAAAAAGACCCTTCATATGAATGCGGACTCGATTGTTGAACGGATCTGCATGGAAATGGACGGAGAATAAGGAAGTTTTCCGAATTTGAGAGACAGAGTTTGAGAGGAATGGATAGATAGAAATGAAAGAAAGACTGGATGTACTTCTGGTGAAGCGAAATCTGGCTGAATCCAGAGAAAAAGCCAAGGCGATTATTATGTCAGGCAATGTGTTTGTCAATGGCAACAGAGAGGATAAGGCCGGAACTACTTTTGATGAAGAGAAGGCTCAGATTGAGATCAAAGGTCATACATTGCCGTATGTCAGCCGAGGCGGTTTAAAACTTGAGAAAGCCATCGAAGTTTTCGGTGTGGATGTCAAAGATAAAGTATGTATGGACATTGGTGCTTCAACCGGCGGTTTTACGGACTGTATGCTCCAAAATGGCGCAGATCATGTCTATTCCATTGATGTGGGCCGTGGACAGCTGGCCTGGAAGCTCCGTCAGGATCCGAGAGTCATATGTATGGAGAAGACGAATATCCGATATGTGACATCTGAACAGGTGCCTGAGAAGATTGATTTTGCTTCAGTGGATGTTTCATTTATTTCTTTGAAGAAGGTTCTGGGGCCGGCCAGAGAATTGCTACAGGATGATGCCAGAATGGTATGCCTGATCAAACCACAGTTTGAAGCAGGAAGAGAGAAAGTCGGCAAAAAGGGTGTTGTCAGAGACAAAGCTGTTCACCTGGAAGTGATCGAGATGATCCTTCAGTTTGTGACATCTATTCATTTTGAAATCCTGAATCTGGATTATTCCCCGATTAAAGGTCCTGAGGGTAACATTGAATACCTGGTCTATATTAGAAAACGTCCTGAGGATTATCCGCTTGGAGAATGGCCGGTAGACCCTGCAGAGGTGGTTGAGCGGGCCCATGCGGAGTTGGCAAAGGGCTAATTCCTTAAATGACGGAGGATTCAAATGAAAAAATTTGCTTTGCTGACGAATTATTCGAAAGACAGAAAGCTTGTTTATACACGATTGATTGAAACATATATCACGGAAAATGGCGGTACGCACTGGGTGCCGGAACACATCAGTGAACCTGATGATGATGGGGATCAGCGATATGATTTAAGCGATATGCCGGCGGATATAGAATGTGTGATTGTTCTTGGCGGAGATGGGACGCTTCTTCAGGCTGCCAGGGAGATGCTTGACAGACATATTCCGTTGCTTGGGATCAATCTCGGAACCCTTGGATTTCTCACTTCGGCTGAGAAGAGTGAGCTTCCGCGATGTCTGGACAGCGTTTTGGATGACAGCTGTTCCATTGATGAACGCATGATGCTTAGAGGCAGTGTTTATCATGGTCAGGAGAAGATACAGACCAATATCGCACTCAATGACGTCATTATCACCAGAGCCGGTTTTTCCAGACTGGTGGAACTGAAGATCTATGTGAACGGTGAGCTTTTAAGTATTTATAATGCGGACGGCATCATCGTTTCAACACCGACAGGATCGACAGGTTACAGCCTTTCTGCAGGCGGACCCATTATCTTTCCCCAGACGGATGTCATGGTCATCACACCGATCTGTCCGCATTCATTGCAGGCGAGAAGTCTTGTTGTATCAGGAGAAGACCGGATCATGATTGAGATCGGCAGAAGAAGAAAGACACAGAGAGAGGAAGCAATGGTAACCTTTGACGGCAGAAGTGCACAGGAGCTGGAGACAGGAGACCGTATTGAGATATATAAGGCACAGGAGACAACACAGCTGATCAGATTAAAGGGAAGAAGCTTTTACCAGGTTCTTCAGAATAAAATCGGCACGGCATAAAGGGTGGGTATTATAATGAAATTAAAAAGACATGAGAAGATTATTGAGCTGGTGAATAAATATGAGATCGAGACACAGGAAGAGCTGGCTTCCTTATTAAATCAGGCCGGTTTTCGTGTGACTCAGGCAACAATTTCAAGAGATATCCGTGAACTGCGATTATCAAAGGTCAACAGCCATGACGGCAAGCAGAAATATGCAGTGATGTCCGTCAGGGATCAGGGACTTAATGAAAAGTTGAGCAAAGTTTTAAAAGAAGGTTATATATCGAGCATGGAAGCATCCCATCTTGTTGTCGTGAAAACGGCTACAGGTATGGCTATGGCGGTGGCAACGGCACTGGATGCCATGGAACTTCCGGGATTTGCAGGATGTATTGCCGGAGATGACACTGTTATGTGTGCCCTTCATGCCGATGCGGATGTAGAGATACTGTTAAGCCGGATCAATAAAGTCGTTAGTCAGTAGAAGAATAGAGGAGAAATATATGCTTCAGAATATACATGTGAAGAACATGGCGTTAATTGATGAGGCAGATGTTGATTTTGGAGATCATCTGAATATCCTGACAGGTGAGACTGGTGCCGGTAAGTCGATTATTATCGGTTCCATCAGTATGGCTCTCGGAGGCAAGGTCTCCAGGGATGTGATCAGAAAAGATGCAGACTATGCCCTTGTGGAATTAAATTTCAAAGTGAAGAATCCGCAGATTCTTGCAGAACTGGAGAAGCTTGAGATACCGCCGGATGGTGATGAAGTGATTATATCACGGCGGATCACAGGTACCAGAAGTGTGGCAAGGATCAATGGCGAGCTGGTGTCATTGGCGGTTCTCAGACAGGCAGCTGCACTTTTAATTGATATTCACGGTCAGCATGAACATCAGTCTCTTTTACATAAAGACAAACATCTGGCCATTCTGGATCAGTTTGCCAGGGAAGAAATGGCACCTGTCAAAGATGCATTAAAAGACAGTTACAGGGAATATATGATATTGAAGAAAGAGATGGACGGGGCGATCACTGATGAGGGAAAGCGTCTCAGTGAGATTTCATTTCTTCAGTATCAGATAGAAGAGATAGAGAATGCCAATCTTCAGGATGGTGAGGAAGAACAGTTAGACAAAGCTTTCCGTAAGATGAGCCATGCAAGGCAGATGATGGAAAGCATTGCATCGGCCCATGGCATGACGGGCTATGAAGGTGCCTCTGCTGCCGGTGATCTGGTGGGAAGAGCACTCAGAGAGCTGTCATCAGTGGAAAAATATGATGAGGCCATCGGCAGTCTGATCAGTATGCTGACAGATATTGACGGCCTGTTGAATGATTTCAACAGAGAGCTGGCGGATTATGAATCAGGTTTGACTTTTGATGAATCCGTTTACCATGAGACAGAGGATCGTCTGAATCTGATTCAGCGATTAAAGTCCAAATATGGCAGCAGTATTTCAGAAATCCTTGCACATCAGGATCAATGCCAGGCGGAACTGGAGAAGCTTAATGATTATGAGAATTATCTGTCCGGTCTGCACCGGCGGTTAGATGAGGCAGAGACGGAGCTGAAGGAACTGTCTGATCGTATTACAGCTATTCGTAAAGCTAATGCCTCTGTTCTTCAGGATAAGATCAAAGCTGCATTAGTCGATCTGAATTTCCTGGATGTGCAGTTTGAGATTCAGTGCACCCTCCTTGGCCACTATACAGAAAATGGTCAGGACAGCATTGAATTTATGATTTCAACGAACCCGGGTGAAACGGTGAAGCCTTTGGGCAAAGTTGCCAGTGGCGGTGAATTATCGCGAATCATGCTGGCAGTGAAGTCTGTTCTGGCCGATGCAGATGCCATTGAAACATTGATTTTTGATGAGATTGATACCGGCATCAGCGGACGTACAGCCCAGAAAGTATCTGAGAAAATGGCAGTGATTGCCAGAAAACATCAGGTAATCTGTATTACCCATCTTCCGCAGATCGCAGCCATGGCAGATGATCATTACGTCATTGAAAAAAATACCATGGAACAGCGTACCATGACAGAGATCCATCATCTGTCCGATGAAGCTTCCGTGGACGAAATCGCACGTCTGCTGGGCGGTGTGGAGATCACAGATGCAGTTATGAAGAATGCCCGCGAAATGAAAAATCTGGCGAGGTCAAAAAAATAGATTAAATCAAATAGCTTCATCACATACTAACAGGGAGTAATCAACTGATTATGTCCCTGTTTTATTTACGCGAGCAACGAGCCAAAGTCCGTGCTTGCACGAGACCTTGGCGTTGCTAAGCGCCAGTGGCGCTTGTTTAGCAACGACCGAAACGGAGTGTAGAGGTCGCGATAACTTGAGAAACTCGCGGAGCGTGTTTCTCATAGTTTTTGATAGAAAGGTGTGTGGTGGTGTGGAACGAAAGAGAAAATACAGGATATGGCTGATGGCGGCGTTGGTGGTTAATCTGATTGTTTTGGCCGGGTTTGTGATGAATAATTGGTATCAGGAGGCACAAAAGACGCAGGATCAGGGGCTGACAAAGGTTTCAGCAGACGTGGCTGACAGGCACTATGTGATGCCGGTGGGGATGCCGGTGGGGCTTTATATTCATACGAAGGGTGTGATGGTGCTTGGAACGGGAAAGGTGGAGAATCTGGCTGATGAGGTGATGGAACCGGCGAAGACGGTTTTCAGGAAAGGGGATTATATACTGAGTATTAATGGCACGAAAATCAGGAATACAAGTCAGGCAATGAGTCTGATTCAGGCCTGTAAAGGAAATATGCTTAACTTTGAAGTATTGAGGGAGGGGGATAAAATCTGCCTGTCGATGAAACCGGTGGAGACTGCAGAAGACGTTTATAAGATCGGTGTATGGCTTCGGGACGATACACAGGGAATAGGAACGATTACGTATGTTGATGCCAATCAGCAGTTTGCAGCCTTAGGCCATGGCATTACAGATGCCGATACCGGAATTTTGATGGACATCAGTCATGGGATGGTTTACAGGTCAAATATATTGTCGGTTGTCAAGGGTTCCAGGGGAACGCCGGGAGAGATTGTGGGAACCATTGATTATCAGAAGAAAAACAGGATCGGCACCATTGATGATAATAGCGGATGCGGCATTTTTGGGACAATAGACAGTGGCTATCTGGCTTATGATGCATCGAAAGCCGTGCCGGTTGCACATTCGGAGGAAGTAATGGAAGGCCCTGCCGCCATTGTCTGTACCGTGAATGGTGAAACAGAGAGCTATGAAGCCGAAATCAGGAAAATTGACAGGCACAATCGCGATCACAAAAATTTTGTCCTGCAGATTACGGATGAGCGTCTGCTGGCAAAAACAAACGGTATTCTTCAGGGGATGAGCGGCAGCCCGGTTATTCAGAATGGTCAGCTGGCAGGAGCTGTCACCCATGTCTTTGTTAATGAGCCTACTAAAGGATATGGCATTTTTGCCGAAAATATGCAGAAAACGGAAGAATAAATGGAAAATAGATAATGTGTATTTCCTGTGGATTCAAAGGTGTTTCTGTGATAAGATAGTACTAATTATCGAATTCGTAAGATATTAAGATTGACCATCATCATTTGATCCTCAGTCCTCTGTATCTGAAACAGATTTTACAGAAGAGAATCAGTTGGAGCTGATTCTGATGGATGTGATGATGCCTGAGATGGATAGGCTGACGGCAGCCAGGATTATCAGAGGAATGAAAGGGACGGATGCCGGCAAGATCCCGATATTTGCAATGAATGCCAGTGTTTTTCCAGATGTTGTGAAGGCAGGCAGGAGAGCGGGAATGAATGAGCATCTGTCCAAGCCGTCGGATGAAACGAATATGATGCGTAAGATCAGAGGTTATATTACACGATAAAATTTTTATAACAGGGTGGTGACAAAGATGCACAAGGGTCATTTGGACAATAACGAAGAACAAATAAAAGACACATTGGGAATGAATGATATTATCAGTGTTCTGAGAAATGAATTCAGCAATATTTATCTGGTAGATTGTAAAAGCCAGCAGATAGAGATTTATCGATATAAGAATCAGGCAGTCGGAGTCAAAGAAATTTTACAGACAAAGCAGCCTTATAAAGCTGCCATACAGAAATACATAGAAGAGAACGTTGTTTTGGAGGATCGGAAGAAGATGAACGCGGCTGCGGATTTTGAACATGTATGCAGTCAGCTTCATAAAATCCCTCAGTTCACAGTCCATTATCGGGTCAAAAGGGATGGGGTACTTTCATATTACTACATGAAATGTGCCAGAATCGGAGATGCAGATACATTTCAGAGAGTCATCTTTGCCTTTGCCAATGAGGATGCAGATGTGAAGCAGAATGAAATAGAGAAAATCATACATGCCGACATTACAACCGGAAAGCGCAAAATACTGATCATAGAGGACGACGCGCTTAACAGGGAAATGCTGTGTGAGATTCTCAAGGATAAGTATGATATCCTTACAGCAGAAAACGGAGAAATCGGTTTTGAGATATTGGAGAAGAATTACAAAGCATTGTCGGTGATTTTACTGGATATGCAGATGCCGGTATGCGATGGAACAGAATTTTTGAAAAAAATCGGTGAGGATACAGCATTGGCTTCTATTCCTGTGATTGTTATCACTGCAAACAGTGACGAAGATGCGGAGCTGACATGTCTGAATTTGGGAGCTTCGGATTTCATCAGAAAACCATATAACGCAGACATTATCAAAGGAAGAGTTGACAATGTTATCAAGTTAAAGGAATCCACACTGATGCTGGCTGCAGTTGAGCATGATGAATTGACCGGACTTTATACCAGGCAGGTATTTCTGCATTATGCAAAGGGGATCATGAAGTTTAGAGCAGATACGCCAATGCACTTAGTTGTAGCGAAGATCATTGATTTTAAATTGATCAAGCACATGTACGGCAATAAAAAAGCGGATGAGGTCATTGGTTATTTAGCGTCCGTATACAGCAATAGAGTCAGGAATGGATTGGTTGCCAGACAAGGCCATAATTCCTTTGTCGGCTTGTTCTGGGAAGATTATAAGACATTTGAACAAAAATTGAAAAATGTCATCAGTGAAGTGAAGGCCAATTTACCGGTAAAAGGGCTGATGGTCAAATACGGGGTTTATAAAGACATCGACAAACGACTTCCTGTTTCAGCAATCTGTGACTGTGCCTCTATGGCAGAAGAATCCATTGCGGACAATTATGATTGTGATATGGCTTATTATACAGAAGAAATGGGCCACAAACGGATCAACAACCAGATGATAGAGATTGCCTTTGAATCGGCGTTGAAAAATCATGAATTTATTGTTTTTTATCAGCCAAAAGTAGATATTGATACGGAAAAAGTCGTTGGTGCAGAGGCATTAGTGCGTTGGTACAAAGATGGCACATCGCTGATATCACCGGGAGAGTTTATTCCTGTTTATGAAAGAGATGGATTGATTGTCAGACTGGATGAATATGTCTTCCGACAGGTCTGCAGTCTGCAAAAAAGAAGAATGGATAAGGGAGAAGAATTGCTTCCTATTTCTGTTAATTTGTCCAGAACCAGTGCACTTCATGAAGATGTAGCGAAACGCTATATTGACATTATAAAGGAAAACGGCATTCCTTTTTCATGTGTGCCGATAGAGCTGACGGAGTCGGCCGCCATTTATAATGATCGTGTGAAGGCAATGACAGAACAGCTGACTGACGCAGGCTGTATCCTTCATATCGACGATTTCGGTGTGGGGTATTCTTCATTGATCAGCCTGAACCAGTTCCCGTTCAGTACGCTGAAGATTGATAAGAGTCTTATTGATGATGTGTGCCAGAGCAAGGGGAAAACCCTGGTGGAGCAGGTTATCACATTATCAAAACTTCTGGACATGAAAGTTGTGGCTGAAGGCGTGGAAACAAAGGAACAATTAGACATTATTAAGGCCCTGCAGTGCGATGCAGTACAGGGATTTTATTATGCAAAACCGATGCCGGAGGATGAATTCATTGAATATGTCAAGGGCATACAGTCAAAAAATCAGTAAAAATCGTCAGACAGGGATTTGTATGAGAATAAGAATGCTGCAGAGTTCTGGACGAGTACGGTGTGCAACATTCAGCAGCCAAAGCAGAAAGATGATATCTTACTTAAGAATTTGTGTAACCTGTTGACATGAAAACACTCTCTGAGTATAATGAAGGTGATAGAAAACACACACCTTTTTGATAGCAGATAATTACAAAACTTAAGCAATTTTGTTGTGCAATTTAACAATTTAAATCTGTACGTGATATGGGCTTGCTATTTTTGGAATTATCTCAGACTAGAAGATAGGAGATAGATAGGAGATAGATGTGATGAAGACATATACAAAACCGGTAGTGACAATTGACAACGGCATGGCAGAAGGCGTTTATGCAGCCAGCGGTGCAAATCAGGGAAAATTGAATGTTACTTATCATGGAGTTTGGGATCGTTGGGGGACTAATGGCGGTAAAGGTTTGGCAATGGCTGATTGGTCCGGTATTGACGGTACAATTACTTTGAATATTACATTTAATGATACCATTGATCAGGCCGAAACAGATGACGCTTCTGTTCAGACATCATGGAGCGGAAAGACTGCAACATTCACATTTGCAAGTACAGCAACTAATCCATTGACAATTGGTATTCATCTCAATCATGGTACATCAATTGATGATTTGAAGATGACAGGATTTACATATTCTGTAAATTAAGGTATAATACCCTGTATTTGACATTTTAAGAACATAAAAACCGCTGCAAAGCCTGTAATTGAAAGCTTTGCAGCGGTTTTGTTTTTCATTTTTACCAGTACTTTTTCACATATTCCTTTGCCTCTTCCTCGGGCAGGGAGAATTTGTTTAGAATTTTTGAGCGAATAATTGATAAGCTGCTGAGTTTTTGTTATAGCTCCAATAGTTAGAAATCCTTCACCAGCTTGTCAATTTCGTCCTTTCCAAGCACCTGGCATTGTTTATTCCTGATGGCGTAAACTCTTGTACAGATGTTCAGTACGGTTGGTCGATGGGTGGTGACGATACAGGTTCGAGGGTAAGTATCTGTCATGATATTTCGAAGGACCCGTCGTTCAGTGGCCACGTCCAGAGCGGAGGTGGCTTCATCAAGAAGCAGGATCGGAGATTTGCGAAGCAGGGCTCTGGCGATGGAAAGTCGCTGGGCCTGACCCTCTGAGAAGCCGCCGCCTCTCTCCTGGACCATACTCTGGATGCCGTCAGGCAGCTTTTCTACGAATTCCCAGGCGTCTGCCAGCTTCAATGCACTGATGATCTCTTCATCAGTGGCATCCGGTTTGACATTGCGCATGTTTTCGGCAATGGTACCGGAGAACATGGTGTTGCCCTGAGGTACATAGGAGAAGAGCTTTCTTGTGGAAGGCGACATCACCATTTTGTTGTCTTTGTCATTTCCGGCACAAATCCAGGTTTCGCCTTCGGCTGGCTTCAGCAGCGAAAGGATCAGACGGAGCATGGTTGTCTTACCTTCGCCGGAAGGTCCCACAAGGGCAACGATCTCATGAGGGTAGGCCTCCACAGATGCGTTGCGAAAAACTTCGGTTCCTGTGTGATAGGTGTAGCTCATATGCTGCATATTCAGACCGATACCGATGCTTCGGTAAGCGTTCATAAATTTGCGGACTTCTGCATCCATACTGTAGTCTTCCTGAGGCATCTCCACGATATCCATGAGACGGCCGGCGGAAATGGTCAGTGAGATGGCGGATGGGATCAGTCCAACAAGGGAATTGACAGAACCTGTCAGATTGCCGGAGAGGGAGAGAAACATTGTCATAGTACCATAGGAGATGGCACCGCTCCATACCCGGTAAATGCCCCAGCCATAGCAGCTGTAGGAGACAATATAGCCGATGATGGTCATGAGGATGGATGTCACGATGGACATCTTCTGGAAATCCAGCCGCATATGGATATATTCCTGCTGAAGATTTTTCAGACGGTTCGTATAAAAATGAATCAGATCGAAGGCTTTGATGGTCTGGATATTGGAAAAAGTCTCCTGGTTGAAGCCGTAGAGCCTGGCACTCATGGCGGCACTTTTCTGGTTATTGCTGCGCATCCTGCGAAGCAGCGGTCTGGACATCAATGCACTGAATGGAATACCGATCAGGGCAAAAAGTGCGAAGGTCGGATCATAATAGAGAACGATGGCCAGAGAACTGAAAAATTTCACGGTGTAGATGATCAGGTTCGGTACCCAGTTCAGGATACCACCGGAGATATTGGAAGCATCGGCGTTCCATCGGGTCACCAGATCACCGGTGTGATAAGCAGTCAGAGATTCCCAGTCCGTGACAAGGATTTTTGAAAAAATGTCATTTTTAATTTCTGCATCAACTTTCAGGTTAATGAAGGTGGATGCGTAAGAGGTAGCCTGGGCGACGATGACATTCACCATAGAAAAACCAATCATGGCTGCAAAGGTGCGGAGCAGTTCTCCTGTCTGATGACCGGTGATGATATCCACCAGATCCTTGGAAATAAAACTGGACACAAGGGAGATACCGGTGCCGGCAACACCGAGAACGGTATAGAGGATCATGGCTTTCCAGTAGCGGCGGCCATACTGATAGATCCAGTGAAGCTGGGTCAGCATTTTCTGAGGGGTGCCATCGGTCAATTTGGCGATGAGCCATTGAATTTTTTTATGCATGGCGGGAGCCCTCCTCTTTATCAATGGCTGCTTTGACCACATCCACGGCGGAGGGATTTTTCGTACAGCACAGGTGGAAGATCGGGATTTCACGGCTCAATTCAGCTGCAAAATCAAGATTCCTTTCCAGACCTTCAGGTGTCCAGGAAGGCGAGATCAGGCGCTGCATGACACGCAGGGTTTTCAGCGTATCATCCAGTGTTTCCAGGTGATCATCTGATGCCCGTCCGAGAAGGATGATGCCCCCAAGAGGGTAAGTTTTTGTTGTAAAGATACCGGAAGTGCCGCACCATGGTATGCCGTAGACCTGATAATGCCCGTCTTTTATACCGATCAGATTGAGATCACCGTTGAGATAAGGCGTTCCAATCAGATCATGCCATAGAGCAGTATGGGTGGATTTGCCCATGCCTGAATGACCGGAAAAAAGCCATGCCTTTTCTTTGTACAGAATAGAGGCGGAATGAAGGGCAAAAAGGCCATGCATTCCGGCAAGATACAAAAAGAAAAAACGGATGGCATGAAAAATATGTTCATTTTCCGTTTGATAGACAGGCTTTCTGCAGTAAAGACGCACATAATGGCCGTCCTTTGTCATTCTGGCTTCGAAAATGTTCGTCATTTCAGGAAAAAGCATGCGGTACATGTCTTCGTATTCATAGAGGATCAGTTCACGATTCTTGATGAGAACCTGTCCAGGGGGACACCAGGAAGGAGATGCAGGGACTGCTTCAATTTGCTGGTCAGGCTGCGGTAGATTGAGCCCGGAAACAGTGCCGGATGCAAAAGCAGTATCCGACATGGAATCAGATGAAGCAGTTGGTCCAAAAGCAGCATCTGAAGAGGTTTCTGTATAGAATGACTCAAAATCCGATGGAAAGAGATCAGGCTCTCCGTATAGGCCAACATTCAGATCAGCAATTTTCATTTGTCTCAAAAGCGGTAATCCCAGGGGACTTAGCGTTTCGGAAAGAAAATGCATCTGCAGCATTGTATGGATAAAATCATGAATATCACCGGAAAGGGATATCCGGTCAGCGTCTTCAATGCCATAATGCTCGGCCAGTTTTTGAATCAATTGGTCTTCAGACATCGGATGTTCCAATGCCTGCCATATAAAGACACCGGTTTCATTCAGTTGACAGCCCTTCTTCTGGTCGGCAATAGCCTGACCGTAGGGAAGCAGCCAGTAAGTGTCATTAACTTTTTTTAAAAGATAACAATTCTGACGTTTAAGCATAACAAAAGTCCTTTGTAAGATTCTTATATATTATATAATAGGATAAAATCCATAGATTTCCTTTATTGTATCAGATATAGTGATGTTTTTCACTTGATTTTTTAACAAAAGTTAGCAAGAATTCTCCTTCCTCTACAGGTGGGAGATGAATTGCAGAAAAAAGAAAAAAGAACACTTGTTCTGAAGTGCGAAGTGTGGTATACTATAATCAGTCGAAAGGATAGAAAGGACTGATTATATGGACAAAATGGATCATAATGCACATTCAGTATATTTGATGTATTATCATCTGATCATGGTTGTAAAATACCGAAGAAAAGTAATAGATGATCCGATTTCGGAACGTGCAAAAGAGATCTGGGAACGTATTGCACCTGATTATGGAATCACACTGGAAGAATGGAATCATGATGTTGATCATGTGCATGTTATGTTTCGGGCACAGCCAAAATCAGAACTCAGTAAATTTATCAATGCGTATAAAAGTGCAAGCAGTCATTTGTTAAAAAAGGAATATCCACAGATCAGGGAAAGACTTTGGAAGGAAGCATTCTGAAAAGCTATACGACAAATGTGGTCAATGGAAATATTCAGGTAGAAGATCATCGGATAAAACTACCGAAGTTAAAATGGATCCGTATGAAAAAACATCGTGATATTCCGGAAAAATATTGCCTGAAATCTGTAACAATAAGTATGGAACCATCCGGAAAGTATTATGCAAGTCTATTATATGAAAAATCTGACTGTGAAAACCAGGCAGAAGAATTTGATTATGAAGACGCAAAGATACTGGGAATTGATTATGCAATGCATGGAATGGCTGTGTTTTCTGAGGATATACAGAAGGAAAATGAAGGATACTTCAGAAAAAGTGAGGAGCGGCTGGCAAGGGAACAAAGAAAGTTATCCCATTGCGTGAAAGGAAGCAATAATTATTACCGACAGAAAAAACGTGTTGCATTATGTCACGAAAAAATCCGAAACCAGAGGAAAGATTTCTTACATAAGCTGAGTTATGAAATGGCAGAGGCATATGATGTTGTTGCAGTAGAAGAT